>NZ_LRPE01000034.1 GCF_001605885.1 Acinetobacter lactucae | reverse complement strand
GGTGGTCGAGGCCGAGGTCGCAGCCGTGATGACGACGACGATGATGATGATCGCGGTGGCCGTTCAGGCGGACGAGGTCGTGGCCGCAGTCGTGATGATGACGATGATGATGATCGCGGTGGCCGCTCAGGCGGACGAGGTCGTGGCCGCAGCCGTGATGACGACGATGATGATGATCGCGGTGGCCGTTCAGGTGGACGAGGTCGTGGTCGCAGCCGTGATGACGACGATGATTATGATGGCCGTGGTCAAAACTCTCGTAATCAAAAACGTGATGCCTACGGACGTTTTACGTCTTAAGCAGAATGTTTTAAAAACAAAGGAGGCTTTTGCCTCCTTTGTTTTTAGCTTACTTACTTTATTTACTGGGGAAGAGGTTGTAGGCCTTTTACAATATCAAGATATTCAGACCCGTTTAACCAAAAAGATTTCTTTAAAAATAGCGTCGTCATAATACTTTCGGCTGCTTCGCTATCTGGATTTTCACAGAATAACCCATAGCTTTCACCTAAAACCGCATCATTTTCAATGAGACGGATATAGTAAGCATGTTGCTCATTTGCATAACCTAAAACCGCATCACGTTGATTTTTCATTTCGCATGTCTCCATACCAAAAACTGAATTTAACCAGAATGTTAAATGTTCAGAATCTCATTTGATAAAAATCAAAAACAGTCAGCGATAAAGACTATTTCAAAATAGGTTTTGATTTTCTTCAAATTACCATTTCGCTTAAAACATCCCTGTTAAAAACAAAATGGATTAAAATCTGATCATGAGATTTATTGTTATGCAAAAAAAATATTTCGTCAACTTGAAAATGTAACTTTTTCAAGTTACATTGTGTGTGTAGGATTTGAACGGTGATAAGGGAGGCGATATGCCAAAGAAAAAAGAGTTCGAGCATGGTGGTGCACGAGAAAATGCCGGACGTAAAGCACAGTTCAATGAACCCACAAAAGTTATTCGTGTTCCCGAGTCCCAAGTTAACTTTATCAAAAATTGGTTACTGAATAATGTCAAAACCAATAACTTGACCGACTTTAACTCAAAACTTAATGTTCAACAGGTCCACCCGAATAACGATAAAATTTACCATATTCCTTTGGCAACTGAACGTGTTGCTGCAGGTTTTCCTTCGCCTGCGCAAGATGATATTGAGCAAGCACTCGATTTAAATGAATATTTAATTAGAAATGAAAATGCCACGTTTATTGTCAAAGCTAATTCTTTGTCAATGTTAGACGCTGGAATTGATATTAATGATCCACTTATTGTAGATCGTAGTATTCCCGCTAAATCGGGAGATATTGTGATTGCACTCATCGATAATGATTTTACCGTCAAGCGCTTAATGATTGATACTCAATTTCATCCACCTAAAGTTTGGCTAAAAGCAGAAAATCCTGATTATCAGAATATTTATATTGAAGAAGGGCAAGAATTGGTGATTTGGGGAGTTGTGACGTATAACCTCAAACGAATGAGATAAATTTTTCTTATATTTTATTATTTAAGTTACTGACCCGAAAAGTGAGTCAGTAACTTTTTGCTGAATATCTTTTAAATTTGCCCAATCAATAAGCACGTTGCAATAACGACCATCAAACCACCTGAAAAACGGCCAACTAACTGTGCTGCTTGTGGTCTGGTTTTCAAAATAGCCTCTGAACCATAACCCACCATTAAGTAAATAATTGCGCAGCTAATCATATGGACAACACCGAAGGCAAGAATCTGTGTCGTTACAGGCCATGAAGCAGTAGTGTCAATAAATTGAGGAAGCAGGGCTAAAAAGAGTAAAAAAACTTTTGGGTTTAAGCCACTCACATAAACACCTTTGGTTGCCCAGCTCAACCATGACTTAGCTTTTTCAGAATCGGACTCGTTGGGAGTAGGAGGGGTAAGTAATAAGTTTATTCCCATCCATAACAAATAAGCAGAACCCGCGACCGTGAGGATCATTAGAGCAGTTGGATTATTTGCTACAAGCAGACCAACACCCGCGGCTACCAATAAAATCGTAATCAAGTGCCCAAATAGCATACCTGCAACGGCGGGTACAACGACTTTTCCCTTAATTCCTGCCGAAATGGCATAGGCCCAGTCTGCCCCTGGCGTAATAATAAAAAGAATGGAGACACTCCAAAATGCAATAAAAATGTTAAAAGCCATATGCTTATCTCGGCAAACTATTTTCCAAAGGTTTCGCTCGTGATTTAGAAAAAATCCCTATTTATTCGAGCTTGTTGAAAATAATATGCTCATGTATTTAGAATGTGCTTTTAAATGTTTGCTCATATCACACTCATTTGGGGTAAATTTTTCTAAATGGATCGCATAGATAAAAAGATTCTTGCTGAATTGCAATTAAATGGCCGATTATCTATTACTGAATTGGCAGAAAAAGTAGGCTTGAGCATTTCACCTTGTCACAGACGAGTGAAGGCTTTGGAAGAGTCGGGAGCGATAAAAGGCTATCGGGCAGAGCTCGACCCAAACTTAGTGGGATTTGAATTTTCAGCGATTGTTTTTATTACGCTTAAAGAAGGTGATAAACAGGCCGTTGAGAAGTTTGAAAATGCGGTAATAGACATCCCGCAAATTATTCAGGCCCAACGTTTATTTGGTGAGCCAGACTATTTGCTGCATGTGGTGGCTAAAGATTTGCCGGCTTTTCAGCGTTTGTACGATGAAAAATTATCCGCTATTCCAAGTGTGCAACGGCTCATCTCAACCATTGTGATGAAAGATGTAGTGCCTGAACGTTTATTTCCGATTGGCTAAGAATCATCAGATGTAAAAAAAGAAGCTTTAAAGCTTCTTTTTTAGTTTTAACAATATTTAAGCATCGAGTGTTTTACACAAAGAGCAGATCGTGCCGTTATGTTTGTGAGAGAACATAATATCTGGACGCTCGTAACCTTGCTCACATACGCGGCAGTGGTAAACTGTTGCAACTGGTGTACCTTCAGCATCGTAACGTGGTTCTTTAATACCGTCATCGTGTGACTTGATGTAGTATTTTCCTTTGGTTAATAAACCCATGATTGGCGTTAATACAAAAGCAAGTACAAGTGCGATAAGTGGTGAGTAAGGTGCTAGGAAACTACCCAATAATCCGAAGAACGCTGCAATTGATAAGCCTGCTGATACAAGGAACGCCACCATACCAACAGGGTTTACGTTGTAGAGCATATCACGGCGGTATTCCGGCTCTTTCGGTGAAAGTTTTAACACATATTTGTTGATTGAAATATCTGTTGCAACAACCACAACCCAAGCAATCGCAAAGTTTGAATAGAACCCTAAGATTTTACCCAGTACCGCAAACATGTTGCCTTCCATCAAAGCAAGCGCAATTGCCAAGTTCACCATCACAAAGACAATACGGCCCGGATAATGTTTGCTAATACGAGTGTAGGCACTTGTCCATGCAAGGGAACCAGAGTAAGCATTGGTCACATTAATTTTAATTTGAGAAATAACCACCAAAATCACTGCAAGTGTTAAAGCAGCCCAGCCCGGAAGCATGTCATGAAACGCCGCATTAAACTGTTGAACAGGTTCAGTGCTGTTTACGCCCGGTATTTTAGTAAGTAAATAGAAACCTAGAAATGCCCCAATAATTTGTTTAATTGCGCCTAAAATCACCCAACCCGGACCCGCTGAAATAACTGCAGCCCACCATGCTTTGTTATTTTCTTTTGTTTTTGCAGGCATGAAGCGTAGGTAGTCAATTTGCTCACCGATTTGCATGATTAACGATAAACAAATACCAGCACCCAGCATGATTGCAGCCATGTCTACAGTTGCAAAACCTTCGTTACCTGTGAAAGTTGCAAACTGGCTGACTAAGGTAGGTTCTTGGTAAATTAGATAGGCTACAGGACCAATCATCAGAACGAGCCAAAGCGGGGTAGTCCAGACTTGTAATTTACTCAAGGCTTTCATGCCGTAAATGACGAGTGGAATGACCATAACGGTTGAGATGAGGTAGCCGGCCCAAAGCGGAATACCTAAACCGAGCAATAACCCTTGCGCCATGATTGAACCTTCAAGGGCAAAGAAAATAAACGTGAAACTGGCGAAAATGATACTGGTCAAGACCGAGCCGATATAACCGAAGCCTGCGCCGCGGGTAATCAAGTCAAGGTCGATGTTATAGCGCGCTGCGTAGTAGGCTAAAGGAATGCCAGTTAAGAAGATAATAATCGCTGCAAATAAAATGGAGAAAACAGCATTGGTTGTTCCGTAAGACATACCAATACTGGCACCAATAGAAAAGTCAGCAAGATAGGCAATACCACCAAGAGCAGTAATAGCGACAACTTTGGGACTCCAGCGCCGAAAGCTGTGTGGAGCATAACGTAAAGTATAATCTTCTAAGGTTTCATTCACTGCTTTTTGTGAATCTGTACCTTGCACAGTGTCCAGATTTGGATGTTCAGATACACTCATAACATCACTCTCCCAATCATTTTCGGTCAATCAACACAAATATTGATCATTGTTTTTTGATGGTTTTGAGTGTGTGATTTTTGGGGAAAATTGAAAATACGTTATTTTGCGTATATGTGCTTATTAGAAAAAATCGCCATGATAAATGACTTTTGGCATAAGGATTGCTGGGTTTAATGCAGCCACATGCCAAACATGAGTGTTATGCCAGATTCTTCCCGCCCCCAACAAGCGCCACAACGTGTGATCAAAACACGCCGTGAATATAATATTTGGGTGGCAGATGAAAGTATCGAAGACTATGCGCTCCGCTATGCACCTACCTCAGTAAGAAAATGGTCACCTTGGACTGTTACCAATACCGCAATCTCGACAGTCAGCTTTCTTGCGATGGAGGCCATTGGGGCGACCATGCTTTGGCAGTATGGCTTTAGCAATGCATTATGGGCAGCAATTGTCGTATGTACCATCATATTTTTGACCAGTTGGCCGATTAGTTACTACGCCGCAAAATATAATGTAGACGTCGATCTGCTTACTCGTGGTGCAGGTTTTGGCTACATTGGCTCAACCATTACATCTCTAATTTATGCCAGCTTTACCTTTATTTTACTTGCGTTTGAAGCCGCAATTATGGCGATGGCACTTGAACTTGCCTTAGGTATTCCACAAGTTATTGGTTACTTAATTTCTGCTTTAGTAATTTTACCTTTAGTGGTCAAAGGCATTGGTTTTATTAATAAAGTTCAGGCGATTACACAACCAATCTGGCTCTTATTGCTGTTATTACCGTGGTTTTTTGTACTTTGGAAACAACCACAAATTTTAAGTAGTAGCTTGCATTTTGTTGGGGCAGTTTCAAATTCAACCGACTTTAACGTGTATTACTTTGGTGCGGCGTGCACTCTTATTTTTTCATTTGTGATCCAAATTGGTGAGCAAGCTGACTATTTACGTTTCTTACCGCAGAAAGAAAAGAATAGAACCGCATGGCGGTTTGCCGTTTTTTTAGGTGGTCCATCTTGGATTATTTTCGGATTTCTAAAAGTATTGATGGGCATGCTGCTGATGGTGTTAGCTTTTCAGCTGTTTATTCCTGTCTCTGAACTAGACAATCCGACTTATCTGTATTGGGTTGCCTATCAACAATTTATTCCAAACCCTCAGCTTGCTTTAATTCTTACATTAGCACTGGTTTGCTTGGCGCAAATTAAAATTAATATGACCAACGCCTACGCTGGTTCATTGGCATGGTCTAACTTTTTTGCACGTCTGACGCATAGCCATCCTGGGCGAATTGTCTGGCTTCTTTTTAACGTTTTTATCGCCATCGTTTTGATGGAAATGGGCATTAGCCATGCAGTTGAACGCATATTGGGGCTATATAGCAATATTGCTTTGGCATGGATTGGCGCCGTTGTTGCCGATTTAATTATCTGTAAACCTTTAGGTTTAAGTCCAAAGGGAATTGAATTTCGCCGTGCTTATTTATATGACATTAATCCCGTAGGTGTGGGTGCCTTACTCATCGCTTCAGTGTTATCAATGCTGAGTTATTTGGGCTTTTTCGGACTCATGGCGAAAGGCTTGGCGAGTTTTATTGCTCTAGGGAGTGCGGTTTTATGCGTGCCTGTTATTGCTTACCTAACTAAAGGCAAATATTACATTGCACGTCAGCCTGAAAAAATTCAGGCGACTTCGGTTGCAAACTGTGTGGTATGTGAACGGGACTATGAACTTGCTGATATGGCGGGCTGTCCAGCCTATAACGGTACGATCTGCTCTTTATGCTGTTCACTTGAAGCACGCTGCCACGATTTATGTAAACCTGATGCGCGCTGGTCAGTACAGCTCAAAAAAGCCATTTGGCACTATTTACCAGAACGTTGGGCCAGCCGTTTAAATAGCAGGGTCAGTTTGTATTTATTGCTGACTCTAGGGCTGTCGATCGTTTTAGCAGTGAGTTTGAGTCTGGTTTATATCCAAGAAAAAACCTATTTAGAAACAATCAATGCGGCAGCCGTTCCTCAACTATTTACGCTGTTTGTAAAAATTTACACTATTCTATTTTTATTGATGAGTGTTGCTGCATGGTGGTTAGTGCTAAACGATGAAAGTCGTCGTAATGCCGAAATTGAGACACACCAGCAAACAGCATTATTGTTTGATGAAATTGCTGCCCATGAAGTCACTTCAAAAGACCTGCAAGATGCCAGAATTTCAGCAGAGCGGGCGAATGATGCAAAAAGTCGTTATGTCATTGGAATTAGTCACGAATTACGAACACCTCTAAATAGTATTTTAGGCTATAGCCAATTACTTCAAAAACAAGAACAGCTTTCAGAACAATGCAAAATGGCGCTCGGGGTGATTAGCCGTAGTGGACAGCATTTGACTTCACTGATTGACGGTTTACTGGATTTAGCACGAATTGAAACAGGCAAAATTTCTTTAAATGTGGTGGATGTTCATTTCCCAAATTTTATAGAACAGATTATTCAAATGTTTCAGCCACAGTTTGAACAGAAGAATTTACAGTTTATTTATGAAATTGGAGATAACCTGCCGCACTATGTTCGTACCGATAAAAAACGCTTAGAGCAAGTGCTCATCAATTTGCTGGGCAATGCTTTAAAATTTACGACAAGCGGCACAATTACTTTGAAAGTCGAGTACCGTTTTCAAACGGCTTATTTTGAAATTAGAGATACGGGCTGTGGTATTGCTGAGGCAGATTTAGAACGAATTTTTAATCCGTTTGAACGGGGCAGTAATGTGGTACAAGGTGGATTTACCGGAACAGGGCTGGGACTACCCATTGTAAAACTATTGGTCGATTTACTCGGCGGCCAACTATCTGTGACTAGTCAGCTCAATCAGGGTTCACAATTTAAGATTAAGTTTTATTTACCTTCAAAAGAAGTAGTTCATCCAATTTCCAATGTTTATTCCAACCAAATTACGGGCTATCAAGGCGAGCGGAAACGAATTTTGGTTGTCGATAATGAAGCGGTGGATCGAGGTTTAGTCGCTAATTTTCTAAAACCTTTAGGATTTATGATTGAAGAAGCCGAGTCGGGCATTGACTGTTTAAGACGTGTACCTATTTTTCAGCCTAATCTGATCTTGATGGATTTAAATATGCCTTTGATGGGCGGATGGGAAACTGCGCGATTATTGCGTCAGAATAATATTACTAATGTGCCGATCTTAATTATTTCAGCGAATGCAGGCGAGCGTGAAGTCAACCCACAAGATGCAGTCTTGAGTGAAGACTTTATGCTAAAACCAATCGATCTTAATTTGTTGTTGAGTAAAATTGGAGACAAGTTAGGGCTAGTGTGGATTGATTCCAAATCAGAAATACTCCTTGAAAATAATAAAGTTCAAGCACTTGATATAAACGTGTTTAAGCAGGAGCAAGCCGTTGTTCATACGCCAATCCAACAACCCGAAAATAATGATCTGCTTGAGTTATCGCAAAGCTTGCAGCAATTAAATGATTTAATTGGACAGGGTTACATTCGAGGAATTCAACAGACTTTAATGCAATGTCGTCAAAATTTTCCGGAGCATGATGAGTTATGGGAACAGCTTGAACAGGCTATCCAAAAATTTGATTTAAAACACGCTCAACGATTAATTCAGGATAAGCAATGAGTACGCAACATGTTTCTTTTCAGCAAGCTTCGCCAAACGAGCAGGCTGTTATTCTGATAGTGGATGATGTGCCGGAAAATCTGGGCTTGCTACATGAAAGTCTAGATCAGGCAGGTTATCGCGTGCTTGTCACAACCGATGGGTTAAGTGCTATTGAAATAGCACACCGATGCTTACCAGATATGATTTTACTCGATGGCAATATGCCACATATGGACGGTTTTGAAAGTTGTATACAGCTTAAAGCGAGCCCAATTACACAGTTTATTCCCGTCATTTTTATGACAGGCTTGTCAGAAACAGAGCATATTGTGCGTGGTTTTCAAGTCGGAGGAGTGGACTATGTAACAAAACCACTGAATATTGAAGAAGTATTAGCAAGGGTAAAAACACATTTGGCACATGCCAAACTATTGCAGCAACAAAAACAGGTGATTGATGCAACGGAAACAGCCATTCTTGCGCTAGATGTTCACGGTAAAATTGTGTGGAAAACCCAAAAAGCTAGTGAGCTACTAAATCAATATTTACCTGAATTAGAGGGTTTTGAGGCAGGTTTAAAAGCTTGGTTTTCAGACTTAGAGCATGAAAAAGACCCTAAAAAACTAACAAGTTGTTCTTATTCGACACCATCTCAGCAATTACAGCTTTTATTGCTTACGCCGTGGCAATCTGAAACGAGCATAGCAAAAAAATATCTGATACAGATTAAGACTTCTACACCTGCCTTAGAAATGGCTGATATTTTGAAATACTGTCCGCAGTTGACTCAGCGTGAGGCAGAAGTCATGCATTGGTTGTTGTTAGGAAAAACCAATAAAGATATTGCAGAAATTTTAGAGCTGAGCCCAAGAACTGTGAACAAACATTTAGAGCATGTTTTTGAAAAACTCTGCGTTGAAAATCGAACTGCTGCCGTGGCGCACATTAATAATTTGGTGCAAGAGTTTCACTAATTTAATTGACGATTGTATTTAAAAAGCATACAGACTCACTGCTAAAAATAGTCTATTTTTTTACACTTAAATTTGTTCTTATAGATAAAGCTTATACAAAGTCATTTCTAAATAAATATGAGTCGTAATACGAGGAATTCATTGTGAATATTCAACAAAAAGATGATACAAAACACGGCAGCTTTAGCTTACTTGATGGTGAAACGGTTGCTGGTGAAATGACTTATACATGGGCAGGCGAAGGCATGCTAATTATTGATGCCACAGATGTAAATGAAAATTATCGCGGCCAAGGCGTAGGTCGCCAATTACTTGATGCTTTGATTGCCTTTGTTCGTGAAAAAGAAGTGAAAGTAATTCCGCTTTGCCCATATGCAAAATCGGTTTTTGATAAAGACCCAAGCATTGGCGATGTACTTAGAAAGTAAGCAACAAATTGAAAATTATTTAATAGAAATCGGGCCTTGGTGTCCGATTTTTTATTGATTTTATTATTCATCTTTGTTTTAGTGAATATGTTTTGAGCGCTTGTATTCAACTGATTCGAAGATTTTCGATTGCCAGATCGAATTTATCAAACTTATAGAAAAGCTTATCTAATAAAAATAGTTTTAGACCAATTGGGAAAAAATAAACTCGTTGCACAAATATTTAATGGCTGACGAAAGCTAAATATTTATAACGTTTTAATATTATTTTTTGGAATTTTCCTTGAACTGGCAGTATATCCATAGTGTGTTGCCGCAATTTTTCTCTGCAACGTTGACCACGCTGAAAATCTCAATCATCAGCATTATTTTGGCGATTATTGTAGGGCTGATTTGCAGCATTTTAATCACATATCGCGTGCGGGTACTAAATAGAATTGCCCAGTTCTATATTGAGTTATCTCGAAATACCCCTTTATTAATTCAACTGTTCTTTTTGTATTACGGTTTGCCAAAACTCGGAATCAAAATCGATGGTTTTGCTTGTGGTGTGATCGGACTGACCTTTTTAGGCGGCAGCTATATGGCAGAAGCCTTCCGAGCAGGTTTGCAGTCTGTGGCAAAAGGGCAGATTGACTCGGCAAAAAGTATTGGTCTGCAACCGACTCAAATTTTTAGATATGTCATTTTTCCTCAAGCACTGGCTATTTCAATTCCGGCAATCGGGGCAAATTGCCTGTTTCTGATTAAAGAAAGTTCTGTGGTTAGTGCCATTGCGGTTGTTGAACTGCTTTTTGTCACTAAAGACTTAATTGGCATGGACTATAAAACCACGGAAGCTTTGTTCTTACTCATCATGGCTTATCTGATTATTTTATTGCCCGTATCTATTTTAACCAGTTATCTGGAGCATAAAAGTCGGAAGGTGAGCCATGGAACTTGATTATCTATTTCAAGCGAGTCACCTCGAACGTTTAATGTGGGGACTTTGGGCAACTGCAAAAATTGCTTTCATTTCTGTATTTTTTTCTGCAATTTTAGGCACAGTTTTAGGCGTCATTATGACCTCTAAAAATATAGCTATTAAAGCGTTGTGTCGTTTGTATTTAGAAGCCATTCGAATCATTCCAATTTTAGTTTTGCTATTTGTGTTTTATTTCGGCTTTGCGACATGGTTTAACTGGCAGTTTTCAGCAATGTGGGTATGCGTTGTTGTGTTTGTTTTATGGGGTACGGCTGAAATGGGCGATTTGGTCCGTGCAGCCATTACTTCAATTGATCAGCATCAACGTGATTCGGCCTATGCGCTCGGACTCACTCATGTTCAAGCTTTGATCTATGTCATTTTTCCGCAAAGTCTAAAACGAGTAACACCAGGCGCGATTAATTTATTCACCCGAATGGTGAAAACCAGCTCTTTAGCAGTCCTGATTGGTGTGGTTGAGGTCATTAAAGTTGGCCAGCAAATTATTGAAAATTCGCTGTTGACCGTGCCGAGCGCTTCACTTTGGATTTATGGCTTTATTTTTATTTTGTATTTTCTGATTTGCTATCCCTTATCTCGTTTGGCGGCACATTTAGAAAAGGTCTGGGAGTAATTATGCCTTTGTTATCGATACAACAATTACAGAAATCATTTGCACAAAGTCATATTTTACAGGGTATTGATCTGGATGTAGAACAAGGAGAGGTGGTTGTTATTTTAGGTCCATCGGGCTGCGGTAAAAGTACCTTACTGCGCTGTATTAATGGCTTAGAACCGATTCAGGGTGGCGAGATTCGTTTAACTGGCTCAGGTGTTTTGGGTAAAGATGTGGACTGGACTAATGCTCGTCAAAAAATTGGCATGGTTTTTCAGAACTATGAGCTTTTTGGGCATATGAACGTTATTGACAATATTTTGCTCGGGCCACTCAAAGTACAAAAACGCCACCGCGACGAAGCTGAACAAGTTGCAGATGAGTTGTTAAAGCGAGTGGGGCTATTTGAGCGAAAACTTGATTATCCACGACAGCTTTCAGGTGGACAAAAACAACGTATTGCTATTGTGCGTTCACTGGTCATGCAACCTAAAGTCATTTTGCTTGATGAAATTACCGCTGCGCTTGATCCAGAAATGGTCAGGGAAGTGCTTGATGTGGTACTCAAGTTAGCGAATGAAGGAATGACCATGTTGATTGTGACACATGAGATGTCCTTTGCCCGTAAGGTTGCTGACCGTATTATTTTTATGGATAAGGGCAAGATTATTGAACAGGCTTCACCAGAAGAATTCTTTGAACAGCCAAAAACAGAACGAGCGAAAGCCTTCTTAAATATTTTGTCGTACTAAATTTTTATTATTTGAAGCATGAGGAAGTGAATGTTTAAACGTAATTCAATAAAAATATTAAGCAGTCTTGCCGTTGCTGGGGTGTTACTCACTGCTTGCAGTAAAACGCCATCCACTGAACAGGCAAGTAATGCTCAAACAGACCATTCTTTAGAACAAGTCAAAAAAAATGGGGTTCTACGCGTTGCCGTTTTTGCCGATGATCCGCCATTTGGTTACGTAGATAGCGCGGGTAATAATCAGGGCTTTGATGTGGCTTTAGCAAAACGAGTCACTAAAGATCTTCTTGGCGATGAAAAGAAAGTTGAGTTTATTGTGACTGAAGCTTCAAATCGGGTGGAGTTTTTAAAATCAAACCGTGCTGATGTTGTATTCGCGACATTTACCGTAACGCCAGAACGTAAAGAGGTTGTCGATTTTGCTGACCCTTATTTAAAAGGTGCTTTTGGTATTGTCTCGCCTAAAGCTAAGCCGATTACTGACATTGCTCAATTAGAAGGTAAGACTTTAATTGTCAATAAAGGCACAAGTTCAGATACCTACTTTACCAAGCATTATCCAAAAGTAAATTTACTTAAGTTTGAAAGAAACTCGGATGCCTTTAAAGCCTTAACCGACGGTCGTGGTGACGCGATTTCACAAGATAGTACTTATGCTTTGGCATGGGCCGCGAAGAACCCAAGTTATGTAGCAGGCATTCAGTCTATTGGTGATCAAGAGTTTATTGCACCAGCAGTGAAAAAGGGCAATACCCAATTATTGAATTGGCTCAATACAGAAATTAAGCAGCTCAGAACAAGTGGCGAAATCAAGAGAATTTATGATGAAACCTTGAAACCAATTTACGGTGACTCGGTTAATCCGAATGTGTTTTTAGATGTAGGCCAATAATTTTCGATATCGCTAGAGCAGTGCCTAAAAGTAGGCGCTGCGATTCTAAATAAGACTTTTACAAGAACGAGAGGGTGAAATAATGACAACATTAACATTTCAAAACGTGAAGCATATTTTAGCTGCATCTTTACTGAGTTTAGGTTTAGTTGCATGTGACAAAGGGACTCAGTCTACTGAAAAAACGGCCGATACTACACAAACTGTATCGAGTATCGAACAGATCAAAAAGAATGGCGTGGTACGTATTGGCGTATTTAGTGATAAACCGCCGTTTGGATATTTAGATGCTCAAGGTAAAAATCAGGGGTTTGATGTAGAGATTGCCAAACATGTCGCTAAAGATCTGCTCGGTGATGAAAACAAAGTAGAGTTTGTTTTAACTGAAGCTGCGAACCGTGTTGAATATTTAAAAGCCAATAAAGTGGATATTATTTTTGCAAACTTTACGGTTACGCCAGAACGTAAAGAAGTTGTCGATTTTGCTAAGCCTTATTTAAAAGTTGCTTTGGGCGTGGTTTCTCCTAAAAGTCATCCAATTACAGATGTTGCTCAACTTAAAGATAAAACTTTGTTGGTAAATAAAGGTACAACGGCTGATTCATTCTTCACCAAGACTCACCCTGAAATTAAGCTACAAAAATATGAGCAAAACACTGAAACTTTTGATGCTTTAAAAGATGGGCGTGGTGCCGCGCTTGCCCATGATAACTTGCTGGTTTTAGCTTGGGCTAAAGAAAATCCAAATTACACTGTTGGCATTACCAATTTAGGTGAGCAGGACTTAATTGCACCAGCAGTGAAAAAGGGTGATAAAGAGTTACTGGACTGGTTGAACCAAGATTTAGAGAAACTGGCGAAAGAAGGCGTGATTCATCAGGCCTATGAAAAAACTTTAAAACCCGTCTATGGCGATACGATTAATCCAAAAGATTTATTGGTTGAGTAGTTTTACTCATAGCTCCTAATGACTAGGATTCTAGATAGGATTTGCTCGAGCTAAGATTCATCTACAGCCTGCCCATAATCTATAAAGATAATGTTTTTGCAATATTTTTTTATAGATGGAAACAGTGGTCAGGTTCTGTAGATGAGAAAGTTTTTTGGTTACTTTTTCCAAAAAAAGTAACAGTATTAGCTGATTGCTTTAGAGATTCAAAGATAGAATTTCATCGTGCTAATTCATTGAATTTATATTACTTTAACTTAAATAAAGTCGGCTCTGCTGCCAATTTATCTGCCAAATATTGAATTAATACACTCAATTTAGGTGGAACATGCCGTGTCGGTGGGTAAAGTAACCACAGCCCACCACTGTAATAAGTCTTAAAATACCAATCTGGTAAAATCTGAACTAAGGTACCTTGTTGTAGAGCATGGCGTGCAACGAAGTACGGCAAGCTTGCAATACCTAAGTGCTGTAATGCGGCACTCAAACGTACACCCGTATGGTTTGCAGCATAACGTCCACGCACAGCAACACTTATCGATTTATTTCCTTGTTGAAATTTCCATTTTGAGTCACTGGCTTGTTCACCCAAGTAAATACATTCATGCTGCTTTAAATCATGGGGATGGTTCGGTGTGCCATGCTTTGCCAAATATTTAGGTGTTGCACAAATCAAGTGATCAATATCAATAAGTTTTCGACCCATCAGCCCACCTGGTGGTTGCTCGGTAATTCGAAGGGTTAAATCGACGCCATCATCAATCAGGTCTACATAGCGATCTTCTAAAAGCATTTGTATATCAATTTTAGGGTAGCGTTCTAAAAACTCGGGTAAATGCGGATGAATCATAAAATGCCCGACGGCTTTCGGAACACTCATGCGAATAACACCTTCTGGTTCGACATGAAATTGGCCTGAACTTTCCATGACTGCTTGTGCCGCATTCACCATATCTAAACAACGTTGATAAACCTGTTGTCCACTTTCACTTAAACGAAGTTTCCGTGTAGTCCGATAGAGTAAGCGGGTGCCCAAAGCACGTTCTAAACGGGCAATGGCACGACTAACAGCAGAAGGTGTTGTACCAAGCTGGCGGGCAGTTTCAGAAAAGCTTTCCGACTCGACAACCTTAACGAAAGTCGCCATTTCGTTTAATAGAACCAGACTTTGATTTGTGCTCATGAGGCAAAAGTTATTTGGATTTTAATTAGATTATCGCGTCTAAAAAATCGCAATACAATCTTTTAAGTGATTTTCAGGAAAATAAATTGTTATGTGGCAGTTGTATGGACATGAGTTTTTAACGCTAGCTCTTATTCACTTTATGGCAGTGATTTTACCGGGACCAGATTTTGTAGTTACGGTAAGACAAAGTGTTCGTTATGGCTATTTAATTGGATGTCTGACCGCAATTGGTATTGGTGTCGGGATTTCAGTGCATGTGTTTTATACACTTGTTGGGATTGGCTTTTTGATTCAGCAAAGCGAATGGCTCATGTCACTGATCAGAACAGCGGGGGCAGCTTACTTGCTATATTTAGGATGGCAGTGTTTACGTAGCCAGCCGAATACCAATATTGAGATTAATGGCTCAGCAGACAGTGACACGCCGAGTTTATTTAAAGCTTTTACGATGGGTTTTCTCACCAATACGTTAAACCCCAAAGCCACTATCTTTTTTCTGGCAATTTTTACGACAATTGTGAGTACAACTACACCAATGAAAGTTCAGGTTTTTTATGGGGTATGGATGTGTATGGTGAATGCCATTTGGTTTATGGTGGTGAGTGTACTGTTTGCACAGCCTATAGTTCGTAAAAGGTTTTTGGAGTTTGGGGTGTATTTTGAGCGGGTAATGGGGGTGTTGTTAATTGGGATTGCATTGAGATTGATTTGGGGATTATTTGTTTAAGCGGGTTTTATTTGTAAGTGGATGGACTGTCGCGACGGAGTCTTACCGTTTATACGTCTATACGTCATAATAAAGTAGCTAATTCTGTTACTTTTTTTGAAAAAAGTAACCAAAAAACTTTCTCATCTACAGAACCTGTTTACTGTTTTCATCTATCAGGAAATGTTGCAAAAACATTATTTTTATAAATTATGCGCAGGCTGTAGATGACTCTTAGCTCGAGCCGAAGGCTAAGCTAGGAATCGAATTTAAAATAACAAGACTCCGTAGTGATAACTACTTTGAGTTGTCCGAACTATTGATGACTATTAATTCGAGCTAAAATCATCTGCAACCTGCGTGGTATTAAATAGTTTATGTTTCTGCGATATATCGATTAGATATAAGAAGAGGACAGGTTTTGCAGATGAAAATGCTTTTGCTCTTACGAAGCTTTAGACGCTTCTCAGGGCGAAACCAAAGTAAGTCTAGCCGAAGGCTAATTCAGAAATCGAATTTAAAATAATAAGACTCCGCAGTGAAAACTACTTTGACTTGTTCCTATATATGAAATTGAGTTCAAGAAGGTTCAGTAAATAATTTTTAAAAAAGACCGCTCGAAAGCAGTCTTTTCTGCAAAAATAAGTTCAATTACTACGCCTATTACGCGTCAGTTGATGTAATACCGACACCAATAAATCAATTTCTTCAGTGGTATTATAAAAGGCTAAAGACGGACGCACGGTTTGTTCTACACCCAAACGACGTAAAATTGGTTGTGCACAGTGGTGGCCAGAACGTACCGCAATACCATGTTGATTTAAAGCTTTGCCCACTTGTTCCGTTGAATAGCCTTGTAAGGTAAAGGACATAACACTGGCTTTGTGATGTGCCGTTCCAATCAAACGTAAACCAGACACACTGCTCAGTGCATTTTGACCATATTCGAGTAGATCATGTTCATAGCGAGCAATGTTATGAATGCCTAGACTTTCGACATATTCAAGTGCAGCGCCTAAACCAACAGCATCGGCAATGTTGCCAGTTCCAGCTTCAAACTTATTGGGTGCAGGTTGGTAAACTACCTGTTCGAAGGTCACATCCTGAATCATGTTACCGCCACCTTCCCAAACAGGCATGCTCTCTAGCAGTTCTGGTTTTGCATAGACCGCGCCAATACCCGTCGGCCCAAACACTTTATGTCCAGAGAACACAAAAAAGTCAGCATCAAGAGCTTGTACATCGGTAGGGATGTGCGAAACAGATTGAGCACCGTCAACTAAAACGCGAACACTTTTGGCATGAGCAATTTTAATCACTTCAGCAACAGGTGTGACTGTTCCTAAAGCATTCGATACTTGAGTAATCGACAGCAGTTTAGTGCGTTCATTAATCAGTTTTGGCAACTCTTCTAAAATAATTTGACCAGTGTCATCGACAGGAATGACTCGTAATTTCGCTCCAGTTTTTTTAGTGAGTTGATACCAAGGCACAATATTGGCATGGTGTTCTAAGTGAGAAACGATAATTTCATCACCTTCACCAATATTTTGCTCACCCCATGTTTTTGCAATCAGGTTAATGCCTTCGGTTGTTCCTCGAACAAAGATAATTTCTTTAGAAGAGGGTGCACCAATAAATCGGGCAACTACATTTCTTGCATGCTCATAGGCATCGGTTGCACGAGCCGCTAACTCATGTGCAGCACGGTGAATGTTTGAGTTTTCATGCTGATAAAAATAAGCAATCCGGTCAATCACGCGCTGCGGTTTTTGTGTGGTCGCAGCATTATCCAACCAGACTAAAGGTCGACCATTGACGCGTTCCAGTAAAATTGGAAAATCACGACGTATGGCATGTACATCGAGTGGTTGAGCACCACTTGCTACAAAAGTGGGTTGTGATGGTTGATAGTGACTATAACTTTGCCCAGTTTGAGGCAAGTCTAAAAAATAAAATGCAGAGCTTGCTGAACTTTGGGTTGGCGTGTTCGTTGCAAAACGATCTTTCGTCAGCAATGATTTTAGGTGGCCGCCATGCGGCAACTGAAAAGACTGCGCAACCGAATAATTATCTTCAACACTTTTAACAGAAGGTTCTGCTGCATTTGGAGCAGAAAAATCATTTAAAAAATAATAAGGTGATTCACCTGCACCCGTTGGTAAGTTTGGTTCAATGTGTGGCACATTGGGTTCACTATGAGCAGCTTGTGGCAAGTGTGGTTCAAATGGAGGGCGTGGCAAATTAGCTCCACCAACCACAGGCGCAGACGCTACAATTCGGCGTTCAGGGTAGTCTGGTAAATTTGGAATATGCTCAGGATATTCCGGATTGAGACTTTTCTGAAAGGCGATATTGGGCGCACGACCACTGAGTGCAGAAAATGGTTCACCCGGTTGTGGTGGGTGCGGTGGTGCTCCGACAGGTAAATCCAAGTTAAGGCCCGATGGAGAAGTCGAACTGCTTGAGCTTGGTAATGCTGAAAAAAACTCATTAGCAAGTCGAGCAATGGTGGACTCATCAGGGAAGTTGGCTGGTGGGTTAATACCAGTCACTTCAGGCCCCGTTGGACTACCTTGCAGATTACTTGTAGTTAACTGGGTAGTCATGATATTTGTCCACCTCCACATCATCTAATACTGCCAATGCATCATCAGTGAGTACAGCCAGTGAGCAATATAACGAGATTAGATACGACGCAATCGCGTTACGGTTAATTCCCATAAAGCGTACTGAAAGCCCCGGTGACTGTTCACCAGCAAGACCCGGTTGGAACAAACCAACAATCCCTTGACGCTTTTCACCAACACGAAGCAGCAAAATTTTAGTTTTGCCGTCTTCTACCGGAATTTTATTAGATGGAATGAGGGGAATCCCGCGCCATGTAATAAATTGCGAACCGAATAAACTCACTGTTGGAGGTGGTACACCACGGCGTGTACATTCACGACCAAATGCTGCAATTGCATCAGGATGCGCTAGAAAAAATCCCGGTTCTTTCCAGACTTTACGTAGCAAATCATCAAGATCATCTGGAGTAGGTGGGCCATTTAAAGTGGAAATACGTTGCTCATCTGTCACACTTGCCAGTAAACCATATTCAGGGTTATTGATGAGCTCACTTTCTTGACGTTCTTTAATGGTTTCAATCGTTAAACGGAGCTGTTCTTTAATTTGGTCGTGTGGGCTGCTGTAAAGGTCAGCAACACGTGTATGTACATCTAAAACAGTAGATACACCATTTAAAAAGTATTCGCGTGGTTCTGGGTCATAATCAACAAAAGTTTGAGGTAAAGTTGCTTCATCACGTTGTGTGCAAGCCACCTGAATATCATCGGTATTATTTACACGGTTTAAGCGATAAATACCTGCTTCAACAGGCAGCCATTGCAGTAAGTGAGTCAGCCATCGGGGAGTAATCGTAGAAAGTTGGGGAGCTGTCTTGGTGGCATTGGCCAGTTGACGTGCAGCATGATCCCCAAGGGCAAGTTGGGCTTTGTCAGTATTTTTCGCCATGAATCGTTTTTCCTTATTACATTGGCTTTTTGAAAATAAAAATTCTAGGATGCATATAAACTAGAATTAGTTCTGGTTTTAAAATTAAAATAGCGTTGTATGTTTTTAAAATAGAGGGCTTATTAATGGGTTATCTATTTTTTAAATAAAAATATATTTAAACTAGAAATAAGCATTTAATTAATACGTAAGTTTTTTGTTTATTCATCTCCTTATCTATTCATTTCATATCTATAGTTTTTAACTGGCGATATGATTTTTTTGATAAGACTCATTTGGTGACTGTAAAATCTGGCTACCCGCGGCCACACTATGTGTAAGCCAGACATTACCCCCAATGATGGAACCTCGGCCAATCGTAATACGGCCTAAAATAGTGGCGCCTGCATAAATCACGACATCATCTTCAACAATCGGATGGCGTATATAATCTTTTTTCAAACCCCCATCATCATTGGTTTCAAATCGTTTTGCTCCAAGGGTTACTGCCTGATAAATACGAACACGCTCCCCAATGACACTGGTTTCACCAATCACTACGCCAGTACCATGATCTATAAAAAATCCTTTACCGATTTGTGCACCCGGATGAATATCAATTCCCGTTGCAGAGTGGGCTAACTCGGAAATAATGCGAGACAATAAAGGCACTTGGGCATAGAGCTGATGTGCAATTCGGTGATGAATAATCGCAAATATGCCTGGATAGCAGAGCAATACCTCATCCACACTATGTGCTGCTGGATCACCTTCGTAGGCTGCACGCACATCGCCATCTAAAAGACGTCGTATAGAGGGTAATGTGTTGGCAAAATCCTGCACAATAGTTTGAGCAAGTTCCTCAGGTTGTTGGACTGGGCTTGAATAACCTAAATGTCGTTTTGCCTCATAATTCAAAGCCAGTTGTACTTGAGCATGTAAGGCTGTTAATACCCGATTTAAAGTATAGGCAATATAAGAATCTTCAGTTTCTTGGCGTAAGTCGGCAGGGCCTAAACGCATTGGAAATAAAATCCCGCACAGGTCATCTAAAATGGCCTTTAAAGCTTCTTTAGATGGAAGTTCACGGCCCCCAAATTCTTTTGTTCTGTGCTGTTGTTGACGCCAGTCATGCCTTGCTTGTTGTAAACCTTGTACAACCGCATTAATGTTCCATTGAGTCACAAGCTTTCCTTGATTCACTGAAAATTGATTGAAGTATTAGTCTTGTTGCCAAGGAAGTTGATAAATGCGCCAGCCATTTTTCTGATTACGCTGTTGCTGATCATTTAGATCACCTTCGAAGCCTTCAAGAACATTATAAATGTGCTCAAAACCAGCATTAAATGCGGCTTCGGCAGCTTGTGCTGAACGGTTGCCACTGCGGCATAACAAAAGAATGGTTTTATCTTTGCCGACCTTTGATTCAAGTTCTTTTAAAAAGCGTGGATTACGGTTAAATGATGTGCCTGTTGCCCATGCAACATGGATACTTTCAGGGACATAACCCACAAATTTACGTTCTTCATTGGTACGTACATCAACTAAAACAGCTTCTCCTTGTTGTACGAGTTGCCATGCGTCAATAGGTGATAAACTGCCACTAAAATTTAGTTCGTGTTCTTGTGCATATTGCTTTGCTTTAGAAAGAATTTCTTCGGCTGAAAAGGATGTATTTGAATCATTTGAGATAAAGCTTTGCGGAGCTTCTGTATTTAATTTAGCGTTCATTGAATATATCCTTATCTTTGATTCAGATTGTTAAGGTTCAATTTACGCGTTTTTAAATATAAGCAAAAATAAGGAATATCTATTTATATATATTATTTTGATAAATAAGAATGGAGGATATTTTTATAAAAAGTATGAATTAAGCTTATATCATTCTTTAATTAAAATTGATGGAACAATCATTTTAATAGTTAGTAAAACATCGTGTGAATTAAAATAATCCACACGGTTTTAAACATTAAGCAAACCCACCATTTACTCGAATAACTTGTGAATTTACCCAGCGCCCATCTGGACCAGCTAGCATGGCAACTACACTGGCAATTTCTTCAGGTGTTCCGATTCGTTCTAATGGAGCAAGTTTTGCAATAGCCGCCACTTGCTCGTCAGTTTTTCCATTATAAAAAAGGTCAGTGCCTGTCGGGCCGGGCGCAACGGCGTTTACGGTAATATTTCGACCGCGTAACTCATTTGCTAACACATGTACCAAACCTTCGACACCGGCTTTAGATGCTATATAGGGGCCATATGCCGGAAAAGATTTAGCAATTACACTGGTTGAAAGCGTAATAATTCGGCCACCATCCGGCACTGTTTCGGCCGCATGTGCCAACATTAAAAATGCGCCCCGTAAATTGGTATGGATTACTTTATCGAAATCAGACAGACTTTTAGGTGTAATTTTTGCCATAGGCATAATGCCTGCGCTATGAACCACCACATCTAATTGACCATTAATAGCTTTTACTTCTTGAAATAAACGGCTGACATCATATTCATTTGCAACATTGGCTTGAATGGCAGAAGCTTGACCACCTTGCTCAATAATGTGATCTACAGTCGCTTGGGCATGCACTTTATTGCCAGCATAGTTAATAATCACATAAAAGCCATCTTGAGCTAAACGTTCAGCAATAGCTCGACCAATACCACGTGATGCACCAGTAACCAGAGCTGTTTTTCTTGAAATATTCATTTTTAGATTGCCTGTTTGAGTAGGTATGGCTTATTTTAATAATATAGAAATATGGGATAAATCATCAGAATTGGATAAGATAATTCCATATTTATTAATAATAGATAGGGTTAAAAGCGAGCACTATGGATAAATTTGATACCTTGCAACTTTTTACCCGCATCGTAGAGCTGGGTAGTTTTAGTCAGGCAGCCGATCAGCTGAATATCCCACGTGCTACAGCAAGTAACGCCATTAAAGAGTTAGAAAATAATCTACAGTGCCGTTTGCTAGAGCGGACCACACGACATGTCAGGCCATCACTCGATGGACAGGCATTTTATGAACGCTGCACACAAATATTATCTGAACTGGATGATGCAGAATCATCTTTACGGAATGTAATTGCACAGCCACGTGGTTTATTGCGTGTGGATTTGTCAGGCGCACATGCGACTAAAATTGTTTTACCCAATATCGACCAATTTCACGAGTTGTATCCCGACATTGAACTCGTAATTAGTACGGGAGATCGTTTAGTTGATCTGATTCGGGAAGGGATAGACTGTGTGGTGAGAGCGGGGCGTTTGGATGATTCCACTTTAATTGCTAGACATTTGGTTGATATGCCACAAGTCATTTGTGCAAGTCCTGACTATTTAAATAAACATGGAACACCTCAGCAACCAGAGGATTTGTTATTACATTATTGTGTTAATTTCTTTTCGACTTCAGGCGGGCGAAATTATCCATTTGAATTAATGGTGAATGGCAAAAAACAAGATTATTTTTTGAAAAGCTGGATCGCGGTAAATGATGCTGAAAACTATGTATTATCTGCTTTACGTGGGGCAGGTTTAATTCAGGTCCCGCGCTATCATGTGGCGAATGAGTTGGAAGACGGGCAACTGGTTCAGGTTTTGTCTGAGTGGGAAATCCCGAAGATGTCAGTTTCTGCTTTATATCCGCAGCATCGGCAGCTCTCACCACGCGTACGAGTTTTTGTCGCTTGGTTGAGTGAGTTATATACGGGGTATTTTGCCAACTTTGAATACCCGCAAAAATAAAATATCTTGCGGGTAAGTCAAAAACTGAATGATATTTTAAGATTGATTCTGCAATTTATCTTGAGTTTTGTTCTCAAAATCACTGGCATCATGGCGTTCATGCAACTGCGTTTCTAAATCACCAAAAGTACGGTTGACCATACGACCACGTTGAACCGCAGGGCGCGCTAAAATTGCATCTGCCCAACGCTGAACATTTTTATATTGGTCAACACCTAAAAACTCCGCGCCGTTATACACCCAGTTTTTAACAAGACCTCCATACCAAGGGAACGCTGCAATATCAGCAATCGAATATTCAGAACCAGCCAAATATTCGTTTTTTGCCAGATGTTGATCTAATACATCAAGTAAGCGTTTTGTTTCCAAGGCGAAGCGGTTAATCGCATATTCAATTTTAACAGGGGCATAGGCATAAAAGTGTCCAAAACCACCACCTAGATATGGCGCGCTGCCCATTTGCCAGAATAACCAGTTAAGACATTCAGTACGTGCAGCAATATCAGTTGGAATGAAAGCTTTAAACTTTTCAGCCAAGTAAAGCAAAATTGAGCCAGATTCAAACACTCTTAATGGCGGGTTTTGGCTATGGTCAACTAACGCTGGAATTTTAGAGTTTGGATTAATTTCTACAAAGCCACTGCCAAATTGCTGTCCTTCACCAATTTTAATGAGCCAAGCATCATATTCAGCATCTTGGTGTCCTAGAGCTAAAAGCTCTTCTAATAAAATAGTGACTTTTTGACCATTAGGCGTTGCTAAAGAGTAGAGCTGGAGCGGATGTTTCCCTACTGGAAGTGTATGCTCGTAACGCGCACCTGAAGTCGGTTGGTTTAAATCGGTTTTTTCTCCAGTCCATTGCCAAACTTGTGGAGGAATATAGTTTGAATCACTCATTTTTTATCTCGTGTTTGGTGTACATAAAGGATTTAGTGATGTCGCAAGGCAAGCCATTTTTGTACGGTCGGTCTTTGCCATTGCTGTAATGCATAGTTTTTTAAACGTTCGGGTACAGCATCACCATTTTGAATAAGGCGTTGCAACATCAGGGCAAGTTCAGCATCCACAATGCTCCATGAACCAAAAAGAAATTCAGCATCAGACGCAAGAAGTTTTTCTGCAACAAAGAACAATTTTTCTGCTGCTTTTAAACCTTGTTCAGACAGTGGTGTAGATGTGGGCTGAATAAAAATAACATCGGTTGGACGTTCAGTTCTTAGTGCCACTAAGTCTGATCGGAGCCATGCTTGAATTTGTCTTGCTCTTGCACGGGTTTGAGTATCTTTTGGATAAATAGATGTGTTTGGATAAAGCTCTTCAAGATATTCCAAAATGGCAGAAGATTCTGATAAGGTAAAATCATTATGCTCAAGTACAGGCACTTTGGCAGTTAATGACTTTGCAACATAAGATTTTTCAAACTGGCCTTGCTGGTCTAAGTTGATAGTTGCTATTTCAAATGGAATTTGTTTTTCATGTAGCCCTACAAAAACTGTAAACGCATAGGGACTTAGAAATTGTGAATCTGTGTACAGCTTAAAACGTTCATTATTCATTGTTATTGTCCATGTCATAAAATAGATGCGATCTAGTCTAAGTGAGCTAAGCCAAGATTGGGTAGCTTTTTTGTGGAAAAGCTTTATCTGTTTTTGAATTAAGGTTTAATGTGCTGAAAATGCTGACGAACAATACTAAGCCACGCCTGTACCGCTGGTGACACAGGAAGATTCTTTTTCCAAGCCATGACTAAGTGCCACTGAATATTTGGTTTTTCAAGCGGTACTGCTGCAAATAAACTAGGGTCAAGCATGTCAGTATAATATTGAGGAAGAAGCGCGATACCCATGCGTTGTAACACCATATCTGCCAACAGGTGCCATTGGCTAGTACGGCAAGCAATGGTTGGGTAAAAACCATGCTGCTTACATGCATCGAGAATAATACTGTTTAAAGAGAAATTTTCTGGAAACATTAAAAATGATTGGTGCTGTAGCTCTTCTAGATTTATTTTTTTGCGGCTGGCCCAAGTCGCATCCCGACGTAAAAGGACCATTAAAGGGTAGTTACATAGCTCAATGCTATTGAAAATTTGTGTATCAAAAGGCTGCAATAAAACACCAACATCCAACTCGTTGTTGAGTAAGGCTTGTTCAATACCGCGTGAACCCACTTCCATAAAAGCCAATTCAATATCAGGCCACTGTTGGTGATAATCAAACAGGGCAGTCGTTAGAAGCTGCGAACCTAAAGGGGGTACGCCAAGTTTTAAAGTCCCTGTTTTTAATTGTTGATAATTTTCTATCTCAAGAAAGATGTTCTGTTCTGCCTGAAGAAGCTCGATTGCATGTTGATAAATACGCCCTCCAATTTCCGTTAATTCAATTTGTCTTTTTCGGCCATGATCGGGTTTGACCAAAAGTTGGACCTGAAGCTGTTCTTCAAGCTGCTGTATTATTTTACTAATGGTGGGCTGAGTCAGGTATAACTCGTCAGCAGCACGTGTAAAGCTTTTAGTTTTTACCAGTGTAACGAAGCATTGTAATGACTTTAGAGAAAGCATAATAAAGAATAGATTATTCCATTTTTGAATAATATTAACATGAATAATTCATATTTAGCAGGTTTAACCAAGATAGCATAATGGTGTAGTTAACCATTTAATTTTGCAAAATGAGTACTGAATCTGCTTCTGGAACACCCACACAACCTTCATTTTTAGTTTTAGTTAAACAAATTTTGATTTTGGCTGGATTTTGGTGGGTCGGATATCTTCTACACCAAAAACTCGGCGTGCCTGTGTCGGCAGGCATTTTAGGGATGTTTTTATTGCTTCTATGCCTGTTCTTTAAAATTATCAAAATGGATCAGGTCGCAATGGGAGCAACTGTTGTTTTAGGTGAACTGTTGCTCTTTTTCGTGCCCGTTGTGGTTGCCGTAGTTCAGTATAAAACCTTGTTTATGACCGAAGGCTGGCAAATTGTTTTGAGCATTGCGGTTGGGACTATTTCAGTCATGCTCAGTACGTGCCTGACGATTCACTATTACAATCGTTTAAAAGCTTATTTGCATGCTCGAAAACGTCTTCAACATAAGCATATCTAAGAGAAAACGGCATGAATATTTGGTCAATTCTTTGTCTGATCTGGACTTTGGTCGCCTATGTTGTGGCAAAGCGAATTTATCAGAAAAATCCAAAACTTTGGTTGTCGCCTGCGATTAGTGTGCCTGTACTCACCATTATTTTGATGACGATTTTTGGAATTTCATATCAAACTTACGCAGAAGATACCCAGTGGATTGTTAATTTATTAGGGCCTGCAACGGTTGCATTTGCTGTACCGATTTATCGCTATCGGGAAACGATTCGTAAAAACCTCGGGGTACTCTCAATTGCGATTATTGTAGGCATGAGTGTAGGTGTAATGTCTGCCTATGAAATGGCACAGTGGTTCCACTTTAGCCCTGAAGTCACCAATAGTTTGATGGCCCGTTCTATTTCAACACCATTTGCCATGATTTTAGCGGAAGATATTCACGGTTCGGCAGCATTGGTTTCACTATTTACGGTTATTACTGGTTTGGTTGGTATGATTTGCGGCGATGCGATTTTAGCGATTACTAAAATTCGTTCTAATGTGGCCAATGGGGCAGCCTTTGGAAATGCAGCCCACGGTTTTGGTACAGTTAGAGCCCAACAGCGCAATAGTGAAGAGGGCGTAATTGCAAGTTTAACTATGGTAATTGCAGGTATTTTAATGGTTTTGATTGGACCATTTGCGATTCATCTATGGTTGCTGTTGTAGGTTTTCCGAAGTTGGCTTGTCATGTTGTTGAATAATGTTTGATAGTTTTTTAATAGCTTGTTTCATCAGCTCAGGTTCAAAATCCCCTAAACCGACAATTAATCCCGGGCGCTGTTGCTCTGTTGAAAATGTTGGTGAAATTGCTTTAATGGCAATGCCTGCATCGACGGCCGAGTTTGCAACTTCAATATCATTAATATGATGAGCAAGCCATAACACCATATGCATGCCTTGATCACCCGGCTGTAACCAAGCCAGTTCTTGAGGTATGTATTTTTCAATCAAGCCAATAATATATTCTCGGACTTCTGCATAGACATTTCGAGTACGTCGGATATGCCGCTCTAAATAGCCTTCTTGAATAAAGGCAGCTAAAACATGTTGATCAGCAGCAGGTGGATGTCGATCAATTAATACTCTAAGTCCGCAAAAAGATGCTACTAATTCTTTAGGCAACACTGCATAGCCAAGCCTAAGGGACGGAAATAACACTTTGCTAAAAGTACCCAAATAAATCACTTGGTCGGGTGCCATGCCTTGTAAAGATGGGAAGGGCTGGCCGTTATAACGAAGTTCACTGTCATAGTCATCTTCAATGATCCATGCATTTTGCTGTTTTGCCCAAGCTAATAAAGCCGTACGTCTTGCTAGGCTCATTGGCATACCAAGTGGGTATTGATGAGATGGCGTCACAAAAGCAGCACGTGCATGTTCTGCAAGCTTAATACCAGTTTCAACCTGAATACCTTCTTCATCGACAGGAACACGCACCATCCGAATGTTTTGTACTGCATGCTCAAAAATCGCTGTCGTACCCCGATAAGCTGGATCTTCAATCCAAACTTCATCTTTTGCTTCAAATAAAATCTGGCTACAAATATAAAGTGACTGTTGAATGCCGGGTGTAATCACAATTTGGTCAGGTTCACAGTGTACAGAGCGTGATCGGCGTACATAGTCTGCTATAGCAATTCTTAGTGATAACACGCCTTGAGGTTCACCATATCCTGAAGGAACTCCTGCACCTCGTGATCTAAACTTATTGCCAAATTTGCGCCAGATATCACTTGGTTGGGTCCGACCGACGGGGACAGACACCGCAAATGGAACATGGGGAAGTGGTTTAAACTCTTTAAGTACTTGGGCATAAGAACGTGCCGACTTCGTCAAAGGGATTGAGCTAGGTATGGTTTCTTTTTGAGAATTTTGCAGTAGAGTTTTTTTAGTTAAAGCATGAGACACATAGGTGCCCGTTCGTGCTTGAGAGTCAAAAACACCTTCAGCTAAAAGCTGATCGTAAGCTTCGATAATTGTTCCGCGAGCGACCCCAAGTGTTTGAGCTAATTCGCGTGAAGAAGGCAATGGATCGCCTGGTTGTAAATCACCACTTTGTACAGCTTCGCGTAAAGCTTGGGTCAACTGAGCACTAATCTTTCCTTGGCTTTTATCAATCTTTGCAATAGACGGAAGTTCAACAACTTTTGCCATTCTTGCCATAATTCTGGTCTACTTAAAAAAACACAAAGTGGTTCTTTTTAATAAACCACATAAACCAGAAAATTTACAACACAAAATATAAATAACCCTGATATTTACAGCGAGGTTTTGAGCCATGTATATCCCTGATGATTTTGCAGAAAACCGTTTGGATGTGTTGCATTCTCTTATTACAGAATACCCATTTGGGGTGCTTTTTACTCATGGAAATAATGGCTTAGATGCAAACCATCTTCCATTTGAATTGCTGGCAAAGGAAGGAAACTTAGGTGTGCTACATGCGCATCTGTCTCGAAATAATTCTGTTTGGCAGGACATTAAAAATGGAGATGAGGTACTCGTCGTGTTTCAAGCGGGTGATGCGTATATTTCACCAAATTGGTACCCATCCAAACATGAACAGCATAGACAAGTACCGACATGGAACTATAGGGTTGTGCATGCTTATGGGAAAGTGACGATTCGAGATGATGAACGCTATGTTCGTGGTGTAGTGGCTCGTTTAACCCGTACCCATGAAGCATCTCAACCTGAGCCATGGAAAATGTCCGATGCACCAAAAGACTATCTTGAACCGATGTTAAAGGCGATTGTGGGAATAGAAATTGTAATTACTAAGCTGCAAGGAAAATCAAAACTTGGGCAAAACAAAGAACACCGAGACATTTTGGGTGCGGCAGATGGCCTATCGAAATCTGGTCATCAAACTATAGCGAATGCCATGTACAGTGTGGCTGAGTTAAATAAATAATTTTGAAAATATAAAACTTTAATATTAATTGAGGAGATAAAGATGTCTTTGACTACACCTGTTGAATTAGTGGGTGAGCACGTTATTTTAAAGCCGCTAGATGTAACTCAAGCTGAATCATTGGCAGAGGCCGTTTGCGATGGGGAGCTCTATAATCTTTGGTATACCCGTGTGCCAAGACCTGAAAAAATGACTGCTGAAATTGAAAGACGTCTTGGTTTGCAGCAATCAGGAAGCATGTTGCCATTTTATATTGAAGACCGAAAAACGAGACAAGCGCTGGGCATGACAACCCTAATGCATATTGAAGAAGCCCATCGCCGTGTAGAAATTGGCTCGACGTGGTATCGAAAGTCTGCGCAACGTACGCCAGTCAATACTGAATGTAAAAAGCTATTGTTGGCTCATGCATTTGAGACTTTAAACTGTATTGCGGTTGAGTTACGCACATCTTCTTTAAATGTTCAAAGCCAAGCCGCAATTGTACGCTTAGGTGCAAAGCTCGATGGTGTGCTAAGAAGTCATCAAATTGTGAAAGATGATATTTTGCGGGACACTCATGTTTATAGCATTTTGAAACATGAGTGGCCTGCGGTCCGTCAAAATCTCGAATGGCTATTGAGCAAACCGCGTTAAAAAGAATTTAAACAAACTGCTTTTCTCTTTTTTGGCTTAGCCAGAAGAGAGAAGCTGCGGCAATCACTAACCATGGTATTAACGCCATATTCATTGCTTTCCAGCCAAATAAATCCAGTAAAGCACCTGCACTAAACGAACAAATCAATCCCACAACAAAAACCGTCATATCATTAATTGCCTGAGCTTTGGCTTTTTCAGCCACAGAATAAGTACCTGTGAGTAAAGAAGTACTGCCAATAAATAAAAAGTTCCAACCAACGCCTAATAAAATTAAAGAAATAGCAAAAGATGCGAACTGAATACCTGAGATAGCAAATCCGATGTAGCAAGCAAATAATAAAAGACCTGCAAACATGATTTTAATTACTCCAAAACGTGCAATTAAATTTCCAGTAAAGAATGAAGGTAGGAACATACCAAGTACATGTAACTGAATGACAGTGGTAATCGATCCAAGTTCATGATGTGAATGTCGCATTGCAATTGGTGTGGCAGTCATACCTAAAATCATGATGCCATAGCCTGTTACTGCGCCAAATAACGCAACCAAATAGGTCGGTTGAAAGACAATCTGTTGCCATGGGCGACCAGCAGTAAAGTCAGACTTTTGCTCAACTGTATCGGCAATATGTAGGCTAGATAAAATTCCCATTGCTAAAAATGAGATAATACTAATAATTAAAAATGAACCGATATATTCTAAATGCTGGAATAAGGGTCCACCAAAACGGGCTAAAGTCGGACCAATCAGTGCTGCAACAATTCCACCTGCCATCACCCAAGAAATAGCACGTGAGCGAAACTCGTCAGTTGCCACTTCACTGGCAGCAAAACGGTAAAACTGAGCAAAGGACTGATAGGCCCCGACACATAGCGTACCCAAAGCCAGAAGCATGAGTGAACTATAAAAAATACCGATTGATGCAATAATGCCGCCGAGCGCACCTAAGAAAGCGCCGAATAGAAAACCGTTACGCCGTCCTACACGTGCCATGAGCATTGAGGCTGGAAACATCATTAAAGCTGTACCCAAAAACATAGATGCAATGGGCAGCGTTGCAAGTGTTGGGGTGTTTGCAATATTAGCGCCAGCCAAGCCACCAATGGTCATGACCATGACAGAAACGGTTTGGAAAAGTGATTGAGAACGCGCCAGAATTAATACTTGGCGGTGCATGGTATTTTGAAGCATAACGAGCCTTTAATTATATTCAGTAATGGCTGAAGCTAGGTGTCCGGTTTTTACATAAATAGAAGCGCCAGACAAACCCGCTTGAAAATGGGCATGTGTTTTCGGAGGTAGGCGTATCCATGTTCCAGCGTCATAAACCATTTCTTTATCGACCAACTGACCTTGGGTAATCAGAATTTCGATTCCACCCTCAGCTTCTTCAGTAAAAAGTTGCTGCGGCTTGAGTTTTTCTAAATAGGTGTGCTCATAACTTGCATCAACCAATGTGCAAATTAAACGCCAACCTATTTCTCGCCATTGTGTTGGATCGTTGGTATTGATCCGTAAGGTTTGCGTTTCTGACGTAGGAATTTGCATAAGTTTGACAAAAATCAATGCACCTTCTTCGCTCGACGGTTGATGTACCGACTGATGGGGACTCCGTAAATACCATCCAGCGGGGTAGTGCTGATTTTGATTTTCAGTAAATACGCCTGAAAGTACGAGGATTTCTTCACCATGATGATGTCGATGCTCAGGAAAGATTGTGTGGGGCGCATATTTCACCAAACTGGTCGCACGAGCTATTTCATCGCCAACACGATCAAGCATGACACGATCAACTTCCCCACGGGGAGATTTCACCCAATGATAGTCTTCAGGTTTGACAATCACAGCCTGTGAAAAATCGGCATGGATCAACATGAATACTTTCCTCGTAAACTAAATTCTCTTTATTCAATAACAAAATAAATAGAATGAATTAGCAAGTAAAATTAATGCTCTAAGGTCTTTTGATCAACTCGAACGTATATTGAACAGGTCAAGGTGGTTGGTAATTTAGTGACCAGCCATCACACCGCCATCTACAGGAAGAATAGTTCCTGTAATCCATGAGGCATTGGATGATGCAAGGAATAAAATCGCTTGGGCAATGTCAGCAGGTTGACCGTTGCGGCCTAATGGATGGAATGAGTTAAAAGTCGGTAAAGCTTCTTTAACCTGATCTTCACTCATAAACGTGTTGTAAACAGGTGTTTCCACTACGCCCGGTGCAACGGTATTAATGCGGATATTTGATTCGGCCAATTCAATGGCTAAGTTATGAGTGAGTGCATGGACTCCTGCATTTGCTGCTGAGTAAGCAGAAGAAGGGGTTGCTTTTACAGCTTGCAATGCCCAAAGCGAACCTGTTTGTACAATTGTGCCGCCTCCACGTTGTTGCATGGCTTTAGCAGCAGCTTGTGCCATAAAAAACTTGCCTTTCAAAATGGTATCTAAAAACCAGTCGTATTCGGTTTCAGTAATACCAAGGAAAGATTTTGGGTTAAATACACCTGCATTATTGATAAGAATATCAACACCGCCAAATGCTTCAGATGCTACTTTTACTAAGTTTTTTGCAGTTTCAGGTTCGGCTATATCCCCAGCAAAATAGCGAACTTTTGCACCTGTTGGATCTATTTCATGGGCAGCTTTTTGCAATTTGTTTTCATCGCGGCCACCAATGACAACATTGGCGCCTTCTTGAACCAAGCGAATTGCAACTTCTTTACCAATACCAGAACTGCCGCCCGTAACGATAGCAACTTTTAAAGAAAATCTACTCATGTATATATCCTTAAGGTTAAATAAAATAAATTGATTGATTCGTGAAGCTGATGTATTTCAATCAATATAGGTTTATTTTAGAAATAGTATTTTTTAATCACAAATGAGATAATCTGCTTCTTCAGTAAAGAAAATCTTTAGTGTTATGAATTCACCAGTTTATTTGAATGCACTTCGTGCTTTTGAAGCCAGCGCACGCCACAAAAGTTTTTCTGCAGCGGCAAAAGAGTTAAATGTTACTCCCGCCGCAGTGGGGCAATTGGTACGTACACTCGAAGATTGGTTAGGCTTTCCTTTGTTTCATCGGCAAACTAATGGTAAAAATCGACTGGTCGCTACTGAACTGGCTGAATTAGTTTTACCGGATATTCGGGCGGGTTTTGATAAGCTCACTTTGGCTTTAGAAAAATTAAAACAAGATTCTCTATCAGGTGTTCTTAATATTGCAGTGAGTCCAGCATTTGCTGAAAAATGGCTGTTACCAAGAATTGATCATTTTCAAAAACAATATCCAGATATTGATATTCGTTTGGATATTAACTTGAAAACCGTAGATTTTTTAGAACAAAAAGTTGATGTGGGGGTGAGATATGGGCAAGGCCAATGGCAAGGGCTAGAAGCAGTTAAACTCATGGATGAAGAGGTTTATCCCGTATGTTCATCCGCATTTTTAAATGAACATTCATCGCTCTTAACCCCAAATGATCTGAAAAATATCACTTTAATTCATGATCTTTCTATGGAAAAACATCAACAATTTCCGGGGTGGCAATCTTGGCTAAAAAGTGTAGGCTTGAATGACATCAATATTAATCGTGGTATGCAAATCAACAGTTCATCTGCAGTTTTACAGGCAGCAATGGAAGGACATGGTGTTGCATTAGCGCGTAGTGTTATGGTGCAAAAAGATATACAAACCGGGCGTTTGGTACGATTATTTCCTCAAATTCACTTCTCATCGCCCTTTTCTTATTATTTGGTGTACCGACCGGAATACGCAAATTTGCCTAAAGTCAAAATCTGTCTGGAATGGTTTTTTGAAGAAATTCATCGAATATAAAATTAATCGTTAACCTGAGGTTAATAACAGCTCATCTAGGTTGATTGATCGAAATCCCATAAAGCGTTTTTATAGATTCAGAACAAAACTGCGATCTATAGGTAAACACATGGAAGGCTCAGTTCAGAATAAAGAACGGTTATGGACAAAGCGGCGTCATGCCAAACGACTAAAACTAGAGATGGCAAACCAATATACCGATGGTGTGGTCATTCCAACTCAAGACATTATTAAAGTTTTAGAAACCCTGATTACACAGGGTGACAAAGTTGTACTCGAAGGGAATAACCAAAAGCAAGCAGATTTTTTATCGCGTTCTTTGGCACAAACCAATCCAGATGTTTTGCATGATTTACATATGATTATGCCAAGCGTCGGACGTCCGGAACATCTTGATCTGTTTGAAAAAGGCATTGCGCGTAAGCTCGATTTTTCTTTTGCTGGCCCACAAAGTTTGCGTATTAGTCAGTTAATTGAAGATGGATTATTAGAGATTGGTGCGATTCATACTTATATCGAACTATATTCACGCCTTGTAGTCGACCTCATTCCAAATGTGGTGCTCTCAGCGGGCTTTATGGCAGACCGTCAAGGCAATATCTATACAGGCCCAAGTACCGAAGACTCTCCAGCACTTATTGAACCTGCGGCTTTTAGTGACGGTATTGTGATTGTGCAAGTCAATGAATTGGTCGATGACGTCTCTGATTTACCACGTGTCGATATTCCTGCCTCTTGGGTGGATTATGTGGTTGTGGCAGACCAGCCTTTTTATATTGAACCGTTATTTACTCGCGACCCAAAACATATCAAACCTGTTCATGTGCTTATGGCCATGATGGCAATTCGCGGAATTTATGAAAAGCATAATGTGCAATCGTTAAACCATGGGATTGGTTTTAATACTGCGGCAATTGAACTGATTTTACCGACCTATGGTGAGTCTTTAGGTTTAAAAGGAAAAATTTGCCGGAACTGGACACTAAATCCACATCCAACATTAATTCCAGCGATTGAAACTGGTTGGGTTGAAAGCGTGCATTGTTTTGGTACCGAACTCGGTATGGAAAAATATGTTGCAGCTCGACCAGACGTTTTCTTTACAGGTCGTGATGGCGCGTTACGCTCCAACCGCATGATGTGTCAGCTCGCAGGTCAGTATGCCGTTGATTTATTTATTGGTGCAACTTTGCAAGTTGATGGTATGGGGCATTCTTCAACTGTTACCAAAGGTCGTTTAGCTGGTTTCGGTGGTGCACCAAACATGGGACACGACCCGCGTGGCCGCCGTCATGATACACCTGCATGGCTTGATATGCGTTTACAAGGTGCCAGTGAAACTGAAACCTATTTGGCACGTGGTAAAAAGCTAGTTGTGCAAATGGTGGAAACCTTCCAAGAGGGTGGCAAGCCCACTTTTGTAGATCGTCTCGATGCGATTGATGTCGCTAAAACAGCAGGCCTACCTTTAGCCCCGATCATGATTTATGGCGATGATGTCACCCATTTACTGACCGAAGAAGGCATTGCTTATCTATATAAAGCAAGCAGCCAAGAAGAGCGCCAAGCCATGATTGCTGCGGTAGCGGGTGTGACCAGTATTGGTTTAACTCAAGACCCGAAAACAACAGCACGTTTAAGACGTGAAGGTCTGGTGGTATTCCCTGAAGATTTAGGTATTCGCCGCACCGATGCAACACGTGAGCTTTTAGCTGCGAAAAATATTGCGGACTTGGTGACATGGTCAGATGGTTTATATCAACCCCCTGCAAAATTTAGGAGTTGGTAATGATGGCACAAGTTCAATATCAAACGCTCAGCGATAGTCAGCTTTTGGCAAGTTTAGCGGTCGAGGCTTTAATTGATGAAGTGAATCTGACTCCTAAACCAGCCTTAGTCGACCGTCGTGGTAGTGGTGCACACGATGACCTGACTTTGGAATTAATGGAACGCTCTGCGAAAAGCTTAGCGCCCATGTTTGAGGAAATGGCTCAGGCAGCCATGCATCATGGAAAAGTCTGTTTAGCTTTGCGTGAAGACATTGGTGAAATTGGTCGCCAAGGTGAAAAGACCATGATGTTGACAACAGATGGTGTTAACACACACCGCGGTGCAATTTGGGCATTAGGGTTAGTGGTTACGGCGGCGGCATTGGCACGTACCAATCAACAATATTTATCGGCTGTTGAGCTATGTCAGTTAGCAGGTCAGATTGCCCAGCTTGAAGATCGTTTTATTCCAAAGCAGGCTTTAAGTCATGGTCAGCAGGTACAGAAAAAGTTGGGCGTCTTAGGTGCAAAAGAACAAGCTCAGCAAGGTTTTCCAACGATTGTTAACTTTGGTTTAAAGCAGCTTTATCAAAGCCGTAGTAAACCCATGAAAGAAGAGTTCGCTCGTTTAGATGCCTTGCTTGCCATGATGACTGATCTAACCGATACCTGTGTGCTTTATCGATCTGGAACAAATGGCTTAAAGCGTATGCAACAAGGTGCTCAGCAAGTACTAGATTTGGGGGGTAGCTCAAGCTTGGAAGGTCGACGTGCTTTGCATCTTTTAGAGATTGACCTACTTCGGATGAAGGCGTCTGCTGGTGGTGCCGCAGATTTGTTGGCAGCAACATTGTTTATAGATTGTGCTCAGCAGTCATCTTTAAAAAATAAAGAGGGATTTTGATGATGGAAACACTTCATTTTGAATTTGTGGCGACAGAGCCACCTGTAAAAAAAGCACTAGTAGGATGTGTTGGCTCGGGCGATTTAGAAATTTTGATGGAACCTGGTGAAAAGGGAAAAGCCTCTATTCATGTCGTTACCTCTGTAGATGGCAGTGCAGCTCGTTGGCACAATCTTTTTGAACGGATTTTTACTGCGCAAATACCACCTGCCGTCAATATTGATATTCATGATTTTGGTGCAACCCCCGGTGTTGTTCGTTTACGTCTGGAACAAGCTTTAGAGGAGATTGCTCATGACTGATATCGAGAGCTTGTTAAATAAACAAGATTTTATTGAACTCAGTGCAAGAGGACGTGCCAAGGCATTATTGGATGAAGGAACATTTAGAGAGCTACTCGATCCATTTGCACGTGTTATGTCGCCTTGGCTCGTTAAGCAGAATATTGTGCCGCAAGCCGATGATGGTGTAGTGATTGCAAAAGGATCTATTCAAGAACGACCAGTAGTTTTGATTTCAATTGAAGGCTTATTTCAGGGTGGAAGCTTAGGCGAGGTGGGCGGTGCCAAAATTGCGGGTGCCTTAGAACTTGCGGTTGAAGACAATCTGAAAGGCATTCCAACAGCTGCAATTTTACTATTAGAAACGGGTGGTGTTCGCTTACAAGAAGCAAATCTGGGCTTGGCTGCAATTGCTGAGATTCAAGCTGCAATTGTGAACTTACGTCAGTATCAACCCGTGATTGGCGTGGTTGCAGGTAGTGTAGGGTGCTTCGGTGGTATGTCAATTGCAGCTGGACTATGTAGCTATATTGTAATGACACAAGAAGGACGTTTAGGACTAAATGGCCCACAGGTGATCGAACAAGAAGCTGGTGTACAAGAATATAACGCCAAAGATCGTCCATTTATATGGAGTATTACGGGTGGTAATCAGCGCTTTACTAGTGGTTTGGCAGATGCTTATGTAGACGATGATCGCCAGAAAATTCGTCAGCAAGTCATCGATTATTTAACTCAAGGCGTACCTCATCAGCATCGTAGTTCAAATTACTCATTTTATTTAGAAAAGCTACAACAAGTTGATACTGCTGAGCAGATTACCCCAGCACAAGTTCAAGCTTTGTATCAAGGAGAGCAAGCATGAATATCGCCGTTGATACATTAAAAGCATCTATTCGTGGTGCACATTGGTTTAAAGCACTCACGCAAGGCTTTAAGGCAGTTGAAGGTTTTCCAGCTTCGGTTTGGGTGGCTGATGGTCAGATTGATCAGCAAGCAGTACGTGTGATTGCAGTTGTCCAAGACAGTAATAATCTGTTCCCGCGAGCGAGGCAAGGTGAAGTTGGCCTTTTGGAAGGTTGGAGCTTGGCAAAAGCGGTTGATGAGGTGATTCAAGCTGATGCGCATGCCGAGACTAAACGCGGCATTTTATGTCTGGTTGATGTACCTAGTCAGGCCTATGGTCGCCGTGAAGAATTATTAGGTATTCATCAAGCTTTAGCTAGTGCAGTAGACAGCTATGCCAGAGCTAGACTAGAAGGTCATCCTATTGTCAGTTTATTGGTTGGTAAGTCGATGTCAGGCGCTTTCTTAGCGCATGGTTACCAAGCCAATCGTATTATTGCCTTAAAAGATTCAGGTGTTATGGTGCATGCAATGGGTAAAGAATCTGCTGCACGTGTAACCCAACGGTCGGTTGATGAGTTAGAGCAATTGGCCTCCAGCATTCCGCCAATGGCTTATGACATTGAAAGTTATGCAACGCTTGGTTTGTTATCTGAACTGTTATCTGTTGAAAACCCTGAACAACCTACAACCGCTGATCTTTCATTAGCGAAGCAGGCAATTGCACAAGCATTTAAAGAGATTCATGCTGATCAATCTAGAGGACTGGAACAGAGACTTCACGGCGCAAACCGTCAAATGTCAAAGAAAGTCCGTGAGTTATTGCGTGAGCAATGGTCATGAAACTTGAGCTTGAAGCCCATGATTTACTGTGGGGCATGACGGTCGATTGCTTGGCTGATGATGCTCCGTTTTGGGTGAAAGAGGTGTTACTACGAGGCGATCCTGTTGTGGTTCGACGGGCAATTACCCCTGTAGATCAGGTGGCTGTGGGGGTTAGAGGACAATTTCGTCATCAACGATATGCAGCTCAAATGCCAAGATCTGCTATTAACAGACAGCTTAAACCCGAAGCACTGACTCATGTAGATACGCAGCAATTTGCACACTTGGCAGAACGTTTACAGACCATTTCCAGCATTATGAAAAACTTTTCAGGATGTTGGGGATATACAGGAAGTTTCGGGTTTGAACTGGCAACGGGTATTAAGACAGTTACTCAGCAAAGTGACATAGATTTGTTGATTCGAGCTGAACAACCTTTTGCCAAAAAGCAGGCGATTGAGTTACTCGAAAATTTTCAGCAAGCAGGGCTCAATGTGGATATACAGCTTCAACTTCCACAAGGTGGTTTGGCGTTAAAAGAATGGGCTGGGAACAGTGGAAAAGTTCTATTGAAACGTCTTGATGGTGCTGTTTTAGTAGAAAACCCATGGAATTAGGGAATAGATATCATGGCTTCAATTTGGGTATATCCGGGACAAGGTGCGCAACGAAGCAATATGTTGCACGACTTACCTCAAACCGCACTGGTTAAAGAATACCTTGAGCGTGCATCGGATGCACTCAAAGAAGATGTCTTGATGTTAGATAGTCCGGCTGCATTTCAATCGACACGTGCAGTACAGCTTTGTTTACTGATTTCAGGTGTGGTGAGTTCAGCTTTATTAACAGCGGAAAACTTAACACCTGATTATGTTGCGGGTCTATCGATTGGAGCATGGTCGGCTGCAGTTGTAGCAGGAGTTCTAAACTATGAAGATGCAGTTCGTTTGGTTGATTATCGAGGTGAACTCATGCAAAACGCCTATCCAACAGGCTATGGCATGACTGCTCTGATTGGTACAGACCGTGCAGCTGTTGAAACATGGGTCAAACAGATTTATGAAATAACGCCAGAGGTGTTTGTCGCAAATATTAATGCACATAACCAGATCGTTATTTCAGGAAGCTTTGAAGCCATGAACCAAGTTGCTGTTTTGGCAAGGCAACAAGGCGTGGTGGCAAAAAAATTAGATGTATCGGTGCCATCGCACTGTGAATTATTAAGTCAGCAAGCAAAGCAACTTGCAGCGTCTATGGAGGGAGTCACTTTAAAGCCACCTAAAATACGTTATTTAAGTGGTACAACGGCTCGTACGCTTGGCAGACCAGAACAGATTGGTGATGACTTGGCTTTTAATATGAGTCGAACTGTAGATTGGGAAAGTACCATCCAAGCTGCATGGGAGCGAGGTGTAAGGTTGCAGATAGAAGCTTTACCGGGAACGGTACTTACTACACTTGCACGTCGAACGTTTAAAGAAGGAACTGTATTGTCATTTCAGGGAACACGTTTAGACAGCATTCAATTAGCAATGCAAAACGAAAATAATGCTTCTTTGTAATTACAATATAAATTAAAAATTGAGTAATAACCCAAGGATATGAGGGATTTATAATGATTATTTATGGAACAGCAATATTAGCGATCTGTCATTTATTAGGTGACTATCTTGGCAATACCCTAGGAATGCTATTAGGCGTTAAAGCGAATGTCGGTGGAGTTGCTATTTCGATGATTCTGTTGATTTTATCTAAAGAATTATTGGCAAAAAAAGGTTACTTACCTCAAGTCACACAATTTGGCGTTTTGTATTGGTCTGGTATGTATATTCCGATCGTGGTTGCGATGTCAGCGGGTCAAAATGTGGTTGCAGCTTTATCAGGTGGCATATTAGGGCTAATTGTCTCTATTGCATCGTTAATTGGTACGGTTTTAGTCATCCGTTATTTAAATAGAATTAGTGGCGACTATGAAACTTATGAATGGACAATAGAAACCAAAGAAAAAATAGCCTAAGCAAACATAAACTACAAAAAGTTCAATCAAAAAGGAATTAAATGATGGACGCTATAATTGCTGTGTTATCAAAAAATGCATTAGTTACTGCTCTTGCAGTAACGGGTTTAATGATGTTCGTTTCCCATTTACTTTCAAAATATTTGACGAAAGGAAAACTACAAAGTTCTGCAATCGCGATTACTTTGGGTTTGGTTGTTGCTTACTTTGCCGGAGTTTATACGCAGGGAACCAAAGGTGTTTCGGACATCGCTATTTTTTCTGGCTTTGCGTTATTGGGTGGAGCCATGATTCGTGATTTAGCGATTGCTTCAACTGCATTTGAAGTTGATGTGAAAGAAGTGAAGAAAGCAGGCAAAATTGGTCTAATCGCATTAATGCTTGGTTGCGTTGTGCCTTTTGCAATTGGAGTTTTGGTCGCATGGAGTATGGGCTATAGAGATCCAATTTCGATGACAACAATCGGTGCAGGCGCAATGACTTATATTGTTGGTCCAATTACAGGAACCGCAATCGGCGCGAGCTCTGATGTGATCGCACTTTCTATTGCAATTGGGTTAATCAAGTCAGTTTTCTTTATGGTAGGGACTCCACTGCTTGCGAAATTTATGTATCTAAAAAGTCCACGCTCTGCCATGGTATTTGGTGGTTTAGCAGGAACAACCAGTGGCACTGCTGCAGGCCTAGCTGGCACTGATGTACGACTTGTACCTTATGGAGCTTTGGTTGCAACCTTCTATACAGGACTTGGCTGTTTACTTGGACCTTCTGTATTTTTCTTAACGGTTAATGCAATTTTTGGATAAATTTTTGAAAATCGCACAACGGCAATTCATTATTCTTTAATAAGTTGCCGATATTTATCTTTTAAAATTAGAGGCAAACATTCGACATTCAGCAATCAGAGCAAGTAAGTTAGGGTCGCGTTCTTTACTTTTTAAAAAGACGAGACCAATTTCTTGTTGCATATGATATTGCTGTTTTAAAGGAATAAGTTTGACCGAACTTTCATAAACAGCAGAAATACGACCAGGTAGTAGAGCAAAACCGACACCTGAGCTAACCATACTAATGAGGGTAAAAATATCATTGACCTGTAAAGCAACTTTAGGTGAAAAACCAGCTTTTTTAAAAATGATGTCGCTGTCGTTATGAGTGGCAAAACCCTTAGTTAAAGTTAAAAAAGTTTCTTCTTTTAAAAGGCTTAAATCAATATCTTTAAACTCGGCATATTTAGAATCTTTATTGACTGCCAAAAAAATATCGTCTGAAAACATTGGCAAAATTTCAAAGTCATCATCTTGGGTGGTTTCATTTAAAGCCACGATAATCGCATCAAGCTCTGTCGCTTTAAGCTTTTTCACCAAATCCTGATTTGAACTGAGTAGGAGTTGAATATCAAGCTCACTACGTCTGAGTTTAAGTCCGCTAATCACATTTGGAATTGTGTTTACAGTCAGAGAATAAAGCGAACCTAAATGTAAAACTTTGGCTGCAAAGCCAGCAGCTTCTCTGGTTTTATTTACAGTGATAAAAATGTCTTGTACGATTTTCTGTGCGCGTTCTTCAAAGACATAAGCACTTTTTAAAGGAATCAGATTACGACCTTCATTTTTAAAAAGAGGACAACGTAAAGCGCTTTCTAAAGAGTGTAGTGCTTTATGAACACTGACATTACTCAGCTGCATTTCTGTGGCTGTTTTAGACAAATTTCCACAGCGCATAAAAGCTAAAAAAATCTGTATTTTTTTAAGAGTGAGTTCTTCATCAATTTCCATATTAATTCCTTGAACCTGTTTCCCTTAAAACTATAGATTTGAGCTATAAAGTTACCACAAAATAAAGTCTATAAAATTGTGCTTAGGTCGAAGTATTTCTTTAGATACTTGCTTAAACTTTTTGTTGAATGGTTTTAATCACTTGATCTAATGCATTTTGAATTTTAGTGTTCCATTCAAAAGAACAATTAATTCGTAAATAATGTTGCTGTGCAGGTAAAACACTAAACAGAGGGCTTGGTGCAACGCCAATATCTTGCTGAATCAACGCTTCATAAACTTGCATACTGTCTAGGGTGCTGGGAAGTTTGACCCATAGAAAATAACCACTTGGGTAGTAATACACTTCGCAAGAGCTAGGTAAATGCTGCTTTAAATAGTGATAAAACTGCTTTTTATAACGCTCAAGGGAAAGTCTAAGTGTACGCAAGTGCTTTTCATAATGATGATGAGATAAAAACTCAACCAATGCATTTTGAATGAGTGCATTGACTGAAATGGTACTCATAAGCTGCAAGTGTTGAATATGGTCTGAAAACTTACCCGCATAGACCCAACCGACCCGAAAACCAGCACCTAATGTTTTAGAAAAAGAAGAGCAGTGAAGCACCAGATTTTGTTGGTCAAAATACTTCATCGAAAGTGGTTTTTGGCCGCCATAAAAAAGCTCTTCATAGACATCATCTTCAATCAAATAAATTTGGTGTTCGTGAAGCAACTTGGCAATTTTATATTTAATGTCATCACTAACTGTGAAACCAATCGGGTTATGGGCATTCAACATGAGCCAACACACCTTGATTGGATATGTTTGAATGACCTGTTCAAAAGCCTCTAGGTCAAAACCATGTTGCGGATGTTCGGGAATGGTAATCACTTTAAGTCCTAAACGCTCGGCGGCTTGCCAAGCCCCATAAAACACAGTTTGCTGTAATAAAATATAATCACCGGGTTGAGCGACAGCTTGTAGTGAAAGGTTTAGTGCATCCAAACCACCTGATGTAATGACAATGTCATTTGGATCGGTCTGTATGCCTTGCATACAGTAGCGTTGAGCAATTAATTTTCTTAAGGATAAATTACCAGGAGGCAAACTGGTTGTCTGGTCATAACTTTGTCTTTGACGGGCCAGCTGTCCCATAATTTGAATAAGTTTGGGGGCTGTTAGAAGTTGACTATCAGGAAAAGCTGAACCAAAAGGTACGACAGATTCATGTTGAATTGACTTAAGATATTTAAAAACTAAGGAATTAATTTCAATTTTAGAATTCAGTGAAACAACTGAATATTGCTCTAAAGGTTTAAGTGCAATTTGCTCGGCAACAAAGTATCCAGATTTTTCTTTTGAATAGATCAGACCTTGTGATTCAAGCTCCTGATAAGCATTCATTACGGTCATTAAACTAAAGCCGGAGCGTTGTACCTGATCTCTTAATGAAGGTAATTTTTCATGTGCATTTAAAGTGCCGCTCTCAATGAGTTGGCGAATGCTATGAGCGAGTTGTTCTGATTTATACATGTATGGCTGCACGAAATAAAAAAAGATGCACTTAATCAATAATAAATGCCGTTTGCAGAATCTACAAACGGCATTTGTTTAGAAAGTTGGAATTACTTTAAGTAAGGGGCTGCATAAATCAATATCACTTTAAACAATCCCGCAATCACAGCTAAGGCTAAAAAACCACCGAGCCATAGCAGAATAAACCATTGGGTTTGATTGAGTTTAACGGATGACTTTTTCATAAAACCCTCCATACTTAATGGTAACCTTCATCACCTACACGCACTTTGTCACGGAATACCCAATAAGAGACAATGGTGTAAGCAATAATAATTGGAATCAGAATTAACGCACCGACCAAAGCAAACATCTGGCTTGAATGAGGCGCTGCTGCCTGCCAAATGGTAACTGATGGTGGAATAATATAGGGCCATAAACTAATCACAAAACCAGTAAATGCAAGGAAAACGAGTGCCAATGTATATGCAAATGGTTTAAGGTCATGATCCTGCTTTTTACATGCTGATAAAATCAGACCAACAAATAATAAGACCAAAATAGGTACAGGGCTAAAATAGAACAGATTTGGTAAAGAGAACCAGCGATCTGCAATTTCAGGATGAGTCAACGGCGTATATAAACTTACGCCCCCAAAAATAATGAGCAGTGCAATAATCAGCTTTGGCATAAGCTCATACATGCGTTGCTGTAAGCCTTTTTCAGTTTTTAAAATCAGCCATCCGCAGCCTAAAGTGGCATACATGGCAACTACGCCAATACCTGTAAAGATTGTAAACGGGGAAAGCCAATCAAAAGACCCACCAGCAAAAATACCATTTTCGGTTTTAATCCCTTGAATATAAGCACCCAAAATAATCCCTTGTAGGAAGCTGGTTAAAACCGAGCCCCAAATAAAAGCCAAGTCCCAAAGATGCTTGGTACGATGAGCTTTAAAACGGAATTCAAAAGCAACGCCACGGAAAATCAGGGCAATGACCATGAAAATAATAGGTAGGTAAAGCGCTGATAAAACTGTTGAATATACCAATGGGAAGGCAGCATATAGACCAGCACCACCGAGTACCATCCACGTTTCGTTACCATCCCAAACAGGAGCGACGGTATTCATCATGACGTCACGTTCTTGGCTATTCTTAATGAAAGGGAACATAATCCCGATTCCTAAGTCAAAGCCATCCATGACCACATAAATTAAAACACCTAAACCAATAATACCGACCCATATTAAAGAAAGATCAATCATGATGTTTCTCCCCAGATTTTTGATTATCGTCAATGTTTTCATCGACAGCACTGAGTGGACGCATTGGTGTTTTAAAGTGTCCAACGCCCCCAGATTCAATAGTTGGTGTATCGATAAATACAGGGCCTTTATTAATGAGTTTTAAGGTGTAGTAAATACCGCTACCAAAAACGATGGTGTATACCACTACAAAAATAAAGAGACTTAGACCCACCTGATCTGCAGAAACTGTATGTGAAAGCCCGTCTTTAGTTCGCATAATGCCATACACCACCCACGGTTGACGCCCAACCTCAGTGGTTACCCAGCCTGCAAGCATGGCGACATAACCAGATGGTCCCATCACCAAGGCAAATTTATGGAACCACGAAGTTTCATAGAGTTTTCCACGCTTACGTAACCAAAGTGCAATTAAAGACAGAGTGACCATGAGTACACCAAGACCCACCATCACACGGAAGCTCCAGAAAACAATCGTTGAATTTGGACGATCTTCAGGTGCGAAATCTTTTAAGCCTGTCACTTGGCCATCTAAGCTATGCGTTAAAATTAAGCTACCCAAATAAGGAACACCCACTTCAAAATGGTTTCGTTCTTCTTTCATATCTGGAATTGCAAATAGCAATAATGGCATCGGCTCATTGTGATTGGTTTCCCAGTGACCTTCCATTGCTGCAAGTTTAGCTGGTTGATGTTCACGGGTGTTTAAACCATGGTTATCACCAATTACCACTTGTAAACATGAAGTCACAAGCACCATCCAAAGACCCATCGAGAACGATTTTTTTACCAATTCATCACGACGGCCTTTTATTAAATGCCATGCAGATGTTCCGACGACCAATAATGATGAAACTAAGAAGGCGGCAGCACCCATGTGGGCAAAGCGGTAAGGGAAGGACGGGTTAAAGACAATAGCAAACCAGTCTTTTGGCACAATAATGCCATTTTCGATGGCAAAGCCTTGAGGGGTTTGCATCCAGCTATTAGAAGATAAAATCCAGAACATGGAAATACATGTTCCGATGGCAACCATAAGCGTTGCAAAGAAATGGGCTCGAGGACCAACACGCCCCCAGCCAAATAACATAATGCCTAAGAAGCCTGCTTCTAAGAAGAAGGCACTCAAGACCTCATAGGTCAGTAAAGGACCAGTAATACTTCCGGCGACACGTGAAAATTCACTCCAGTTGGTACCGAACTGGTAACTCATGACCACGCCCGAGACCACACCCATACCAAAGGCAACGGCAAAGATCTTAATCCAGTATTTAAATAGATCTTTATAAATCGGGTTTTGGGTTCTTAACCATTTCCACTCTAACACTGCTAAAAAGCAGGCAAGACCGATGGAAGTGGCCGGAAAAATAATATGGAAGGATACTGTAAAAGCAAATTGTATTCGCGCTAATTCTAGAGCGGTTAGACCGAGGCTCATAAACTTTCCCCCTGTGAACTAGCTGATGATGGTTGAATGAGTTAAATACTTATTTTCAGGCAACAAAGTATTTTGACGATTAAACTTGCTTCTGTGATAAGTGTTCTTAGCAAGTAAAATGCCAACAGGGTTAAGCAATATAATTGCTTGATATTTCAAGAGAATAGACTGATTGATTGTTCTCAATCTGTTAACAAAGTTTATGTTTGATGTTGCATTTGTAAAAAAGCATGTTGCATTGAAACATTGATGAAATATCTGGCGATATGCAATAGATCGTCTCATGAAAACTACCTACCTTAAGAAGTTTCATTAATCATGCACTTACTATTTTTGTATATGTAGATACAGAAATTTTTTATAAAACTATAACAGTCTGGAGCTGTCTTGAGGTGTGCTATAGTTTTTTTTCAATTATCTGTAGCTATATATCCATTCTTCAAAAGTCCAAAATAAATGAACGAGATTTACGAATGGCCAAAATCACTTTCCAAAACAAAGTGAATGCGACTTTGGGTAATAAGCGCAGAATAATTTCTTCTTTTTTATTCCTTTGTTGTTTTGCGTGAGGTCTGGTTATTACGTGGGTTATTAAAGACCTGATTTAAGTGTAGCTCTTCTAAAATAGCTTGGATGTTAAAAAATGTTTATTACTTCTCAACTCAATGTCCTGCATAAAATTATTAAAAATCAGCCTATTTCTGCATCTATATTGGCTCAGTTAGAGCAAACCTACGTTAATTTTGAAGCTACTTTATTAAGAGCGAAAGTACTCAGAGACTTTTCCAAAGCTGAAACTGTATATTTAATCCAATCTCATATTGAGCCACATCAAAGTAGCGTGGCCTACCTATTTTCACCTTTTATTTTTGCAAACTTAAACAAGCCTGCCATTTATACGACACCTGCGACTGCACCTGTACTTTCTATTCTCAATAAATATTATCAAGCAGATAAAAAGGTGCTATTTAAGGTAGATGAAGTTTTAGAAAGTCTAAAAATTTATATAGATTTGGAACTTGCAGAGCTTAATGAAGTTGAGTTTATTTATTTAAGCTTAATCAAAGCTCTGTGTCGAAGTGACCTTTCTACAGTTTTTTTAATTACAAGTTTAGATATAGATATCAATCATTTAGAAGCTCTTGAGCAATTTCTAAAAGTCAAAATTTATTGGATTAAAACGACAAAAGATGAGGACTTAAAAAACTTTAATAGCTTAGAAATGCGGAAATTATTATTCAAAAATAAAGATGAAACCTATGTACAGCTATGTGCACAATTTGCTCGGATGAATGCGGAGCTTGTGGGACTGTGTGACACCTTCACGACGCATCAAATGACTCATTTAATTGATGATATGTTTTATTCAGAGCATATTTTCGAAAAACTATCTGTCTATTCAGAATATATGCAAACCTTATTGCAAAGTCAGCATAGTCTTAACAAGAAAGAGATCGCTTAGCATTGGCAGGCTTTTGTTGTGCGTTATATAAAGTTTGAATACTGTTATAAAAAAATAATCGTTTTCATGTGAAATAAATATTTTATGGTAAAAGCAAAGCAATATTGGTTTTACTTACATGACAAATTTAAATTTTGAGCATCATCTCGGTTCACTAACGCATGCAGCACTTAGTCAGGCCTCAATTGTTTCTCGCGTGTGGGGAGAAGGGCCGTCATCACGTTATGATGAGTTGGCACAACATTTCAGACCGACTTTTGCCCGCATTAAAGAAGGGGCTTTAATCCGCGAGCAACAGCATATTTTGCCGTATGAACAACTTCAGTGGCTCAAAGATATTGGTTTTACAAGATTACGACTTCCTAAAGCACATGGTGGCTTTGAAGCCACTATTCCTGAATTATTTGCATTGCTCATTGAACTTGCAGAAGTTGATTCAAACTTACCGCAAGCTTTACGTGTGCATTTTGGTTTTACTGAAGATGTCTTGGTAAGTAAAGATAAAGCGTTTCAGCAGCGTTGGCTTAGCCGAATTGCCAATGGTGAAACAGTCGGTAGTGCATGGTCTGAGGGCGGAAAAGAGTCAATTGATCAGTTTGAAACTCATCTATATCGGGATAGTGACGGAAAAATTCGTGTTAAAGGTCAAAAGTACTACACCACAGGCAGTCTATATGCAGACTGGGTTGAAATTGGTGTAACAGATTTAAAGGGTGAGTCTGGATCAGTAGTTGTTCGACGTGAAGATGAGGGTGTTGAAGTTGTTGATGACTGGAATGGCTTTGGTCAGCAACTCACCGCAAGTGGTACAGCATATTTCCATGGCGTATTGGTCGACGAAACTGAAATCTTACCTGATGATGATCGTTTTAAATATTCAGCGGCTTACTATCAACTGGTACAACTGGCAATCATTACAGGCCTAGGGCGTGCTGCAACCTATGATGTTTCGCAAGCTGTTGCTAAACGTACCCGAAACTACACGCATGCGAATGCCCAATTCGTAAAACAGGATCCGCAAATTTTACAAGTAGTAGGACAAATTCGTGGTGCGGCTTACAGTGCAGGGGCGATTGTTGAAAAAGTCGCACAAAGCTTACAGCGTGCTTACTTAGCTGCATTTCAAAATAATGAGCAGCTTGAAGAAGAGCAAAATGCACTTGCCGAGCTTGAAAGTGCGCAGTCCCAAACGGTCATTACCGATCTAATTTTAAATGCTTCTACAATTTTATTTGACGCTTTAGGTGCTTCTGCAACAGACAAAGATTTAGGCCTAGATCGATACTGGCGTAATGTACGAACTTTATCTTCACACAACCCTAGAGTATTTAAAAATCGAATTGTCGGTGATTTTAGTGTAAACGGCACATTACCACCGTATCAATGGCGAATAGGGAATGTTGCTAAACAATAAATTTTAACTTTATATATTAAGCTGCTATTTTTGGCGGCTTAATATTATTTTGATTATTTAAATTAAATTATAAAAATCTATTAGAATAAAATCATATTTTGTTTGGGGTTTATATTATAAAGAAAACCTAAAAATTGCTTTAGTATAAAAATTAAATAAAATGCTGGCTGATATTTTATGACTAAGAAAATTAGTTTTAATGCTTTTGAAATGAATTGTATTGCCCATCAATCTCCTGGATTATGGCGACATCCTCAAGACCGATCTGTTGAATATAAAGATTTAGAATATTGGACAGATTTAGCACAAATTTTGGAACGCGGTTTTTTTGACGGTATTTTTATTGCAGATGTGCTTGGTATTTATGACGTTTATCATCAAAGCGCCGAACATGCCTTAACAGGCGCGGTACAAGTTCCGGTCAATGATCCATTACAGATTGTGCCAGCGATGGCAGCAGTCACAAAACACTTGGGCTTCGGTGTCACAACTTCGATTTCCTTTGAGCATCCTTATCCTTTTGCTAGACGTATCAGTACGCTGGACCATTTAACTAAAGGGCGAGTTGGTTGGAATATCGTGACGTCGTATTTGGAAAGTGGTTCGAAAAACTTAGGATTAAAAACTCAAGTTAATCATGACAATCGTTATGATATTGCTGATGAATACTTAGAAGTCCTTTACAAACTTTGGGAAGGTTCTTGGGAAGAAGGTTCGGTACTTCGTGATCGTGAAAGCGGTATCTTTGCTGACCATAAAAAAGTACACCCAATTCAACACGAGGGTAAATACTTTACTGTACCAGGTATCCATATTTGTGAACCATCACCGCAGCGAACACCAGTACTTTACCAAGCAGGCGCATCTTCACGCGGGCAGAAGTTTGCAAGTCAAAATGCTGAGTGTGTATTTATTGCAGCCCCGTCTAAAATTGCCACTAAAAAAGTGGTACAGGGTATTCGCCAAAAATTGGCTCAGGAAGGCCGTGACCCATACTCAGTTAAAATTTATGCACTTTTGTCGATTGTCACTGATGAAACCGATGCAAAAGCACAGACTAAGTTTAAAGAATATCAAAGCTATGGAAGCTACGATGGCGCTTTAACATTGCTATCTGGCTGGTCTGGTGTCGATTTTTCACAATATCAACCGACTGATAAAGTTGAATATATTCAAACCAACGCGATTCAATCTTTATTGGATTCTTATGTGAATGCGGACCCAGAGCGTATCTGGACTATTGAGGAAATTGCAAACTGGAACAGCTTAGGTGGTAATGGACCAGTACTCGTGGGTTCGGCAGAAACAGTTTCAGATGCTCTACAACAATGGGTTGAAGATACAGATGTCGATGGCTTTAACCTTGCCTATATTTTGGCGCATCAAACCTTTGCCGATGTGGTCGAATTTATTGTGCCAGAATTGCAAAAACGTGGGGTATATCAAACCTCATATGCACAAGGAACATTAAGAGAAAAACTATTTGGTGCTGGGCCATATTTGCCTGAAAATCACCGCGGTGCAAAATATCGTAATCTAAAAGAGTTAAAACTTGCTGAGGCGAGTTAATATTTTAGGAAGCCTTTAAATAAATAGCTGGTTAAATACCAGCTTTTATTTTGTTTTTTTATATCGGTTTTACTGCTGAGTTAATAATGAAAATATAATTCTATAATTTAGATTAAAACATCAGATTAATTTGTTTTTGTATTGTGTGAATAATCATTATTTTGTTTCTGTGATTAAAATACAGGAATTATTAAGTGAGCACGCAAGAACTCGATCATAACCATCGTTATGAAATTAAATCTCCCGATGATGTTTCACAGTTAATTTCCAAATTTGCAGGGAAGGGTAAATCGAATAAAGTTATTTGGTTGGCATTAATTGGTGTGTTTATTGATGCATATGATTTAACAACGCTCTCATTTGGTATTGAGCAAGTCATCTCAGAGTTTTCTTTAAGCCCTGTCATGACAGGTGTAGTAGCTTCAGCGATTGTTTGTGGAACCATTGTTGGTAATCTCATTGGTGGTTGGCTGACAGATAAAATTGGCCGTTATCGGGTCTTCATGGCGGACATGGTGCTGTTTGTTATTGCGGCAATTGTCGCTGGTTTTGCACCGAATGTATGGGTTTTGATTTTAGCCCGATTTATTATGGGAATTAGTGTTGGTATTGATTTACCTGTCGCAATGTCATACTTATCTGAGTTTTCCAAATTTAACGGTAGTAGCAACAAAGCAGCACGTTTAGCCGCATGGTGCCCAATGTGGTATGCCGCTTCTTCGGTGTGTTTTGGTCTGGTTTTGGCGCTTTACTTTCTTTTACCGCCTGAACATAGCAATTGGTTATGGCGAGCATCTTTAATTTTTGGAGCAGTACCAGCGTTACTCATTATTTTTATTCGCGGTAAATATTTAACTGAATCACCAATCTGGCTTGCAAACCAAGGTGATTTAAAAGGCGCAGCTAAAGTTCTACAAGAATCCTACGCAATTAATGCAGTCGCAACAGTCGAAAAAGTAGAAAGAACTACTGAAGAGAAAAAGCGCGAGGGTTTTGCAGTTTTATTCAATAAAACCTATTTGCCAAGAACGATTGTGGCAATCGTGATTCATATTTCGGTGGCATTTCAGTACACCACCATTGCCTTCTTTTTACCTTCTATTTTAACGCGGTTCTTTCATACTGATGTTTTAACAACGATTACTACAACACTCGGGCTTAATTTATTATTTGCATTTACGGGCGGGCTGTTAGGCGTATTTGTTGCAAGCAGATTTAAATCTCGTCATGTGTTGCTTACAGGCTTTTTACTTCAGTTTATTGCTCTCATTGCTTTGGCATTCATTGGTGAACCCGGGAACAGCTTTTTACTTTACACTGCAATTGGCATGCTCGGTTTATGGCTTTTTGCCGAAGGCTTTGGGCCCGGGGCACAAATGATGGTTTATCCAACTATGGCTTATCCTGCTTCGATTCGTGGTGTTGGGGTTGGCTTTAACCGTGCAGTAACGGGTGTTGCTCAAGCAATTGCTTTGTTTGTTTTACCGATCTGGATGGCGGGATATAAAACCGATGTTTACCTGATTATTTCTATCTTTGCCTTTATTCCTTTAATTGTGATTGGACTACTGATTAAGTTTGAGCCTACCGCTCAAGATGTCGATGTCATCTATGAAGATAAAACAGAACTTCCTCTAAATAATTCACCAGTAATCGACTAACGTAAAAATAAATATCTAAATGAAATAAAGGCCAACACATGTTGGCCTTTATTTTTGGAGTTAGAAGTAATAAGCAAAAATTACAAATGCTTTTTTATTCCATTTATCATTGGTTCCACCAGCTGCAAGGCCTTCACTGTCTCCTAGGTATGGATCATGTTTACCCATCAGTAATTCGGCTTGTACCGTCAGTTTTTGATAGTTAAAGGCAATGCCGGGAATAAAACGGGTAGAGTCTTTAAAGCCGTCTTGTTCTTTTCGATAAGAACTATAGTTCAAGTACGGGCGAACAGAGGTAATCGGTCCAAATTGCTGAGGAAATAAATAGCTGAGTTCGGCTGAATAAATCTGACCTTTGGTTGCAGAGTTAAATGAATAATCGAAACCGCCCAAAGTCAGGTGGTCTTTATATTGAGTGTCGGCATTATCGATGTCTTGATAACCGGCCAAAAGCTGTAAATTCCATTGGTTATAATTGGTATTGCTAAAAACTGAGTAGACTTGGCGATCACCATCTTGCCCTGAACGTTTATTTTCAATGGTGGAATACCATGCAGAAGCACCCAGTTGGGTAGAGAAATTCTCTTGGCCTAAGACATTCTTAAAGGTATGAGCACCGCGAACTACAAACGAGTTCTTTTCTTTGGTATTGGTGCCTTGCGGTACAGAGTCATCTGCATTGACAGGGTTGATACTAAATCGACTCGAGTCTTTGCTTTTACCTCTATAGGTGCCACCATCGGTAGGATAAAAGGCGAGTTGTGCTTCATTGGTTCCATCATTGAAATCATATTTTACGCCGAGGTTGTGTACATCTTCCCAACCCGCACTATTGGCAATGCCTAAATAATAAGTATTCCCCCAAAATCGACCCAAGCCAAAAGGAACAGGGTTTAAGCCAGCAATAATTTTACTGTTGTCATTAATTTTATAACCCAACCATGCATCGGTGAGCCAGTTGGCATCGCCTAAACGTCCATAATATTCATAAACCCGATAATCTAGACGGCCAATCCATTTTGGGGAATTGTAGTCCAGCCATAATACTGCGTCATTAAAGGAAAATTTACTGGTAGAGGGTTCAGAGTCAAAATCATAAACATATTTAGCCCGAACAGTACCACTTACTTTAAGTTGACCTTCTTCAGCATTGCCAAAGGTAAGGGCTGCATGACTTGAGAGGCTCAATGTAATCAAAGTCGTCGCGATGAATATTTTTTTGAAAGTTGTAGGACGTTTAAACAAGGGATGATTTCTCCTCTTAAAAATAAAAATTAAATTTTCCTCATGTATAAACCAGAAAAAGATTTGTCCAAATCTCAATATTTGCAGAAGATTCAAGATAAAAAGATAATAAAATCTGTACTTTATATAAAATAATGAAAATTAATTGGATGCAAAATTCTGGATGCGATAAGCAAAAATAAAAATGACGAAATGAGTAGGATAAAATACTTAGAGGATGTGTGTCAGCCTTTTCTCATCTTATCTTTTGTGAATATCGTTTTTAATTATTGATATATAAGTATTTTAATTTTACCGCTAATCTATAGGATTGCTTAAAATTTGCTTTTTACCAAAAGATAAAAACTTATAAGGAAAATTTATTTATAAAAATTAGATAAGCAACTCATATTTTTTTATTTTTCATTATAAAGCCAGCTGCATACCATGAACTTATATTATTGAAAGATCATGAAATTATGAGCACTAAAACCAAACCGTTGATTATCACGGCAATTGTAGTAGTCGCAATTGTTGCATTTATCGTATGGCAGAATAAGAAAGATAATAATACGGGTGCTTCAGTTCGTGACAACAAACCTGTCGTTATTGCTTATCAAACTGGGGTTGACCCAAGCAAAGTGGCGCAGGCGAATGGGGAATATGAAAAACATAGTCAACGTACTATTCAATGGAAAAAATTTGATGCGGGTTCAGATGTTGTAAACGCACTTGCTTCAGGCGATGTCGTACTTGGCAATATTGGTTCAAGTCCACTTGCTGCTGCGGCAAGCCGTGATTTACCTATTGAGGTATTCTTAATTACTTCAAAACTTGGTGCATCTGAAGCACTCGTGGTGAGTAATAAATCAGGCATTAAAACTCCTCAAGATTTAATTGGCAAAACCATTGCTGTACCTTTTGTTTCAACAACCCATTACAGCCTTTTGTCTGCACTTAAACATTGGAATATTCCAGAAGACAAAGTAAAAATTATTAACTTGCGTCCACCTGAAATTTCAGCTGCATGGGAACGTGGTGATATTGATGCTGCCTATGTTTGGGAACCTGCTTTAAGTAAAGCCAAAGCATCTGGTACGGTTTTAACCGACTCAAAACAAGTGGGTGAATGGGGCGCTCCAACTTATGACTTATGGGTTGTACGTAAAGATTTTGCAGAGAAAAATCCTGATTTCTTAAAAGCTTTTGTCCAAACCACACTTGAGCAACTCGAAAAATATAACCAAGACCCAGCCGCTTACGTTAAAGATGCCGATAACGTGCAAAAAATTGCGCAGCTCACAGGTTCTGATCCAAAAGATATCCCGCTTTTATTAAGTGGAAATATTTACCTTGACCACGCTCAGCAAAAACAAACGTTAGATGGTGAATTTGCGCAAAATATTTTTGATACAGCGAAGTTCTTAAAAGGTCAGGGCAAGGTCGATCAACTTAAAGCCGATTATAAAGGCAATGTGAATTCTTCATTTTTGCAGCCTTAAGGAGTTGTCATGAGTGTATTAGAAGCCAAACATATTCATCTGACTTTTCCTAAACAGCAAAAGCCAGTTTTACAAGACATTAACCTCACCATTGAAGACAGTTCTTTAACCGTGATTTTAGGTGAGTCGGGTTGTGGCAAAACAACTTTGCTTAATATCTTGGCAGGGTTTCAAAAGCCAAGTTCTGGTGATGTGCTTGTAAATCATGAAGTCGTAACTGGACCAGATGTAACTCGTGCTGTTGTATTTCAAGATCACGCCTTACTTCCTTGGCTAAATGTTGCAGATAATGTTGGCTTCGCTTTGCAGTTAAAAGGTTTAAAGCGTGCAGAGATTGAGGCAGAAGTAAACGCAATTTTGAAAATTGTGGGTTTAAGTCATGTTGAAAAAGCCAATATCTGGGAACTTTCCGGTGGTATGAAACAACGTGTTGGTATTGCCCGAGCTTTGATCAGTCACGCGCCGTTTATTTTATTAGATGAACCTTTTGCCGCATTAGATGCTTTTACGCGTGAAAACATGCAGCAGCTAGTTCTCGATTTATGGATTCAACAAAATAAAAGCTTCTTTTTAATTACACATGACATTGAAGAAGCATTATTGCTTAGCAATCAGTTAGTTCTAATGACAGCACATCCGGGCAAAATTGTAGAAACTCTACATCTCGATTTTGCTCAACGATATCGTCAGGGCGAGTCTATTCGCTCAATTAAATCGGACTCTCAATTTATTCAGCTTAGAGAACAGCTATTTGAAAGTTTAAGGGCACAAAAACAAAGCGGTAAGGAGGCGTTACCTACATGAACACTAAAGATAACGTTTATGAATATGACAAAGCAGAGCTTAAACCTGAGTTAAATGTGCAAAGAGAAAATGCTTCATTTCTATCGTCATTTTTTGAGAAGCATCGTACTTTAGCGGTCAGCATAATTAGTGTGGGGAGTGTAGTTGCACTCTGGTTCCTCATTACTGCTTTGCATGTCGTACCTGAACTGTTTTTACCGAGTCCACAGGCAGTATGGCAAAAATTTATATCGGTCAGTCAAGAAGGCTTTATGAAGGCTACTTTGTGGCAACACTTGGCAGCCAGCATCTCTCGTGTATTTTTAGCCTTGATTGTTGCCGTGGTGATTGGTGTTCCGCTGGGCTTATGGATGGGCCTAAACAAATGGGTTCGCGCTGTTCTAGATCCTTTGGTTGAATTATTACGTCCAATTCCGCCGTTAGCTTATTTGCCGTTACTTGTTATTTGGTTCGGTATTGGCGAAACCACAAAAGTGCTTTTGATTTTCTTCTCGATTTTGGCGCCTGTCATTATTAGTAGTGCGCATGGTGTGTTAAGCCATCAGCTTAACCGTGAACGTGCGGCACTGTCGCTAGGAGCAAGTCAGTCACAAGTCTTTTGGCATGTCATTTTGCCAACAGCTTTACCTCATATTATTACCGGTATTCGTATTGGTTTAGGGGTGGGCTGGTCAACATTAGTTGCAGCAGAGTTAGTTGCAGCGGACCGCGGTATTGGTTTTATGGTGCAATCGGCAGCGCAGTTCTTAATTACCGATACGGTGATTCTGGGCATTATTGTGATTGCGATTGTCGCAGTTAGTTTTGAACTGTTTTTACGTTGGTTACAAAAACAGTTTTCTCCTTGGTATGGTCAGCAGTTGTAGTAAAGAAGATGAATACAGAAGTAGCAAACTTAAATATTGAAGTGATCAAGCCTACCATTGGCGCAATTATTCACGATATTGATTTGAATGCGTTAAATGAACAGACAACGCAACAAATCCAGCAGGCTTTGCTTGATCATCAGGTCATTTTTTTTCGAAAGCAACAATTAGCGCCGCAAGGACAAGCTGACTTGGCACGTAGTTTTGGCAGCTTACATGTGCACCCGATTTATCCTTCAATTGAAGATGTACCTGAAGTGATGGTGCTCGACAGTTGGAAACAAGATTTGCGTGACAATGAACTTTGGCACACAGATGTGACTTTTAGTAAAACTCCACCTTTGGGCTGTGTGTTGCAAGCTATTAAAATTCCACCTGTAGGCGGTGACACGTTGTGGTCGAGCAATACAGCAGCTTTTAAAGGGCTACCGCTCGAACTACAGCAAAAACTACGTGGCTTAACTGCAACCCACGATATTCGTAAGTCTTTTCCGCTTGAGCGTTTTGCCCATAGCGAAGAAGAACGTGAAAAACTCTTGCAAACATTTAAGCGTAACCCACCAGTGGTTCATCCAGTAGTGCGTACTCATCCGGTTACGGGCGAGCCTTTGTTGTTTGTAAGTGAGGGTTTTACTACACACATTAATGAGTTACCTGAACAAGAAAGTGAGCAATTACTTAATTTCTTGTTTGAACATGCGACTCAAGAGCAATTTCATTTACGCTGGAAATGGCAAGACGGTGATGTTGCGATTTGGGATAACCGTTGCACACAACATAAAGCATTATTTGATTATGGCGATGCCCATCGCATCATGCACCGCGCAACCATTAATGGCGATGTACCATTTTATAAAGAAGAACAACAGCCAGAGTTAGCAGAGGCTTAATTCTTTTAATTATTCTTTGTTTCAATTCCAGCTCTAATTTTGAGCTGGAATTGAAACAGTAACTCTTTATCGCATTCCAAATCCTGATAATATGCCTGTGTAGTTTTTTACAGGAGGTGAAGCCCAATCACCAATTTTGCTGGTTTTTAAATTTAACTGGACTAACATTTCAGCTTGTTTAACGGCTGCTGCAACGCCGTCAATAACACTCACTCCCAACTCGGTTTGTAGTTTTACGCACAAATCACTCATGCCTGCACAGCCTAAAACAATCGCATCGCTTTTATCTTCTGCGAGCGCTTTTTTGCACTCATCTCGTATGGTCCTATAAGCGTCTGAGTCAGGAAGCTCCAACTCTTCAACTGCGATATCACAAGCTCGAACATTTTTGCAAAATGGTGTAGCCCCATAGCGATGGGCCAAATGCCAGCTCATATTCACTGTGCGTTGTAAGGTTGTGACTACACTAAAACCAGTACTAACGTAACTTGCAGTTCGCATAGCTGCTTCGGCAATCCCAATCACAGGTGCTGAAGTCATTTCACGTGCAGCATAAAGCACAGGATCACCAAAACAGGCAATAATATAAGCATCTACACCTAGAGGCTCACCTTGGCGAATTTCCTCCAGCACACCTACTGCACTTAGGGCTTCATCATAATAACTTTCAATTGTTGCAGGGCCCATTTGAGGACTCACGGCAATAATTTGAGTATCAGAATTTGTGACTATCTTTGCTGATGCAGCAATTTTGTCAGTCATACTTTGGGTGGTATTAGGATTAATAATTTTAATTTTCATTGTACTTTTACCTTAGTCATTGCCGATTTAGTATGGCCAAGCGGTTGGTTAAGAAATCGGTAGATAATGAAACCGAATCCCATCCCAATAAACCATGTGAAATTAGCCAGCCCAGAGAGTTGTGGTAAAAGTACGCAGAGAATAGGAATTAATGAAGCTGGAATTAAGGCATAAAAGGCAGAGTGGTTATAACCATTTTTGTACCAATATGAACCTTTGATATCTAAGGTATATAAATCATCTACCACGATTTTCTGTTTTTTAATGAGATAAAAATCGGCGAGCAATACGCCAAAGAGTGGACCAATAAATGCACCTAAAATATCAATGGTGTAATGGATCACTTGAGGGTTATTAAATAAATTCCATGGCGTAATAAAAATTGAACCCACTGCCGCAATCATTCCACCCATGCGCCAGCTAATTTTACTCGGTGAGACATTAGAAAAATCAAACGCCGGAGAAACAAAGTTAGCGACAATATTAATTCCGATGGTGGCAATCATTAAGGTCAAGCTACCTAAAATCACCACAAAAGTATTATCAAGTTTACCAACCATTTCGACGGGGTCGGTAATGAGCCTGCCGTACACTGGCAAAGTTGCTGCAATACAAACCACAGTGAGTAAAGAAAAACCTAAGAAGTTAATCGGTAGTCCAAGAAAGTTGCCCATTTTAATGGCATTAAAGCTTTTGCCATAACGAGAGAAGTCGCCAAAGTTCAACATCGGCCCTGAAAAATATGAAACAACGAGAGCAATAGCACCAATCATGACTGGGACAACTGCAAAACCGTCGTATTGAACCCCACTTAAATTTAAATCAATATTCTGCCAGCCAGCTTTCCAGATGAGCCAGACTGCCATCGCAAACATTACGATGTAGACAGCCGGACCCGCCCAGTCAATGAACTTACGAATGCTGTCCATGCCAGACCAAAAAACAATCGCTTGCAGTAGCCAAAGTAGCATGAAGCCAACCCATCCTAAATAGGAAAGTCCAAGAAAGCCATAAGTTGAAACATCGGCATAGACTGACCATTCTGGAAAGAACTTTAAAATAACCAATAAAAAGGCACTGGATGCCAAATAGGTTTGAATGCCATACCATGCGACAGCAATAAGCCCACGAATAACAGCAGGAATATTTGCACCAAGCACACCGAAGGTTGCGCGGCAAATAACAGGATAGGGTGTGCCAGTTTGCTGGCTAGACTTGGCAATGAGGTTTGTAAAAAACTGAACTATGGCGATGCCGATGAGTAAAGATAAAAGTACCTGCCAGCTATTTAGCCCAAGTGCAAAAAGGCTCCCAGCCATGACATAACCGCCGACACTATGAACATCAGACATCCAGAAAGCAAAAATATTATAAGCGCCCCATGTTTGCTTTTTTAAAGGAGCTAAGTCTTGATTTGTCAGTTTTGCATCATAAGAAGGTTTAATTATTGCTTCGGTATTATTCATCTTGAACACTCACTTCCTTAAGATGGAGGCACTTTCAGCAGCATTGTTGTTCTGTCTAAAAGAATGAAATTAAAATTGTGTACAATGTTATATTTAAATTGTGCACAATTTTAATTGAGCAAAAGTTATGCCAAATTTAAGAAGTGCGCTTATGAGTTATTTAAACTGGTATGAATTTTGGATATGAAGAGACAGATTTATAAAAGGAGAAGTGCTTAATTTTTTATAAAAAGTAAATAAATTTAGGTGTATAAGTAGATATTTAGGGATCTAATATTAAATTGTTCTGTTCAATAGAAGTGTTGTGGAAATGAGAGAAATATTTCCAAATGCTTAAGTTAAACTTACACTATTGTCATTAGATAAAGTTTTAAAAAGAGGAGGCATCAATAAAAATGGAGAAATCAATGCCATCAAATGCACCAAAAAAAGCCGTAGAAATGAGCAATGATGAAATTGATGACCATATATATAACGCAATTGTTGATGCGATTTTAAATCGACAACTTGCCCCTGGCGCACGTTTAGTTGAAGCACCTTTGTGTGAAGCATTCGGTGTAACGCGAGGAGTACTAAGACGTGTTTTTGTAAAACTTGCCCATGATAAGGTCATAGAAATTCAGCCCAATCGTGGAGCACTCATCGCAAAACATAGCCTTGATGAAACAAAAGAAGTCTTTGAAGCACGCAGCATGCTTGAAATCGCTACTGTAAAAAAACTAGCACAAAAGTCAGATGGCCTAGATTTTATTGAGCTTCGGACCTTGGTAGAGCAAGAGTCACAGGAGCGTTTAGTTGGAAATTGGGCTGAGTGGATTAAGCTATCAGGTCAATTTCATTTAAAGCTGATTGAAGCAAATCAGAATTCGATCATGACCAGTTATTTGCAGACACTAATTGCGCGAACTTCGTTATTAATTGGGTTATATGAAATTCCAAAACATAATAATTGTTCAGCAGATGAACACCGTGCGATTTTAGATGCCATTGAGCAAGGAAATGAAAAATTAGCTACTCAATTGATGGAAGAGCATTTAGAACACTACGCGACGACATTTATTGAAGAAAATAGTACAGCATCAGCAGAACAAAACTTATTAAATTTATTTAAAAATAAGAAAATTGAAGCTATTTAAACTAGCTAAAAGTATTGGGCCTTTTCTTATTGAAAAGGCCCACTCTGGTTATTTTATAGGAACGATTTGTTGCGTCAGAAAATCAATAAATAGTTTTACTTTCTTCGATAGAATTTTACGGTTTGGCCATGTCACATATAAGTGAAGCGGCTGACTGGTGTAGTCCTCCAAACACTTCTGTAATTTACCTTCTTTGTAGTAAGGTTCTGCAATAAACTCTGGAAGAAAAACAATACCGTGGTCTTTTAGGCACATATCTAATAATAATTCACCATTATTACAGGTCATTACTGGGAAGCAATTGAACGATACTTCTTTTTGATCTTTCTGGAAAATCAATTTCTTATGTCGACTATCTTGATAGTAAATCAGAAATTTATGTTCTTTAAGTTCTTCTAACGAATCCGGTAATCCATGCTGTTTAAAATATTCTGGTGTTGCATATAAATAGCGCTGATAGGTATTTAAAATTTTACTATTTGCCAAATTTGGAGGAGAACCATCTACACGAATAGTTAAATCAAATTTATTGTTATTCATGTCTAATAGTTGATCCGTCATGAATAAATCAATTTTTATGCTGGGATATTTCTCAATAAAGTCTGAAATGATCTGTTGAAGAAAAATATTGCTAAAAGACATTGGCGTATTGAGCTTGAGTTCACCTTCAGGATATTGCTGGTTATAGCTAATTTCATAGGCAGCCCATTCGAACTCACTTAAAATGACTTTACTATGCTGATAAAACTTTTCCCCACAAGAGGTGAGGTTCATCTGTCTGGTGGTGCGGGTTAATAGTGTGGTTTTTAGGTCATTTTCGAGGTAGCAAACACGTTTGGCCACTAAGTCACGAGAGATATCGAGTGCTCTGGCTGCGCTACTAAAATTCCCATGTTCTACGACACTTACAAAAGTGGAAATACAGTCTAATCGATCCATGGATAACTAAAAGTTAAAAAATATATATCCATGATTAAACTATAAAAATTAAAAAGCAATCATTGTTTCTATTGTATCCATACAGGATACAGATTCGTGCTGATTTGCTGTCTATGCTTTTACATTTTTATCTGTTTTGATAGTGACCAGTAAGCAATTTAAATGCATTACTCATAAGGAATATTGGAGTTTACCCATGAATAAGTCACTTTTAGAACAACTTTCACCAACGAATTGTCAGGTTATTTTTATTGATCATCAGCCACAAATGGCTTTTGGGGTACAGTCAATAGATCGCCAAGTATTAAAAAATAATACTGTAGGGTTAGCAAAAGCAGCTAAAACATTTAATATTCCTGTCACCATTACGACGGTTGAAACAGAAAGCTTCTCTGGACATACCTATCCAGAACTTTTAGATGTATTTCCGGATGCTCCTTTATTAGAACGTACTTCAATGAATTCATGGGATGACCAAAAGGTACGTGATTCGCTTGCAAAAAATAATCGTAAAAAAGTGATTGTTTCAGGTCTATGGACTGAAGTGTGCAATAACACCTTTGCTTTTGGTGCCATGCTTGAAGGGGATTATGAAATCTATATGGTTGCAGATGCTTCGGGTGGTACATCGAAAGAAGCACATGACTATGCCATGCAACGTATGATCCAAGCGGGTGTGGTTCCTGTAACTTGGCAACAAGTACTACTTGAATGGCAGCGTGATTGGGCACATCGTGATACGTATGATGCAGTTATGGCAATTGTACGTGAGCATTCTGGTGCTTACGGTATGGGTGTGGACTATGCCTATACAATGGTACATAAGGCACCTGAGCGTACAACGTCAAAACACGAAGTACTTGCACCAGTTTCTGCAAAATAAAACAGAACTGATTTAGGTAAAGGCATGTCTAGTATTCAATATTTAAGCGATATTAATACAGATATGCCTTTATTTTTTAGAACGATAATTCACAAGAATGGAGTTCAGAATGACCGAAATAAACCTCATACTCAAAAACGGTAAAATCACCACACTAGATCCTAAAAATCCAGAAGTACAAGCAATTGCCATAGCAGACGGTAAAGTTGTACGCACTGGCACAAATGATGAAATCATGAAGCTGGCAGCAGCAACCAGCAAAGTTGTAGACTTAAATGGCCGTCGTGTTATACCGGGACTAAATGACAGTCATCTGCACATTATTCGTGGCGGCCTAAATTATAATATGGAGCTGCGCTGGGAAGGTGTGCCATCCGTTGCAGATGCACTACGCTTACTTAAAGAGCAAGCAGATAATACGCCAGCTCCACAATGGGTCCGTGTAGTAGGCGGTTGGACTGAGTTTCAATTTGCCGAAAAGCGTTTACCGACTTTAGAAGAAATTAATAAAGCTGCGCCAGATACTCCTGTCTTTGTTTTGCATTTATACGCCAGCGCCTTGTTGAATCGAGCTGCCCTTGATGTATTAGGCTTTAACAAAGATACACCTGACCCACCTGGCGGCAAAATTGTACGAAATGAAAAAGGTGAGCCAACAGGACTGTTGCTTGCTACGCCATCGGCTATGATTTTATATTCGACCTTAGGGAAAGCACCGAAATTGCCAGTTGAAGATCAAGTCAATTCAACTCGTCATTTCATGCGTGAGTTGAACCGATTAGGTATTACTTCCGCAATTGATGCAGGCGGTGGCGGTCAAAACTATCCTGAAGATTATGATGTGATTAAACAATTACACGATCTAAATCAAATGACAGTGCGAATTGCTTATAACTTATTTGCTCAAAAGGCAGGCCAAGAGCTTGATGATTATCGACGCTGGACAGAAATGACATTTCCGGGCGATGGTGATGAACTATTTAGAATGAATGGAGCAGGTGAGAATCTGACTTGGTCGGCGGGTGACTTTGAAGATTTCTATGAGCCACGTCCAGATTTACCAGAAAAAATGGAAGGTGAACTCGAAGCCATCGTAGAGCACTTGGCTGAAAAGAAATGGCCATTCCGTATTCATGCAACCTATGATGAAAGTATTAATCGTTTACTCAATGTATTTGAGCGCGTCAATTCAAAACAGCCATTTGCCACTCGATTTATTATTGATCATGCCGAAACTGTATCTGAGCGTAATATCGAACGTATTGGTGCGTTGGGTGGTGGTATTGCCATTCAACATCGTATGGCATATCAAGGTGAGATTTTCGTAAAATGCTATGGTGCCGAGGCTGCTCAAGCAACACCACCAGTCAAGAAAATGTTAGAGCTCGGTGTTCCTGTCGGTGCGGGAACAGATGCGACTCGAGTTGCATCCTATAACCCTTGGGTGTGTTTGTACTGGCTAAGTACTGGTAAAACAGTCGGTGGTTTACCGCTCTATGATGAAAAAAATCTATTAGACCGTCAGACAGCACTTAAACTCTGGACTAAAGGTTCGGCTTGGTTCTCAGGTGAAAAAGATGTCAAAGGTTCACTCACAGCAGGAGAACTTGCTGACTTAGTTGTATTGTCAGATGACTACTTTAAAGTTGAAGCAGAAGATATCCAATGGATTGAGTCTGTACTGACCATTTTGGGTGGAAAAGTAGTATATGCAGGGGCAGAATTCAAGCAAGATGATCCATCGTTACCGCCAGCATCACCAACATGGTCGCCAGTAAAACGTTTTGGTGGTCAGTGGCGTTTATCTGAAAACCGTAATGCACCTTCGAATCAGTCATTACAGTCACAAAGTGCATTGTGTGCTTGTGCTAGCAGCTGTGGCGTGCATGGACATAGCCATGCGTGGATGCTTGATGTTCCTGTAAATGATAAGGACAAAACATCTTTCTGGGGTGCGCTCGGGTGCTCGTGTTTTGCATTTTAAATAAACAGTATGGGAATCTGCCTCGTTAAATGGCTTGATTCCTTAAGGTATGTACGATGAAAATGTACTTGTTATCTTTGGCTGTAGGGCTACTCGTTGGTATCTTATATTATGTTTTAAATGTGAAGTCACCAGCTCCGCCTCTTGTTGCATTAGTGGGGTTATTAGGCATGGTAATCGGAGAGCAACTTCTTCCTTTTATTAAGTCTTATTTTTAATCTGTTTCACTCAAAAAAGCTAAATGGTGTTACGCCATTTAGCTTTTTATATTAATAAGTATCTTTAATTACTTTATACGCCGACCTTGTTCATCAATGATCACTTCACCATCTTCTTTTGCGAAATAGCCTAAGTTTTGTGAATCTAAAATGTCTAATACAACCTCAGAAGGGCGGCAAAGGCGTGTGCCTTTGGATGTAACCACAAATGGGCGATTAATTAAAATTGGGTACTGAACCATAAAATCAATTAACTGTTCGTCGGTCCAATAGTCTTGTTCAAGTTCTAAATCTTTATAGGGATCAACATTTTTACGGATTGCTTCACGTACATTTAGATTTGAATCCTTAATGAGTTGAATCAGTTCATCTTTACTAGGGGGTGTTTTTAAATATTCAATCACTATAGGCTCAAACCCCGCATGACGAATGAGTGCCAATGTATTGCGTGATGTGCCACATGCTGGATTATGGTAAATCTTCACTAGTTCCGCCATGATAATTATTCATTGAATTAAGATATTGCATTTATATATGGATATCCGTATATTTGCAATAACGAATATAAGTGGCTGCATATATGATCACTCAAGTCGATTTCTTTAAATGTCTTTCTGATCAAACTCGGTTAAACATTCTTAAGTTAGTTCTGAGCAAACAAAATATTTGTGTCTGCGAGCTAACTGAACAGCTTGAGTTGAGCCAACCAAAAATTTCCCGACATTTAGCCCTATTACGCACGCATGGCATACTTCTTGATTCAAGACAGGGGCAATGGGTGTATTACAGCGTTAATCCTGAACTACCGATCTGGGCAAACAATATTTTGAATATTTTGGCGCAGCAAGATGACGATGCAATGAAACCATTGTCTGGTCAGCTAGGGTCTATTTCTACCTTTTGTGAGTAAAGATCATGAAATTTCTATTTCTATGTACGGGTAATAGTTGCCGTAGTATTTTGTCAGAAGTTTTATTTAATAGCCGCGCACCAGAAGGGTGGAAAGCTTATAGTGCGGGCAGCAAACCTTCTGGTCAGGTACATCCGCTAACGATTGAAACACTTGAAAATTTAGGTTTATCTACAGATGGCTTATGGAGTAAAACGATTGACGATTGCGAGCAATATCAACCAGATGTAGTGATTACTGTTTGTGACTCAGCAGCGCAAGAAGCATGCCCACTATATTTAGGTGGTGCGATTAAAGCACATTGGGGCTTAAGTGACCCGTCACATCTCGACTTACCAAAAGAAGAAAAACTCAAAGCGTTCCAAGAGACTGTCAATCATATTAACCGCCGTTTAGACGCTTTATTTGCATTAGATGTTGCACATTTGAGCCGTTCGCAACTTATTAATGAAATTAACCAAATCTCGCATATTGATTAAAGAGAATGACATGGCCAAATCTAAGCTATCATTTTTAGATAGAAACCTAACGCTATGGATTTTTATTGCTATGGCTTTAGGTGTAGCCATTGGTGTTTTCTTTCCTCAAGCATCAGTGTCTTTAAATCAGCTCAGTATAGATAACGTTAATATTCCAATTGCGATTGGTTTAATTTTAATGATGTATCCGCCTTTGGCAAAAGTAGACTATGCAGCTTTGCCAGAAGTGTTTAAAGATAAGAAAACCCTAACTTTATCGTTGGTACAGAACTGGATTATTGCTCCAGTCTTAATGTTTATTCTTGCGATTATTTTTTTACATAGCTATCCAGAATATATGACGGGTCTCATTCTAATTGGGTTAGCACGTTGTATTGCAATGGTTTTAGTCTGGAATGGTTTGGCATGTGGGGATAACCAATACGTAGCTGCTCTAGTGGCCTTTAATAGTATTTTCCAGATTTTATTCTTTAGTACTTATGCATGGCTATTTCTAACCTTTTTGCCACCATACTTTGGTGTGGCTGGACAAGTAATTAACGTTGACTTCTGGACGATTACCCATGCGGTATTGGTGTATTTGGGTATCCCATTTTTAATGGGTTTCTTAACACGTTTGGTTTTAGTTAAATCAAAAGGTTTGGACTGGTATCAAACTAAGTTTTTACCAAAAATTAGCCCGTTAAGTCTAATCGCCTTACTCTTTACTATTGTCGCGATGTTTAGTTTAAAAGGTGGCGATGTGGTGAGTTTGCCTCTAGATGTATTGCTGATTGCTGTCCCACTGACGATTTACTTTGTGGTGATGTTCTTTATCAGCTTCTTTATGAGTAAACAGATGGGGAATAACTACCCACGTACTACTGCCATTTCATTTACCGCAGCGGGTAATAATTTTGAGCTCGCTTTAGCGGTTGCCATTGCCACATTTGGTTTAGCTTCTCCGGTTGCTTTTACTACAGTGATTGGACCATTGGTTGAAGTACCTGTACTTATTTCACTCGTTTCAGTTTCACTTTGGTTAAAGAAAAAGTATTTCTCACATGAACAGTTATAATAATGATTTAGCAAATGTAGAGCTCAACCTTTTGGAGAAGCCTACATTCGAACAAATCCAAGCACAGCAGCTTGAACATCCACCCCGTATTTTATTGTTATATGGTTCGAATCGTGAGCGCTCTTATAGCCGTTTTGCTGTGCTAACTGCTGGGCGTATCCTTGAATACCTAGGTGCCGAAGTCAAAATTTTTCACCCTAAAGGTTTGCCTTTACCCGAAGATGCAGCAACTGATCATCCAAAAGTACAAGAGTTACATGAACTTTTGGCTTGGTCAGAAGGTATGGTGTGGTGTTCGCCTGAACGTCATGGGGCGATGAGTTCAATTTTAAAAGCTCAAATTGATTGGATTCCTTTAGCTGGTGGAGCAATACGTGCAACACAAGGTAAAACCTTAGCGGTTATGCAAGTCAGCGGTGGTTCACAGTCTTTTAATGCGGTTAATCAAATGCGCATTTTAGGACGTTGGATGCGTATGATTACTATCCCGAATCAGTCTTCAGTTGCTAAAGCTTTTTTAGAGTTTGAAGAAGATGGCAGTATGAAACCATCCTCTTACTATGATCGAATCGTTGATGTTATGGAGGAGTTGTATAAGTTCACATTATTAACACGTGGGCAAAAACAGTATCTGACTGATCGCTATTCGGAGCGGAAAGAATCGGCAGAAGAACTATCAAAACGAGTAAATCAAAAATAAACAGTTTCATCCCAAAAAGTGCTCTAGTTAGGGCACTTTTTATTGAGTATTTTTTGAGATTAAATCATTGTCGGTAATAGTTTCTGTAATAATTCAATAAAGTTTGCCACTTTGGCTGAATTTTCATTTTCTCTTGTAATTAAGTAAAGAGGCGCATTCAGCTTTATTGAATCATCAAACTCGCGGTATACAATTTCGTGTTCCCAAAAATTATGCATTGAGGCTGGCACAATCGTTATACCAATTCCAGCAGCGACTAAATTTAATGTAGCGGTAGGTCGAGGCGCTTCTTGAATAATGCGTGGACTAAAACCTGCCTGATAGCAGCTATATAAAATATTGTCGTATAAACCTTGTCCTGAAGAACGACGGTATAAAACAAAATTTTCATCTGACAAGTCATTTGAGCTAATTTTTTCTTTTTGTGTAAGTGGATGGCCTATAGGCAATGCTGCCATCATTGGTTCATCTAATATATGAAGATGTTTTAACCCAATATCACGGCTGATCGGTGCTCTTAAAAAAGCAATATCAAGTTTCTCTGAAATTAATCGATCTAATTGTTTTTGGCTACCTGCTTCTTCAAGTTTGGTTTGTACCTTTGGATATATTTCTCGATATGAGCGTAATACAAGTGAAATAAGCGGATGCAAACCTGCGGAACTTGTAAAACCAATATTAAGTTGTCCCGTTTTACCTTGGCTAACATCTTGGACTAATTTGGGAATATGTCTGGCATGCTCTAGTAAAATTTGTGCCTCTTTAAATAATGCTAAGCCTGCTTCTGTAGGTTCAATACCACGCGGTTGACGAATAAGTAATTGAGTACCGAGTTCTTCTTCGAGTTTTTTAAGTAAACGCGTTAGAGGTGGCTGTTGAATAAACAATCGGTTTGCGGCATGTGTAATATTCCTTTCTTCAACTACCACAACAAAGGCATGGAGCTTATGTAAATCGAGCATAGGAATACCTTTATGGTATGGTTAATGAAAATAAAAGCATTTGTAGATATACCACAAAAGTATCATCCTATCTTGGTCAGATAAAGTGAAAAGTAACGAAAATGAACCATGTTGAGATTGCCGTGCAGAAGGAGAGTGTCCCGACCTGCACAGAGTTATTTTTAGGTTTTTTAACATTAGGTTTAATTGGATTCGGTGGCGTGCTGCCTTTAGCCCGTAAAGTTATTGTAGAGCAGAGACAGTGGTTAAGCCCTGAAAAATTCACTGAGTTACTGGGTCTGTGTCAATTTTTACCGGGCGGCAATATTATTAATTTATCGGTTGCGATTGGCATGGAGTTTCGTGGTGTTCGTGGGGCAGTGAGTTCACTCATTGGTTTGATTCTTGCACCTACGATAATTGTTGTACTTTTACACTATGTCTATGAACAGTTCCAAGATAATTTAATGGTGAAGCATCTTTTTGAAGGGCTAGCTGCGGCGGCAGCGGGGCTGCTAGTTGCAACAGGTTTGAAAATGCTTAAGCCATTATTACGTAATCCATTAGCGATTTGCGTAGTTGTTGCTGCAATTATCAGTATTGCTTTTCTAAAAATCTCTTTACTAGTGACGATGCTGATTTTGTTGGCATTTTATTCAGCTATCATTTGGAGACGTGTGTAATGGGTGCAGTTCTACTTACTTTAGCGATCATTTTTACTCAATTGTCTCTTATTGCATTTGGTGGCGGGAATACAATTTTGCCCGAAATGCAACGCCAAGTAGTTGATATTCATCATTGGATGACGGCACAAGAATTTAGTGCTCTGTTTGCTATGGCTCAAGCAGCACCCGGTCCAAACATGATGATTGTACCGTTGGTAGGGTGGCATGTAGCAGGGTTGTCAGGTCTACTTGTGACTTCTACCGCTAAATTTTTACCTTCATCTCTTATTACTGTATTTGTGATGAGAGGTTGGTCAAAATTTAAAGATAAGAAATGGCGCCGTGTTTTACAGCTTGCTTTACAACCTGTCACTGTGGGAACTGTACTTGCCAGTGCATGGATTATTTCCGAAGCAGCTGCCATAAATACTTTACTCATTATTATGGTGGTCATTGCAACTTTATTATCTTTAATTAAAAAAGTTCATCCCTTGCATGTACTGATTGCTGGGGCTGTATTTGGTGTGGTCTTACTCTAGTTTAACCAGTTTGCTGACCTGCGCTGGGATGAGTTCAGGTTGGCTTTTTTTAATAGACGTGAATAACAAAATCTAAAAAACCGATCAAATCTATAAAAACATACTGTTTTACCTATTTTATGTTTTAACGTACTATGCATCTATTGAAAGAATTTGGATGCATTGGAGTAAAAAACAGATGTTAGATCAAAACATTAAAACTCAATTAAAAGCTTATTTAGAACGTCTAGAAAGTCCCATCGAATTAGTTGCTGCTTTAGATGAATCAGATAAAGCTGCTCAAATTAAAGAGCTGGTAAGTGAAATCGCCGAGCTTTCTGACAAGGTGACTGCCCGTTTTGACGGTAACAATACACGTCGTCCAAGCTTTGGTGTGGCTAAAGCAGGTGAACAACCTCGTGTGTTCTTTGCTGGCTTACCGATGGGTCATGAGTTTACGTCTTTGATCTTGGCACTGTTACAGGTGTCTGGTTATGCACCTAAAGTTTCAGATGAAGTACTCAACCAGATTAAAGGTTTAAACCTCAAAGCAAACTTTGATGTGTTTGTATCACTCAGCTGTCATAACTGTCCGGATGTAGTACAGGCACTTAACCTGATTGCAATTTACAACCCGAACACCACGGCAACCATGATTGACGGATCATTCTTCCAAGATGAAGTCGAACAACGCAAAATCATGGCTGTACCAATGGTATTCCAAGACAATGAACATATTGGTCAAGGTCGTATGACCCTTGAAGAGATTGTGGCAAAACTTGATACCAACTCTGCCGAAAAAGATGCAGTAGCACTTAATGCCAAAGATGCCTTTGATGTATTGGTCATTGGTGGTGGTCCTGCAGGTGCAACAGCTGCGATCTATGCTGCTCGTAAAGGCATTAACACCGGTATCGTGGCTGAACGCTTTGGTGGTCAGGTCATGGATACCATGGACATTGAAAACTTCACCTCTGTGCAAAAGACGCAAGGTCCTAAGTTTGCTGCCGAAATGGAAGCGCATGTTCGTGAATATGATGTTGATATCATGAACTTGCAACGTGTGAGCAAAATCACAGGTGCCAACCAAACTGAAAACGGTCTGGTTGAAGTTGAACTTGAAAACGGTGCAAAACTTGAATCGAAAACTGTAATCCTTTCAACAGGTGCACGTTGGAGAGAAATGAATGTACCGGGTGAGCAAGAATACCGTACCCGTGGTGTCGCATACTGTCCACACTGTGATGGCCCATTGTTTAAAGGCAAACGTGTTGCAGTGATTGGTGGCGGTAACTCAGGTGTTGAAGCAGCAATTGACCTTGCAGGGATTGTTGAGCATGTAACTCTGGTTGAGTTCGATACCAAACTTCGTGCAGACCAAGTATTGCAAAACAAATTGCATAGCTTGCCAAACACCACTGTGATTATGAATGCGTTAAGTACAGAAGTGCTAGGTGATGGTTCACAAGTGACTGGTCTTAAATATAAAGACCGTGCCACTGACGAAGAGCATGTGGTCGAGCTTGCAGGGATCTTTGTACAGATTGGTTTACTACCAAACACTGACTTCTTGAAAGACAGTGAAGTTGAGTTAACCAACCGTGGTGAGATCATTGTCAATGACCGCAATGAAACCAATGTTCAAGGTGTATTCGCTGCAGGTGACTGTACCACTGTACCTTACAAGCAAATCATTATTGCTACAGGTGAAGGTGCTAAAGCATCGCTCTCTGCATTTGATTACATCATCCGTTCTGGGCAGTAAAATTTAATCCCAAAACGAAAGAGCCAAAGGATATCCTTTGGCTCTTTTTTATTTTTATGGTTTATATAAACCATGTTCGACTAAATGTTCTCGTAAAATACGACGCAACTCTAATACAGCTTGCGGTGTAAGCTGGATGGAATGACCACCTGGAAGAACTTTCTCAGACTTTGCTCCGTCTAAGTGAGCACTTTTGTACGGAACAATACCATCGGTAATCACATTTGGATCATCACTCTTGGTAATATTTCCCATTATTGAATGGAAAACTAATCCTTGATGTGGATTAATATTTTTAGTCAGCTCCATAAATTTAGATTGATGACTTAGATCACTTGGTCCATTTTGAATCAAACCATTATCAATATTACTCAAGAAATCTTTAACATCTAAATTTTCGGTTGTCAGTGAAGTTGCTACAGCTGACAAGAATGCACCAGGTAAACGAATGATTTTACGTGCCGCCAAGGTAAACCAACGATCTGCATAATCTGTACCTCGATGAGGGGAAGCCAAGAAAATTGCGCGATCAAAATTATTGATTGAATGCATTTGCAATCGTTCGGTAACCATTGGATGTTTTTTAAAGCGATTTTGCTGACGGATCGTCATTAAATCTAAAGCAGGTTTCGTAATATCTCCATCACTGACCAGTAAACGGCTGATAATACCTCCCATACTATGTCCAACAAGAACAGCATCATGCGCGGCAGGGTCACTTGGGTTTAATGAACTAAAAGCTTGTTTGAGTAGTGCATAAATCTGGAAACGGCTTTCCAAAATTGGCATGTTAGTTGAATAGAAGACTTGCCAAACTTGATAATTGTCTCTTAATACCGTATCGCCCATAACATCATTGGTGAGCGCAATCCAAGCTTCCGGGCTACTTGCCAAACCATGGACTAACACAATAATTTTCTTATTTGGATTGTACGGTTCAAGCATGTAGAGATGCGGCATTGTTAAATGCTGATCACGATCAATCAGACTTAAATAGGCTGCAACCCCTAAATTGTTTTCGGCTAACCATAGACCATAAGGTGCTGAAAAGTTAGCAGCTAGAGGATATTGTTTGCCTGCTACATTAATATTATCTGTTCGATAGGGATCATAAACTCGAATCACGAATTCAGGATTATTTATGATTTCTTCGACAGTGGTCGCGTGTTTAGGTTCAGCTACAATCGTCGCAGCTAAATAGCGTGCATTATGAATATTTGGATTTACACCATTTTTATAATTATATTTAAGTGGATCTAGAATATATTCATTAATATCTTCATTTCCTGAACTCGGAAAAACAGCCACAAATTCAGATCCAAAACCATCACGGCGGTTAATAGTTCTTAAGCCTGAAAAATTTAAGTTATAACTTGAAATTAATTTTTCTAATTTTTGACCTGTGAGTTGTTTATGAAATTCAAAATCGATTGAGTAAACACTTTTACCAATATGAATTTGTGGTTCAACCACATTTTTTTTAGGATGTCTTAAATCATAAACACTGACCATTTTGGCAATTGCTTGATTATAGAAATCGCGAATCTGAACTTGTCTATTATCAAAAATACGGTCATTAGGCTGACGTTTTGTTGAAAATAGATAAGCATAGCTATAGCGAATACTTTTATCTAATAGACTCAATTGCTGGTCTAAGCAATCATCATATCTATTTAGAATATTCTTTTGTTCTTCTTCAGACTTATGCTTGGTAAATTTACTTACTTTACAGTTAGACGTATCTGATAAAGCCATTGCTTTTGCGAGATACATCTCACTTGCAGCCGATAAGAACTGTTCATCTAAAATTTGAGGAAGGTTTTTGAGTTGATTTACACAGGTTTCAGGTGTATCTGTACAAACTTTAGCTTCCTGCCCAGACATTGATAAAACATTCAGACTTGCTTCGCTGAGTTTATCTTGGGTAAGAATACTATTACGTTCATTTGCAATTGTTACATTCAAAGCTTGCTGTTTAACATTTACGACCTGACATCCACTCAGAATTGAACCGAGTAGCATGACCGTCAGCAGTGTTTTGTTTCTTTTTATTGAAAACATTAGGGTCAAAATATAGTGGCTCAATGGTAGGTAGATCATACAAATTTTAAAGTAATTTTCAAATGATCAAATATAAAAAAGGGCTGTCAAAACAGCCCTTTTTAAATCATTAAACTTACTTTTTAGGTGTTTGAGTAGGAGTAGCAGGAGACATTGCTGGGTTAGTTAAAACTTGCCATACGTTCCAACGACCTTGTTTTTCAATTTCTTGAATTAAACGATCAGCAATTTCCGCTTCATCTGGATATTTAACTTTATAGTTCTTCAGCGTCTGGATCGCGTTTTTCTTTTGTTCCATTGCAATATAGTTATTTGCAGCAGCTAGATATGCTTCTTGAACATTACCTTTAATGGCTTTGTCTAAGTATGGAATAGCTTCACGTTGGCCGCCACCTTCAGATAAACCAAAACCGAACCAGAAATTTGTTTCTGCATCATCTGGATTAATTTTCAAAAGTCTTTGAGCATATTCTAAAGATTTAGTTGTATGAACAGTACCTAAATCAAGGTTACGTGCAAGAACACTTGCTTTAAAAGCACGAATTAAAATATCAAATGATGCATTTTCATTTGCAGCAAGTGTATCGAGTTGCTGTGTGACTTCTTTAAGTTTACTTTCAAAGCCTTTACGTTCTTGGCGGTCAGTAAAGCGAGGTGGGTAGTGACGTGCTTTACCTTCTACTAATTGTAAAAAGTCATCAATAGTAGTCACGTCAATTTCATTTTCACCAGCTAAAACTGCGTATTTCATTGAACGTTGTGAATTATTGACAGTCGGAATAATCAGTTTGTTGACGTCGAGAGTAAGTTGTTTGGTCGGATCATCTTGACGATTAACCACCATTTTCGTTACAGGCTGTGCAGCAGCATCTTTTAATGCAACTTCAAATGCCGGTGGCTGATCATAGTTAAAAGGGTTTAGTGCATAAAAAGGAGGAGTAAGCTCTGGTTCCTTGAAAACAAAAGGCTCAATTTTTTGTTCTTTTACGGGTGCCATTGTACAAGCGGTTAAACTTGAGGTCGCAAGGATTATATATGCCAAAGGCTTAAAATTCATAGGATCTTCCGTTCATTTTAGTAAAGTCAGATTTGGTACAGGTAAGTCTAGGAAAAGCTAAACAGACATGCAAGGGTAAGCGTGTTACATTATGAATCAAGAATATTACGTTTTTGATGTCTTATCTTGCGCACCGCACTCACGACGAACTTCTTCAATAATTTTCAGCTCTTCATCACTAAAAGGCTGTTGATCCTGACTTTCTTTTTTGAAACTAGGGTCTAGCTCTGATAAACGCTGGCATAAATTATTCATACGCGTTTCATTATGTTGAATACGATCAAGCAAAACACGCATACCTTCTAAAATAGGGTCTGACTGATCAGCAGTTGTCGCATATGGAGCGAAACCAATACTTTGCGCATAATCACGACGACGTTCTTCATCTTTATTCTTGTCTGTGGCATCTTTATAAATATAGCGAGCCGGGTTTCCTACAGCAGTCACGCCGGCAGGAACGGCTTTAGTCACAACAGCATTTGAACCGACTTTTGCACCTTTACCTACCGTAAATGGGCCTAAAATTTTCGCACCCGCACCAACCACCACGCCATCTTCTAAAGTTGGGTGACGTTTGCCGGTCTTCCATGTTGTACCACCGAGGGTAACACCATGATAAAGCGTAACATCGTCGCCAATTTCAGCAGTTTCACCAATCACAACACCCATACCGTGATCAATAAAAAAACGTTTACCGATTTTAGCGCCTGGATGAATTTCAATACCTGTTGCAAAACGGCTAAATGAAGAAAGAAGGCGAGCAGCTCCTTTACAATCTTTTTGCCATAATTCATGCGCGACACGATGCATCATAATCGCATGAATGCCAGGATAGGTGGTAAGAACCTCAAGTGTATTGCGTGCAGCAGGATCTCGCGCAAATACAGCCTTTATATCTTCTTTAAGCTGTTTAAGCATTGGGTTGATCCTCCTTGTCAGATAATGCTTTTTTCCATTTACCACTTGTTAGGGCTTGTACACGACTAAAAATACCGCGAAGTAAATGATATTCCATACGATCTAATTGTATACGACCAAATAAACGACGCAAGCGTAAAGGTAATAAACGTGGATTGTCTGGATCTAAAAATTCAATTTCAGTCAACATTTTTTCTAGATGAGGATAAAACTCTTCCATTTGTTGCTGAGTCACCAATGGTTCATCCCATTGCATGCTTTGACCTTGAACTAATGGCATTTCTTCTGCATCTTGGTCCACGTTTTGTTGTTCTAGAGCAGACATGCGAAGTTCGTAACATACGACTTGGATTGCTTGCGCAACATTTAATACGCCATAGTCCGGATTTACAGGAATTGTTAAATGATAATTGGCCAGGGCTAATTCTTCGTTTGTTAAACCACGATCTTCACGGCCAAAAACAATCGCAATTTGTTGTCCTTGAGTGGTGGCTTTAATGGCTTCTTTAGCTGCAGGTCGTACATCAAGTAGAGGCCAAGGAATGGTACGGCTACGTGCACTTGTTCCAAACACTAAATGGCAATCTTTAATGGCATCTTCTAAAGTATCTACAATCTCAAGATGTTCAAATAAATCTTGAGCACCAGCAGCGAGCGCTTGTATATCTGGATGCGGATATGTTTTTGGAGCAACCAGAACTAATTTAATTAGTCCCATTGTTTTCATGGCACGTAAAGCGCTGCCAATATTAGCAGGCAAAGTGGTATTTACCATGACAATACGCACTTGTGCTAACTGTTTTGACACAGTGGTGTGATCAAACGAACTCATAAGATTTCCAGAAATTACGAATATTGAGAAACTTCGCTTTGGTATAAATCCAATGCATCGTCCATAGTCACGTCCGCGGGAGGGGAAGCAACGGTTTGCGGACGGACAGGTTCTGCTGCTTTAGCTGCTTTCGACTTTACTTGATATTCAATGTAAATATTATCTTTACCGAAATAATCTCTGAGTTTAGCAAGTAATTCATCTAAAGGAGCGACTTTCCATTGTGGACCAAGTTGAAGCTCGGCTTGAGCATAAGGTTGATCAATCAAGAGTTGTAAGGTGATATGTTGATGCATATCTACATTGCAAAATGGCAAGATGATATTTTGCAGATCTTTTGCCAAAGTGGCTTGCATAAACTCTTCAGTTAATTTGATCTGAATACTGTTAGCACGTTTTTGTCGTATTTCATTTAAAGTAAAAGCCTTGGTTAAACGGCCCATTGGACGTTCAAAGCCTTCTCTTTCATAAATTTCGCCTTCAAAGACGACAACGCGCTCAACTTGGATAATATCTTTAAAACGCTGGAAACGTTCATGATTGCAACTTACTTCAATACGAGCGGTACCATCATCTAGTACAATAACTACGCGGTTTGGAAAGTTTGCAACGTCAATCACTAGTCCTGCATAAACTGTTGTAACACCACGACGTGTAGCCGTAATTTCATTAAGTTTTACAGGAATAAAAGCTTTAAGTTCTTGTCGGTAAACATCAATTGGATGGCCCGTTAAATATAACCCAAGCGTATCTTTTTCGCCTTTTAGACGAACTTCATCACTCCACGGTTTTACCGGTTTAGCAGGCTTACGCTGAACTTCTTCAACTTCACCAAACAAGTCCATAATACCGCTTTCACGGTTACTGCGTGCTTGTTCGGCAGCTTGCACGGCTTCAGGCAATTGAGCCATTAAGCTTGCACGTTCGATTCCTAAGCAATCAAGTGCACCCGCACGGATTAAAGCTTCAAGAGTACGCTTATTAATTTTCTTCAGATCAATACGATGGCAAAAATCAAATAGATCTGTATAAGGGCCAAACTGTCGGCGAGAGTCAATTACGGACTGCATCGCTTGCTCGCCAACACCTTTAATCGCACCTAAACCATAAACAATCGTTTTATCATCGCTCGCATGGAAATGATAGGTCGACATATTGACGGATGGTGGTAAAACTTCTAGGCCATTATTTCGGCAGTCATCAATTAAAAATACAACACTGTCAGTGTTTTGCATTTCCGATGACATTACAGCTGCCATAAACTCGGCAGGATAATGAGCTTTTAACCATGCAGTATGGTAGGCAACGAGAGCATAAGCAGCGGCGTGAGATTTGTTAAAACCATAGCCTGCGAACTTTTCCATATAGTCAAAGATATGGTTGGCTGTACTTTCGTCAATCCCTTTTTCAGCAGCACCTGCTAAGAAAATTTGACGCTGCTTAACCATCTCCTCAGGTTTCTTTTTACCCATTGCACGGCGTAGTAAGTCAGCGCCACCGAGTGTATAACCCGCACATATCTGTGCCGTCTGCATAACCTGTTCTTGGTAAACCATAATCCCGTAAGTTGGTTCTAATACACCTTCAAGAAGGGGGTGAAGATATTCAAAATCCCCACCATGCATACGGTGAATAAAGTCAGGAATAAGATCCATTGGACCAGGACGGTACAATGATACAAACGCAATAATCTCTTCAAATTTACTTGGACGTGCTTCTTTAAGCATTCGTTTCATGCCGACGGATTCAAACTGGAATACCGCGGTTGTATTTGCATCCGCAAAGACAGAATATGCTTTAGCATCATCAAGTGGAACATGCGAAATAATGAGTGGATCATTACTATCGCGGTTTTTATTGATATTTTGAATTGCGTCTTCAATAACGGTTAAGTTACGTAAACCCAAGAAGTCGAACTTAACGAGACCGGCTGCCTCTACATCGTCTTTATCGTATTGAGCAACACGGCTGGTTCCGTCTTCATCACAAAGTACAGCCGAGAAATCGGTAATCTTACCCGGTGCAATGACAACACCACCAGCATGTTTACCAGTATTTCGGGTAATACCTTCTAGTTTTAATGCCATTTCCCAGATTTCACTGGCATCGTCATTATCTGGATTAGATGGATTGGTAACAATATCTTTAAGCTGAGGTTCCATCTCAATAGCAGTGGCTAAGTCCACACCGAGCGGTTTAGTAGGCACCATTTTTGAAATACGATCAGCTAAACCGTAAGATTTACCTAATACACGGGCAACGTCACGAATAGCTCCTTTCGCTGCCATCGTACCGAAAGTTGCAATTTGCGACACGGCTTCACGTCCATAAGTGCGTGAAACATAATCGATAACGCGGTCACGTCCAGCGATACAGAAGTCGACATCAAAGTCGGGCATCGAAACACGTTCTGGGTTTAAGAAACGTTCGAAAAGTAGATCGTAACGAAGAGGATCAAGATCGGTAATTTTTAAACTATATGCAACAAGAGAGCCCGCACCTGAACCACGGCCTGGACCCACAGGAACGCCATTATTTTTTGCCCATTGAATGAAGTCCATGACAATAAGGAAGTAACCCGGGAACCCCATTTTCAGGATAATGCCGACTTCATAATCAATTCGTTCATCGTAAGGCTTACGAATTTCTGGCCAGTCTTCGCCACGTTTTTCGACAGGGTAAAGATAATCTAAGCGTTCTTCTAAACCTACTTTTGACAAATGTTCAAAGTAAGTGTCGATGGTAAAGCCATCTGGAATTGGGTAATCAGGTAAAAAATAGGTGCCAAGTTGTAGGCTAACATTACAGCGTTTTGCAATGTTATAGGTGTTTTCGATAGCACTTGGGATATCGGAAAACAATTCGATCATTTCATCGGAGGTTTTAAAGTGCTGTTCAGGGCTATATAAACGTGGACGACGATCATCTGCTAATACATAGCCATCAGCAATACAAACACGAGCTTCGTGTGCCTCAAAATCTTCTTTTTCTACAAAGTGCACATCATTATGTGCAACTACACCCACATTATATTGGGCAGCAAGTTTAGCGGCTTCTTGAATAAAGTCTTCTTCACCGGGACGGTCAGTACGTGTTAAAGCAAGATAAACACGATTACCAAATTTTTCGATCCATGCTTCTAAAAGGGGAGCTGCTTTTTGAGGGTTAGATGAACAAAGCATCTGACCCACATCACTATGCTGGCCAAGTAAAACGATAATATCTTGATGCTGTTCAAGTACCCATTCTTTTTTTACACATGGAATACTGAGTTGTTGACCTTCAATAAAACCGCGTGAAACGATTTCAGTCAGACTTTTCCAGCCTACATTACTCATTGCAAGTAAAGTTGCACGATGTTGTGCATCATCAAGGCGAATTGTGCTACCTAAAAGCGGTTTAATTCCTTTTTTTAAACAAGAATTATAAAACTTTACTGCTGCATGTAGGTTTGAGAGGTCGGTTAATGCCAATGCAGGCATTTGGTCTTTAACCGCAGCATTGACCAAGTCGGGTATGCGAACTATCGACTCTGTAATCGAAAATTCTGTATAGATACCGAGATGAACAAACTGCATAAACCAATCCTTAATACGACTGCAGCATAGTTTAGCACGCAAAGTTAAAACGAAATGCTTAATATTTTGGCAAACTGTTAAGGATTTTATTATTTAAGAAGAATGATTTGAATATCTATTGTACAGATTTAATATAAAAGAGTTTCTTAATTAAGAAATAGGACCAACCCAAACTTTGAGTTTGGGTTGGTTGAAAAACTTAGTACTGCCAGAAGATGCGCTGAATTTCTTTCGTGTCATTCGTCTTAGTAAGAGCTAATGCTGCAAGAAGACGCGCTTTTTGAGGGTTTAAATCATGTGCTGCTACCCAACCATATTTAGAGTCAGGTTGTTCCGCATCACGTAATACGAAGCCTTGTGCAACACGTGATGAACGGATAATTTGAATACCGTTTTTATCGTGAAGATTTTGTAATGTTGGTACGATATATTTTGGTACAGAGCCGTTACCCGTACCAGCGTTAATAATCGCTTTAGCACCAGCTTTAGCATATGCTTCATATGCATCTGGAAGCATAGAGTCCGAACCATAAACGATCTGTACAGTTGGAAGTGCATCGCCTTTAATATTTTCAATATTAAATTCTGAAGCATTTGTATGACGTTTTACAGATTGTCTGAACCAGTACGGCTTGCCTTCAACTAATGTACCTAAAGCACCCCATTGGCTTACAAAAGCATTTGTATGAATGTTAATACCTTTAGTTACATCACGTGCAGCAAAAATAGAGTCGTTCATGAGAACCATAACGCCTTTATTTTTTGCATCATCTGAAGCTGCTAAAGCAACTGCACTATAAAGGTTAAGTGGACCATCAGCTGAAAGAGCAGTTGAAGGACGCATTGAGCCAACAAGTACAATCGGTTTATCAGTATGAACAACCAAATTTAAGAAAAATGCTGTTTCTTCTAAAGTATCTGTACCGTGTGTAATTACGACACCATTAACAGATGGCTTTTTAACAAGCTCATTCACTTGACGAGCAATTTCTAATAATTCCTTGTCAGTAATACTCTCAGAAGCGATTTGTAATGCTTGAATACCAGTTACATTTGCCAAATCTTTGATTTGTGGAACTGCGTTAATTAGCGTATCAACAGGAACTTTTGCAGCAGTATAAGTTGCACTATTTGCCGAGCTTGCACCAGCACCAGCGATAGTACCGCCAGTCGCAACTACAACAACATTATTTTTTGCATAAAGTGGGAGAGAGCAGGCTAATAAGCCCATCGCTAAACCTAAAGATTTAACAGTTTTAGTCAACATCGAAAATATCCTTATGAAGTGACGAAGTAAAAGTTTGTTGAATATGACTGCTTTTCCTAAGCAAAATACATACCATGTAAAACATATTCATAACTTGTTTGAATAAGAAGCATCCTTGAATAGCATTTTTGTTTCATCAACAATTGCTTAGTCATTGCTTTTATTTAGCGCTAATAAATAACATGAATAAAATAAAAAATCTATTAAGTTTTTCTAATTTATCTTACTTTGTTTACTTTTTAATATAATCAAAACTAATGATTTTTTTATCGTTATAAAATTAAAAAATATTAGACGTGTTTAAGTGCTGTTTTTCCATTTGATATTTTTATACTATTGATTTTTATTGTTATAATTTAATATTAAGATAATTTTAAATTTTGCACTGTAAGTTAAAAAATAATTCTATTAATTTAATATAATTTAATTGTGGTAAATTGAATTAAAATTTAATCAGTTAGTATTTATTTTTAAAAATATAAAATTTTTTTGAATAATTTTTATTCTATTTTTAAGGTTTGATTTAAGAAAATTTAATAGCAGTTTAAAGTCATTATTTAATATAAAAATATAGGTGAACATCTACCAGCAATTTTAAAATAAAAAAAGAGCAATTTTATAAGGTCATATAAAATTGCTCTTAAGTTGGGAGAGTGGGAGAAAAGAGAAACTTAAGCGATCGTTTGTTCTTGGTTTGATTTAATTAATACAGGTTCTGGTAGTTCTTCGGTGTCGATTACTTTGTCGCCTTCAAGCTTGGCAACAACTGCGGTCGCAATACTGTTACCTACTACGTTCGTTGCAGTACGCCCCATATCAAGGAATTGATCGATACCGAGTAATAAAAGGATGCCAGCTTCAGGTAAATGGAACATAGTGAGCGTCGCGGAAATAACGACAATTGAAGCTCGAGAAACACCTGCAATACCTTTACTTGTTACCATGAGAGTTAACAAAATTAAGATTTGTTGAGTGAAACTAAGATCAATATTGTAAGCCTGAGCAATAAAGAGTACAGCAAACGTTGTGTACATCATTGAACCATCTAGGTTGAATGAATAACCCAAAGGTAATACGAAGCTCGTTACTTTTTTAGGCACTCCAAACTTATTTAGTGCATCCATTACTTTAGGGTAGGCTGATTCACTTGAAGCTGTAGCAAAAGCAAGGGTTACAGGTTCACGAATTAATTTACCTAAGCGGAAAATATCTTTTTTAAGTACGATTGCGCCAACAGAGAATAAGATGATCCAAAGCAATAAAAGTCCGAAGTAGAATTCTGCGATTAAAATGCCATAGTCAACAATCAAGCCTAAACCTTGTACTGTAATTGCTGAAGCGATGGCTGCAAATACTGCAACAGGTGCAAACATCATGACGTAATCAGTAATGCGGAACATGATTTTGCTGAGTTCATCAGTCAAACGAATAATCACTGAATCTTTTTCTTTGCCCTGATTTACAAAAGCAAGAGCTGAACCAAAGAAAATAGAGAAAACAAGGACTTGTAAAATATCATTGTTTGCCATTGCTTCAGCAATACTGCGTGGGAAAACATGGCTTAAAAATGATTGTAGAGTGAAGCCTGTAGTCGCTGGAGCAGAAGAGCTACTCAATTGTTGTGCAGTTGGTAATACTAAATCTAAAGCTGCACCTGGTTGGAAAAAGTTTGCCAAACCCATACCGATAGCAAGCGATACGAACGAAGCAGTAATAAACCAAGTCATTGATTTAAGGGTAATACTGCCAATTGATGTAGATTTGCCCATTGATACAATGCCTGAAACAATTGTGGCAAATACCAATGGAGCAATAATCATTTTGATAAGGCGTAAAAAGATATCTGTAGGAATGTTGAGATAAGAAGCGATTTGCTTCAATTGTTCACCTTCATTAAAGAAGTGGTGACAAACCCAACCTGTTAGTACGCCAAGTAAAATAGCAATAACAATATACTTGAGCAATTTCTTTTGCTTCATGTGAACCTCTATCCATTTGATTCAATCATCCTTTGATGGGATTTGGATAATTGAAAGCTTTCCTTGTTAGTTCAGTCCGGTTGTTTTAACGATGTTATCTTCCTAGATCAGAATCTGTTTTAACCGAAACGAATATGGCGATGTTGTTATGGAGATGGATTGTTGCTTGATTTTGAAGCAGTGTGAAATGCAAAAATATATTGAACCATGCATTTTTTGCATAATAAAAATTTGCTAAGTTAAGAGAATGTAAATAATTTTTAACGTATGGTAAAAATATATAAATACAAAGTTGAACTCATTTTTAAATTTATAAGGATTGGAAATTTAATAAAATTACCTTAATTTCAATGTTTTATTTTTAGATAGTAAAGGCGTGGTGAAGGGGAGTAATTCTTCTTTTATAAAATTGAATAAAATAAATTTATAAAAAAAGGCATCAACTATAGGATGCCTTTTTATTATGCTTTTTTTTAACGACGATTGGCTAAGAAACGACCTAGACGAGTAATTGCTTCACGTAATTCATTTTCGGCAGGCAGGAAAACCACACGGAAATGATCTGGAGTCGGCCAATTAAAGCCAGTACCTTGAACCAGTAAAACTTTTTCTGCGCGTAGCAAATCAAGCATTAACTTTTCATCATCCTCAATTGGGTAAATGTTTGGATCGAGGCGTGGGAAACAGTACATTGCGCCGTCTGGTTTTACACAGCTTACCCCAGGAATCTCGTTTAGCATTTCCCATGCAATATTACGCTGTTCGTATAAACGGCCACCTGGACGAATCAAGTCATTAATAGATTGATAACCGCCTAGAGCAGTTTGAATTGCATATTGAGCTTGAACGTTTGCACATAGGCGCATTGATGCCAACATGTCTAGTCCTTCGATATAGTCGGCAGCACGGCTTTTATCACCCGTAATTGCCATCCAACCTGAACGGAAACCTGCAATACGATAAGCTTTTGATAACCCATTGAAAGATACGCAAAGTTGGTCGCCCGCTAATGATGCTACTGAAACATGTTCAATACCGTCATAAATAATTTTGTCGTAAATTTCATCAGCAAATAAAATTAGATCATATTTTTTTGCAATCGCTACAATCTGTTCAAGAATGTGGCGTGGATACACTGAGCCAGTCGGGTTGTTCGGGTTAATGATGACAATACCGCGAGTATTCGGAGTAATCTTACTTTCAATATCAGCAATATCTGGATACCAGCTATTTTCTTCATCACATTTATAGTGAATGGCTGTACCGCCTGAAAGATTAACTGCTGCTGTCCAAAGCGGGTAATCCGGCATTGGAATAAGCATTTCGTCTCCGTCATCTAATAGACCTTGCATAGCCATTACAATGAGCTCAGATACACCGTTACCAACATACACGTCATTAACGTGCATATTTAAGATGCCTTTTTGCTGGTAGTACTGGCAGATCGCTTTACGAGCAGGGAAAATGCCTTTTGAATCTACATAACCAATTGCATTTGGCAGGTTTAAAGCAACGTCATTAATAATTTCTTGTGGTGCTTCAAAACCAAATGGAGCAGGGTTGCCGATATTCAGCTTAATGATTTTATGTCCTTGCTCTTCCATTTCATTGGCGGCTCGCAATACCGGTCCGCGAATGTCATAACAAACATGCTCAAGCTTCGATGATTTTTTAATTTCTCGAGAAGTTGGCATAGATTGGAGAGTAGCAGTATTTTTAGACATAGCTGGATTCACTTTTGCATATCGGTATAAATAACTTTTAAATGTTTTAACTGTTACCAAATTCAGATCATGTTGATCTTTTAGTAATTCAACAATTTTTTCATGGGTAAAGCCCGATTGCTGATACTGTTTGATAATTGGTAGTAGCTGTTGGAAAACCACACTTTTTTTCTGAGACATGTTCTGTCCTATACAACCGTGCGCAATAAGAATAACACTAAGTTTGCTTGCTTTAAAGACGATTGACAATAAATTTGCTTACTTTTGATTTTGTATTTTGCTTACTTTTTGCTTTTTGTTCTTTATATGTTTAAATTCCAACAAATTTTACGTTCAGAGACTAGTGTTTTTGTGATGAATGGCGTAAATATAAAACTCGATCATCAGAAATGTTTACTTCAGAATAAAAGGTGTATGTCATGGGAAAAGTCAATAAAACAGACCGGGAATGGCAAAGAGAGTTATCACCAGAAGAGTATCGGATTACACGACAAAAGGGCACTGAACCTGCATTTACGGGGCAATACTGGAATACTAAGCAACATGGTACCTATGTCTGCCGTTGTTGCGGCGCAGAGTTGTTCTCATCAGATACCAAATATGATAGCGGTTGCGGTTGGCCAAGTTTCTTCCGTCCGATCAATGGTGCTGTCATTGATGAACATGAAGATTTAACGCATGGTATGGTCAGAACTGAAATAGTTTGTCATGATTGCGAAGCTCATTTAGGGCATGTATTTGAAGATGGACCACAGCCGACTGGTTTGCGCTACTGTGTAAACTCGGCATCATTACAACTGAAAACAGAAGAAAAAAATGATGAGGAAACCTATCCATGAGTAATATTTATCAGTTTGAAGCTGAGCTGTTAGAGGGTGAAGTTAAGCAATTGGCTGATTACAAAGGTAAAGTTTTACTAATTGTAAACACTGCTAGTAAATGTGGTTTTACACCACAATTTGCTGGCCTCGAAAAACTTTATGAAAAATATAAAGATCAAGGATTAGAAGTTTTAGGTTTTCCCTGCAACCAGTTTGGTGGGCAAGATCCAGGAAGTAATAAAGAAATTGGTAGCTTCTGTCAGCGTAACTATGGGGTGAAATTTCCCATGTTTGCTAAAGTTGATGTAAAAGGCCCAGAAGCCCATGTGATTTTTAGATATTTAACACGTGAAGCTAAAGGTATTTTAGGTAGTAGTAGCATTAAATGGAACTTTACCAAATTTTTGGTAGGCAAAGATGGTGCTGTTTTAAATCGCTATGCGCCTACGACTAAGCCAGAAGCTTTAGAAGCTGATATTGAAAAAGCATTAGCGAGTTAATCGTTTAAATGAACGCTATTCCTCAAGCTTTTGAGTTTTGGCAAGATGGGCGAATGCCGTATGTTGAAACCAGAAGGTCCTGTTTTAGCCGAACGTGTTATAAGTCTCATAGTCATCCAACGTTTTCTATCGGGGCTATAGACGAGGGGAATAGCGTTTTTCAAAGTTCATTTGGTACACTGCAAAAGATTGATGCTGGTACTTTGGTGATCGTACCAGCACATATTGAGCATTCATGTAACCCTTTGCCAGATCAAGATTGGAGCTACCAAATGCTACATTTGGACATAAGGTGGTTAAATCAGCTGTATTCAGAATTTCGAGAACATGGTCTGGATTTACATCTGCCTCAGCATAAGCCGCTCATAATAAAAGAAGAAACTTTATATCAGGCTTTTTCTGATATGAATGAAACTTTATTCGATCCTGAAAAATTAATTATTGAAAAAGAACAGTCGCTGATCTATTGCCTTACTCAGTTGTTACTCCCACATTTCGTATTACAAGAAATACAAAAAACTGAATATTTGTATGAAGATTTTTTGGACTTAATTCATATTATTAAATCGTCAGAACAATTTATTTCTCTTGAAAAGCTTGCAGAGCAGGTTGGTCTTAGTCGATATGCAATCATTCGTTTATTCAAGGCCAATGTTGGTTTAACTCCACATGCATTTCAAATTAATTTAAAGATTAATCAAGCCAGAGCTCAATTAAAGCAAGGGATTTCACTCGCAGAGCTAGCTGTCAATTTAGGCTTTAGTGATCAAAGCCATTTTCATAAAGCTTTTAAAGCACATACGGGAATTACTCCTCGACAGTTTCAACTTGCAGCCGCGCAATAATTTACAAGAAATTATTTTTCTCTATTTTTAAGCTACTCCATACAATTTTAAAGATGAAATCGTTATGGAAGTTTTTTTGGTTATCGCCTTTACTCACTTTTTAGCACTACTATCTCCAGGTCCAGATTTTTTTCTTATTTTGACCAGTCTTTTGCAAAAAGGAGCGCGTTATACCTATGGCGTTATTCTGGGAATTACTTTGGGTAATGCTGTTATCTTAATGGTGTGTATATTTGGATTTATGGTGCTTGGCAATTTAAGTACAACGATTCTTTTAGTACTTAAATGGCTGGGGGCTGGATATTTAGCTTATTTGAGTTTTCTCTGTTTTAGAGCCACTCAAGGAACAAACTTAAATATTACTGTTGCTGAAAATAGTTTGGTTGAACAAGAGTCTAATTATAAGAGTAAAGCTAAAAGCTTGGCTTTGGGTTTGCAATCCAGTCTTCTTAATCCTAAAAATATTATGTTTTATAGTAGCTTAATGCTACTTATTCAACAGGAGTTTAGCTTATTTCAAAAATTACTAATGAGTATATGGATGACAGGAGTGGTTTTCGGGTGGAATTTATTATTAGTTCGTTTATTGCGTCAAGAGCGTGTATTAGCACAGATTAAACGCTCTGCCAGAGGAATATATTATTGCTCCAGTCTGGCTTTCATTTTTTTCGCAGTGCTATTGGTTGCCTATAGTTAAAGCAGATCGCATAGCCTTCTAAATAAAATTGAAAGCTATGCAATTTTGCTGGGTTTAAAGAATCGCTTTTAAACGTTTAACAACTTCTTCACATTGTGCCAAATCTGCTACTAAAGCCATACGCACATGATTGGCACCAGGGTTACCTTGTTCGGTATCACGAGATAGATAACGACCCGGTAAAACTTTAATGTGTGCTTGTTCCATTAGCATTTTTGCAAAAGTTTCATCATTATCGACTTTTAACCAGTAATAAAAACCGGCATCAGGTTTTTGTAATGGGAGTAGATGACCTAGCTCAGATTGGAATAAATCAAACTTTGCACGATATTGCTTACGGTTTTCTTCAACATGGTTTTCATCGTTCCACGCTGCGATTGAAGCAAGCTGGTGTTGTACTGGCATTGCAGCGCCGTGATAGGTGCGGTATTGCAAATATGGCTTTAACAGATCGGCATCACCCGCTACAAAACCTGAGCGCAAACCCGGTAAGTTTGAACGCTTTGAAAGTGAATGGAATACGATACAGTTTTTGTAGTCATCGCGGCCAAGTTCAGCACAAACTTCTAATAGACCAGTAGGTGCTTGATCGAACCAAAGTTCTGAATAGCATTCGTCAGAAGCAATAACAAAATTATATTGATCAGATAAGGCAATTAGCTTTTTAAATTGTTCTTTAGAAAGCACTGTACCGGTTGGGTTACCTGGTGTACATACAAAAAGAAGGGCTGTCTTTTCCCAAACTTCTGCTGGTACAGCATCAAAATCACCTAAATAGCCATTTTCTTCTGTGCAATTGATGAAGTATGGCTTTGCACCTGCAAGTAAAGCCGCACCTTCATAAATTTGATAAAACGGGTTTGGCATCACCACATAAGGTGCATCTTCACGATTAATTAATGCCTGTACAAAAGAGAAAATGCCTTCACGTGTACCAGACACAGGCAAGATGTGGTTTTCAGCGCTAATGCTGTTAAGTTTAAAGCGCTTGGTTAACCAATTTGCAATGCTTTGGCGAAGTTCTGGTAAGCCTTTGCTGTTTGGATAAGTTGATAGATGGTTAAAGTTATCAATAATAGCCTGTTTAACAAACTCTGGTGCTGGATGCTTCGGTTCGCCAATTGATAGAGGAATCAAGGGAAGGTTAGCAGGAGTAGTATCCTTAAAAAGTTGGTTTAACTTTTCAAATGGATACGGATGTAATAACGACAAGCTAGAGTTCATTAAACAGTTACCAAGTAGTTGAGTTTCAGTGCTGACAAATTTGATTAGATGCTTCATCTAATGCAGCTTTCAGTTTTTCCGAGAAGAGTTTGACCTCTTCGTTATTCAGCGGTTTTCCATCCTTTTTGGTGACAAAGAAAATATCTTCGGCGCGTTCACCTAAAGTTGCGATTCGGGCTGAATGGATGTCTAAACCTTGCATCATAAATAAACCACCCACGCGTGCAAGTAGGCCAGGGTGATCGAGTGTTGAAATTTCGACCATATTTTGCTGTAAGGCTTCATTTAATGTTACATCGACTGTATTTTCAATGTCGAAGTGACGTAATTGACGTGGAATACGGCGTTGCATGAGTCCCGGATATTGGTCTGGTTGGCTAAGTGCCTTCACTAATGCATTTTTAACGGTTTCTTCACGTTCTGGGTCAGTAAGTAATGTACCGAAACGGTCAAGTACAACATAAGTGTCTAAACTAAATGCTGTACTTGCTGTGATAATTTTTGCATCTTGAACGTCTAAGTTCATTCGGTCTAAAACGGCAACAGTGGTGGCAAACAGGTTAGGTTGATCGCGAGTATAAATAAAGATTTGTACTGCATCTTGAGCTGCTTTACGGTGAGCACGCAAGAGCACTAATGGCTCTGGATTATCTCCATGCTTTAAAATTGCTTGTGTGTGCCATGCAATTTCATCTGCCGATTCTTTAATGAAGTATTCATCACCTAGTTCTTGCCATACTTTTTCGACATCTGCCAATGAGAAGTTATTTACGAGTAATTCACTTGCTGCAAATTTGGTGTCTTCAATCAGCATTTGATAATCAACAGGACGACCTAAACCAGTACGGATTACATCACGAGCATGCGTATAAAGTTGACGCATGAGAGATGCCCGCCATGTATTCCAGAGTTTTGGATTTGTCGCATTAATATCTGCAACCGTTAAGGTATAGAGATAATCAAGATGCTCCATATCGCCCAGTTTTTCGGCGAAATCTTTAACAACATCTGGATCAGAAATATCTTTTTTCTGAGCTGTCAAAGACATGAGTAAATGGTTTTGAATAAGCCATGCAATTAATTTACATTCACGTTCTGTAAAGCCATGTGCACGACCAAACTCAATCGCATCTTCAGCTCCAAGTTCACTGTGGTCACCACCGCGACCTTTTGCAATGTCATGGAATAAAGCAGCAATAAAGACAATATCTTGACGAGCAAGACGTTGGAAAACTGAACTTACTACAGGGAATTCTTTAGCGAATTCAGGTTCTCTAAAACGATTTAAATTACGTAGTAATAATAATGTGTGGGCATCGACCGTATAGATATGGAACAGGTCATATTGCATAAGGCCCATAATTTGGCCAAAAGCAGGAATATAGTTTCCTAAAACACCGTATCGTTTCATCGCAACCAAGGTATCGTATAAACGATACGGTGAACGAATAATCGACATAAATAGTGCTTGATGCTCTGGATTATCACGATAACTTTGGTTGATTCGTTTCGCAGCAAGAATGAGTAAGCGTAAGGTACGAGCGCGAATGCCTTCAATATCTGGTCGATTAGCCAAAATATAGAACAACTCTAAAATCGCACTTGGATGCTCTGCAAATATTTTGTGATGTTGTACTGCAAGTTTATTGTCGACAATCTTAAAGTGATCGTTAACAACTTCAATTTTGCGTTCATAGTTGGGGAGTCGAGGAGTAATGACTGACTCACTAAAATACGCCAGTAACATTTCATTGAGTGTTGAAACCTGCTGCGCCGTACGGTAGTAGCGTTTCATGAATTGCTCAACGCCATAATTTACAGGTTGGCCTTCTTGACGAACGTAACCAAATTTAGCAGCAATTTCTCTTTGGTGGTCAAAGAGTAACCGGTTTTCATCACGTTTGGCTAAACGGTGTAAATGATGTCGAATTTCCCAAAGAAAACTTTCAGCTTCTTCTAAAACCGCAAGTTCAAACTCTGAAATGAAACCTAAATGCACTAAGTCATAAATACGGTTCACACGGAAGTGACGTTTAGCAATCCAGCCAATCTGGTTAATGTCACGGATACCGCCCGGTGCATTTTTAATGTCAGGTTCTAAATTACTTTCAGTATTATTGTGTTGGTGATAACGCTTGGCTTGCTCTGCCATTTTTGCGTCATAAAATGTTTTATCTGTCCATGTTTGCGAAACAATACGGCGAGGCCATTTTGCAAGCTGACTATTACCTGTAATTAAACGGGCTTCAATTAAAGTTGTTGCTACGGTTAAATCGGTCGCAGCTTGTTCAACACAGCTTTGAATGGTGCGAACGCTAATGCCGGGTTTGAAATTACCCACGTCCCATAAAGAGGAAATAAAAGTAGAGATACGTTTTTCGTTTTCTTCGTTAATTTCATGCTCTGATAAAATCATGATATCGACATCAGAATAGGGCAACATTTCACGTCGCCCATAACCACCTACCGCAAATAAGCCGAGTCCAGTCTGGTCGAGTTCAGCATGTTTCCATAAAAAGATCAGTGCTTCATCAACCAGGTCTGAGCGCGCTTTGATGATTTCACGAATAGATTGCCCATTTTCATATGAATCTTGCAATTGCTTTTCTACATCCGTTCGCCATTGATTAATGGCTTTAATATCATGATGGCTTGTAACGTAGTTCAACAATGGCGATGTATTGATCATGAAAATGGGTCTACCAATAAGTAAATATTAAGAGTTAGTTTTTACGCTTACTTGATCAGCGGTTTCTTTTGCTAAAGTACGAGCAAGATCGGTATTTTCTGCACGTGCAGTTGCGACACCCATACGACGGCGTTTGAAACCTTCTGGCTTACCAAACAATCGCAGGTCAGTGTCTGGATTGGCTAACGCCGTATTTAAACCGCTAAAGCTTAAGTTGTTGGCATCTACACCCGCATAAATCACTGCACTTGCGGCAACACTATGGCGTGCAGTGTTTACAGGCAAACCTAAAATGGCACGTGCATGCAGTTCAAATTCACTTTGAAATTGTGACGCTAAAGTTACGAGTCCTGTATCGTGCGGGCGAGGTGACACTTCACTAAACCAAACCTTATCGCCTTTAATAAACAGCTCTACACCAAAAATACCACAACCACCCAGTGCCGTTGTCACTTTATTTGCAATACGTTTTGCTTCTTCAAGTGCTGCTACGGTCATGGGTTGAGGTTGCCAGCTTTCTACATAATCACCCGCATCTTGACGGTGACCAATTGGATCACAGTAGTGAGTTTCAATTTCACCAGTTTCAGGGTTTTTAGCACGAACAGTAAGTAAGGTAATTTCAAAATCAAAGTCAATTTGAGATTCAATAATGACTGTACCTTGATTAACCCGGCCACCTTGCATTGCATATTCCCATGCAGCGTCGACTTCATCGAAACTTTTTACACGAGATTGACCTTTGCCAGAAGAAGACATTACAGGTTTTACAAAGTTTGGATAACCAATGTCGTCACATGCAGCGCGGAAGCTTTCTAGAGAATCTGCAAAACGGTAGGCAGAAGTAGGTAGGCCGAGTTCTTCAGCCGCAAGACGGCGAATGCCTTCACGGTTCATGGTGAGATTTACAGCTTTAGCAGAAGGGATCACAGTTGCGGTTTGACTTGCTTCAATTTCTAGTAAAACTTCTGTCGCAATTGCTTCAATTTCAGGGACAATTAAATTTGGTTTAATTTTTTCGATGAGTTGTTTTAATTGAGCAGGATCTGCCATGTTTAACACATAAGAAAAATGTGCAACTTGCATGGCTGGTGCATGATCATAACGGTCGGCTGCATGTACTTCTACACCAAGGCGTTGTAAGGAAATTACAACTTCTTTGCCAAGCTCTCCTGAACCTAACAATAAAACTTTAAATGCAGAAGATTGAAGTGGGGTACCGAGTGTCACGCTCATGCGAATCATCCTGACAAAATTATTTTTTTAAGCATAGCAGAACTTATGGTGGAGTTAAGCCTTATAACGCATAAAAAAAGTAATTTTGTCGGACAATTAAAAATGTAGTTTTTAGATATTAACCTGATAGTTTAAAAGCAATTCATCTCCATTTTTACCACGGATGCCCCAATTTTCTTTAGGTGTTTCAAAAATAGTGATTTCGATATCTTGAGGTGCAATTTTGCATTGTTCTTGAATGTTGCGAAATAGGGTTTGAATGAGTTGTTTTTTAGTGGCTGGACTGCGGCCTACAAACATTGAAAGTTCGATAATAATGTAATGCTGGCTTCTGTCAGAAGGGTAAATGAAGTTCCCGGGTTTAAGACTAATAAAACGCTGAAATCTTTTCTCGACAGGATATTTCAATTCTTCAATAAGTGCTTGATGGATTGCATGAGAAAGTAATTCTCGATATTGCATAATAGTTTGTTCATTTGCATAAATTTTAACTTGTGACATTTTTATCTCTATTAAGTAGCTAAGGTTATCTTTTTAATCAATTCAAAAATTAGATTTTTCAACCCAGAAGTTTCAATCTTAAACGCTTCTGGCTAGGTTTTATTTTATATAAGGAAGATGAGTTTATCTATTCATAAAGGTAAATATGTATAGATGAGGCCATAAACAATTGCAGCAGTTAAAGTTGCTGGTACGATTTTCTTAAATTTAAAATAAAGTCCTGCTAAAACTAAAAAACCGATCAGCATCGCTAAGCTTTTATCTGGGGTTTCAAGGAGTGGTGGAAGAGTTGCAACCACAAGCATAGCGCTAATTGCAGAGATACCAATACTTCCTAAAGCAATTTTGATCCAGACTGAGCCGCGTCTTTGCTGCGAACCCTGTAATTTTTGTATTACAAAAAATGGTCCGAAACGTGAAGCAAAGTTGGCAATACCCACAATAATGCCGACCAGAATAATTTCTAGGTTCATATTAAACCTCAACTTCATCATGCTGTTTTAGCAGGTAGTGTTTAAACAGACCAGCTAAAATACCTGAAAGAATGCCAATAAAAATAGCAGCAGATAAGTTAATCCAATAACAGGCCAAGGCTGAAACTAATAACGATATAGCAACAACAAGGCTATGCTTTCGTTCAAATGCCGCTAATAAAAAACTTAAAAATAAAGCAGGTAATAAGAAATCTAAAGCTGCTTGTAAAAACTTTGGTAAATGAGCGACTTGATCGGCAAATAATCCGCCTAACAAAGAACCGGTTGCCCAAGCCATCCAACTAAATAGACTTAGGCCAAGCATCCAAGACTCAGACCATTGCTGTCTGCGCTGTGAAAGTTGGATCATCCCACTGGCAAAAACTTCATCCGTTAAGCCCCAAGCCCACACTGCCGTTTTCTTAAGATTTAATTTGTTTGGAATCAGGTTGTATAGAGCAGGCCCATAAAGAACATGGCGAATATCGAGGGCAATGACTGTTAATGCTGTTAGCCAAATGGATGAACCGCTAGCTAAAAGCGCGACAACCAAAAATTGGCTAGCGCCTGCATACATTGAACAAGATAGAAAAAAAGCTTCCCATGGTGTAAAACCAAACTGAGATGCAGAAACGCCAAAGGCAAAAGAAACGGGTAAATAGGTGAGTACGATAGCTTGGCTATCTTTGGCGCCTTGCCAAAAAGTTGCCGTTTGAGCAGGCATCAATTGTTGTTCGGACACAATACACCTTGGCGATAAACCAAATGATAAAAATACTTGAAAGATTGAGTATTGTAGCCGAATTTAATAGCATAGTGCCGAAATGTTTAATCGGCAGTTTGATATGTTCAAGGCAAAGATTCGTTTAGTTTATATCGCCATGATAAGTGCAGGTATTTTTACATTGCAGGGCTGTGATAATGGTAATCAAGGTGCAGAAAAAAAAGTAGAAATTAAGCCAGCACCGAAACTAACCAATGATGCAACTGTTTATGCTCAAAAAGCATGGACATTAATTAATACGGTTGAGCATTTAGTTTATGAAAAGCAACTCAGCCAAATTAATGACAAAGTTCGTAAACCTTTACGCCAATTGAGTACAGACTGGCGTATTAATGTAAAAATGACTGATTCTGTGACAGAAGGGAAATATGCACTCTGTCGTAAAGCCCTAACAAGTTTGGATATATGGGCGCGCGAAACGCTAGAAAACAATAGTTCAGTTGCCCAAAAGCAAGCAGATTATGAGCGTGATAAAGCTCAGTGTAAGGATGCGATCGATAAGCCAAACCTTGGAAATACTTCTCCAAAATAAAAATAACGAATGTACAAAAGCGAGATGATCAATCTCGCTTTTTTGCTTTGATAACATCAATAATGGGCTTGAGCAACAACTTTCAATTTCTCAATATCTAAAATTTCAATTTTTCTAAAAGCAATTTTGATGATTTCTTGTTTTTCGAGCAGGCTCAGCTCATGATTGATCGTCTGTCTAGATGTGGTCAACATATTTGCCAATTGTTCTTGAGAAATATGAATTTGGCGATCTTGAATAAGAACATGGTTGCCATATCCTTCTAAAATGAATAGAAGACGTTGAGCCAGCCTTTGAGAAATACTACGTGTTTGTATCGCAATCTGTTCTAAGAAAACATACCTGAGTTTTTGACTGGTTAAACGTGCAAAATAGTACCAATAATATGGATTGTCCTTGAGCAGCTCATTTAAAGGCTTCGCTGGAATATGTAGAACTGTGCTTTTTTTCAAGGCAATCGCATCGTGTGAGCGCGGTTCATGATCAATTAGTGATATTTCGCCAAACCACATAATCGGCTCAGCAATAGCAGAAAGTGCTTCATTACCATTTACATCGACATAACCCAAGCTAATTGAGCCTTCAAGTACGGTATAAATACCATCAAATATATCTTGAGCGTGGAAAACATAGCTATTTTTTTCAAAGGTGATTTGTTTGCCATGTTCTAGAATAAAATTTTGGAATGTTTCTGGAAGCACACTAAACCATGTGTTTTCTTTTAGTCGGTTAATATAAATAAGGTCCAATATCAGCACATCCATGAAAAAATTCTTTACTTTGTCAAATAGCTGACAACTTTAAGTTTTCCTTATATGTACAGTATGACTATATGTAAGTGAATAGGGAATAACTCATGTCAAATCTGGAGCAAGAGCTTAGCAAATATGCGGCTTATCATTTAAATCATAAAAATATTTTGACGCATTTTATTGGTATTCCGCTCATCGTGTTTTCAATTTTGTGTTTAACAGCAAGAGCAGGCATCGATATTGGTAATTTTAAACTGACTTTAGCCATAGTCCTGATTGCAGCTAGTACGATCTATTATTTATTGCTAGATAAAATTTTTGGCTTACTCATGCTCATTATCTTAGTTGCTGTGTATCCTCTGGCGAATCAAATTGCTCAGTTATCTTTTGGAGAGTGGTTAGCAGCAAGTATTAGTTTCTTTGTGGTGGGGTGGGGCTTTCAATTTATGGGGCATTATTTCGAAAAGAAAAAACCAGCTTTTGTTGATGATGTGATTGGACTTGCGATAGGGCCATTATTTGTATTGGCAGAATTTATATTTATGTTAGGTTTTAGAAAGCCATTGCATGAGCGTATTTTACAAGAGGCCCGTAGTAAACGAGAGGCAATGGATCTTAGCCATTAACAATAAAAAAAGCCCCAACATATTGGGGCTTTTTCTTAAGCTTTAACTTAAACGTTAAAACGGAAGTGCATTATATCGCCGTCTTGAACAACGTAAGTTTTACCTTCTAAACGCCATTTACCAGCTTCTTTCGCGCCGTTTTCACCGTTGTATTGTACGAAGTCATCATATGCAACAACTTCTGCACGGATAAAGCCTTTTTCGAAGTCAGTATGAATCACACCAGCGGCTTGAGGAGCAGTTGCGCCAACTTTTACTGTCCATGCGCGAACTTCTTGTACACCAGCAGTGAAATAAGTCTGTAAACCTAAAAGCGCGTAACCTGCACGAATAACCACATTTAAGCCTGGTTCTTCCATGCCCATTGCTTCTAAAAACTCAGCACGATCTTCATCTTCTAATAATGAAATCTCAGCTTCGATTTGGTTGCAAAGAGGAACAACAATTGCGTTTTCTTCCGCAGCAAGTTTTTTAACTGCATCTAAATGTGGATTATTTTCAAAACCATCTTCTGCAACGTTTGCAATATACATGGTCGGTTTTAAAGTCATTAAACCAAAACCACGAACTAATTTACGTTCGTCATCAGACAAATCAGCTGCACGCGCTGGTTTACCTTCGTCAAGTAAAGGTTGGATTTTTTCTAAAACTGCTTTAGTTGCTACAGCTTCTTTGTCACCGCCTTTAGCAACTTTAGTTAAACGTAAAATCGCTTTAGCCACAGTTTCAAGATCGGCAAGTGCAAGTTCAGTATTGATAGTTGCGATGTCGTCTAATGGATCAATTTTACCATTTACGTGAATCACGTTTTCATCTTCGAAACAACGCACAACATGAGCGATTGCATCAGTTTCACGGATGTTAGCAAGGAATTGGTTACCTAAGCCTTCACCTTTTGATGCACCAGCAACAAGACCTGCAATATCCACAAACTCCATTGTAGTTGGTAAAATACGCTGTGGTTTAACAATCGCAGCAAGTTTGTCTAAACGTGGATCTGGTACAGGAACAATACCTGTGTTTGGTTCAATGGTACAGAAAGGGAAGTTTTCCGCTGCAATCGCTGCTTTCGTTAATGCATTGAAAAGGGTTGATTTCCCTACGTTTGGCAGGCCAACAATACCGCAATTAAAACCCATGAAAACCACTCACAAATGTGTAAATTAAAAATTGTCGCTGATTTTACATGAAAGCCATGACAAAGTCATGGCTAGAGCAGGGTTGTATTGCTTTTAAACTTTACGTTTATCAAGTTGCTGGGCTAATGCATCGCCAGTCGCTTGTACTAACATGACTAAAACAATGAGTACCAAAATGACAGCCAACATAATTTGCATATCAAAACGTTGATAGCCATAACGATAAGCAATGTCTCCTAGGCCACCTGCACCAATAGCACCAGCAATCGCAGAGGAGTTAATCATCGTCACGATAGTCACGGTAAAGCCCGCAACAATTCCTGGTAAAGCCTCTGGTAAAAGCACATGCCAAATAATTTGTTTACGGTTACAACCCATGGCTTGAGCAGCTTCAATTAAGCCTTGGTCGACTTCGCGTAAGCTGACTTCTGCAATACGTGCAAAGAAGGGAATAGCAGCAATCGTCAATGGAACAACGGCTGCCCAAACGCCATAACTTGTACCTACAATCCAGCGAGTAAGCGGAATCAGTGCAACCATTAAAATAAGAAAGGGTACAGAACGAGTAATGTTGATTACCCAACCTAAAGCCTGATTAATCTTTTGTGACGGATGAATGCCGTGCTCAGAAGTACTCACTAAAATAACAGCAATGGGTAAGCCAATTAAAAAAGCAATAAATGCAGATGCGCCTACCATCAGTAAGGTATCTACAGTTCCAGTAATTAATAAATCAATGAGCTGGTCTTGCATAGCCAAGTACCTCAAATTGTGCAATTGCAGTTGACGTGTCTTGTCGTATAGATGAAAGATCAATTTCTACGTTAGAAATACCGACTAAAAGTGAACCAATAATGTGCCCTTGAATGGTATCGACCTGACTTTGATATAAATTGACGGGTGCTTTAAATCTAGCAAGTAGTTCTTGAATATCTGGAACCTGATGTGCTTCAGCTTCATATTTCAGTTTTACAATAATATGAGTCGAATTTTCATCAGGTAGAGGACTGATTTTAAAAGGCAGAGTGATCTGCTCAAGGTTTAACAATTCTTGGGTAATTTGTTGCTCTGGTCGTGAAAATACAGACCAGACTTGTCCAGCCTCTACTATCTCACCTTGATCAATCACTACCACTTGATCACAAATTTCTCGAATGACCTGCATTTCATGGGTGATTAATACAATGGTGAGACCAAGTTCCTGATTAATCTTTTTAAGTAAAGCCAAAATAGTGGCGGTACTTTCAGGGTCAAGTGCTGAAGTCGCCTCATCACAAAGTAAAATTTCTGGGTGGTGAACAAGTGCGCGTGCAATACCAACACGTTGCTTTTGTCCACCTGAAAGTTGTGATGGATAATAACCAGACTTATCTGCAAGACCTACGAGTGCTAGAACTTCATTTACACGTTGGTCGATATCTGCTTTGTTGTAATTGGAAACTTTTAAAGGCAATGCCACATTTTCCCAAACTGTTTTTGCAGACATTAAATTGAAATGTTGAAAAATCATTCCAATTCGCTGGCGTGTTTGGATGAGCTCAGCATGACTCAATTCAGCAATATTTTGTTGATGAATATGAATACTGCCTACATTTACTTGCTCTAAGCCATTTAAAGTACGGAGTAGGGATGATTTTCCGGCACCACTTTTACCAATAATGCCTAAAATTTTGCCTTGAGTAATATCAAGGTTAATCTCTTTTAAAGCATGTAGCTTTTGACCTTGTGATTGGTAAAACTTATTTAAACCACGAATTTTGATATGGGGTAGAGAAAAATCAACTTGTGATCCAAAACTCACCATCGTCATTCTCCTTATTTCCAGCCTTGAAACCACATACCTTGGCCAAAGTCTTTATCCAGAATGTCTTGTGCTTGTTTTGAGTTCTGGAATGCTTTAACAAAGGTTGCAAGTTTTTGGTTTTTATCTTGGTAATCGCGACGAGTCACAAACAAAATTGCATATTTTTTGTCGATTGGATCTAAAAATAATGCGCTATGCGGGTCGGTTACCTTTGCCATTTTTAAGTAGTGGGGGAAGCCGAAAATTAAATCGACATCGTTATATGCATGCGCAGTTTGAGGACCTTCAACTTCAACGAAGCTCAGCTGTTTCGGATTAACAATAATGTCTTGAGTGGTTGAAAGTTCATTATTAATATCTTTAAGCTGAATTAAGCCTGCACGGTGCAGTAAAATTAAAGCGCGAGCTAAATTGACGGGATCGTTTGGAATAGCCACACGTGCTTTTGAAGGTAAGTTCTTAAGTGATTTATATTTTTTTGAATATAAACCCACATGACTTCCTGAGCCCACGGCAAATGCATGTAAGTCATAACCCGTTTCTTTAACAGCATTACGTAGAAATACACTTTGCTGGAAAAAGTTTGCATCAATATCGCCGTTTTGTACGGCAACATTCGGTGCTCGCCAATCAGAAAATTCAACGAGTTTGACATGAACACCTTGCTTTTCAACTTCATTGGCCACGCTTTGTAATAGCTCAGCATAAGGCGGGCTAATGCCAATCGTTAAAACATCATCGGCTTGTTTATTTTTAATATAACGGTAACCGACGAGGCCCAGAACTACGATTAAAATCGTAATTCCGAGTAACCAAGGCTTATGCTGTTTGAACTGAATAGTCATAATCTTTCCGTTATTACTTCCAACCAGGGAACCAAAGTGTTGGCCCAATCTCAGCATCTAACACAGCTTTAACTTTTGGCGAGTTTTGATAGATCTCAACAAATTTCTTCAATTTGTCGCCCTTGTCCTGATAGTCGTCACGCACTACAAACAAAATGGCATAACGTTTATTGGTATTGTCATCAAGTAAAAGCGCACTTTCAGGGTCAGCAGTTTTTGCTAAGCGTAGGTAATGTGGATAGCCAAAAGCTAAGTCAACGTCATCAATTGCACGAGCAGTTTGTGGCCCTTCAACCTCAATGAATTGCAAATTTTTAGGGTTTGAGACTACATCTTTAAGTGCAGATAAATGATTATTTGAATCTTTAAGCGTAATTAATTTGGCTTGCTGTAAAAGTAGCAGGGCACGACCTTGATTGACTGGATCATTTGGAATGACTACACGTGCGTTTTGTGGCAATTCATCAAGGCTTTTATATTTCTTTGAATAAAGTCCCACATGTGATGCTGCACCCACTGCAAATGCCTTTAATTTAAAGCCAGTTTCTTTAATTGCATTGTCTAAGAATGGTTGATGCTGGAAAAAGTTGGCATCAATATCCCCATGATTTAAAGTAATGTTTGGTGTGTTCCAGTCAGAAAACTCGACCAGTTTTACGTTTAAACCCTGTTTCTTTGCTTCATCGGCAGCAGCTTGTAAAGTTTTTGCAAATGGGGGACTAATACCAATCACAAGTTCATTTGAGCCACTTTGACGGTGTTTATTCCAAAAGAATAAAGCAACAAAAAGGACTATAACGACTAAGCCTACACCTAGCCATTTTTTAGAGGCTGTTTGAGCCATGTCTATCTCCAAATTTAAGCGGTTATTTCTTCAATTGTTGTTAAGTTTTTGCTGTTGTTATAGGGACTACATCGGAACGCTTGAACAGGGTGCTGTTCTGGTAATTGATCACCCCGATTAAAAATTTTGTTCCGCAGTGAACCCGTTTTATATGCAGTTTTATAGCGACCACGTTGTTGTAGCTCAGGAATGACTAAGCGAATAAAGTCGTGGTGAGACTCAGGTGCAACAGTACGTGTTAAATTAAAGCCATCAATATCGGTTTCATCTAAAAGATGAATTAAGTATTCAGCAACTTCTTCGCCACTACCTACGATGAGGGGATAACGACCACCTAAAACATGTTGAGCTTTTAAGTCATTTTTCGTGATTTGTTGCTCTTTGAATTTTTCGGTAATCGAAACAATACTGTTACTTTTTTGGTAAGGAATCGCTTCATCGTCGGCAAATTTACTTAAATCGATGCCAGTTGAACTCGCATAATGCGCTAAGCCGGCTTCAGGACTTGCATACTGACGATATTCATTAAGTTTCTGTACAGCCAGATCATGTGTTTCGGCAACAACAACGGTTATACCAACAAAGACTTTAATGTCATTCTCTGAGCGGCCTTGCTGTTCTGCAAGCGCACGAATCTTTTTCACTTGTTCGCGTATCTTTTCGGGTCTATCCCCGCCAATAAATACACATTCAGCATGACGTGTTGCAAACTGCATACCTTTAGGTGAAGCACCTGCTTGGAACAGTGTTGGAGTGCGTTGCACAGAAGGAGATACCTGAAACACACCTTCGCTTTGGTAATATTTTCCTTGGTGGTGAATGGTGTGCACTTTGGATGGATCTGTAAAAACACGCCGTGCTTTATCTTTTTTTACTGCGTCGTTTTCCCATGAACCTTCCCAATATTTATAGCAAAGCTCTAAAAACTCTTCGGCTTGTTCATAGCGAGCATCGTGGTCTTTTAAACCCTTTTGGCCAATTAAGCGTTCTGCACTATCTAGATAGCCCGTAACTATATTCCAGCCAATACGGCCTTGAGTTAAATGGTCAAGACTCGCAAAGCGGCGGGCAAATTGATACGGATGCTCATAGCTTAAGTTCACAGTGACCCCAAAACTTAAATTTTGAGTGACTGCCGCCATAGCTGAAATGAGTGTAGATGGGTCATGGCTTGGAAGTTGAATAGACTCTTTTAAAGTGAGATCTATACCGTTTTGATAGACGTCATACACACCTGTAATATCAGCTATAAACAAGCCGTCAAATAAACCATTTTCTAAGGTTTTGGCTTGTTCTGTCCAATAGCTCAGTTCATTAAAGCGGTGTGACTCATCACGTGGATGTGTCCATAAGCCATGATTGATATGTCCAACACAGTTCATGTCAAAGGCGTTTAATAAAATCTCTTTTGCTTTGAAATCTGTCATTACAATGTCCCCCGACGAGGTGGTAGAACACCGTTAAGAACATAGTTCCCAATAAAGTAATATTTCCATCGTGCGGCATCATGCAACGTGTGCACACGTGCATTGCGCCAAAAACGGTCTAGACCATCTTGTGACTGACTTCCACGGCTCCCTGCAAGTTCAATCAGCTTAGACGACGCTTTGAGTGCTGTATCGCTACTATGAGCACGTACTTTGGCCACATCAATTGAAGCTTTTGCAATGGTTTCAGGAGTGGTTTCAATTTTTGCGGCATCAATTGATTGAGCAGCTTGTTTTAATAACACTTCACTAGCTCGTACATCTACGGCAATCCGTCCTAGCTCATAAATCGTTAATGGATCTTGGTTTGCAGTTTCTACATTTGAATCAATCCATGGGCGGGCTTGATGCACTCTTTGCAAGCTTTCTTCAAAGGCTGCTCGTGCAATGCCTACCTCAATTGAGGCATGCATAATTTGGGCAAAAGGGCCCACTAAGGTTGGTTGTAAAAATGCAGTATCGAAAGGAATAACATCATCTACATCGACAAAAACCTGATCAAACTTAACGGTGCCGCTGCCTGTGGTTTTCTGTCCAAAGCCAGACCAGTCATCAACAAGTTTTAGTCCTTGTGAACCACTTTTTACAAATGCTAAATACTCTCGACCTGCATCGTCTAAAACTAAGGTTGGAATACGGTGAGCAAACAAACTTCCTGTGCAATAAAACTTTTCTCCCTGAATCAAATATCCATTCTCATAAGGACGGATATTGGTTTGTTTATGAGTTGAAGTTTTGGTTTTAAACTCAGCAAGTGCATTACCAAAGCGAGTGCCATTTAAAACTTCGCCATATAAACGTTGTTTTTGAGCTTCTGTTCCCGTATTGCGTAAGACTTCTAAAGCATAAAAATGGTTTTGCGGAATTTGTCCAATTGAACCATCTGCACCGCTTAAAAGCGCAATTACTTTAGCAACTGTATGACTTGAAACTTCGGTACCGCCATATTGCTTTGGCACTGTAATTGCCCATAGGCCAGACTGGCTCAAAGCATCGATTTCTGTATACGGTAAAATCCGCTTAGCGTCTCGCTCAACAGCGGTTTTTTTAAATTGTTCGGCAAATTGTTTGGCAATTTCTAAAGCTTCAGCATCATTTTGAATAATGTGTGCTTGGTTTGATGCCGACGTTTGTTTCGTTTGAACTGATTGATATGAAGTCATGACAATTTCTCCTTAAATCCAAGCATGGCGGGCAGGGAAATGACCATTAAGGTAATAATTGCCAATGGCGTGTAATTTCCAGCGGACAGGGTCGTGTAAAGTATGTACACGGGCATTTCGCCAATGTTGATCTAAATTGTGTTGGCTTAAACTTGAACGGCTACCGCCCAGTTCTAGCAACTTTTCAGAAATTTGTAGGGCAGCATCATTAGCATAGACTTTTGCTTCTGCGACTAGAATTGAAGCTTTTGCTACTTGTTCGTCAGTCACCGTTTGAAGTTGATCAAGTTCATCTAAATACTCAGCAGCTTCATCAAGCAGTAAAATTGCAGCATCGAGCAAAATATTTAACTTACCTACTTCTTGCAGGGTGTAATGTTCAAAGCTGGCTTTTTCAACATTTGCATCAATAATTGGGCGTGCTTTATGAATAGTCGATAAAGTATCTTCAAAAGCAGCTTCAGCGATGCCTACATCAATTGCCACTTGTAATAACTGAGAATAGGCACCCCGATAGGTTGGGGTTTGCGTCAATAATCGCTCATCAAAAATAAGTTCAGGATTAACTTCAACTTGATTTAATTTAACTGTACCGCTCGCTGTAGTACGTTGACCAAATCCATTCCAGTCATTAATGACTTCAATGCCTTGGGCATCTCGATTAACAATCACTAAAACGACATGACCTTCGGAATGAATCGCTTTAATTGCGAGCCAATGTGAAAAACTGGTACCTGTCGAATAAAACTTTTCGCCATTTAAAATATATTTGCCGTTTTCAATAGTAAGAGTAGTTTTTAAGGTTTTTGAGTCATGAGTATTTCGTTCGGGGCCACCGTTGGCAAGACGTTTACCGGCTAGTATTTCTGAAAAGATAAATTGTTTTTGTTGTTCTGTGCCCATGATTTCGATCAGGTTTAACAGGCTAATCTGATTTTGTGGAATCTGACCAACATTCGCATCACCTTTACTCAAAATACGGAAAACTTGAGCCAAAGTTTTATTGGAAACAAAAGCTCCGCCGTATTTCTTTGCAATGCGAATTCCGCCTAAACCCTTTTGGCTAAAGCTTTCAATTTGCTCATGCGGTAATAAGCGTTGTTGATCACGTGTATTACGACCCTCTAAAGCAAAATCAGCTACTTGATAAGCAGCATTAATTGCTTGTTGATCATTTTGAATGATTTGGACGTATGCCGTCGTTTTAGATAGAGAATTAGACATAATGACACCTTGTATTGCTATCATTACCTTACAAAAGAAATATTTTTCCACTAAACGAGGACTTATGCTCAGCTTATGAATAAAAATGCAAAGCACTTTTTTTGATTTTTAATAGATAAATAGAGATATAGAAATACATTAAAAATCAACAAATTATGATTTTTATTTGTAAAATGAATAACTAAAATAGTTTTAATATGAAAAAGAGCTATAAGTACGGTAAAAAAAGATATAAAAAATATAGACCTAACTGTCAGTGAAAAATGAGCACAATATCCATTGTTTTAACTAAAAATAGCTTCTAAAGTATCTACTTACCATCGACCATTTTTGTACAAATAGTCAAATAAAAATAAACGTGGAGATTTTATGCGGGTTTTGTATCAGTTTCCTTTGTCCCATTATTGTGAAAAAGCTCGCTGGTTGTTAGACCATAAAGAACTTGATTATGTGGCTCATAACTTAATTCCAGGGTTCCATCGTGCTTTTGCACAACTCAAGACAGGCCAGAATTTACTGCCTATTTTGAAAGATGATCATCAATGGATTGCTGAATCGACTAAAATTGCACTTTATCTGGATGATACCTATCCGGAGCATTCACTGTTACGTCGTGATGAACAATTAAGACAGCAAACATTAAAAATTGATAGTTTGGCTGATGAGTTAGGTATTCATGTCCGTCGTTGGGCTTTGGCACACACGTTGGCACATGGAGACCATGCTTTAGAAATTATGATGGGTGAACAAGGTTATTTACGCCAGTTTGAAAAAATATCGAAGCCATTCCTCAAAACACTGGTAAAGAAGAACTATAAACTTGAAGAGGAGTTAGTCAACCAGTCAAAAGAGCGTATGGATGAACTCATCAATGAACTCAATAACTGCTTAATCGAAAATCAGGCACGTTATATGGTGGGCGATCGCTTAAGTCTTGCTGATATTTCTGTATGTTCTATGCTTGCTCCTTTATTGGAAATAAAGGGTACGCCGTGGGAACGTGAAGAGGCTGAAGATGTTTCGGAAGAATGGAATAATTATCAGCAAAATTTACTCGATTTACCCCTAGGTCAGTATGTTTTAAGAATATATCAAACTGAACGTAATGCGCGTGTAGATTGGCGTGGAATTTAAAGTTATAAAATGCCCTGAGAAAATCGGGGCTTTTTTAATCATTGATAATTGATTTAATTATATAGACATTACTATCAAGTTTCTAAATGATTTTTATTAGATCATTTGTTTATATTATTTTGCTACCTAAAATACTTTTTACGATATAAATTTAAATTTACCTAAATAACTAATAATTTTAATTTTTATGATTTTTTGGAAAATACAATTTTTTTAAACATTGTTTTTAGCCAAAGTTAAGCCACTTTATTGTGCGTGTGTTTACATTGTAATCAATAATTGCCACATTTAAGTGTAAATAGATGAGCTTAATAATAGACAGAAGATTAAAACATAGATTAAAGTAGAAACATGTGAGCAGTTTTAAAGGTATTAATTCTGCAAAACAGATTGAATAAAATAAGTGAAGCAAATGGATGTGCCTGACTTGGAAAAGTTGGCTCGATAATTGCAATTTAATAATAAATCACTCTATTGCTCTATATGAATGATTCTATAGATAAATAGAGAGAATGATCATCAAGGAGTTCTTATGAAACGTTCTGCAACCTCTCTCATTATTTCAACAGTTATGCTTTGTACGGTTGGCGCTACTTCTCAAATTCAAGCAGCAGATACATTAGCTAAAATTAAAAGTACCGGAAAAATCGTCATTGGTCATCGAGAATCCTCAGATCCAATTTCATATGTTGTTGCAGGTAAACCAGTAGGTTATGCAGTCGATATCTGTAACCAGTTTGCAAATGAAATTAAAAAAGAATTGAAAATGCCTGGCTTAAAAGTTGAATATAAGGCAGTAACTTCATCAACACGTATTCCTGAGCTTTTGGCCGGTAATATTGATATGGAATGTGGTACGACTACAAACTCTAAACAACGTCAGCAACAAGTCGGTTTCTCAACAAACTACTATGCGACAGAAGTGCGTATGGCGGTTAAAGCCACCTCTGGCATTAAGAGTTTGGCAGACTTAAATGGTAAAGCAGTTGTTACCACTCAAGGCACTACATCTGACAAATACATCAAGATGAATGAAAAAGGTCAGGCTGTTAATGTCCAAAATATTTATGGTAAAGATCATGCTGACTCTTTTGCCATGATGGCATCTGGTCGTGCTGCAGCATTTGTAATGGATGATAATATTTTAGCAGGCTTGATCGCGAAGTCTTCTACACCTAAAGCTTTTGCAATTGTGGGTCCGGTACTTTCATCTGAACCTTATGGCATTATGCTTGCTAAAGATGATCCAAAATTTAAAGCAGTTGCAGATCGTACTGTAAATAATCTCTGGAAAACTGGTCAAATGGACGCTTTATATAAGAAGTGGTTCTTATCACCAATTCCACCAAAAAATACTAATTTGAACATGCAACAAAGTTCATCTTATAAGAAATTAAAAGCTCGCCCAACAGATGCAGGAATCTAACTGGATCTTTTTGTCCTAAATTTACTTGTGTAAGTGTAAAGATGCATTTGCACAAGTGGTCTATTTTCTAAAGATATTAATTTAAGGGGCAAACATGTCAGTCGGCTCACTAAACTGGACTATATTCTGTGCGGAGTCTAATGAATATGGTGTCGATAAAGCCGCATGGGCAGAATCAGTTTGTAAAGCTATTGGTAGCTCAAGCTACAATGCTTATGCTGAGGCACCCACATGGTTACAAATGTTAGGTTCAGGCGTGTTCACTATGATTTGGACAGCTGTTATAGCCTTTCTTATCGCATTTTTATTAGGTTCTCTCCTAGGGGTAATTCGTACATTACCCAACAAACCTCTCGCATTTATCGGCAATTGTTACGTTGAAATTTTCCGTAATATTCCACTTATTGTGCAACTATTCTTCTGGGCCTTTGTTTTTCCGGAGTTTTTACCGGACAGCTTAAGTGCAGGTAGTGGGGATGTAGTTGCTGGTGGTTGGTGGAAAAATATTTTAAATCAGCAACCTGCGGTTATTGGTGTTTTTGCATTAGGTCTTTACACGGCTGCCCGTGTATCTGAGCACATACGTGCCGGAATTAATACCGTTTCTCGTGGACAGAAGTTTGCGGCTTCCGCTATGGGTTTTACGACAGCACAAAGTTATCGTTATGTCATTTTACCAGTTGCATATCGTACTGTATGGCCAACGATTACCTCTGAAGCAATGAACGTTTTCAAAAACTCAGCTGTTTTATATGCGTTGAGTGTTTTGAATTTCTTTGCTTACACGAAAACTATGCGTGAAGAAACTTCTCAGGACATTATCATTCTTATTCTCTCAACACCTGTTTATTTGATTATCACTTATAGCATTAAGTTTTTGATGGCATGGATTGAGAAACGAATGGCTGTACCTGGCTTAGGTTCAGGAGGGAAGTAATTATGGATTTTTCTTTATTACAAAATCCTGATGTGATTGCAGCACTTAAAGAAGGTTTCATTTTTACGCTTACCGTAACGGTATTAGCAATGATGGGCGGTATCCTTATCGGAACCCCATTGGCAATGATGCGTTTATCTAGCAATGCTATCGCAAGTAATTTTGCAAAATTTTATGTTGATCTGTTTCGTGGTATTCCACTGATTCAGGTGATCTTTATCTTCTACTTTTTGTTGCCGAAAATATTTGAGTTTCAATCTGATACATATTGGGGGCCGTTGTTTTCCAGTGTTGTTACTTTTGCTATTTTTGAAGCAGCCTTTTTTTCGGAAATTGTACGTTCTGGAATTCAGTCTATTTCAAAAGGTCAGGTACATGCAGGCTATGCGCTAGGTTTTACCTATGGTCAATCAATGCGCTATGTCGTTTTACCTCAAGCTTTCCGTAACATGCTCCCAGTATTGTTAACTCAAACAATCATTCTATTTCAGGACATCTCATTAGTTTATGTCATTAGTGCACCAGACTTTTTAGGTCGTGCAGATACATTGGCCAATACCTATGGACCTGAAACGAAAGCAACATTCTATTTAATCGTCGCTGTAGTGTATTTCTGTAGCTCGTTTGTGCTGTCTCATTTAGTCAAACGCTTACAGCAAAAAATTGCCATCATTCGCTAATTGGAGATTTTAAATGCCAATGATAGACATCCAACATATCTCTAAATGGTATGGTGATTTTCAGGTTTTAACAGATTGCACGACGAGTATTGAAAAAGGTGATGTCGTTGTTGTTTGCGGACCATCTGGTTCAGGAAAATCAACACTCATTAAAACAGTAAATGCTTTAGAACCATTTCAACAAGGTGACATTATTGTTGACGGAATTTCGCTTAAAGATCCAAAAACAGATCTTGCTAAATTCCGTTCCCGAGTAGGAATGGTCTTTCAGCACTTTGAACTTTTTCCACACATGACTGTTTTGGAAAATTTGACGATTGCTCAAGTTAAAGTGTTAAAGCGTTCAGTTGCAGATGCTCGTGCAAAAGGTTTGAAATATTTAGAGCGTGTAGGTTTACTTGCTCATAAAGATAAATTTCCGGGTCAGTTGTCGGGTGGTCAGCAGCAACGTGTAGCGATTGCGCGTGGCTTGTCTATGGACCCAATCTGTATGTTGTTTGATGAACCAACTTCTGCACTTGATCCTGAGATGGTGGGTGAGGTTCTTGAAGTTATGGTGCAACTTGCACATGAAGGCATGACCATGATGTGTGTTACCCATGAAATGGGCTTTGCTAAAAGAGTATCTAATCGATTAATTTTTATGGATGAAGGTAAAATTTTAGAAGACTGCCCAACGCATGAATTCTTTGATAATTTAGAAGCTCGTCATGAACGCGCTAAATTGTTCTTAGAAAAAATTCAGGCGATGCATTAATACCTCTAAAAAAAAGAGCCTTTAAAGGCTCTTTTTTTTATCTAATTCTTAGAAGTTATATTTTGCTAAGAGATTGATACGAGAATAGTCTCCCTTATCACCTGCAAAAGTTTCACGCTGGCCATATGTGTATTCTGCACCTAAATCAATATTTTTAACTGGATTCCAAATTAAATTGACCAAAGCATTATAAATTTCTTTGTTATAGCTGGTGCTGGTTAAATTGCTATTTGCATAGACACTATCATCTTTATATTGAATGCCTCCTATAGCAAAAGTAGAGCGGAGAATAGGACTCCATTTTCGTTGATACCCAATCACTGCACTATCAAATTCACCTAAATTAATGTCTTGTGTTGTTGTGTCATAAGCATAAGCAGAATTGCTATACGATAAATATCGACCATCTCCTTTAACATGATAATAGTTAGCTACTAAACTATCTTGAGGCGTTAAATCATATTTGCCCCCAACACCTACACCCCAACCAAATTTTTCTTCAGATGAGCTATCTTTTGGAGCCACTCGATTTTCATGCGCAAGCCCATGTAACTGTAATAAGCCTTTATTATCTGTAGTTTTAAAGTCATAGCGTGTAGTTAGAGCAGGGAAGCGACTGCCTCCTGCGGCATTACTTACTTTTTCAACATCGCCACCTTCTAGGGCAATTAATATTTTTTGCTGTGCATTGATTGGTTGAGTATATCGGACTTGTACAGTACGAGTGGTTCCTGTTCCGACTGCACCAGTAAAGTCTAGTGTTTCTGGTGATGTATCGGTATTTACAAAAGGTGAAGTTGTTTGGCCTGCTAACCATTTACCTAATGACATGTAGGCGTGGCGAACACGGAAGGTACCATTACCATTATCGCCGTTTCCACCCATGAAATCGGCTTCAATTTTACCTGTTAAATCTCCATACTGAGTTGGGCGAGTAATATCTAGACCAATCCGTGAAGTTGCAGCTGATACATTTAGTGAATCTTGTCTTGGGTCATCTTTATTTAAAGGATAGTTGGCTGCATTTGAAATACTACCATTTGAGCCTTTAAAGTCGTAGGTTGCATCTACTCGAACATTCCCATAAAGCTTAACTTGGGTTTGTCCATCTGCCATTGCCATCCAACCTGGTTTTGATGCTGGAGGCGTAGGAGACGCTGGTGCTGCGGGAATTGTTGCTGGAGCACTGACAGTTAAAGCAGTTTTTTGTTGATCAGATAGTTTCTGGATGAGTTGCTTTAACTCTTTTACTTCATCTCGTAAGGCATTAACTTCAGCATCTGTAGCGGCATGCACAGGTATTGTTACGCTCATTGCACCTAAAGAACTCATTGCTAACACTAATGTTTTGATCTTATTCACAGGAACTCCCCCGACATGGATAAAAATTTTCCTGCAAATACATAACAAAAATGATGCCAACTTTAAGAAACTTGAAAAACAAACAAATTTTGCTAATTACTTCCTTTCTAGCTTCAAATAGTAGTAAGAATAAGCATTTTACATAGATAATTCGGATTAAAGCATAAAGTTAACTCTCTAAAATGAACCGTACATGAAACTATTTGCACGTTTAAAAGGCATAAAAGAAATAAGTTTTATAAAAATAAATTTTTAGCTGCCTTTAAACCTTTGTATTTTCAATGCAGAAGTGAAGGTATAGGGTATACTGTCTTTACTTTGAAATTCTGGCTGGAGATAAGAGTGGAGTTAGATCGTTTTGATAAACAAATTCTAGAAATTTTGTCTCATGAAGACTTAAATTTGAATGAACTTTCAGAACGGATCAATCTGTCAGTCAGTTCTGTGCACCGCCGGATTAAGCACCTGATTGAAGCCAACATTATGGGGCAGCTCAAAAGGGAAATTAATTTTAGTAAGCTTGGTTTTACTTTACATATTTTATTGCAAGTTTCGTTGAGCAAGCATGATAGTGAAACATTTGATAAGTTTCTTTCTGAAATAGAAGCCATTCCAGAAGTAACCAATGCATTTTTGGTAACAGGGCAAAGTGCCGATTTTATTTTGGAGCTTGTGGCACGCAACATGGATGACTACAGTGAAATTTTATTAAGACGTATTGGAAAAATCGACAACGTAGTTGCTTTGCATTCGAGCTTTGTCATTAAAGAATATAATGTATTTAATTGTTATAACTTGCTCAACAAACTATAAAAAAAACGCACCAATTGGTGCGCTTTCTTTAATTCAAATGTTTGATTTTAAGCATCAAGTTGAGCTAAAACTTCATCCGAGAATTCAACGTTGGTATAAACGTTTTGTACATCGTCAAGATCTTCAAACATATCAATCATTTTAAGAATTTGTTTTGCTTGGTCAACATCTGTAATTTCAGCTTTTGTAGATGGACTCATCACAACTTCAGCGTTGTCAGATTTTAAACCAGCAGCAGCAAGAGCATCCTGAACTTCACCGAAAGTTTCTGGTGAAGTGATGACCAAGATTGCATCTTCAGAAACTTCAATATCTTCAGCGCCAGCTTCTAAAGCAACTTCCATGATTTTATCTTCTAAAGAAACATCTTCAAAAGTAATCTCACCACGTTTAGTAAATAGATAAGATACAGAACCCGCAGTTCCTAAGTTACCATTTGTTTTACTAAAACAGTGACGTACGTCTGGTACTGTACGGTTTAAGTTATCAGTCATTGTTTCAACAAGAACAGCAACCCCACCAACCCCATAACCTTCGTAAGTTACTTCTTTTAAATCATCATTATCTTCACCACCAGCACCACGTTGGATTGCACGGTTAATGGTGTCACGTGTCATATTAACTGAGAGAGCTTTTTCTACTACTGCACGCAGACGAGGGTTGCTAGCAGGATCTCCACCACCAAGTTTGGCAGCAGTCACAATTTCACGAATATATTTAGTAAAAACTTTACCGCGACTTGCATCTTGTTTCGCTTTACGATGCTTAATATTGGCCCATTTAGAATGACCCGCCATGGACGTGAACTCCAAAAAAAGAAAATGCAAAAGTGCTGGAATATTAGCATAGGCTTGGTTTTGTTGAAAACTGTTGCCCTGCGTTTTGTTAGCCAATTGAATAAGAACAATAAGCTTAAGACCTAATGATTGAGATTAGGTCAAATTAATTCCCATTTGATTTAGTTAATTTTTACATCTATATCAAATTGAGCATATAGCTCTTTAATGGTTTCCAAGTCTTTTTGTAAATCAGTCGGATAAATTTTACCTAAAATCCCCCCTTGTTTACTTCGAGCGTTTGCATACATTAAAACAATAGGTACATTGGCTGCTTTTGCAATATGCCAAAAACCTGTACGGATAGGCTTACGTTCAGAGCCATCTTTAGCACGAGTAGCTTCAGGAGCAATTACCAAGTTAAAGGTTTCATGTGATTGAAATTGTTCGACCATTTGTGAAACGATATCTTTACTTGCTTTACGGTCAACTGGAATACCACCGAGCTTTTCTAAAATTGGTTTAAGTGGACCCTTAAAAAGTTCTTTTTTTATTAAGGTATGAATTTTGATATCTAACATTTGGAAGAGGGCAATCGATAACACTGCATCTAGATTCGAAGTATGTTCAAAGCCAATAATAACTTGTTTTTTTTCAAGAATTTGAGGGTCTACATTGTAGGTCCAACCAACGGCTTTAAAAATAGAGTTACCTAGAAATTTTTTCATAGATCAGTGCATGGTGATAAATTTTCAGGATTCTAATATGAGTTCGTAAAAAAGCCTAGAGAAATTATGAAAGCTAAAGTAAAGCACTAAAATTTAGAATTATCTCAGTTATAAAGTATTTGAAAATTTATTTTTTATTTTTTCTCAAATTTTTTATTAAAATAACAAGCTTTGATAATTTTAAATTAAGATACGTACTCGGGAATCTCTTCTGTAATTAAAAACTCAATATATTTCCAGATTTTTTCTGGGTTAATTAGATTTTTATCCGTAGTCCCATCAATAATCATACCATCTATAATAGAAATAATGATATGAATGAGAGGGGTAGGATTTTCTATACCTAATTGAGTAAGCTTTTCATCCAATAAATTAGTTAACCATTTTGTATATTCATAAAATGGTTCACGAATCGAAGTATATTGTTTAGATACTTCAATAAATGCTTTTTTAAATAAACATCCATTAAATGTTTCGCTATTGATCCAGTCCACATACCACTTGAAAATAATATGAATTTTTTCGAGTGGGTTGGCATCTTGATGTAAATTTAATTGTTCATTGATTGAATTTTGAATATTTATATTCCGATGTTGCAAACATTCCATAATTAAATTTTCCTTTGAAGGAAAATATTTATAAAAAGTCATTTTTGCAACGCCAGAATCAGCAATAATTCGATCAACTCCAATGGAGGTATAGCTTTTTTGGTTAAAGAGGGCTGTTGCTGTTCTTATAATAGTTTCTCTTTTTGACATTGGTTTTCCCGTCGTGAATATTTTTTGATTAACTTTGCTATTGTAAAGTGTAGATGCTTAAATAAAACTTATTTTATAGTATTTAAAAAATTATATTTATTCAATAGTTTGGTTGATTTAAAAAAACAACATATTATGTATTTGGTTGGCAATAATTTACTTTTTTAAATATTATTAATTAATCCGTTGATTTGTTGAGATAATAAACATAGTATCAACTTGTTAAGCATAGGTGAGCGGAATTTATTTTGGCAATTGAATGCATAATTGAAATAAAGGGAAAACCTATAACTTAACTATAAGAACAACTTTCTACTGAGAATCATTATGTTAAAAAAATTTGAAGACTTTAATAATCCAAGAGAAAAAGCATTGCAGGGGATGAAAAATAGTATCCCTGCAAAACAATGGGATGAGAATTTACAATTTCTTCAACAGTTAAGAAAAAAAATTGCAGAATTACCGGTTTGTAAGCATCCTGCAATTGAGTTATTAAATAGTGGATATCTGGATAAGACGACTTTGAAGCATATTCATTTAGAGTATCGCCATGCGATTGTACAGATTTTTACTGATGCTCTATTAAAGGCCCAGTTTCTAACAAAACAATTGGAACCTAAACTTCATTCTGGAGCTAAGATGTATCCAAGGGTATTATTAAGTTTAAATATACTTGATGAGTTTGGTTTTCGTCCTGGACTCGATAAAGATAATTATTATTTGGGGAATCCTGAATACGCTCACTATCCTTTATATGAAGATTTACTTAATGATTATGGTTTAACTGAGCTTGACCGCCGTAATTATAAACCATCAAAATTTGCAGATCAGGTGAGATCATTCTTAGAATCTTCTTATGATAGCTATATTAACGTCGTAGCATTATTGGCTGTTGCAGAAGAAGAAGTCATTCTTTTCAGTCCACCATTACGTCAAGCGACTAAATTCGTAAATATTGATGTTGAAGGTGGGGGTTATTACCATGTACATGGTGTATCCACGGATGAAACATCTGAGGCTGCTGATGATGATCATCAAGATGACCTTTGGTTTGCGTTAGCGCAAGCGATTACAAAAGATGATTATGAAAGCTTAACCAAGCTATGTATTGATTACTGTGCTTTATGGAATGAGTTCTGGGATGCACAAATTGCAGATGTTCAATTTATTGAAGAAAAGAAACTGGCATAACCATTCTGATAAGTTTGAACAAAGCCCATCTATAAACAGATGGGCTTTTTAAATTACAAAGTTTCTTAGAAGCTAAACTATATTCTCAAATAAGATCTAAAAAGCTTATGAGTAACTTTTGGTTTATCAACAATCATTAAACAGTTCTATAAATCTGCTACAATTACGCCAATTTTTATTTTGATCGACTTTTAGGTCTTTGGCACTGCAATCTCCGCAGTAGGTGTATTTCATGAGTTTTAAAGATGAGTTAGCGGCACAGGTTGCTCAACGCCGCACATTTGCCATCATTTCCCACCCCGATGCCGGTAAAACCACTATGACAGAAAAATTACTGTTATGGGGTAAAGCAATTCAGGTTGCAGGGATGGTAAAAAGTCGTAAATCTGATCGCGCAGCTACATCTGACTGGATGGAAATGGAAAAAGAGCGTGGAATTTCCATTACCACTTCTGTTATGCAATTTCCTTATAAAGGTCACACCATTAACTTACTGGATACACCGGGACATGAAGACTTCTCTGAAGATACTTATCGTACCCTAACTGCAGTTGACTCTGCGTTAATGGTGATTGATGGTGCAAAAGGTGTCGAAGAACGTACCATCAAATTGATGGAAGTTTGTCGTATGCGTGACACTCCGATCATTTCATTTGTAAACAAGATGGACCGCGAGATTCGTGAACCACTTGAGTTGCTGGATGAAATTGAAAATGTCCTTAATATTCGCTGTGTACCTATTACATGGCCATTAGGGATGGGACGTGATTTTGCTGGTGTATACAATATTCTTGAAAATAAATTGTATGTCTACAAAGCAGGTTTTGGTTCAACCATTACCGATATTGAAGTGCGTGATGGTTATGACCATGCAGATATCCGTGAAAAAGTAGGTGAGCTGGCTTGGGCGTCTTTTGAAGAGTCACTTGAGCTCGTACAAATGGCGAACGAACCTTTAGACCGTGAATTATTTTTACAAGGTAAACAAACTCCAGTTCTATTTGGTACAGCATTAGGTAACTTCGGTGTTGACCATGTATTAGATGCATTTATGAATTGGGCGCCAGAACCTAAAGCACATCCAACACAAGAGCGTGTTGTCGATGCGAAAGAAGAAGGGTTTTCCGGTTTCGTCTTTAAGATTCAAGCAAACATGGACCCGAAACACCGTGACCGTATTGCCTTTATGCGTATCTGTTCAGGTAAATACGAGAAAGGTTTGAAAATGAATCACGTACGTATCGGTAAAGATGTACGTATTAGTGATGCATTGACATTCCTTGCGGGTGAACGTGAGCACTTAGAAGAAGCGTGGCCAGGTGATATTATTGGTTTACATAACCATGGCACAATTCAAATTGGTGATACTTTCACAAGTGGTGAAAATCTACATTTCACAGGTATTCCGCACTTCGCACCAGAGATGTTCCGTCGTGTGCGTTTGAAAGATCCATTAAAGTCAAAACAATTGCAAAAAGGTTTGAAAGAGTTGTCTGAAGAAGGTGCAACTCAGGTATTTATGCCACAAATTAGCAATGATTTGATTGTGGGCGCAGTTGGTGTACTTCAGTTTGACGTTGTTGCTTATCGTCTGAAAGAAGAATATAAAGTTGACTGCGTGTATGAGCCTGTAAGTGTTAATACGGTTCGTTGGATTCATTGTGATGATGACAAGATTCTCAATGAATTTAAGAAAAAAGCGCATGATCAGCTTTCTATCGATGGTGGCGGTCACTTAACCTATCTTGCACCAAGTCGTGTGAACTTGCAGATTATGCAAGAGCGTTGGCCTGATATTCAGTTCCGTAACACACGTGAACACTAATCTTTAAGATTTGACAGACAGCTTCGAAAAGAAGCTGTTTTGTTTTGAAAAATAAGAAAGGATGATGAGATGAATTTGAATAGAAAGACATTTATTGTGTTTTTAGTTGCGGTAATCATATTAATTTTGGCGATTTGTCTTTTTGTCTGGAAAAGCACTCAGCCTTCATCATCTTCTCAAATCAAATCAACTTCTACCCAGAATCAAAATATAGAGAAAGCCGAAGTACTACCATTTCTTAACATACAACAAGTAAAAGCTGATTATGCTTTGCCATTTTGTGAGAAGAAGAATTGTATTGATGTCGATATTCAAACGATAAAGACTCAAGATGCATGGCTAAATGAATGGATTGCGAAAAGTCAGGCTAAGGTAATTCAAGATCAAATTGATTTGAAAAAAGACTTAAGTTTGCAGCAAGCCATTAATGCTTATGTTAAAAGGTCTGATGAATGGCAAGATAAATATTCAAAGAATCGAGCTTACGAATTGCATCTTCATACCCGTATTGCATCACAGCGTAATCAATACGTTCTATTGCAATTAGGGCTTGATACCAAACAAGAAGAGCTTACGATTAAAGATCGTTATTACTTTTTTGTGGCTGACCGAAAACTGCATAAGAGCTTAACTTTGTTAGATGTTTTACAAAAAGATCAACAAACTACTGTGCATCAAATGGTGCAGGTGGCATATCAAGACTGGTTAAAAAAGCAGACTGCTGACATAAAGAAAGAAGCACCAAAAACTTTATATTGGGGACAGGCAGATTGGTTCTTTGATGGTGAAGGGGTTGGCTTACATTATCAGGCAAACCAGATTACTAAAGAAGCTCCACAGCTCGACATTTATTTATCTAAAGAACAGACCAAAAAAATATTACAACCCGAGGTTTATGAACAAATGTTTTAAGATGGTAGCAGAATTTGCAACCTCTATTTATATGCGCTAATTTCTTAGAAAGGCATAGCGTAATCTCCTTAGAATAAAAGGCAAAATATGATGTTATCTTCTAAAGCTTCACTGCGATTAACTTTGCTTGCTTCTGCTATATTTTTGGCAGCATGCCAACCTAAAGCTGATCCTAAAGATTCTCAAGAGCAGCAGAAACCAGCAGTCGAGGAACAAAAGCCAGTAGAGTTGACTTTGAAGGGTGAAACAATTCCTAGTAAGGTGGTTTTACCTGATTGTGATGGTAAAACTTGTCCAGAATTTACGGTAGAGCGCTTACAGAGTAATTTTCCTTTTATTGACAAAATTATAGATCAGCAAATCTTAAATACATTAAATCAAATTTTAGAAATTGCTAAACCTGATGCTAAGGGCACGCAAACGGAACAAAAAACAGAAGCTTCAGCGACTGCGGGTGCAGAGCAAAAAAATAGCTTTGATGCGCAGGTACAACGTTATGCAAATTCATTTATTGATCTAGATAATGAGTTAAAAGCTTTAAGTAGTAATCATCAGATCAATCTTTTAGTTAAACCTAAAATTTTGCAGGCTCAAGGCAAAGTTGTCACTGTCGTGCTTAATAGTAGTAGCTATTTGGGTGGTGCTCATGGCTCTGCTGCACAGCATTACTATAATTTCGATTTAAAAGAGCAAAAACAGATTGAGCTTGAATACTTGTTGCGCCCACAGAAAAAAGCTGTATTAGAAAAGTTAGCGCATGAAGCCTTTAAGACTTGGGTAACTGATTCCAAACTTGCTGATAATGTTGCTGACTATGAGCAGGCGTGGCCGTTTAAATTATCTAATAACTTCTTGTTGGGTGAGCAAGGTTTAATCCTTCAATACGGTGAATATGAAATTGGACCATATGTGGTTGGGCTTCCTCGATTAGTGATTCCTTATGCCCAATTACACGATGTGTTGAAAGAAGACTATTTGCCACAGCCTAAAGCTAAACCTGCTTCGGCACCAGTTGCAAAAAGTGCTGGCTAATGCATCTGTTTGATACTCATACGCATTTCGATGTTGCCGATTTTGATGAAGATCGGCAGCAATTAGCGCTTAATGCTAAAAAAGCGGGTGTAGATGCATTAGTCTTAATTGGCTTTTTACAGTCCCGCTTTGATGAGTTGGTACAGACTCATCATCAGTTAAAAAGTTGGGAAAATGTCCCCACTTCATATTTAGCACCAGGCTTACATCCGTTTTATATTGAGCAGCACCAACTAGACCATCTTTCTCATCTTGAGCAAATTTTGCAGCAACAGGACTGTGTAGCTGTGGGTGAAATTGGTTTAGATACTTTCTTAAAAGAACATAAGCAGCCAGATATCTATGCCAAGCAAAAACAATATTTTGCTGATCAGTTAGAATTGGCAGCCCAATATCAGAAACCAGTATTGCTCCACATTCGAAAAGCGCATGGTGATGTGCTTGCCATATTAAAAGCTCAAAAATTTAAATTTGGCGGAATTGCTCATGCCTTTAGTGGTGGGGTAGAAGAGGCAAAAGGTCTTATCAAGCTTGGTTTTAAAATTGGTGTGACGGGGCAGATTACCAACCCGAACGCAAAAAAACTTCATACCGTTGTGCAGGCTATAGGTGCAGAGCACTTGGTGATTGAAACAGATTGTCCAGATATGACACCGCTTTGCTGTCAAACCTCAACAGAACAGCGGACTCGTAATACCCCTGTTAATTTGCCTTATGTTTTACAAAGTTTGGCTGAAAATTTAAATATGCCAGAGTCGGATTTGGCTGAGTTGCTGTGGAAAAACTCTCTCACTGCATTGAAATTATCGTAATAAAAATCAAAGATTAAAAATAGTAACTAAAACAAAACACAGTGATTAAAAAAGAAGCTTAAAGTAAGAAAACAACATGTAAAAACGTGAAAAATAACATTGCCAGACATGGGAGGATAACCCAATGGCTAAGTATAGCAATATCAATAGTTTTAATGCTTTACAGACGCTAACAGTAGGTTCCAGCAATTATCAGATTTTTAGCTTAGCCCAAGCAGAGAAAACGCTAGGGGATATTGCCAAACTGCCGAAATCTTTAAAAGTACTATTGGAAAACTTATTACGGTTTGAAGATCAACATAGCGTTAAAATTGAACACATTCATGCTTTAGCAGAATGGCTAAAAACTCGTACCTCAGATCAAGAAATTCAATATCGACCTGCAAGGGTTTTAATGCAAGATTTTACCGGTGTTCCAGCGGTAGTCGATTTAGCTGCAATGCGAGCAGCGATGGCACAGGCGGGAGGCGATCCAGAAAAGATTAACCCGTTATCTCCTGTAGACTTAGTCATTGACCACTCTGTAATGGTTGATTATTTTGCCGATGATCAGGCCTTCGAAGAAAACGTTCAAATTGAAATGCAGCGTAATGGTGAGCGATATCAATTTTTACGTTGGGGGCAGTCTGCATTTAATAACTTTAGTGTAGTGCCACCGGGCACGGGTATTTGCCATCAAGTCAATTTAGAATATTTGGCTCAAGCGGTGTGGTTAGGTGAAGATAATGGTCAGACTTTTGCATTTCCAGATACTTTAGTCGGTACAGACTCACACACCACCATGATTAATGGTTTAGGTGTTTTAGGTTGGGGGGTAGGAGGAATTGAGGCCGAAGCTGCTATGTTAGGTCAACCCATTTCTATGCTTATTCCTGAAGTCATTGGTTTTAAACTGACTGGCAAATTACAAGAAGGAATTACTGCAACTGACTTGGTGTTGACCATTACTCAAATGCTCCGTCAAAAAGGTGTAGTGGGTAAATTTGTAGAGTTCTATGGAGATGGTTTAGCCGATTTACCTCTTGCTGATCGTGCAACCATTGCCAACATGGCACCAGAGTATGGTGCGACTTGTGGTTTCTTCCCGATTGATGAAGTGACACTAGGATATTTGAGATTAACTGGTCGTCAAAGTGATCGTATTGCACTGGTTGAAGCATATAGCAAAGCACAAGGCTTATGGCGAAATGCTGGTGATGAACCTGTTTTTACAGACACTTTAAGTCTTGATATGAGCACGGTTCAGGCAAGTTTGGCAGGTCCAAAACGCCCACAAGACCGAGTGCTTTTATCAGAAGTACCAAAAACGTTTAATGCGCTGATGGAGTTAACTTTAAAACCAGCCAAAGAAGCCAAAGAGCGTTTAGAAAATGAAGGCGGTGGCGGTACTGCTGTCGAAGCAAAAAAAGCAAATATCCAACATGAAAGTCCTTCTTGCGTGATTGAAGGAAAAGAATATCCATTAAATCATGGGGATGTTGTTATTTCAGCCATCACTTCTTGTACCAATACTTCTAACCCGAGTGTAATGCTGGCGGCGGGGTTACTTGCTAAAAAAGCAATTGAAAAAGGTTTGCAGCGTAAACCATGGGTGAAAAGCTCTCTTGCACCGGGTTCTAAGGTCGTTACAGATTATTTATTGGCTGCAGGTCTTACGCCATATTTAGATGAGTTGGGCTATAACTTGGTGGGATATGGTTGTACGACTTGTATTGGTAACTCAGGTCCATTACCAGAGCCAGTCGAAGATGCAATTCAATGCCATGATTTAAATGTCGCATCTGTACTTTCTGGTAACCGTAATTTTGAAGGACGTGTGCATCCATTAGTTAAAACTAATTGGTTAGCTTCTCCACCTCTTGTTGTGGCTTATGGCTTGGTGGGTAATATTCGTACCGATTTGACTACGCAACCTATTGGGCAAGGTAAAGATGGGCAACCTGTCTATTTAAAAGATATTTGGCCAAGTCAGGCAGAAATTGATGAAGTCTTGCAAAAAGTAAATACAGACATGTTCCACAAAGAATATGCGGCTGTGTTTGATGGTGATGCGACATGGCAAGCGATTCAAATTCCACAAAGTAAAACTTATGAGTGGGCTGATGATTCAACTTATATTCGTCATCCGCCGTTCTTTGAAGGCATTGGTGAGCCACCAAAAGCTATTAAGAATATTGAACAGGCCCATATTTTAGCTGTTTTAGGTGACTCGGTAACGACAGACCATATTTCCCCAGCCGGTAATATCAAAAAAGACAGTCCGGCAGGTCGATATTTACAAGAGCAAGGTGTTGAGCCAAAAGACTTTAACTCTTATGGTTCTCGACGCGGTAATCATGAAGTCATGATGCGCGGGACCTTTGCCAACATCCGTATTAAAAATGAAATGCTTGGTGGTGAAGAGGGTGGTAATACCATTCATGTGCCAAGTGGTGAAAAGCTTGCTATTTATGATGCAGCAATGCTTTACCAACAAGAGCATACACCGCTCATTATTATCGCTGGTAAAGAATACGGAACAGGTTCTTCACGTGACTGGGCTGCCAAAGGAACAAATTTATTAGGCGTAAAGGCTGTCATTGCCGAAAGTTTTGAGCGTATTCACCGTTCAAACTTGGTAGGTATGGGCGTGTTGCCCTTACAGTTTATTGATGGACAAACTCGACAATCTCTCAACTTAACTGGTCATGAGGTGATATCAATTCGAGGTTTGTCGGATGGGATTGAACCTCATCAAATTCTTGAAGTTGATGTCAAAGGACCAAATGGAGTAGCGAGCCATTTTAATGTGTTATGTCGAATTGATACGTTAAATGAGGTCGAGTACTTTAAGGCGGGTGGTATTTTGCATTATGTACTTCGGAATTTGATTGCTGGTTAGTTAAAAAAGAAACCCCGTAAAATATGGGGTTTCTTCTTATGAAAATCTAACTAAATTTAAATAATTTCTTCCAGCTAAATGATGACGTCAGTACCCAAACATCGAATGGATTAAAATATAGTGAATCTACATCAAAAAAATCGCTAGATGCTTTTAGGGAAAGCTTTAGTGGTTCTGATTCTTCATCAGCCGAAAAAGTTTGATTTTCTAATAACTCTGGGTTTTCTATAAGAAGATATAACAAGAAGTTATTCAAAATATAGGATGCTTGATCTACCTTTAGGTTTATACATCCATCTGGTTTGCCGAATTGCTGCATTCCACAAGAGTAGAGTAAATTATCATCAGAAATAATAGGGATAAAGGCTTTAAATAGATCTAATATATTTTCAGCGTTATAGCTAAGCCAATCGCTTTTAAGGTGTGTAAGACCCGAAGTCTCAACTTTAATTGCTAAGCCACCTGCTTTCATGAGGGCCTGACCTAATAACAGAGCTTGTTGTGCTAACTCTATTGATCCGCCATCACAAACAATATAAATAACCATATTATGTTGTTCAATTTTTTTTAATTCGCTTTCAGAAAAACGACCTAGACTAAATGATCTAAAAACCTCACTGACATTTGGATCATTTCCATATTCTTCAACTTCAGCATAATATTCATTTGTTAAAGATTTAATAATTGAGCCCGCATAAATATATCCAGTTTCATTAACAAGTAGGGCATGTAATAGAGCTTGATGATTTTCCCAAATACCAGGAATACATAAGATAATTTTTTGATTAAATTCTTGATTCATTATTAATAAGTTCTAAGGAGCTTTTCCCACTCATAATATCGTAAAAGATATGCGATACCAATTGATTGAGGTAAAATACCTCCCGTGTTTTATATCCCCACAGAGTAGCAATGACCGATCTCCAACAAGATGAATATGACCGCCGTTTTGCAGGTGTAGCCAAAGTTTATGGTGATTCATCGTTCCAGCACTATGAAAAAAGTCATGTGATGGTGATTGGTATTGGCGGTGTCGGTAGTTGGGCGGTAGAGGCTTTGGCACGCACGGGTATTGGTGAGATTACATTAGTCGATATGGATGTGGTTGCAGCATCAAATGTGAACCGTCAGCTACCTGCCATGACATCAACACTGGGCTGTGAAAAAGTTGAGATTATGGCGGAGCGTTGTCGCCAGATTAATCCACGTATTAAAGTTAATATTATTGATGACTTTTTAACCCCTGAGAATGTCACCGAGCTTTTAAACCCTGTACCCGATATTATCTTGGACTGTATTGATGACGTTAAAGCAAAACTGGCTTTAATGCTTCATTGTCGTTTTAATAAAATTCCTTTGATTGTTTCGGGCGGAGCAGGTGGTAAACTCGATCCCCTTAAAATCCGTGTGGCTGATTTATCAAAAACAGAACAGGACCCGATGTTAGCGAAGCTCCGTAGTCAGCTTCGTGCTCGCGGCATCTGTAAAAAGCCAAAAGAGAAATTTGGTATTACCTGTATTTACTCAATCGATAATCCATTTTCAAGTGCAGATGTTTGTCCATCGGCAGGCTTACGTTGCGGTGGATATGGTTCAGCGGTAGTGGTGACGTCAAGCTTTGCGATGATTGCTGTGGCTGAAGTATTGAAGAAACTCGATTTAAAGAAAGCGTAATTTAAATCTTAAAAGGCAGGCACTTATGTGAGTGCTTGCCTTTTGTTTTTTGAGTAAAGTTAAAATTGATTTAATCATATAACTCTATGCTGTCGTGTTTGGGCTGTGTTGGGAGCTGTTGATCATAAAATTTAAAGCACCATAAAATTAGAACAACAATGGTGAAGATGGCGAACCCTTTTAAATACTTCATGAATAATTCAATCAAGTGAATGGTCTTGATAAAATTCTAGCGAAGGCAACCTATCTAATCTAATATAAAAAATAGACCTTATGATCTAATTTTGAGATAGAAATGCTCACGTTAAAACAATTCCAATATTTTATAAAAATCGTTGAAGAAGGAAGCTTTACCGCGGCTTCTGAAAAGCTATTCATAGCTCAGTCTGCTTTAAGTCGGCAAATGAAATTATTAGAGGAAGAAATTGATTTTCAATTATTTGATCGTACTGATAAGAAAGTAAAACTCACGGCGGCAGGAGAGGTCTTCTATAAAAAAATAAAAGATAATATGCATTATTTAAATGAGATCATTGGAGTTACTAAGAATATTGCAGAAGGAAAAAATCGTCAGATTAAAATTGCTCACTCGAGCAGTATTGTTATGGATGATAAAAAGGTCCAGATATTAAAAGAAATTAGCTTAAAGCAAAAAATTAACTTTGAGATAAACACGTTGTCATCTGAGCATCAGGTTTTGGCTTTACTGAATGGGGAGATTGATATTGGTTTGATTAGACCACCAGTTCGGCACACATTAGATGACATCAATGTTATTAAATTATATGAAGAACCTTTAATGGTGGCCGTGCACACTGATCATGCTAAGTTTGCAAATAAAGAGAAGTTGGAAGTTAAAGATTTAAAAGATGAATACTTTGTTTCTACGCCACATTCTAAAAGAGGTGGATTAAGCTATTTAGTCTCAAATCTATGTTTAGCCGCAGGATTTACTCCACAAAAAGCTCCAATCCAGTCGCGTAAGACTTCACAGTTACAACTTGTGGCTGCAAATTTAGGTGTAAGTATTGTGCCTAAAGAATTTCAGCAGATCTTACCTGCTCAGGTGAAACTATTACCTTTAACCGATCAGTTATCACTTTCAGAAGTAGTTTTAGTCTATAGAAAAGATCATGATGAAATAATTCAGCATTGTGCCGAACACATTCACCAAATTTTTCAATCTTAAAAAATTGATTAGGCCGCTAATCTATAATAAGTATAAGTTACGCTGTCATCTTTATAGACATCATAGCTATTTTGTTTGAAGTCAGAGACCCATTCACTTCCCGTATAGCCTGCAATATGCCCATAAACATGGTTGCGGGTTCTGTGAATGATGTAAATATCGCCTTCTTGAGGTTCGTCAAAAGCTGGGTCAATTTGTTTGTAGCCAATTTTTTTAAGGGTATCGCCCCAATCGGAAGCTGCGATTGGATGGTTTTCAACATTAGCACCGGCTGACTCAAGAGCAAGGCGGATACTACGTGCACATCGAGCTTTACTACGTCTAGAGGTGATGCTTTCTAATTTAGCTACGAATTTATCAACATCTATTGCTGGAGTATTGGAAGTTTCAGTTTGATGATTATTGGGTTTCATGGTGAAAGGATAAGGGAGGCTTGGTGCGCTGTGCGATACAACAATGGCTGCCTGATTTGAATCCTGATACATGTAATTATCAGCTACTTGTCCGTCATAAATAATCATCGTGAAATCTCTACCGTGCTACTCATATCCATATTAAAAAAATCACCACCTACCTGTGGCGTTCAGAGATACTAATAGGCGTACCTTAAAAGTTTTGTTTATGTTATGTAATAACGTATCTTTTTTCCAGAAGTGTCTGCTTTGAAGAGAAAAGATACTTATAAAAGAGATGGTTAAAAATAGTAAAATTTAAATTATTGATATCATTATAAATAAATAACTAATCAGAGCTTAAATTTGAATATTTCGCTTCAACATTTGCGAATATACTCAAAATCTAAGTCTCTGATTTAAAATGCCACATTTTCTTACAATTTAAGAAGTCATCACTAACTTAAACTTGCTGCTCTTTTAAATACTCTTCAGTACGAATCATGGCCGCTCGCATGTTCTGAATTGCATTTTCAACGTCAGCTAAAGTTTTTGCATTTCCGCCACTTAGCGCCTGACGCCATTTACGAGCACCTGGTAAGTTTTGGAATAAACCTAAAATATGACGTGTAATGATGGAGAGTGGCGCACCTTCAGCCATGCGCTGTTCAATATAAGGCAGCATTTGTTCCATAATATCGAAACGATCTGGTGCTTCTAAATTCCAAAGCTGTCCCAGTTCAGCGAGTAGGTAAGGGTTGTGATAGGCTTCACGACCAATCATGACACCATCAACATGTTGTAAATGGGTTTGAGTTTCAGCAAACGTTTTAATTCCACCGTTAATTTCGATGGTGAGATGTGGACGTTCTTGCTTTAAACGATATACATCTTCGTAGCGTAAAGGAGGAACTTCTCGATTTTCTTTTGGAGACAAACCTTTCAAAATAGCAATACGGGCATGTACAACGAAATACGTACAACCCGTTGCCGCGACAGTATCTACGAAATGTAGCATTTCTTCGTAAGACTGCATGTCATCAATACCGATACGATGCTTCACCGTTACGGGAATATTAACCGCCTTTTGCATGGTATGAATGCATTCAGCAACCAAGTCTGGCTCTGCCATTAAGCAAGCACCGATTTTATTGTTCTGTACACGATCACTTGGGCAGCCTACATTGAGGTTGACTTCATCGTAACCCCAGTCTTCGGCCATTTTTGTGCAGGTCGCAAGCTCTTGCGGATTTGAGCCACCAAGTTGCAATACGATAGGGTGTTCTTGTGCGCTGTAGTCCAAATGACGTTTTGCATCGCCAAATAGAATCGCGCCTGTAGTCACCATTTCGGTATAAAGGATAACGTTTGGGTTAAACAACCGTGCAAAGAATCGGTAATCCTTCGTTGTCCAGTCCATCATAGGTGCGACAGAAATACGAGGTTGTAACGATTGAAGTGATTGCATAGCCAATAGACCCAAAAGTCGCTAAATTAATGAAAGGGCAGCATTATACGGGGTTTAGCCCTGAATCGACAGTGGCATTTAGCCGAGTAATTTATAACCACCCTTGTGTTAAATATAGGGAGATGATTTATAACAATTTACTTTGTTAATGAGCGAGTTGCTTTTTTTGTAAGAAAGCATCAATCACACTAAACAAAATGCAAAACATAACGAGTACAACACCAGCAAGACATGTCATGGTCCATCCACCACGATTCCATGCAAAAATCCCTAAAGCAGAGCCACCAGCTCCTCCAATAAAATAAGTCGTCATATAGATGGCATTAATACGAGATTTGGCATCTGGACGTAAACGGAAAATAATGCTCTGGTTACTGGTGTGTACCAGCGCAAGTGCCAATTGGATTAAAGCAAAACCAATAACATAAGCTGAAAGTAGAGTTTGTCCGAAATAGAAACAAATCCAACTTACCAAAAATAGCCCACACCCCATCCAAGTGAGTAATCGTGTGTAGCCTTGGTCGGCATATTTACCAATATAACGTGTTGATAAAGCGCCAAAGATACCGACTAGTGGGACTAGTCCGATAAATAGATCGGGCAAATGATGTGCCGAAGTCAAAAGTAAGGCGATGGTGGAATACAGAATACTTACTGCTGCAAATGCGAACGTACCCGTAAGTGCTCTTAATAATAGGCGCTTTTCCTCTTTTAAGAGTTGAGCCATGGAAACAAAAATTTGCCCATAGTTCATTTTCATGCGTAAGACATAAGGCAGACGACTTTTTAAGGTAAATGCCAACAGAAGCATTAATACGCCACTAACCACATATACGACTTTCCAGTGAAAAAGATTGGAAAATAAGCCAGCCAGACTGGTAGAGAGTAAAATCCCGACCAATAAGCCACTCATTAAAAAACCAATGATCTCGCCAGTTTTTTCAGGTTTTACAGTCATTGTAGCAAGTGGAATCAGGACTTGAGCTGCAACCGAAAACAAGCCCGCTAAAATTGTACCGATCCATAGCATGGGTAAGTTGACGGCAAAAGCAGACGTAAATAGACCAACTGCGCAAAGTACCATCAAAAACGGAATAGCCTTGGCCTTATTGACAATATCACCCATCGGTACAATAAAAAGTAAACCGAGGGCATAAGACACCTGAGCAAATGTCACTGTTAAAGCGGCTTGTGCTTGAGTTACAGCAAATTCTTGCTGAATCGAGTGAATCAGAGGCTGACAATAATAATTCACACCTGCACACAAGCCACATGCTGCTGCCATCAACCAAAGCAAAGGTTTATTTTGACTGATATCTTCAGGGGTAGACATGATGTTCTCTCAGTTTTATTAGGTGTATGCCGTTGCTTCAACTTCAATGAGCATGTGTTCTAGCGCAAGGCGTGGCACAGGAATGAGTGTACAGGCAGGAAAAGGATGATTTTTCCATAAATTTTGCATAATTTTAATCAAAATTTGATGTTTTTCGACTGAGTGGTCAACAACTAAAACTCTTAACACAGCAATATTACTAAGCTCTGCATTGGCGGCGTTTAAAGCATGTTGAATATTATCAAAAACTTGGTTCGCTTGTTCTTCAAAACTTGGGCTTAATTCCCCTTTGGAATTTTCGCCGCCTTGACCTGCCACATGAATAATATTCTTAAAGCTTTCTACCACAGCAACATGGCTATAACCATTTGGGGTGGGATCATATAAGGTTGATGGATTTATGATTTTAAAAGTTTCTTGACTCATTGGAACTCAACCGTTCATTAAAATTTAGATGAGTATCCAACCTCAACTTAAGTTGAGGTCAAGAGAATTTAATGTTTTAGTCTTTTCTTTCTTAATGTAATCATCATCACACCGACAATATTGAGTAGGCAGCCGACCCATTGCCACATATTGAGATGCTCATTTAAAAAAGCAACAGCAAGTAAAATTGTTAAAACTGGACCAATTGAAGCAATCATTGCTGATTGAGAGGCGCCTAGCCGTTCGATGCTTTGCATGAGCATAACGGTGGGTAGCACGGTAACTAAAAAGCCTAAGCCAATCCCATACAAGATCACGCTAGAGGGGAGTTGTAATAGAAGTTGAATTGGGTGAGGTGTGCTTAATACGTAATGAGTTAATGTGCCGATACAAGCCACAGTTAAGGCTAACCCTGTGAAATTCCAAGAACCAAATTTTTTAATGAGAGGGGGTGTTAGCAATAAATAGCCTGCAAAAGCCACGGCACTTGCAAATACGAAACTTGTACCTAGCCAGAAGTTGCCCTGAATTGGTGCGTTGTTATGTTCCTGAAGCATAACCAGCACGGTTCCACCATAACTAAGAAAAATGGCAAATAAACTTTTTGCATCTAATTTTTGTTTGTAGAGTAAGCTTGATACGATGACTGTAAGCGTGGGATATAAAAATAGAATAATTCGTTCTAGAGAGGCGCTAATAAACATGAGACCCATGAAATCGAGCCAACTTGCAAAGTAGTAGCCTAATAGACCGGCAAAAATTAAAATTAGCCAATCCTTCTTTTTTATGCCCTGATTATGATGCCTGTTAAACCAGCAAATTAATAGAAAAAACGGTAGAGCGCTTAACATGCGTAAAGCCATCAGGACCGTACCGTCTACTAATGGAGAAAGGGCATAAGTCTGTTTAATAAAGATTGCTTTTGTGCTGAATAGAAAAGCAGAGCAAAGAGCAAAAAAAGACCCGATTTGAAACGAAGATAAAGAAATTTTCATATACAGGACTGTATAAGAGAGACTATTGTCTGCAAAAAAAAGAAAAAGCTTCCTATGTTACACCTCTAAATAAATATCGTGAATCTTCAGTTCAAAATATGGGTATTTATTAAATAAATAGTGGGTGGTATTTTAAAAAAGTTCAATTAGAATCCAAATTCTGTACAAAGAATACACATGGGGGAAACATTGCAGCTTGCAATGTTTTTGACAATGAGAAATTAGCTTGAGGAACGCTCATGCAGATCGGAATCCCAACCGAAACTGTCGTCGGTGAAAATCGTGTAGCTGCTACGCCAGAGACAGTAAAGAAGTTGATTAGCGCTGGTCATGGCGTTGTGATTGAACGTGGTGCTGGTGTAAAGGCTGCGTACATTGACAGTGCTTATGAACAGGTCGGTGCAACCATTACGGATGATGCCTATACGGGTAGTCAAATTATTTTGAAAGTTCGCGCACCACAGGGCGGGGAAATTCAGAAACTTGCAGCAAATACCGCTGTTGTAGCAATGTTTGATCCTTATCGTAACACCGAGCTAGATCAGTTTGCGAATCAACAAGTGTCTGCTTTTGCTCTAGAACTGCTTCCTCGTACGCTTTCTCGTGCACAAAACATGGACGTGTTGTCTTCTCAAGCAAACTTGGCTGGTTATAAGTCAGTTTTACTTGCTGCTGCTGAATATCAACGCATGTTCCCAATGCTTATGACTGCTGCGGGTACTGTAAAGCCTGCACGTGTTGTAATCATGGGTGTTGGGGTTGCTGGTCTTCAGGCGATTGCAACTGCAAAACGTTTAGGTGCAATTGTTGAAGCGACTGACTTGCGTCCTACAGCAAAAGATCAAGTTGAGTCTTTAGGTGGTAAGTGGTTAGACGTACCAATGTCTGAAGAAGAGCAACAACGTGCAGCAGATGCCGCTAAAAATGGTTATGGATGGATGCCAGGTGAGCAGTACATCAAAGATCAGGCTGCGATTGTAGATAAAGCTGTTTCTAATGCAGACATCGTGATTACGACTGCATTGCTACCGGGTCGTGATGCGCCACGTCTGATTAAAGCTGAAACTGTTGCCAAGATGAAACCGGGCTCTGTCATTTTAGATATGGCAGTTGAAACTGGTGGTAACGTTGAAGGCTCTAAAGTGGGTGAGACTGTATTTACTGAAAATGGCGTGAAAATTTTGGGTGTCCCAAATATTCCGGCAACTGTAGCAACAGAAGCTTCTGCATTGTATGCGCGTAACGTTTTTAATTTCGTAGAGACTTTATTCGACAAAGAGAAAAACTTTGCGATTAATCAAGAAGACGAAATCCAAAAAGCCCTATTGGTCACTCATGGCGGTCAAGTACTGCTTAAGCGTGGTTAAGGAGATTTCTCATGGTTGAAACTATTACAATTTTCGTCCTTGCCATCTTCGTAGGTTATTACGTGGTTTGGGGCGTTACGCCAGCTTTGCATACGCCACTTATGGCAGTAACCAATGCGTTGTCATCTATTATTGTAGTGGGTGCGATGTTGCAAACTGTGGGTCTGCCAGTTTTAGGTGTAGATGCTAACGTTGCATTTCAAAGTGTGAATGTGGTGAGCGTACTCGGTGCGATTGCAGTATTTTTGGCAAGCATTAATATTTTCGGTGGCTTCGCAGTAACTGCACGCATGCTGGAAATGTTCAAGCCTAAGCAAAAGAAATAAGAGGGCTTTGACATGGAATTTATTCAAGCAAATGCAAACTGGTTGTACCTTGTTGGCGCAATTCTCTTTATCTTGACGCTTCGTGGCTTGTCTGGCCCTAAAACAGCAATTCAAGGTAACCGTTACGGTATGATCGCAATGGCGATTGCTGTGGTAACGACTTTCTTTGTTGCCAATAATCCAGTGATCTGGATGATCGTTGGTGCAATGGTGCTCGGTGCAATCGTAGGTATTGCACGTGCTCGTACTGTACCAATGACGCAAATGCCAGAAACTGTTGCACTTATGCACTCATTGGTTGGTTTGGCTGCTGTTCTCATTGCGATTGCTGCAATTTTGCATAACAACCAACTTACTGAACTATTCGCTCAAAATGAAGCGGCTTTAACAGCAGCTGGCGTGCAACATGCACACATGAGCAAGGTTCACTTGTTTGAATTGTTTGTTGGTTGTTTCGTTGGTGCGATTACCTTTACTGCATCTGTGTTTGCATACGGTAAATTAGCTGCGAAAAAATGGGCGAAAACAATTTCTGGTGCGTGGGTTAAACCTGTTCAAGCACTCATCTTTATTGCGATGTTGGCTTGTGGTTTCTACTTCTTCACGACTGGCAATATGACTGCATTCTGGGCAATGACAGCACTTGCACTTGCATTTGGTTGGGTTTGGATTGCACCAGTAGGTGGTGGTGATATGCCTGTAGTGGTATCGCTTCTTAACTCATTTTCTGGTTGGGCAGCAGCAGGTATTGGTTTCACACTTGAAAACAACATGTTGATCGTTGCAGGTTCGCTTGTAGGTTCATCTGGTGCGATTCTGTCGTATATCATGTGTAAAGCAATGAACCGTTCGATCATCAACGTATTGTTTGGTGGGGCAATGGGTGGTGCAGCAGTTGCATCTGCAGATAAAGGTGAACAAGTTCAACGTAACCACCGTTCTGGTTCTGCTGATGATGCTGGCTTCTTGATGTCAAATGCTGACAGTGTTGTGATTGTACCAGGTTATGGTATGGCCCAAGGGCGTGCACAAAATGCTGTAAAAGAGTTGTGTGAAATTCTAAAAGAGCAAGGTGTTCGCGTTCGTTTTGCAATCCATCCGGTTGCGGGTCGTATGCCTGGTCATATGAATGTATTGCTTGCTGAAGCAGACGTAGCATATGAAGACATCTTGGAAATGGATGAGATTAACTCGGACTTCCCTGCAACTGACGTAGTACTTGTAATTGGTGCAAACGACGTTGTTAACCCTGCTGCAAAAGATGATCCAAGCTCGCCGATTTATGGTATGCCGATTCTTGAGGCTCATAAAGCGCGTACAATCATGGTGATTAAGCGCTCAATGGCAACAGGTTATGCTGGACTAGATAACGATTTGTTCTATAACGAAAAAACAATGATGATCTTTGGTGATGCTAAGAAAGTTGTTGAAGATATGACGAAAGCAATTAACGGTACAGGCCACTAAGTTGCTTTGAAATAAAAAACCACCTTCGGGTGGTTTTTTATTTGGTTTTACTTTTAAAGAAATTTTTCTACAAGATCCATAGACTGTTGATAGAGGTCGCGTGCCAGTTGCTGGTTTTTAGCATGTGATGATTTCCAGTCTGGCATATGTGCACTGACATATTCGCCATTACGGTTTTGCCATACATCTCCAGTTGCCATTTCTGTAATGAGCTTTGCTGGAACTGAGGTTGGTACTAGTCCTAATTTCATCGCCGCATAGACAGGTTTTGGTAATTCACGATAAATATCAGAAGCAACACCGCCGGGGTGTAATGCATTATTGGTAATTGAACTTTCTGCGAGTTGCTCTGCTAATGCATTGCTAAACAGTAAATTTGCAAGTTTTGATTGCCCATAATAGAACAGGGGGTTGTAAAAACCTTCTGCACGAAATTTATTGGGTTTAATTGAGCCAACCCAGTGAGCAATCGAAGCTAGATGAATAATTCGTGCTTTAGGAGATTGTTGTAAAACTGGAAGTAATTTTTGAGTAAGTAAAAAATGGCCTAAATAATTAACCCCAAATTGTTGTTCAAAACCCTCTGTGGTTAGTTGCTTTGTTTTAGAGAATAAGCCTGCATTATTAATGAGTACGTCAAGGCTGCCATAGCGATCAGCAATTTCATCTGCTGCTTTTCGGGTTAACTCAAGGCTGTTTAAATCGAGGGAAACTAAATCGACTTGGCCTTGGTTAAGTGCGCGTAGTTTGTTTTGCGCATCTTGCGCTTTTTGTGGATTTCGGCACGCTAGAATGACATGTTGTCCTTGTTTAACGAGTTGTTCGGCTGTGGCAAAACCAATGCCTGTGTTGGCGCCCGTAATTAATATCTTCACTTTCTGTACTCCGGTTATGCTATTTATTGGTGAGAACTTTAAGAATTTGTATAGTGCGATAAATCTGACAATTTGTCATGTCAAATTTGGATATAGGTGATGATTGGTTTTTCTGGGGTGGGATATGGATATTTGAAAAGATTTAAAATCGCTATTAGATAAATAAAAAAGCGGCTCAAAAGAGCCGCTTTTTTTAAAAGCAAAATTTTAAGCAACCGACTCTGGAGCGGTACGCCATAAGCTTTCTAAATCATAGAATTTACGAGCTGTTGGTAGCATTACATGTACTACAACAAAGCCGAGATCAATTAAGATCCATTCTGCATCTCGTTCACCTTCAACGCCAATCGGGCGGAAACCGGCTTTTCGAGCTTCTTCTGCAACATTGTCAGCAAGTGCTTTGACATGGCGAGTAGAAGTACCACTTGCAATTACAATAGCATCAGCGACATTGCTAATTGAGCTAACATCTAACTGGAGAATATCTTTTGCTTTTACATCAACTAAAGCGTCGTGGACGACTTTGAGACAAGCTTGTACGTCTTTATTTGAGGTGTTCATTGCGAAATCGTGAGAATTAGACACGCTGGGCGATGGTTCTAAATTCATATAGGGTATATTTTCCTGACAATTACTCACTATCTAATATAGTGGTTTTCGCGCTAAATTTCAAACAGAAGTCGTAACAGTTTATATATTTACATCATCAGAAAAGTATTTTTTCTTCCATGTAAACGACTGATTTGAACCATTTTCAGGTTTATATTCTGCTGCAATATAGTTTTGATATGAGCTTTGCTTTAACCAAGAAAAAATTTGCTCATATGGGATTTGAGCTGTATCAGGTTCGTGGCGGCCTGGGCAGTCTGCAAATTGAATATGTCCAATTAAGTGAATATTCTCTTGTAAACCTTCAAGTACATCTTCACCCATCATCGCCATGTGATAGCAGTCATACTGCATTTTGAGAGAGGGGTGGTTGACCGCTTCGAGCATCTCTTGTGCTTGTGCAATGTTCTGCACTAAAAAGCGTGGCATATCCGTACCATTAATCATTTCGAAAACAGGCTCTATACCGTGTTCACCGAGTAAATTGCAGGCAAGTTTTAGATTAGCTGCTAAAGTTTTTAAACAAGGAAGTAAGTCGGCATCTAGCGGTTGTTTACCCGCTAAAATATTAACACGAGGAACGTTTAAAGCGGTGGCATAGCGAATAGCCAATTCTAATGCTTCATGAAAAGCTGCTTCTTGACCGGGTATGCCTGCTAAACCGTTCCCACCTTGCATAAGATCACCAGCAGGTACGTTAATTAGGCAAAGGCTAAGGTTGTAGCGTTCGAGTTGGGTTTGAATATCTTCAATCGTTAATTCATAGGAGAATTGAATTTCTACATATTCAAAGCCCTGTGCATGAGCCAGAGCGAAGCGTTCAATTAAAGGAACTTCGGTAAAAATCATGGATAAATTGACTGCAAGACGACCCATACTCAAACTCCGTTTATTTTTGCTCTATTAATTGAATCATAGTAGCTAAATCTTTCTCAGCAAAGCCATTTTTTTGGTGAGTTTGTAGCTGTAATAGAGCTTTTTGTGCAACGGGGATGTCTAAATTAACATTGTTAGCCAATGTTACTGCGTTGTTAAGATCTTTAGATAATGTTTGAACTTTCCATTGAATAGGCTCAAAGGTATGAGTTGCCATACGTGGAGTTAGAATTTGAAAGGGCTTAGAGTCTGCAAATCCGCCTGCTAAGGCTGGAGCGAGTAAAGTTGTATCTACACCCGCTCGGTCTGCAAGCGCGACAGCTTCTGCAATAAGTGCACTATTGGCTGCGACGATGAGTTGGTTACAAATTTTGGTGGCTTGACCAGTTCCTGTGTCTCCCATTCGTGTTACACGTTGAGATAGAACATTATAAATAGGCGTTAATTCTGTAATTGTTTGAGCATCACCGCCTGCAAAAATGACTAGCGTTCCTTGTTCTGCACCAGCTGTTCCACCCGAAACAGGAGAATCAATCCAAGTAACGTCATGCGCGGCAGTTGCTTGAGCAAGTGTTTTTGTTGCAGCAACAGATAAACTTGAGAAATCAACAATCACCTGTTTAGCTTTTAAGTGAGGTTGAATTTGCTCAAATACACTTTGTACGGCTTTGTCATCTGCGAGACAAGTTAAAATAACAGGATATTCGCCAATATTTATAAGATCTAAAGGCTGTGCGCCGATATCAATCAGTTCTTCACATGCAGAAGAGGTTCGGTTCCAAACAGCAACTTGAAAACCTGCCTGAATAAGACGGGTTGCCATGCGGCTTCCCATCAACCCTATACCTAAAAAAGCAATAGGGGTATTGCGATCAAAATTCATAATCTAAGCTCTTTATTTATATTGACGTGGTAAAAAATTAACTTCCGGATGTTTGTCTTTTTTACGAGCAAGTTTGCTATTTTTACCAAGTAATAATTTAAGTTGCCAGATTTTTTCTAAACGTAATGATTTTTCTGGTTGGTGCTCCATCGCATCAAGTACACGTTTTGCTGCAGTGAGCGCATCTGGTGAGCGCTGTAACATTTCAGCTGCAATTTCATTTGCTTTCTCTAGTGGGGAGTCACTTAAATGAGTGACAAGACCAATTTCTTTTGCATAATTTCCATCGAAAACACGAGCGGTTAAGGTAAGCTCTTTTGCAAGGTCAACGCCAATTAAACCTTTCAATGAACGAGTAAGTCCCATATCTGGAACTAAGCCCCAACGACTTTCCATAATCGACATTTTAGTGTCTGGGTGAGAAATTCGAATGTCGGCTGCTAAGGCAAGTTGCATGCCTGCGCCAAAACAATAACCTTCTAGTGCTGCAATCACAGGTACAGGTAAATTTTGCCAAATCAGAAATGCTTTTTGGAATAAGCTTTGTCCGGGTTTCACAAGCTCCCAAATCGCAAAGGCAGAATTTTTTGGATTATTAAGATCAGATAAATCAATTCCGGCACTAAAAACTTGTGCTTCACCTGTCAAAATCACACAACGGATCTCTCGATCTTTTTTAATAGCTTTTGCTGTTGAAACAAGTTCTTTTAATAAGGCAAAACTCATGGCATTGCGTTTGTCGGGACGGTTTAAATATACCGTTGCAATGCCATTATTTTTTTCAATACGTAAAAGTGCCATGAGATTCCCGCTTCTTTTTTTATAGATAAGCGGAGCATAACATGGCTGTAATTTGGAAACATGACAGCTCAGTCATGCCTATTTTGTAGATAGATTAGTCAGGAATCACCAATATTTGATGAGCAGCACTTTCTACTTCTTTTACAACAAGTCCTAGCTCGTCGAAGCGTCTCATAACTTCTTCAATGAAGCCTTCATCTGCTATACGGCGTTCTTTACGTAGTGTTGAAATAAATTGCTCAAAGTCACCTGTCACTTGTTGTAGTTTTGGAGTACCTACATAGCGAGTGGCGCCATAAAGACGATGTAAAACATGCTCAAGTTGAGGGAAGTCTTCAAGCTCAATGAGCTGCTGCATTTCATCTAGCTCGGTTGGGAAACTATCAACTAACATTTTAAGTAAGTCTTGAGCTAAATCTTCTTTATTTGCTGCAAGCTGCAAGCTTTGTTGCCAGTTGAGAATTTCTGGGTCTAATGCTTCTGCAACCACATGATGGTCTTTCTCTAGCGCTTTTGACGCAAAGTTGTTTTTGGTCCATTGCGTTAAAATCTGGATAATTTGTTCCATTTGAATTGGCTTGGTGACATAGTCATTCATGCCAACTTTAAGGAGTTTCTGCTTTTCATCGGCAAGGGCATGGGCTGTTAATGCAATAATTGGAAGTTGCATTTCACCATCTAAAGTTGACTCTAGCGAACGAATAGCGCGAGTTGTATCAATACCTGACATAACAGGCATTTGAATATCCATAAATACTAAATCAAATGGTTTGAGTTTTTGATCGATTCGCTCTTGGATGAGGTTGAGCGCTTCTTGACCGCTAATTGCTTTAGTCGTTTTAACATTCAGTTCTCCAAGCAGAGCTTCTAAAACAATTAAGTTAGGTAAGTGGTCATCCACTGCCAAAATGTGTAAACCCTGACCATTGAAATCTTGTTGTTCCTCTTCAAAAATAGGTTGATCATTTAATAATTGAATAAGTCCGCTTCGACTTAATGGTTGATATAGAGGTCGAGCACGATATTCATTGAGCATGTTTGGCTCAAGCGTCATTTGATAACCATAGACTGCCAAATTACCTTGATAACGACTACGGATTTCTTTTAATAACGCTTCAGTATCGCCACTATGGTCAACAATGAGCCACGTATTATCTTTTTGATCAAGATGTTTTAAACGACTAAATAAATCCAGAATCGATTGTGTCTCTATGTGAGGAACATGATAGTTTTCAAGATAATAACGTAAAACACTTGCTGTAGCAGGGTGTGCAAGATAAGACACCACTTGTAAATGCTCAAAGTGTGGATGTTCGATCTCGTAATCTTCATCTACTACAAATTGTGCGGTAAACCAGAACGTAGAACCTTTTTCTGTTGGTGCGCGCTCTTGGTTATCCTCAAAACCAATTTGACCATGCATGAGGTGAACAAGCTGTTTAGAAATAGCTAGACCTAAACCTGTACCGCCGAATTGACGTGTAACGGATGCATCACCTTGTGAGAATGATTCAAATAATTTTTTACGGTCTGTACCACTTAAGCCAATACCACTATCTTGAACACTAAAATGAAGTAGGCATTGTCCAATATCATCATGTTCCATACGAACACGAACAATAATTTCGCCGTCTGGAGTGAACTTAATCGCATTTGAAATTAAGTTAGTCAAAATTTGTTTGAAGCGTAAAGCGTCACCAATCACTTGTTGTGGAATGTTGTCGGCATAGTAAAAAGCCATAGCGATATGCTTTTGGGCAGCCAGTGGAGACAACATATCCATGACATCGAAGACAGCTTCTTCTAAATCAAATGGTGCTGTTTCTAGCTCTAATTTACCGGCATCAATTTTTGAGAAATCTAATACATCATTAATTAATGCTAATAAATGGGCAGATGACTTGCGAATAGTTTGTAGATAGAGGTTTTGTTCGTTATTTAGGTTTTGCTGGCGAAGTAATAAATGAATAAAGCCATCAATACTATTTAGAGGGGTTCGAAGCTCATGACTAATATTGGCAAGGAAAACTGATTTGGCTTGGTTCGATGAAATCGCTTGGTCACGTGCTTGACGATATGTGATGTTTTGAACTTCTAAGGTATCTAAAGTTCTGCGCAAGTCTTCTTCGGTTTGTTCGGTGTGTTCTTTTAACTCTAAAAAACTAAAGTGTAATCGTTTAACAACGTTTGCAATATCTCGCTGTAACAAGCGTAATTCACCAGTACTGTTAATGACCATATGCTGGTCTAAAGTGTCTGCATTTAAACGTTGCAACTGCATGCGAATTTCATACATCGGCGCAATCCAGCGACGTGAATAAAAATTCAAGCAAAGTAAAAGTAATAGTAAGGTCATTAAGCCAGTAATGACGAGGGCAATCAAAATACGGTAACGTGCCAGTTCTAGTGGCTGATTGTCCATTTCAATCACGAGCCAGACAGGTGCTTTTCCAGGTGTATCGCTAATCCGCAGTCCATAAATATTGTTGTGGTTATAAGAAATTGGACCAAAAAAACCATTACTTTTCGTAAAGTTTGGCCAGTAGCGATTATCGCGATAACCGATACTTAAATAGGTCTGACCATTACTGTCGATTAAAGCAGCACGTTTTAGATTTTTTTCACTAAACATGCTTTGCATGATGTGCTGGGCATGATCATATTCATCGGGCTCTAGTTCAACTAGCTTATATAAATCGATCGCGATTTGATTGTAGCGAGCTAAAATTGCAGAGGCATGATGTAGCTGTTGTTGTTTTACTGAATGTGAGGTTTCAGTTAAAACCAGAAAAGCGCCCACGCATGTTAAAATCATAATGGGCACAAAAATCAGAGCAATTAATTGCCCGTATGCATGATTCAGACGTAAGCGTTTCGATAAGGTTTTATTGAAATTAGACATGGCTACATCAGATTTATCTCTCTGTACGGCATCTTATCACGCTTTATTTTAAAACAGACGCCATTTTATAAATGACCGAGCTTTAATCGCTTTCTTGAAAAAGCATATTGAAATGGGTGCAGTACCGAGCATTTTTTCATACAATAGGCCCACCTCGATATAGGTGTTGATCATGAGTAATACACAACCTGATTTTTTAGCCGACGAATTTTTGTTAGATCACTATGTAGGTAAAACACCTCTAGTCCGTTTGCAGCGCTTGGCTTGTCATACGCAGGCAACGGTTTTAGCAAAATTGGAAGGTAATAATCCGGCAGGTTCTGTAAAAGATCGTCCAGCATATAACATGATTATGCAGGCAGAAAAACGTGGTCAAATTAAACCAGGTGATACATTAATTGAAGCAACCAGCGGTAATACAGGTATTGCGTTGGCTATGGTTGCGGCAATGCGCGGCTATAAAATGAAACTTATTATGCCGAACAATATGAGTCAAGAGCGTAAAGATGCGATGCTGGCTTATGGCGCAGAGCTGATTGAAGTAACACCACAGCAAGGTATGGAAGGTGCACGTGATTTAGCCTTGCAAATGGAAAAAGAAGGTAAAGGTCACGTTTTAAACCAGTTTGGTAATCCTGATAATGTTGAGGCTCATTACCTAACGACTGGTCCTGAAATCTGGAAGCAAACAGGCGGTAAAATTACTCATTTTGTGAGTTCAATGGGCACAACCGGTACCATTATGGGTGTTTCTAAATATTTAAAAGAACAAAACCCAGATATTCAGATTGTTGGTTTACAGCCATCCGATGGGTCAAGTATTGCCGGGATTCGCCGTTGGCCGAAAGAATATTTGCCTACTATTTTTGATAGTAGCCGTGTGGATCGTATTATTGATATTCCACAAATTGAAGCTGAAAAAACCATGCGTAAATTAGCACGTATGGAAGGTATTAGTGCTGGTACTTCTTCAGGCGGTGCAGTATGGGCATCAATCAAGATTGCTGAAGAAAATCCGGATGCTGTTATTGTTTGCATTATCTGTGACCGTGGCGACCGCTACTTGTCTACAGGTCTGTTTTCAGTACAGGACGATAACTCATAATTGAGAGAAATGATGCGTTTCCCAACCTTAGTTTTTGATATTGAAACTTTAACTGATTTAAAAGCGGGAGCGCATTTATATCATCTTGATTTACCTGAGGCCGATGTAGAGCAAGCATTGACAAAAATCCGTCGTCAAGAATCTGGCATGGATTTTCAGCGTTTGCCTTTGCATGAAATCGTTTGTATTTCTGGCCTATGGATAGATGAGTCTGGTTTTAGATTATTTTCTTTTAGTCGGGAACAATATTCTGAAGCTGAGATTTTGCAGAAATTTCTATCTATTTTTGATAAGCGTCATCCGACTCTAGTGAGTTGGAATGGCTCACAATTTGATTTACCTGTCATTCTATTTCGCGCAATGTATCATGGGCTTTCTGCACCGGGTTTATTTGATCAAGGTGAAATTGATAGCCAAAAGCGTTTTAATAATTACCAAAATCGTTATCACCATCGCCATATAGATTTAATGGATGTGATGGCAATGTTTAATGGTCGTAATTTCCAAAAGCTTGATGATATTGCCTGCATTTTAGGTTTACCGGGTAAGCGTGGTGAATCGGGTTATCATGTGCCTGAATATGTCCGTAATCAACAGTGGTTAAAATTGACGAGCTATTGTGAAGGGGACGTGCTCAATACATGGTTTATTTATTTGCGTTGGCTCGTGCTAAAAGGCCAATTGAATGCAGATGAACATGACCACTGGATTAGTTCGAGTATTGAATATTTACAGACTATGCCACAGCAGGCCGATTTCCTTGAAGTATGGGAACGTACTTCGAAACATACTGAATTTACTTCTCACTATTTTAATTCTTCAGATTTTTAGGTTCATCCTTTGAAACAACAAGCCAAATCTCGCAACCTGCTACAGCCCGAATATATTTTTCAGGTTGAAACACTTTCTCATGAGGGGCGGGGAATTGCGCATTATGGTTCTCATCCTGAGCATCCTGCAGATAAGCATGGTAAGAAAGTTTTTATTCGCTATGCATTGCCCGGAGAAACTGTAAAGGCTCGAATTACCCATCAAGCCAAGCGCCTTGAAGAGGCTGAGATGTTGCAGTTGTTAGGAGAGCCTTCAGCACATCGCATTGAGGCAGTTTGTCCTCACTATGGTATCTGTGGTGGATGTAGCATGCAGCATATCCATCCTGATGAGCAAATCCGTTTAAAGCAAAATGTACTCCAGTCACATTTACAGCATTTCGCAGGTATTCAACCTGAACAGTGGCTAGAGCCGATTCGATCTTCACAAAGTGATTATCGTCGCCGTGCTCGAATAGGCGTGCGCTATTTGCCAAAACCAGATCGCTTAATTATGGGGTTTCGCGAACATCATAGTAATCGATTAACTTCGATCCATAGTTGTAGTGTTTTGGATAAAAATTTATCAAATAGTCTGCCTGAGTTACGCACTTTACTCCAAAGTCTAAAAGGCAAAGCACACATTGGTCATGTAGAATTAGCAAAAGGTGATAATGAAGTTTCTTTATTGGTTCGTCATGTAGAAAAATTAAACAATTCTGATGTCAACCAATTAAAGCAATTTGCGTTACACAAAGGGTGGCAGTTGTATTTGCAACCTAAGGGGCCTGAAAGCATTCATCGTATTGATGATGAACAAGGTGCTTTACGTTTACACTATGCCTTGGAGAGGTTTAATGTAAATTTTGCTTTTTCGCCATTGGATTTTACTCAGGTCAATGCCACAGTAAATGAACAGATGGTTCAATTGGCATGTGAATTGCTTCAATTGCAAGCAGGTGAAAAGGTACTTGATCTATTTTGCGGTTTGGGCAATTTCTCACTCCCGTTAGCACGATGTGTTGGTGCGAGTGGTCAGGTTGTCGGGGTCGAAGGGAGTGAAGAAATGGTGCAGCGAGCAACAGCTAATGCGAAATGCAATGGTTTGGTGCAAGCAACCTTCTTTTCACAAGATTTAACAAAAGATTTTTCGCATCATTCTTGGGCAAATCAAGGATTTGATGCATTATTGATTGATCCTCCTCGTGCTGGTGCATATGAAATTATGCAGTATGTATCAAATTTTGGAGCAAAAAGAATCGTTTATGTATCATGTAATCCAGCTACACTGGCAAGGGATGCGGGTGTTTTGGTCCAATATGGTTACCAGTTAAAAAAAGCAGCGGTGATGGACATGTTTACGCATACCGAACATGTTGAATCCATTGCACTATTTGAAAAAATTCAAGAGATAAACGATTAAAAACATGAGTTACATATTGAGGAGAATGGTATGGTCACAGTACGTGAACAGTTACCTGAACAACTAACCGAGTTGTCAGAGGAAACGACTGTAGAGCATGCCGCCGAAACGCAAATCGGTTTAGCCTCATGGTTGGATCGGGTGCGTGAAATATTAGATGGGGCGGAGCTTGAACAACTTGAAAAAGTCGCTCATTTAACCCTGCAAAAAGAGTTAGATTCAACGGTCAATCATCGTTCCAATACTTTTGCTACAGGCGTTGGAATGGCCGATATTCTGGCACATCTGCATGTAGATGAAGATACTTTATCAGCAGCGATGCTTTATCGTAGTGTGCGTGAAGGCATTACCGATATAGAAGAAGTAAAACAGAAATTCGGGGAGCAAGTTTACAACCTTGTCAAAGGTACTTTGGCAATGGGTAAGCTCTCAGAACTTATTGAAAAAAATAAACGGTTAGAAGATCACTTTAATAATAATCAACGAGAACATTTAAGCGGCATTTATAAAATGCTGATTTCGGTGACCGAAGATGTTCGTGTTGTTTTAATTAAACTTGCTGAACGTACTTATTCCTTGCGAGAGCTTGCAAATTCCTCTCGCGAACGCCAAGAACGTGTAGCACGTGAAATTCTTACTATTTATTCGCCGCTTGCACATCGACTCGGTATTGCTCAGCTTAAATGGGAACTTGAAGATCTAGCATTTCGCTATTTGGCTCCAGATCGCTATAAAGAGATTGCCTCATTACTCAATGAAAAGCGTTTAGAGCGTGAGCATTATATTCAGTTCGTCATTGACCGTTTGAAAAATGAGTTAGCGTCTTACGGCATTGAAGCTGAAATTACAGGGCGTGCAAAACACATTTATTCGATTTATCGAAAAATGAAGAGCAAAAACCTGAGCTTCGACCAACTTTATGACATTCGTGCTTTGCGTGTGTTGGTCAATAGTGTGCCAGAGTGTTACCACTCTTTAGGTATCGTACATCAAATCTGGCGTCATATTCCGCATCAGTTTGATGACTATATTACTAACCCGAAAGCCAATGGTTACCGTTCTTTGCATACAGCTGTAATTGCTGAAAACAAATCTCTTGAAGTGCAAATTCGTACTCACGAGATGCATGATGAAGCAGAGCTAGGCGTATGTTCGCATTTTAACTATAAAGAAGGTTCAAAGAATACCGATCATTCCTTTAATCATCGTTTGCATTCATTACGTGCTGTTTTAGAACACTATCAAGAACGTAATGAAACGACGGTACACCAAAACGAAGATGAAACAGAAGGCTTTGAACAGTTACAAGACTTTGAAGGCTTTGAGAAGATTTATGTTTTCAGTCGTGATGGTGATATTAAGGAATTGCCGCGTGGTTCAACTGTTTTAGATTTTGCCTATCATGTGCATACAGAAGTAGGGAATAAGTGTTATGCGGCGCGTGTTAATCAGCGTTATGTGCCACTTACCTATACTTTAAAAACGGGTGAACAGGTTGAAATTTTAACTAAAAAAGATCGTGAACCAAACCGTGACTGGTTGGTGAACTCTCTAGGTTATATTAAAACTTCTCGTGCACGTGACAAGCTGCGTCATTGGTTTAGACAGCAAGACCGTAGTAAGAATCTTGAAGTAGGCCGAGAGCTGCTTAATAAAGAATTAGCTCGTCTAGCGATTCACCCAAAAAGTATCGACCTAAACGATTACTCTTCACACTTTAATGTGAAGACAGGCGACGACATTTTGGTGAATCTGGTCAGTGGCGATATTAGCTTACATGCCCTGATTAATCAGGTGAACCGCCAAATGCATCTAGATCAGGATGAGCCTGAGCTAGTACTTAAACCAACGTTAAATCCGCGTGCCAGCCATACGCTATCAGCACATGGCATTTTAATTGATGGTTTAGATAATGTAGAGCTGCACATCGCGCAGTGTTGTCAGCCGGTGCATGGTGAATCAATCGCTGGATATATTACTTTGAACCGTGGTGTCAGTATCCATAAAGTCATTTGTTCTGACTATCAGCGTATGATTAAGCAAGAGCCAGAGCGTGCTGTTGAAGCTGATTGGGAAATGCAGCCAACACGTGGTCAAAGCGTTCAGATTGTGGTGGAAGCTTATGATCGTCGTGGTCTGCTTAAAGACCTAACTCAAGTGATTTTCTCTGACCAAATCAATATTCGTCAGGTTAATACAATTTCTGAGGCAGATGGTATTGCCAATATGAAGTTGCTCATTGAGGTTAAAGGTTTAGCGCAGCTTTCTCGCTTATTGGCTCGCCTAGAGCAGCAACCGGGAATTATTAGTGCTCGACGCATGATTCAAGGCGTTTAATAAATTGAGTAAAAAGGCTGTCAAATGACAGCCTTTTTTTATTTTGGATTATTTTCTCGATAAATAAATATTGGTAAGTCGGTTTAAAAACTGAGGGCTTAATGTTGAGAGCTGATAAAGCAGTTTGGTTTTTATGCCAACTGGAGTATGAGTTGGCGTCCAAAAATGAGCTTTTTTCTCGACAAGCGTAAGCACCTGCTGAGCAATATCATTTGGAGTTAAATCTATCCCCATATTTTGAATGGTGCCTGCATCCATATTGTTAACCATTGCAGTCTGCACAAATAGCGGCATCACATCTAAAACACGAATACCATATTTTTTCCATTCGACATCTAAACCTTCAGTAATTCCGCGAACAGCAAATTTACTGGCTGAATAAGAGATTAAATCAGCTTGCCCATAAATTGCAGAAGCTGAAGATAGGTTGATAACGCGTGCAAAAGATGCTTGCTTTAAATAGGGTAGAGCAGCGTGACAGCCATTGATGACACCGTTTACATTAATATTTATTGTTCTTTGATGAGCTTTAATATCAGTCGTTTCAAACGCGCCAGAATATAAAATACCGGCATTATTTATCAATATGTTAAGTTCACCCGCCCAGTCGGTAAATTCTTTTAATCTATGTTGCCATTGGTCGTAATCACTTACATCTAGATAGCCGGCACGGGCATTTGCCCCTAAGTCATTTGCTAATTCTTGAGCAAGCGATTCATTAATATCATAAATGCCTACTTTATATCCTTGTTTGTAGAATACGCGTGCAATTTCAGCCCCAATACCTTGAGCGGCACCACTAATCAGAATACTGTATCCCATATTTTTTTCTCTTTGTCAGTACAATAGTGCGACTGATTTAATCGCTTTGATTTTGATCATAGCAAATTAAAATCTTAGTTTGACTGACCGACTTTTTAAACTTGAGGGTTACCATGGATAAATTGCTTAAAATTATGCAAGAGTTACGTGAAAGATGTCCGTGGGATCAACAACAAACCCCAATGTCACTGACTAAATATGCGATTGAAGAGGCATATGAAGTCGAGGCGGCCATTCGTCAGGGCGATATTAACGAGATTCGAAATGAGCTAGGCGATTTGTTATTGCAAGTTGTATTTCAATCACAGATGTTTAGTGAGCAAGGTGCTTTTAACTTTCAAGATGTTGTTGAGGCAATAAGTGAAAAGTTAATTCGCCGTCATCCACATGTTTTTCAGGCAGATCAATTTAATAACTTAACACCAGAACAAGTCAGTGAATTATGGAAACAAATTAAACAGCAAGAAAAGCAAGGAAAGCCGCAATCAAGATTAGATGAAATAAAGTATGGACCAGCGCTATTGCAGGCACAAGAAATTCAAGCAAATGTCGCTAAGATTGGCTTTGATTTTGAAACAGTAGAAGATGCTTATGAAAAACTAGAAGAAGAGTTGGATGAGTTTAAGCAGGCCCTAAAAAATCAAAATATTGATGAAATTCAAGATGAATTTGGAGATTGCCTGTTTTCATTAGTCAATGTTGGACGTAAACTTGCGATTTCAAGTGAAACATCACTTTTATCAACAATACATAAATTTAGAAGTCGTTTTGCTTTTATTGAAGATCAAGCGCGAAAACAGCAAAGAACATTAGAGGACATGACCTTGTCTGAAATGGATGAATTGTGGAATCAGGCAAAGCGGCAGTTAAAGTCAGGGGAAAAAACACATGCAGCTCAGCATGAATCTTTGGAAGAATAAACACTATATTTTTATTGCTCTATTTTGGAGCCTGATTTCATCAACCTTTGTTCAGGCTCAATCTTTTGATCAAAATTTTAAGGAGTGGAAGGCGAAGCAACAGATGTATGATCAGAAGTTGAGTATGCAGCATTCCTCTCATTCTAATGTTTCAAAAAGCTCAGCTATGACTGATTCGTCAGGGCAAATTCACTTGAATCAAGCTAATCTTGATGAGCTGCAAAAGCTAAAAGGTATTGGTGAGAAAAAGGCTCAGGCGATTGTGGAATACCGTCAAAAGAATGGTGGCTTTAAAAATATTGATGAATTTAAAAACGTAAAGGGCATTGGTCCAGCCATTTTTGAAAAAAATAAAGTGCGTTTGACTTTATAAATTATCTGTCTGTCAATTGTCATTTCATGCGTAAACTACAGAGAATCAAATTGCCCTTTGTGTGCGTTAGAGCTATGATTAGCGACAACTTGTTATTTACGTCCTGACGTAGGAGACAGCGTCTTTTGCAAACCTTGCGAGCGTCAAAATGTGGTTTGTCCACAGCCCAACTTCCTTCTTCGATTTTAGATGTGATCGATAGCCTGACTAAAGCTGGCTATGAAGCTTATATTGTTGGGGGTGGTGTCCGTGATTTAATGCTAGGGCTTAATCCTAAAGATTTCGATGCAGTCACTAATGCAACACCTTCCCAAATTAAAGAAGTTTTTGGTCGACGTTGTCGAATCATTGGCCGTCGATTTGAATTAGCACATGTCTATTCAGGACGTGAGCTTATTGAAGTTGCTACTTTCCGTGCTCCTCCTAAAAAAGCAGTCACCAGTGCTTCAGGCATGATTTTACGTGACAATAACTGGGGTACTATCGAACAAGACTTTGCTCGCCGTGACTTTTCAATCAATACGCTATATTACCAACCGCGTAAGGCTATTGTGCTCGATTTCTGCAAAGCAATTGACGATGTAAAAAATAAAACCTTACGTTTATTGGGTGATCCGGCACAGCGCTTTGAAGAAGACCCAGTGCGTATGTTGCGAACTCTACGTTTTGCAGCTAAATTAAATTTCAAAATTGATTCAGATATTCTCGATATATTTGATGCAGAGATGACGCAGCTCTTGCGTGATGTTTCTCCGCATCGTTTATATGATGAATCTCAGAAGCTCTTTACAATGGGGCATTTGGCGCGTGTTTTGCCAATGTTGATTGAGTTTGGTGTCTGGAAACAACTTTTTGCAGATATCCAGCCGAACCTCACTCCGTTTATTCTAAGAGCAGCAAAGAATACAGATCAGCGTATCCAAGTGGGTAAAACAATTAACCCAGCATTTTTCTATGCAGTCTTATTGTGGCAACCATTTTTAGAGCGTTGTGAATTTTATTTCTCTAAAGGTGTTGTACCAGCAGAAGCGCGTGCACAAGCTGGTCTAGATGTATTAAAGCGTCAAGCAACACGCACAGTGATTCCGCGTTTTGCAGAAACTTTTATTCGTGAAGTTTGGGAAATGCAGACTCGTTTGCTTAATCCGAAACCACAGCAAATTGAAGCATTGGCTGGACATGCGCGTTTCCGTGCTGGTTTTGACTTCTTATTACTTCGTGAAAAGTCAGGTGATGACACAACACAAGGGATGGGAAGCTGGTGGGAAGCCTACCAAGAAATGTCGAATGACGAAAAAGAAGCTGCAATTAGCCAGTACAATCGTCAGAAAGCTAGAAACCGTCGTAAAGCCGCTGCTGAACCTATTGAAAATAATAAAGTCGAGACGGAAATTGAACCTTTGGTTGATATTCCTGAACCACGCAGCCGTCGTGGGAAAAAAGAACGTGTTCGACAAGAACAATCGATGGGGCGTTTCGTTGAAAAAGCCACTGCTTCAGAAACAGGAGTGATGGGCGACCATCCGATTTTGAAGCGTAAGCGAGTTCAACGCGATTTAAGCCAAGTTATTTTTGGGCCAACGCAATGACAACGAAGACCTATATTGGTTTAGGAAGTAATTTGGGTGATTCACGCCAAATCTTATCTGAAGCCATTGCTAAGCTTAAAACTTTAGGTGGAGTAAAAGTTTCTAAACTTTATCAAAGTCCACCCATGGGGCCTCAAGATCAACCAAATTATTTAAATGCAGTTGCAGAGCTAAACACTGATCTCACGCCTTTAGATTTGCTAGACCAGTTACAGCAATTTGAGCAAGAAGCTGGTCGTGTACGCCTTCGTCGTTGGGGTGAGCGAACCTTAGATCTGGATTTGCTTATATATGGCAATGAAAAAATTCAAAATGAGCGCTTAACGGTGCCGCACATTGGAATTCTAGAGCGAGATTTCGTTGTAATTCCTTTATTAGATTTAGACGCTGATTTACATATTAATGATCAGCCACTTAAAAATTTAGAACTGATACAGCAGCCGACGCTGACTGTACTTGCTGATGAGTCTTGGGCTTAAAACCAGACTTATTACGTTCTGCAAACTCCTGTAGAGGATACCATCATGATTAGTCTAAGTGACTTAAGAAAATTTAAAGCCGAAGGACGTAAGTTCTCTTGTCTAACTTGTTACGATGCGAGTATGGCAAAAGCAATGGAACTTGCTGAAATTGATACTATCTTAATTGGTGATTCTCTTGGAATGGCAATTCAAGGTCGTGACTCAACTTTACCTGTAACTGTTGAAGACATGGCTTATCACACGGCAGCAGTTCGTCGTGGTAACCAGCATGCCTTGATTATGACTGACTTGCCATTTATGAGTTATGCAACCTTAAATGATGCTTTGCAAAACGCAAGAACAGTCATGCAAGCTGGTGCCCAGATGATCAAAATCGAAGGTGGCGCGTGGCTAAGTGAAACTGTACAAGTTTTAACACGTAATGGTGTACCTGTATGCGTACATTTAGGTTTAACTCCTCAATCTGTACATGTATTTGGTGGTTATAAATTACAAGCTAAAACGCGTGAAGCTGCAGATCAGCTTATTGCTGACTGTACCGCTGTGGTTGAGGCTGGTGCGGCAGTTCTATTACTTGAGTGTGTTCCTGCTCAGTTGGGACAAGAAATTGCTGAGTTATTCCCAAATACACCTGTGATTGGTATTGGCGCGGGTAATGCGACTGATGGCCAAGTACTTGTAGTACAAGATATGTTGGGTTTAACTTTTGGTCGAGTTGCACGTTTTGTCCGTAACTTTATGAAAGAGCAATCTGGTGAAACTGCCATTTTAGACGCTTTTAAAGCTTTTCATGCTGCTGTGCAGGATCAGTCATTTCCAGCCAAAGAACATACTTTCCACGTTGAGCTGTAATTCATGAAAACAGAAACCACCATACAAGGTCTTGCAGCTTCTTTAAATCCTGCTAGAGCTACACGTAAAATTATTGGTTTTGTCCCAACAATGGGAAATCTACATGAAGGACATCTCACACTTGTTCGTGAAGCGAAAAAGTTATGTGATGTTGTGGTTGTTAGCATCTTCGTAAATCCAACTCAATTTGGGCCGGGTGAAGATTTTGATAACTATCCTCGTACTTTAGAACAAGATAGTCGTCTATTAGCTGATGTAGGCTGTGACATTATTTTTGCACCATCAGTTGAGCAAATGTACGGTACTCAGCCACGTTTAACCAACATAAGTGTTAGCCAAATTACTGATGCTTTATGTGGTAGTTCACGTCCTGGGCATTTTGATGGGGTGGCTTTGGTGGTCACCAAACTCTTTAATATTGTGCAACCTAACTATGCTTTCTTTGGTCAAAAAGATTATCAACAGTTAGCAGTGATTCGCCAGTTTGTACAAGACTTAAATATCCCACTAGAAGTCATTGGCGTACCAATTGTTCGTGCAGCCGATGGCTTGGCTCTTAGTTCAAGAAATGGTTATTTAAGTCCTGAGCAACGTCAGGTCGCTCCGGTTATTTATCAGAGTTTAAAGCTAGCTGAGCAGCAGTTACATCAAGGCAAAGATCTACAACAAGTTTTAGAAGATATCAAAACTCAGTTGACAGATAATGGGTTTGTTGTGGATTATGTCGAAGCTCGTCAGTCAAATCTGTTACCTGCTACTCAGTTTGATCGTGATATTGTGTTGTTTATCGCGGCAAAATTGGGTGCAACTCGTTTGATTGATAATTTAGAAGTTGCCTTTACACCTCAATAAACAGATCAAAGGACAGCCATGCCATGAAGCGTATACTTATCGTGACAGGACAGTCTGGTTCAGGAAAATCTTCGGCTCTTCAAGTGTTAGAAGATTTGGGCTATTACTGTATTGATAATTTGCCTTTGGCATTGCTGCCCGAAATTGTGGCAAAGCTAGATCATGAAAATAATCTAGAGCAGTTGGCATTAGGTGTGGATGTTCGAAGCACTCGTGCAGATATGCAAGAGTTCGATCATGTTTTTGAGCAATTACAAAAACATGGCACAGTTGATGTGATTTATCTCACTACGCAAGATCAGGATTTGATCGCACGTTTTAGTGCATCGCGTCGTCCACATCCTTTGGCCAATCGTTTTAAAAGTCTGTTGCAATGTATTCATGAAGAAAAGCAGTTACTGCTCCCAATTCAGTTCCGTGCTACGGTTCATATCGATACAACAGATAAAAGTGTTCATGATTTAAAGCATATTTTACTGTCTAAATTGGGGCAGTCAGATAAGCTTATTGTCATATTGCAGTCATTTGGATATAAACATGGCATTCCTTTAGATGCTGATTATGTTTTTGATGTACGGCATTTACCAAATCCACATTGGGATTTAGAATTACGACGTTTTTCTGGTTTGGATGAGCCAGTAAGACAATTTCTAGAAGCAAGTCCACAAGCAAACGAAATGTTTGATGATATTCTTCACTTCTTAAAAAAATGGCTTCCAGCATTTGCTGAAGGACATCGTCACTATATGACGATTTCTATTGGTTGCACTGGTGGTCAACATCGTTCCGTTTATATCGTAGATAGACTAAAACAAGCACTTGAGGCAGAATGGTCTGTTCAGGTCTTACACAGAGAAATGAAGCACTGGTCATGATAGACACAACTGTTGATGTAATTAATAAACTCGGTTTACATGCTCGTGCATCAGGAAAACTGATAGAGGTCACTACAAAATTTCGTTCGTCGATCCAAATTGGAAAAGGCGATCATTTAGTAGATGCAAAAAATATTATGTCTTTGCTGATGTTAGGTGCAGGTAAAGGGACCACTTTGCGATTGGTCATTGATGGTACCGACGAAGAGCAGGCATTAAATGAAGTACAGGCGTTATTCGCCGCAAAATTTTATGAGGCAGATTAATCGTGGCACGTCGTCCCCAACGTTATACTGAAGAAGATTTTGGCTCTTTAGAAGGACGTGCAAGTAAGACAGAACAGAAAAAAGCAGTTCAACGTATGGCTGCTTTAGGTGAGCAATTAGCACAACTTTCTGTTAAACAGATTCAAAAACTCCCAGTGGATGAACGTTTAATTGATGCGTTAATGGAAGTACAGAACATTAGTTCTTTTGAAGCTCGTCGTCGTCAGTTTCAACGTATTGGTAAATTATTGCGTAATGAAGATGAGACCGTTATTTTGTCTTATTTAACTCCGCAGCAAGGTGCAAAAAAGCAGGCTCAATTGATGCGTTGGGTTGATCGTATGATCGAACAAGGCGACCCTGCAATTAATGAATTTAGTAAAATTTATAATGCATCGGAGCGTCACACCTTGCGTCAGCATGTATTGAGAATCAAGCGTGATAAAACTCAAGAAGTGAGTGAAGCAGAGCTTGAGGCATCAAAAGGTAAATTTGTTAACTATGTACAGCAGATTGCTTTATTGTCTGATCAAGGCTAATTGCTCTTCCATAAAAAGCGACGCTCAAAGCGTCGCTTTTTTTATTTATATATTTTCAGCTCGTTCTTTTGCCCATTCACGTAAAATGAATTTCTGTAATTTTCCTGTCGATGTCTTTGGAATCTCAGTAATAACCACATCTTTAGGCACTTTAAAGCGCGCTAACTCTTTTTGGCAATGTGCAATAATTTCTTCAGGTGTTGCCGTAGTGCCCATCTTTAATTCAATAAACGCACATGGTACTTCTTGCCAACGTGCATCGGGTTTAGCAACGACTGCAGCGGTTAATACAGCAGGGTGTTTATATAAAACATCTTCCACTTCTAAAGATGAAATATTTTCTCCACCTGAAATAATGATGTCTTTCGAACGATCAGTAATTTTTGCATAACCATCTGGGTGACAAACGGCTAAGTCGCCCGTGTGAAACCATCCACCTGCAAATGCTTCTTGAGTTGCTTTAGGGTTCTTTAAATAGCCTTTCATCACAATATTGCCACGGAACATAATTTCCCCCATGGTTTGACCATCATTCGGTACAGGTTCCATAGTTTCTGGATCTAGCACACGCATGCTGTCTTGCAGCGGGTAGGGTACGCCTTGGCGGGAATGAAGCTGGGCTTGTTCAGCAATTGATAACTCATTCCATCCAGATTGAGAGGCGCATAGTGCAGAAGGCCCATAAGTTTCTGTTAAGCCATATACGTGGTTTACGTTAATCCCCATGTTGCGCATGCCTTCAATAATGGCAACAGGAGGAGCTGCTCCAGCCACCATAACTTCAACATGATGATCAAAGCTGGTTTGTTTTTCTTTAGGTAAGTTAAGAATCATTGAAAGAACAATAGGTGCACCACAGAAATAATCAACTTTGTATTCTGCAATCAATTGCATGACTAATTCTGGATCGACTTTGCGTAAACAAATATTAGTTCCACCACTTGCTGCTATGCTCCATGCAAAACACCAGCCATTACAATGAAAGAGAGGTAGTGTCCATAAGTACACAGCACGCGGTTTCATTCCGCAAGCGAGAATATTACTTGCAGCATTAAGATAAGCCCCACGATGATGATAGATCACACCTTTAGGATTACCTGTAGTTCCAGATGTGTAATTTAAGCTAATCGCATCCCATTCATCTTCTGGTAAATGCCAAGAGAAGTTAATATCGCCTTGAGCGATCCATTCTTCATATTCAAAAGAGCCTAAAAACTGGTTTTCACCTTCATATTCTGTATCAGCTACATCAATCACAATAATGTGTTGGTTAGGAATAAGTGAGAGGGCTTCTCTTGCCAAATTCACAAATTCGGGGTCAACCAACAGCACTTTACTTTCTGCATGTTCCAACATGAAAGCGATTGTTTTTGCATCTAAACGTGTATTGAGGGTATTAAGTACCGCACCAGCCATAGGAACTGCAAAATGCGCTTCAATCATGGCTGGAATATTTGGCAATAAGACAGATACCGTATCATTTTTTTCAATTCCCAATTGCTTGAGCTGAGATGCAAATTGACAGCAGCGCTGATAAGTTTCTTTCCATGAAATTTGGCGCTTACCATGAATAATCGAAGCTTGATCTGGATAAATATAAGCTGCACGTTCTAAGTAGCGTAGAGGTGATAATGCAACAAAGTTTGCGGGGGTGCGTGGTAACTCGTTATAAGCACTAACCATGTGAAACAACTCCGTGTTTTATTTTTAATTCATTCTTTGAAAATATGACTTAATATTAATCAAAGCATTTATGCTTTAGTCTTAAAGGGCGATACCTTCCAGTCAAAAAATGAGCAGAAATGCTATTTTCTTCATCTTAAACCACTTGTGCTAAATATATTTAAAAATCGTCTCAATATATTTTTTAAGTCATTTATTGCTGTTTACCTGATAAGCAAAATGTATTTATGATTTTATGGACTCAAAGGTTTTCACATTGCTTGAACAAGTGTAAAATCTTTCAGGTTTTTTAACTTTGATTTACACCGTTTTTATATTTTGAGGTTCGCCTCGATCATAATCTCGCGGTGAAATGCTCCTTCGTATAGGGCATCACTCCTTAAGGATTTTTTTATGCCAATTATCACATTGCCAAATGGCGATCAAAAGAGTTTTGATCACGCTGTATCTGTTATGGAAGTTGCCCAAAGTATCGGGCCTGGTCTAGCAAAAAATACTGTTGCTGGCCGTGTAAATGATCGCTTAGTTGATGCATGTGACTTAATTACCGAAGATTCGACCTTACAAATTATCACTCCAAAAGATGAAGAAGGTCTTGAAATCATTCGCCATTCTTGTGCACACCTTGTAGGACATGCTGTTAAACAGCTTTTCCCTGAAGCTAAGATGGTGATTGGTCCAGTCATTGAAGAAGGTTTTTACTACGACATCTGGATGCCACGTCCTTTTACATTAGATGATATGGCAGCGATCGAAGAGCGTATGAAGAAGCTGATCGATCAAGATTACGATGTCATTAAAAAAATGACACCGCGTGATGAAGTTATTGCTGAATTCACTGCGCGTGGCGAAGAATACAAATTGCGCTTGATTGCAGACATGCCTGAAGAAACACAAATGGGCTTGTACTACCATCAAGATTATTTGGATATGTGTCGTGGTCCACACGTACCAAATACCAAATTCTTAAAATCATTCAAGCTCACTAAAATCTCTGGTGCATACTGGCGTGGTGATGCGAAGAACGAACAGCTTCAACGTATTTATGGTACAGCTTGGGCAGACAAGAAACAGCTCGCTGCATACATTAAACGTATCGAAGAAGCTGAAAAGCGTGACCATCGTAAAATTGGTAAAGCTTTAGACTTGTTCCATATGCAAGAAGAAGCACCAGGTATGGTGTTCTGGCATCCAAATGGCTGGACTATTTACCAAGTACTTGAACAATACATGCGTAAAGTTCAGCAAGACAACGGTTACCTTGAGATTAAAACACCACAAATTGTAGACTTTACATTGTGGGAAAAATCAGGTCATGCGGCGAATTATGCTGACAACATGTTTACGACTCATTCTGAAAATCGTAACTATGCGGTTAAGCCAATGAACTGCCCATGTCACGTGCAAGTTTTCAACCAAGGTTTGAAGTCTTACCGTGATTTACCAATTCGTTTAGCAGAGTTTGGTTCTTGTCATCGTAACGAACCATCAGGTTCTTTACACGGTATTATGCGTGTACGTGGCTTTACACAAGATGATGCGCATATCTTCTGTACTAAAGAACAGATTGGTCAGGAAGTTGCAGACTTTATTAAACTGACTTTAGATGTTTATAAAGATTTTGGCTTTGAAGAAGTGCAAATGAAACTTTCTACACGTCCAGAAAAACGTGTGGGTGATGATGCGCTTTGGGATATGGCTGAAAAATCTTTAGCAGATGCTTTAGATGCAGCGGGTCTAGAATGGGAATTACAACCAGGCGAAGGTGCGTTCTACGGTCCGAAAATTGAATTCTCATTGAAAGACTGTCTCGGACGTGTATGGCAATGTGGTACTATTCAGTGTGACTTCAACTTACCAGAACGTTTAGATGCGTCTTATGTGACTGAAGACAATGATCGTGATCAGCCTGTTATGTTGCATCGTGCAATTCTTGGCAGTTTTGAGCGTTTTATTGGTATACTAATTGAACACTACGCTGGTTTCATGCCACCTTGGTTGTCGCCGTTACAAGCATGTGTCATGAATATTACGGACTCTCAAGCTGAAGCTTGTGAGAACGTCGTAGCAAAACTCAAAGAAAATGGCCTTCGTGCTATTTCTGACTTGAGAAATGAAAAAATCGGATTTAAGATTCGTGAGCGTACTCTAGAGCGTATTCCTTACCTGTTAGTTCTTGGTGACCGAGAAGTTGAAGAAGGTACAGTGAATGTGCGTACTCGCTCAGGAAAAAATTTAGGTACTATGTCAGTAGATGCATTCATTGACTTAGTGAAGTCTGCCGTCGCCGAACGTGGCCGGTATATTGTGGAGTAAGAAAGATTAAACAGCCTGACCGTAACCAACAACAAGGTGCAAAAAGCAACCGCCCAGCAATTAACGACGAGATCCGTGCAAAAGAAGTACGCCTCGTTGGTGCTGACGGTGAGCAAAAAGGAATTGTTTCATTAAATGAAGCACTGCGCGCTGCTGAAGAGGCAGATCTTGACCTAGTTGAGATCGTTGCAAACGCCGAGCCGCCTGTTTGTAAAATTATGGATTACAACAAGCACTTGTTTGACCTTAAGCAGAAGCAAAAAGATGCGAAGAAAAAACAGCATCAAGTGCAAGTGAAGGAAATCAAACTGCGCCCTGCAACTGATGTTGGTGATTATCAAGTTAAGCTTCGTGCTATTTTGAAATTCCTTGAAGAAGGAAACAAAGTGAAAATCACCTTACGTTTCCGTGGTCGTGAAATGGCTCACCAACAACTTGGCTTAGCTCAATTACAAAAGATTGAAGCTGATGTTGCTGAGTTTGGGGTTGTGGAACAAGCACCTAAAATGGAAGGCCGTCAAATGGGTATGTTACTTGGACCTAAAAAGAAAAAGTAATACTCAAAAAAAGCACTGCAAAAGCAGTGCTTTTTTATATCCTTATCATAATAAAAAAGATGATTTAATTTTCTCTGTTCAGTTTTCTTTAAGACAATTACTATATCTTTTAAAAGAAATTCAATTCTTGAATTTTATGTATTTTTTTAGTGTTGGAAATTTCATCGTCCCTCGTAAAACATGCTATAACGCAAGACGCAGTCATGATAACGATGAATAGGAAAATAGAATGATTGATCTATATTATTGGGGAACTCCCAATGGACATAAAATCACAATTGCCTTAGAAGAAATGGGACTGGATTATACTCTTTATCCAATTAATATTTTAGAAAATGATCAATTTCAACCAGACTTTCTGAGAATTTCTCCAAATAATAAAATTCCGGCGATTGTTGACCAAGATGGACCTCGTGGTGAGCCAATTTCAATATTTGAATCAGGTGCTATCTTGCAATATTTAGGTCGGAAAACTGGCTTATTTTATCCAACTGATGAGCAAGAGCGAGTTGAAGTTGAACAGTGGCTCATGTGGCAAATGGGAGGGCTCGGGCCTATGCTTGGGCAGAATCATCATTTTAATCGTTTTGCACCAGAAAAAATCCCATATGCGATCGATCGCTATGTAAATGAAACTAAACGTTTATATGGTGTGCTGAACAAACAGCTGATTGGACAGAAGTTTGTTGCAGGTGAATACTCGATTGCTGATATGGCAATTTTACCTTGGATCTTACGTTATGAATGGCAGGGTATTGAATTAGAGGATTATCCTTATGTGCAAGAATATATTGTCCGCTTGACGGCACGTTCTGCGGTACAAAAAGCATTATCAATTAAAGTTATCTAATTCTTGTTGATACCGTAATGAATAAAGTGAAAGGTGATTTGGTCTAATTTAATATGCTAAGTTACTTTTTACTTTTTTTGAGTGCGTTTGGGGCGGCCACATTATTACCGTTACAATCCGAAGCTGTGCTCGCCACCTTGTTATTAAAAAAAGAACATTCTGCTTTCCTTCTAATTTCAATCGCCACTTTCGGAAATGTACTGGGCTCGTGTGTGAACTGGTGGCTGGGTTTAAAAATAGAGCAGTTTAAACACAAAAAGTGGTTTCCGGTTTCTGAAAAACGTTTAGAACAAGCTCAACGCTTTTATCATAAGTATGGATTTTATTCGCTGCTTCTAAGTTGGACACCTGTGATTGGAGATCCAATTACTTTAGTTGCTGGTTTATTCAAAGAAAATTTTTGGCGCTTTTTAATTATAGTTTTGATTGCGAAGGCGGGGCGTTATATTTTTATCTATTGGGTGATTACAGACATTATTTAAAATAAAAGCATCCGAAGATGCTTAGATTAAAATGATTTCATCAGTCTTCTGAGCTTTTAGTAATATCGACTTTAAATAAATCATTGGTTTTTAGCCAACAAAAAGTAACAACGACTAAAGTCATACAACCACCAAAAATAGTTGCTGTAATCGTTCCCAAATATTTTGCCGCCAAACCTGACTCAAATGCACCAAGCTCATTACTTGATGAGACGAACATTCCGTTTACAGCCGCAACGCGACCACGCATATTTTCTGGCGGGAAAATTTGCAAAATAGTTTGTCTAACTACAACCGAAATACTGTCACAAGCGCCTGTCATCGCCAGTGCAAATAGAGATAACCACATATTTTTCGAGAAGGCGAATAAAATAGTGAATACTCCAAAACCGGCTACGGCAAGTAACATGTTACGCCATGCATGCTGAGTTGGCGGGAATCGAGTCAAAGCAATCATAGTAACGAGAGCACCAATAGAAGGCGCCGCACGCAAATATCCAAGTCCTTCTGGACCAACTTTTAAGATATCTTCTGCGAAAATTGGTAATAACGCGATGACTCCACCAAATAAAACAGAAGCTAAATCAAGAGAAATTGCCCAAAGAACAATTTTGGTTTTCCAGATAAAACGGAAACCATCTCCTAAACTTTCTAAAACATTCGCAGTTTCAATTTTAGGGAAACTACGCTTATGCAATAGGTTAATTAAGATAAAACAAATACCAAGTAAAACAGCAACACTAAATAGACTTGTTTCTCGGCCTAAATAGGCAAGCATGAAACCACCAAGCATTGGCCCGATAATTACACCACTTTGCCAACCGATCGTCGTCCATGTTGCACCATTTGCATACAGTTCGCGAGGAATCAAAAATGGTTTTAAAGACGTTGCAGAAGGATTATAAAAACCACGAATTGTACCCAAACCAAAGATGACTGCATAAATCCCCCAAGAAAGAAAATTTACACTGATATGTCCTAAGCCATGTAAATGGAAAAGTAACCATAAAACTAAAGGGAGGGGAACCGAGAAAAATAAACAGATTTTCATAATAATCTGTTTATTAAACCTGTCTGCAAAATAGCCACCCCAAAGGGAAAGAGCAATAAACGGAATGGCTTCTGCAAGTCCGATTAAACCTAGAGTCAGTGGGTCTTTGGTGATTTGATATAGTGAATAGGCAACAATAATTTCTTGAATCAGAATTGCTAAAGTTAAGCAAAATTGATTAATCGTAACGATTGAGAAATCTCTGTAGCGTAAGGCAGCAAATGCATCATGTTTCTGCATTAGGAATATCGTATGTTGATAATTTGATCATATTATAAATGGAAAAAAGGACAACGGCTTTATTTATTATTGATATGGCTGCCATAGTTAAAATCGAAAAGTCTTTCTTTGTACCCATAAAAACAGTAACTAATAGTTTTAATTTTAGTCGGCATACTATAAAATACGCGCTTCCTTACCTGCAGGTCGATTTTGCAATGGTGCAATCGCGCCGAACAGGTGCCTAAAAGAGGTTACTATGGCTAAGTTAAAAACTCGCCGTGGTGCAGCTAAACGCTTCAAAGCGACTGCAAACGGTTTTAAGCGTAAACAAGCGTTCAAGCGCCACATCTTGACCAAAAAATCTGCTAAACGTATCCGTCAATTACGCGGCTGTGTAATGGTTCATGTTTCTGACATGAATTCAGTTCGTCGTATGTGCCCATACATCTAAGGAGATTATAAATGGCTCGTGTAAAACGTGGTGTAGTGGCTCATCGTCGTCACAAAAAAATTCTTGCTCGCGCTAAAGGTTACTATGGTGCTCGTTCACGCGTTTACCGCGTAGCGTTCCAAGCGGTAATCAAAGCTGGTCAATACGCTTACCGTGACCGCCGTCAAAAGAAACGTCAATTCCGTGCTCTATGGATTGCGCGTATCAATGCTGGTGCTCGTCAAAACGGTTTGTCTTACAGCCGTATGATCGATGGCTTGAAAAAAGCTCAAGTGATCATCGACCGTCGCGTATTAGCTGACATCGCTATGCATGATGCAGTAGCATTTGCTGCTTTAGCTGAAAAAGCTAAAGGCGCATTAGCTGCATAAGCTTAGAGATTCAAAGAAAGACCGCTTTTTAGCGGTCTTTTTTATTTTTAGTGGTTCTATTTAAAAAAAGAGAAAATAATCAGAGATAAATGATGAAAGACGAAAAATTTCTAAATGACTTAATTCAAAAAGTACAGCAAGGCCACCAGTTTAAGTACTTATGTTTCTGGGGGCATACTCCTAAACAAGCTGATCTTGTTGATAAAAGCTGTTTTAGCCAGTGGTTTCCTGCGCAATTTAAAGTGGAAGGTGATGAATACTTTACTGCTGAGCACTATATGATGGCGCAAAAAGCAAAATTATTTAATGATGAAGAAGTTTTTGCACGGATCTTGCAAGTTAAACATCCGAATGAGGCGAAACAGCTAGGTCGTAAAGTGCGTAATTATGATGAGCAGATATGGCAAGAAAATAGATTTGACATTGTCGTACAGGCGAACTTTGCTAAATTCTCTCAGCATCATAAATTGAAAGAATTCTTATTAGCCACAAAAGATCGTATTTTGGTTGAAGCATCTCCAGTCGATAAAATTTGGGGAATTGGTATGGCACAAGACCATCCACATATTCAAGATCCATCTCAATGGCAAGGCTTAAATTTGTTAGGTTTTGCTTTAATGCATGTTCGAGAGCGGTTTTTAGCTGAATAAGTTTGTATGAAACAAATTGGTGCTTCACTTTAAAAGTAGTGAAATGAGGGGAACGAATTGCAATCACTAAATGAAAGAGAAATTCGTATAGCTACTTTTAAGGATGCATTATCTATTGCAGAAGTACATGTGCAGTGTTGGAAAGAAACCTATACAGGTATGCTTAAGCAGGAAATATTAGATGAGCTTAACGTGCTAGATAGAGAACAGTTATGGAAAGAAATCACCAAAAGTTCTGATCATAAGTTATTTATCTATTCTGAAAATGGAATAGTAAAAGGCTTTCTCGATGGTTACTTAAACCCAGAAAATAATATTGCTGAAATTCTTGCTTTTTATCTTTTAAGAGAAGTTCAAAAACAAGGCATAGGCCGTGAGTTATTCCAAAAGTTCTATCAATGCGCTTTAAATCAAGGTTATGCTTTTATTCGTTTAGAAGTTTTTAATAAAAATCCAAGCCGGTTTTTTTATGAAAAAATGGGAGCCCAAATAATTGGCGAAACCGAACTACCTGAGTTCGGCTTCGAAATAACAGAATTACTTTATCAATGGAAAGTCTAATCTAAGTTAAAGCCCAAAATAATAAGCCAAAGCACAAATAATAATCGTCAAAACAATCAGCTTAATAACGCCTGAACCAGTGCCTTTATGATGGTGAGACTTGAAATGCTTTGGATTTTCATTTGATTGCTCAAATGGAGATGATTTAACTACAGGTACCATCTGAGCCGTTTGATAATGGTTGGCAACTTTCACAATAAGCTTGGCAAACAAATCATCAGTTTTTTGCGTAAAGTTTCTTAAATTGATGAGTTGCTCTTGGTCTAGCTCTTCTCCTAAAGGATCATTTGCACTACGTTTCTTTTGTTCTAAATAGTCGGCTAATGCTTGAGTACGAGATAAAAGTTGATGAGCATAATCTGCGGGATAACTCTCAGGAATTAATGCAAGTCTTGGCTCTAAGCTTTTAATATTTGTACCATCAAAAAGAACATTTTGAAGTTCTGGTTCTTCAAAGCCTGTCGCATACTTGCTACGGAATAATTCATTCTCCATAAAGTCGGCTATTTCTTGCCATGGTGGATTTTTTAGATCGGCTTCAATTTTTTTTGATAATTTTTCATTGAGTTCAAAACGCCAGAAAGTTTCTAAACGAAGCTCATAGGTTTGCGATGAAGGAGCTTCGAATTCGTTATCATTGTTATACCATTCGGCAAGCTCATGGCCAAAAATCCATGCAAACTTCTTATCATTTTGATGACTCACAATAAAATGAGTATAAGGTAATAGCTCGACGTTACTGTTTGGATTTTGCTCTTCATTGAGAAGGCTTGATAAATGTAAGCTAAGCTTGTGGGTGCCTTGTTTTTTTAATGCTTCTAGCCAAACTTGAAAGTGTTGGGCCAACAAATGTTGAGAAGTTAAGTCACGAAACTGAAAACTATGATGGTCGAAAATATGATGTTGTCGCCATTGGTTAAAGCTTAAATTCTGACGGAGGTATTCATTACCGTATGTTACAAGCGTAAGTTGTTGTTTCCAAATCTGATTAAGCGCCATAATAGTTGATCTCATTGACGATGCTATTATCTTATACGTTTTATCTTTTTGTTGCCTAATACATTTTTCATGATGGATAAACTTCATCAATTCGATGAAAAACTGTTAGAATGCAGTGTTTTATTATATTTTTTAAATTTGTTGCTTTGAGAGTTAATATGTCACTGGAAGCCCTGACCACAGAAGCGCTTGCTGCCATTGCAGCAGCTCACGACCTTGTTGCACTTGATCAGGTGCGTGTGCAATTTACAGGGAAAAAAAGCCAGCTTGCAGAACAATCGAAAGCATTAGGGAAAATGGACCCTGAAGAACGCAAAGTACAAGGTGCTGCGATTCATGCTGTTCGAGAAACAATTAATACTGCATTAACAGAACGTCAAACTGCATTACAACAGGCTGCACTTGCGCAAAAGCTAGCAAGTGAAACGATTGATATTACATTGCCGGGCCGTGGTCAACGTATTGGTACAGTCCATCCTGTTACTCAGGTACAAGAGCGAATTTGTCAGTTCTTCACTAAAGCTGGTTTTACAGTGGCGACTGGTCCAGAAGTTGAAGATGACTATCACAATTTTGAAGCATTAAATATTCCTGGTCACCATCCAGCACGTGCTATGCACGATACATTCTACTTTGATGCCACTCACTTACTACGTACGCATACCTCTGGGGTGCAGATTCGTACAATGGAAACAAGTGAGCCACCAATTCGTATCGTGTGTCCAGGCCGTGTTTACCGTTGTGATTCAGATCAAACGCATTCACCTATGTTCCATCAGATTGAAGGTTTATACGTTGCTGAGAACACCAGCTTTGCTGAATTAAAAGGTTTATTGATTAACCTGCTTAATGAATTTTTTGAGAAAGATTTAAAAGTACGTTTCCGCCCATCATATTTCCCATTTACAGAGCCTAGTGCAGAAGTAGATATCATGGATGAGCGTGGACGTTGGTTAGAAGTATTAGGCTGTGGCATGGTACATCCAAATGTATTGCGTGCTGCGGGTATTGATCCTGATAAATACAAAGGCTTTGCTTTTGGTTTAGGGGTAGAGCGTTTTGCAATGTTGCGTTATGGCATTAATGATTTGCGTATGTTCTATCAAAATGATGTGCGTTTCTTACGCCAATTTGCCTAACAGTTTTTCAGGATTAAAAAAGGTTTATAAAGATGAAGATTAGCGAAAATTGGCTACGCACATGGGTTAACCCAGCAATTGATAGTGAGACATTGTCTGATCAGCTAACTATGCTTGGTCTTGAAGTTGATGAACTTGCACCTGTTGCCAAGCCATTTATTGGTGTTGTGGTCGGCGAAGTTTTAACAGTTGAGCAACACCCTGATGCAGACCGTCTGCGTGTAACAACAGTTAATATTGGTTCGGATGAGCCTTTACAAATTGTTTGTGGAGCACCGAATGTTCGCGCTGGCATGAAAGCGCCTGTGGCAACTATTGGTGCTGTGTTACCGGGTGATTTCAAAATCAAAAAAGGTAAACTTCGTGGAGTTGAGTCACAAGGCATGCTTTGTGGAGCTTCTGAAATTGATCTTGAAGATAAAATCGATGGTTTGCTTGAGTTACCTGCCGATGCTCCAGTAGGGGTAAACATCCGTGAATACTTAAAACTCGATGATAATGTCATCGATATCAGTATTACACCAAACCGTGGTGACTGTTTCAGTATCCGTGGTATCGCCCGTGAGATTGCAGTAATTAACCAACTGCAAATGAATGAGGCTGAAATCAAATCAGTTGATGCAACAGTTGCTGATGAAAAAGAAGTTGTGATTAGCACTGATGGTGCTCCACGCTACTTAGGACGTGTAGTTAAAAACGTTAATGTAAAAGCTGCAACACCAGAGTGGATGGAGCAGGCTTTAGCTCGTTCAGGAATTCGCACGCACAGTATTTTGGTTGATGTGACGAACTATGTCCTTATGGAACTGGGTCAGCCAATGCATGCTTTCGATTTAGCTAAAATCGAAGGAACTGTACATGTGCGTCAAGCTCAGCCACAAGAAAAGCTACAACTTCTTAATGATCAAGAAGTTGAGTTGCAAGAAGATATAATGGTTATTGCGGATGACCAGAAAGCTTTGGCAATCGCCGGAATTATGGGTGGTTTAGCATCTAGTGTAACCGATGATACAACTGACATTTTCTTAGAAAGTGCTTTCTTTGCGCCACTTGCTATTGCTGGACGTGCTCGCCGTTTTGGTTTACACACAGATTCTTCGCAGCGTTATGAACGCGGTGTGGATTTTGAATTACCATTAATTGCGATGAACCGTGCTTCTCAGCTTATTCAAGAGTTAGCAGGCGGTGAGTTTGGTCCAATTACTGTAGCTGAAAAAACTGATCTACTTCCTAAACGTGAAGCAATTGATCTTAAACAGACTCAGGTAGACCAATTGTTGGGATATCAAGTCGCTGGTGAGTTTATTGCGGATGCTTTAACTCGACTAGGCTGTGAGGTAACTGTTAAAGCTGAAGGTGAGTGGAGTGTAGTCCCTCCGTCACATCGCTATGACATGGCTATTTACCAAGACTTAATTGAAGAAGTAGCGCGTATAGATGGTTATGACAATATCCAAATTAGTTTACCAAGCATGGATGTTCAATTAGCTAAATATCAAGACCGCTTTGAAATTGCAGAGTTACGTCAAACTATCGTAAGTTTAGGTTATCAAGAAGCAATTAGCTTTAGTTTTGCCGATGCAAAACTTGAAAAGCAATTAAACCCGAAAGTAAATCCGTTAATGCTGGCAAATCCAATTTCAAGTGATTTGGCTGCAATGCGTAGTACTTTACTTTCAAGTTTAATCCCTTGCGTACAATATAATCTCAACCGCCAGCAAAGCCGTGTTCGCTTCTTTGAATTAGGGCTACGTTTTGATTATCAAAATGCTAAAAGTATTGAAGATCTAAAACAGATTCCAACTTTAGCTTTGGTTGCAGTTGGCTCACAACAACCAGAATCTTGGCATGTTAAGCCTCAGCCAATGGATTTCTTCGACTTCAAAGGAGAGATTGAAGAGATTTTAGCTGCTGGTCGTGTCAAAGTTGAATATGTACGTTCTGAGCGTTCATGGTTGCACCCAGGGCAATCAGCTGAAATTTTAGTTGATGGACAATCAATTGGTTACTTAGGCCGTCTGCATCCATCTTTAGAAAATGAGCTAGATTTGAGCACGACTTGGGTAGCTGAACTTGATCAAACAGCTGTTTTGCAATCTTATGTATCTAATTTTACAGAATTATCACGTTTTCCTTCGATCAGACGTGATATTGCGCTTTTAATCTCTGATAATATAAATGTTAGAGATATTCAGCAGTTAATCGAAAAAACTGGTGGAGAGCTTTTAGACTCTACATGGTTATTCGATGTGTATACGGGGCAGGGTGTCGAAGAAGGTAAGCGCTCATTAGCGTTTGCGTTATTATGGCAACATCCTTCACGTACGCTTGAAGATGCTGAAATTAAATCTGGTATGGACAATATAATCCAAGTGTTGGAAAACACTTATCAAGCGACATTGAGGGCCTCATGACAGCATTAACTAAAGCAGACATGGCTGATCATTTAAGTGAGTTAACCAGCTTAAATCGCCGTGAAGCAAAACAAATGGTCGAGTTGTTCTTCGACGAAATTAGCCAAGCGCTTATTGCAGGAGAGCAAGTTAAGCTTTCTGGTTTTGGTAATTTTGAATTAAGAGATAAACGCGAACGCCCAGGACGTAATCCTAAAACAGGCGAGGAAATTCCAATTTCTGCACGCCGTGTAGTTACCTTCAGAGCGGGTCAGAAGTTTAGACAACGCGTTGGAAATGAGCAGATCGATTGATCTGCTTTTTTATATCTATACTTTGAGATAGCTTTATACAATTTTATTTGGCAGCAATATAGGGGCATTAATATTAGAATATCAGATTATAGATATAAAAAAAGAGGACAAAATGTCCTCTTTTTTATCTAATCTAGAATATAGATTAGTGTGCAGCAGAAGCTTCAGAAGCAGCAGCAGCAACGTCAGAAGCAGCAGCAGCAACGTCAGAAGCAGCAGCGTCAACAGCTACAGCAGCTTCAGAAGCAGCTTCAGTAGCTTCAGAAGCAGCAGCTACAGCTTCAGAAGCAGCAGCAGGAGCTTCTTCTTTCTTAGAACAACCAACGAAAGCTAAAGTAGCAGCAACGGCAGCAGCAACAGCAAATTTTTTGAATAACATGGCATCACTCTCACAAAAAAGATTTGAGATTAAAAAAACCTAAGTTGGACTGTTTTGCTTTTATTATTCCTAAAACGTAGCTAGGTAACAACGCATGGAGCAGTCTAACTGGTCTGCCGCTATGCTATCACTGCAAATGTTGAAATACTACTGCCGCCTATCAAAAAAACGTATGAAAAAGAGAAAAACAGACTGTTTTTTAACAGAAAAAAACAATTAACTAGCACGGGTATATTGGAAAAGGTAGAGGTAAGCTACTAAAAAAACTGAGAATTTTTATGTAAAAATATTTATTATCAAAAACTTATAAATAATTTTACATAAAAATGAGCGAAATGTATTTTTGTGTAAAGCTTGTCAACCAAATAAAAAAACCACTCAAAAGAGTGGCTTTTTTATTAAAGCTTTGATCAATTAAGTTGAAGCTTTGCGCTTCATTTGATCAAAGAAATCATCATTTGTTTTGGTTTCTTTCATACGGTCAAGTAAGAATTCCATTGCGGCCAACTCATCCATAGGGTGAAGGAGCTTACGGAGGATCCATACTTTACGTAATTTATCATCATCCATTAAACGCTCTTCACGACGGGTGCCAGACTTTTTGATGTTCATGGCAGGGAAGACGCGTTTTTCAGCAATACGGCGATCAAGTGTAATCTCTTGGTTACCTGTACCTTTGAATTCTTCATAAATTACATCATCCATTTTACTGCCGGTTTCAATCAAAGCAGTTGAGATGATCGTAAGTGAGCCACCTTCTTCGATATTACGTGCAGCACCGAAGAAACGTTTAGGGCGCTCTAATGCATGAGCATCTACACCACCAGTTAATACTTTACCTGATGACGGAATAACAGTGTTATAAGCACGTGCAAGACGGGTAATAGAGTCAAGAAGAATCACAACATCTTTTTTATGTTCAACAAGACGTTTTGCTTTTTCAATGACCATTTCTGCAACTTGTACATGGCGAGCTGGAGCTTCATCAAATGTTGACGCAATAACTTCACCGCGAACAGTACGCTCCATTTCAGTTACTTCTTCTGGACGTTCGTCAATAAGTAGAACAATCAAGAATACTTCTGGATTGTTTCTAACAATCGATTGAGCAATATTTTGAAGTAACATTGTTTTACCCGCTTTTGGCGGTGCAACAATAATAGAACGTTGGCCTTTACCAATTGGCGCAACTAAATCAACAACACGAGCAGTTAAATCTTCTGTCGTACCATTACCTAATTCCATAACCAGTTGTTCGGTTGGGAAAAGGGGAGTTAAGTTTTCAAATAAAATTTTATTTCGAGAATTTTCTGGCGTGTCGTAGTTAATTTGGTTAACTTTGAGCAACGCAAAATAACGCTCACCTTCTTTTGGAGGGCGAATAGTACCTGTGATGGTATCACCTGTACGCAAGTTAAAGCGTCGGATTTGTGAAGGACTCACATAAATATCATCCGGACCTGCTAAATACGAACCTGCGGCAGAGCGCAAAAAACCAAAACCATCAGAGAGAATTTCGAGAACGCCATCACCAAAAATTTCTTCGCCATTCATTGCATGGCGTTTCAAAATGGCAAAGATAATATCTTGCTTTCTGTTACGAGCCATACCTTCCAGGCCCATAAATTCAGCAATTTTAATTAGTTCGCCGATTGGTTTTTTCTTGAGTTCAGTTAAATTCATAAGGGTCAGAATTAGGAAAGAGTAGAGTGTGGTTTAAAAAGAAGAAAAATCGCTCGCATACAAAAAAGATTATCGCAATTGTATTTACACAATAACAATTCAGAAGTCTGATTAATTGTTTCGAAGAGAAATGTGAAAAAACAATTTCTGTTGCCGAGTGGCGATCTTTATGTTTGTGTCTTGTAAGAAGCCGGACGAAGATGATTCCCTTCAGTGCCTCTTGAGCATGCAATATAAGCCAGCCTAGCTAATTTGTCAATTTATAGCCGAAAAAAATACGCTATAAAAAAGTATAGCGTATTTTCTTTTTTAGCATTTTGGCTTAAACGTTTTCATCAATAAAGCTAACAAGTTTCGAGCGAGGTACAGCACCAATTTGTTGAGCTACAACTTCACCATTTTTGAAAAGTAATAAAGCAGGAATATTGCGGATGTTGTATTTCACCGCAGTATCTTCGCAAGAAGTCACGTCAACTTTAACAATTTTTACTTTACCAGCATATTCGCTTGATAAGTCTTCAAGAACAGGTGCGATCGCTTTACAAGGTGCACACCATCCTGCCCAGAAGTCTACAAGTACAGGTGTTTCAGAATCTAAAACATCTGCTTGGAAGTTATCATCAGTTGTATTTACAATAGTCGCAGACATGGTACGGCTCCAATTTTTAGAAAAAAGTGCTATTACAGGAGAAATTATCTCTATCAGTATTACATAGCTACTTAGTTCAATGTAAGGGTTTGATGCTATTATTCAAGGCTTATCTAAATTTGTCTAATGGATGCTCACGATATTCATCATCGACTTGTACAATCAACTTATAAATAGAAAAATTTAAATCACAGCTAATTGTTGATGAAAATGGCTTTTCAATTGCATTCTTGTGAATTACTCTAGGCGTGAATTGTTATGGGTTTAGTTCAATAATGTCTGACTTTCTGATTGATGAAGAATTACTTGCCGCCATAGATATGGGGTCAAACAGTTTTCACCTTGCAATTGCACGGGTAGACCATGGTGAAGTTAAAAAAGTTGCTTCGATGTCAGAAAAAGTACAGCTTGCAGCTGGTTTAGATGAGAATAAAAACTTAACAGAAGCGGCTCAGCAGCGTGGTTTAGCATGTTTAGCACGTTTTGTTGGAAGACTAAGTTCTGTTCAACCGAATCGCTTACGAATTGTGGCAACCAATGCTTTGCGTCAGGCAAAAAATGGTCATGAATTTATCCAAAAAGCAGCAGAGATTTTGCCTAAACCTATTGAGATTATTGCTGGGCGAGAAGAAGCGCGTCTGATTTATCTTGGTGTATCGCATACCATGGCAAATGGTGGTCGACGTTTAGTTGTAGATATTGGTGGTGGTTCTACTGAGTTCATTATTGGCGAAGAGTTCGAACCTATTTATACAGAGTCATTGCAAATGGGATGTGTGGCTTATACAAAAGCCTACTTTGCTGATGGTGAAATCACACAAAAAGCCTTTGATAAAGCAGTAGTTGCTGCGCGTAAAGAACTTTCAGCTATTGCAACAACTTATAAAATGGAAGGTTGGGATACCGTAGTTGGTTCTAGTGGAACTATTAAAGCTTGTCGCCAAATTATGGTGAATATGGGCTTGAGTGATGAACAAGAAAATGTCACTCGAGAGGGTTTATATAAACTCAAAGATAAGTTACTTAAGTTTAAAAATATTTCTGAAATTGATTTTGAAGGACTTCGAGAAGACCGACGAGCAGTTTTGCCAGCCGGATTGGCAATTTTGTACGCAGTTTTTGAAGTTTTAGAAATTGATCGTTTGGCATATTCTGATGGTGCATTACGTGAAGGAGTCATGTATGACCTATTGGGCCGTTTTAAACATGAAGATATCCGTGATCGTAGTGTACAAGCTTTAATGGGCCGTTATAACGCAGATCCAAAACAAGCAGAACGAGTTGTGAATACAGCACAACAATTATTTGATAGTGTTGCAGAGTCACTTAATTTAACTAGTGAAGACAGTGACTTACTGCGTCGATCTGCGTATTTGCATGAAATTGGTTTAGCAATTAGTCATGGTGGTTATCACCGTCATGGTGCTTATTTATTGCAGCATTCTGATATTCCAGGCTTCTCACAAATTGATCAAAACCATCTTTCACATTTGGTTGCTCACCACCGTCGTAAATTGCGAAATGATGTAAAAAACGAAATTTTGAAGGCTGGTGGAAATAAATTACTTTATCTATGTTTATTACTTCGCCTAGCAGTTTTACTCAACCATAGTCGAAGTGATCAGATGCTTCCTGCCATTGAACTGACCATCATAAATGATCAACAATGGCAGCTTAGTGTTTCTGGTGATGCCAAACAATGGCCATTGTTAGTTGCCGACTTGCATGATGAGCAAGAGCAGTTTAAGCATTGGGACATTGAATTGAATATTCAGTCGGAAAAATTTATCGATTAAAGGGATAATATTCGACCTATGAAAAAAGCTACTCAGTCCAAAGCGTGGACAACGGTTCAAATTGCACGTCATCCTGATCGTCCGCAGTTTCTAGATTATGTCGGTGAAATCTTTACAGAGTTTGATGCCTTGCATGGTGATCGTTTGTTTGGTGACGATGGTGCGATGGTAGGTGGTCTTGCTCGTTTTGATGGTCAGCCTGTAATGGTTATTGGTCAACACCGTGGTCGTAGTACCCGTGAAAAATTAAAGCACAACTTCGGTATGGCTAACCCAGAAGGTTACCGTAAATCTCAACGCCTATTAGATATGGCTGAGCGTTTTAATCTTCCGGTTTTCACATTTATTGATACGATGGGTGCTTACCCAGGTGTTGGTGCTGAAGAGCGTGGACAAGCTGAAGCAATTGCAACGAGTCTTGCTCAACTTTCAAGTTTGAAAGTTCCTGTTGTTGCAACAGTACTCGGTGAAGGTGGTTCTGGTGGTGCTTTAGGTATTGGTGTCGCTGACCGAGTAATCATGTTGTCGCATAGTATTTATTCTGTGATCTCACCAGAAGGCTGTGCATCTATTTTGTGGAAAACTGCTGAAAAAGCAGCTCAAGCAAGCGAAGCTTTAGGTTTGACAGCAGATAAATTACAATCTCTAGGTATTGTTGAATATGTAGTAGATGAAGGTGAAGGGGCTCATTTAGGCCCTGAGCAAGTCATGCAAAACCTAAAAGTAGTTTTGAAGCAAGCTTTGGAAGAGTTGCTACCAATGGATGCAAATGAACGATGCGAAGCACGTTATCAACGTTTAATGAAGTTTGGCAGCGAAAATTTAGGCATCACGTCTTAAAACAGGCTCAAGAGTCTTTAGAAAATAATACTTTTCTTATCGGATGTAGTGGCGGCATGGATTCAATGCTGCTGCTACATTTGATGTCTCAAATTTTCCCTCAAAAGATCCGAGTAATTTACATAGATCATCAACTGCAATCAAAAAGTGCAGAGTGGGGAAAACTCGTAGTTAAACAGGCTACTCGTTTAAATACTCCTTATATCATTCAAAAAGTTCAAGTTACTGACGGTAATTTGGAAGCTCAAGCACGTCAGGCACGCTATCAAGCTTATCGGCAACATTTGCAGACCAATGAAATTTTAGTGCTTGCTCATCATCAGCAAGACCAAGCTGAAACAGTGATGTTACGGTTATTATCGGGTGCAGGGGTTGATGGGCTGGCTGCTATGCAGTCTATTGATCATCGCGTAGATATGACAATTTGGCGACCTTTTTTAGATTTAACTCGCGAGCAAATTGTTGAGTGGACTACTCAGCTTGAGATTGAGTATGTAGTTGACCCTACAAATTATGATATTCATTATGATCGGGCATGGTCGCGTGAGGAGCTTTGGCCATTCTTACAAAACCGATTTCCAAAAATGCAGCAAGCCCTTAGTCGTACCAGTTATTTGATGCAAGACGCTTCTGAAATTTTAGAAGAGGTTTTAAAAGTTGATCTGCAAAATTGTGGGACGGATGAATGTTTGGATTTAACTCAGCTATTAAAATTATCCTCTGCCCGTCAGCGTCAATTGCTTTCGGTTTGGATGAAAGGTGAGGGACAATATCGGCCTGCATTTGAAATGGTTGAGCGCTTAAAAAATGAAGTAATTGATTCAAAGTCTGATGCACAAGCGGCATTACACTGGAACCAGTTTTACTATGTACGTTATCAACATCATCTTTATAGGTTGAGCAAGCAAGTTTTTCTTGCTGAAAAATTAAACCCAATTGAAACCGAGACAGAGCATTATTTCCAAATGGGGGAAATAGTGGATTGCGCTTCAGGACATTTTCAAATTACACAAAAAAAAATGGGGTTATCTTCATCTTTATTGGCTAAAAAATTAAGAATAATTGGTCGTCAAGGTGGTGAAAAAATCCATTTATATGGTCGCGTTGGGCAATGGCCCTTAAAAAAAGCAATTCAAGAGGCACATATTTTGCCTTGGCTTCGTCATACAATTCAAATATTAGTCGTAGATAATGTTATGCTTGGGGTTTTTACACCGAAAGGATTTTGGTTGGCTCAGTCTCCGTATTGTGAGCAAGGAGGATGGCAACCAGATTTAATTTCTTATTCTTGTAATCTGGTAAATGGCGAATATGGTTATGACAAGTGCAGTAAATAGTAATATCTGTTTTATTGGTGGTGGGAATATGGCCCAAGCTTTGATTGGCGGGCTCATTTCAAGAGGTTTACCGCCAACACGTATTACCGTTTCAGATCCTGTTGAGCAAATCCGCCAATTATTGCAAGAAAAAGAAGTCCATGTGACACAAGATAATGTAGCTGCAATTAAAAATGCTGATGTTGTTGTACTGGCAGTAAAACCACAGGTTTTGGCAACTGTTTTACGTCCTTTAAAGGGTCTATTATCAGATAAATTGGTTATTTCAATTATTGCTGGTGCTGAAATCCAAACGATATCAAACTTAATTGATAGCAATCGAGTTGTTCGAGTTATGCCAAATACGCCAGCTCTAGTTCAGACGGGTGCGCATGGTATCTATGCAAATGATGTAGTAGGTAATTCGGATCGTGAATTAACAAGTCAGATTTTAGCAGCCACAGGCTTAACAATTTGGGTAAACTCCGAAGCTCAAATTGATGCGGTAACAGCGGTTTCTGGCTCAGGTCCTGCATATTTCTTCTATCTCATGGAAAGTATGATCCGTGCGGGTAAAAATTTAGGACTTGATGAAAAAGTTGCAACTGCGTTGACTCTTCAAACGGCATTAGGTGCAGCTCAAATGGCAATTACTAGTTCAAATACTCCTTCTGAACTTCGTAAGAATGTGACATCGCCAAATGGCACAACTCAAGCTGCACTTGAAGTTTTTGACCGTGCACAAATCTCCCAAAATATTCAATCTGCATTGGCTGCTGCACAGAAGCGTAGTCAAGAATTGGCTCAAGAATTGAGTGACAGTGCGAAATAGCTTAAATAGGATAAGACAACTATGGGTGCAAATTCTGCGCTAATTTTTGGAATTTTAATTAATGTCGCGATTTTATTGGTCTTTTTCCGTTTTTTAATGCAATTGGCGGCAGTAAGTCCTTATAATCCTGTGGTTTTATCGACCGTAAAGGCGACTAAAATTGTTGATATTTTTGGCCGAATTTTTCCGACGGTCGCAAAAGGCCGATTTAATTTGGCTGCGTTGGTTCTTTTAATTATTTTATATTTACTGAAAATTTTCGGTGTGATGTATCTTTCTGGTTCTATGCCAAATAGTCCAGTTCACTTAGTGATTCTGACATTTGTGACGATGATTCAAGATTTGATTCGTTTCTGCCGTTATTTAATTTTTGCAACAATCATTTTGAGTTGGGTGGTGATGTTCACTCAATCGCGTTCACCTTATATTGAAGTAATTCAAGATTTAGCTGAACCATTACTTGCACCATTCCGTCGTATATTACCTAATATGGGAATGATTGACCTATCTCCAATTTTAGCATTTTTGGCGCTTTATATTGCCGAGATTTTAATGAATGAAGTGGCTAAAGTTCTTTTAACTGGACTTTAAGTTAACGCAAGAAAAAAGGGCTGTATTTCACAGCCCTTTTTTTATTTCTGCTAATTAATGGGCGTCATCCCAGTTTTGCCCTTGCCCAACTTCAACAACTAAAGGCACAGAAATTTTTACTACTGATTCCATGACACTTGCGATTTGCTTTGAGAGTTCTTCGGCAATATTTTGATCTGCTTCAAATACTAATTCATCGTGTACTTGAAGAAGTAACTTAGCTTGATCTTTTGGCAAGATTTTATCAACCTCAATCATTGCAAGTTTAATAATATCAGCCGCACTACCTTGTAAAGGTGCATTGATCGCAGCACGTTCAGCAGCCTTACGTACCATTACATTTCGGGCATCAATATCAGGCGTATAAAGGCGACGACCTAAAATAGTTTCAACAAAGCCTTGCTCTGATGCAACTTGACGTGTGCGCTGCATATATTCATAGATACCAGGGTAACGTTGGAAATATTGCTTAATATAGTTTTGCGATTCTTGACGTGTGAAACCTAACTGACGAATTAAACCAAACTCAGACATACCATACAGTAGGCCAAAGTTAACTGCTTTCGCTTGACGGCGTTGGTCATTGGTCACATCTTCAATTGCAATACCCAATACCTCGGCAGCAGTACGACGGTGAACATCTTGTCCATGCTGGAATGCATGTACTAAAGCATCATCTTGAGAAAAATGTGCCATTAAACGTAATTCAATTTGCGAGTAATCGGCAGCCAATAGTACTCGGCCTTCGGGTGCAATGAATGCTTTACGAATTTGACGACCAATTTGTCTACGAATTGGAATATTTTGTAAATTAGGATCAGAAGAGGAGAGACGGCCTGTCGCTGTAAGTGCTTGATGATAGCTCGTATGTACGCGGTGCGTGTCGTTATGAGATTGTTCAACTAAACGATCTGTATAGGTACTTTTTAGCTTTGCTAAACCGCGATGCTCTAGAATAATTTCCGCTAAAGGATGTTCAATTTTTTCTAAAACACTTTCACTGGTGCTGTATTGTCCAGTTGCAGTTTTTTTACCACCTTTAATTCCTAATTTATCAAATAGTATTTCGCCTACTTGTTTAGGAGATGCAATATTAAAAGTTTCATCTGCAATTTCCATCGCTTGATTTTCAAGCCCTTCCATCGTTTTTGCAAATTCAACGCTTAATTTATCTAAGAAAGCATGATCTAGACGAATACCATCTTCTTCCATACCCGATAAAATACGGGCAACTGGCATTTCGATGTTATATAAAATATTTTCTAGCTCAGGAAATGGCTTAAGTTTGTTTGAAAGCACTTCATACAAACGATAAGTCACATGTGCATCTTCTGCTGCATAGTGAGCAGCAACTTCAATCTCAATTTGATTGAAAGTCTTTTGTTTGGCACCCTTACCCGCAATTTGTTCAAAAGTGGTGGTTAAGTGGCTCAAGTAGACACGAGCTACATCATCCATGCCGTGACGAGTAGCAGCGGCATTTAGTACATAAGATGCCAGCATGCTATCGAAATACCAGCCTTTAAGTTCTATGCCATGATTGGCAAAGATATGGGCATCATATTTAAGGTGATGACCAATTTTTTTAACTGCTTCATTTTCTAGCACAGGCTTAATTTGAGCCAGAATTTGATCACGATCTAGTTGCTGCGGTGCATTTTCATAATTATGCGCTAATGGAACATAATAGGCATCTTTCGCATCAAATGCGATTGAAAAACCGACCATCTCTGCAATACGGTAGTCCAGACTTGTGGTTTCTGTATCAATAGCAAAATGATCGGCATTTTGCATGCGCTGCCAGAGCTGATCCCATGCTTCTTGGGTTAAAATAGTGTGATAATTTGCTGTTCCAAGCTGGTCATCTTGACTAGTTAAGCTTGCTTGATCTTCGGTTTCTATAGATTCAGCAGGTTTAACTTCATTTTGAACAACAGTCTGTGAAGCTTGTTGCTTATAGCTTGAGCTATTTGGATTGTTGGGATGATCAAGCGACTGTAACTGATTTCTAAACTCGAGTTCAGTATAGAGATTGCGTAGAGCTTCTACGTTTGGATCGGTAAGCTTTAATTCATGCCAGTCGAGTTCTAAGGGAAGATCACAGACAATGCTAGCTAGCTGATGATCAAGCTTAATATTGTCTAAGTTATCTTTAATATTTTGACTAAGTTTGCCTTTAAGTTGGTCTGCATTGGCAATGATATTGTCTAAAGTGCCATATTCAGTTAGTAACTTAGCTGCTGTTTTTGCACCTACACCCGGCACACCCATGATGCCGTCAGATGCATCGCCCATGAGGGTTAAATAGTCGATAATTTGATTTGGCCAAACCCCAAATTTTTCAAATACACCATCCGTGTCGAGTACGCGATCTTTAAAGCTATCTTCAAGTTTTACATGATCATTGACGAGCTGAGCCATGTCTTTATCTCCGGTTGAGATAAGTACATGATGGCCTTCGAGTACGGCACGTTTAGCGAGCGTACCGATAATGTCATCTGCCTCTGCACCCGGAAGACTATATAAAGGAATTCCTTGCGCTTTAATCAATGCATGCAAATATGGAATCTGTTGAGATAACTCTTCCGGCATGGTTGGGCGATCGCCTTTATAAATAGGTGAAAGCTTATGGCGGAAAGTTGGCTCAGGCGTATCAAAAATGACAGCCATATGTGTTGGCTGCATGCGGCGCATTAGTTTTTGAATGGCAGAAATTGCCCCACGTATTGCATTGGTATGTAACCCTGTAGAGGTCGTCAATGGTGGTAATGCATGATATGCACGAAATAAAAAATAGGACCCATCAACCAAGACAAATGGTGGCATTGAACAATTCCTTAATCTGAATTACGGGTATTTTACGTGAAAACGGCTATGAATGCAGGTTTATGATTTTTGCAGTATTTTGTATGTATAAATATACGCTTGTATTGGCTTGAAGTAAGATGACCTGTAATGAAGGTGTCATATTGCTAAGCCCATGTATAAAAAAGACAAACAGGGAATGATCATTGTTTTGATCGCTTTGACTTTGTTTTTAGCCATTTCAATTGGTTTTAAATTTCAGAGTGCTGTTGTTGCTTTATCTATTGCACTTACTGTCATTCTAGTTCAATTACTGTCAAATCTACATGAGCGCTTAACTCATTTAGAACAGCAGTTTTCTCATCAGAAAATGCCACTTTATTCTATTCATATGCAAAGAACAGTGATTTATGCAGCTGCCTTGGTTGCATTAGTTGCTTATATCAATCATTGGATGTGGATTGCTGGTGGGGCTTTACTGGTTTTATTATTATGTTTAATTCAAACCATCAGCGCATTTCATACTCGACTGTTGTACCTCGAATCAGCAAAACAAACTGTTCATGCAAATGAGACCATACAGTCTGAAGTTATAAATCCAGCGCTAGAGCAGGTTGGCCTCAACAATACCGACATGCTAGTAGGCCCTGCCGAAACGGCAACTTTCAATCAAACAGAACAACCGATTCCTGTAAAAACTGCATGGTGGCAACCAGCCGTAGATTGGATGATTCATGGCAATCCAATCTTAAGAGTTGCTGTTGCTGTGCTTATGGTTGGGGTGGTGTTGTTATTACGTTTTGCAAGCGAGCATTGGCAACTTAGTTTAGGTGTCAAACTTGGTTTTATTGCGATTGCTGGAGGTGTATTAACGGCATTTGGGTATATTTTGCAAAAGAAAAATCAGCTTTTTGCTGTGGCATTGCAAGGTGTCGGGTTGGCTGTTGTATTCCTAACACTTGTGTTCTCACATCATTTTGGTGTAATCGCCAACTTATCTACAGCGAGTATTCTGTTTGCGATTTTATTAGCTATTACGGTATTCCTGAGCTTAAAACAACAAGCTATTTATTTAGCAATTTTAGCACTTGGTATGGCCTATGCGGCTCCTTTAGTTATTCCGCAATACCGCCCTGATGTAGTCTTCTTATTTAGCTACTATCTTGTTATTAATCTTGCGGTTGCCGCTGTTAATTTTATTCAGCCTTGGAAAATTTTAAATCAAATTGCTTTCTTTGCCACCATGTTTATTGGTGGTAGTGCAATCGCATTTTATGCAGAACCAACAAAATTTGACACACTAGACTGGATCTTATGGCTTCATATAGCGCTGTTTATTTGGCTCAGTGTGCGTTATAGCCAAAATATATCTCGTGTTTCGGCACATGAAAAACAAGAGGGCATTCGTTTACCTCCACTCTTAGATGTAGGCCTTATTTTTAGTGTTCCTGTACTGGGCTTTACATTACATGCCTATTTAGTACATGAGTCTACGCAAGCGTTGACGATTGGTGCTGCTGTTTTGGCTGGTACATATGCAATATTAACTTTCTGGATTAAAAAGACTCATCCTCAGCTTTCAGTTCTTGCAAAAAGCTTTTTCATTCTCGCGGTTGCATTTTTTGCCTTAATTTTCCCGCTTGCAAAAGGAGCACATTGGACAGCAATTGGTTGGGTTGCTCAAGGTACGGCTTTAATTGTGTGGGGAGTAACTGAGCGCTACCGTTTAAGCCGATATATTGGTGTAGTTTTAGTTTTACTCAGCTCACTTGCACTGTTTTATCAGGTGTGGGCAAATGAAGAGTTCCCAACGCTAAGTACAAGCATATATGCACTTGCTCAATTTATTTCTGCCTTTTATTTATTGCAATACAACAGTAAAGAACAACGTTATTTTAGTGCCAGCATGATTAGTGGCATTTTCTTATGCTTAGGTATGTATGCGGGCGCCGTAGCTGGGATAGAAATAATGACATGGCATCATCATGGTTTGAGTCCATATTTGATGTTTGCCACTGCTCTAATAGCAATATTTAGTGCAGTTGTTCACTATAAATTACGTGTGCAATGGCAAAGTTTGCAGTTAATTTTAATTAGCCTGTTACTGTTGTTAATTTTGGGTGAAGCCTTTACCAGCCAAGTATTCACGCTGTATAAATGGGCCGACATATTACAGCAGGGTACTTTCCTTGTGAGTACCATTATTCTTAGTATTTTATTTATTATGGCTCAACCACAGTCAGATGAATCTGGATACTTAAACGTCTGGGCTGGTTTAAGCTGGTTGGCGTTAGCGATAGGTGGTTTGGCTATTTTTCCACAAATGCCAGTTGTTGCTCTGGCTTTTGTTCCTATGGTGTATTCACTTTGGGCATATAAGGCTCATAAAACGATACTGTTACATCAAATTCCAGTGTGGTGTTTGAGCCTACTGTGGTTGTTAGTCGTGAGTATTGATCGCCATTCTGCCGAATATCTTTATTTTGTTCCTTTGATTAACTTAACTGACTTTCTTTCAATTGTAGTATTTGCAGGTTTGCTCTTTATTATTTATCAACATACTTTTGATCAAGATAAGTCATTGGAATGGACTTTTAAAATCACAACCATTCTAGTGGGGTTGTTGGTGTTTAGTAGTGTGGTTGTCAGGGGCTTGCACCATTACTGGGCGACTCCATTGTGGAGTGCTTCAATTTGGACAAATGGTGAAGTGCAGTTAAGTTTGACATTGCTTTGGGTTATTTTGGCATTTGTATTAACTACATTCTCTAGTCGTAAAATGATTCGTCAACTCTGGTTTGTAGGTGCTGCGCTTTTAGGTATTGTTGTATTAAAGCTAATTTTGCTTGATCTATCGCAAAGTGCGACATTAACTCGTGTCATCTCGTTTATTGGAGCGGGTGGGGTAATGTTGATTATTGCTTATCTTGCGCCATTACCACCGTCTTCTGTAGAGAAGAATCAAGAGCCTAAGCTTTAGGCTCTCGTTTTAATTCTTTTTGATTACTGTATTGATCGATATCATCTTCAGCAAAAGCGGTAGGTGGTCGATCAATTAAGCCCATTTTCGGTACAGGAATTTCAATTTGATTGTCCAAAAATCCATTTCGGATACGTTCTTGCATTTCATCCCGAACTTTTAAAGAATTTTCTTGTCTACACCACATTGCAAATAAAAGTTCAATTGATGATTCTCTGAATGCCGTAACCGTAACAGCAGGTTTTGGGTCATCTAACACGAGCGGATAATTCGCTGCCACATTTAGTAAAACTTCGCGAACTTTAATAATGTCTTCGTGGAAGTTAATTGCAAGTGTAATTGGAATACGCCGTATTGGGTATTTAGATAAGTTGTGTACGGGGGCACGAATGAGTTGTTCGTTTGGCAAACGAATATAGACATTGTCGAGTGTAAGTAACTTGACCGAAAGCAAATCAATGGAGATGACTTCGCCTTCAATTGTGTTGCCACGAATAAGGGTGATCTGAATCGTGTCACCGACTTCGAATGAACCTTCCCCAATCAAGAATAAACCACTAATTAAGTTACTGGCAGAGGTCTGCGATGCGAAACCAAGTGCTACGGTTAGAATCCCCGCTGCACCAAGGAATACACTAAGTTTGAAACCAGCTTCTTTTAAACTCGTCATAATGAAGAGTAAGAAAATAAAATAAAAAATACCACGGCGCCATACAAGGCGTTGGTGAGCATTAAAGCGTGAGCCAATGGTTCTAATAAACGTATTTGAAATAATACGAGCAAGAACAAAACCAATAAAACACAGTACAACGGCGACTAAAATTTCACTAATGCGTTCGGTATTGATATTGGTAAATATGCTTTTGAGGCTATCAGCGATATCTTTTGGAATATTTGAATCAGCCATATAAACCTCTTAAAAGAATGAATCAAACATATTGAATAATGCTCCACCAGGTGAGCGTGGTGGATGAACATAAGTCACTTCACCAGCAAGAGGTGGCGTACGGTTTTCAATACGAATGCGTGCGGGACGATCAGAGCCCTCATAATAAACTTTAATTTGAGACGTCCATAAACGACCAGTACTTTCACTATAAAAAAGAGGAAGAGCAGTTACTGGTACGTTCATACGATCAAAGCGTAATTGATGATTACTGGTGTTATGAAAGTCAATTGGAGTTACAGCACGGAAAGCGCGTGGTGTTAATAGATTCAAATCAGTACGCCCATCCACTGAAGTGGCATAACAGATTTCACCTTGCTGGGCATTAGGACCAAACCACGTATCTTTAGGCTGAATAACAGGAATCTCAAACAATGGTTCATGCTGACTTTCAACTAAACCTGCAATCCATAATGGCGTACTTATATATAAAGTCCCACGTTGACCTGCTGGAATATAAATAGGGTCAACAGGTTTAATAACTACAGAACGATCTGCCAGACGTGGCATAAGTAAAAATTCTGGATTGGTTTTTCGAAACATATAACGTTCTACTTGAACATTATGAGGAAAAGCAAAATGTGGATCTGCGATTGGATGCCAATCTTGTTCATTATCGTCTTGAAGAGAAGGTCGATAATATTCAATGCGCCATTCTTTTATGCCACGTGTTAAACGAAAAAGCATTGAACCGAATTGCCATGCTTTCGACTGATTAATTTCAAAGTTCTGTTCTCCCCACCATTTTAAAGAATTCTGGGGGCGAGGCTGATATTCATTATTTTCAAACAAGACGCAAAATTCCTCTACCGAGTTGTTAAACAGACTTCACGCTGTAATCTGCTTAGAGTACACTCAAAATCATCTTACTCATCATTATAAATTGTGATGCAAATATTGAAACAAATACAAGTTCCATATAGTTTTGCCAAGCGTCATGGTGTTTTATTTCGTTATGACGGTGATCAGGTATTTATTATTAGACGTCAAAACACTGAAAAAATTGCATTGCAGGAAGCAAGACGCATCTTGGGAAAGCCAGCTCATTATCAATTATGTACTGAACAAGAATTTAATGCGCTCTTAAGTACGAGCTATGCAGGTGATACAGGGGAATCACAACAAGTTGCAGCCGGTTTAGAAGATCACCCGGATTTATTGAGTTTGGCCGATCAGGTTCCTGAAACAGAAGACTTAATGGATCAGGAAGATGATGCTCCTATTGTCCGTCTTATTAATGCATTACTTTCAGAGGCAATTCGGGTAGGGGCTTCAGATATTCATATTGAAGCTTTTGAAAAGAAACTATCTGTACGATTGCGTGTAGATGGTCAACTACGTGAGATTGTACAGCCACGCCGTGAGCTGGCACCTTTACTGGTCTCGCGTATTAAAGTTATGGCGAAGCTCGATATTGCTGAAAAACGTGTACCACAAGATGGGCGTATTTCTTTACGTCTTGCTGGTCGTGAAGTGGATGTGCGTGTTTCAACTTTGCCATCGTCACATGGTGAAAGGGTGGTTATGCGTTTGCTTGATAAACAAGCGGGCCGACTCAACATGACTCACTTGGGTTTAATGGCTAATGACTATGAGCGTTTAACTCAGTTAGTACATCGTCCCCACGGTATTATTTTGGTCACAGGGCCTACTGGTTCGGGGAAAACGACCACCTTATATGCAGCCTTATCTGATTTAAATGACAATACTCGAAATATCTTAACCGCTGAAGATCCTATCGAATATCAACTTGAAGGTATTGGTCAAACCCAAGTGAACACCAAAGTCGATATGACATTTGCGCGAGCTTTAAAGGCCATGTTACGTCAAGATCCTGATGTGGTGATGGTAGGGGAGATCCGTGATCTGGAAACAGCTGAAATTGCAGTTCAAGCCTCTTTAACAGGTCACTTGGTTTTATCAACACTACATACCAATACCGCTATTGGGGCTGTTACCCGACTTAAAGATATGGGAATTGAACCCTTTTTATTATCAAGCTCTTTAATTGGCGTGATCGCTCAACGTTTGGTTCGTACTTTATGCCCACATTGTATGACATGGCGTGAAGCCGATACTTTTGAGAAACAGGTTTTTCAGCATATTCATAATGAACCGTTGTTGCAGTTACCTGAGGCTAAAGGATGTGATCATTGCTCTCATCTAGGTTTTAATGGTCGTACAGCGATTTATGAAATCGTACCAGTTGATGAGCCCATGCGCCGTCTGATTCATGGTAATGCAGCTGAATATGAATTAGAAAATCATGCTCGTGAGTATTCAGGTTCTATTCGTGATGATGGTTTGCGCAAAGTACTTGCAGGTAAAACTACACTCGAAGAAGTGCTTCGTGTAACCAATGAGGCAAGTGAAGCATAATATTTAAGATGTAAAAAATGCCCGATTTGATTCGGGCATTTTTTAAATATCAAAACTTATTCAGTCACAATATTAAAGGTTACATCAATATTGTTGCGAGTTGCATTTGAATATGGGCAAACAATATGGGCTGCTGCAACTAACTTTTCAGCTTCTTCACGATCCATACCCACTAAGTAAACATTTAAAGTTACTTCGATGCTAAAACCTGTAGGAATTGGGCCAATACCTACTTCACCTTCTACATAAGCATCTTTACTAATATTAAATTTATCGCGGTTTGCAACAAATTTTAAAGCACCTAAAAAGCATGCTGAATAACCAGCTGCGAATAATTGCTCTGGATTTGTTACAGCACCACCAGCGCCACCCATTTCTTTAGGTACACCAAGTTGTACATCTAATACGCCGTCTGATGAAGTCGCACGGCCATCACGACCACCAGTTGCTTTAGCCTTTGCACGATAAACAACTTTTTCTAATGACATCTTTTTTATTCCTAAAATAAATTGAATACAAATATATCGTACACGACTTAATTATTTTGACAAGTCAATTTTGTAAAAAAATTGGTGATTATTTAGCTATATTTGTACGGAGTTTAGTAAGTTGATCTTTGAGGCCTATTAGCGTGGTCATATCACATGAACTTGCTTCTAGTACACCTGCTGGAATATGCATTGCTTGATCTTTTAATTTTTTTCCGTCATCACTCAACGTAATAATCACTTGTCTTTCATCTTGAGATGAACGGGTACGATGAAGCAAATGTTGGGCTTCTAATTTTTTCAAGATAGGGGTAAGGGTAGATGATTCTAAAAAAAGTTTAGCTCCAATTTCTGAAACAGTGACTTCATCTTGTTCCCACAACACTAACATCACTAAATATTGGGGATAGGTAATGCCCAAAGGCGCTAGAAGTTTTCTGTAGAGTTGATTAAGCGCTAAATTTGTTGAATAAATGAGGAAACATAATTGATTCTCAAGCTTTAAGTTTTGACAGTCTTGGTCCATATATTCCTCAAAGAAACTAATATTGCTTTTGTAGTATATCGCGTTCTATTCAGTTTCTTAAATGTTCATCAGAATAGGTTATGAATAAAACAAATTAACGCACATAAAAAATGGAATAATTACATCAATTATTCCATAAGATAAAAATATTCTAGATGAAAGTGTTTACCACAAATCTGCAATTTTTTTCATTAAACGCGCACGATATTTAGCGGTAGGATTATTTGCATTGCGTTGCTGCTCTTGTTCATAAAAATCTTGCCATGCAGTAATCATTTCAAGTGTGGTGCCTTGTTTTTTAATCACAGAAACATCTGCAGGCTGAATATTTTCTAAACGTTGTCTTGCTCCTTCTGCACCCGTACCCCAGCCAATAATTCTTTGGCCAAAAGCGGGCAAGGGAATATTTTTAGGAGTTGCTGGAAGAATATCTGAGTTGAGCTGTGCAGTAGGCGAAACAAAATGGTTTGTTGTACCAAACTCTGCATAACAATGAATATTTGCCCCCAAGCAAAAAATGCTAAATAAGTATTTCCACATGAATAATTAAACTTTTAATAATGAATCAATTTACGGTGAGTCATCAGAGGCATTGATGAGCGGACGAGTTCTTGTGCTGTTAAATCAAAGGGTACAGTGATTAAACCATTCCCTTCATATCCAATCATACTTAAAATTTGGCCACGACTATCTGTTGCCCCAGAGTGTCCCCAGGTTTGTCGTTTTTCACCATGCCAGCCCTGTTGTGCTGCGCCTAAAACATAACATTGGCTATCCATTGCTCGAGCTTGTAGCAAAAGCTGCCAGTGCATTTGTCCAGTTGTATAGGTAAACGCAGCAGGAGCAGTAAGAATATGAGCGCCTTGTTGTCTCAGGGTGAGAGCAAGCTCTGGAAAACGTAAGTCATAACATACCATTAAGCCAATATTGCCAAAAGGGGTAGATGTGACTACTACGTCTGTCCCAGGTTCAAAGAAACGAGACTCTTGATAACCACCGACAGCATCACCCACTTGTACATCAAATAAATGGATCTTGTCATAACGTGCTTCTGTACGCTCAGGGCTGATACAAAGACTAACAGTTCGGACTCGACCATCTTGAATAGTAGATCCATCTGGACGAAATGGGCATGGTAAAGTACCGGCCACAATCCAGATTTGATATTGATGCGCCAGTTTCTCAAGCCTTTGTTGAATAGACTCAAATTGCTCGGCTGTTTCGCGCTGTTTTCCAGCAGCAAAACATACAAAGTTTTCGGGGAAAACAATCAAGCTAGCATTTTGTGCCTTACTTTGTTGAATCAAAGACTCAATGACTTGAAAATTATTTTCAATATCATCTTGAGAATTCATTTGAGCAACAGAAACAAGGGTCATATTCTAGTCCGGCTTAAAAATCAGGCATTTTGCTTGTCAGATACTTGTTCAAGCGTATCTTGTTCTTTCTGTAACTGCTTCACAAGTGGCTCAAACATGTTCTGATTGTTTGCATTGAGTTTCATCAATGTCTTATGTGCATCCAGAACAGTTCTTAGCATTGCATTATGAGTGATCTGTTCATCAGTTAACGTTAATGTGCAAACGTTAGGATCGCCACAGTAATTCAAAATGACAAAAACCTGCCCTAGCCCCATACTGTTGGCTAAGGTAGTGATATCTGGATTGGTAGATAGCATCACAGCTTGAATATGATGAGTTTGTTTAAGCTTTAAACCTAGCTTAGCCAGGATGCCTAATACCGTACTATCAATAAATGTTGTTTGGGTTAAATCAACGATTGCACCAACAACATTCTCTTGCTGTTCAATTCTGTTTAAAAGTTTGTCTAGACTTATACAAGAATGGGCTCGCACTTCACCAATAAGTTTGAAAATATGCGTTCCATTTAAACTTGCATATTCAACATGACCTGTTGACATATAAATGCCATTTTCAGAGAAGGATAGAAAAATTATCACATAGTGCCATCTCAGACTCAAGAGTTCTTAAGTCGTATATTATGTAATTAATTGATTCGTAAATTAATTCATTCGACAAAGACTAAAGATGGCAATGTCATCAGCTACGTGATCGGGTGCTTGAAATGATTGATTTTGCAAATGATGAACCAATTGTTGGAACTGATCATTTAAGCCACCATCAAAAGGTTCAAGAGCTCCATCTGAGCAAACAATGAATCGTGATTGGTGGTTTAATGTACAAACATGCTCTTCAACTTCGAGTTCATCAGTTAAGCCTAATGGAAAACTACTGGTTGTTAGAATTTTCGGAGCTTGATTAGGTTCAAAAATGATAGGAGGAGGGTAGTGCCCTGCACTTGACCAGCGAAGCGTATGTGTTTCTAGATTTAAAATACCGACCACAATGGTAATGTGCTTTTCAATATTCTCTTGAACCAACATCCCATTTAGTTTTTTTATTAACTGTCTTGGTGTTTTAGAGCGGCCATGGAAAGCTGCCATCCATGATGTTAATAAACTACTGGTTACACCATGTCCTGAAACATCGGCAAGATAGAATAAAACTTCTTTATCATTTAATTTCCAGTAGTCATACCAATCACCAGAAAGATAAGCTGAAGGCTGAAAAAAAGTTTCGACTTGATAATTTAATAAATCAATTGGATTGGGTAATAGTCTTTTTTGTAGTTCAGCAGCCGAAGGCAAATCACGACTATCTTGATTGCGTTTATATTGCGCATCAATTCTTGATAATGCTTTATTTAAATCGTTAGGTAATTGATTCCACACCCAACCTGCTAGAGCACCAGCCTCCCAAGCTTGAGCTAAAGCAGTACCTTCATGTTCAAAAGCAATCACAATTGTTGGTAAATTCCATTTATAAGTTAGGAAATCTTGTACATCTGCAATTGCAATGATGGTTGGATCATATAAATCTAAATCATCTATGTTAATGACTTGTAAGCCTGGCAATTTATCCAAAGCTTGCTCTAAATAAGGAATAGAGCGTGTCGGTTTAATAAAATACATAGAAGAGATGGTAGTCCTTTTATATGATCACTTTATTCATCATAGAGTATGTATGATCAAAATCAAGGTATTGCCAAACTCTTAATCCGAGCAATACCTTGATTTCATGTTTTAAGGGTTTTGATTCTCATCTGGTGTATCTTCTAAATCATCATCAATGAAAGATACATCAGCTGAGTCGCCCTTTTTTTCTGCAATTTGGAATGCTTTACGTTGGAGATATAAGTCTCGAATCATGGCATATTGATCGCCCTGTAAAGTTTGATCTAAATCTAGATATTGAGCACGTGTATCAACGGCTTGTAACATATTACTTGACCAGTAAAGGCCGTCTTGATCATCCATAACATATTTCTGAGGACGAGCTTGGGCATCTACTGCTAAGCCAAAACCATCACGTAAAGTACTTGGACCAAAAAAAGGCAACATAAGGAATGGGCCAGAAGGAACACCATAGTAACCGAGCGTTACACCAAAATTCTCTTCTTCAGTCGGTAAACCTAAACGGCTTGCAGGGTCGGCTAAACCAAGAGTCGTTAAAGTATTAATTGTAAAGCGACCTAAAGTTTTTGCTGCACGACCAGGACGACCTTGAATAAGCTGGTTAACTGCATTCCATGGTTCGCCAAGATTTTTACGGAACTGGCGATAAGAACCACGTACATCTTCTGGAGTTTTTTCTTTATATTGAACAGCAACAGGACGTAAAAAATTTCGATCCAACATATCATTAAATGAATAAATTGGACGATTTAATGATTGTAATGGGTCTTTTACAGGATCTGGTTGTGCAGCATTTGCATTAATTTTTAAATCTTTAACTTTAATATTTTTTAAATCTTGAATGATTTGTGAGCGGTGATGAGTGGGCGCTGTATTTTCTAATGAGCTAGCATCAGAAGGGTCGCTTGTAGTAGTTTCTTGAGCATATATAGAGGTGCAAACACCTATAGATAACACGCTTAGTAAAATTAAATTAGAATAATTCATATAATTCCTTAACCGCCAGCCAGGCTAATACTTAATGTGCAGTTGGGTGGAGATATGTTTTAATACAAAATTGATAACCTATTATCAATGTAAAATTGATCAAATAATATAGATAAAATGCTAAAAAGCCTAAAAAGTAT
>NZ_LRPE01000033.1 GCF_001605885.1 Acinetobacter lactucae | reverse complement strand
TGGGGCGGTTTTTTAATTTAGCTAATCTTTATTCTTAAAAAATATATTGTTATATCTTTTCACAAAAGTTTGCATAACGCACAGAAACAGACTCATTGGCCTAAAAATAGATACATCTATCAGTGTTAATTTTAAACTTACATAACGTTCTTTTGGAGATAAGTATGTTTAAAGCTATGTTTTTCTTCGGTGCTGGTGCTGTTTTCGGTTACTGCTGTAAACAAAAGGAGGATAAAGCGAAAGAGGAAAATTCATCAAAAAGCTAAAAGTACATTGATAAAGAACTTGCTGTTGAGTCGGTTTTTTATAAGGAGGTGTCTATGCTCCACAATCTTAGACAAATTTTCTGTATTCATATCTGGGAATATGACTTTGATATTGCTCATGCTGAAATCAAAGAATGCAGGAAATGTGGAAAAATTCATAAAATGAAAGGTTTCCAAAAAATTACTTAAGATTGAAAAAGAGTATCTTTTAGCTTTAAGTAAATATTAAAAATTAAATAGGCTTAATAAATTAAATATATTGAGCCTATTTAATATAAATTAAAAATCCGAGCAATTTAGTCAGTATTAAATACCTACCAATTCAATCGGAATTAAAAATCAAACTAAATCACATTTTAAAACATTAAATAGTTATACTAGTCAAAACTTATCATTTAAAATTAAAAATCCAGAAACAATTTAATAAAAATTAAAAACTTATTTTTATGATTTTGAACTTATACTTATA
>NZ_LRPE01000032.1 GCF_001605885.1 Acinetobacter lactucae | reverse complement strand
TCTCTCAGCTAAAAGTACCCAACCTAACCATTCTCTTCCATAATCTATTAAAACCCAATTAAAATTTAATGATTCAATTTCAATTCTTTTAAGTTTTAAGCTATTAATATTCCTTCCTAAAATCCAGTTAATAAAATTGCATAAATGATTTGTATTATAATTAAATCTCTCACTCCATCTAAGTTGTATAATTCCTAATAGATCAGAATATTTAAAAAAATTATTTTGAATATCATGAATTAACAGGTTTACATTTGAATAATTTTTTTTATTTTCTTTAAAAAACTCTAACATTGCTAAAATTGAAGGAATTTTTGCCACTCTACCCTTTGGATTTTCTATTAACCACTGATGTGCTAGTATTAACCAATTATTCCACTCTATACCATTAGTAACTAAAAAATCATAAAAAGGATTTCTTGTTGTAAAAATTATAAAAGGATTTATTACACCTTTTTTTTGTACATACTTATCAATATACCAGTTTAAAAAATATATTATATGAGTACAATGCACCCTTATGGAGGCCTCACTACATTTATTATTAATCCTCATTAATTCAATTAAATTAATATCACCTCCATTTAAAATCATTTGTATAAATTTTTCTTGATTATCGCCCTCATTAAATGCATTATAAAAAAACTTCTTTAGGCTAGCTTTATATTTTTCTCGTCTTTTACTTATCATAAGCCACTCATTTACAATTTCTTGCAAATCCCCCCAATCAGAACCTAATTTATTTATCAAAAAATTTTTATCATTTAATATTATTC
>NZ_LRPE01000031.1 GCF_001605885.1 Acinetobacter lactucae | reverse complement strand
GCTAGTTGCACCACCAATCATACGGCGTTGTGTCGTTTGAGCGTTCTTCCCAGCATCAAAAGCCAAAGTCCATGGCACAGTGTTGTTACATAATACTTTAATGGCAGTACCACCTGTTGTTGTGGTGTCTGCATCAACGTTATTCGCAAGTGAACTTAATGTACCGAAATCCAAAACTGCATTTGATGTAGTACTTGTTGCAGAAGTATTTAGAACACAACTATTTGTAATAGTAGCTTTAACGGTTAATGTACCGGTAGCTGATGCAGCGTTTGCGGCATTGATCGACATTAAACCCATAGCAATTGCTGATAAACAAATGAGAGACTTATTCATGGTTGAAAACCTTTTTACATTACGCCAATAAAATTAATAGATGTAAAAACCAGCCTTCCCCATCACAATCACTCGTTCTTTTGACTGTTTTTTCAAAGCGTTATTTTTTTACTCTACTAGTCGCGCATAATACAAAAAAACAACAAAAACACTAATATCTGTTTCATTCTAAATATC
>NZ_LRPE01000030.1 GCF_001605885.1 Acinetobacter lactucae | reverse complement strand
TCGGATTCTGACAGCGACTCAGACTCTGACAGCGACTCAGACTTGGTTGCGAATGACGACTTGGCAACGCTCGATGCCAATATTGATCCAACAACAAGCGCTGTACCTACACAATCTAAGACGTCTGTAGTTCTACCTTCTTATGATGGTTTGATTCTGGACTGGACATGGGCTTCGAACAATGCGTTGCAAGTAGAAGTTCCTCAAGGAACATTGCAAGACTTTGAGGTAAATATCAGTGGATTATATGCTGGTGTGGGTGTTGTTAGTTTAGGCCTCGATGTTCTTCGTCTAAATGAAAACACAGGAGAATATGAGCTTTATGAGCATATTCCAAATGCCGGAACTGCTTTTGCAGCACTTGTAGGGTTCTATACAGGTGGCACCACGATTAATGATTTACCTGAAGGTCAATATGCCATTGTCATGACAAATGACCAAGGGCTTAACTTTACAGGTTTAGGCTTCCCAACTTTAACCATTCCATCAGGTGGCGTAGCAACTGATTATGGTGAGGTTGTTGTAAGTGGCAACGTTATTGTTCCTGAAGGTCCAGGGGATGTAGCGGATGTCGATCCTGAAGGTCAGCCACTAGTCGTTACACAAGTAATTTCTGAGACTGGTAATACGTTAACAGTGGATCAATCTGTTAATGACTTCCAAAAAATAGAAGGTGCTTATGGTGACCTCTATATTGATAAGGATGGGAATTATGAATACATCCGAAATCCGGAAATTCCTAACTCAGTAGGTAAAGTTGATACGTTTACTTATACAATTCAAGATGTTGATGGAAATACAGCGACAGCTAATCTCAATATCCGAATTGATAGTTCTCAAGTAGACATTAACTGGCCAACTGACCCTACTTTGGATGGTACAGTTGATTTAGTTGCTACTAATGATATCAATGGCGCTCAAGTAGATTACACAAACTTTGTTGAAACAAAATCAGCAGATCTTGGTTCAATGACGGCTTCGGTTACTCGTACTGGTAGCTTATTTGGTGGTTATACTTATACGCGTAATCCTGGTACAGATACTTCAGATGTTGTTACCGTAGATCCAAATGCTTCTGCTGTTTTATCTATCAAAGTTACTACAACTGATTCATCTGGCGCTAATAATGATACCTTCGGTTATAGCGTACAAAAATTGGTAGGCGGTAGCTGGCAAACTGTATATGTTTCACCAACTACAACTTATAGCCATCCATTCCTAGGTGGATCGAATGCTACGATCATTGATAATAGTTATTCAATACCTGCAGATAGTGTGGCGACACAATGGCGTGTAGTGTATACAAGTACTGAAAGCAATGAGTCATTCCTTGTTAATGGTACTAATACGACTACGGTACAAACCTCAGTTCAACCAACATTGACACATTACGATGTATTTACTGCTTCTGGAGAATTTACTCCAGCAACAGGTAACATAATTACAGATGATAGTGGTAATGGTACTGATGTGACAGGTGGTGTGGGTACCAAGTTGTTTGTAGAAAATGCAGCTGGCGTATTTGTTGAAGCTACTGGTCAAACTTTGGTTTACAGTAATGGAACATTAAATATTGCTGCTAATGGTACATATACCTTTACTCCAAATGCCACCGCAGATGGAAGCCAAGCTACAAGTTTCAATTATAAACTTATAGCTGCGAATGGCGATGAAAGTAATGTAGCTACATTAACAATTAACTTGGGTAGACATTATGAAACGGGTACTGGAAATGATTTAATTTCTGGTACATCAGGAAATGATGTTTATACAACTGGTACTGGTGCAGATACAGTTATATTCAACCTTCTAAATGCTACAGATTCTACAGGTGGAAATGGTTCAGATACCTGGAGTGATTTTAATAAAGCAGAAGGAGATAAAATCGATATAAGTACTTTATTATCAGGTCAGTCTGTTAATAATACAAATATTGGTCAATATGTAACTGCTACTCAAGTAGGTGCGGATACAGTAATTAGTATAGATAGAGATGGAAGTGGAATATCTTATAATTCTACAGAAATCTTAACTCTTAAAAATACTACTACTACGATTGATGAACTACTGCAAAATAGTCAAATATTATTTTAATTTGATTATTTGAAAAAAGAGGATCTACGGATCCTCTTTTTTTATTTTGTTAAATAATTTTGAAATTAAATATGATATGTTATAATAACTTAAAAGATTTTTTAAAGTGATAATATGGAAATTAATACCTATAGTAAATTTGAGGAATTCAAAAAAAAATTAAAAGATTGGTTGTTAATTCAATTAAAAAACCATTCTGAAAGTGAGGGAGGTATATGTGTTTTCTTATCTGTTGGAAATGAGAAAAAACGCTGTGAAGTATGGAATACTTTTGATGAAAATATTAATACTGTATTAAAGAGAATATATTCTTTTCTAGATAATTTATATTCTAAAAATAGAGGAATACCTGAGTTTTTTAAAATAGATCTTGCATATAATATCAGTGAAGAGAGCTGGGAAGATGTTGAGTTTTTTATTTTAAATCAAGAGCATAATAATCATTATAGAAAAGGTATCAGCTTTGATGGAAAGTTTAATCTATGTTTTTTAGAACAAGAAATATATGGTAAAGCTATTATAAAAGGTATTTCATTTGATAAACCTAATTTTTTTGATGAAAAGAATCTTAATGATGCGATAAAAGCAAAATATAAAAATATTACTAAGTATTTTAAATTAGATGATATAAAAAAAGTGTGGGTTTTTGACACTATAGCTGCTTTTTATGAAAAGGGGATGTTTATTGATTTGCAGACTGTAGGTGTAGCAAATGGAATAAGATGTCATTCTAAAATTAATAAGGCTGAGATCAAAGAGATTATTATTAATAATGCCGAGTTTTTGTATAATCAAATTATGGATGATGGGCGATTTGTTTATGGTTATTTTCCAGCTTATGATAGAGAAATTAAAAGTTATAATACGGTCAGACATTGTACATCTCTATATGCATTATTAGAAACATTGGAAGTAGATTTTAATAAGAAATATTTAGATAAAATTGAAAAATCTATGGAGTATGCTTTCGAAAAATTTTATAAAATTGTAGAAGAAAAAGGATTTATGATTGATGGGGAAAAAGATTTAGAAATAAAATTAGGGTCAAATGCAACTACAATATTTATGCTTGCTAAATATCAAGAAGTAACTGGTAAAGATAAGTATCTCAAATATGCTGAAATGCTAGCAAAAGGGATACAATATATGATTGATGAAAATGGACAAACTAGTCATATTTTAAATTACCCATCATTAAGTGTAAAAGAAAAATTCAGAATTGTATATTATGATGGTGAAGCTGCGTTAGGGCTTTTACGCTTATATCAAATTAATAAAAACAAAGATTTATTGGATACTGTTAAGCTAATGTTTGATAACTTTATTATAAAGAAATATGATAAATATCATGATCATTGGCTAAGTTATTGTACAAATGAATTAACAAAAATATGCCCTGAAGAAAAATACTTTAGATTTGGAATGAATAATTATCTCAATCATATGAGTTTTATTAAAAATAGAAAAACTGCTTATGCAACTTTTTTAGAAATGATGATGTCGGCATATAAAATGGTTTTATATATGCGAGATAATGGTTATGAAGAATTATTTAATGAGGCAAAGTTTGATGAGTTAAAGGAGTTAATTAAATATAGAGTTGAGTTCCAACGTTCTACAGGATTTTTTTACCCTGAATTAGCAATGTATATGGCTAGGCCAGATAAAATTAAAAATGCATTCTTTGTTAGACATGATCGTTTTAGAGCACGAATAGATGATCAAGAGCATAATTTATCGGGGTTAGTAGCTTTTTATAACTATTTTGAATGACATATGAAAAGACAATATATAGAGCTAAAAGAAACTATGAGTAAAAATAATATATTTTTTACTCGTAATGGTAACGTAAGGTTTCTTGACAAAGATTACATTAATTTTCTCGAAAAAGTAGAAATTGAACCTTTTTGTGCATTTTTAGTTGGTAACAATATTTGGAGTATGGGAGCATTTTCTTATAGTTGGTCTCTATTGCCAATTACTACTAAAGTAGGTCGGTATTGTTCAATAGCAGAGGGAGTGAGAGTACTTGGGTTAAGGCATCCTCACGAATGGCTTACAACTTCAGCAACAACATACGATCGAAATTTTATAATTTATCAAAAATATTTAGAAATTAATAATATGGATCAAAATGCCCGAAGATTACCCAATAATCCTGAACTAAAAACACTAAATATTGGACATGATGTTTGGATAGGGGCAAGGGCATTATTAAAGCCAACTATAAGCATTGGAAATGGTGCTGTAATTGCAGCAAATTCTGTAGTTACAAAGGATGTACCACCATATGCTATTGTGGGAGGGAATCCTGCAAAAATTATAAAATATAGATTTGATGAAGATACTATTAATCAACTATTAAAATCAGCCTGGTGGGAATATGGTTTTTCAGATATTCAGAAACTAGAAATAGATGATATTCAAAATTTTTTGATTGAATTTGATTTGCAAAAAAGTAATTTTAAAAAATTAAAATTAGAAAAATTAATAGTGGAGTAAAGTATGAGCACTATTACAAACTTGGATGCTAGATTAACAGGATTAACCGAATTTAATTCAATAATGAAAAAGATTGAGAGAATTTCGGCTAAATCATTATCAATCTCTATTATTGATCAGATGCATAGTATTGAAGTGTATTCTAAGAATACAAATATAAAGATTGTACCTGGTTCAGTTGTAAAATTATTAACATTATTTTTAGTATTTGATTTAAATATTTC
>NZ_LRPE01000029.1 GCF_001605885.1 Acinetobacter lactucae | reverse complement strand
AAGTTTGAACGTAATAAGCCACACGTAAACGTGGGCACAATCGGTCACGTTGACCATGGTAAAACAACTTTAACTGCTGCGATTGCAACTATTTGTGCAAAAACTTACGGCGGTGAAGCGAAAGATTACTCACAAATCGACTCAGCACCTGAAGAAAAAGCACGTGGTATTACAATTAATACTTCACACGTAGAATACGATTCTCCAATTCGTCACTACGCGCACGTTGACTGCCCGGGCCACGCCGATTACGTTAAAAACATGATTACTGGTGCTGCTCAGATGGACGGCGCGATCCTTGTGTGTGCTGCGACTGACGGTCCAATGCCACAAACTCGTGAACACATCCTTCTTTCTCGTCAGGTTGGTGTACCTTACATCATCGTATTCTTGAACAAGTGTGACCTTGTTGATGATGAAGAATTACTTGAATTAGTAGAAATGGAAGTTCGTGAACTTCTTTCTACTTATGACTTCCCAGGTGATGACACTCCAGTTATCCGTGGTTCTGCGCTTAAAGCGTTGGAAGGCGATGCTGGTCAATATGGTGAGTCTTCAGTTCTTGCTCTTGTTGAAGCGCTTGACTCTTACATCCCAGAACCAGAACGTGCTATCGACAAAGCATTCTTAATGCCAATCGAAGACGTATTCTCAATTTCTGGTCGTGGTACTGTAGTAACAGGCCGTGTAGAAGCTGGTATCGTTAAAGTTGGTGAAGAAGTAGAGATCGTTGGTATTAAAGATACAGTTAAAACAACTGTAACTGGCGTAGA
>NZ_LRPE01000028.1 GCF_001605885.1 Acinetobacter lactucae | reverse complement strand
ATATAAGAACATTATAAATATAGCCAAATATTAAAAAATCAAAATCATATCCATTTAAAATATTAATAGAAAATTTCAAATTATAAATTTTCATAAACCATTCTACAAAGGTGTTTTAAAACTATGTTTTTTATTTTTAATAAATTTAAACATATAATTAAAAACAAAACAAAAACAATAAAAAAACGCACACATATCAAACACATACATAAAACACCCAAAATTACCCGATTATATAAACTCTATTTTGTTACGTTATGTATATTCAAATTACTCCAGTAAAAAAATAAAACTAGATTTTAATATTAGATTAATATTAAATTTAGAAAGACTTAGCAACAAGGTAATTAAACATGAAAAAAAATACCCCTAAAAAAACAATAAAATTATCAACCAATATAATAATAACGATCAAAAAACTGATGAACAGTGAAGCTTCAATTGTGTATTTAATTAATATGTTTTAAACACTGTATAGTACACTTTTGTGATTTAGTTCATGTTTTTTTTAAAAAAATAAGATGCTAAGATTTGTTTTGTTTTTGTTTAATTTTGGTGTTTTTAATATGCGTACATATGCCTATGTTAGAATAGAGCCTAATTTGCAATTTGAATTTTCTAGATATATCTCTTTTTTTAGTGAATATGGTTATAAAATTCAAAAGAATAGATTAGTAGTAGAAGAAGTATCTGTTGATAAATCTATTATTTATAGAGATAAATTTCTTAACTTAATAAGTTATTCATTAGAAGAAGGTGATATTTTAGTGATAAAAAGCATGGATTGCTTGGGTAATAGTTTTGAAGAAATTTTAGGTATAGTTGATAAAATCGATCAAAAAAAAATCCGACTAATATGCTTGGATTACTCTAAGAATGAAATTAACGGTGACTTGAAAATTTTCTTCCTTCATTTTCTAAAATTATCAGCTGAATTTGAGAAGTTGTTCAAGTCTGACAATAAGAAGTTCAAAGATCACAAACCAACAAGAAAGGTTGGTAGACCGGAAATATTAAATAATGAACAAAAAAATAGAGTGATTGAATTGTTCAAAAAAGGCTATAGCGTATATTCACTCGCTAAAGAGTTTTCAGTTACAAGAACTGTAATTCAAAGAATTTTAAACAATGCCACAAAGAGTAATTTATTGTAATTATTTAAATTTCAAACCTATTAAATACATATGGAATAATATAAAAGGGAATAGTAATGAAATACATTTTATTAATAAGGGTTAATCCTTTATAGAATATGAATGATAGAAATATTGAACATTAAACATCAATCAATAAGATATTGATATATATACATATATTTAGAATATTATTGTGCTTAAAATTCAATCTATATGATTCATAGTAGCTCTATATTCAGTTGCTTTTACCATATACCTTTAAAAGTATCTTTTATTATCATTACTCTTCTCGATTAACTAGGATTAATTAATTTTATAAGTCCAAAAACGATTTACTTTCAATTGGTTATAAAAAATATTTTATATAAAAATATAATTTATGTGCATTTACTATTGATTATATTATATTTACAACGTAAAGTTGTTTTCCACGAAATAAATTAAATTAACTTTCAAGAAAATCTTGATAATATTAATGTATTTCAAATTTTAGCTTAACAATTTAACTATTTAAGATTTATAAATTTCATTTTTTAATAAAATAGTTTAATGTTTTCAAGCATTATTATGAAAATTTATTTATTTTAAAACAAGATAAACCCCTGATATGAATGATATTTTCTGGAATTCCTCAATAGATTCAGCAACAGCTGAGATTTATATTCCTAAAGGAATTGGACCTTTTCCAACAATTATTATTTTTGATACAGGTTTAATAAAAAATACAAGAACTTATGCTACTTTCTATGCAGAAAAAATGAAAGAAATAGGGTTTTTCGTTTTTATAGTAAAATTAAATTTAGATAAAAAAATAGAAATGGGTACGATAATAGAGTATATTTTAAGCCAAAAGGAAGTAAATAGTAACAAGGTCTATTTAATAGAAATTGAAAGAAATAATTTGATAGATCTCAATATAGAATTATATAAAAATTATTTTCAGGGTATCACTTCAATTAATTGCTTTAATTTAAATAATTAATTTTTAAAAGAGAATTTTCTTGAAATCATTTAAATAAATTATAAGGAGACCAAACTACTAAGGCTTAATCTCCACTATGTACTTAATTATCAAAAACCATGACTAACAGATGATTTAGAAACATAAATTGAATTTTCTCGGTTGGCATCCTCTACCCAACACGATTTAGAGACATTAATCTCCTCGCCACTTACTAAAGTAATCTTTGTCTGTTTCACATCGCTATTAACATTACTCGCAGCATAGTAATGATGTTTATCACAAATCACTGTCTTCTTATGATTATTTGCATATTGAGTAGCTTTATCTGCTGTGACCTCACCCGTACCTAAGCTAGGATGGCCTGATTTTTCCGCTATTAAGTACAATTTATGACTAGCAATTGTATTAATGGAAGCAGGTGAATAAACAGATTGATGACCATACGGCTGATTCACACATCCAGCTAAGATTACTGTTAATGAAAATACGATTTGAGTTAGAATTAAATTCTTCACTAATTTTAATCCTCATGTTAAATACATAAACATCCATTTTTATAAAATCCATCTTAAATTAAAATTTATAGAATTAGGATTATCAATAATAGATATATTTTTAAAAAGTTTAAGTAAAATTTAACTTACAATCTCAAGTTAAAATAAGAGAATTTAATACAATTTCAAACTCTTAATTAACTAAGAAGAGTCCACACCCTACGAGGCTGTGGACTTAGTGAATATCACTTAAACCTGAAATACGAGGATAACTATCTAATAAACATCCTCAAGATTATATTCACATGAGGACTAATTACTAACAATTAAAAATTAATTAAATTCAAAACATTTTATCCCTGACTAAAAAATATCCTTATTTTACATACAATAACACTACAAACATCTTAGAAAGTGTTTTAAAAGTATGTTTTAAATACATGTAATCCATTAATTAAATTTTTAACATTTCATCAAAAATTATAAATTTAAAAACTCTTTCTCATCGGAATTTAATTTTATGCTAGATTCAATTATTGTTTTTTTAAGACATTCAATTATTATTGCAGAATTATAAAAGTTATTATACTTATTTAAAGGAAGTAAAAGTTTTTTATCATTTGCTACCAATGATAAATTTGATAAAAAACTCCTCATAAATATATAACCAGAGAACGAGTTATCTTTAAAAACCAAAGTACCATCAATATATTTACGTTTTATTATACTGTCTGGCAAATTTAATTGACTATCATTCATTTTATTAGACAAAAAAGCTAACCTATACCACAGCTTATTATAAGGTATTTGATAAATATTATTTTGTAAACTGCTAGCACTAATTGGTAAAAGAACTCTACCCTTTCTATCAATATCATCTTTTCTTAATAACCTTTCCGACCAATTTGCCATACCTTCAAGATACCAACTTGGTTTTAATGGACTATACCCGTATTGATAAAGATGAAATATCTCATGAGCAACAACGGTCCAGTAATTTCCTGGAAAGTCTTTTAATTTACTATTTAATTTGATCAATAATGCTTTGTCTTTTTTCCCCCCATCAAAACTAGCTAGGTAAGGCTTATCGTAAGCAATACCATTATAACTTATACTAACCACGTGAATGTCAATATAATTTACTTTAGACTTATATCGAGGGCTATTAAGAGGATTTACAAAACCTAAATAGTCCAATGCATCTATAGTTGCATTAGCTTGAATTGCGATATTTTCGACATAATCTGGAATATTATTTTTATTGATATCGGTCTGCTCTATCTCATTCAGACTATATATCACTCTAATTTTTCCAGATTTATAATATTTTTTTTCTTCATTGATCGTCATATTTTTTTTGTCCGCTGCCAAACAAACCAAGCTCATTAATGAGACCAAAAAAAAGAAAATAATCTTTAAGATATTATTTAAAGATAATATTTTTCCATAACTTAAAATTATTTTCATCATTGAATCTCCATACAGATCTAGCACAGTTTTTATGGAATAAACTTATTTTTTCTCTATTGTTCAATAATTCAACAGTAGTATTAATAAATCTTTCTGTATCATTATCTTCAATCAAATAGCCATTATAGCCATCAATAATCATTTCACTCGGACCATAATCAATATCAAAAGAAATTACTGGACAACCATTTTTTAAAGAATCCAATATAGCCATACAGAATCCTTCAGATCCGCTAGTAAATAACATTAGATCTGCATTTTGGAGTACGGAATTTACATCGGAAACAAAATCACGTAGGCGTACTATGCCTAGCAAATTATTATTTTCTATAATTTTTATTAAGTTTTCTTTTTCAGATCCAAAACCATAAATATCTAGGGTTGCTTCAGGAATTTTTTTATGAATTTTAGCAAATAATTCTATAAGTAGATCTAATCGTTTTACTTTATCGAACCTTGCTAAGCAGACACACTGATATTTTTTTCGAGAATTTGAGCTATTTTCAAATGTTGTATTTTTATAAAAATGTGGTATAACCCTATAGTTCGAGTAAAAACCAAATCTCTCACTAAAATCATTTTTTTGTTTCTCTGTTAAGAATATGAGTTGATCTATTTTATCTAAGTTCTCAATATAACTTTTGTAATGAGCATTAGCTTTTGAATCTTTTTCTCTAGCTTTTGAATAATGTGCGGCATGAATAATGCCAATAACAGTAGAGTTCTCTTTTTTATTCAACAGTATATTTTTTGCAAAAACTATAGCTCTATCAATAATATAAACCTTATGCTCATTTTTATTAATTTTAGATAAAGTATATTCAAACAGTTCAATTTCTGAACTAAATTTTCGTGAAATTATGCCACCTACTTCATACAGATATAGGCTAATAACCTTACCTTCCTTATTATAATTTCGTGAAAGAACAAGATGATTATTAATATCATAAAAATCTTCTGCTACAATTAATCTATTACTATCTAAAACTTGTGATGAGCTTAAAATCCCTTTTTCATTAAATTTTAATCTTTTAACTATTTTGCCAGATTCAAAAATATTTATATGACTCAAAAGACCTTGCTTATTTTTAACATAATATTTGCAGAGTTTATTTCTATCATCAAAGACTTTAATATTCCCTAAACTATCACTTTCAATATTTTTTTCTTCGATGGTAATTTTACTACTATCTTCTGGATTAAAATCAATTGAAAATTCGCTTTTTTGATAGTAAGAATATAAATTGAAAAAATTAATATTTTTACTTACATCTGAATCTAACAATTTGCTTGTATACAAATCCTTATATAGAAGATTAACCATAGGATTATAAGAAAGAGTACATATATTTACTTTAATTCCATTTCTACTAAATAAATCTGCTCTTTTAATTAGTGCAATTAATAGACCATTTTTTTCCTGCTTAATTGCAGGATAAAGCATATATATACCCTTTTCTTTTAACATTATAATTCTCTTATCTTAGATTTATAGGTAAAAAGTTATTCTTGAAAGGTGGTTTTGCATTTTCTTGCAACCATTCGTAATAATCAACCTGAGCTTTTGCTACTGGATAAGCCATAAATCCAATTCCTGGCCCTGCATTAACTTCAAATATAGCAATATTCCCTTCTTGATCGATACCTAAATCTAAACCTAATGAATCTAAGCGCCATGCATATTGCTTTTGAAAAGCGAGTGGAAATTTTTCGAAAATTTTCTTTATACTTTTATTAATTTTTTCAAATGAGTTTGGATAATATTGCTCTAAAAATAATTTTTCACGTGTTGTGATTAATGCTCCTTGCATACCATTCGTAATATCAATATTTTTNNAATTTCCACTTACCACCAGCCCCCCTACTAATTTGCATCCGGAAGACTGTGTTTAGTGCATTATTTGTAGAACTGTTGAAATATCTGCTTAGAGAATAGCCTTTATTCTTAATTTCTTTATCAAAAAAACTTCTCAATTCATTTTTATTAAGCTCATTTTTTCTATCTAACTGTTTTACTATATATTTTTTATCTAAAAACTCGACGGAAAAAATTCCTTTCCCCTGATTACTTGATAAGGGCTTTAGTATAACTTTTTTATATTTTTGAATTGCATCCAAAAGATCCTCAAATTCTTTACAGTCCTCAACACTTATCAAAAATTCGTTAATATCTTCAATTTTCTGAAGTTTTAGATCAACATTCTTTTTTGTCCCAATTCTATTTGATGTAAAAGGAATTCTTTCTGCTAATTTTAAATATATTTCCTTATCTTCAGCCTTAACAGCGAGTCTATTTTGAATTACATTAGGAAAGTTAAATTCTTTTTCTAAAACTTTCCCATTTAATATAGTCTTGCCTAACACCTTTTCAGTTTCAAAACATACATCTTTTGCTGTAAAAACATAAGCTTCATGCCCACGACTTTGAGCAACAATGATGAAGATTTCCTCTACATCAGTTAAATTTTTTGCTGGTTTTAAAATTCCAAATACAGACATTATATTACTCCAATTAAATCATTAATCATTTCTTGATCAATCAATCTACTCTGATCATTTTTTGAATACCCTAGACAAGCAATAAGATAATTATTGCGTATTTTTACTATCTGTAAACTATTAAAAACATTTGGAAAAAGTGTCCCTGTTTTAATAAAAATTTTTTCATTAGAATCAAAATCAAAATTGATATAATTTTTATTTCTCTGAACAATGATACTTTGGTGACTATAAAATAAAAAAGATTCTATTTTTTTATTTTCTAACATTTTAATAACTAATTTTAATAAGTCATCCACAGTTGTATATTGTTTTCTTTCATATAAGCCATGCGAATTTACAATATTTGTAAGTGTCATCCCTAATTTATTTATTATTTTTTTTGCATGTTCCTCATATGGTATATTTGTTTTTTCTTCAATTAGTTCCTTTAATACTTCAGCACTCGTGTTACTTGACTTAAATATCATATTTTTAAGTAAGTCATTGATTGTTATAAGATCATTCTCCTGTAAATTATAACCACTTCCAACTATTAAATTATTTTTTTTAACTCTTACAATTTCTCTTAAAGAAATATTTAAATCAAATAC
>NZ_LRPE01000027.1 GCF_001605885.1 Acinetobacter lactucae | reverse complement strand
CAATATTATTGTCTTACTTAATTTCAATTAATTCATCCCACCGAAACGGATTTCTACTCAACTTATCCCGCGACATCGACCAGTTCCGACCTGGCACATAACATGGTCCGACACCTAGTTTTTTCTTTCCAAATTTGTTGTGTACATTCTCAAGTGTTTTCATTAATAGTTCTTTTTTCTCAATCTGTTCAAAGTCGGTTAATAGATCATATGTATGACCAGCCTTAGGTTCTAAACCAGTTAAGATGACCCCGCATTTTTTATATTTAATACCTTCTTTATAAAGATCAGAAACCATCTTTACTGCTGCTTTTACAAAGTCAGTTGCGCAATCAGTAGGTTCAGAAAATGCGCCAGTAATAGACTTATTATAAAATGGCGCACTTTCATCAAATGGGCTTGATTGAAGAAATATAAGTAGACAACCACATAGTGACTCTTCATCACGCAACCGTTTACATGCTTCTTGTGCATGCATTGCTATAGCTTCTTTCAAATCATCTAGCTCAGTTACTTTTGCTCCAAAGGAACATGATTTAATAATTTGTTTTTTCGATGACAGGGTGTCTTCAATCTCAATACATGAGATGCCTTGTAGTTCATTAATTGTACGAGCCATGACGATAGAAAACTGCCCCTGCATTTCACGTGCTTCAGTACAAGCTAGATCTAATACTGATTTAACTCCCATTGAATGCAACTTCTTTGCATGTTTACGACCTACTCCCCAAACCTCTGAAACATCGATCAATGAAAAATAGTATTCTTTATTGCAAGGATCCATGGATACGAGATCGCATACACTGTTAAAACCGGGATTCTTTTTAGCAATGTGATTAGCAATTTTAGATTCTGTTTTACTTCTACCAATTCCAACGCATACTGGTAAACCGAGCCATTTCCATATTTGCTGCCGCATTTGTTGCCCGACCTTTTCAAGATCGAAATTCTTTTCATAAGCAGAAAAATCAACAAAGCACTCATCAATCGAGTACGGTTCAACTTCTTCATCTGTTACATATGAACCAAGGATCGTATGAAAACGTCTCGACATTTCGGCATACATGACATAGTTGCTTGAAAGTACGATTACCTTGTTTTGCTGTACTATATCTTTGATCTGGAATAGGGGAACTCCCATTTTAATGCCTAACGCTTTTGATTCATTGCTACGCGCCACGGCACACCCATCGTTATTTGACAATACAATAACGGGCTTGTTGTTCAAACTTGGGGCAAAGACTCTCTCACATGAGACGTACATGTTATTGACGTCAATTAAGAAAAAGACTTTGTTCTCATGTTTCATGACTTATTTCTTATCATTTTAATGATGCAGGTGACAACGCCCCAAATAAGCAGCTCTTGGCCATCTAATAAATGAATATCTTTGTAATCTGGATTTTCTGCTTTTAGCCATTGGCCTTTTTCATCGATCATTAGGCGCTTAACTGTAAAATCATTATCGATTAGTGCCACGACAATATCGCCGTGTTTTGCATCGAGACTTCGATCGACAATTAGTTCGTCATCAATATCAATGCCTGCGTTAAGCATCGAGAGCGAAGCAACTTTGACAATGAAGGTTGCAGTTTCATTTTTAATTAAGTGCTCATTCATATCGAGAGCTTTGTCGATGTAATCTTGGGCAGGGGATGGAAAGCCTGCGTTGATCTTCTCTAAAGCATAAGGGACAAGCATGTGAGTTGAAGGGACAATCTGCTTGATAGATAAGGCCTCACATAAAACAAAACCTTGTGTGAGGTATGGTTTTATGTGGATGATGGATGGTGCAATTTCGCTCATAGAATATCCTCTAACTTGAATTTGTAACATATTCAAGATGATATGCTAGAGCTTAGTTAAATTTCAAATTTAAAAAGTTGTGGATAAATAATGACTAGTCATTACTTGTCGCTCATTATTGTGCATTTGGTCGGAAATTCATCATCTAGCATGAATATCTAAGTCAATTAGTAAGTTGACGATCCGTATAAACCTTTGAAGTAATTCTAAAAATCCCTCTATTTTAGGTTTATTAGATGGGTTATTAATATGTTCAATTATTGCATTACACTTAAGAACATACTCTTTAATTTCTTCGTACTTCTTATCGAAAAAAGGAAAATTGGGTAATTTTATATTTTCCAATTCGATAATTTCTAACTTATTTAAATTTTCAATTTTTAAATTTAAATCACTTAAATCTTTAAGTAATAAAGGATCAAATGAAAGATTAAGATTAGGATGATTTTGAATAATATTTTTAATTTCTTTTTTAAAGTTATTATTTATATCTGAATTTGCAGTAAAAAAATCTTCCCTATCTTGATAAGTTTCATTAACTGAAAGTGAATTTTTAATATCATTAACAGAATTTGGATTAATTTCTAAGTTCAATGAGTTATTTGTGTGCTTTAAAAAGTCATTTATATTATAGATATAAAATTTTTCGACAGACGATTCCTTGAGCATCTCTTGCTTTAATTCTGGTCTAGCACCAAGAATTTTTTTTCCATTAAGATTTTCAACTATTCGCCAATCCTCTTTAACATCTTCACTGATAAAAACAATATTTTTAATATTCGGGTTTTTTGCATATTCTATGATTTGTTTAAATATTATTAAATCCCCAAATTTTGATTTATAAGTTAAACCATTGAAAGAAAAAACATCATCACCTTTTGATATTCCATCTTTGTATCCAGGTGGCGTCATATTTTTATATCGTTTCTCACCTTCTTTAAATACTTCCTCTAATAGAACTTGTGTATTGTAAATATTTTCACCTAAACTATTATTTTTAAAAATATTATCAAATTCATCTCTAATGTAGTCTTTGGAGTTAAGATAAATTTTATCTTGATCTATATCAGCTATTAATTTTTTGATCTTTTCAATTTCTTCTTTTATTAGATTTCTAACATCATCAATTTCAGACGAGATATTCGTAATTATACTCTCTAATTTACTGTGAATATTTGGATGTTTGCTTTTAGTAGAGAATTTATTTTTAAATGTTTTAAAAACTGTATCATCAAATGAAATTGACTCAAGAAAATCATCAGTTTCTTTTTGCATATCTTGAATGTAAATTCTATGATTTTTTATAACTTTTAACCTATTCCTCTGGAACTCAAGTGCCACGTGGTGTGGTATCCATAATCTAGAATTCAAAAATTTCAGAATATTTAAAAAGTCTTCTCTAGTTTCTTTCTGAAATGAATATAAGCTTAATAAGACATTAGTATCTAAAACGAATCGGGTATTAGGACTTTCCCAAATAGATTTTAAATAATCTTCATCATGATTTTCATAAAAAGAGATAAAAGCGTCTTTCATAATCAATAAATTTTTGTAAATTTTATAAAAATAATTTATATGAAGTTTTATTAAAAAACAACAGGAAAAGACTGCTATCTCTTTCTTATAAAACTTGATGTATTAAATTCTCCAACTGGCATCTCAAGGAAAAATTGATGAGCCTCTTCTTTTTTACAGTTCAACCAATCTTCTCGATATTCTTCAGGGATAACAATAATTGATCGTTTCTCATCTTCTGGTTTATGGAACTGGCTCATAAAAGGGTGGTTATCTGCATTGATAGTTAACATTGACATAGATCTAACTTGTTGCCCATCAATCACAGTAGAGTCGTAAATAGCGGCTACCGTAAAAGGTAGGCCATCTTCGCGGTATATTCCCCAGCGTTCAGCTTTGCCATTCACATATTTTGGTTCATAGATCTTTTCTACAGGTATTAAAGCAAACTGGCTTTTAGCCCATGCATGTCGGAAGCTCGGCTTTTTATCTACCGTTTCAGTTCTAGCGTTATACGTATACTTTGAGAACTTTAAATCATGGCTCCAAGGTGGAATCATTCCAAACTTAACTTGCCGCCATTCTATATGGCCATCTTTAGAAAATATAAGAGGGCAGTCGTAACCTGGGTACACATCCGCTTTATATTCGAAAGTAGGTTCGAAGAGATCAAGTAGGTATACCCGGTCTTTACTGATAGGTTCATAATTGGTGCACATATTCTTTCCATTCTTAATTTTTATTATTCCTGATAAATTATAGGTTTATTAAAACGTTATGTACGTAAGATTATGGTTAAAAATGCTGTAAGAATCGGGTGGGTACTTACCTTATTATGGTTAATAATTATTATCTGTTTATTAATCAAGAACCCGATGCCATCTTTATTAAATGAAATGGGAGATTTCATTGCAGGTGTCTCATCACCACTTGCTTTCCTCTGGGTTATTGTGGGCTACTATCAAAGCCAGCAAGCTTTAGTTATGCAAGCAGAAGAGTTAAGTCAAAATACAAAAGCCTTAGCTGCTCAAGTTGAAGAAATGAAAAAAGCAACTGAGACACAGGAAGAGCAATTACTAGAAATGAAACAGCAATACGCTGAATTAGGAATACAGGAACGTATAAAAAGGCAGCCTTTCTTTGATATAAAGTTTGTTAGGTTGATAGAAGAGATTAGCAATAATCAAAATTTTATAAATATAAGATTTGATATCGAATGTATGAACGGATTTGCAAGAACATTAACTTTGTCATTTGATGGAATTGACAGTGAAAGTGGTCATATCAATTATATAAAGGAAGGAGAAATAAAAAAGAATCTGATAAGGATAAGGGGTAGCAGCCTTAGGGAGCTTAACAATAAGTCGTTAGATATAATTTACTATGATAAAACTCATACTTTAACAAAGCAAAGGTACAGATTTTTCCATAATAAAATAGATCACAATGAACTCTCTTTTGAAAAATTTATTATAAGTTAAATTTGAATGTGAATATATTAAATAAGAGAGATACCAATTTTGATAAAGATTCAAAATCTTTATCAAAATTGGAAGTTTTTGTCTTTCAAGAAGCTAGTTAGTTAAGACTTAGACTTTTTTTATTTTAAATAAAATTAATATTTGATTAATATTCTTTTCATTGTTAATTTTGCTGCCAATCTTGGACTATTTCCTCCCATCTATTATTACTTTCTTCTGAACTAGCCCATGCATTCCAGAAGTCAGGATCATCAGATTTAGGGCGATTCTCTTTATCTAACTCAGTCATTCTAACCAATACTGGAAGTTCAGATGCCCAACCTAACAAAATGGCATGTCTAGAGGGGAGCGTTGGTAATTCCCGTAGTAACCCTCTCATATTGTCGGGTAACAATTTATGAACTTGTTCTTGGTCCCTGTCATTGCTGATTCGGTGCAGTAAAAAAGTATTACATTGAGATAAAACTGTTGAGGAAAGTTCAGAAGGTCTTTGTGAGGAGATTACTAACCCTAAACCAAACTTTCTACCTTCTTTAGCAATTTTCTCAAAAACTTTACAGCACACATCAGAAATGTTCTGTTCTTCGTTATTATCTTTATATCGTTTGATGAAATTATGTGCTTCTTCCGCAACTAATACAGTAGGAAGAGTATTTCCAGTAATTTTTCGATACCTTTGTAAAGCTTCAAATATAATTCTTGATATTACAGCTGTTACTAAGTGAACTATGTCATTTGGAACGAGTGATAAATCAATGATTGTTATGGCAGTATCTGTATTATTTCCTAAGTATGATTCCAAGAAATCAATAAGTTCAATTGGTTTATCAGAATCATCTGTTATTGCATTTATCCGTGTATCACCTAGCATAGTTCGAATACGAGAAAGTAAGAATTCAACAAATTGTTCTGTTCCTGTTTCTTTTGCTAACATTTCAATATAATTTATAAAATCATTATTTATAAACCTGATTGGGATATCTTCATTCTTGGGTAACAAATCGGATTTGTGACCTCCTAAGCTGACAAAACATATATTAATCGAACTTGTTAAATTATGTGTTTCTTGAATAGTTGGTTTTTTGGGCCACTGCTGTCCAGCTCTTGTGTCTATAAGAGTTCGGATATCATTTATAAGAATGTTTAAACAACTTTCTTGAGTTTGTTGCAAAAGATACTGAAGGTTTGAGTGCCATGAGCTGAGGTCCTCAAAAAAACCCTTTACTGGACCAGGATCTGTAAATATTTTCCCTTTACTTATTGTTTGCTCTAATGCCAGCAAAATTAAGCCACAATAATGTCTAGCTTGGTCTTTTGTACTAGATTCTGATGTTTGTTGATTATTTCTCATAGCCCTTAATGCTTGGCGTACAAGAGGTAATTGAACTTTGGAACTTGCTTGAGTAAATGCGGCCCATTCTGAACTATTCCATAGCCATGCTGGGATTTTTAAGGAAGACTCTCTTTCATTGTGTCGTGCTTCGACTTTAATTAATTTTCCTTTATATTTACTTTTGGGGCCGAGTGCTTGACTGTATTCTCCATTTGGATCCAAGACTATAAACCTAGCATTTACAGATGAATTAGCTTTCAATACTGCATCTATAGACCATTGAATTAGCCCAGCCACTGAGCAAGATTTTCCACTACCTGTATTGCCTAATACAGCAACATGACGACCAAAAAGCTTGTTAGGATCAATTGATATTTCTGCGTTATTAGCAAGTGGACTTTCACCAATTTTTACTTTGCGATTTTCCCCTGACTCAATTATAGACCTCAGTTGATTATCTGTAGGTAAAAGAACAGAATCTCCAACTGATGGAAAGGCATCAGTTCCTCTTGTAAAGTCAAATCCTTCACATGTATTTTTTAAAGTACCTACAGGGTTTAAACATAGTTTTCTTATAGGAAAGGGAAGATCAATTAATCCGAAATCATGTAAACCTTTTCGCTTAGGGTAGGCAGACCTTTCAATAGCAATCCATTCTACTTGCCCAACTAAATAACCATCATCATTATTTATTAAGACATAGCTATTTATTCGGGGAAAACTTCTGGGTATTCCACCTTGTAAGGATACTGAATCGGGTGCGTCTATTTCTAATGAAACTTTAATTTCACTGGGAGATACGAATTCTACTGTTCCTATACGAAGTTGCTCTAAATGTTCGATAGGTAAATAACTCATTGTTAATCTCCCATACTAGTAACGTTTTGAGATGATTCATTTTTACTTTCTGTCTGTAGCAGGCCGCGCTGTTTTAATAAATCAACCATTTTTATTGAGGCTTTATCTATAGCAGGTTTCGGTAAGTAATGATCAACTAATATTTTTAGATCGCCAAAATGATCTCCCATAAGAAGTGTAATTTGAGCTTGCCTTCCACTTTGATTTACAAAACTATTAATTCTGCTCAGTGGGTCTCCATATGCAATAATAACTAGATGAGTTGAAGGCACAGTTAACATATCTTCAATTACTCTATTTATATGCTCATCACCGAAACTATAACCATATGTTACTAGAGTGCTATTTGGTCGGCAGGTAGCAGCAGCTAAATCTCTAAAAAGATCTACATATGGGTATTCTGAGGTTTCTCTGTCTTTTACAGAATTTGGATATATCATCAGTTTTTGATAACCATCTTCCCCAATTGAATCTGCTTCCAAAAAAGGCTGTAATGTTGTTGCACCAAAAGGTAATCCAAACCGGCGTATAAACCCATTGTGTTCAATCCAGTCCAAAGATCCGTGTAACTTTGTAAATCTAGCTACGCCCTCTAAATATCTTGGTTCTCCACGAATTCCAGGAGGATTATAATGATAGTCAACTTCTAAACGAGAAGCTCGAAATACGGGTGATATAGATCCAACAAACCTATCTATTAGCCTTAAACCTGCTAACTCAGCACCAACTTCGATGATACGATCATAATTAGTAGTAAAGATATGCAGTCGATCACGAGTGGCTGTTCGACTAGCAAAACTCATAAGAAAGCTTACTAAGTAATTGAAGGTGTCAATTTTTTTATCTGCTTCAGCATCTCTAATTAAGTTCTCTCCTTGGCTTACAGAGTTTGCAAATGCTTTTAAACAGCGGGTTAGTTCATCTTTTAATTTAAGTAACTCACCATAAAGATGTAAATAAGGGGTAAAATTTGGAGGTAGCGGTGGTGGAGGGGAGGTATTTAATGTCGTTAATATTTCTAATCCTTTTATAAGTTCATTGATAGCACGGATTTGATCTTCAATATTTCCATCTTTTCTACCTGCTTTTTTTGCAGCTAAATTTGAAAATTGATTAATTTCATTCTGAAAGGTTATCAGATCATTTATCCACCCCATTCCTTGAGGGGGCTTACTTGTTGCAGACATTTGAATCGATGTACTTAGACCTGCTCCTATCAGTAAATTAAGGTGCTCAGATTGGAAAAGTGCAGTTAACCATGGTTCGATATGTTTTCTTAACTTATCTATTGTGATTTCCTCTCCTTTTTTTCCAAAGCTTGAATCTGAACAATATATGTATGTGTGGTCATTATCGGGATGGGCTCCTAATTCTAAAATTGTTTGTAAGTTTCCCAATTTTAATTTCTGATTCAAACGAGTTGTCATAATCCTTATCCGTTTTCCTTGTTTTTATTTCTATAGTAAATAGATGATTAACTTAAAAATATCATGAAAAAATAATTGTTGCGATGAGTTTCCTCATTAATTTTTTATTTTAAATAAACTTCAATATTTTCAATAATATGCTTTTAAAATTTAATAAAAATATATTGACATTATTTCAACTTAAAAAATATAGTAAGAGGGATATAAAAATACATAAGGTCGCTATGAGTATTTTTAAAACAACAATAAAAGTTCAGGAACGAATAACAAATAATTTTATAGAGCTTCCTGTGATTTTTGATGCAGAAGGTAAGCCTTTTTATAAACTTGTGCAGTATTGTCTTCTTAAGTTTACTGTTAGCAAGTTTAGACTTTCATCGTTAAAGCATGCAGTCTATGCTGTTGAATTATATCTACAGTTCAATTTAGCGAATAAAGATAAAGTGAAGAACTCAAAAGAGATGTTTAGACTTTTTTTTGAGGCTTTATATAAAGGTACGATAAATGATAATGGGCATGATGAGAGCGAGTTGTATTGGAAACCTTTTAAACCTGATACAGCAAGCATTTATCTTGACGCTCTAAGTAAGTTTGGTGATTGGTTACATAAAGAGTATGGTAATGAATTACTCAATCCAATAATCGAACACGATTACAAAACAAAAATACTTTTACAATATGCTTACTATTATAGGAACAGAGCGAATATTCTTTCTCATCTGCAAACGAGAAAAAATATTAATTTTAACTTTTCTCGTCAATACAAAATTAGAAATACTATAAAAATAGAAAAAGGGGATATACAACAGTTTCCTGATGTTTTATTCAAGAAACTACTTAAATATGGGTACGAAGCTGTTTCAGACAAAAGAATGGCTATACGAGATATATTAATACTTTTATTGATACATGGATGTGGTCTAAGAATCTCAGAACCATTCCACTTATGGATTCATGATGTTAATATATTAAATAAAACTATTAAAATTTTTCATCCCAAGAGTGGGAATGCTCCTCTAGAAGCTAATAATAAGATTACAAGGCAAGAATATTTGTGGAAGAATTATAAATTAAAGCCACGAACTGATGTTATGGGAAATCAACATTTAGGTTGGAAAAGTACTAGTGTGAATAAGGAAGGAGCAATCGATTTATTTTGGAAAGAAACCGAAATGAGGGATTTTTTCTTTGAACTATGGACTATTTATCTATCATATTTGGCAGTATTAACAATAGATCATCCTTATGCTTTTATGAATTTCAATAAAAAGGATTTTTTAAAACCTTATACAATATCAAGTTTTCAGAAAAACTATTTAGCTGCAATGGCTAGAATTGGTGAAAAAGTTAATAAGGAATCAGGTTTATCCACACATGGGCATAGGCATAATTATGCAATGACTTTAAGAGAAAGAGGGCATACTCCATTGATTATTCAGCGTGCTCTGCATCAATCGAATATATATTCGCAAGAACCATATGTAACGGGAAGCTATGCACAAGCTATTAAGAAATTTAAGGAACTAGAAAATGAGAGGGAAAAGAGCGAAACTGAAGTAAATGATATGTGGAATGACCTACTGTTAAATAATTGAAAATTTATAATTTTCTAAAAATGAAATTTAGAAATTAAATTTTATGTAAATCATAGGTGGCGCTATGTCTATATTGAAGAACTATCTTAGTACACAACTTTGTGGATTTGAAAAATTACTATTTTTAGATAAATATGAATTAATAATAAGTAATTTTAAATCAATTGGTTGGGTAATTTGTGCTTTTTTTGTATCTTGTTTACCTAAGATGAATTTGGATTATCTACCAAATATATATCTTGAAAATGCCATAATCGAAGGAATAGGTCCGCATTTTTGGAATATAGTAGCTACGAGTGGATTTTTTCTAGTAGGTTTATTTTTTCTATTTCCTAAATTTAGCTGTTTCCCCAAATGGGCTTACAAGATTTTAGCAGGAACATATACAAGTGGGATGATATCACTAGGACTGTTAATTGGTGAATTAGCTTTTATTTTTCCAGCTCTATGGTCCTTTTTTGAGTTTTGGAGAGTTATTTTAATATTTTTTGCTCTCGTAGTCTCAATATTTTTAGTTTATGGAATAGTCTATTCGAATTTTTATATTAGTCGGCTTCTAATTTCAGATGAAATTATCAAACAGATAACTAAAATGGATTTTCGCTTAAGATTTTTTGGATTTCTTATATTTTCTGCTTCTCCAGTTTTATTTCTCTTAATGGAAAAATAGTTATGCGACTCTAATATTGACTAGAGCTTAACTGATACGATGATTTTTTTATTTTAGACCGAGATTTTCTATTTGTGTAAAGTCAAAATTTTCATCAAATAAATAATTTAATTCTTTTTGACTTTTCAAATAAGAAACTGTACCTAAAAAACAAGATTTACATAAAAAAATTTCATATATTTGATTACTGCCAGAGGAGTCCAACTTGTTTTCTGTTTTTAATACGCCATAACCTATTTGGCAGAGATTAGGACAGATATCACAGTGAATGCTTTCCTTGCAGTAAAAATAATTAACTTCCATGTTTAATATCCAAAAATAATTTTAACCAATAACACTCCAGCTCAAAACTTTTGAAGAGGGGTGGTTTCCATTAAAAGTTAGAGAACAGATAGCTTTAGAATTACTATTAACACCATACTTACTTAGTCGATCACTAATTAGAAAGTTATATGTTACAGCGAAAGAGTTCAACGAATATGCACGAGCATCAGTGAGTTTTTCATTTGCCATAATCTCAATTTGGGATTTTGTTTTACCTTTTGTATTCTGACATTGACTGTTAGTCAAAATACCACTTTGACTACTTGTTTTACTTCTAGTGGGTGTAGAAGGGTCATCGTTGAAGGTAGCATTTAGTGTTTTAATTCCATTATTTAAAGTTGTACTAACTGTATATATATCCTTGGGAAAAGATTTACAGCCAACATTAATAAAGGATAGATAAGCAAATATTACTATTTTATAAAATTTCATTAACTCATTCTCAGTTGTATTAATTAAAACTCATTACGAAGTTTTGGAATTTTTTCTATTGAATATTTACTTTGTATACATATGTCATAAGACTTACTTTTCATACACGTCGCCCATTTATCACTTATAGGTACAAAAAGTTTATCGACTAAAACTTTCTTTTTAAGTTCATTCCTATAGTATGTTTGACCATCTTTTTCTTTCAGATACATATATTCGTTTTCATCTACTTTACCAGGACGACCATAAGACAAAGTTTCATTTGTTACATAACAAGAATCAGCTTCAGTGGACTCACATATAGTTCTGCTGGACATACGAAATATTTGTTTTTTATAGATCATCACTGCAGTATTTTCATCTTCGTTTAAGACTGAATAAGTAACAGTACAGACTTCAGGTTTAGTTAATTTACCTTGAACATTTTTGTAGCAAAGTGCAGTTTTATCTATTATTGAGAAAGGATTGGCGTGTAGCAATGAAGCCGATATTAAGCACAGTGTAGTAATCACTATGCATTTATAAAATATATTTAGTTTTATCAAGTTTTGTACCTCTTTTTGAACAGTTGGATTATTAAAATGGTTTATGTTCTATTTAAAAGTTTCTATGAGTTCGGTAAGTGCGTTTGCTCTTGACTCTAATGTCAACAACTCCTGTTGCTTTTGCTGAATTAAAAATTCAATCTGAAATCGAATAGGAGGAAATTCTTTAAAACACTCACGTAGACATTCAATTTCGATTTGATTCTTGTGAATAGTACTTCTTATATTTTTTTCCTTTATAAAGATTGTTTCATAAGGAGATTGGAGTTCTTCAGGAAGTAAGAGTTTTTTAAGCTGGTGAGTTGTATAGAGGGAAGTGTATTTTGGTGGAGTACTTGAATTATCCATGATGAAGTAATCCTCCTTTAAAAGCTTTTGAAAATAGTCATAAATGAAGTAGAAATTCTGTTCTGAATTTAAATAATCACATTTTTCTATAAATGCATTCCAAATATCTTGAAATAAACAATTTTGGAATTCATTCCTAATAAGAAAACGAATAAATAATCTTTGAACAATCTGCCCCTTAGTCATAGTTATCACAATCTCAAGAAATATCCCATTTTGGGATATTTCTTGAGATAGTACAACATTTAGGGTTATGAGCTCAATACATGACCCAAGATATATTGGTTTAATAAATTGTTTAATTAAAATACGTGAAGAACGGAAAGTTACTCAGGTACAACTAGCCTCATCCCTAAAAAAGCATCAGTCATATGTAGCTAAAATTGAGAATTTGGATAGAAGAATTGACCTTATAGAATTAAAAGATTGGCTTAATGCACTCAATATTAAATTTTCCGAATTTATCAAATTTTCAAATATCGAAAATCTTTAATAATTTATATATTTCTTATAAGCTAATCCCTATCAATATGGATAATTAGCACTACTTTGAATCTATTTCCTCCTGATAACTTAATCGAATTTTTTGACGCATCTGACTATACCCGACTTTTTGTTGTTGGGGATCTTCATGGATGTTATGAGGAATTCATGAACAAGCTTGAACAGATAAAGTTCGATTTTAATAGAGACATGGTCATATCAGTAGGAGATCTTGTTGATAGAGGTAGAGAAAGCTTTAAATGTTTAGAGTTAGTAAAACAACCTTGGTTTAAAGCAATACGAGGTAACCATGAGCAAATGTGCTTAGAAGCGGCGATAGCACCAGAAATGCAAGCTTTTCATCAAAGGCATGGCGGCCAATGGTTGTATGATCTTAGTACTAATGTGTATAAGGATGCATTAAAATTATGTCTAGGTTTACCAATAGTTTTAGAAATAACTTTTAAAGGAAGAAATTATGGTTTTGTCCATGCTGATATTATTCAAAATGATTGGAATATCTTCAAACAAAAACTACTAAAAAGTAATTATTATTCAAATACTCAATCAACTTTACAAAACGCTCTTTGGGGAAGGGGCAGAATTCGATCTGCCCAAAATAATAAAAAAATGGAAGTTATTTCTGGAATAAACCAAATTTATTTAGGACATACCGTTGTAGATGGACCTACTAGAGTTCAGAACTGCCTTTATATTGATACAGGTTGTATTTTTGGCGGAAAATTAACTTTGGAAGAAATCAAATAGTTGTAAAATAAAAAAATAATTGTTATTAAACTAATAAAAACAATAGCTTGAATTTAATCTTGCAAAATTAATATTTAGTGGATTAGATTTATAAGTAAAAGAATTCACCAATAGTAAAAAATTTACAATTGAATCAGAATGCAAATATAGACAAATGGATGAGTAGAAGTATGAATAATAAATTAAATGATAACAACTACTTATTGCTAGGAAGTGATTTGAATGTATGTGACACAGTCTATCAGAAACTAGTAAGTTGGGATGAAGCCGGTAAACTTTGGTTAGAAAATAATGATTCAACAGAAAAAGTACAAGCACTCAAAATCTTCATAAATAAATTTTTAGTCGAATTATCAAAACAAAATATTGAAATTCCTGATTTTTTAGATTCAAAAGTATATTTATTTAATATAAATGATTTACTTGATAATATACTACTAGAGTACTCAGAAAAACTAAGAAAATACTATAGAAATCATATAATTAACTTCTTAGAGAGCAATTTGAAAAATAAGAGAGAAATAAATATTTTACATAAGAGTTATCTTTTTAAAGAAGTGAAAGAAAAAACTAATAATAATTGGGCAAAGGAACTAGATTATATATTTGAATGGAATGATATTCCATTAAATATGAGATTGAGCTTTGTTGTGATTGTATATGAGTTTTTTTATAGTTTAAATGAATTTAAAAATATAAAAGAAATATTGTATGATAAAGACTTTTCAATTATAAGGATAAAAAAATTATTTGGAATATATATTGATATTGAAGAAAAATTGTCAGAATATCATAAAAAAACATTTAAAAGAAAATTTATAGATTTTATTAGATGGACTTTAAATAATAAATTTATTGATCGAAGTAAAGAGGTTTGTAATAGAATAATATTAAATGATAAAAATTTTTTGATAAATAAATTAGGTTCTGATTGGGGGGATTTGCAAGAAATTGTAAATGAGTGGCTTATGATAAGTAAAAGACGAGAAAAATATAAAGCTAGCCTAAAGAAGTTTTTTTATAATGCATTTAATGAGGGCGATAATCAAGAAAAATTTATACAAATGATTTTAAATGGAGG
>NZ_LRPE01000026.1 GCF_001605885.1 Acinetobacter lactucae | reverse complement strand
GATTATCATTTATTTGGTTTTTTTTGAAATTTTCTATTTGATTTCGCATGATTTTAATTCTAATATTAATTCATAATGGAGTATGTTTAAATATTAATTTAAGTCATTGTTTTTATAAAAAATATGTAAACATCGATCAGGCTTCAATAAGTTTAATGAGAGCAGATATGCCTAAGAAATTTGAGAATTTTAATAATCCTAGAAAGAAAGCACTCGCAGGGATGAAGCAAAGCATTTCAGCCGAATTATGGGAAAAAAATTCAAACTTTTTGACCCGATTAAGAGCGAAAATTGCTGAGCATCCTGTATCACATCATTCTGCAATTGATACTTTAAATAATGGAGAAATTAATAAAGAAGATTTAAAGAAAATTCATTTAGAGTATCGTCATGCAATTGTTCAAACATTCACCGATGCATTGCTCATGGCTCAATTCCAAACAAAACAATTAGAGCCAAGATTACATGCAGGTGCAAAAATGTATCCACGCTTTCTTTTGAGTTTAAATATTTTTGATGAGTTTGGATTTCGTCCAGGGTTAGATAAAGATGGTTACTATCAGGGAAATCCTGAATATGCTCATTATCCTCTATTTGAAGATATATTGAACGATTTCGGTATTACCGAACACGATCGTTTGACATATCAACCCACAGAAATTGCAGAGCAGGTTAGAGTATTTTTAGAAAATGCTTATGATGATTATAAAGCGGTTTCAGCATTATTAGCAGTTGCGGAGGAGGAGGTTATTCTTTATAGCCCACCGTTACGGAGAGCGACCAAAGCAGTAGGTTTGGATGTGGAAGGTGGTGGCTATTATCATGTACATGGTATCTCTGAGGATGAAAGCGCCGAAGCCGCAGATGATGATCATGAAGAAGATTTATGGTATGTCTTGATGCAAGCTTGTACAGAAGAAGATTACCACTATATCGAAAAGTTATGCTTAGAGTATTGTGATTTATGGGAAAAGTTTTGGGATACCCAATTAGAGCATACAGAACTTATGCGGAAGAAGATCTTAGCTTAAAACTACAAATCGAAATATTGAGTTTAAAAAACATCTTTTAAAATAGTTAAAATTTTAAGATAAAATAAACTTTACAATTTAATAATTAAGTTTTGAATATTGTTTATAACGGTGAAATGAATTCTATTTAAATAACCATTAAAAAACCCCATAAACTTTTAGTTTATGGGGTTCGTATTTGGTGGGCCCACACAGACTTGAACTGTGGACCAACGGATTATGAGTCCGCTGCTCTAACCAACTGAGCTATAGGCCCTATAAGTCAGAAAAGCTTTTAATCTCAAGGCCTTTCAGTGCGTGCAATACTAATCAATTTTTTAATTAAACACAAGTCATTTTCTAAAGTAGACGCATAGTAAACCTAAAAAATATTGTGTCATATTGGTTAATATTACAAGTGAAAGCGATTCTAGCTTATGTTTACTCCATGAGTAAAGCAAACTTAGTTATTTATCGATCAATTAGAACTTATTCCAGCAGTTTACCTTGGAACTGATTTCATTATTCTTAAAGTTTGCATCATTAACGTATATAAAATATCTTTTGTTTAAAGAGTGATCGTTTTATAAGCTATTAGATTGCAATGAATAGTATTGCGCTAGAATATTTAGCAAAAATACCTGATGATAAATATAAAGAAATATGGAGAAATAAAGTATAAAATTGATCTATAAGTGTTTAAATTTTGATTAATTTAAGATATAGAGTAGGGCGTTGTTATAAAATCATATTTATTGAAAAATACTATCTGTAATGATTAATTTATTAATATATTAATTTGATTATTATAAATTTATAGAAAATTAATACTCTACTTAATCAGAAGGATTTAAGTAATGTCCTTGTACTTATTTAAACTAAATATAATATTTAGGCTATAGAATAAAATAATATGAAATTTTATTGGATTGAATAAGAAAATTTAGAGTGGGACTGTAAAAATGATGAAATAAGAAAGTAATGAGTGAAATAATCTCTAATATTGGGAGATAAATTTAATTAAAGTTAAAATATACTATTTATATTTAATTTATTTGTCGTATTTTACTCAAAAGAGAAAGCGTAAGGATGAGAAGGAAGTATGTATTTTTTATGCGAAACTTAAAGTGTGATTGTCTTCACAACAATACAAATATTTGTATCTTATGAATTTTATTCTTGACTAAAACACTTGGTTTTAATAAAGTATAAGTGTATTTTTTACCTAATAAATATTATTGCTTAATCCTGAAATACAGTAAGAAGCCTACTTTTTGAGTAGGCTTTTTGCTTTTAGTAATATTGATAGATATAGCACAGAGTAATAAACTCAAGCTTTAAAAAATTCAATTTAACTATAATTGAAATTATAAAAGGTATTTATAGATTTTCAAAAATAGCATATAAAAAATTATAAATTTTCTTGAATAATTTGAATTAGCTCTCGAGCTGCTTTAGGTAAAGGGCGGTCTTGGAGCCAAATTAAATAAATAGATAGGGGTAAATGATTTTTTGTATTTTTAAAATCTAAAAGCACTAAGTGACCTTGATCAATTTTTTCTTGTACTAAAGATAAAGGAAAATTCCCCCAACCAAGACCTGCTTCAACCATATTAATTGCTGTTTGTAGACTATTCGTTTTCCAGTACATTGCACCAATAATTGAACGGGGATCTGTCATTTCATGTTCACTACTCGCCACAACAATTTGTCTAATATTAATTAATTCTTCAATAGAAAATTGTTTTGTTTTTTCTTGTAGGAAGGTATGGTTAGAAGAGATAGTAGCAACAACTGTTTCAGTCATTACCAATTGTAAGTTCTCTCGCATTTTTATATTAAGGTCTGAACCCGCTAAGCAAAGAATAATTTGCTCCGTATAAAGTAAATTAACGATGTCATCTTGAGGAGCAGTAATAACTTCTATATTCAGTAAGGGAAATTTATCGGCTAATTTTTTTATTGAATAAAATAATAATTTTGTATTTACGTCTGAGACCACACCAATCCGCAATTTACTTTCAAGTCCTAAAGACAGTTCGTGAGCATGAGTACTAAATAGCTTAAGTTGTTCAGAAATAATTCTTGCTTGAGGTTCCAAGGCTAATGCTGTAGCGGTTGGAATGACCTTGCGAGGAGTCCTTTCAAATAAGGTGTAACCCAATTCTGCTTCTAAATTAGCAACTGCCATACTTACTGCTGAAGGGACGCGATTTAATTTACGAGCGGCCGCAGAGAAAGAGCCTGTATCGAGTACAGTTATGAAAAGTTCAATATTTTCACTATTAAAATTCATTTTGATATCAGTTGAACTGAAAGCTATTAACTTTATATATGATTTTGACTGAAATTAAAATATAAAGAATTAAGCAGAGTTTGTTGATTATGCAAGGTATAAAGCGTCGAATTGTATATGTATCTTCTTACGAAATAATCGGAATGATTATTTCATCAGTAGGGTTAGCGATTTTGGCAGGTGATAGTGTTGAACATACAGGACCACTCTCTGTCATGATTACGACCATCGCTGTGACTTGGAATTTTATCTACAATATTTTATATGAGAAGTGGGAAGCTAGACAAAGCAGTCATATCCGTACCGTTAAACGTAGAGTAGGGCATGCTATTGGTTTTCAACTTACTTTAGTTCTATTTTTGATACCTCTTATTTCATGGTGGATGGATATTTCTCTGATTGAAGCTTTCTGGTTAGATGTAGCCTTTATTATCATTATTCCTATCTATACTTTTATATTTAATTGGAGTTTTGATAAGTTATTTGGTTTGCCTATTTCGGCACAGGCCAAAGCACTACAAGAATAGTCATTAAATCATAACGATAAGCTATCAAAGGATTTGACATTGATAGCTTATCTCGGGGCATTATTTGATTTGATCAATGACTAACTGTTTTGAAAACTTGATTTGAGCTTTCTTGGCGAAAATGTAGTAAATCAATGCAGTAGAGATAAGACCTACAAGCCACGACAAATCGATTCCACCTAACATTGCTGCAATTTGTCCCGTATAAAATTTACTATCAATAAATGGTAGTTGAATCAAAATACCTAGAAAGTAACAGGTAATCCCAATGCGATTCCAGCGGCCATACTTCCCATTTGGATCATAGAGTGCATCTACGTCACATTCTTCTTTAGAGATAAAGTAGTAATCAACAAGATTAATGGCACTCCACGGGATAAAAAAGGTTAGTAAAAACAAAATAAAAGCTTTAAAGGCGCTTAAAAAAGTATGTTCACCTATAATTGCAATAAAGGTCGAGACTACAACCATAGCAAGAACAATGAGTAATCTTGTTATTTTTGAGATTTGATGAGTCGATTTGAAACTATTCCAAATCGTAGCAATGCACATAAAACTACCATAGGCGTTTAAAGTCGTCAGAGTGACTTTCCCAAAAGCAATACTAAAATATAAAAACGTCACGACGAGGGCAATTGGATTCATACCAACGACATATTGAATTTCATTTCCGACAAAATTGCCGTTTGCAACCTGAGCAATTAAAACACCTAAGCTCATAGAAATTTGTGAGCCAATTAAAGAACCTAAGCCGACAGCCCAAAAAACACGAGATGAAGATGTCTTAGTTGGAAGATATCGAGAATAGTCTGCAACATAGGGACCGAAAGAGATTTGCCAAGAAGCAGAAAGTGAAACAGCTAACAAGAATGAAGACCAGCTGAAATGACGTACTGCTAAGAGTTCAGAAAAATCAGAAAGTGCGAAGATCTGAGTCAAAATAATCACAAAAGCAATCAGACCAATAATACTGGCTACTTTTCCTACTAAGTGAATTAAACGATATCCAATTGTTGCGAATAAAATGATTAAACTTGCATAAATTAAGATACCAGTTGTATTACTGACATGTGCTAAATGTGCAATTGCTTTACCGGCTAATACTTCTCCAGTTGCGGTAAAGCCAATATACATGAGGCAAACGAGTATGATTGGAATACACGCGCCATAAACCCCAAATTGCACACGGCTTGAAATCATTTGAGGGAGGCCAAGTTTAGGGCCTTGGGCAGCATGTAGTGCCATGACGGCAGCACCAAAACATTGTCCTACGAATAAACCAATAATAGACCAAAAAACATCACCACCTAACACAACGGCTAGTGCACCAGTCACAATGGCTGTGATTTGTAAATTGGCACCAAACCATAAGGTGAATTGAGCAAACACACCTCCGTGTCTTTCATTTTCAGGAATAAAATCAATGCTTCGGTTTTCTATAAAACTACTATTAGGTTTCCCAGACGATGAGTCCATTTCACTCTCCTTATGCTTTAAGAGCCATCCTATTCTTATTTATCCATATTTGTATAATCAAATATAAACATGTATATACAAGTAATTTTAATAAGAATCAAATATTTTTTGAAGTATGGGATGTTAAAGTTTAGGTAAATAATTCATAGATAAAAAGAAAAAGTATTTGACTGATTTTTTTAAGTTAAGTGATGAAAGAATAATATATGAAAAAAGCCCTCTGCTGAGGGCTCTGTTTTATGCATTTGCGTCTAAAACAAGTTGGAAATAAGACGGAAGTTCAGAAAATTGTACCAGTTGGGTCTTATCTTCTTGCTTAAAATAATACTGATAATTTGGTGTGTCTAAATGGTTATCTAGATATTGTGTTGCATCTGTGAACTGTGCTTTTGCAATTGGCTTATCTTTCTTGCATTTAATAATAACAGGATTTACGGAGTTTAATTTTACAGGAACACCATTTTCAAATTTAGCAGTTTCAATGAGTAAAGAAATTTTGAAATCTCCGAAGGTTACACAAAAGTGTCCTCCATTTTCTGTCTTAATTTCTTGGTCTGAGAAAAGATCTTTAAATAAATTCTTTAGAGATTCTCTGTGCTTATCTAGAGCAATTTGAAACTCATGATCACGCTGCTCGATCTTTTCTTGCTCTTCTTGGAGCAATTTTGCTTGCTTTTCAATTGTTGTAAAATCCAGCTTCATTTTAATATCTCCTTTGGTTGTTTTAAAACTATATATGGCAATCTTTTATTAAGTTTTAAAGAAACATACAGTATTTGTTACAACGGAATAATTAAGATGAGCTTTTGTATAAGCCATAACAAATATAAGAATATATTTTGAAAATATAAGAACTTAAAGAGATTATAGTTAGATAATGTTTATTTTATATTTGAAAATGCCGCTACATATGAATGATGAATTTTTAATGTAGCAGCATATTTCTTATTTTGTACAATGTTTTGCCATAAGTGGAGTACTTTTAATTTTTAAAAGACCACCACTACTCATCACACCAAGCATCACTAGAGCTGTTCCTATCAATTGCCAGATATTGAGCGTATGTCCAGTAAGTAGAGCAATTATCATACTAAACACAGGGACAAAGTTAAAAAAGACAGAAGCACGGCCAGCACCTAACTTTTGTATGCCATTAAACCAGAATAAATAAGCAATCATGGTAGAGCAGATCACGACATATCCCATCGCTAAATGTGCATTTACTGGTGCAGATGCGATGGCTGAGTGAGGATCTTCAAATATTACACTCAATAAACCCAGTGTTATTGCCCCAAATATCATAGAAAAAGTTGTTGTTTCTAATGGGGTAGCATTTTTTACATAACGACGAGACAGCACATTTGCTAGGCAGAATCCAAATGCACCCAATAATATAAATAGATCTCCAATGTCTATTTTTAGGTGAAGTAAAGTCGTTATATGTCCCTGACTAATCACCAGTAACACGCCACTTAAGCCGAATAAAACACCTAAGAATTTATTAGTGGTAAGTTTTTCACCATCTAAAATAATTGTCATTAACAGGGTCATTAATGGGGTGGTTGCCATAATCAAAGCACCATTAACAGCTGATGTTGTTTGTAGCCCGTAAAAACAGCCTATGTTGAAGCCTGCAATTCCGATAATACCAATAATAAGATAGATAATTAGATTCTGTTTTAAGGCTGTCCATCTAAGCTGCCCCGTTATTGAGAAAATTATAAGCAAACTTAGACTTGCAATCGAAAACCGTTCAGATGCTGCAGATAACGGGGGCATATGTTGAATAATATAAGACATTGCATTAAATGCTGATCCCCAAAAAAACATGGTTAAGACAACACCAGCATAGGCATAAGCCACCGTTCTGTTCATGGACAGACTCCAATTAAGAAAGGTTTATTCTCGGTAAATATATAAAGGTGTACAATTCCATATTAATACACTTCTAATGTGAAAATTTGCACAATGATTGATTGGGAAAATTTGCATTACTTTTCAGTTTTTACCGAAGAAAAGTCACTGTCTGCGGCTGCTCGGAAATTGGGCGTAGACCATGCAACTGTATCCAGAAGAATTGCTCAGCTAGAACAAAATTTAAAACTTAAATTAGTTGACCGTAGACCACGCACCTACATTCTAACTCCTGACGGGGAACGTCTTGCACAGGTGGTTGCACGGATGATGGAAGAAACTTTTTCGATCGAACGTTTAATTCAGGCGGGTCAGCAGGAAGTCATGGGAAGTGTTTCTATTAGCATGCCTCCTTTAACTGCGGCACATCTCATTATGCCTTACCTAGATAAGTTTTATCGTGATTATCCGCAATTAAAATTGCGGGTGCTTGGCGATGTTCATTATGTTTCTTTGCAGCATAGTGAGGCTGATATTGCAGTAAGGTTTGGACGTCCTGAAGATGAAAATTTAGTTGCTCGAAAAGTAGGTGAAATTCCTTTTGGAATATATGCGGGTCTAAATTATTTGGCTTCAACAGAACCTGAAAATTACGAATGGATTAGTGTAGATGTAGGAGGAGTACATGGACAAAAACAGCAGAAGCTAAAAGAAAGATTAAACCATAAAGAACCAATAATGATTACTAACCATCCTGAGTTGCAATGGAGAGCTGCATGTGGAGAAGTTGGGTTAGCGGTCTTACCTGATTTTTTAGGAGCTTTTAGCAACCTGGTTAGATTACAAGATGATTATCCAATGAGTGCTGAAATCTGGTTAGTCACACACGAAGATTTAAGACATAGTCCAGCTATACGAGTCGTATTGGATTTTCTAGTAAGCTGCTTTGAACCTTTTAAAATATAAATTTTCTTTAATAAACAAATTGCATATAGATAGCTATATCACAGTGGTTTCATCTAATTATCAGAAAAAAAGCCTGCATCTTCGCGTGCTTGTTTTAAAGCTAAAATAAAAGATATCAATAAAAGTAAACCTATGAGGAAAAGAAAAAGATCAATTTTACTGATCGCGTAACCAATACTTGTAGCTCCTAGACTTAGTAAAACAATACATAATATTTTCCAAAAAATGAGCATGTTACGTTCTGACAAAAGCCTAAGAATATTGTTTGTAATTGAAGGGGATTTCTAAATTTATTTATGTTTTTTTTT
>NZ_LRPE01000025.1 GCF_001605885.1 Acinetobacter lactucae | reverse complement strand
ATGTTATATTTTAAAAAAATTAATTAAAAACAGCACAACCAAATAGATTAAAAAAATAACACTCAAAAAAATATAATAAATTTTCTGCTTGTTTTTTAATGAAGGTATATTTAGATTTAATTAAGATTAATTGAAATCACATTTACATTTTTCAATTTAGTCTAAGCAAAATTAAATTTTACTTAATAGTGACTATAATATTTTAAGGAGAAAGTATTATTGCGACTAAATCGTGTGACATTTTAAATCAATTATATTTCTGTACTTAACCATAAAAACCCACCCAGCGTTAAAATATATTCAGCCAGGAAAGATTAAAAAACTCATGAAACTTAAAACAAAATTTTCTCATCTCGCTTATAGCTGTGCATTAATATTATTCGGTTCGGTGCAATTTGCTCATGCAGCTCCCTTACTCACTCCCCATGTTACAAATGAAGTAAGCCCTGCACCTACAGCAAATGCATGGATAGAAATTGATACTCAAGCTTTTGAAGATAATATTAAAAAGACAAATCAGTTACTTAATGGCAAAACACAACTTTGTATAGTCATGAAAGCTAACGCATATGGCCATAGTATTGATCTACTTATGCCAAGTGTTATGAAGTTAAACGTATCTTGTATTGGCATTACCAGTAATGCTGAAGCGGCTATGGTACGTAAGCATGGCTATAAAGGCAAAATTACACGTTTACGTACAGCCACAGATAGTGAAATTATCAACGCACAGGCGTTAAATATTGAAGAGCTTTTGGGTAATTATGACCAAGCTGCCCGTATCTCTAAATGGGCGGAAGTGAATAATACAACTGTTCATTACAGCTTGGCTTTAAATTCAGGCGGCATGGATCGTAATGGTCTTGAAATGTTGTCAGAACAAGGTAAAGGACAAGCTGTCGCGATCACCAAACTGCCCCATCTTAAAATTGATGGCATTATGACCCACTATGCCGTAGAGGATGAAAAATTTGTTCGTGAGCGTCTGGCACAATTTAATGAACAAACTGCATGGTTGATTAAAAAAGCCAAACTCAATCGTAAAGAATTAACATTACATACAGCGAATTCATTTGCTACCGTAAACGTTCCTGAATCACATTTAGATATGGTCCGTGCAGGTGCAATTATATATGGGGATTTTCCTAATCACCCTGAATTTAAAGGTATGATGGCATTTAAAACACAAATTGCCGCAGTTAATAATTACCTTAAAGATTCAACTGTAGGTTATGACCAGACCTACACGTTGAAACGTGACTCTAAACTAGCAAACCTCCCTGTAGGTTATTCGGATGGCTACCGTCGTAGTTTTAGTAATAAAGCTTTTGTATTAATAAATGGACAAAAAGCGCCAGTGGTGGGTCGAGTATCAATGAATACTGTTATGGTTGATGTAACAGATATTCCAGAGGCGAAAGCAGGCGATGAAGTTGTTTTATTTGGTCATCAAGGCAATGCTGAAGTTAAAACGAGTGATTTAACCAGTCTTACAGGCCATATTTTGACAGAAGCGTATATCCCGTGGAGTAACTCTAATCCACAAGTGATTAAACCCCTTCAATCTCAGCAACAAGTGATATTAACCAATAAAAAAGTTACGGCAACCGCCCACTAAACTTTAAGTTGATTGATAAGTAGCCCTATATTTTGAAAAGTATCGGGCTACTTTTAGCTGAATCACATCTTTCAAGCGATCTTATTCCATCCAGTTTTTATATAAAAAAGAGCACTTTCATGCCCTTTTTATTTTTTAACTAGCCTTTAGCTCGCATGCTTAAAACTATCAATTTGCTTAATCTCATAAGGCAAACCGACATAGTTTTCAGCCAATGTGGTTTTACCCGCAATTGAACCAAGCACATAACTTAACTCTGCTTGTTTAATCTTATGATCAAACTCGCTTTCAGTTTCAAAGCGATGCAATAAATGAGTCATCCACCAAGAAAAACGCTCAGCTTTCCATACTCGTTGTAGGCATTTTTCTGAGTATTCATTTATACCTTGCTCTGAACCCTCAACATAATATTCAACAAGTGCACTTGATAAATAAGCAATATCAGAAGCCGCGAGGTTTAGGCCTTTTGCTCCTGTTGGTGGAACAATATGCGCAGCATCACCTGCTAAAAATAGTTTTCCGAAACGCATTGGCTCGGTCACAAAGCTGCGTAATGGCGCGATACTTTTTTCAATAGAAGGTCCTGTCACTAACTTTTCACGGCTTTCAGGATCTAGGCGATTTTTTAACTCATCCCAAAACTTTTCATCCGACCAATCTTCGACATGATCTGTTAAAGGAACTTGTAAATAATAACNNCCAGCCAAATGGATAAACTTTTTCAAAGGTTTTAATTTTATCTTCTGGCACGCTGGCACGGCAGACACCATGGTAGCCATCACAACCAGCAATAAAGTCACACTGAATTTGAAAGGCTTTACCTTGGTACTCAAACTCAACTTTCGGCGCAGTATAGAAATCTTTCACTTGTACATTTTGAGCTTCATAAAATGAAGTAAGCTGCTCTGCTTCACGGGCAGTCATTAAATCTTTGGTGACTTCGGTCTGACCATATACGGTCACTTGTTTTCCACCCGTGAGTGCGGCTAAATCAACCCGATGCAATTCACCATTGGTTAAGATTTCAATGCCCGAATGCGGTAATCCTTTTTCTTTTAAATTTTGGTCAACGCCAGCTTGTTTCAGTAAGTCGACCGAAACTTGCTCTAAAATTCCTGCACGAATCCGTGAAGCCACATATTCAGCACTACGTTGCTCAACAATAATATGGTCGATGCCAGCTTTATATAGAAGTTGCCCAAGCAATAACCCTGCTGGTCCAGAACCAATAATTGCAACCTGTGTCTTTAAAATATCCATAACTTCATCCTTGTTTCATCCTGACTTTTAAATTACTGGCTTTAAGTTTTATGCACTATGTATCCAAGACGAAAATAACCGTTTATCATTTAGTTTGTCCGAATAGCGGACAGAAACAACCAAAATAACAGGAATGAAAGGATGCCTTCTCTCGATGCTTTTTTAGAGCACCCAAACTCGCATGAGAAAATTCGTCAAGAAGACTACATTGCAGGATTAGCAAAAGGCTTGGCTTTGCTGGAAGCTTTTGGAACAGATCGGCAACGGCTCAATGTCACTCAAGTGGCCGAGCGAACCGGTATTAGCCGAACAGCGGCAAGGCGTTATCTAAAAACTTTAAAATACTTAGGCTATTTAGAAACTGATGAACATTACTTTTGGCTCACTCATCGTGTGCTGCGCTTTTCGAGTTCATATTTAAGCTCTGCTCACCTGCCTAAAGTTGCCCAATCATTTTTAAATCTTTTGTGCGCGCAGACGTCTCTTACTTTTTCGATAGTGGTGTTAGACGATAATGAAGTCGTACCGATTGCCCGTAGCTATTTACCGCAGCAAGATAATTTGCGTGTAAGCCCTTATGGTATGCATTTAGGTAACCGACTGCCTGCCCATGCAACTTCTACGGGTAAAGTATTGCTTGCAGCACTGTCTGAAGAAGCTCAGCACACGTGGGTAAAAACTTACGGTTTAAAGCGCTTAACCCCTTTTACCCTTGTAGATGAGTCAAAGTTTTTTGAAGTACTTAAGGGTATTTCGTTATCGGATTATTGTCTTTCTAAAGAAGAACATGAGCTTGGCGTGATTGCGATTGCCGTACCCGTTTTTAATGCACAAGGTCAAGCGGTGGCAGCGCTTAACTGCATGTCTCAAACCAACCGCGTACAAGAAGATTATTTAGTTCAGCAAATTTTGCCCTTGCTGCGTAACACGGCAAATGAACTTAGAAATGTGATTTAAATTATATAAATAAGGCCTCGTCCACTTGAACAAGGCCTTTTTATAATATTCAAACCGAAAGTTTATTGCTCAGATTCAAACTCTTTAATTGCTTCTTTAGCAATACGAAAGCTATCTACAGCTGCAGGTACGCCACAGTAAATAGCTACCTGTAACAGCACTTCACGAATTTTCTCTTTAGGTACGCCATTTCGAAGTGCACCTTTAACATGTAGTTTTAACTCATGTGGACGATTTAAAGCTGAAATCATTGCCAAGTTAATTAAGCTACGCTCAGGCTTACTTAACTCTTCACGTCCCCAAACAGCTCCCCAACAATATTCAGTCACTAACTCTTGAAGAGGAAGATTAAATTCATCGGCATTATTAATTGAATTATTTACATATTCTTCACCAAGAACTTGTTTACGGATTGCTAAACCCTTTTCAAATTTTTCATTACTCATATATTCAATCCTCCAAACAAGGTGTATTTAATTTCCAGATAATCTTCAATACAGTATTTAGAACCTTCACGCCCCAAACCAGACTGTTTAATTCCACCAAAAGGCGCAACTTCATTAGAAATAAGGCCTTTATTAATTCCAACCATGCCATATTCGAGCTGTTCACTCATTCGCCAAGCACGGCCTAAATCTTTGGTATAACAATATGCAGCTAAACCAAATTCAGTTGCGTTTGCCATTTCTACCGCTTGTTGCTCGGTTTCAAATTTAAATACGGCTGCCAGTGGGCCAAACGTTTCTTGAGTTGCCACATCCATATCAGCGGTAACATCTGCAATCAGTGTCGGCTCAAAAAACAATTCACCCGCTTTATGTTTTTTACCACCAATCACAAGACGACCATTTTTATCTAAGGCATCTTGAATATGAGCTTCAACTTTTTTCACCGCATTGGCATTAATTAATGGTCCAATGTCATGCCCTGCTTCTAATCCATTACCAATATTAAAGTTTTGAATTTTTTGGCTTAGGGCAGCAATAAATTTTTCATAAATGCCAGCCTGTACCAAGAATCGATTGACGCAGACACAGGTTTGCCCTGCATTTCTAAATTTGGCAATGAGTGCTCCCTCAATTGCTGCATCTAAATCGGCATCATCAAATACAATAAACGGTGCATTGCCACCCAACTCTAAGGAAACTTTTTTTAAAGTTTTTGCTGAACGCTCAAGCAACATTTTGCCGACTGGTGTTGAACCGGTAAAAGTAAACTTGCGTACGACATCACTTTCAAAAATCGCATCACCAATATGAACTGCATCACCTGTAATCACACTAAAAATTTCAGCAGGCACGCCAGCTTGTACAGCTAAGTCCACTAAAGCCAAGGCAGTAAAAGGTGTTTCTGGTGCCGGTTTTACAATGCAAGGACAACCTGCCGCCAAGGCTGGAGCCACCTTGCGCGTAATCATGGCAGCCGGAAAATTCCAAGGTGTAATGGCTGCAACGACGCCAATAGGCTGTTTATTTACAACAATTCGAGCATCGGGATATGGGCTTGGAATAATATCGCCATACACTCGTTTTGCTTCTTCGGCAAACCATTCAATAAAACTGGCAGCATATAAAATTTCACCTTTGGCTTCGGCTAAAGGCTTTCCTTGCTCACTTGTTAAAATAAAAGCCAAGTCATCTGCATTTGAAATAATTAAATCAAACCATTTTTTTAAAATAATTGATCGATCTTTTGCTGTTTTATTTTTCCATAACGGCCAAGCTTCTTTGGCAGCTTCAATGGCACGCTCGGTCTCAGCCTTACCCATATTGGGGACAGTACCAATCACTTCTAATGTCGCCGGATTTAAAATTTCGGATGTTTGTTGATGGTCTGCATCGCACCACTTTCCAGCAACAAAGGCTTGCTGACGAAATAAAGCGAGTTCATTAAGCTGCATGATCATTATCCTGTTGAGATCTTCTGCATTGATAGTGAAGCGATAGATAAATTAAATAGCTCACCATCAACTTTGTATTATGGCATACCAAAAATTAATTTAAAAAAATTTTCGGCATGCCCGAATGTTTAAATGTCTTTAAAAATGATAAAACAGCGTTAAGTTAAGCAACTTATTCCACTGGTTATCATCCCCTTGTGCCAATGAATCTTGAGTCCCACCAATGAACGGGTCATTTTTACTCATGATGTATTCAGCCACCAAAGATAGTTGTTTATGGTCAATAGACACACCAATAATATTACGGATTGAATCTTTCATATTGTCCTGATCTTTATCGTACTGACTGTACATAAAGTACGGCGTAATGTTTCCGATCTGCTTAACATTTTTGAAAGAGTAGCCCACATCTGCGGTATAGAACGTTCCTTTGTTCGCGACATAATATTCAGTGTCGTAGGAACCCATGAGTGACTGATTAGGATTGAGCTGATCCTGATTAGTTACATCATTTTTACCACCTGTAAGGGTCACATTAAAATTGCCATAATTGGCTTTACCAAAAAGTGCCCATGCATGACGACGCCCATCACTCGAAGCCGCTTTATTTTCAATATCCGATGTCCAATATGAACCACCGAGCTGTGTGGTTAAACCATTAATTCCAAGATTTACATCTTGAGTCACTCGGCCCACCCACATGTTCTTTTCTTGCAAATCGGTTTTATTCGGATCGTCTGAACTCACGTAGTTTGCTGTATAGCGACCTGAGTCTTTTGTAGAACCTGTGTAGTTTCCGCCATCTACTGCAAAATAACCCAAATCAAACTTAGTTGCCGTCGGCAATTCAAAGTGATAATTCAAACCAAGATTATGAACATCTTCTAAGCCTGCGGTTGTGCTCATACTTCCATATAGACTATTGCCCCAGAAACGTCCCGGCCCAAATGGAATCGGCTGAACACCTGCCACCACCTGATCTGTTTTATTTAATTTGTATCCCACATAACCATCAACCAACGTAGAAAAATCACATAGACGGTCATATTGATAACAACGATATTCCGCATGACCAAATAAAGGTCCACGCTCGTAGTCCAGTTTTAACTGCGCAGCATCAAAACGAATTTTTTGATCAGAAGCAGTTTCACCATAATGTTTATCTTGATAGTTAGCGCGGACATAGCCCGATACGGTGAGCTTACCGTATTCACCATCGGTATCTCCAAAACTTACACCTGCGTAACTTGGATAAATTACGGCCATCAATGCTGCGCTTAGAGCCGCTTGTAAATAGCTTTTTTTCATTGTGGGATTCCTTTCACTACAATGCTTATTGAGGTAATTTTGCGTTTAATGCAGGTGCAGAACATTTAATCTTTCCTAGATTAAAGGCGTAATACACCACCAGACTCACCACCAATCCAATCACCCATGAAATATCCGCATCCGGAATTACATCGGCCAGTGCACCGGTGAAAAACGCATTTTTTAAGAATGGAATTTGTACCGCGATCCCAATGAAATAAGCTGTAAGCGCTTTTGCATTAAATTTGCCGTAAATACCACCATCACGTGCAAAGATAGACTGAATGTCATAAGACTTTTTATTCACGACATAGAAATCTAGTAAATTAATAGACACCCATGGCACCAAAATAAATAACAGAGCAAAAATCACATTCAAGAAGAAACTAATAAAGTTACTTGATGCCCAAAGCGCTGTTAAAGTCGCTAGAACTAATACAATGATTGATAACACGACTCGGATATTTCGGCTTGGCATCCACTGCCCTGCAAAAGTCTGAATAGAGGTAATACAGGAAAGAACCGCACCGTAGAGGTTCATAGCATTGTGACCAATGATATTGCATAAAAACAAAATCATAAGAACATAACCGAACAACCCAGTGCCTGACTTTACCGCTTCCATAGCATCTGTGGTTGAGCCAATACTGACCGCAATCGTCCCAAATGCCATCGCAAAAATGGTTCCTAACGATGCGCCTAAATAGGTAAAGATAAATGGCTTATAAATACCAATCGACTTCGGTAAATATCGCGAATAGTCTGAGGTATAAGGCGAGAAACTAATTTGCCATACCGCACACAAACCAAACATGGCAAACCAGCCTTTCATATTGAAAGAGCCTTTGGCAAGTACATCTGCATTAATATGCGGCACCATAATCATGAGCCCGATGAGCAACGAACCACCCATAAACCAAGTTCCAATTTTATTGAACTTATGAATAAAGTGATAACCGATCACGCCAATTGTAGTTGCTGCAATCGCACCAATCACGGTTGCGGTCGGCACAGGAATGGCAGGAACAACGGTATGAAGGGTTTTGCCTGACAAAATAATGTTAGAGATGAAAAAACCTAAATAAATGAGGGTGGTAAACAGTACAACCAGCAATGCCCCATAACGCCCGAACTGTGCGCGGCTCTGAATCATTTGAGGAATGCCGACCTGCGGACCTTGTGCAGAGGTTAAGGCCAGAATCGCTGCACCAAAAAAATGTCCGCAGCAGATCGCAAGCAATGCACTTACGATATTGAGGTTAAAGGTTAAAATTGACATTGCACCCGTAATGACGGCAAGCGGTGCAATATTGGTACAAAACCATAATGTGAATAGATCGCGAACTTTCCCATTACGTTCAGAGGGAGCAACATAATCAATAGAATGACTTTCGATAGCGAAAGCATTATTGCTATTTTCGTTTTGGCTCATATCCTTAATCTCTCTTTGAGGAATTCATTTCCTCAACATCAAAAAATCTGCCCAGCCAAAGTCATTTCAATATGACTCGGCTTCATCTTTTTATTTCCTTTTACAAACAGCTCATTTCTCTGTTTGTGTTGTTTTAGCCAAGAAAAAGGTAAAGCCAGTCCGATCAATACTTGATTAAGCATCGATACATCTAGTTTTACGTTTTCAACTATTTAAAGCTTTAGGCGATTACTGGGTTTGACTGATTCATTTTTTCATCCTTGAAATTAAAATCCCGTTATATTTTCATACCTCAAGTCATGATTTATCTCATGACAAATGGGTCATCAATTGGCTCATCTGAGGTACGTAACCAAACTGTTTTGGTGGTGGTGTAATCTAGAACAGCATTTGCGCCACCTTCCCGCCCATGTCCCGAAAGTCCATGTCCACCAAAAGGTGCAAGTGGTGAAACAGCGCGGTAAGTGTTTAACCAAACAATTCCCGACCCAATGACTTTGGTCATACGGTGCGCACGGCTTAAATTGGTGGTAAAAACGCCAGCTGCCAACCCGTAAGGCGTGCTATTGGCTTTTTGCACAGCTTCCGCTTCATCTTTGAAACTATCTACCGATAACACCGGACCAAATAGTTCTGTGGTAATGCAATCTGCTTGAGGCGCATCGGTGCAATCTAAAATGGTCGGTGGATAGTAATACCCTGCTCGCTCTAGGCTTTTACCGCCAGTAAGAAGTTTTGCCCCTTGCTGGATTGAACTTGCAACGACTTGCTCGATTTTTTGGCGTTGGCGTAAAGTACAAAGTGGTCCAAACTCGGTTGCCATTTCATGAGGTAAACCAATTTTTATGGTTTGTACACGCTCAACCAAACGCTGAACAAATTCATCTTTAATGCTTTCTTCAACCAGTAAGCGTGAACCTGCCACACAACTTTGCCCAGTAGCAGCAAAAATAGCAGCGACCTGAGCATTTACCGCACTTTGAATATCTGCATCAGCAAATACAATAAATGGAGATTTGCCACCTAATTCGAGTGAAACTTTTGCAAGATTTTCAGCCGAGTTACGCACAATGTGTCTTGCCGTTTCTGGACCACCTGTAAACGCAACATGTGCAACATCTGGATGACTACTCAGCACGGCGCCACATTCAGGTCCGAAACCGGTAATCACATTGACCACTCCAACCGGAAAACCCGCCTCATGGACCAATTTAGCAAAAGCTAGCAATGGCCCAGGGCCGTCTTCAGAGGCTTTTAACACGACGGTACAACCTGCCGCTAAAGCTGGCCCTACCTTCACTGCCGATAGAAATAACTGACTGTTCCAAGGAACGATTGCAGCAACCACACCTACTGGTTCACGAACAATCCACGCTTGCATGTCTGCCTTATCAATCGGTAGAAAACTACCCTCTAATTTGTCGGCAATACCTGCATAGTAGCGATAATATTCAGCGACATAGGCAATCTGGCTCGAAGTTTCACGAATAATTTTGCCCGTGTCACTGGTTTCAATTTGTGCCAATTGCGGTGCAGCTTTTTCAATTAAATCAGCCAGTTTATAGAGCAATTTACCGCGCTGTGAAGCAGTTAAACCTGCCCAAGCCGGTGCCTTTAACGCACTTGATGCGGCCTGAACTGCTCGATTGACTTCATCGGTTCGAGCTTCCGGCATGTGTGCCCAGACTTCACCTGTTGCAGGATTAATACTTTCAAAAGTCGCTGCACCAGATTCAAACTGACCATTAATATAAAGCTGAAAATCTGCTGTCATGATATTCGCCTCTATGCAAATGCCGGCATAACTTCATTGATCATACGTTCTAATGAGGCTTTTTTACGTTCAAAGCTCATGCCCGTATCAATCCAGAAAGAATATTCGTTGTAACCCATCGCTTCATAAGCTTTTAAGCGGTCAATCACTTCTTGGGCCTGCCCAATCACGTTATTTTTGCGCATCGCTTCTGGTGTATAAAAAGGATGTGCAGCAATTTCTTCAGCACTTAAAGGTGCGATTAAACCTTGATTAATTTCACGCTCATTTTTAAACCATGCGCCGAAATAGTTATAGAAGGTGTTAATTTCATCTGCTGCTAGTTGAGCATCTTCTTCACTATCTGCCACATAGGTATGGCGGAGCAACATAATTTCAGGGCGCTGAATTTCATTGAACTTTTCGCAAGCTGCATTGAAATGCCCCATGAGCTTTTCAACTTCTTCGTCACCTAAATGCAAAGGCGTTACCTGTACATTACAGCCATTTTGCACAGCAAATTCATGGCTATTTGGATCACGGGCAGCAACCCAAATTGGTGGATGCGGTTGTTGAAGCGGTTGAGGTGCTGAAGTGGTTTTTGGAAACTGCCAAAATTCACCGTTATGCTCATAATCGCCTTTCCAAAGGTTTTTAATGGCAGGAATCATTTCACGTAAACGCTGACCTGCACTCCATGCATCCATACCCGGAACCATACGTTCATATTCAAACGAATATGCACCACGAGCAATACCAATATCTAAACGACCATTGGTAATAATGTCGGTCATTGCAGCTTCGCCTGCAAGTTTAATCGGATGCCAAAATGGTGCTACCACCGTACCTGTACCTAAACGAACATTTTTGGTTTTATTGGCTAAATCGACTAGATTTAAAAATGGGTTTGGTGCAATGGTAAAGTTCATGGCATGGTGTTCGCCTGTCCAAACCGCATGCATACCACCACGGTCTGCAATCTGACAAAGCTCAATCATTTCATCATAAAGCTGCTTCTGGGTTTGCTGATCAGAAACACGTTCCATATGCACAAATAATGAAAAACGCATGATTAAACTCCCTCTTTAACGATTTGACGAACTGTACCTGTTGTCTGATTTCCGTAATAAACCCCATACGTTTTCAGATGGTTTTCTTTGCGATAGCGCATCAACATACTTTCTAAAGCACTATCTACAAACTCTAGCTTTTCAAGATCATTTAAATCGACAAACTGACCTTTGGTGGCTTGAGCTACGGGTGTGTTGCATAAAAATGAAATATATTGCTGTTGGTTTTCAACGTTTTCATATACAGAGTAAATGAAGTTGGCAGAAGCATCTGGCTGATATTCTGTAAAGATTTTCTCAAGCGCTTTATCGGCACCGTCTTTATCTACCATCACATGTGGAATAGTCCATTTATGATCGGCAGTTTCTTCAAGCAAAATGGTATTTTCATGACCAATGATCGCACTCATCACCACTTTAGGACCAGAGATGACCTCGGCAGAAAGTTTGGCTGGTGTGAAATATCCACCACGATAATAACCAAGACCTGCAAAACCTGTCGAAGCAAAATCTTCAACTTTACCAATTAAAATGGCGTGGTCACCTGCATCGACAACCTGATAAGTTGTACAGTCAAACCATGCACTCACATGATCGATCAGCGGGTTTTGGCAAGCACTTTTTGACCATGAAAGATTTGCAAAACGGTCTTCGCTTGGACGAGCAAAGGTATTCGAAACATCCTTTTGCTCTTCTGCCAAAATATTAATTGCAAAATGAGTGGTATTTGCAAAGTTATGATAATTGCTTGATGTCTTGGCAATACTCACTAGAAGTAAAGCTGGGTCCAAAGACACCGAAGCAAAAGAGTTTGCTGTAAAGCCAAGTGGCGTTCCATCTTCTTTACAGGTTGTGACCACGGTAACGCCCGTCATAAATGATCCGAAAGCATCGCGTAGTTCACGTATTTTATTAATTGTATCCATTTCACTCATTGTTATATTCCTTCAGCAATGTGTGGCAATTTAAACGCTGGTTTCCAACCACGCTTGCATTGCATTATTCACTTTGTCAGGTGCAGTCAAGTTCACCATGTGACGTTCATTTTCAATGACAATTGCAGTGCCATGCTTTGCTTGATTCGCCATTTGCACAGCCATTTCGGCAGTTGAGTTCGGATCATCCGTTCCGGTCAACACCAAAGCAGGACAAGTAATCTTTGACCAGTCATCTGCATAGGTTTCATCGCCTTGCGCAAAAGCAGAATATGCAGTGGTATAACCAGACAAGTCGACATTTTCGAGCCATGATTTCACTTTGGCTGCCGCTATACGCTCGACTTCGCTTTCACCAAACCAGCGCTGTAGCGGAGTCTCAACATCAATACGACCTGTTTTTAACTCTTCAGCTCTTTTGATCACGGCATTACGTGCTTGTGTTGTACGTTTATATACACCATTGAGCACCGCCATCCGTTTAACTAAATCAGGACGGGTAACGCTAACTCCTGTGGTAATCAGCGAGCCCATTGAATGTCCCGCTAAATTTACAGGCCCTAAATTTAAGGCTGTAATAAATTCGATGGTCCATTCAACAAAATCTTGTAATTTTGCGTCTGACGGTAATTTGGTGCTTTGACCATGGCCCGGCATATCTACTGAAATTACATGATAATGTTTAGAAAAATATTCAATTTGTGGATACCATGCCGCAGCTTGCATTCCCACTCCATGGATCAGAACCAGAGGCTCTCCTTCGCCTTGCTCAAAATAGTGAGCAATACGGTTATTTGACAGCTGCAGGGTTTTTGACATCATGACCTAACTCTTCCAAATCTTTATAACGATCACCAATACGATGATGTGGTCGACCACCTGTTGCTGCACCAATCACAACAACCAGCTCATCGGCAGCAGGCGCATCTGGAATTGCAAATTGCAATGTTAAGTAATGAGAACGACGGCCTTCGTCATTTTTATCCATCATTGGAATTAAAATCGGCGCGTTTGCTGGGCCACGGGTATTGTTAAATGCTAAATAAGATTTCGCACCAACAGCACTACGGTAAGTATTACCAAAATGTAAGGTATGAATTAAAGCTGAAGCATGCTCAAGTTCACCGTTTAAGCCCACCACTGCACTTTTACCAAAAGCTTCAACAGCTTCGCCCGAACCGACTTCATCAAGAATAAGCTTGGTTAAATGTTCGCTTAAGATCGGCGCAATGCGGCGAATTTCCGGTGTTAGGTTTTCTACATAGCCTTGCCCTGCCCACGGATTTTTAATCACCGCTGCGGCTGCCACCATTTTTAAAGGCTTTGCTGCTTCTTTGCCGCCATCTACATAAGTGGTTTCTACATGAAGCACTGTTTTACGTATGAGTTCCATTGCTCTTCCTTGCAAGTAAATTATCTTGTCATTCGTATTATGGTATACCATAATACATACTGAAAAAAAAGCAAGAGTTTGCTATGCTAATTTTTATTGAAAAACATGTGATGAAACTCAACATGTTAAAAAACAGGAAAATTTAATTATTTATGAATCTTAAAATTGAAAACCCGCCCGTAACATTACGAGAGCTGTGTTTAGATAAAGTGCGCAATGCCATTATTACGGGCTATTTCCCTTCAGGAAAAAGACTGGTTGAAAGAACGTTATGTGAAGAACTCGGCGTGAGCCGCTCTGTGGTTCGCGAAGTGATTCGTTATTTAGAAGCAGAAGGTTTAGTTGAGATTTTGCCAAATAAAGGCCCTATCGTTTCGCTACTTAACTGGGACATCGCTTCACAGATCTATGAAATTCGTCTTTTGTTAGAGCAAAGTGCTGTGGTTGACTGCACTAAAAACCTCGATGATAAAACTGCTGAAAAATTAAAGCTTCTATTAGAAGATCTTAAAGCTGCTTTTGCTGCCGATGACATCAATCTGATTATTGCGACTTCAACCCAGCTTTACCAAACCATCTTCGCTACCGCAAATCATCATATTGCTTGGGAAGTGGTGCAACGCTTAAATGGTCGAATTAGCCGTCTTCGTGCCATGACCATGAAATCAACAAAACGTGAAATTTCAGGTTATCAACGTATTAAAAATATGTGTGAAGCCATCTATCTTCACAAAAACCCAGAAAAGGCAAAAAAAGCGGTTGCTGAACATATTGCTGAAGCTGCGGCTGTCGCAAAAAATATTTTAGATGCGTGAAATCACAAATTTTAGGAAAAGGTAAATAGACCTTTATTTAATAAATTATAGGGAAATACGATATGTCTGCTTACTGGATTGCTCATGTCACTATTCATGATATGGAACAATATAAACAATATATGGCCACTGCTCCGCAAGCTTTTCAAAAGTACGGTGCCAAGTTTCTTGCCCGTGGCGGTGCCTCAGAAGTTTTAGAGGGGCAAGAGTTTGAACGTCACGTGGTGATTGAGTTTCCAGATATGGAAACCGCACGTGAATGTTATTTTTCACCTGAATATCAGCTTGCCAAAAGTAAACGTCAAGGCTGCTGTGATGTTATGGTGAGTTTTGTTGAAGGGATCTAAATTGCTGAATTGATTTCTCTACTTGAGAAATCAATTCTTTTTTTAAGTGCTTAAGGGTATTTCGTTTTTAGGCATTGGTTTGGTGATGAAGATTTTGTTCTATAGACATGGCTTTTTGCCAGCTTTCTAAGCTTTCTAGACTTTTTACATATTGTTCAATATTGAGATATTTTGAGCGAATATTTAAAGAATTAATTAGACCATAGACTACAAAACCAATCATAAAATCTGCACCCGTTAAGCTATTGCCTACTAAGAATTTTTTGCCTAGTAATTGTTGATCTAAATACGAAAATACTTTATCCAACTCAGCATGTGCATATCGGTCCAAGAACTTTAATTGAGTGCCATTTTTTAACTCAATTGAATTAAAAATATTTAATAAATATGGAACCATAGCCGAACTTTCTGAAAAATGAATCCATTGTAAATAATCAAGATAACTGTCTGAATCTTTCGCAGGCATAAGTTGTGGAGCAAACTTTTCAATCAAAATTTCTACAATTGCACCTGATTCTGCAATTACTTTTCCATTGAGCTCAATCACAGGTGATTTTCCTAAAGGATGTATGTTTTTTAATTCTTGAGGTGCAAGATTTGTAGTTTTATCTCGAAAATAACGTTTTAATTCATAAGGTTGATTAATTTCTTCAAGTAACCACAGAATGCGAAATGAGCGTGAAGCATTTAAATGATGAAGAATAATAGACATTAATTTTCTCTTTTAAACTAGAAGGACAACAAAGTAATGCCTCACTATATAGATTAGTAGACGACCGGTCTAATATTTTTTGTTATCAGTACAGCTAACGACTGTATATTGGATCTTCCTCAACAAAAAACACTTCCCCCGATGAGGGTAAAACCCATTGATAAGTTCCTTCTATTTTCTGCATTTTTTCTTTAAAAATATTATATATTGCTACAAGAACATGTTTTTCATCATATTCTCCTATATAGCCAAGTTCCTTTTCTTCGTGAAAATCTCTAAACATTTTGTGCATTTTTACTGGTTTAAGTTCCATATCCTTTCTCTTTTTTATTATCACTCTAATTATTATGATCCTTTTTTTATTTTAAATACTAAAAAAATGTACCAAAATATATCTTATAGCAATATCAATTAAATGGTCATTAGGTATTTAGTATTTATCAAACCTAAACTTTTCCATATCATAAGGTATATCTAGCTTCACGCTCCATTTGCTTGTCTTTTCACTTATTATAATTGCATCAACCTCAAAAGCATCCTTATCACTAAAACCTTTTATTTTTAAAAAATTAACAAAAATTGAGGCATTTATTTTATTAAGATAACCAACTCTTAAAGTATCTATATAGACTGCGATTTTATCTGTTTCTTTTTCGAGGCATATTACAGCATTTTTAAAAACCTTATTTCTATCACCATTTTGGTTACCGACTAAAGTTATCAGTTCTTCTTGGTATAAAGTTACAATAATTTCATGTTCAAAAAAGTTTTTATTCTCTGTAAATATTTTACCAGCTATTTTTAGGGTACTTTCGGGAAGTTCCAGACTAACTTTAGAAAAAACTTTAAATAAAATATAAGCCAAAACAAAGAAAATAAAAATTATTATAATAAAAGACATATTTAAAATATTCCTCTTAATTTTATAAACTGGCAAAAAGAATAATTATTCTTTCTACCAATCCATCATTTAAGAAAAAATAAATTTATTATATTATTATTTTTTCTCTTCTTTCTCATTTGGATTTACTTTTTCTACATCATTCTGATCAGGAGTTTTTGGCTCAAACTCTTTACCATCTTGCTGTTGCTGTTGTTGCTCTTTTGATTTGTCTTGATCGCTTTGAACTTGGTCTTGAGACATTAGAGTCTCTGCTATTTAATGGTGTGCAGATGATTATCTAACACTTAGTTAACATAGTCCTTTTACCTATATATAGATACAACGCAAGTGTATCTGAATGTGATAGTGTTGTTTATTATCATAATAATGCATATTTTTTAATTTATTTAAAATTATCTTGGTGATTAATATACTAAAAACAAAAAAAGCACCTAAGGTGCTTTTTTTATTTTTAAATATTATTGAGCAATAATATTTGTAGCTGTAGGACCTTTTTGGCCTTGAGCTATATTAAAGGTAACACGTTGACCTTCATATAAGGTTTTAAAACCAGAACTACTGATTTCTTTGAAATGTGCAAAAACATCTGGGCCTGTATCTTGTTGAATAAAACCAAAACCTTTAGTTTCATTAAACCACTTCACTGTACCAATTGCTGTATTAGACATAATATATCCTTTGATTTTTAATAATATAAAGCCATATTTCATGACTCATTAAACTTTGAAAAAATAATAACAAATTGAGTTTAAGATCTTAAAAAACGAAGGATTATGAATAAAACTACGATACTAAAAGAGGATTTACTAATAAGTCTTTTTTTCTAGTTAATTCGAGTATACGCTAAATAAATATTTATACAACAAATTTAAAAATATTTATTTATTATCACCTCGTAATTTAAAAATAATAATTCTTAGATACAGAAATACTTTTTATAAAACCTGCTAACCAAAGAATAAATTCATGTTCATTCTCAAAATTAGGAAGAAGGCTTAAATCTATTTTTACTACACGCTCTTTCATAGGCCGATTTAAGCAATTTTCAAAATCAATAACACTATATTTTAACTGCAAATTATTTGTAGCAGCTTCTTTTTTAATTTCAATTAACAATCTATTGAGACAATCTACTAAATTCTTAGAAGTCTGATTTTTAAGATGAATATTATGATAAACACTTTCAGCCACATCAAAATATTTATTCATTTCAGTATCCATATTTTTCTCATTTTCTAAGCAATTTGATTGAGTATGCATGTAAAACTGTATCTTTATGTTGTATAAATATATTTGAAGATCAACTATAGCACTTCAATAGAAATACCCAACTTTAACTTAAGGAGTTTAAATAATATATTTAGTTTAATTGTAATTATTAAAAAACCATTAAAAACAATAGCGATTTAGGGCTATGTTAACTCTTGTATTTGATTAAAATACCCTTCTACTTATATATCAACAGACTATTTGATTTAAAGAAATATGATGTCGATAATTAAACAGTTTCAGGCACATATTTCTACATAGAGTTCTCACAATCACCGCAATGTAACTAAATTAAAAGCCTACGATAAAGCTTCCTTACGATGATTAAGAAGTTTAAAATGTCTGATTTCAAAGAATTCTCTAAAAAAACCACACAAAATCAAAATGATTCGAATGCTAAACCTACTGAGGAAAAAACTGAAAAGACTGTACAACCCCCTGAAGCAGAAAATAATCCTGCCGAAAATAATAATAAAAACAAAGAGGTATAAATAATTAACTCAGAAGCTCTATACTAAATAGAACTTCTGTTTAGCATTATATTAATTAAAAAATATTTTACCTAAAATTTCTTCATTAAAAATCAACTACCCGCCTAATTTCACAGATATATTTATTTTAATTTAAGCAAGTTCAAATCTTTTATTTAATATTAATTCAACTCTTCTTTGTGCATCACAAAAATCAATCTCTTCACTTATCCAAAACGTATGAAGTTGTCCATGTAAATGAAAATGCTCTTTATTATATTGTGAACCATGGTCAGAATAATGACTATCTACTCTGAAATGATTTTGATCGTCTTTTCTTTTTTTCCCGTTAAGTATACCGCCAATACAGATATCCATTTTAAAGCCAATAATTAATCGAAATTGACTATAACACATAGAGCGCTGTTGCTTAAAAAAGAGTTGTTACCATTATTTTACAGAATCATATAAAGTTTTCTTATTGTGGTGTATCTACTTAAATTTAAACAGAATAAATAAATATGATGTATGTTAAAAATACTTCGATCTGCAATATGAATATTTATTTATCTAAAATTTATAACATTTTCAAAATAATTCTTCTGGGAAGAGACAAATCACTATATGCTGCATGAACAACTTACAGAAATTATCCTCATGTCACAGCAGACCCTGCTACAAGAACTGAACTCCAGAATCGATTATTACTCTAACAGAACAGACTACCCACTACGCAGAATTTTGATAGGTTACCGTGCATACGCAAAATTGATGCTATGTGCATCTTTCTCAGATGAAGTTATAAATTCTGCAATTGACCCAAACAAACGAAAATATAAAAAGTTAAAAATCAAAGTCACCAAAGATGATGATCAACTCGAACTTGAATGAATCAATCAAAGCGGCTCATCCATTCGTGCTTTTAGACAATTGGTGTCATGAGGCTAGAAAGTCCAATTCTAAAATATAATCTTTTCAATTCTCGAAATGCTTAGAAAAACAAAGAGGCCGAAACCTCCTTATTCTTATTACAATAAAATTCAGTCATCAATTGGCGAACGCTTGCTTAGAAGTGCCTTTAATCAAAAGCTAACGATCACATAGTCAAAGAAAAGAATATTTGCACTCAAACTAGCATCGACTGCTGAGCAGAGATACCCGCGAGTGCGCCTTGAGATGATGCTGCGGTAACTGAAGACATGAGTGGATTAGCGAGATCACCAGCGGCATAGATACCAGGCATACTGGTTTCACGACGTTCATCAACTTTAAGAGCTATACCGAAAGGTGTATTGACCGTGGCAAGACCCAATGATTCGTGTAAGCCTGCGGACGGCTTAGTGTCTGGATGTGCAAATAGAATATCAACCATGACATTTTGATGGTTATCAAGACCTACAGTTACTGTGCGCCCTTCGTTATGGACAATTTCGGTAATCTGGCCTTCTACCACATTTACATTACGGCGTTCGAGATCTGCCAGAACATCAGCAGAAATCTCGTGACCATTGGTGAAGACTGTTAATGTACTCGTCCAATCATGATATAGACGTACATAATTGAGGGACTTTGGACCAGACCAGATGAGCCCCCAATGTTGATCAGCAACTTCAAAACCATCGCAATAAGGGCAAGGCACGATAGATGCACCCCAATTTTCAGCAAAGCCAGAAATATCAGGCATCTGATCGACAACACCATAGCTTAAGATAAGGCGGCGTGCGCCCATAGTTTTGCCATCGTGAGTCAGAACAGAGAAGTTATCGATAGAACCAGAGATGCTTTCAGCCCGAGCATTGACTAGCTTAATCGTTGGATAGCGTTCTAACTGTCGACGTGCTTCAGCTAAGATTTCTAGCGGTGGTTTATGGTCATGTCCAAGCAAACCATGAGAATGACCAGCGAAGCGATTGCGCGGCAGTCCCGTGTCAAGAACAGTGACCTTACGACGGGCACGGCCGAGTTGCAATGCAGCGGCAAGACCAGCAAAGCTGCCTCCTATAATGATGACATCATCCATAGTGATAGGCTCCTAATTTAAATCAAGAAGTTAGCTGATGCCTGAAGCAATTAATCCACTTCGACATTGTTAAGAAAGTCACCCATCTCTGTGCTGCCCCATCGAACAACATGGTGTTAGATATGCAGGAGGAGATCTAGGTCTAAAAGACATCGCTGAGATCTAATCACTGGCTTGCACATTTTGGATACTTCATGGTATCGTAATTCAGCAATTAAGATACTGTCAAGGACTATAATTATTGTGAGCGAGAAAAAAAGAAGTCAACGTGGTCGGCCAGTCAATCAAGCATTAGCTCAAACGATAGTGGATGCTGCGTATGAACTTTTTGTCGAATTGGGTTTTCAAGCAGCGACATTGGACAAAGTTGCCCAGAAAGCAAAGATATCGAAGCTTAGTATCTATCGACATTTCGAAAATAAAGAGGCCCTTTTCAGCGCAGCAATATTGGATCGGTGCCAACAGTTTGCACCACAAACTCTTTTTGAAGGACTCCAAGGTTCAGCCGAAGAACAGCTCATGGCGGTGGGATCGTCCTTACTGCGTACATTATTAAGCCCAGACGTTCGTAGTGTCGAGGCTATGATCGTAGCCGATAAGACAAACCAAAAGACATTAAGCAAGCTCCATTATGAAGCTGGCCCTACCCATGTCATCACCCAAATTGAGGCCATGCTATGTCAGTTGCATACCAAAGCGCTTCTGAACGTGCCTGATCCTTTTCAATCGGCTCGAATGTTTGCCGCTCTTTTTAAAGGGTGTGATCTGTTAATGATTGCGCGTTTTGATGAAGCACGAGCAACGGACGACCATGAAATCGAATCCTATTGTCGATCGGCTGTTAAAATGTTCATCGCGGCTCATGGTGGTAACGACAAGACGGGTTAATATGCCTTGTCGTTGCAAATAAAACATTATTTTTAGCACCATTCATATAGCGAACATCAGCCTGTAAGCCCGTATTTATGTATATGTTTTAAACGAACCCTACAAAAAAACAATCCAGCACCTTTTCTCTCTCATCCACTTGATTTGAGTCTAAAAGCTGAATGATTGCGCCTTCAATCATATATAAGAACAGTTTGGCATCTTGAAAAGTCGCATCGGTGTTTAGTTTTATAAGCTGGCTATAGATTTCATTGATCAGCCATGTTCGATATCTCACCGCGATTTGATAAGTGTTTGGATAGATCAGTTTCGTTTCAAAAATAGCTTTAAATAATAGAAAGTACAGCCCTTCTACATCGGTATGTAAGAAATAAAGTTTCTTGAGTTTATCGATTGCGCTTGTGCGTTGGTCGTACTCAACAATTGAAACCACTTTTTCTTTTAAACGTTCTTTTTGTACGATCAAACAAATTTCAATAAACCGCTCTTTTGAGTGAAAGAAGTTATAAAAAGTCGCTTTGGTAATTTCACACTCTTTGACGATTCGATCCACCCCAACTGTATGAAACCCACGATGGTGAAATAAATCAATCGACTTATTGATGACGTGTATGGCACGAGAAGAAAGCACTAAATTTGGCATAGTTTTACCGTTATAAATTCTTGTTGTTTCTAAGCGAGATACTTTTTTGGGAGAAAAAAAGGCATAGCAAAGCCGTAAAGACTGTGCTTGGCACATCTCAAGTTTGTTGTTGCTAAGTTTTAAGTAAAAATGACTTTAAGCCTAAAAACCTTAGGGCGTTCAAGCTGCTTTAATTTTTAAGCTGTGTCGTTATAGCTTTTGGCATCGAGAGCCAAGAAATAATGGATGTGCAAAACCAACTCCTTTTTATTGGGAGTTCTGCCGACATTAAAATTATGGTGGCAGAACGAGAAAGGGTTCGCGGACTGGTGAAAGATATAACCAGCACACCCGAAGGTGTCCCTCTCCCGTCCTACCGCAACGGGAGGAGACGAGGAGTTCACGCATAAGACTATCCCTCAGAAGGAATAACTCTGATGCGATCTTTCATCACGGTCCGCGACGACCGTCTGGCAATGTAGGCCAGCAGGCAAAGGATAGTGTTCTACCCTTTTGCAGTCAAGCACGCAAAATGCCATTTGTTTTAAATTAAATCATTAGAAAAGTACGGCTAAATAATGAGTGGGTTATTGTTAAGTGGGGCGTTATAGAGGGAGGATTTTCTAGACAATTTCTTTGGATGAAATTAGGGTTAAATAACTAACGGCCCTATTTCACTACTAAGGACCATATAAATCCGTCCTAATTTAAATTTATAAGTAAAATCAATTTGAAATTAGTCTCATAATAAAATACTTAGATCTTGTGTAAGCTAGTATAAATTTGATAAATATATAATTTATCAAAATATTTAATAGGTTATAAAAAATGATAAAGCCAGATTGGGAAATATTTTCTGCAAAATTCTCTAGCGATAAAGAGTTAACTTTTGAGTGGTTTACATATTTATTATTTTGCCGAGAATTCAACCTACCTAGAGGATGGTTCGGCTTTAAAAACCAATCAGGTATTGAAAAAAATCCTATTAAATATAATGGAGAAATTATCGGGTTCCAATCCAAATTCTATTCAACAAAACTTTCAGAACATAAAGATGATTTAATTGAAACTTTAAATAAAGTAAAACGCGATTATCCTGAACTTACCAAACTTTTATTCTATACAAACCAAATTTGGGGTCAGGCATATAGCAATGTGGAAAAAAGGATGATCCCTCCTCAAGCGTTGGTAGATATAGAAAATAAAGCCAAAGAATTAGGCATTTCACTGGAATGGAGAGAGACCTCATTTTTCGAATCAGAGTTTGTCTGTTTAGAACATGATGATTTATCAAAGTACTTCTTTACTGAACAAGCACAACATGGCTGGCAACGTTTTGATGATTGGTCAAATACAAAATCCAAATTAGAAGAAGAATATTTTATTGATGATAATGTGAAAGTAATTTCACCAAATCATCAACAGAATAGTGAATTAAATGTTGTAGATGGTATTAATGAAATACGTAAAAAGCTTAGTAGTTCTAATTCTTCAGTCCGATTAGTTGGTTTATCAGGTGTTGGCAAAACTCGCTTTGCACAAGCATTATTTGATGAGCGTATCGGTGAAAATAGTTTAGATCATCGACAAGTTTGGTACTGTGATTTAGGTGACTCACCAATCCCTATGCCTGAACACTTTATTGAAGAGCTAATACAGAAAAATAAATCTTATATTTTAATTGTAGATAATTGTGGACAAGATACTCATGCAAATCTAACGAGAAAAGTTCAAAACTCACAAATTACTTTGATGACAATTGAATATGATGTAAAAGATGATTTACCAGAAAGAACAGATGTTTATAAATTAAAACCGATTAGTGTAGAAATTGTTCAAAAAGTTATTGAACGTCATTATCCCCATATTAATGACCTAAATAGTCGGAAAATTGCAGAGTTTGCTGGTGGAAACTATCGTTTGGCTTTAGCTATAGCATCGAACATTGAAAGAACAGATAACTTAGCTTTACTAACAGACAAGGAGCTTTTTGAAAGATTGTTTTGGCAGCAAGGTCACGTAAATGAAGAATTATTAAAAGTTGCACAAAATTTTGCTTTAGTTTATTCGTTTAATATTGAAGATAGCGGAGAAGAAAACTCGGAACTAGATTTCTTAGCAGGATTAGCAAGAGTAGATGCAGATACCGCTATTGAGGCTATAGAAAATCTTAAGAATAAAGATATTGTACAACAACGTGGAAAATGGAGAGCAATATTGCCTCATGCTTTAGCAAACCATTTAGCTAAAGAACTCATTTCGACAAAATTAGTCTCTAAAATTAATGAATTTACTGCAAAAATGCCTGTTCGGCTTCAGACCTCTTTTATTAAACGCTTAAGCTATTTACATGATGTACCTAAAGTAAAAGAACTAGCTAATTTATGGCTTAGCAATAACGGCTGGTTAGGTGAAAACATTTTAAATGACTCTTATGACAGTCAAGATTTAGTAAAAATTCGGTTATTATCTTTAATTGCAGAAGATCAATTACTGGCTTTAATTGAGCAGAAACATGCATTAGATAAAAAATTCTTAACAAGAGAAAATCTACATTTTGTTGAATTATCTCGATTGGTTAGATCTTTAGCGTATCAAAAACATAATTTTAAAGATGCTTTTAAATTATTAATTTATTTTGCTAAAGATGAAAAAGAGAATGAAAGAAACAATTCAATTCGTGATTTAGTAACTTCCTTATTTAGATTATATACTTCTGAGACTCTAGCTGACTTGGAACAGAAAAAAGAAATATTAAATGAACTAAAATCACAAGAGGTATATCAATCTATTTTACTAGATTGTATTTCCATAGCTTTAAATTTTCATGAATATGGATATTTCATAAGAGAATCTACTGAAAGTGGAAAGTCTTCTGATTATGGCTATCACCCTAAAACATATGAGGAAATCTTATCTTGGGTTGATTTTTTGCTAGAAATTCTGAACGAATTAGATATTCGTGGGATAGCTAAAGCGAGAACAATTTTTGTAAATCATCTCAAGGAAATAATTTGGACATGTGGAGAAACTGAAACAGTAAAAAAACATTTAGAAATTTTTAATAAAAGAAGTTTTTTTGTTGAAGCTCACAATAAAATATTAAATATTATTAAGTGGAATACAGATGAGTTAAAAAGTAAAGCTCCAAAAATTTTAGAAGAGTTAAGTGAGTTAGAAATTGATTTGAGACCAAACAAATCCAATATAAGTGAATTAATAAAGTCTTATATTTTTGTTCCAGACTATAAATTAGATGAAATACTCAAAGATTCTGACGAAGAAGATTCAATAAAAATCCCAGAATTTGATAGCTACGAACATCTTATAAATTATATTTCTAAAAATCTTCAAAATATAGAAGTATTAAAAGAAAATTTAGAACTATTAATTTCGGCAAATAGTGGCTGGGTAGAGAATAATTATTTAATTAAATTAGGTGAAAATTCAGCACAAGTATTTACTGATAGCGACCAATTTATGGAATATATTAAATTTTTAAATATTGAAAAACAACTACGTTCTTCTGAATTTTTACTAGGTATCTTAAAGGGTTTTAAAAAGAAATCGACAAAGGAATTTTATCGTATAATTGAATTTATGACAAAACATGAAAACTATAAATACATGGTTTGCTTGCTATTAATGCAAACTTGTGAAAATGATGATGATTTTTTATATTTTTCTAATTTAATTACAAGCAAAAAAATGGAGGTTTTAAATTTTCCTAGTATTTCTGGTTACAAACATCGCCAAAGAATTACTAACAATCAATATGAAATTTTACTTGATGCATTAATTAATATTTCAGCTCTAGATGAAGTTAAATTTACACTTTTACAGGAATGTTTTTTTCAAAAAAAACTGGATGAAAAGTATCGAGATATTTTAATCAATAATATTCAAGAAATATTTAAAAATGATAATAATTACGACCATAGCGAAGATGCATTAAAATATTTACTTACATTAGATCAAACCACAAAAAATAAAATTCTAAAAGATATTAAAAGTATATTTCACGAAGAAAGGTATATTTCAATATATCGAAATTCTAAGAAATTTAGATTATTAAAGTTATCTGCAGAAGAGTGTACAACAGAGTTTATTTCCTTATTTTTAGAAGATCAAGAATTTATGAACAGACTGTGGAAAAATGATTTCTTAAAAGTTCTTGTTTATGCAAAAGAGGATAAAGTTTTATATTGGATTAACAACGATCAAAACAAAATGAATCAGTGGATTAAAAACTCTAGTTTACTTATTATTCAAGATAATGGTGACATTAATTGGTTAGATCTAACAAAAAGCCTACTAAATATTAGTAAAACCCCATCTCAAACTTTAGAAGATATCATTCAAAATAATATTTTTGAAATTAAAGGAAATATAGTGTATTCAGGTAGATGGTCTGATGTATTAAAACAAAGAATTCCTTATCTTACCTCTTTAAAAGATAAATTAGAACTTTCGCACCCAGAACTCTTACCTTTAATATATAAAAAAGAAAAAGAATTATTAAAGATGATTGATATACAATCTAAAAAAGATGATGATGAATCTAGGGTTAATAATGAACGTTTTGATTATTAAATTACTTTAATTTAGAAAAGATAATTCTTACTCTATTAGATTGAGCCTATTTTCATTTATTCGTATTGTTAAAAAGCCCCTACAAAAGCAAGGGCTTTTTTTCAAAACCAACCACCTATCACGGCGCAAGCCTATAACAGGTAGATGTAAATAAAGCGACTCTATTATTCAAACCGTCTGTTATCACCACTTCGTAATGCGCGAATTTTTTACTACTGCCGACCTTGGTTGCCGTTGCAAATAAGACCCTATCTTTTGCACCGCTCATATAACGAATATCCGCCTGTAGGCCTGTATATGGCGCATCCCCTGCATTACAAGCCATCGCAAAAGCAATATCGGCTAAAGAAAATATGACCCCACCATGCACACCGCCCAATGCATTCATGTGTTCGTCTTTTACATTAAGCTGACAACGCGCCTCATCAAAACTGCGATGCAACACTTGTACACCCAATAGCTCTGCGAATTGATCAACCGCAGTAGTTTCCATATTTTGCACAAACGTCTCCCTACTCATGCGAGTATTCCTTAAGTGTTATGAATCTCTATGTATTGAAATCGACTGATTAAAAGCCGTTAAACGCTATCTTGTTTAATCTGATAGTTTGAGGAACTAAAGTCCTTATAGGTCAGGCGGTCATCCAACTCTGAGCTTAAAGGCTGAACTTCTTGCATTGAGTTTAAGCATCGCTGTGCAAGCTCAATGTATTCTTGCGTGCCTCTAGTTTTCCACTTTTTTTCTTGTTCTGATAAATCACGTGCCACCTTGGTAGGACTACCCATTGCCAGTACATTTGCCGGAATAATATCTTTGGTTTTGACTAAACTATTTGCACCAATAATGGTGTTTTCACCAATTTCGGCATAGTCCAAAATTACGCTGTTCATGCCGACCAACACATTTTTTCCAATGCGGCAGCCATGTAAAGTTGTGCCATGCCCAATGTGCCCCATTTCTTCAACTAACGTCACGCTTTGCGGAAAACCATGTACGGTGCAGTTATCTTGTATATTGGCATTTTGCTTAATATGAATACGACCAAAATCGGCACGCAATGAAGCAAATGGCCCTACATATACACCCGCTTCAATAATCACATCACCAATTAAAACTGCGGTTGGGTGTACAAAAGCGTCTGGGCTAACGACGGGAATAACACCGTCAATACTATAACAAGGCATGATTTAACCTCTCATTTGTCGCCACCAAACCTCCGAAACGGCGCCAATAGTGTGCTGTGGCATTTGGCATTGGTCCTTCTGCTGTTGCGGCAACAGACAAGAAGTATTCATCGGCAGGTTCAAATACTTTTTTATAAATATTCATTGATAACGTTCGTGCACTAATCGCAGGCCAGTCAGTTGGCAACAACTCAAGCGGTAGTGCTGGGTCTTTCAACAAAATCCGTCGATAATAATGAATCAGCAAAGTTCGAATTTGAAAGGCCTGAACAGGTTCGAGTTGTTCGTTTTCCTGCATCAGCAACACACCAATTTCTCTAAAAATATCGAGAAACTGTAGATATCTTTGGCGTAATTCATCGATTGGCCAGTTGGTTCTGAGCATACGGCCAATGGTATCGACCGAATTATTAAAGAGTTGCAAGGTTTCGGCTTTAAACACCACCACTTGCTCACTCATATTTAAGTCAACCAACAAGCGTTGCAGTTCAATACGGTTACAACCCGGATAAGCCATTAAGTTGGTTGAAATATTGGCAAACCCTAACCATTCGAGTTCTTTCTTTAGCAACGCTTTATTTTCAGTGTCGAGGCTAGACATTAGAATAAGATCCCAATAATGATCCCACTCTTTCATCTGGTCGTTATAAATGCGTTGTTCGGCTTGCAAATAGGTCGAACGACTCGAATCGGTAATTCGATAAAAACTGGTTCTGCCGATTTTGTCTGAACATAACCAATCATTTTTAACTAAACGAAAAACAGAAGTTCTTACAGCACGGTCATTAAAACCAAACAGCTCTAATAACTGAATCAGGCTTGCAAGACTAATGTTTCCACCCCGATGAAGTACTGAATCTCCAAAAATTGTCGAAATAAGCGAAGTTCCACTTAAGGTTTCATTCTTTACAACAGAATCAATTATTTGCTGTATTTTTGCACTCATACTCATGTCTTGGCGTTTAGTTTCAGGGTATAGATTCTATACCCTGAATGATCTTGATGTTAAGCAATCTGACGCATATCGATTACCCGCTTTGCCTTACCTTCCGAACGAGGTAAGGTCGCTTCTGTCACAACTTCGACAGTAACGCTAATCCCAATCATGGTTTTAATGCGTTTCATCAACTCCTGAGCAAGTTGATTGGCCTGTATAGTACAGTTATGACACATCTCTGTACGAATATGCAAAGTATCCATATGTCCTTTTTTAGTCACCAAAATTTCATAATTTGGAACTAAATGCGGAACTTGCAAAATTTGCTCTTCAATTTGAGTTGGGAAAACGTTCACGCCGCGAATAATCAGCATGTCGTCGCTACGGCCCACAATTTTATCCATCTTACGCATTGCCAGATTTTCACCTGGTAGTAAACGGGTCAAATCGCGGGTACGGTAACGAATAATCGGTAAGCCTTCTTTGGTAATGGTGGTAAAGACTAACTCGCCAAGTTCACCATCTTTACAGACTTCACCTGTTTCAGGGTTAATAATTTCCGGATAGAAATGATCTTCCCAAATGGTTAATCCCTCGCCTTCACCTAAGCACTGCATCGCAACGCCCGGCCCCATCACCTCAGATAAACCATAAATATCGAGTGCTTTAATATTGAGGCGTTCTTCAATTTCACGGCGCAGTTCGTTGGTCCACGGCTCGGCACCAAAAATACCGACTTTTAAAGACGTATTACGTGCAGTACCAAATTGTTGCTCGAGCTTTTCAATAATGCTCACGCAATAGGATGGCGTAACCATAATTGCAGTCGGTTTAAAGTCTTGAATAAGCTGAACTTGCTTTTCAGTTTGGCCGCCAGACATTGGAATAACCGTTGCACCTAAGCGCTCAGCGCCATAATGCGCGCCTAGACCGCCTGTAAACAGTCCATAGCCATAAGCCACCTGAACCATGTCTTTCGCAGTTAAACCCGCCATGCGTAAGCAACGCGCAACAATGTCCGACCAAGTATTAATATCTTTTTGGGTATAACCCACCACGGTCGGTTTACCTGTTGTGCCTGATGATGCATGTAAACGCACAATCTGCTCTTGCGGTACGGCAAACATACCAAACGGATAGTTGTCTCTTAAATCCTGTTTGGTGGTAAATGGAAACTTTGCCAGATCGTCTAAAGTGACGAAGTCATCAGGATGTACGCCTGCTTCATCGAACTTTTTCTTATAGACCGGACTATTTTCATATACAAAAGTCAGGGTTTGTTTTAACCGTTTAGTTTGCAGCTCTCTAAGCTCTGCAAGTGTTAATTGTTCAACATTATCCGTTGTAAGGCTGTCCATCGCCTCTCTCCTCATTATGTAATTTTAAAAACCGTCTGAATTAATTTAAATTTTCCAAAATCAGTGCAACGCCTTGTCCAACACCCACACACATCGTGCACAGTGCATAGCGTCCACCTCGTTTTTTTAGCTCACGTGTTGCGGTAATCACCAAACGTGTACCGCTCATACCGAGCGGATGGCCTAACGCAATCGCACCACCATTTGGGTTCACGCGTTCATCGTCATCTTTTAAACCAAGTTCACGCATACAAGCTAAAGATTGGGCTGCGAATGCTTCATTCAGCTCAATCACATCCATCTGATCTAGCGTTAAACCTGTTTGCTTTAAAATTTTCTGCACAGCAGGAACAGGACCTATACCCATATATTTGGGTTCAACACCTGCACTTGCAATACCAATTACGCGTGCTAAAGGTTTTAGACCATGGGTATCTGCAAATTCACGGTTGGTAATTAATACACACGCAGCACCATCATTTACACCAGAGGCATTTCCAGCAGTCACCGAACCACCTTCTTTTTTAAATGGCGCTTTTAGTTTTGCGAGTGCTTCAAGTGTCGTTTCGCGCGGATGTTCATCGCGATTCACAACGTTCACGTTTTTCTTACGATCTACAATCTCGACAGGTAAAATCTCATCGTTAAAGAAACCGTTTTGTTGTGCCGCAGCCGTTTTTTGTTGGCTACGCAATGCAAAAGCATCTTGGTCTTCACGACTAATTTGATATTTTTCAGCTACATTTTCGGCAGTTTCCGGCATGCTGTCAGTGCCGTATTGCGCTTTTATTTGCTTATTTACAAAGCGCCAGCCAATAGTGGTGTCATAAATTTCAGGTGTACGGCTAAACGCTTCGGTTGGTTTAGCTTGTACAAATGGCGCGCGGCTCATTGACTCCACACCGCCTGCCAACACAAACTGCGCTTCACCTGCCTTAATTGAGCGTGCCGCAAGGCCTACCGCATCTAAACCAGAAGCACACAGGCGATTGACGGTCATGGCCGGTACTGTATCAGGTAAGCCTGCCAAGAGTGTCGCCATACGTGCAACGTTACGGTTGTCTTCACCTGCTTGGTTGGCACATCCTAAAAACACTTCGTCTACTGTATTCCACGGTAAGTTCGGGTGTTTATCTTTTAAATATTTGATGGGCAATGCAGCTAAATCATCTGCGCGTACAGCACTTAGGGCACCTGCATATCGTCCAATTGGGGTACGAATAAAATCGCAAATTAAAACGTCTTCCATGTTGACTCCTGATTATGCAAATTCGGTCATATCACGTGAATATTGAGTAGCAATGTTTTGAGTTTTCGCTACATATTGCTTGAGGTAGATACTCGCGCGATATTTTTCCTCTCCATACAGTGCATATAAGTTATTTAAGGTTTGGAGCACATAAGCGCCGCCCATTTGTGTCAACCACTGGTAAGGACCTTTAGGATAATTCACTCCATATTTCATAGCATTATCAATATCTTCCAGACTCGCAACACCATGTAAACTTGCTTCACAGGCTTCGTTAATGAGTAAAGCGATGGTGCGTAAGGTTAACAGTGCCGGATGGTCTTTAATCCACATCACGCTAATATCAAACTGCGCAAAGTAAGCTTCAACTTTAACGAGGTCACTTGCTTCACAAAGTTCGTTATGACTGAGTACTAAAGCCTCTGCCTGCGCAAAATCATGATGCCAATCCATTAAAACCACTTTACGGCTTAGGTAATGAATATTGGCTGACTCACCTTGGCTTAAACGCAAGTCGATATCATCGATCTGAAGGATATTGTCATCACTTGCAGATCCGCTTTTTAAGCCTAAACGCGTTAAAAAAGCAGGTAGCTGAGACCAAGTCCCTTTGAGCTGAATATGGGCATCAATTGGTTTGACAGTCACAGCTTGAGGTTGAAAAGTCTCGTACTGATTTTTTTCGTTATAACTATAGAAACCCTGTTTTGACTTACGCCCCCAAGCACCTGCATCGACCAATTCTTTTTGAATCAGGCTTGGGCGGTAGCGTGGCTCGTAAAAGAACTCTTGATAAACGCTTTGTGTCACCGAAAAGTTAATATCTTGCCCAATGAGGTCTGTGAGTTCACACGGCCCCATCGCAAAACCGCCACATTGCTTTAAAGCATAGTCTAGTTGGTCGTAGCTGGTGACTTGTTCTTGCAGTGCTCTAAAGCCTTCTGCATAAAACGGACGTGCAATTCGGTTAACAATAAAACCGGGAGTCGACTTGGTGAGTACCGGAATTTTTTTCCAGCTGAGCATCAAGTTTTTTAAAGCCAAACATAAGCTGTTTGGGGTTTTTAAGCCTTGCACAATTTCAACCAGTTTCATAACTGGCGCAGGGTTAAAAAAGTGTAAACCGACCACGCGTTCAGGGTGAGCAATGCCTGCCGAAATTGCAGTTACTGAAATTGAAGATGTGTTACTTGCAAAAATGGTTTGCGCACTACAAATTTCAGCAAGTTGCTTAAATAAAGACTGTTTAACTTCTTTTTTCTCAACAACCGCTTCAATCACCAAGTCAGCATCACGTAAGGCTTCAACTTGATTCACCACCGTTAAACGCGCTAAGGCTTCATCAGCTTGCTGTTGTGTAAGCTTGCTCTTTTCAACCAACTTTTTAAATGTCTGCTCTAAGCCGTGAGCGGCTTGTTGCGCTTTTTGAGCATCTAGATCATATAAAACGGTCGAGTGCCCATTAACGATGGCTAACTGAGCAATGCCGATGCCCATGGTGCCAGACCCAATGACGGCAATTCGGGCACGAGATAAGTCTAAATCTGTCATGCTTAGCGCCCTTTAAAATTTGGTTCACGTTTATTCATAAAGGCTTGTACACCTTCACGATAATCTTCTGAACGACCCGCAATACGTTGAAAATCTCGCTCTAACAGCACTTGCTCATCAAAGGTGTTATTGCTTGATTGATGAATGGCTTTTTTAATGAGAGATAGACCAAAAGTAGGCTGTTTCGCTAAACGTTCCGCAAGTTCAGTCACCTTTGTTTTAAGCTCAGCGTCTTCAACCACATCCCAAATCATGCCCCATTCTTTTGCGGTTTCTGCTGGTAGCTTGTCACCTAACAAAGTTAAACCCATCGCACGCGCATGGCCCACGGCACGTGGTAAAAACCATGTACCAGCAGAATCTGGAACCAAACCTAAGCGACAAAAGGCTTGTACAAAGTTTGCCGATTTGGCTGCAATCACCAAATCACATGCCAGTGCAATATTTGCCCCTGCACCTGCTGCCACGCCATTTACGGCACAAATCACAGGCTTTGGCATATTTACAATCGTTTTAATCAGCGGGTTATAGTAAGTTTCAATGGAATATCCTAAATCTGGAGCTTCAGCATTTGGGTCAACTACACGATCGCCTAAATCTTGCCCTGCACAAAAGCCGCGACCTTCGCCACTAATCACAACACAGCGAACATCTGGATTTTTAGTCCACAGATTTAAAACCTCAGCCACTTCACGGTGCATATCAACGTTAAAGCTATTCAGTGCTTTTGGGCGGTTAAATGTTAGGTAGCCAACACCATTTTTTTCTTCAGCAATAATATTTTGATAGTCCATCACTCACCTCTAAACACTGGCTTTCTTTTCTCAAAGAAAGCATTAATCCCTTCGTTTCGATCTTTTGTAGCCGCCAGCCAGACAAAGTTTTGACGTTCAAACTTGAGTCCCTGACTTAACGTTGTTTCATGAATACTTTTAATTGATTGTTTAATTACGCGAATCGCTAAAGGCGCTTGTTTCGCAATTTTGACTGCAAGTTGAACCGCATATTCAACGGTTAATTCAGTCGGCACCACTTGACTGCAAATGCCGTGTTGCTCTGCCTGTTTTGCCGAAATCATCTCACCTGTCATGGCCCAGCGCATGGTGAGCTGTTGCCCTACCAAGCGCGCTAAACGCTGTGTTCCGCCTGCACCCGGCAACATACCTAAAGTAATTTCAGGTAAAGCAAAACGGGCATTCTCACCACAAACGACCATATCCGAATGCAAAACCAGCTCAAACCCAGCGCCTAAGGCATAGCCATTCACTGCGGTGATCAGCGGCTTACTAAACGCATCAATTTTTTGCCAAAGCTTCGGGCGAATATCGAGTTGCAAAGACACGGCGTCCATTGCAGCCAGCTCACTAAGATCTGCTCCAGCTGCAAAACATTGAGCGTTACCGGTTAAAACCACCGCTTTGACTTGAGCATTATGTTCAGCTTCTTCGAGCAACTCACACAAACATTGCAATGTTGCATTGTTTAAGGCATTTCTTTTTTCCGGACGGTTTAGGGTTAATAACAAAACACCGTCAGTTGCTGTGCTGGCTTTGATCAACTCTTGCATGGCGGCCTCTATTCATCAAAACTCAAGCGAACATTTGAGCCTTTTGGTAAGGTCTGGCAGCTCAGCACATAGCCCCTTTCAACTTCATCTTCTTCAAGACTGTAGTTAAGGAACATGTCGACTTCGCCAGAAAGCACCTTACAACGACAGGTCGCACACACCCCACCTTTACAGGCATACGGTAAGTCAGCACCTGCGCGTAAAGCCGCATCAAGAATACTTTCATCGTCTTGAGCCACAGAAACAATCAGCTCACGACCATCTAAAATAATGTTGACCTTTTCTTCTTTACGGTTTGCATCCGCTTCAACACTACGTTTACGCGCTTGTCCCGTATGGAAACGTTCGGTGTGAATTCGCTCTTTTGCAATGCCAAAGTTCGGCAAGGTGCTTTCTACAGCATTCATCATTTCGTCTGGACCACAGGCGAACACATGGTCAAAACTCGTTTCAAGCACATCAAAATCAAAAAGTTGTTTTAGCTTTTCTTCATCAATACGACCATTCATGAGTTCGCTGTCGTTGAACTCACGAGAAAAGATATTGATGAGTTGAAAGCGTTCTTTAAACTGATCTTTCAAATCCATAATTTGCTCGGCAAACATGGTTTGTTTCCATGAGCGATTGCCATAGAGCAACGTAAATTTAGCTTCGGGTTGTTCAAACAAAACTTGCTTAACAATCGATAAAATTGGGGTAATACCACTGCCCGCAGCAACACCTAAATAGTTTTGTCCGCCGATCTTGGCTGCTTTTTGAAAAAACACGCCTTGTGGTGGCATCACTTCAAGCACATCACCCACTTTCAAATGGTCATTTGCCCAGTTTGAAAATTGACCCTGATCAATTTTTTTAACCGCAATGCTGATGTCTTCTTTGCCTGCATAGCTACAAATTGAATAACAACGGCGGATTTCACCAGCTTCAGTTAAATGGCGAATGGTTAAGTGTTGACCCGGTTGAAATTGAAATTGTTCTTGTTGTTCAGGTACAACGTCAAATGCAATACAAATTGCCTGATCGGTTTGCGGCGAAATACTTTTTACTTTTAATGGTACAAATTGGCTCATGGCTGATTTCCTTATCTAAAGACTTAAATACATTTGAAGTAATCAAAAGGCTCAAGACAGTCCTGACATTTATAAAGTGCTTTACAGGCAGTAGAACTAAACTCTGTTAACAGTCGGGTATGTCGGCTTTTACAACGCGGACACTCGACACCATCATTTAAATGAACATGGGTCCCACACTGATGCGCCAACCCTTCAGGTGGTGCAATGCCATAGACTTGTAGTTTCTTTTTACCCGCTTCAGACATCCAGTCCGTGGTCCATGCTTCTGACAAATCGACCATAACTTTGACCGGTGTCAAAGCTTCTGCGGTAAATGCCTCAACAATTTGTGCTTTGAGCATATCTGTTGCTGGGCAACCGCTATATGTCGGAGTTAGACGAACAATAATTTCTTGTTGATCGTTAATCTCTACACCGCGAATCATGCCTAAATCGACAACCGATAAAACCGGAATTTCAGGGTCACTGACCGTTTGTAGAACATCCCAACATTGGTCGATGCAATGACGAATCATTTGCATGGCTCACTCCTTGTCTTACCAGGTCATGCCCGGATAAGTTCTTTGAATACTTTGCATTTCAGCCAACAAATAACCTAAATGCTCGGTATGCAATCCTTGTTTCGCTCCACGGCGATAAGCACCGTTCAAAGCAACATTTAATTCAAAACGTTTAAGCTCATCTGCAATGGTTTGGTTCCATTGTTCTTTTTCATTTGAAAAATCTGGAATCACGCCTTGTGCAACTAATGCTTGTTCGTCTGCACTCAGTTCAAATAACTCAGCGGTAAAACGCCATAAATTATTTAATCCGTTTTGTACACGTTGATGCGCTTCATCTGTGCTTAAACTTAAACGTTCCATCCAGCTTGTCGAAAAACGGATGTGATACTTCACTTCTTTTAAAGATTTCACGGCAAGTGCGCTTACTTCAGGAACTGAGCTTTGCGCTAAAGCCATAAATAAATGAAGATGGTAATGATCCATCAACCACTGGCGTACAATCGTTTGAGCAAAATCACCATTGGGTTGTTCACACAACAATAGGTTTAAAAACTCACGTTCTGTACGGAAATACGCAAGCTGATCTTCATCACGTTTAGCCTCGTCATATTGACCCGCCAAAGTCAGAAAGTTTCTTGCTTGACCCAACAAGTCCAAACCGATATTTGCTAAAGCAATATCAATTTCAAGCTCAGGTGCATGCCCGCACCATTCAGCCAAACGCTGCGATAAAACCAGTTGACTGTCGCCAATATGTAATAAGAATTTAGATAAAACTGACTGATTCATGTGTCATCTCCCTTACATGTGCTCAATGCCATCTGGGATATGGTAAAAAGTCGGATGACGATAAACCTTGTCTAGAGAAGGTTCGAAAAATTCAGCTTTTTCATCTGGCTGTGAAGATTTAATCAGTTCAGAACGAACCACCCAAATGCTAATTCCTTCGTTACGGCGCGTATAAACATCACGCGCATGTTGCAGTGCGATTTCATCATCAGGTGCTCTTAAGCTACCTACATGACGGTGGCTTAAGCCTTGTTTACTACGTACAAATACTTCGTAGAGCGACCAGTTGTTTTTATCTTCCATTTTGATTTCCTCAAATTTTTCCATAAATCTTGTTAAGCCACTTTGTTTGCTTCAAGCTGCTGCTTTTTCGCGTAGACCACTGCTGCATCACGAACCCATTTGCCGTTTTCCCATGCTTTACGGCGAGCTTCGATACGCTCGTGATTACATGGTCCACGTCCGGCAATTACTTCATTAAATTCGTGCCAGTCGATCTCGCCAAACTCATAGTGGCCTGTTTCTTCATTCAGTTTTAAATCTGGGTCCGGCACTTCCAAGCCAAGCTGCAACACTTGTGGCACGGTGTTATCAACGAACTTCTGACGTAATTCATCATTACTAAAACGTTTGATTTTCCACGCCATGCTTTGTGCGCTGTTTGGAGAATGCTCATCACTTGGGCCAAACATCATGAGTGCTGGCCACCAGTAGCGATTTACTGCATCTTGTGCCATCTGCTTTTGTTCTGGTGTACCGTTTGCCAAAGCCATCATGGCTTCAAAACCTTGGCGTTGGTGGAAACTTTCTTCTTTACAGATACGTACCATTGCACGTGCATATGGTCCGTAAGAGGTACGGCAAAGCGCAACTTGGTTCACAATGGCTGCCCCATCGACAAGCCAGCCAATTGCAGCGACATCTGCCCAAGTCAAAGTTGGATAGTTAAAGATTGATGAGTATTTCATTTTCCCATCAATCAATTTTTCCATCATGTCATCACGGTCAGCGCCTAAAGTTTCTGCTGCGCTGTACAAATACAAACCATGACCCGCTTCATCTTGTACCTTCGCCAATAAAACTGCTTTACGTTTTAAAGTTGGCGCACGAGTAATCCAATTCCCTTCAGGCAACATACCTACAATTTCAGAATGTCCATGTTGCCCGATTTGACGAATCAATGTTTTGCGATAGGCATCGGGCATTTGATCCTTCGCCTCGATCGTAATTTCATTGGCAATATTTTGTTCAAATTTCTGGTAATTGTTTTCCATTCTTTCATTCCCTGTAGGTATCACCCTTAAATCTATTTTTCGATACACTAAAAACAAAGTCAATCAATTTTTTAGTATCAAATTAAATACAACCAATAATTCAAAATTAAATATTTGAAATTATTAAATTTAAATCAATTGTAAAAAACCTTTTTACTTTTACAAATCAAAATAAAGTTGACTTTTTGACAAATTAATCTGAAATTATGAATCATATTTTTGCAATTTTTATAATTGATGTATCACATAAAAAAGGAGTTTGGTCATGCTTGAACAAGCACACCTAGAAGGAACCTCAACTGACACAGATTTTCAGCAGTCTGAGCATCAACTGCCTCACCTTGCTTCTTACGTCTATGGAACATGGCATTCGACGGGCGAAGAACTACGTCCTGTTTATCATGCCATTACAGGTGAACCGATTTATGCCGTAAGTAGTCATGGCATTGATATGAAACGTGTTGTTCAATATGCCAAACAAAATGGTTCAGAATTGGCTAACTGGACGTTTCATCAACGCGCTAATGCATTAAAACAAATTGCCCAATATTTACTGGAACGTAAGGAAGAGTTCTATAAGCTTGCTTATGCAACAGGTGCAACTCGTAAAGATGCATGGATTGATATTGAAGGTGGCATCCAGACATTATTTGCTTATTCAAGTCTGGTTCGCCGTGAACTCAATGACGAAAAAATTATTACCGAAGACAGCTGGATTCAATTATCTAAAAATGGGACTTTCGGCGCTAAACACATTTTAAGCCCTAAAGCAGGTGTTGCCGTTCACATTAACGCTTTTAACTTCCCAATTTGGGGAATGCTTGAAAAGATTGCACCGACGCTACTTGCAGGTGTGCCATGTATTGTTAAACCTGCAACCGATGGCTCTCAATTAACTCAAGCTGTTGTAAAAGCCATTGAAGAAGCACATGTATTACCAAAAGGTTCGCTACAACTCATTTGCGGTCAGACTTATGACCTGTTAGAACAGTTAGGCCCACAAGACTGCGTTACGTTTACAGGTTCTGCCTACACAGGTCAAAAACTACGTAACCACCCTCACCTCAATAAATATTCGATTCCATTTAGCATGGAAGCCGACTCGGTAAACAGCGCAATTTTAAGCCCTGAAGCAAATGAAGAAACTGTAGATTTATTTGTGCGTGAAGTCTTCCGTGAAATGACGACAAAAGCAGGGCAAAAATGTACTGCCATTCGTCGTGCTTTCGTTCCTGAAAACTTGTTAACGACTGTACAAGAGAAGCTAACCGCCAAACTTGCTAAAGTTGTGGTGGGTGACCCTCAAAAAGAAGAAACCACCATGGGCGCTTTGGCGAGTGTTAAACAAAAACATGACGTTGCAGAAAAAGTTGCCGAGCTTAGCAAAGATGCAAAAATTGTTTTTGGTGGCAACGAGACCTTTAGGTTTAATACAGATCATCCTGAAAAAGGTGCTTTTTTCGCTCCAACTTTATTGCTCTGCGAACAACCTTTACAAGCGACGAATGTTCATACTACAGAAGCTTTCGGTCCGGTATGTACACTCATGCCATATCAAAGCATTGAAGAGCTTAGCGATCTTGTTTCACGTGGTGAAGGTAGCTTAGTGGCTTCAGTCGTTAAAAATAACGATGAGAATATTGAACAAATTATTCAAAAAATTGCACCTTGGCATGGCCGTGTGCATGTACTCGATTCAGAGTCTGCAAAAGAAAGTACAGGACATGGTTCACCACTTCCGCATCTTGTGCATGGCGGTCCTGGTCGTGCAGGTGGCGGTGAAGAGTTAGGTGGTATTCGCGCCGTTAAACACTACATGCAGCGCACTGCAATTCAGGGTTCTCCAAATAGCCTGACTCAAATTACCCACTCATGGACTGCTGGTTCGAAAGTTAACGAAGACCGCGTACATCCATTTAAAAAGTCTTTTGATGAGTTAGTGATTGGTGAACGTTTATTAACGGCGCGTCGTACAGTAACTGAAGCAGATATTGTCAATTTCGCGTGTTTAAGCGGTGACTACTTCTACGCACATACCGACAAAATCGCAGCGGCCGAGTCTTTCTTTGGTGAGCGTGTGGCACACGGCTACTTCATTGTATCTGCTGCAGCAGGTCTATTTGTAGATGCAGCACAAGGTCCTGTGATTGCAAACTACGGTATGGACAACTTACGTTTTGTTGAACCCGTTAAAATTGGTGACTCGATTCAGGTTGAACTCACCTGTAAACAAAAAACGCCTAAACCACAAAAAGACCCATCTCAACCTGCACATGGCGTTGTCGTGTGGGATATTAAAGTCAAGAACCAACGTGGGGAACTTGTCGCAACTTACGATATTTTAACCTTAGTTGCTCGCGAGGCTTAATGTTTAAAATGAGATGGGGTCACCTCGTCCCCATCTCATTTTTTTAGCACTCAATTGCGTTAACAGCGAGGCCACCTTTTGACGTCTCTTTATATTTTTCAGACATATCTTTGCCTGTTTCCTTCATGGTCTGAATCACTTTATCTAGCGTGACAAAATGTTCATCGTCATCATGAAGTGCCATTTGTGCTGCATTAATCGCTTTTACGGCTGCAATTGCATTTCGTTCAATGCAAGGCACCTGAACCAAACCACCAATCGGGTCACACGTTAAACCCAAATTATGTTCAAGGCCAATTTCAGCTGCATGCTCCACTTGCTCAGGTGATGCTCCTAAAATCTCGGCTAAACCTGCCGAAGCCATCGCACATGCTGAGCCGACTTCGCCCTGACATCCCACTTCTGCACCAGAAATAGAAGCATTGAGTTTACATAAAATGCCGACGGCTGCCGCACTTAGAAAAAAGCGAACCACTTTGTCTTCGGAAAAGTCTTTAGAGAAAGTCACGTAGTAATATAAAACTGCCGGAATAATCCCTGCCGCACCATTTGTAGGGGCTGTTACGACTCGACCGCCAGCAGCATTTTCTTCATTGACCGCCAAGGCAAATAAATTAACCCACTCCATGGCATGAAAAGTTGTCACAATCAGGTTAGAGTTTTTCTTATTTAATAACTTATCGTGAATTTTTTTAGCCCGACGTTTTACGTTTAATCCGCCCGGTAATATGCCTTCATTAATTAATCCGTTGTGAATACATTGCTGCATCACTTTCCAGATTTCCATAATTTTACTGCGAATCTCACTTTCACTACGCCAGCTTTTTTCGTTTTCAAGCATTAACTCACTCACTGATAAATGATGAGTTCTACATAAGCTTAAAAGTTCAGCCGCACTGTGAAATGGATATGGAACTTTAACGTCGTTGGTTTCAGTTTCGGTGTGTGTTAATTGTCTTTCACTGACAATAAAGCCACCACCAACCGAATAGTAAGTTTCTGCATATAAAATTTCTTGAGCCCCGTTATACGCAATCAGTTCCATTGCGTTGGGGTGATAAGGCAAAGATTCATCTAAAAAAAGCACATCATGCTTATAATCAAAAGAAATAGTCTTTTGCTGATTAAGCTGGATAGCTTTATTTTCAAGTACATCTTCAATCAAGCTTATGCTTACTTGAGTATCAATATGTTCAGGGTCAAAGCCCATTAAGCCTAACAGTACTGCCTTGTCTGTCGCATGACCGACACCGGTTGCCGACAGCGAACCGTATAACTTCGCCTGAACTCTTACCGTTGCTTGTAAATTGTTTTGCTTCAATAAATCATCCACAAAACTGTATGCCGCTCGCATTGGTCCAACTGTATGGGAGCTAGATGGGCCGATGCCTATTTTAAAAAGATCAAATACACTAATAAACACTTGGTCCTACCTTCGATTCATTATTATTCGTATGTTCGTCATTATTGTGTCCTTTCGGATAGTTCTAAAATTATCATTAAGCCGTCTATAAGGCACTGAAAATAAATGGCTCACTGCCTAAAAACAACACAATCAATACTGAATTTACTATTTTTCAAATAGTAGATTTTTCCATTAAATTAAATGATAAATTCTTCAGCAAAATTCTGTGATTTGCATATACTGTTTCCTTGAGACGGACAGTCATCAAAAAGTTCCTACCCATTCAGCTAACTTATTCTTTACAAGATTAATCATTCTTATCTTGTAGAAATTGTGCTGCATAAAACTTTTAAAGTTTGAGTCACTCCATATGAACGTGCCAACAGAAACAAAATTTTCCCTAACTTATTATACGGGTTTCTTATCTGTACTATTTGCGGCATTTTTATGGGGTACTGCAGGTACTGCTGCGTCTTTTGCAAAAGGTATTAGTCCAGTAGTGATTGCCACTATATCTGTAGGTTTCGGAGGGTTAATTCATACATTTTTAAGTTTAAAAGCAATTAAGAAAGATTACCGAAAGCTTTTTGACTATAAAACGAAAGTTTTTATTGCTGTAATTGTCTCTATTCTGTGCCCTTTCGCATTTTATTCATCTGTCTCGTTGGCTGGTGTTTCCATTGGTACCGTCATTTCAATTGGCTGTGCCCCTTTGTTTTCGGTCATGCTCGAATGGTTATTAGATAAACGTAAACTCTCTTTAAAATGGCTCATTAGTTTTATCTTAGGTTTTTTAGGAGTTGTCTTACTCTCCTATTCAGGCGAACATAGTCATCAACATCAAGGGATTCAGTCAGAACGTCTTTTAGGCGTATTTTTTGGCTTACTTTCTAGCCTGAGTTATGCAACATATTCATGGATTATGAAAAATTTAATTCATGAAGGTGTCGACTCAAGAGCTGCGATGGGCGTGATTTTTGGTATCTCGGCCGTTCTTTTATTACCTACATTATTTATTACAGCAACTCACCTATTTGATTATCCAACAAATCTTTGGGTAGCACTTTATATTCCGATCGTACCTATGTTTTTAGGTTATCTATTTTTTAGCTTTGGATTAAAACGTATTCCTGCGAGTCAGGCCATGACTTTAGCACTCGTTGAAATTCCAGTAGCCACTTTATTAGCAGTGCTATTAGTAGGTGAAAGCCTAACATTGAGTAGTTATTTAGGTTTAATCTTAATTTTTTTATGCGTTATCGTTCTCACTAAAAAATAAACTTTGAGTAACAGCTAAAGACCAAAAAAATGAAAATTTTCTACACAAATCAAAAATTAATCGAGAGGTTAAAAAATCCATCATATATATGGACTGTTATAAATTACAGTCCAATTTACTCATTTAAGCCGATTAAAAAACAACCACAGAACATTAGCCATTAGTCGCACCTCTCTATTTTTATTCATTTTTACTGGTAAAGTGCTTTACATGGTTTGATACAACCTACTTAACTCAGATGCATAATTCACCTGTTCTTGCATCTGGAGTTTTTCTGCCTCTAGTCCGCTAGAGGCTTTTTTTTATTACTTAATAAAAAAGCCTGCATTTCAGCAGACTTTTATTTCACGATTTAATTTAGCAAACTTAATTATACAAATTAACCACAGGTTGCCTGAGTAATTTTCTTAGAAGCAGGATCAATAGTCACTGTAACTCGGTTTGTACGATAGTCCATAGTCATAGGTTGACCTGGAGCTACTTTACGCACAATTTCAGATTTAGTTTTTTGCTTAATTTGATCATCAGTCAGGCCAGATTGACCTACCAATTTTTGAGCTTCTTCTGCTACACAGTTCGCTTGGTTATCACGGAATAATTTCCATTCTTCGACGACTTGGCCATTTGGTAAGTGACAATACCCAACCTGCCCATTTGCTTCATTTCTAATTTCTAATTTCCCGCCTTGTTCAACACAATATTGACTAGCGGGGTTTGGTGAACCAATTTTTGGTGGAGTTGAATCTTTATGTTGTACAGATGAACAAGCCGTTAACGAAACGAGCGCTAAACCAAGAAAGATAATTTTTTTCATAAATTTTTGCTTCTTAATAAAAAACTAAAGATATCAAAAAAATTCATGTTTCATGTGACTTCTTTACAATAAAAAACTCTCTTAGAATTCTATTAACTGCTCTTTAATTGATTGGAATTTAAAATATTCTGTCCTAAAAAAATTATTAAATATTGTAATTAAGGTCTCTCTAAAATTCGTGGTCCAGCTCCTTCTTTCGCTAATACGTCATCAGGATTTCTTAAAGGACATTGCTCGAGTGACAAGCAACCACAGCCAATACACCAGTCCATTTCATCACGTAGTCTAGTTAATTTTTGAATACGCTCATCCAGATCTTTTCGCCAATGGCTTGATAATTCTTTCCATTGCTTGGCTGTTAATTTGCTTCCCATAGGATAGGCGCTAAGTGCTGCTTTAATTTCATCTAAAGAAATTCCAACTCTTTGAGCAACTTTAATAATCGCAATATATCTTAAAACGATTAATGGAAAGCGGCGCTGATTACCATTGGTTCTTATACTTTTGATCAGACCTTTCGCCTCATAAAAATGTAGAGTCGAGATAGGAACCCCACTCCTTTTTGCAACTTCACCCACAGTCAAAACTCGACTAGGGTCAGCTTTTTTATTTTCACTTATCATGATTGACCTCAACTTTACTCGAGGTTTATAAGAGAGCTTATTGATTTTGTCAAATAAATTATCCAATCGCTTTAACTGCAAAAAACATTTACTGAACTTATCGGTTTTATATAAAACCTGAGCAGTTAAATTGGATGAAATTATTAACTCATTTAAATCTATAAAATGGATTGCTGATATTTAAAGTTAAGAAATTAATTTTGTAGAGTACATGGACACCCACAAATCCAAAACATGTTGTAAACAAAAGGCATTGGTGCTCCTAGAGGATAGACCTTAGCTTGTTCGATTTTATAAGTTTTTTTACGTGACTCAATGTGAAGTATATTATCGTAGCGAGCAACTACAATTCCCTTTTTATATAATTTTTTCCGTTCATTCTTTGCATCAAATTTATATACCAAAAAGTAAACTTTTTCTCCTACGCTGATCTTTGAATGATTAACCATAATGTAACCATTACAATACTTACATTGCCAATCTTTCATATCTCAAATTATCACACGCTTAAGTTTAAAAACACATTGATTTTATAGTATAGATTTATTAAAGCCACAAATCTAAAGAAATATTTCAATTGAAAAAATAAGGTTTTATTGTGACACATATCACAATAAAAACATAAAAATTTCAAATTATACTTATAAACATCAATTACTTACCTATATAATTTTTAATATTATTATTTTTAAAAATATTAAATTTATATATATTTTATCCCATCATATAGTGTTTTAGTGAGTAAATTTAAATATGATTTCATAATTAATTTTAATAATCTACTTATTTCATTATACTTAATTTAACATTC
>NZ_LRPE01000024.1 GCF_001605885.1 Acinetobacter lactucae | reverse complement strand
GTTTAAAAATTTAAATAATCTTATTGTAGAAATCAAAAAAGCCATAGCGGGTACAGAATTAAAATTTTTATATAACTTTGTGAACTTTGAAGGTACTGTGATCAGCGTAAAAAATGAGTTTCCCCTTAGATTAGATATGAGCTTGATTCCAAGACATAAAAGTGAAGATGACTTTATTTTATGGTTGGCAGACTTTATTGATCGCATCACTATAGATACAAGCAAAAATCTCCCTTAAAAAAGAAGCAATTAAAAACTCTTAACTATGATGGATAAAGTATTTAAGGTTCTTGTCTAGGAGCTGAATTCATATCATGCCGAACTCTGCTGATGTTTTCATAAACGACTTTACGCATTCGGTTTACCGCACCTAATGGTTTATGTTCTGGTAGAGCATGCCACGGTGTAAAAGATAGATTCTCACAAAACTTATTTTGCTCAGGTGTATCAAAATTCTGCTTTGGAATATGAATAGTCGCTACTTGATAGAAAGGAGCTGCTTTCTCATCCCATTCTGTCATTGAATCTTCTACTAACATTTCACTTGAAGTTCGTGGCTGAATAAGAAATTCCATACAAGCATCTGTACTTTGTAAAGTGTTCTTTAAAGCTTCTCTTAAATAATTATGGCTAGGATCTTTAGGTAGACTGCTTGGTGACATTGAACAGGAACGAACTGAATATTTAACTGCTTGTTGATCATTACCAATCCCTAACTGATAAGGAACCATAGACCAGTACCGTGCATATAATGGGTTTGCGATTTGCGAATTACGTGCTCCAAGAGCATTCATGGTTCCTTTAAAACCTAGGGCAATCGGAATATGAAGTTTTCTGATCATATTGTGGCTATTTACATCATTCATAAAAGAAAGATATCGTTTAGCATCATTCGCAAAAAAGACTGGATGATTAATCATAATAAAATCTTGAGTGGTTGCTTGTTTTTCACTTTCTAAAATTTTCTGTCCAGACACACCTAAAATCTTTATTGCTATGCCACGTGCATCTTTTTTAATGTCGGCATTAGAAGCGTCATTTGAAGCATTAGAAAATCGAATCCATGCCTGATAACTTCGATCTGGAATAAACATTCCTTTAGCAAACTGGGCAGGTATATTTTTTGAGACATGAAAATCGGCACGAACACAACCATGCGCCTTAGGATGTGCATCACGTAAAGCATTTCCAACCGTATACTGTTCTCGAATTGACTTTTCAATGACTTGGGCTATATTGTGGGCGATGAGTTCTTCATTAGGCTGTAACTTCTCTCCTAATGCAGTGTCGATCTCTGGATAAGCGATGCTTTCCGAAGAGATCTTTGCGGGTGATGTTGTTTTGGAATATAAACTGTCAGCACAACCTGGTAATACAAATACAAGAGGAGTAAATACAATCAAAGTCTTAAACTTTATGGGCTGTATAAAAGTTGCCATTTATTATCTCCTCAGTTCAAAAAATATTTAGGATAATATTAAGTTTTCTTATTTAAGGTTATTTTGAACTTTATAAAAAATATTAACTGTAAATAATTTAAACGTCATTGTTACTTATCTGAACAATAAAATAGGAATTATTATTTAATATAAAACTTCTTAGTATATTAAGAGAATGTGAACATGATAACTAATCCACAAAATGTGCAAAATAATTCTAATTCATCACCTCATCCAATCATTCAAAATACACTTATTGATCGGTTTAGCCCTATTTATTGGCGAATAGACGGCCCGCAAACGATGTCTTTCGCTATTACAAACTATGGAAATGGTTTTGAAGCATCTTTTAGATCACGTATGACAAATGATTTGGTTGGAATTAGTTGGGATTCTTATGACACTAAAGATCATAAATTTTTAGCGTACCAAACCAAATATAGCTATGCGGGGGTGGTTTGGGACTTCGATATTGAGCTATCTGCCACTATGCCAGTGCTTAATAATCCTAGTTTAACGCCCACTTTAACGGTGTACTATAATGAAAATAGTGTAGATAAAGTTGCATATATTGTCTTATTTAATTATGCAAATAATCCTTCGTCACGAACGGCGCACATCCGTATTAACTGGGATACAGTAAAAGCCGGCTTTTCTGCTACAGATAGCTTTCCAGTGACTAACATTCAACGTATTTCTTTTTCAGGCTTTACCAGTGACTATAATGGCCAATCTGCCACACCTTTAAGCCAACCAAAAGATGGATACATTCGTCTGACTAACTCAGTTGTAACTGGAACAAATGCAAAGTTAAATTTGAGTCGTGTTGTTGTCCCTCAGCACAATTATGGTATCTGTACCAGCTATGACGATCACTATGATTTAAACCCTCAGCGCTTAGTCAACAATATGGTGGCTTTAGGATATAAGGGCTTAGTGAATCATTATTGTGGAATGTCGCATTATCCAGAAATGACATGGAAAAGCGATATTAATAAATGGCAGATACCAGATACCTTGGTGACAGGCGAGGCGGTGGTTAACTCATGCACTCGTAAATGGCATGAAAAATATGCTCAGGCTTTACATAGCGCCAGTATGCAACCCATCTTTGGGGTTAGCTTTGAAATGTACTCTTTGGGAGCAAATGAATATTGGGCACAACGTGACTGGAATAGTAATCTAGGTCGTACAGGTTATGAGCCACCTAGTTATTTCTTTAGTTTAAGTCATCAAAATGCTTTGGCATATCTACATAAAGTCTTTATTGAGTTTGCAGATGCAATGGTTGCTGGTGGATGTGATGTAAATATGCAGATTGGTGAACCTTGGTGGTGGTATAACACGGGTACAAATCTACCTTGTGTATATGACTATCCAACTAAACTGGCATTTAATGCAGATACAGGCTTATATGCGCCAGATCTAGGCACAATTTATGAAGCAATGAATAAAACAGGAACGCCGTATGATGAGTTTAAAACATGGCTCCGAAATAAATTAGGACAAACCTGTCAAAATATCCGCACGGCTATCAAAGCAAAATATTCCAGTGCCAAAGTTAGCCCACTTATTTTCTTTCCTTCTATTCAGTCCCCAATCCAGACATTAGCCACTTATATTAACTATCCAAGCCAACACTATTCATATCCTAATTTTGATTACATGATGACAGAAGCTTATGACTGGTTGCTAGAAGCTCGCTTAGACTTGGCACATCAGGCAGTTTCTCAAATACCTATACAAGGTTTGGGCTATCCTGCCAATAAAGTCATTTATTTATCTGGTTTTGTTCCCGATGCCTCAATTGCTTATATTTATGGTTTTGATAAGACCAAGCCATATCGAACACCCATTTGGCAACGAATTTTTGGTGATATGAAGAATAATGTTCCTTTAGGATTAATGAAGCAATTTATCTGGGCCTATCCACAAGTTATGTTTGATTCAATTACGATTGATACTACTCAAGCCCCAAATGGCTTCTTCGTTGAAAATACACTTTACTCACCAATTAGTGATAACACGCCATATCCACCGGATATTTACCTCTAAGTAAATATAAGCCATTTATAAGATAAGTGATTTAATAGGAAACCTCTTTAAGTAAGGGGTTTCCTTCTTTTTTAAATGTAGGCTTGCTTAGAGGTACATGACTGGCTATGCTGTGATGGATTGTCATGAAAGCCAATTTTAATTTAAGCAAAATTAAGCTCTTGTATTATCAATATATAATCTATTTTGCTCGACTATAAATACCGAATGATTTAAAGGAAACCCAAAGATGAAATCTCGTGCAGCTGTCGCCTTTGCCCCAGGAAAACCTTTAGAAATTGTTGAAGTTGATGTTGCACCACCTCAAGCTGGTGAAGTTTTAATAAAAATTACCCATACGGGCGTTTGTCATACTGATGCTTTTACATTATCTGGCGATGACCCAGAAGGTGTTTTTCCTGCCATCTTAGGTCATGAAGGAGCAGGTGTTGTAGTTGAAGTAGGTGAGGGCGTAACAAGTGTTCAACCGGGTGATCACGTGATTCCGCTTTATACTGCTGAATGTAAAGAATGCTTATTCTGTAAATCTGGAAAAACTAACTTGTGCGTTGCAGTACGTGCGACTCAAGGTAAAGGTGTAATGCCGGATGGAACCACACGTTTTTCATATAACGGCGAACCAATTTACCATTACATGGGTTGTTCAACCTTTAGTGAATATACGGTAGTTGCAGAGGTATCATTAGCAAAAATCAATCCTGAAGCGAATCACGAACAAGTTTGTTTACTTGGATGTGGTGTGACAACTGGTATTGGCGCCGTGCATAACACAGCAAAAGTACAAGAAGGTGATTCTGTTGCTATATTTGGTCTAGGCGGTATTGGTTTGGCGGTTGTACAAGGTGCACGTCAAGCTAAAGCAGGGCGCATCATTGTTGTAGATACAAACCCAGATAAGTTTGAACTTGCTAAACAGTTTGGTGCTACAGATTTCTTAAACCCTAAAGATTACGATAAACCAATTCAGCAAGTCATAGTAGAAATGACAGGCTGGGGTGTAGATCATTCATTTGAATGTATTGGTAACGTCAATGTTATGCGCTCGGCTCTAGAGTGTGCACATCGTGGTTGGGGACAATCCGTTATTATTGGTGTTGCCGGTGCAGGTCAAGAAATTTCGACTCGTCCATTCCAGTTGGTTACAGGCCGTAAATGGTTAGGTACTGCTTTTGGTGGTGTAAAAGGTCGTTCACAACTTCCTAAAATGGTCGAAGATGCTATGAAAGGTGAGATTCAACTTGAGCCTTTTGTAACGCATACTATGCCTTTACAAGATATTAATACGGCTTTTGATTTAATGCACGAAGGTAAATCAATTCGTACTGTTATTCATTTCTAAATGAAATAAAAAAGGGCTATGATTCAGCCCTTTTTTTACGACTTATAGTTTTATATGTTAGATGGCATTACCACACATGTCTGTTGTGCCCTGAGGGTAGTTAAACTGTAGCGCATTACGGTCAGTAATGAGTTCATTAGAAAACTCTTGTCCAAATAAATTTGTAGAAAGAATATTTATATTTCCATTCATTGAGAAAGCTACTTTCTGTAGTGCACCAGGTAATTTAAATTGATATCCTTCATCAACACCATTGAAAATAAATCCAACTTGCTCAGTATCCTGATTAATGTAAACACCTAAGCGTTGATATTCATTTGTGTTATCAGTCATTTTCTTATTTTTAGAGTATCTATCAATAAGTTCATAATCTCCCACTTCCGATACTAAGCTATAATATAGACTAGGAGGATTCTCACCGAAATCAGGATCATGTCCTCCAATAATAAAACTATAAAATGAGCTAATGTTATAGTTATTATCTGTAACACCAGTAAAACTAATATTAGTTGAATAAGAGGAGCTACTCGAAGAAAGTGTAGGCACTTTAAGCTGCATTTCAAGAGCAATAATACCTTTACTAGGTAATAAAAAATCACCTTCATAACTCGTTGAATTCACTTTTGCCTTACTTTTTGCATTATAATCAAGATAACCGTAATTATCTTCCGTGACAGGCTCCACTTTAAAACCAAATTTTTGACCATTTATCAATGGAAATATTTTCATAGGTGGTCGATCTGGGTCCTGAGTGTTCAATACATCATAATCTTCTTGAGTCGCATCAAAATTGTATTGGCAGACTGGGGCAGAATTAAGGGACGTAGTTTGAGCTAAGAGGGTTTGAGACGCTAATTTTTCATTCTTTGCAGTTGATGAAAATTTTTTAGATGCTACTTTTGGGCTGGATTCGTTATACGGTGTTGTATTGGTATTATTATAAGATACCTCATATATTGCCCAACATAATGTAATTGCACTAACAGCAACTATACCTATTTTTTTCATAAATATTCCTATTAAGTTAAGTATTAAGTTTTTAGAAAGTAGTGATAAAGTAAAATTTATTATTAATATTTATGATTTTGAATTTTATTCCACTTAATAACGATTCAATATGATTAATCATATTGAATCGTTACAGTAGCCATAGCACGGACCTTACCAGGCGTAACATTTGCTGCAGTTTGATAGTAACGAGCTGTTAAAGGAACATCATATTGAATGGTTTGATTTGATTTCACAGTTCCCAGTTCTAGTTTATTACCTAGGCCAATAACTTGATTCTTATTTTGATAATTCCATACAAGTTGAACCCCAACACCATTTGCTTTAGTTGCATTTGGTTCAAGATTTTTTAAAACTTGGGTATTAGTGCCATCTTGTTGATAATCAAAACTCAAGCTGATGAGGTTTTTCTCTTCATAACCAGTTGGATTTATACCACCATTACATAGAATATTGAGTTCAAAGGATTGGTCTCCTTGAGTTGAACCAACACCTTTAAACCCAGCTTTTGTAACTGTTGGTAGCTGTACCTGCTTGTTAATAGCGCCACGCCATTCACAAGATGAAGAGGCAATAGTAATTGCATTAGCATTTACCGTACTGGTTAAAAAAGGACGATCACTTCGGTTTCCAGCATAATAACTACTATAAACACCAGGGACTAAAGTTCCAGATCCAGTATTTTCAGCTGTTTTTACAATTTCTACAACAAAATAGCCTTCTGCAAGACGAAAGTTGGTTGATGGGACACGACGAGTATAAGGGTAATAGCCAGAAAAATTTCCAGCATTAAACGCTTCTCGATAGAGTCGGATACCTATTCCTGGAATATTAGTTGAATAGATGCTATCACCAAGTATGCTAAGTGGATAACTTTGTAATAACTTTGCCGTCAACATATCCGAGGTGCTACAGGTATATGTAGTATAATGATCTGGTCTGATCTCAAAAAGTGATTTAACCAAAACTTTACCTACAGGGTCACTCGGTCGAACTACAACTCGTCCAACTTGCATCGCAACATCAATCGTTCTGAAACCGAGGCTAGTTGTACATGCTGCTTCGGCCGCTGTATTAATACAAAAACCTAATACAACTAAAGCACCACTATTTAAGAGTAATTTTTTCATTTGCAGACAGCCTCAGTCATTACCATGCTTTGTTGCTTATTTTGCAACTGATTACTGATGTTGTACTCAACCGAACAACGCTCATTGCTTTCGTCGCCCCATTTTACATAGAGACTGTCTTGAGCAAGTGGGGTACGTAAGTAAATCATACTACCTTGTGCCACAATACCTACAGCTTCATCTTTTTGATTAAAGACTTGAGCGCCAAACGGTAAACTGTTGCCATCAGCAGTTTTACTATTAATGTAGACTGCATAACCAGTCTTGGTCGTAAAATCTACTTTAGCAATTGCGCCAGCAAAAGGTGCGATACGTTGACTTGTTTCTTCAAGCTCTACTTGGCTCGACATTTCTTGTGGGTCAAGCGTAATATCATTTAGGCGATAAGGCGTTACATATGGAATAACCGCATAACCAGCCTTATTCACACTTAAACCAACGGTATTATTAACTTTTGCTCCAGCTGCATCAGGTGCATGCACAAGTACCATGGTTTGGCCTTGCTCAGGTCCAAATAAAATACCATCTGAATGTGCAACCACACTACCACTTAAGCTAACCATTGCTTGTTGATAAGAGTCAGCAACACTATAAGAACCACCAACAGTTGCATAGTTAGTACGGTAACGGCCATTTGCGTTAAATGTAGGGTTCGCATAATCTTGATGTGACACAGAAGCGCCGTAACTAAAGCGATCACCAACCATTCCACTTGCGCCAACAGTACGGCTATCTTCAGAAGCAGTCACGTTTACGTTGACTGAATTCTTCTTAAAGTTAATTGGGAATGAAAGCGTCATTAAATATTCAGTATCATTCGTTGCATCATTTGAACCGTACTCAACCTTACGGTTAATTGCTGATAAACCATAGGTTAAGCCATGGTAGTTATTGCTATAACCAATTTGGTACTGTTTAGTACTTTCACTACGGTTCCAATAATCAACCCATGAGCCAACCACATAGAAATTACCCCAACCTTCAGGAAGCCCTTGGTTTAAAGTAATTTGGAATTCACTACGCTGATGGCCAGCAGCCGCATAAGTATTTACGCCTTTTTCTTCTAAATCACGAATAAGCAGTGCATCACGTAATTTATAGAAGTTCTCGGTTGAGTAACGATATGCAGCAAGAGTTAAGTTTGTGTTAGTTGGAGTAATTAACTTACTATAACTTAAACGGAAACTTTGCCCAGATTGTGATGACTGTTTTTCAAAGTCAGCTTCAGAGTGGGTAACATCTAATGCAACTGCACCAATTGGTGTAGCAAAAGCAGCACCCAATAAGACAGCAGCATAATTTTCTGTAGCTTGTATGCCAGTATAGCCTGTTAGGTAGTTATTAATCCCTTGTTGGTATTTACCTTGAACAACCCAAGGATTAATATCGATATCCTGATCGCGGAACTGACCTACAGTTAAAGAATAACGGTTGACGCCTGGACGGAGCATTTGTACAACTGAAGCATATGGAACCGAAAATTTTTGTACTTGGCCATTTGCTTCAATAATAGAAACTTCAATTTCCCCACCAAAACCAGTAGGGTAAAGGTCATTAATCTCAAAGTTACCTGGTGCAACAGTTGTTTGATAAATAAGTTGGCCTTGTTGACGAACTTCAACTTTTGCATTGGTTTTTGCATTACCACGGATACGTGGCGCATAACCAAGCATACTATTTGGTAGCATGCGGTCATCGCTTGAGAAATCAATACCGCGGTAACCAATAGAATCAAATACTTCACCGTTAGTAAAACTATCACCTAGCGTTAAAACACCACGGTATTTAGGGAAGGCTCTTTGTAAGTACGTGCTTGTTTCTTGATAATCTGATTTAGATTGATTTTCAGAAGGCGTATCTTGCCATTGCCACTGACCATTATGACGTAATTGCCAACCAGCAATATTTAAACCAGCTGTAACACCCATAAACGCATTTGTTGTTTCGCTTCGGTCACCTGACTGATTAAATGTTTTATAGGCACTACCACTATAAGACAGAAAACCCGCATTGATACCGCGATCCCATACACTTGGGTCGACATAGCCTTGCGCATTTTTTTGCAAAGCAACTTGCGGAATAGAAATATCTACACGTAGACGGGAGGTATCAAATTCATAAAATGCATTTTCAACCCACTCTTCAATTTTATAACAACTATTATTTTCTTTTTGAAGGGCAGTGCGTTTAGATAAAATATCTTGTTTAACACCGTACTCAAGCAGGTTCATACCTGTAAAACACGTTACTGCATTTTTATTAGGGTCTAATGCTTTAAAGACCATACGACGTTTACCAAACCATTGACCATTTACATATACGTCAACGTTGTATTCGCCAGGTAAAACAGGGTTACCATATTTAAAACGAGAAATGTCAACTTTTTGAGCATCTCCAATTAAAAAAGCAGAATCAAATTCAGCCTCTACTGGAGCACTCGTCGTTGTTTCTTCAGCATGCACGAATACAGGCATTGTCATTGTGACAACACCAGAAGCCAAGTAGTAACAAATATGGCGTTTTAATAATTTATAAGATTCTTGCCTTTTTTTTGGCATAGCTAAGTCCGCCTACACATATAGGTGCTTAAATTTATTAAAAAGATAAATCTGATTACTGGAGTTTTATCGGGTGCTCAACACGACCACCGTAGTCATTGACATTAATAAAACTCATATCTTGAAGGTTGCCATTCTTAAGCTGAACTGACGCTTCAGAAAAAGGCTTAATCATGAGCCCTTGAGGTAATAAATCAACTTTTTTATCACCTGCCTTTTGGTAAACAGAGGTCATTGTGATATGAAAAGGAGTAGGATTTTTTACCGTTAAACTTTGACCAGATTTAACCCATTGAAGCTTATCTGATGCTAAATTCGCGTCTTCTTTAATCGATGAAGGACGGTAGAAGAATTTAATCCGTGAACGAATTGCAAGTTGTAGGAAGTTATCAGGTGTCGTATCTTCACTTTTTGAAGTAGGTCTAGGTGGGATATCTAAAATATTCAACCACAAAACCGTTTCTTGCTTCTGATTTAATTGAGAAGCATTGGGCAAAGCAGTAATACGAAGCGTCTGACTTTTCGTTGCTTCAACACGAGAAATTGGAGGAGCAATCATAAAAGGAACTTTTGATTGGTCCGGTGTACTCTTTGGGTCACCTTCATCAATCCAAGCTTGGACAAGTGCTGGCTTTGAACCGTTATTGCTAACTTGTAGCGTAACTTCACGAGCATCCGACGGATAAATTACACGGGTGCCATGAATTACAATTTCTGCTCGAGTAGCAGGTGCGACAACTGTCGAAGCCAATGCCAAACTTAACAAAAAATTATAACTGTTCAATTTCATTTTTCGAGTTCTCAACCAAGAAAGATTCAGGAAAGTGTTACACAAAACAGGGTTTCCATGCGGACATAGAAACCCCGCTATCAATTAATTATTGATAGATAATTGTGTATTGAACAGAAGTAGTTACTTTACCAGCAGTAGAAGCGCCAGTTGCGTAGTATTCAGCATAGTAGTTAAGGTCAGCACTTGCGCCTTCTGCTACGTCAACCCATTGAGAGTTAGCTTGAGCACCGTTTGCACCCGCAGCAAGAACTGGGATGAAGTTATTGTTGCTACCTAAAAGTTGAACGTTAACGTTTTTAGCACCAGTAGCGTCTTGGTTAAGTAAACGACCAGTGTTGAAGTCAACAGTTGCACCTGGTTCGAAGTAAGTAGCTACTTTACCTTGTGAACAGTTAGCTAAGTTGATTTGGAAAGGAGTACGACCAGCAACATCCCCAGCAACAGCTAAAGTTTGTTTAGAAACAGTTGGAAGAGTAACTGTGAAGTCTTTACCAGCAGGGGTAACGATGTCACAAGTTTTGTCTGTAACTAAACCATTAATTGTAATTGTACCATCAGCAGCTTGAGCATTCGCAATCCCTACAACCGAAAGAGCAGCGATCAAAGCAAGTTTTTTCATAGTGTTTTCTCAAAAGTCTGGATAAAAGTTTTAATTCCTTACTTTTCCAGTGTTTGACATCTTGAAAAGTAATGCGGCGATATTAACACTTCTTAAACAAAATGCAAACCACATCACATTATTTTTCCATAATTTTAATTTTATCACATTCATCATTTGGGATGTAGAACGAGTAATTACAGCTTATATAGCTGTTTATAAAGGCTTTTTTGTTTTATGAAAATGAGGTACTTCAGAAAAAAGTAAGTTACATAAGAACACGAAGTAAATAGAAAAGAATTAAACAAATTATGTGAAAAATAAGCTTAAATTCTTAGAATACAATTATATAGAATAAATTATGTATATGTATACAGAAAAAACATACAAATAGTCATTTTTTATGAAAAAAGAGCGATTCGCCTATCAATTCATCAAAAATGCAATCAAGTCGACAAATCACTCTTTTATCTAAACTTATAAAATAAGCTCAAATACTATAGTTGTAAGTTAGTGATAATTGATAAGCACAATCTTGTGATTTGAACCTATGCTTTCAATGCTAGTGTCCATTTTCTCGGTATGTTGAGTTAATTTAAAAAGACTATCTTTATTTAAGTATTCACTATCAAGTTTAGTATTTAAATTATTTACCTCAACACATTCTATCTCACTATGTTCTCTTGAACATGTATCTTCAACAATATTTCCTCTTATCATTATTGTGTTACTTGCATAACAAAATAGTGGGGAAGTGGAAAGCACCATCAAAACAACAAGTTTAAAAATATTATTTTTCATTTTATATACCTATTTATAAAATAGTTTATATCTATTTGATACAATATTTTTAATTTAAAAACAATTATTAATTTAAAGGTAATAAAAATTTGTCAATTTTCGCGTGATCTAAATCACATTAAATATTTTAAATAATGTAATAGTTAAAATTTCTTAAATCTATATTGGTAAATAAAATATAAACATTCTTACAAAAAATTATCAAATTATTGATATTTATAGAGTTAAAATATATAAAAATTTGGTAAACATATTA
>NZ_LRPE01000023.1 GCF_001605885.1 Acinetobacter lactucae | reverse complement strand
ACAACTGTAACTGGCGTAGAAATGTTCCGTAAACTTCTTGACGAAGGCCGTGCAGGTGAGAACTGTGGTATCTTACTTCGTGGTACTAAGCGTGAAGACGTACAACGTGGTCAAGTACTTGCTAAACCAGGTACAATCAAGCCGCACACTAAATTCGACGCAGAAGTATACGTACTTTCTAAAGAAGAAGGTGGTCGTCACACTCCATTCTTAAATGGTTACCGTCCACAGTTCTACTTCCGTACAACTGACGTAACTGGTGCAATCCAATTACAAGACGGCGTTGAAATGGTTATGCCAGGCGACAACGTTGAAATGTCAGTAGAATTAATCCACCCAATCGCAATGGACCCAGGTCTACGTTTTGCGATCCGTGAAGGTGGTCGTACTGTAGGTGCTGGTGTTGTTGCGAAAGTAACTGCATAAGCATATTATAGTGACGGGTTACGTCTCAGGTTGAGGGCTTTGGCTCTCAACTTGCATTATAGGTCAGTAGTTCAATTGGTAGAGCGTCGGTCTCCAAAACCGAATGTTGGGGGTTCGAGTCCCTCCTGACCTGCCATATTTTGAAATAAAAAGCTTGATGCTGGCTTAGTTGTTCATATAATAAGTCGCGAGTTCTACGACGAGTACAAAAATGTCGAATGATAAACCGCGTGACGCATTGAGCGACGCGCCAATTCCTCAAAGAAATAATTCTGCTGAAGTTGTTCGTTCTGGTTCGCCTCTAGACATTGTTCTATGGGTGATTGCAATAGCATTGTTGCTTTTAGCTACCATGGTGAATCAGCACTTACCAGCGTATTGGGCGCCTGCAAATAATGTTTGGGTGCGCGTTGGGGCAATTTTTGCTTGTATCGTTGTGGCTTTAGGTTTATTATACGCCACCCATCAAGGTAAAGGCTTCGTTCGTTTGCTAAAAGATGCACGAGTCGAATTGCGTCGAGTAACTTGGCCAACAAAACAAGAAACAGTCACTACTTCGTGGCAGGTTCTATTGGTTGTAGTTGTTGCATCACTGGTTTTATGGTGCTTTGACTATGGTTTGGGTTGGTTAATTAAGTTGATTATCGGGTAAAAGAGCTATGAAACGTTGGTACATTATTCATGCCTACTCTGGCTATGAAAAACAAGTGTTGCGTTCACTTACAGAACGAATCCAGCGTAGCGCTGTTGCTGATAGCTTTGGTGATGTCCTTGTTCCTACCGAAGAAGTGGTAGAAATGAAGGATGGTAAGAAACGTAAATCTGAGCGTAAATTCTTTCCTGGCTATGTGTTAGTCGAAATGGAAATGAATGATGATACTTGGCATATTGTTAAAGAATGTCCAAAGGTTCTAGGTTTTATCGGTGGTACACCTGAAAAACCAGCACCAATCACTCAGCGTGAAGCAGATGCGATTCTTGCGCGTGTACGTAATACTGGTGAAGCACCACGTCCTAAAACGATGTTTGAGCCAGGTGAAGAATTACTTGTTATTGACGGTCCATTCACAGACTTTAAAGGTGTGGTGGAAGAAGTTCAATACGATAAGTCACGTTTAACGTTGACGATTAATGTATTTAATCGACCAACTCAGGTTGAACTCGAGTTTCGCCAAGTCGAAAAAACGATTTAATCTCAATTGGTTGAAAAGCGCCCGATTTTATCGGGCATTGTTGTTGTAACAGTAGTGTTGCGTAAAGATTGGGGAGCCTAGCGGCGTTTGTACCCAGAGGTATTTTAAAATGGCTAAGAAGATTGACGGCTATATCAAGCTGCAAGTTCCAGCTGGTAAAGCAAATCCATCTCCACCAATTGGTCCTGCGTTAGGTCAACGTGGTGTAAACATCATGGCATTCTGTAAAGAATTCAATGCTGCTACACAAAAAGTTGAACCAGGTCTTCCAATTCCTGTAGTGATTACTGTGTACAACGACAAGTCGTTCACATTCATCATGAAAACTCCTCCAGCTTCTATTCTTCTTAAGAAAGCTGCTGGTATTCAAAAGGGTTCATCTGTACCAAACAAAACTAAAGTTGGTAAGTTGACTCGTGCTCAGTTAGAAGAAATTGCGACTACTAAAGAACCAGATTTAACTGGTGCTGATTTAGACGCACGTGTTCGTACCATCGCTGGTTCTGCACGTTCTATGGGCTTGGAAGTGGAGCTATAAGACATGGCAAAGTTAACTAAACGTCAAAAAGCCATTGCTGCTGCTGTTGAAGCAAACAAAGTTTACACTTTGGAAGAAGCGGTACAAGTTCTTAACAGCCTACCTGCTGCAAAATTCAAAGAATCTTTGGATGTGGCTGTAAACCTTGGTGTAGATCCACGTAAATCTGATCAGGTTGTTCGTGGCGCAACTACATTACCTGCAGGTACTGGTAAAACTGTACGTGTAGCTGTATTTGCTCAAGGCGCTCAAGCAGAAGCTGCTAAAGAAGCTGGTGCTGATGTTGTAGGTTTTGATGACCTTGCTGAAAGCATCCAAGGTGGAAACCTTGACTTTGATGTTGTAATCGCTGCTCCTGACGCTATGCGTGTTGTTGGTAAGCTCGGTACAATTCTTGGTCCACGTGGTTTAATGCCAAACCCTAAAGTTGGTACTGTAACTCCTGATGTAGCGAATGCTGTTAAAAACGCTAAATCTGGTCAGGCTCGTTACCGTGTAGACAAAGCGGGTATTATCCATGCTGCGATCGGTCAATTAGGCTTTGATGCTGCTGCTATCCGTCAAAACGTTGAAACTTTAGTTGCTGACTTGAAAAAGTTAAAACCTGCAACTTCTAAAGGTGTATACATCAAAAAGATCACTTTGAGCTCAACTATGGGTCCTGGTCTTACTGTTGATGTAAACAACGTTTCTAACTAAGTTTAGACTTAGTAAAGAATTTTAAAGTCCTGATTGAGGACAGAGCCTAAATAAAAATATTTTTATTAGGTGGGGTGGAGCAAAGCTTCATCCCTTACTCATCAGGCGGACTTTGAATTGATAAATGAGAATTTATCAGCGTCAAAGACCTCAGGCGAAAAGATGTTGTTTTCGAATAGCACTTTTCTTAATAAACCAGCCTGCGTAGACGCGGTGGTGTGATTTGTTCCTCCTCCGCGTGTAAGTCGAGAGGCTTACGAATTGGGAGTGTGCCCATTGGGTACATAAATCACCTTAGGAGGTTTTACAATGGCTCTTCTTATTGAAGACAAAAAACAGATCGTTGCGGAAGTAAGTGAAGTTGCTTCTAAGGCGTTTGCAGCCGTTGTTGCTGACTACCAAGGCTTAAGCGTAGAGCAATTAACAACACTTCGTGTTGAAGCTCGTAAGTTAGGTGTTTCTACACGTATTGTACGTAACACTTTGGCTAAACGCGCACTTCAAGATACTCAATTCAATATCTTGAACGACAACCTTGTTGGTCCAACAATTCTAGGTTTTTCAACTTCTGAAGATGACATGGGTGCAGCTGCACGTTTGTTTGAAGATTTTGCTAAAACTAACAAAGCATTTGAGTTAAAAGCTGCTGCATTTGACGGCAAAGTTTATCAAGGTGCTGACGTTAGCGTAATTGCAAACCTTCCGAACCAAGAGAAAGCTCTTACTATGCTTGCCTCTGTCCTTCAAGCTCCTATTTCGAAATTGGGTCGCCTTATTACAGCGCTCAAAGAGAAAAACGAGTCAGAAGCTGCTTAATCAATTTTACACACCATTCAATATCCATTTGGAGTTATTCTCATGGCTTTAACTAACGAAGAAATCTTAAACGCAGTTGCTGAAAAAACTGTTCTTGAACTTGTTGAATTAATTTCTGCTTTCGAAGAGAAATTCAACGTTTCAGCTGCAGCTGTTGCTGTTGCTGCTCCAGCTGGTGGCGCTGCTGCTGCTGCTGAAGAACAATCTGAATTCAATGTTGAGTTGACTTCTTTCGGTGCTAACAAAGTAGCTGTAATTAAAGCAGTTCGTGAAGCAACTGGCCTTGGTCTTAAAGAAGCTAAAGACCTAGTTGAAGGTGCTCCTCAAGTTCTTAAAGAAGGCGTTTCTAAAGAAGAAGGCGAAGAACTTAAGAAGAAACTTGAAGAAGCTGGTGCTACAGTTACACTTAAGTAATTGTAAAAGGAGTCGGTTTTTAAATCGGCTCCATAAAATGGCTGATGGCTCTTGGGTCATCAGCCTTTTTGCGTTACAATAATCGGCTCGATTTTTGTTAGTTTTGTTTGATTTTTGAGAAAGTCGAAATAAAACAAGTAATTTCAAATGTTTACCAATATTTTTCTTTTTTAAAAATATTGTTAAGCGTTTTTATACCACTAAAAATTGCAGCATTTGTAAACAGTGGTGGCCATATCGGCCTGCGTAATTCCTTCTGAGCCCGTTCTGCAGGCGGGCTTAGTTTACTTTCCGAGGACTCCAGATGGCATACTCATATACCGAAAAGAAACGGATCCGTAAGAATTTTGGTAAATTGCCCCAAGTAATGGATGCACCGTACTTACTATCGATTCAGGTCGATTCGTACAGAACATTCTTGCAAGATGGCAAAACTCCAAAAAACCGCGAAGATATCGGTCTCCAAGCCGCATTTCGTTCAGTTTTTCCTATCGAAAGTTATTCTGGCAATGCTGCTTTAGAATTTGTTGAGTATAGCCTTGGTAAACCTGAGTTCGATGTACGCGAATGTATTCTTCGTGGTTCGACTTATGCGGCACCAATGCGCGTTAAAATTCGTTTGATTATTAAAGATCGCGAAACTAAATCAATTAAAGACGTACGAGAACAAGAAGTCTATATGGGTGAAATTCCACTCATGACTGAAAACGGTACATTCGTCATTAATGGTACTGAGCGTGTAATCGTATCTCAATTACACCGTTCACCAGGCGTTTTCTTTGATCACGATAAAGGTAAAACCCACTCAAGTGGTAAAGTGTTGTATTCAGCACGTATTATTCCTTACCGTGGTTCATGGTTAGACTTCGAATTTGATGCGAAAGACTTAGTTTACGTACGTATTGACCGTCGTCGTAAATTACTTGCTACTGTTGTATTACGTGCACTGGGTTATAACAACGAACAAATCTTGAATTTGTTCTATGAAAAAGTACCTGTGTATCTTGATATGGGCAGTTACCAGATTGACCTAGTACCTGAACGTTTACGTGGGGAAATGGCGCAATTTGATATTGCTGACAATGACGGTAAAGTTATTGTTGAGCAAGGTAAGCGTATTAATGCTCGTCACGTACGTCAAATGGAAGCTGCTGGTTTAACAAAACTTTCAGTTCCAGATGAATACTTATATGAGCGTATTACTGCTGAAAATATTACTTTACGTGATGGTGAAGTAATTGCCGCTAATACTTTGTTAAGCCATGAAGTTATGGTGAAACTAGCAGAAGGTGGTGTTAAACAGTTCAATATCTTATTTACGAACGATATTGACCGTGGTTCGTTTGTTGCTGACACATTACGTGCAGATACAACAGCTGGCCGTGAAGAAGCATTAGTTGAAATTTATAAAGTAATGCGTCCAGGCGAGCCGCCAACAAAAGAAGCTGCTGAAAACTTATTCAATAACTTATTCTTCTCTTCTGAGCGTTATGACTTATCTCCAGTAGGTCGTATGAAGTTCAACCGTCGTTTGGGTCGTCCATACGAAGTTGGTACTGACCAGAAGTCACGTGAAGTAGAAGGTATTTTATCGCACGAAGATATCATTGATGTATTACGTACATTAGTTGAAATCCGTAACGGTAAAGGTGAAGTCGACGATATCGATCACTTGGGTAACCGTCGTGTACGTTCTGTTGGTGAAATGACTGAAAACCAATTCCGTGTTGGTTTGGTTCGTGTTGAACGTGCTGTTAAAGAGCGTTTAAGCCAAGCAGAAACAGATAACTTGTCTCCGCAAGATTTAATTAACGCTAAACCAGTTGCAGCTGCAATCAAAGAATTCTTTGGTTCAAGCCAGTTATCTCAGTTCATGGACCAAAACAACCCATTATCTGAGATTACCCATAAGCGTCGTGTATCAGCGCTTGGGCCTGGTGGTTTAACACGTGAACGTGCGGGCTTTGAGGTACGTGACGTACATCAAACTCACTATGGTCGTGTATGTCCAATTGAAACGCCGGAAGGTCCAAACATTGGTTTGATCAACTCGCTTTCTGTATATGCAAAAGCAAATGACTTCGGTTTCTTGGAAACACCTTACCGTAAAGTGGTAGATGGTCGAGTAACTGATGCAGTTGAATACCTTTCTGCTATTGAAGAAGTAGGTACTGTTATTGCACAGGCCGATTCTGCAGTAGATAAAGATGGCAACTTAACAGAAGAGTTTGTTTCTGTTCGTCATCAAGGTGAATTCGTACGTATGCCACCAGAAAAAGTGACGCATATGGACGTTTCTGCTCAGCAGGTTGTATCTGTTGCTGCATCACTTATTCCATTCCTTGAACACGATGACGCGAACCGTGCGCTTATGGGTTCAAACATGCAACGTCAGGCAGTTCCTACTCTACGTGCGGATAAACCGCTTGTAGGTACAGGTATGGAAGCGAACGTTGCACGTGACTCAGGTGTGTGTGTGATCGCAAACCGTGGTGGTGCAATTGAATACGTAGATGCTTCTCGTATCGTTATTCGTGTAAACGAAGATGAAATGATTGCTGGTGAGGCTGGTGTAGATATCTACAACCTCATTAAATATACACGTTCTAACCAGAACACTTGTATTAACCAAAATATTATCGTGAATTTAGGCGACAAAGTTGCTCGCGGTGATATCTTGGCAGACGGTCCGTCTACAGATATGGGTGAGCTTGCGCTTGGTCAAAACATGCGCGTTGCGTTCATGACTTGGAATGGTTACAACTATGAAGACTCGATCTTATTATCTGAGCGTGTACTTCAAGAAGACCGTTTAACTTCTATTCATATTCAAGAGTTATCTTGTGTAGCGCGTGATACTAAGTTAGGTGCAGAAGAAATTACTGCCGATATTCCTAACGTTGGTGAAGCTGCACTTTCTAAACTTGATGAATCAGGTATCGTTTATATCGGTGCTGAAGTTACAGCAGGTGACATCCTTGTTGGTAAAGTAACGCCTAAAGGTGAAACTCAGTTAACTCCTGAAGAAAAATTGCTTCGCGCAATCTTTGGTGAGAAAGCAGCTGATGTTAAAGATTCATCTTTACGTGTTCCATCTGGTACTAAAGGTACAGTTATCGACGTTCAAGTCTTCACTCGTGATGGCTTAGAGAAAGATGACCGTGCACTAGCTATCGAAAAAGCACAGCTTGATGCTTACCGTAAAGACTTGAAAGAAGAATACAAGATCTTTGAAGAAGCAGCTCGTGAGCGTGTAATTCGTTTGCTTAAAGGCCAAGAGTCTAATGGCGGTGGTTCAACTAAACGTGGTGACAAACTCGTTGAAGACGTGTTATCTGGTTTAGAGCTTGTTGATTTGCTTGAAATTCAGCCAGCAGACGAAGCAATCGCTGAGCGTTTAACTCAAATTCAAGTGTTCTTAAAAGAAAAGAGCGCAGAAATTGACGAGAAATTCGCTGAGAAGAAACGTAAGCTTGCAACAGGTGATGAATTAACAACTGGCGTATTGAAAGTTGTTAAAGTTTACTTAGCTGTTAAACGTCGTATTCAGCCTGGTGATAAGATGGCTGGTCGTCACGGTAACAAAGGTGTTGTATCTAACATCCTACCTGTTGAAGACATGCCACATGATGCTAACGGTGTACCAGTAGATATCGTATTGAACCCGTTGGGCGTACCATCTCGTATGAACGTGGGTCAGATTCTTGAGACTCACTTGGGTATGGCGGCTAAAGGGCTTGGTGATAAAATCGAAAAAATGTTGAAAGAACAGCGTACAGTTTTAGAACTGCGTGAATTCTTAGACAAGATTTATAACAAAGTCGGTGGTGAGCAAGAAGATCTTGACAGCTTAACTGATGCTGAAGTCTTAGCTCTTTCAGGCAACTTACGTGCTGGTGTGCCTTTGGCTACTCCTGTATTTGATGGTGCTGAAGAAGGTCAAATTAAAGACTTACTTGAGTTAGCTGGTATCTCTCGTACTGGTCAAACAGTATTGTTTGATGGCCGTACTGGTGAACAGTTTGATCGCCCTGTAACTGTGGGTTACATGTACATGCTCAAATTGAACCACTTGGTTGATGACAAAATGCATGCGCGTTCAACTGGTTCTTACTCTCTTGTTACACAGCAACCGCTTGGTGGTAAAGCACAATTCGGTGGTCAGCGTTTCGGTGAGATGGAGGTCTGGGCACTCGAAGCTTACGGCGCAGCATATACTCTCCAAGAGATGTTAACTGTTAAGTCGGATGACGTTGAAGGTCGTACACGCATCTATAAGAATATTGTAGATGGTAACCATTATATGGATCCGGGTATGCCTGAATCGTTCAACGTATTGACCAAAGAGATCCGTTCTTTAGGTATCAACATTGAACTGAAAAATGGTGATTAAGTCGTAAGACTCACGATTTTTTAGGTAAAAACAATATTTGTGACCCAGTCGGGTAAGCGTTGCTTCCCGACACACGGAGAAAAAAATTGAAAGACTTGCTCGATATCATGCGTAAGAAAACGGACTCAGATGGTCATGCACCAATTGAGTTTGACCGTATCCGTATTGGTCTTGCGTCACCAGAAATGATTAAGTCATGGTCTCATGGTGAAGTTAAAAAACCTGAGACAATTAACTACCGTACTTTTAAACCAGAACGTGACGGTTTGTTCTGTGCCAAAATCTTTGGTCCAGTAAAAGATTACGAATGCTTGTGTGGTAAATACAAGCGTATGAAATACAAAGGCGTCATTTGTGAAAAATGTGGCGTTGAAGTAACTACAGCGAAAGTTCGTCGTGAACGTATGGGTCACATTGAACTTGCTTCTCCAGTTGCACATATCTGGTTCTTAAAATCGTTACCGAGCCGTATCGGTTTATTACTTGATATGACACTGCGTGATATCGAACGTGTATTGTATTTCGAATCATACGTTGTAACTGACCCTGGTATGACTCCGTTTGAAAAGTATCAACTTTTAACAGACGAAGAGTACTTCAATGCACTTGAAGAACACGGTGATGAATTCACTGCGAAAATGGGGGCAGAAGCGGTTCAGGACTTGTTGAAAGATATCGATCTTGAAGCTGAAATCGCACGTTTACGTGAAGAAATCCCTCAAACAACTTCTGAAACGAAGTTGAAAAAAGCGTCTAAACGCTTGAAATTGATGGAAGCATTCAAAGATTCAAACAACAAGCCAGAATGGATGGTGATGAATGTACTTCCTGTACTTCCACCTGATTTACGTCCATTAGTTCCACTTGAAGGTGGTCGTTTCGCGACTTCTGACTTGAACGATTTATATCGTCGTGTCATTAACCGTAACAACCGTTTGAAGCGTCTTCTCGACCTAGCTGCTCCAGATATCATCGTACGTAACGAAAAACGTATGTTACAAGAGTCTGTAGATGCATTGCTTGATAACGGTCGTCGTGGTCGTGCAATTACTGGTTCTAACAAGCGTCCATTAAAATCTTTGGCAGATATGATCAAAGGTAAACAAGGTCGTTTCCGTCAGAACTTATTAGGTAAGCGTGTTGACTATTCTGGTCGTTCGGTAATTACTGTAGGTCCTACTTTACGTCTTCACCAATGTGGTCTACCGAAGAAAATGGCACTTGAATTATTCAAGCCATTCATTTTCGCGAAACTACAAGCTTCAGGTCAGGCGACTACCATTAAAGCTGCGAAGAAAATGGTTGAGCGTGAGACTCCGGAAGTTTGGGACGTTCTTGCTTCTGTAATTCGTCAACACCCAGTAATGTTGAACCGTGCGCCAACACTTCACCGTTTAGGTCTTCAAGCATTTGAACCTATTCTTATTGAAGGTAAGGCAATCCGTCTTCACCCACTCGTTTGTGCTGCGTTTAACGCCGACTTCGATGGTGACCAAATGGCGGTACACGTTCCATTGACACTTGAAGCACAGTTAGAAGCTCGTGCATTGATGATGTCAACAAACAACATCTTGTCACCAGCAAACGGTGAACCGATCATTGTTCCTTCTCAGGACGTTGTCTTGGGTCTTTACTACATCACACGTGATGCTGTAAATGCCAAAGGTGAAGGCATGGTGTTTGCGGATACGCATGAAGTAAACCGTGCACTTGCTACTGGTCAGGTTGCGATCCATGCACGTGTTAAAGTACGTGTACATCAAACTGTTATCAATGAAAATGGTGAGCGTGAACATCAAACTATTATTGTTGACACAACTCCTGGTCGTTGTTTGCTTTGGGAAATTGTTCCACAAGGCTTAAGCTTTGACATGATCAACCTTGAGATGACTAAAAAGAATATCTCTAAATTGATCAACTCTTGCTACCGTAAACTTGGTTTGAAAGATACAGTTATCTTCGCTGACCAATTAATGTACTTGGGCTTCCGTCAAGCGACTCGTTCAGGTGTATCGGTAGGTATGGAAGACATGCTTATTCCACCTACTAAACAGACAATTATTGATAAAGCGGAAACAGAAGTTCGTGAAATCGAACAACAGTTCGAACAAGGTTTCGTAACTGCTGGTGAGCGTTATAACAAAGTTGTCGATATCTGGGCGCGTACAAACGACCAAGTTGCTAAAGCAATGATGGATAACTTGTCTTATACACTTGTGAAAAACAAACAAGGTGAAGACGAGAAGCAAAAATCATTCAACAGCATCTATATGATGTCTGACTCTGGTGCCCGTGGTAGTGCGGCGCAGATTCGTCAGCTTGCTGGTATGCGTGGTTTGATGGCAAAACCGGATGGCTCGATTATTGAGACTCCGATTAAAGCGAACTTCCGTGAAGGTTTAACAGTACTTCAGTACTTTATTTCTACACACGGTGCGCGTAAAGGTTTGGCCGATACAGCATTGAAAACTGCGAACTCTGGTTACTTGACTCGTCGTCTTGTAGACGTAGCGCAAGACTTGGTAATTACTGAACCTGACTGTGGTACAGCGGGTGGTTTAGTAATGACACCATTCATTCAGGGTGGTGATGTCATCGAGCCATTACGTGACCGCGTATTAGGTCGTGTAACTGCTGAAGATGTACGTCGTGCATCTGATGATGAAGTTGTATTACCTCGTGGTACGTTAATTGACGAGAAAATCGCAGCTCAGCTTGAAGAAGCTGGTGTCGATGAAGTTAAAGTACGTTCAGTAATCGCATGTGAATCAACATTCGGTGTGTGTGCTCGTTGTTATGGTCGTGACCTTGCACGTGGTCACTTGGTGAACCCAGGTGAATCAGTGGGTGTAATGGCTGCACAGTCAATTGGTGAGCCAGGTACACAGTTAACGATGCGTACGTTCCACGTTGGTGGTGCTGCGAGCCGAACTTCTGCTGCGAACAGTGTTCAAGTACGTAACAAAGGTACTGTACGTTTCCATAACGTGAAAACTGTACAACATGCAAAAGGCCACTTGGTTTCAGTTTCACGTTCAGGTGAAATTGGTATTGCCGATGATTTAGGTCGTGAGCGTGAGCGCTATAAACTTCCTTACGGTGCAAGCATCTTGTTGAAAGATGGTGAAGCTGTAGAAGCTGGCGGTATCGTAGCGACTTGGGATCCGCATACACATCCATTGGTAACAGAAGTTGCTGGTAAAGCACGTTTCAGCCAAATCGCTGATGGCGTAACTGCAACATCGAAAACTGACGATGCAACTGGTATGACTACTGTTGAAATCTTGCCTGTAACAGCTCGTCCTGCTTCTGGTAAAGATTTACGTCCTGCAATCGTGTTGGATACAACAGATGGCGGCGAACAGTTCTACTTCTTGCCACAAAACACAATCGTGACTGTCCGTGATGGCGAAACGATCGGTGTGGGTGACGTTATTGGTCGTGTACCACAAGAAACATCACGTACTCGTGATATTACCGGTGGTCTTCCGCGTGTAGCTGACTTGTTCGAAGCGCGTAAACCAAAAGAGCATGCAATTCTTGCTGAAGTATCAGGTGTTGTAAGCTTCGGTAAAGAGACTAAGGGTAAAAACCGTTTGGTAATTACTCCTGATGATGGTTCTGAGATTTACGAAGAATTGATTCCAAAATGGCGTCAAATCAACGTATTCGAAGGCGAGCATGTGAACCGTGGTGAGACTATTTCTGATGGTCCACAAAACCCACATGACATCTTGCGTTTGAAAGGTGAAGTTGCATTAACTAACTACATCGTGAACGAAGTTCAAGACGTTTACCGTCTCCAAGGTGTAAAAATCAACGATAAGCACATTGAAGTTATCGTACGTCAAATGTTGCGTAAAGTTGATATCACTGATGGTGGTGATACAAGCTTCATCAAAGGCGAGCAAGTGGATTACATCCGTGTTGTTCAAGAGAACCAAGCTGTCTTGGCTCAGAACAAGTTCCCTGCGAAGTTTGAACGTCAATTAATGGGTATTACGAAAGCATCGCTTTCTACTGACTCGTTCATCTCTGCTGCATCGTTCCAGGAAACAACTCGTGTGTTAACTGAAGCGGCTGTAACAGGTAAAGAAGATGATTTACGTGGCTTGAAAGAAAACGTTGTAGTAGGTCGCTTGATTCCAGCAGGTACTGGTCTTGCATACCACCTAGAACGTCGTCGTCAAGAAGCAGAAGCTGCAGAACATGAGCTTCACAATGACTTCAGCGAAGTAGACCAAGCATTCAGCCAAGCATTAAACTCAGAACAATTCTAAGTTTAGACTGGCACTAAAAAAGGCACCTCAGGGTGCCTTTTTTATTTATAGTTATTTTTAACAATTAAGAGTTGTAATTACATAAACATATTAAAGAGTCATTATTTTATTACTAAAGCGGGATAAAGACTCCATAAAAACACACTAGGCTACCTGCTTATGAAGACTGGAGTAAATCTAATGAAAAAAATGATGATGATTGTTGGTGTTGGCTTGATGTCAGCAACTTTGTTTGTGGGTTGTCAGAATGCAAGCCCAGAAAGTCAACGTATTGGTTCAGCTGCAATTGGTGGTGGTGCAGGTGGTGCGGTAGGTAAACATGTGGGTGGTAATATTGGTGCAGGTCTAGGAGCGGCACTTGGCGCAGGTGTTGCTGCTAATGCCAAAGGATCTAGCAGTAAAACCGTACGTAATAGTGCAATTGGTGCTGGTGTTGGTGCGGTCTTAGGTGGAGCAATTATTGGTGGTGATGCTGGTGCTGCTACAGGTGGAGCACTTGGTGGTAGTGCAGGCGCAGCTTATGAAGAGAAAAAAGGTAAATACTAAAAGTATCCTTAATAATTGTTAAACCATAGAAGTCTTTATGTGATTAAAGACTTCTTTTTTTACGCCTTTTTATAATTAAAATTTTGTTTAATGAGCTTATAAGGATGAGCTTTACAAAATATCAATCGATTAGGACAGACGAATAACACAATCTGATCAAATTCCTCATAAAAGGGGATTATTCTTTTCATTAGAACAGATAGTAGTGAGTACGGTCATGAAAAAAACAATTGGATTAGTTTCTGCGTTAATGTTGTCTACACTTATGTTCACAGGCTGTCAAAATATGAGCCCATCTGATCAACGTATTGGTGCGGCAGCAGCAGGTGGAGCACTTGGTGGTGGTTTAGGTAACCATGTAGGTGGAGGCATTGGTGCAGGCTTAGGCGCAGCGGTAGGTGCTGGCGTTGGTTCTAATACTCAAGGTGGTAGTAAACAGACAACGACTAAGAGTGCAATTGGTGCTGGTATCGGTTCTGTAGTAGGTAAAGCACTGATTGGTGGTGACTCTGGTGCTGCAATTGGTGGTGCGATCGGTGGTGGTGCTGGTGCAGCAATTGAAGAGAAAAGATAAAAGGTTTAGAAGATTCATAAAATAAGCGCTTTATAGCGCTTATTTTTATTGAGGGAAGGGCTTCGCTTTTTTACGTCTGATATAAAGCGTTTTTTGAACCTCTGCAATTCTTACTCCTGATTCATCAAAAATATTTAGATGATAGGTTCTTAGAACGGGCTCATAGTTTTCGGCAAGTTCACGAATTTGTTCAATTTCGGCTAAATCGACTCGAATATCTGCATGTACAGTGCTGCGCCCTGGGGAAAGAAAATTGATTTCAGCAGCTTTATCCCAAACAATATATTTTGATCCGAGATGATGCATAAGAATCATCATATAAAATGGGTCAACCATTGAATAAAGACTTCCACCAAAATGTGTTCCGACTAAATTTTGGTTTTTCCAAGTCAGTGGCATCTTTACACGCACATGGCAAAGTTCTAAATTCATGATTTCAATATAAATCCCCGCGCCACGATAAGGGGGATAGTGATTAAATAGAAATTTTGAAATCGTAGGATTGTTCTGAAGTCTTCTTAAAATAGCCATAATAGTCAATTTTTTTTATTGAAACAGTATTCATACTAGATAAGTATCATCTTTTTTATATTGATGGCAATGCTCTATCCGACTAACGACATGATCGATTGAAAAACAAGATAGGAAATGATTATGCAGCCAAAAGTTCATACAGTAACAACAAGTGATCAACAAACGCTTTGTGCCAAAACATGGGGCGACGAAAAAAATACACCGTTGGTTTTAGTACATGGTTATCCTGACAATCAAGAAGTATGGGAATCAATCATTGAACATTTAATCAATGACTTCTACATTGTTACTTACGATGTACGTGGAGCAGGTTTGTCATCTATACCAAAACGTATACGTGATTACCGTTTAGAGCGTTTATCTTTAGATCTCCAAGAAGTGGTAGATGAGTTATTACCGAATCGCCAATTCCATATGGCTGCGCATGATTGGGGTTCTATTCAGTCTTGGGAATCGGTTACCGAGCCTAAGTTCAAAGGACGTTTATTATCATACACAACCATTTCTGGGCCGTGTCTTGATCATGCCGCTTTATTTTTACGTGATAAATTTAAATCTTCGCCAGCCCAAATCTTAAAAATATTAACCAAATCTTGGTATATCGGCGCATTTCATCTTCCGTTAATAGCACCAACAGTATGGTCTCTTTTTAGCCCAGAAAAATGGGGGAAAATTCTTACTCAATTAGAAAGAAAAAGTAATTTACCTTTAAATAATAATATTAATGCTGATGGAAAATATGGCATTAATTTATATCGTGCCAATTTTATTCCTCGCTTAACTGGCCCACGTCAACGTTATGCACAGTGCCCAGTAAAAGCCGTTATTTTAAAATATGATACTTTTGTGAGTCCTGAATACATCACTGAGGCTATGCCAAAGTGGGTTGAAAAATTTGAATATGTAGAGCTTAACGCAAATCATTGGGCGATTCTGAGTGAGCCAGAGAAAATAGCAACTCATATTCGTGAGTTTATTAAAGCTCAAGCTTAACAGTGAAATAACTGCATAAAACTGTTAATTCGGCGATATTTTCGGCTTCATAGATATGAATCTGCTAGAATATCGCCTTTTGTTTTGCTCTGAACTTATTCATGAATGCTGTCGTTATTGCGATTGCAGTGATGTTCTTATTATCACTGGCGCGCGTATCTGTCGTACTGACTTTAGTGGTTTCTGCCATTGTGGGCGGCCTCGTAGCAGGTTTAAGCCTTTCTCAAACCGTTGAAGCTTTTAACGCTGGTCTTGGCGATGGTGCTGAAGTTGCACTTGCCTATGCGGTGTTAGGGGCATTCGCTCTGGCACTTTCAAAATCTGGATTACCTGATTTACTTGCTCATAAGCTGATTGGTTTATTGGGAATGGAGGCTGGGAAAAGCCGTCAGACTAAAGTGAAGTATCTACTCTTAGGTATTTTATTAATTTCTGCTATTTTCTCTCAAAACCTTATTCCGGTTCATATTGCTTTTATACCAGTATTGGTGCCGCCACTATTAAAAGTAATGAACCATCTAAAATTAGACCGTCGAGCAGCAGCTTGCGTACTTACGCTAGGTTTAGTCGGGACTTATATTTTTCTTCCAGTTGGTTTTGGTGCAATTTTCCTTGAACAGATTTTGATGGGAAATATCAACAAGATTGGTGCGGCGTATGGCTTACATGTTGATCGAGCAATGATGCCAATTGGCATGGCTATTCCTGTTTTAGGAATGGTTTTAGGCACCTTGGTTGCGGTATTTATTAGCTACCGTAAACCAAGAATTTATGCAGATCGTAATATCACGCCTGTGACCACGATCGATTTAGATAAACCTCTTCGTGCAAATACAGAAGTTCAAACAGCTGATTTAAAAGCAGATGCTGAGGAGTTAAAGCATGAGGCAGAGCAAGCCCCGGTTATTGCAAAGAAAACAATCTTGATGGCATTGCTCGCAATTGGCTTAACGCTCGCTGCGCAGCTGTATTCAGGTTCGATGATTTTAGGTGGTTTAGTCGGTTTTGCTGTTCTATCTACTGCCGGAATTTTCAAATGGCAAGATGCTGATGATGTCTTTGTACAAGGCATGCGTATGATGGCTTTAGTAGGTTTCATCATGATTTCTGCTGCCGGTTTCGCCTCGGTCATGACCCATACTGGTGATATTAATCAGTTAGTAAATGGTGTAGTCGAGATTATTGGAGATAACCGCGCGCTTGCAGCATTCTTAATGCTTTGTATTGGTCTATTTGTCACAATTGGTATTGGTTCATCTTTCTCAAGTGTTCCTGTATTAGCTGTTATTTATGTGCCTTTATGTGTGCAGTTTGGTTTCTCACCATTAGCAACGATTGCACTTATTGGTACGGCAGCAGCATTAGGTGATGCTGGATCGCCAGCTTCTGATTCAACCTTAGGGCCAACAGCTGGTTTAGGGGTAGATGGGCAACATGATCATATTTGGGATACAGTTGTACCTACCTTTATTCACTTTAATATTCCGCTATTAATTTTTGGCTGGATCGCTGCAATGGTTTTATAAAGTTTTTATAAAATATTAAAGTGTAAACCTTCTTAATCATAATCTTTAGATTTCAATTAAGAAGGTTTTTTGTTGTCTAAATAAAATATGTATTTAAAATAAATTATATTAAAATACTCGGAATTAAAAAGTTTATTAAAATAGTTGGTAATATAAAATAATCTTGATTAATAAGGTTGAAATAAAAACCTATTAAAATGGTTGGTTAATATATAATTTTATTTAAAACAGTTATTTAAAAATAAATACTAAAATAATTTTATAATGAGTATTGCAAGGTTTTAAAATAAGTGTTTATTATAAATATAAATAAGGTTGGAGATATTAAAGTGTTCAAAAAAGCTTTGGTTATTGCATTAATGGGGATGTCTTCTTTTACTTTTGCTGGTAACTGGCAAGTGAAATTTGGTGGTAGTGTTATTGCTCCATCAGAAGATACAACAACAGCTTTAGGCGTGGTAAAAGCAGATCATGAATATGCATTTACACCATCAGTAGAATACTTCTTTGGCCAATCTCCATTTTCGGCAGAGTTATTGTTAGCAACACCAGTTAATCATGATGTTTTGTTAGATGGAAACAAAGTAGCGCGTATTAAACAGTTACCACCAACGATTACTGCTAAATATCATTTTAAAAACTCGACTCGTTTTACTCCATATATTGGTATCGGTGCTACAGCATTTATTCCTTGGGACGAGCAAGGTGTTGCTGACAAAGTAAAAGAAGATTTTGGTGTGGCAGGACAAGTTGGATTTAATTTCCAACCTGCTGATGCTAAAAATTGGGGTGTATTTGTAGATGTTCGTTATGCTGATTTAAGCCCAGAAGTTACTTTAACAAATGGCGCTAAATTTGATCTAGATATTAATCCTTTTGTTTACACTTTAGGTTATAGCTATAAATTTTAAGCATAATAATAAATAGAAAAAATATAATAATAAAACCTAGACTCAGGCACCTCACATATATTTTATGTGAGGTTTTTTTAAGGATTTTATTTGCACTAAAAAAAGCATAAAACAGACAGTTTTATACATATTTTCTGCAAGTTTTTTTCTAAACTAATTTCTATTCATTACAAGCATGGGAATAAGAACATGAATAACAAATTAGCGATTTGTTTAGCACTTTTGAGCGGTATTGCTTTTACTCAAAATTTACAAGCTGCAAGTTTTTCGTGCGATGCTGCAAAAACGAAAACAGAAAAAAGCATTTGTAAAAACCGTTCTTTAAACGATGCAGATGTAAAAATGGCAACGACGTATCAAATCATTCTGCATGCTTTACCGATGGGTGGACGAGATAACCAAAAAGATACTCAGCAGCAATGGCTGAAAAAAAGAAATGCTTGTGCTGCCAATGTCAGTTGTATTAGCAAAGCTTACCAACAACGTCAAAAGCAGTTAGATACGATATTGCAAGATAGGGTGTTAAGCCACGGCCCATTTTAATTAGATTAAAAATTTTTGATATTCAGGATTGAAAAATTCTAGAAGTACTCCATTCATAAAGCATTCGAGAACAAACAGCTTCAAAATTTAAGGAGTGATTTATGAGTGAACAAGCATCACAAAATTATAGTTTCCAAGCAGAAGTTGCCCAGCTTTTACATTTAGTGACGCATTCTCTCTATTCTAACCCTGAGATTTTCTTGCGTGAGCTTATCTCTAATGCATCAGATGCATGTGATAAGTTACGTTTTGAAGGAATTAATCATCCTGAATATTATGAAAATGATCCGGACTTGCACGTACGAATCAGCTTAAATAAAGAAGATAAAACCTTAACAATTTCTGATAACGGTATTGGTTTAAGCCAGCAAGAAGCAATTGATAACTTAGGTACGATTGCGAAGTCAGGTACTAAAGATTTCATGTCAAAATTGACGGGTGATCAAAAAGCAGATGCTCAATTGATTGGTCAATTTGGTGTTGGTTTCTATTCTGGTTTTATTGTTGCAGACAAGATTACGGTTGAATCACGCCGTGCGGGTCTAGATGCATCTGAAGGGGTGCGCTGGATTAGTGGTGGTACAGGCGAGTTTGAAGTTCAGCAAATTGATAAGGCCTCACGTGGTACCGACATTATTCTTCACTTACGTGATGATGCACTTGATTATTTAGAATCTTATAAAGTTAAGCAGATTGTTAATAAATACTCTGACCACATTAGTCTGCCAATTGAAATGCAAAAAGAAGTTTGGCAAGAAGAAGAGGTTGCTGAAGGTGAAGAGCCTAAAGGCGGCCAAATGGTCAAAACTGACGAGTGGGAAGCGATCAACTCGGCAAGTGCTTTATGGACACGTAACAAAAGCGACGTGACTGAAGAGCAATATATTGAGTTCTATAAAAACTTAACTCATGACTTTGAAGCACCGCTCGCATGGGCACATAACCGTGTTGAAGGTAGTACTGAATATACCCAATTACTTTATATTCCAAGTAAAGCGCCACATGACATTTTTACTCGTGAAGCAAAAGCGGGAATTAAGCTATATGTAAAACGCGTCTTTATTATGGATGATGCGGATAATTTAATTCCAAACTATTTACGCTTTGTTCAAGGTGTAGTGGATAGTGCTGATTTGCCGCTTAATGTTAGCCGCGAGTTGTTGCAAGAAAGCCGTGATGTCAAAACGATTCGTGAAGGTAATGCACGCCGTGTATTAACCGTACTTGATGGTTTGGCTAAATCGGAAGATGAAAAAGACCAAGAAAAATTCAAGACTTTCTATAGTGAGTTTGGCTCAGTACTCAAAGAAGGCTTGGGTGAAGACTTTGGTAACCGTGAACGTATTTTAAAATTATTACGTTATGCGACTTCAACAAATGATGAAGTAACGACTTCTTTTGCTGACTATAAGGCACGTATGAAAGAGGGCCAAAAAGCCATCTATTATGTGACTGCTGACAGTCTAGCAGCAGCGAAAAACTCACCACAGTTAGAGTTGTTCAAAAAAAAAGGCATTGAAGTATTATTAATGGCAGAGCGTGTTGACGAATGGGCAATGAATTTTGTTCATGAGTTTGACGGTACGCCATTAAAGAATGTGTCTAAAGGCGCTGTTGATTTAGGTGATTTGCAAGACGCTGAAGAGAAAAAGGCACTTGAGCAAGCTGCTGAGCAGTTTAAGCCTGTTGTTGAGAAACTAAGTGACTCATTAAAGGCTAAAACTAAAGAAGTACGTGTAACTACACGATTAGTTGATTCTCCAGCGTGTTTAGTGACAAGTGAAGGTGAGTTATCTCCTCAACTGATTCGTATGCTCAAACAAGCAGGCCAAGCGGTGCCGGAAATTAAACCGATTTTAGAAATTAACCCTGAGCATCCTTTAGTGAAGAAACTTGATGGTTCAGAGCAGTTTGATGACTTGGCTAATGTCATTTTTGATCAGGCTGTTATTGCTGAAGGTGGTTTACCGGAAGACCCAGCAGCTTATGTAAAACGTATTAATAGCTTATTGTTGAAATAATTTAGCTTTAAAAGAAGCCTCTGAACTATCAGGGGCTTTTTTTGTGGATAAAGAAAGAGTTATCCACAACTTGATGATATTTGGCTAAAAATTAGCTTCTAGATTCATTTGGACACTAAGCTGATGTTTAGAGTCATCATCAAGATGGTTAAAAAAATTAAGATCATTTTGCATAAAAATCCAATCTCTCCATATCGGTTGTCGCCATGAAATGTAGGGGCCCCAACTATTGAGTCGGATATCATTTTTGGTGTAGACGCCACCGCTATACACACCATAAGTAAGGCTATTATTTTTTACAAACTCAAATTGCTGGAAAGTCCAGTTACCCCAGTTGTAATCTTCATTTTCACTCTTATTCACATTAAATTTGTTAGCGAAAAGGGTATTGTCTTGCATTTTCTGCGTTAAGTTTAGGGTAGTTTCAGAATAATTTCGGCTGGTAGAGCCGTAACGAAAGATCTGTTCTGTATCAATGCTAATGTTATGTCTCAAATTCCATTTCTTCTTTGCTAAAAATTGTACGTAGATATCGCTATCTGAATTTGAACCTAAATCAAGGTCATTTTCAAAAGGCATCCAAGTTGAAATGGTGGCCCAGCTCGCACTCAGTGGATTTATGATAGAAACCTGGGTTGATGAATTCTTCTTCTTTCTTTTACCCAAAGCTTTATACGTTTGTTCACGTTGAGTCGCACGTTTCCAGAACGTATCATTTCCGAATACAGCCATAAGCTCTTGAATTAAAGTAGCATCAGATAAGGTATTGTTTGGCGCTACTTCACAAGGAGAATGTGAAAGTGATTGCAGTTTTACTTGTGCGAAACTTGTAGAAGAGTAGGGATAACGCCGTGACCTTTTATGTTTTAGAGAGTGATAAAAAAATTGAGAATGGGGAAGTAAAGCCAATACACCCAAACTATAAATACAAATGAAGATAGCCGATCTATTTTGAAATGAAAAAGAAGAAAATTGATTCATTTTTAGAGAGAAGGAATCAAAAATAAAAAAAATTAGAACAGTACTTTAGAAGGCTAAGCTTAAAATTTTATTTAAAGGGATTTTATTATTCATCACCTTGGATGAGGTTCCAAGGTGACGTTGGCTAGCTTAAAAAAGTGCTTCTAAGCGTAAGAAGGTGCTGACAAAATGATTACGATCTTCGCGGTGGTCATTAAAGTAATTTACATCACCTTGTACAAAGAACCATTCACGTAAAACGGGTTGGCGCCATGAAACAAACGGTCCCCAACTATTTAAACGTAGGTCATTGTCTTTGTAATAACCACCTGTATAAATACCATAGTTAAAACGGTTGTTTGCAAAGAAATGATGTTCGCGGAAAGTTCTGTTTTCCCAAGCTAGATCGTCATCTTGATCATCCGCATAGGTCAGGCTGAACTGATTCGATAAAAACGGTTGATTTGGTCTGGCATGAGTCAGTTCAAGATTGGTACGTAAATAGTTTTCGCTGTCTATTCCATAACGATAAATTTGTTCAGCATAGAACTTAAAATCATTACGGAGTTGCCAATCTCTTGATGCTTTTAAACGAACATAAATATCGTCCCCAGAACGAATACCTAAGTCGGCATCGGTTTCGAAAGGCAGTTTTTTAGAAAAATTTGACCAACGTAAGGCAATCGAACTATTGTCATCTCGAGTTCGTTTGCCATCTAATTTTTTATTTGGATCTTGATTCGGGTTCTGATTAATATTGGCTGGACTGTTATTAAATTCATCATCTAAAGAATCATCACCAAATACCACGCTTAGACGTTTTTCTAGAGTCGGCAGCTTAATCTTACCGCGAATTCTGGGTTTGATTTCATAGTTATCGTATTCATTCCAATAGTTATCGACCATTACACGGATGGTCGCGGTAGCAGGTTTTTGTGGATCGACTTCACCAAACCAATCATCAATTTTTTCAGACGTACGATCGGCCCAATTACGAATTTTCTTTTGTTTGCGGTCAACCCAAGTTTGATCTTCTGTTTGTTCAGTAGGGGGAACTATAGAATGATTAGACTGCTCTGGAAAAATGGTTGGAGTTGCGTCCACCCAACGCGGTATTTTATCTAATACATTTTCATCTGTAGTAGCTTCGCTTTGTACTCCAGCTGATGTACTCCCTACTTGTGGGGTAGTAGAAGAAGAGGTGGCCTCTGCATGAGTGATGCATACTGAACCAAATCCAATTGTTAAAAGTGCAAAAAGCTGCCGGTACGGCATTACATGAAATGTTTTCATATCTATCTTTATGTTTTGTTGTTGTTTCCACTTTTGTTGATTTTTCTAATAAAATCAAGAGGGCGACACAAAAGTTAAGTAAATTTAACTTTTTTTACATATTTGAAATAAATGAAAAAGTTTAAGCTAGTAGCGATTATTTTTAGCCAAAAAAAATCCCCCATTAATGGGGGATGATAGATCAAGGAAACTTCAAATTCCGATCATTAAACACATAAAAAACAGAACATTACAGCGCGAATATTCTAAGCGGCAATAATAAACTGATTTTTGGCAATTGGATAGTTCTTTTTTTAGAACGCTCTATTGCTAAAATGGTGATAAAACATACGATTTGATCACATTTTTAATTGTGTTGATTTATTTCTGTGGAATATCACATGATTCATCAGTGCAAACAGCTGCATCATCTTGCTCTACTTCTTCAGTATTTGCCTTGATTTGCGCTTTTTCTAACACTTGTAAAAAGACTTCGCGAGGTTGAGCTCCAGCAAGGGCAATTCTTTGATCAAAGACAAAAAATGGTACACCAGTTACATTGAGTTGTTCTCGTGCAATTTTTTCATCATGGCGGACAAAGTCGGATAGTTCATTGGTATCTAATACATATTCAACTTCGGCATTATCAAGGCCAATACGAGATGCAATTTCTTCTACAACTTCACGTTCGCCAATTGCGAGACCTTCTGTCATATAAGCATGGAAGAAAGCTTCTTTAGCTTCATTGCCTAAACCTTTGCTTTGAGCAAGGTGAATAATACGGTGTGCATTAAAACTATTGCCTGAGTTCGCCTTTTGCCATTGGAAATCAATACCTTCAGAGGCAGCCATGGCCGCAATATTGCGCTCCATTTCTTCCATCTCTTCATAAGTACGGCCATATTTTTTAGCTAAGCGCTCAGTATTCGAAGTGTCATGTTTTGCTGGTGCATCAGGATCTAATTCAAAACTATGCCAGTGGATTTCAAGATCAATACCTGCTTCAGCAGCTACATGTTCAAGGCGTTTTTTGCCGATATAACAAAAAGGGCAAACTACATCAGACCAGACATCAACACGCATGGGAGAATCTCATAAATTTTAATTACCCATCATAATAGGGATGATGCACAAGGATTTAAAGCTTTGAGTAGCGAATACAGTGTTGCGTATTGTGAAATAAATGGCATATAAAGAAGAATAAGCTCTATTTTATAACTATAAAGAGCAAAACTATAAGAAGGGAAATAGGAGGTGTGTATGCGCCGAGTTTTGATTGCGATTGCAAGTCTGATTGTTATCACAAGCATTGTTTTTTTCACCTATCAGCATATCAAACAGCAGCAAGCCAAAGACAGTAGTCAAATGTTTGATGTCGTCATGACTGAAAAAATGAATCAGCTCTATGAACAAGCGCAAGACTGGTCTAAACCCGTCCAGCTTGATATTCATGATAAACGTTTGGCAGGACACTATAAGCAAATTTCAGAATTTCTTTTAAGTTATTGGATTCAAAATATTAATGCACGAAATGCATACTTAAGAGAACTCAAAGCCGCCAAATGGGATACTTTTTTAAATGTTGATCGTCTAGATCTTGATAAAAAGCAAAAGTTTGTAGAAACCGAGAAGATGTTAGCTGATGTCCGTATGGCTTCAGATCAGTATCAAACTGAATATGAAAAAATTCATAAAACTTTCTTAGCAAAGGTTCAAGAGTTATCTGTTGATGCAGAAATGAGGCAACTCCTTGAAATGAAATTGGGAACTCAGCAAAAAGCAGATCAAGACCATGCAATTTTTATGATTGAACTACAAATTTTAGATAAAGCAGAACAAATGTTTAAGCTTCTAAAAAATTATGAATGGCAAAAGAAAGATCAGATGATTCTTTTTCACGAAAATGCACAGGTCAAAAAGTTTAATGGGCTTTATCAAGATGTTTTAAAACTAAATGCAAAAATTGAAAAAATTAAGAAAAAAAATGTGGCTGCACTCGAAGGAGATTTAAAAGAATAAGCAGAGTGTGAGCATCAAGAATTATAGTTTGGTACTCTCGGCTTTTCCTTTGGTTAAAAAAGATTGTAATAAACTTTGAGAAGTTTGTAGTTTGTTTAACTGCTCAGACACATGCATGAGTTCAGTTTGCAGTTTCTCTTGAACCACTGAACACAGTGTAAATACACGTTCATCTAAATCAAAACAAGGCAGCAAAACCTGAATATCTTTTAGGTGCATGCCTGCATCATTCAATATTTTAATTTTCTTAATAGTTTCAATATCTTTTTTTGTGTAGCTTCGATAGTTATTACTTGCTCGATGAGGCTGTATAAGTCCTAAACTTTCGTAATAACGCAGCATTCGAGGACTTACTTTTGTGAGCTCTGAAACTTTAGCTAAGTTCATAAAATGGGGTTGACCTTAACAGTGGTGTCATAGTTTAGCATGTTTTTATCTTTCAAAATGGTACTTGTTCAATGATCAGAAAACTCATTTTATTGGTGTTATTCGGATTAATGTCATTTGTTGCAAATGCCAAAACACTTGAACTTCAGGAGAAGAACATGCGTCAAATATTTGTGCTTCATGGTTATTCTGCTTCTATCGATGATCATTGGTTTCTAGATTTAAAACATCAAATAGAAAATGAAAATACAAAGGTTACCTTAATTCCGTTTCCAGATTCTGAGAATCCGGATGCAGAGGCATGGCAAAAAGTTTTAGACCAAAATATTCCTGCGGTAGATGAAAATACTTATTTTGTTGCACACAGTTTAGGGGTGATTACGTTACTGCACTTTTTGCAAAGACACGATTACCAAAATATTGGTGGAATAATTTTAGTATCTGGATTCTCTGGACCAATTTCAGATTTTTCTTCGCTTGATGGTTATATAACAAAAAGCAAAATCGATACAAATTACTTTAAGGGTATAAAGAAAAAGCTAGTGTATTTGTCTGATAATGATGATTTGGTTCCGCCAAAATTGACGATTGAATTGGCGAAAGAAATTGATGCGCCGTACATTACCGTTCCTAATGGCGGGCATTTTTTAGGTAGAGAAGGTTATACGACGTTTCCGCAAGTCGTGAATTCTTTAAAAGAGATGTTAGAAAGCAAATAAAATTTATAAGATAAATCGCACTCTATAATTTGAACACTTTTATTCAAATTATAGAGTGTTTTATTAGAATGCAGTTTTAATAAATAGAAGAACCCTACTATTACATTAAAAAATTTAATTATATTTACCGTTTATCTGAGCATTACTGAATCAAATTCGACTTTGTTGTAGCCTATTTATAGATACTTTTAATTTAATCATCATCTTTTAATTGAAATAGGATGACTGATTTTTGGAGCAAGTTATGAACTTTCTAAAACAATCAGCCTTCATTGCTGCATTTGCTTTTATGGGTTTACCGACTGTTCAAGCAGAAGAAGTGGCTACCTTACCTACAATTCGCGTGATGGCTGAATCTGAGCTACGTGAAGAGGTGGGGTTTGTACCTTTCCAAGAAGATAAAAAAGTGCGTCAGGCGCTGCAACATCGTGAGTATAAAACGCATTACGATATACAGAATGCTTTGGTTCCTGAAGGCATGACTACGGTAGATTATCAGCCAGTCATGGCGCAGCCAGATTTGTCCCAACTTTCTCCATTCTTACAACAATACATTTTAGCGGTAGCAGGTGGGATACAGTCTTCTGATCCAACCAATGGTATTTTTAAGATGTTAGAGCCTCTGAAAATTTACCGAAGTAATGTCGATGCTTATCGTGAGGGTACGATGAAAGTGAATATTAATGACATTATAGATTTACAGAAGAAAATCGAAAATGGATTAGCTGGTCGATAAAAAAATCCCCACATTGAGCGGGGATTTTTTTATCTTGCTGTTAATTAAACACGTTCGATCACTGTTGCAATACCTTGACCAAGGCCGATACACATGGTCGCAAGACCAATTTGAGTATCTTGTTGTTCCATTACGTTTAACAACGTAGTGGTGATACGAGCACCAGAACAGCCTAGTGGGTGACCCAAAGCAATCGCACCACCATTTAAATTAATGATGTCTTGCTTGTCATAAATACCTAAGCCTTTCATTACTGATAAGCCTTGAGCAGCAAATGCTTCGTTTAATTCGATAGTTTGAATATCAGCCATCGTTAAACCAGCACGTTTAAGTGCTTTTTGAGTTGCCGGAACTGGACCGTAACCCATGATTGCTGCGTCACAGCCTGCAACCGCCATAGAACGAATTACAGCGCGTGGTTTTAAACCTAATGCTTGTGCGCGTTCAGCAGACATAAGTAACATTGCAGAAGCACCATCAGATAAAGCTGAAGATGTAGCTGCAGTTACAGTACCGCCTTTCGGGTCAAATACAGGACGTAGTGCTTTGAATGCTTCAAGGTTTGCATCTGGACGAATTACTTCGTCGATGTCGCAAAGGATTTTAAAACCATTTGCATCGTGGCCTTCAACACCAACGATTTCGTTTTTGAAACGACCTTCTTGAGTTGCAGCCCAAGCACGACGGTGAGATTCAACACCAAAAGCGTCTTGCTCTTCACGGCTAATGCCATTCATGCGACCTAACATTTCAGCAGTTAAGCCCATCATGTTAGATGCTTTTGCATAGTGTTTAGATGCTTCTGGGTTTAAGTCGATACCGTGCATCATACCTACGTGACCCATGTGCTCTACACCACCAATAATGAAGATATCACCTTGGTTTGTTGCGATCTGTGCAGCAGCAGTATGAAGCGCTTGCATAGAAGAACCGCAAAGACGGTTTACCGTTTGACCAGCAACAGTTTTTGGTAAGTCAGCCAGTAGGCCAATGTTACGGCCAATGTTCATACCTTGTTCTAAAGTCTGGTTTACACAGCCCCAGATTAGGTCTTCAACTTCGTTTACATCAAACTGGTTACGAGCAACGAGTGCACGAACCAATTCAGCAGATAAGCTGTCAGCACGTACATTACGGAACATACCGTTTTTGGTTTTACCCATTGCAGAACGTACGCCATCAACGATGACAACGTCACGTGGATTTAAAGTAGCCATTCACGTTGCTCCTTAACCGTAGAATTTTTTGTTGTTAGCAGCCATGTCACGCAACATTTGTGGCGCTTCATAAGCCTTACCTAAGTGTGCATATTTGTCGCAAAGTGCAACGTATTCAGCAACACCTGTTTGGTCGATATAACGACATGGACCACCACGGAATGGAGGGAAACCTACACCCATAATCATTGCCATGTCTGCTTCAGCAGCAGTTGCAACAATGTTGTCTTCCAAGCAACGAACTGTTTCGTTACAGAAAGCAAGCATCATACGGTCAATGATTTCTTGGTTATCAAACTCGCGTTTTTCACCCGTTACGAAAGGAGCAATGATTTCATATGCTGTTGGATCAACAGTTTTTGCTTTTTTGCCTTTCTTATCGAGTTCGTATTTGTAGAAACCAACGTCATTCTTTTGACCAAGGCGTTTAGCTTCATACATTGCTTGGATTGAACCTTTGTAGTCTGGCTTCATACGGTCTGGGAAACCTTCAGCCATGACTTCCGCACCATGTACACCTGTGTCGATACCTACAACGTCGATGAGGTAAGCAGGACCCATTGGCCAGCCAAATTTAGACATTACATTGTCAACTTGCTGGAAGTCTGCGCCGTCTTTTACAAGAAGGTCAAACGCACCAAAGTAAGGGAACAAAACACGGTTAACCAAGAACCCTGGGCAGTCGTTTACAACGATTGGTGTTTTACCCATTTTTTGAGCAAGAACAACAGTAGTTGCAATCGCTTCTTCAGAAGTCTTTTCACCACGAATTACTTCTACAAGCGGCATCATGTGAACTGGATTGAAGAAGTGCATACCAACGAAGTTTTCAGGACGTTGTAATGCTTTTGCTAAACGCGTGATTGAAATCGTAGAAGTATTAGAAGCAATGATTGTATTTTCACGAACATTCTTCTCAGTATCCGCAAGTACCATTTCTTTAACTTTTGGATTTTCTGTAACTGCTTCGATCACGATATCAACTTCTTTAAACTCATCGTAGCTTAAAGTAGGACGGATACGTGCAAGGGTTTCACCCATTTGCGCAGGTTTCATTTTCTTGCGTTCAACTTGCTTAGTTAACAAGCTGTTCGCTTCTTTCATCCCTAGAGCAAGTTGTGGGTTACCAATATCTTTCATGATAATTGGTGTGCCTTTGCTTGCCGCTTGGTAAGCAATACCACCACCCATAATACCAGCGCCAAGTACAGCTGCTTGGTTTACAGGGTGCGCACCTTTTTCATATTTTTTAGCAGTTTTCTTAACTACTTGGTCATTGAGGAATAAACCAATCAATGCACCGGCTTGTGGAGTAATTGCAGCTTTTGCAAAACCTTCGGCTTCGGCTTTTAACGCTTCATCACGCGCAAGGCTTGCACCTGCTTGTAATGAATCAAGTAATAATTTTGGAGCAGGGTATTGAGCAGGATTTGCTTTAGCAAGTACTGCGCCTTTTGCAGTATTGAACGCCATCATTTGTTCAAGCGGGTTCAATTTTACCGCTTCAAGCTTTTCTTGACGTTTTACTTTCCAGTTTAAACGACCAGAAATCGCTTGCTTAACCAAGTCAGTTGCAGCTTCAAGTAATTTATCAGCAGCTACAACCGCATCTACAGCACCATCTTTTAGAGCAGCAGCCGGTTTTTTAGGAGCAGCCATCGCCATCCATTCAACCGCGTTGTCGATACCGATCAGACGGCTTAAACGTACGCTACCACCGAAACCTGGGTAAATACCAAGTTTAATTTCCGGTAAGCCCACTTGTGCAGCTTCTGACATCACACGATAGTCACACACTAAACACATTTCAAAACCGCCGCCTAACGCCATACCATTAATAGCAACAACTTTTGGAATTTCTAAATCTTCAAAGCTATTGAAGATTTCGTGAACAGGCATAAGCCAGTCAACAATCGCTTTTTCGCCTTGTGCGAAGTTTTCACCAAATTCGGTAATGTCTGCTCCAACAATAAATGTTGATTTGCCCGAGGTAACAACTAAGCCTTTAATATCATTATTTGCTTTTACCGCAGCAATAGCAGCTTGGAAATCTTCAATTGTTGCACGGTTAAATTTATTGACCGACTCACCTTGTAAGTCAAAGCGGAATTCTGCAATTCCGTCCGAAAGCATTTGGACGGTAATGGCATTGCCAGCGTGGATCATGCCTGATCTCCTTAGTTTTGGAGGACTTCTAAGTTGATGTTATGAAGCGTGTGCACAACTTCGGTACACATTTATGCTTCGCTAATCTTACGATAACTATATCTAAAAAAAACCTGACAAGTTGTATCAAGCCGTGACGCAAGGGTCATCTTATTTACTATTCAATTCATCTATATGAAATGCATAAAGGAAATCATAAAGATACGAATTAACTTAAGGCATTTGTTTTAATTTGATTTTTTCTTTATCAGGCATTCAAGTTATTAAGTTTTTGTATCAAAACCATTAAGTTTTAAAAGTTAATTTTTTGTCAAAAATGTCAATTGTTAATAGGCTAGACTGTAAATCACAGTATAAATATTGATGAATTTTAAACCCTTTGAAGTTAGGGAAAAATACAGTATGTTTTAAATTTTTATTGAAACAATACTGTCTATTATTTGACTTAATTTTTTTACATTCGCTTTTTATAAGTCAATTTTGTTAAAATTTGCGCCAATTAAATAAACTTCCGGTTTCTCTCTCCTTAAATATAAGGTGAAGTTGCCCCCTAATCTTTTGAAAGAGTAGCAATATGATTAAGTGGATCATATTAGCGATTTTTGTGATATCAGCATTGTATATCCAACATCGCGGCAAAGTGCGTCACTCGTTTTATCGTCAATTTTTTGACCATTCAACCTTGCTCGCACCGATTAACTTTTTAATGTATATCTTTTCAAAGGTGCCGAATCAACCTTATATCGATACACAGCATTTTAAAGATTTAAAAGTGCTGGATGAAAATTGGGAAATGATTCGAGATGAAGCGAAAGCTTTATATGACCAAGGCGGAATTAAAGCTTCAAGTACCTATAATGACTTAGGTTTTAACTCATTCTTTAAAACAGGTTGGAAGCGTTTTTACCTCAAATGGTATGAATCGAGTCATCCGTCTGCTGCTGAGCTTTGCCCAAAAACCACAGCACTTCTGAAAACATTGCCAACAATTAAAGCAGCCATGTTTACCGAGCTTGCACCTGACAGTCGTTTGGTAAGACACCGTGATCCGTATGCGGGTTCACTGCGTTATCACTTAGGTTTAATTACGCCAAATGATGATCGTTGTTTTATTGATGTTGATGGTGAAAGATACTCTTGGCGAGATGGTCAAAGTGTCGTGTTTGATGAAACTTATATTCACTATGCTGAAAATAAGACTGATCAAAACCGTATTATTTTCTTTGCAGACGTTGAACGTCCAATGAAAGTAAAATGGATGGAGCGTTTCAATCATTGGTTTGGTCGTAATGTGATGACTGCGGCAAGCTCACCGAATGAAACAGGTGACCAAACAGGTGGCCTAAATAAAGCTTTTGGTTATGTGTATCAAATTCGTATTAAAGCTAAAGCTTTAAAAGCTAAAAACCGTAAGTTGTATTATTTCTTAAAATGGTTCCTCATGCTTGGGATTTTTTTTCTGATTTTTGTTCGACCATATGTATTTTAATTAAAGCGCCCGAAAGGGCGTTTTTTATTTTGAGCTAAAATAGCCTGTTATAAGGAATAGATTATTAATAAAATGATTAGTCAATAAGTTTACCATTTTTGAAAACTTGAATAAGACTTCCTTGCCAACCATAGATGACAACACGATCTATCTCTGATTCAATCATTAAATATCCTTTTTCTATATCGCCTTCAACAATAATCTCTACTTCAGAATTTGATTCAATATTATATTCTTCTGCCCAAGGTTCTAGTATTAATTTGATTTTCTCGTTTTTTGAGTTTTTATAAATAATCTTTTGTTTTAATCTCATAACTATATTTCCCTCGTTATAATTCCTTATATATCATTGTGATCTGTTTCTTTCTGTTATTTGGGTAAGGAATTCATCTTGTAGATCTCCATTTAAAATTACTGTCTTCTCATTTTCTGTATATGTCAGTGTAAAGTCACCAGAGTTCTGATTTAAGCTCACAGGACCATCAATAATCCCTAAAATTGTACTTGTAGTATCAATAGTAGTCTGTTTAATGATTTTAAATAAGGTTTCCTTATCTTTTTGAGATAAAGATTGATAAAAAGTGAGAGCATCAAACCAGTAGGGATCTTTTTTAATTTTATTATCGATTAAGGTAGATGAATAAATCTGTTGATAAGTATCGATATATTCATCTGAAACAGTATTTATAAGTTCTTTGACAAATTCTTTATTATTCATAGAAATTAACCTTTATTAAATTTTGTGACTCACTTCACAGTGCTGGCAATTTGTTACAACTATTAAAAGCCAATAAGCAATTTTGATTCTACAATGGCGCGGTTTTTTCGAAGACTGGTCAGCGGAAGTAGGTTTTAAAATGGCTCATGCTCATCACGCAGCTCATGCACATGTTCACCATATCGAAGTGAGAAAAGAAGACAGTTCTCAAGGCGATTTAAAAACAAAAGCGATGTTAAGACAAGCAGCTTCGAAGACTGAAAAATCTAAACGATCTAAAAGCAAAAACCGTAAAACTGAAGATCAAAATATTAATTTGCATAAGTTCTCAAGTAAGCTTGAAAGTATCTCTGCCAACCATAGTAAAGAGAAATGCGCCAAAAATATTCGTATTGCCCTACAAGCAGCAGGAGCAGATGTATCAAAGCATCCTGTAGCTGCTTCTGATTGGGGGCAAACGCTAGAAAAGAATGGTTATAAGAAAATTAAACCTGCTTTCAACCGTCCACAAGAAGGTGACATTTACATTATTGAGCGAACAAGTGGTCATACCTATGGTCATATTGCGGGCTATACAGGCAATGGTTGGTTCTCGGATTTCCGTCAAAAAACCTACGCGGTCTACAAAGAAAAAGACGTTAAATATAGTTACTATCGTCTAGATTCTTAAGCATGTACGACACAGTCTGTCGGGCCATATTCAGAACTGTTCCCAAATTTATGTTCTAGCACAGTAAAGCACTTGAAAAGTAAGGGTGAAAACATCACATTAGGTATTCAGTATTAAGCCATGCATGTCAATAGTGAATCAAAACGCTCGTCCCCATATTGAAAAAATTTTAGCCAACATGACCCAACTTCCAGGTGTTTATAAAATGCTAGGGAAAGAGGGCGAATTATTATATGTCGGCAAAGCAAAAAACCTAAAAAATCGGGTGTCGAGTTATTTTGTTAAAACCATTGAGCATCCTAAAACTCAGGCCTTAGTTGCACGAATTTATGATATTGAAACTTTGGTTACTCGTTCAGAAACTGAAGCTTTACTCTTAGAACAAAATTTAATTAAACAACATCGTCCGCCTTATAACATTATGCTGCGGGACGATAAGTCTTATGTCTATATTTTTGTTTCGGCTGATAAGCCTTATCCTCGGCTTGCCAGTGGGCGTGGTAAAGGTAAACACCAAATTGGTAAGTTTTTTGGCCCGTACCCAAGTGCCTATAGTGCACGCGATACGTTACTGGTTTTACAAAAACTTTTTAATGTTCGTCAGTGCGAAAATAGCTATTTTTCACAGCGCAAGCGTCCATGTCTGCAATATCAAATCAAGCGTTGTTCGGCCCCTTGTGTAGGTCTGATTTCGCCCGAAGATTATAAAGAAGACGTTAATAATAGTATCCGCTTTTTGCAAGGTGATACTAAAGAGCTTAACCAAGAGCTCATTTCCAAAATGGAACAAGCAGCGGCTGAGCTTGAATTTGAAAAAGCTGTTTTTTACCGTGATCGTTTATCTTTACTGCGTGAAGTTCAAGCGCAACAAGCCGTGTTTAAAGTCAAAGGCGAAGCGGATATTCTGGCAATCGCATATCAGGCAGGTGTGACATGCGTGCAAATTATGTATGTACGCAATGGGCGAATGCTGGGTGGAAAAAGTTATTTCCCAGACATGCTCGGTGATGATCTTGGGCAAATGCTCAGTGACTTTATGGCGAACTTTTACTTTCAGGTTGCAGATGAAGTACCTAATGAGCTCATCGTAAATATTGCTTTGCCTGACTGTAAAGAATTAGAAGAAGCATTGGCACAGCAGTTTGGTAAAAAAGTTCAGATTAAGAGTAATGTTCGTGAAACTCGCGCCGAGTGGCTAGAGTTAGCCGAAATGAATGTTCAACATGCCATTAAGGGGCAATTGAGTAATCATTTAGAACTTAATGAACGTTTCCATCAGTTAGAGCAAGTGGTGGGAAGACCTGTCGATCGTATTGAGTGTTTTGATATTAGTCATACCATGGGTGAAGCTCCAATTGCTTCATGTGTCGTGTTTGACCAAGGCGGAGCGCGTAAGCGTGACTATCGCCAGTTTGCGATTCAAGATATTACAGCAGGCGATGATTATGCTGCTATGCGTCAAGCTTTAACACGACGTTATAAAAAGGCCATATTGCCTGATTTGCTGTTGATTGATGGTGGTAAAGGCCAGCTCCATATGGCGATGGAGGTCATGCAAGAGCTTGGACTAGATGCTTTTATGGTGGGTGTATCCAAAGGTGAAGGGCGTAAACCCGGACTTGAAACTCTACATTTTACTGATGGCACAAAAATCCAGTTACCGGAAGACCATAAGGCATTGCATTTGATTCAGCAGGTGCGTGATGAGGCCCATCGTTTTGCGATTACCAAACATCGTGCTAAACGTGATAAACGCCGAAGTACCTCAGTTTTGGAAGCAATTCCGGGGCTGGGACCAAAGCGCCGTCGAGATTTATTAACTCATTTTGGTGGGATTCAAGGTGTTTTAAAAGCATCTGAAAAAGAGCTCACTCTTGTGCCCGGTTTTGGTGAGATGATGGCGAGAACGATTTATAAAATTCTGCATGAATAAAGGTACGTTTTTATGCCGAGTGACCAAATAGTTGGCATATAAGTAGAAGAATGATCATTCATATTCTCTTTAAAATGATGAAAGATGTTTCATCAAGAGTCAGAGTGCTTTAGGGAAGTGAATGTCATTACTGCAATTATTTGAAGAAATAAAACAAAAGGAATGTATTGAAATACCTGAAGGGTGGTTACAAGGACGAACCGTTTTTGGTGGTCTTGTCGCTGGATTACTCATGCAAAAGGCCTGCTGCAATATTCAAGATCCAAATAAAAGATTACTAAGCTGTAGTATTACTTTTGTGGGGCCTGTACAGCAGGGACCTGCTCAATTGACTATTGAAATTTTAAGAGAAGGGAGGTCGGTCACTACGCTTGAAACGCGTTTATGGCAAGATGGAGCGGTACAGACCATTTTGGTTGCGAGCTTTGGTGTACCTCGTGCATCCAGTATTGAGGTAAGACATGAGCCTATCGTTCCAGTTTATGCACCACCAGAAGATTTACAACCTATTCCTTTTGCTAGACAAATGCCAGAATGCTATCAACATTTTGATGTATGCTGGGCAGAAGGTCACTATCCTGTTACAGGAAGTCAGTATGCTGACTTTGGAGGATGGTCAAGGTTCTCTCCAGAGAAGCATGAAAATCGTCAAATGACCTTGCCAGATTTAATTGTTTTGATGGATATTTGGCCACCTGGTGTATTGCCGATGTTTAAGCAAGTTGCTCCTGCAAGTTCTTTAACTTGGCACATTACCTATGTCCATCCGTTCCAACATCAATTGTGTGACTGGTTTAAATATAAAGTGATAACTGAATATGCGGGTGAAGGTTATTCCACGGAATATGCTCATCTTTGGGACCAAAATGATCATTTAATTGCAATTTTACGGCAAACTGTTACGGTATTTACTTAAGCAGTCTACTTCCTCGATTCATATATTTCGTATAAAGTGGCTGTTACAGATAGATACAATATTGAAGAAAGTATTTTTGTCTGTTACAAGATGCTTGAAGACTTAATTGGCGGTGTTTATGACCACAGGGCGAATCCTGAATATCCCAAATATCCTAACTTTGGCGCGTATCGCGCTTATTCCTGTATTTTTGGTGATTGCGTATTGGCCGCCTGCAATGGGTATTGGTGAGCACGAAGGAAATATGAGTCGTCATATTATCTTGACGGCTATTTTTGTGTTTGCTGCTATTACCGATTGGTTTGATGGCTATTTGGCACGAACTTTAAACCAGACTTCAGCATTTGGCCGTTTCTTAGATCCAGTTGCAGATAAGCTCATGGTGGCGGCCGCACTGATTGTTTTAGTACAGTGGAATCCAACAATTTCAATGGCTTTTGCAGCAATTGTGATTATTTCACGGGAAATTACGGTTTCTGCTTTACGTGAATGGATGGCAGAACTTGGCGCACGAACCAGTGTAGCCGTATCAACTGTAGGTAAATATAAAACAGCCTTTCAGATGATTGCTATTAGTGTGTTCTTACTCAATTGGCAACCTTTAGAAATGCTTGCCTATGCTTTGTTATATACAGCGGTCATTTTAACTTTATGGTCTATGTTTATTTACCTCAAAGCAGCTTGGCCTTATTTAAAGCAGCCTTAAGCCCAAATTGAATGATGAAGCCTTTCTACAATGAAAGGCTTTTTTATTTTTGAAGAGTGCAAGAATCGGGTCGTCATAGGGCTTTGGCTACTTTAATGTAAGATATAAGTGCTAAGGAGGTGACATATGCAAATGCTTTCTTCTCGGCAATTTGCTGTAATTGCCACTGTAATTGAATATTTATATGAACATCTAGACCAGCAACCGAGTCTAGACGATGTTGCGAGTCATATGAATTTAAGTTCAGGTTATATCCAACGTCAGTTTCAGGAATGGGTAGGGATCAGCCCGAAAAAATTTGTTCAATATATGAGTTTGCAGCAGGCCAAATATTATCTGTTGCAGCAACGGAGTTTATTAGAAACTGCGTTAAATACGGGTTTATCTGGTACTGGTCGTTTACATGATCTGTTTATTCAGCTTGAAGGGATGACACCCGGTGAATATAAACAGCAGGGCGAAGGCGTTATTCTTAATTATTCGGTTGAGACAAGCCCATTTGGTGAGTTGTTAGTGGTCAGTAGTGAAAAAGGCATATGTTCTATAAGGTTTATCGAAACTCACGAGAATATTGAACATCTCATTCAACAGTCTTTTCCGAAAGCTCAATTAAAAAATCAGTCACCGATTTGGCATCAACAAATTGCAAAATGGTTTGAACAGGATTTTTCAGAACATTTACAGCAGAAACTTCCTCTTAATTTGGCTGGAACCCCATTTCAGCTGCAAGTATGGGAAGCCTTGCTTACTATTCCAGAAGGACAACTTCGGACTTACCAAGATATTGCAGAGCAAATTGGCAAGCCTAAAGCAGTCAGAGCTGTAGCTACCGCAATTGGACAAAATCCGATTGCATATCTGATTCCTTGCCATCGAGTGATCCGTGCCACTGGTATGGTCGGTGAATACCATTGGCAAAAAGGGCGTAAATTGGCATTGTTAGCTTGGGAGATGTCAAAGCAACACGGAGAAACTGTATGACCTTGGATTTATTTTCTCCAGAGCCTTGTGAGAATTTATTACCCTACGATGGTGAAGTTCAGGACTATGGTTGTATTTTAAGCCCTGAAGAAGCTGAACAATATTTTCACTATCTTTATCAACACCTCGCATGGAAACATGACGAGGCTAAGTTGTATGGCAAGCACTTTATTACAGCCCGAAAAGTTGCATGGTATGGAGATGACTACTATCAATATAAATATTCGGGTGTCGCGCGTGATTCTTTGCCTTGGGACAAAGCACTCGCCAAACTAAAACAACAGGTAGAGCAAATACTTTCAGAAAAATTTAATTCTTGTTTGGCAAATCTTTATGAAGATGGGACTCAAGGAATGGCTTGGCACAGTGACTCAGATGTGTCTTTGGCAAGAACAACCACAATCGCTTCTTTAAGCTTTGGTGCTACCCGAAAATTTTCTTTTAGGCATATTCAAAGTAAAGAGAAAGTTGAATTGTGGTTACAGCCAGGCCAACTCATTGTGATGCGCGGTGAGACTCAACAATATTGGCAACACCGTTTAAATCGCTCAACAAAGATTTTACAACCGCGTATTAATCTTACTTTTCGGCAATTTCAGTTTTTATAACCTTCATTAAAAAGCGGGCAAGAAAAAAGCCCATGATGGCAACATGAGCTTATTCCTCTGAGGGGGATGCTTCTATTGATGAGCTGCTGATGAAAAGAATCATCAATAAGAGCTAAAATCATAATATGAGAATATTGTGACATATTCAATGTTTTAAAGTGTAAGAAAAGTTTAAATTATCATAAGGTGGAGTTTTAGATTTCACCTTTTTCAGATAATTCCATAAAACGTTGTTCAATAAGTGCTGCATTTTCTTGCAAAATTTCAATGAGCTTTTCAACATTTAAAAAGTCAAAACGATTTTTAGAAGCCACTAGAGTCAAGGCTAAAGGTACTTCTTTATTTGAAAAACGAACAGGAACCGCTAGACCTGAAACATTCGGATCAATCTCACCTTGTGAGAAATAGAAGCCTTGTTTTTTGATTTTACGCATACGCTGAATAAAGCTTGGTTCATCTTCAGCAAAACCTGATTGTTTTAATTCTTGTTGGTAACGGTGGTAGTAGTCCTGCATTCGTTGTTTACTTAAATGCGAAACCATTGTTTTTGGAGATGATCCAACGTAAATCGGTCTTGGGCAACCTCGACCATATGAAAGTAATTCAGTGTCTTTAAATATTTCATGATGTATGTCAATGCAATAGTCATCATTTAAATAAGTAAGTAAACAGCACAGTTCGGTACGTTCTACAATATTTCGCATAAACGGTGTGCTGATCTGAACCAGTGGGTCGGTTGTTCTAGAGATATAGTCAAGAACTGCAATTTTTGAGCCTAAGGTATAATCGCCAGAGGTTCCATTAATACGTTTTAATAGATCGGCTGATACTAGCTCTTTGAGGTAACGGTAACTCGTTGGTTTGGACAAGCCAAGTTCTTCGCAAATAATATCGACGTTAATGATTGGACGCGAAACTGAAAATAGGTCCAGTACGGTTAAAATTTTGCCAAAACTTGAAATTGCCATAATGTCTTGTTCGTATCCTTTAACAACGGGTCATCTTTGAGTTTTTATAACAGAAAAAAAGAAGATTTGTCTTAATTCTAAAATAAATGCCTGATTTGAGTATTTTACTCTGACAAAGAGAAAACTTCTCTTGGCTTATACATCATATACGATAATTAAAAAATATATCAAATTATCAAATAGAGATATTTTAGTTGACTAAATCGCTTTATTTTGAAAAAATTGCCAAACAAAATATCTAATCGAGAAATTGGTCGGTTCCAGATTGATTTCTTGATACCTCTTCTTTCCAAAGCTTGGCCGTTTAAATGGCGCCCGAACTGAAATCATCTCGGCCAATCAGGCGAGATGTGGAAAAATCATTGTATTGAAGGATGCTCCTCATATCATTTGCTTATAAGCAAATGGCAAAGTTGTGTTGTCTTTAGAAAGGCAATCAAACATTGAAGGGCATGCTCATCAGTTCAAATCTGTATTTGAGATGAGTTCATGTTATTAAAGCAAATACTGGCGTTCCGCCCGAGTAGGCTTGATCTGATCTTTGCCTTAAAAACATTTATTGCCGGAATGTTGGCACTATTTGTTTCGTTTGAATTAGATCTAATTAACCCGATGTGGTCGATTGGTACGGTTCTGATTATTGCCAATCCATATTCAGGAATGGTGTCTTCTAAATGTGTCTATCGAGTGGTAGGGACAATTGGCGGAGCTGTGATTGCCTTAACCCTAACACCACATCTAATTAATACACCTTGGATATTTACCGTGGTGTTGTCGTTGTGGGTGGGTTTTGCGCTTTATGTGTCGTTACTCGATCGTACTCCACGTAGTTATGCTTTTATGCTGGCGGGTTACTCGACAGCCATGATTGTCTTCAATGCGATTACCTATATTGATCAATATAATATATTTGATATTGCTTTAGCTCGAGTCATAGAAATCTCAATTGGCGTGATTTCAAGTGCTGTGGTTTCTGCCACGATTCTTCCAATGCACATTGGCTCGGCAATTAAACAGCGGGTGATCAAAACCCTAAAAGATACAGAAAATCTGTTTGCTAATTTATTAAATACAGATTCGCAGCAGAACAATACTCAGCTTTTGGCTGCCATTACTCGCGACACCACAGACATTCATGCCTTGGCAGTACATTTGAGCTATGAAAAGGGCGAACTGCATGGCATGACCAAACCCTTGCAAGAAATGCTCCATCAAATATCAATGGTGGTGGCTAATCTGGTGGCTTTATCTGAGCGTATTAAGCAGCTTCAAGAACTTCGGTTTATCGAGACGCATGCAGAAAAGCTGCAACAGCTCTCAGCTCATGTCGTACAGTTTTTAGAGCAAAAAGATCTGATTATTGATGAAAATATTTTGCAGTTGCCTGATGAGTTTGAAAGTGATTTTGCAAGTTTGATGGAGTCGGCTTCTACACACCAGCAAGTTTTGGTTGCAGCTATGAAAATGGATGTGCGCCATTTCATTAGCAATGTGTTAGCGGTTAAAGTCTTGTGGCAGCGAATTCAGCACGGTAATAAAGAAATTCCTGACAACATTACCCCAATGACGACCAAATATCCAAGTTTGCACCGAGATCATGGTGTGGCGATACGAGGCGGTATCAGTGCAGTCCTTATTACATTTATTGTGACTGGAGTCTGGATTGTTTCGGGATGGAAAGCTGGATTTATGATGGCACAGATGGGCGCAGTAACGGCCTGTATTTTAACGGCCTTAGATAACCCGGTTCCGGTTTTGCGTATTTTTATCTGGGGCAGTATAGCTTCAGCAGTTTTAGTCTTCGTTTATGCATTTGGTATTTTCCCACATGTCACCACTTTTTGGGAACTTGGATTGGTTTTATTACCGATGTTCTTATTCGCCGTGTCTATGATGGCTAACCAGATGCTGATGCCGGTAGGTATGGTGTTGGGTATTAATACCATGATGGGACTAAACCTGCACAATGCTTATAGCATGGATGCGGTGTCTTATCTTGATAGTTCATTTGCCATGATCTTAGGTGTTTTAGTGTCTTTGATTGTCATTGACGTTGTTCGCGCTATGTCACCAGATACAAGTGCAAGCCGTATTTTAGCCTTGCATTATCGTGCCATGCGACAAGCGATCTATCTGCCATATGGTCTTGATTTTAAAGTTCATCTACGCAGTATGCTAGATCGAATTGGGATTCTAAACAGCAAAATGGTGCAGTCTGACGAGATTAAAACTTCAATTCATCAGGCCCTGATTGAGTCGAGTAGTATTGTCGATTTAAGCCGATTGCAAGAGTTAGCCAATCAGTTCCCTCAAACCTCCGAACTCACTCAGCATATTGGTCATTTGCAACAAAATCTGGATGAGCTGTTTAGAGCGAAAGAAAATGATGGAAATGATACAACCGCTTTGGTAGAGCGAATCTACCGAGCGTTATTTGAATTAAAACAGCTTGCTTCAAATGTTGAAGATATGACTATGCGACAAAGATTACTCATTTCACTGAACAATATTGCTTATAGCATGTGCCATGTTTCATCAGAGCAAATGAATGAAAACAGCCCCCTGAGAGGAGCCACAGCAAATGGGTGAGTTTAATGTTTATGGGATTTATGTGCCTTCTTTGCTCGTTCAAGCACTCTTGGCATATATCTGTTTCCGTGGGTTAAGTCCTTTAACAAACAAGTTGATTGCACAAGGCTGGATTGCATTACCTAGTATTTTTAATTTGTGTTTTTACCTCTTACTGCTTTTGGTAATACATCAAATTTTTGTTGGGGTCGGTGCGTAGAGATGTTTGCGAAATTAAAGATTGAGTTAGGTGAGTGAAATGAATCAGGTGGATTTGAAAAAAGTCATCCGTCCAGTAATTTTGATTGTCGCATTAATGGTGGCGGTCTATACCATTGTGCATTTGTGGAATTACTATAACGCGGCGCCGTGGACCCGCGATGGGCGAGTTCGTGGTGACGTTATTCAAGTATCTTCGGATGTCGCAGGGCTTGTCACAGAAGTATTGGTTCAAGATAACCAGACTGTGAAAAAAGGTCAGGTGCTATTTAAAATTGATGTTTCTCGCCGAGCTTTAGACGTAGAGCAGGCAAAGTCTGATTTAGCAAAAGCAAAAGCAGCCTTTGCCCAAGCACAAGCTGGTTTGGCACAAGCAAAAGCGAACCTGATTAAATCAGATACGAATATTAAGTTAGCCGAGAAAAACGCAAGCCGCTATTCAAATCTCATGGATGGTGCTATCTCTAAACAAGAACAAGATCAGGTTTTCGCAACACGTGATCAATCTCACGCTGAACATGAGCAACTCCAAGCTGCCATTCAACAAGCGGAAGCGACTGTGAAGCAACAACAGGCTTTGATTGAAGCCGCAACGAGTAATTTGCATTTAGCTGAGCTTAATATGCATCGTGCTGCGGTGGTTGCTCCAGCTGATGGTACTTTATCTAACTTTGATATGCGCCCAGGTAACTATGTTCAAGTTGGACAGGCTGTTGCAGCACTACTTGACCGTAAACAACTCTATGTTGTGGGTTATTTTGAAGAGACTAAATTAAACCGTATTCATGTTGGTGATCAGGCTAGTGTACAGTTAATGGGTGACAGCCAGAAAATTAAAGGCCATGTACAAGGTATTGCATCGGGTATCGAAGATCGCGAGCGCTCAAGCAGCTCTAAACTTCTTGCCAATGTAAATCCAACGTTTAGTTGGGTTCGTTTAGCGCAGCGTGTACCTGTGAAAATTGTATTAGATGAAACACCGAAAAACCAGCTTGCTTTCGTCTCTGGGCGTACGGCAACTGTGCATATTATCGAGAAATAAAACGAGAAATAAAAAAGGAAGGCTTCAGCCTTCCTTTTTTATTAATCTTACGGTGTTAAACCGACTGGATTTCGATACCAACTCTGGATGAGTAATGCTGCTGCAAAACTATCTGCCGAGAGTTTTTTGGCTCGACCTTGCTCTTGGTAGAAGCCTAGTTCTTCTCGTGCTTCACGGGTAGTTAAACGCTCATCTACCATGAATGTTTCAATATTGGTTTGATGGCGTAAACGTCTCGCAAATTTACGGGCACGTGTAGAAAGTTCTGACTCGCTATCATCCATGTTTAAAGGCAAACCCACCAAAAATAAATCAGGTTGCCATTCTTTCACGATTTTTAACAGCTGTTCCCAGTTTGGAATCCCATCTTTCATGACAAATAGAGGGAGGGGATTGGCACTTTCAATTGAAGACTGGCCAATCGCCATTCCCATTTTTTGAGTACCAAAGTCAAAAGCCATAATCGATTTTGATTGTGTCTCGGTCATTAAGCATGTCCGATTTCAGATGCTAACCACGCACGATCTACACCGATTTTCTTATAAGCTGCATCCCAACGATCGTCGTAAGGCAGATTAAAAATCAGGTCCATATCGGCATCACAAATCAGCCAGTCACCACGCGTAATTTCTTCTTCTAACTGATTTTTGCTCCAGCTCGCATAGCCTAGAGCAATCTGATATCGACCAACACCTTCATTATGGGCAATCGCATCCAGAATATCTTTACTGGTGGTAATACAGACATTTTCACCTACAGCAATAGATGAATGCCATGTTGGCTGTCCAGTATGAAGAACAAATCCAGCTTCGGGACGTAATGGGCCACCTTGTAAAACCGCATGTGGATTTACATTGTCTGCTTCAATGTCGAGATCATTGAGTAATTCTTTAATTTGGATACCGGAAGGACGATTAATAATAATGCCTTGAGCACCTTCTTCATCATGACGTGCAAGATAAATTACAGTGTTTGCAAAAAAGTCATCTGCCATTTCTGGCGGGGCAATCAGACAACGGTGAGTCAGATATTGTTTGGTCACCTAAGCGGTTCTCCCTCAAAAAATGTCACTAGAGGGTCTCTCGACCCTTTTATCTATATAGGTTCTTTTTATCAACATACAAGAGTTAATCGGATTTCGCCAATCTTTTTCTCTCATTTTTTATTAATTTGAAGAAGCCTGAAATTTAAGTTGGCGTAATTGTTTTGCGTGTTGCAAGGTTGTTTCATTAATTTCAACACCGCCTGACATGCGTGCTAACTCAAAAATGATTTGATTTTCGTCTAGTTCCACAATTGTACTGCTGGCTGGGTCAGTTTGTTGTTTCTTCACTAATAAATGCTGATCAGACTGTGCTGCAACTTGTGCTTGGTGAGTAATACATAAGAGCTGAACATGTTGGGCTAGGTCGGCAAGTAAACGTCCTACCACTTCTGCGGTACCACCACTAATCCCGACATCAATTTCATCAAACACCAATACTTCGGCTTCAGTTTTCTCAGCATTCATCACTTGCATCACGAGTGCAATACGTGAAAGTTCACCACCTGAAGCGACGCGTGCTAGTGGTTGTGGCGGAATACCTTTGTTAGCCGTAAATAAAAGCTGAATAAAACTTAAACCTTCAGCAGTAGGCTGCTCGAGTGGTTCAAACTTAAACTCGAAGTGTGCCTCTGGTAACGCTAAAGGTTTAACTTGTTCGGTTAATTGTTTAGCAAGTGGGGTGGCAGCTTCACGACGAATATTGTCTAAATGTTGAGCTTTTTCTAAGAATTCCTCATGAGACTTTTCAACTTGTTCGGCCAGTGTTTCTGGGTCTTCAAGTTGATGTAATTGCTCAAGCTCGCTTTGCCAAGCTTCATATTCTTCTTTAAGCGTTTCTGGTTGAGTTCGGTATTTACGTGCTAAACGATGGAAGACTTCAAGTTTAGAATTAAGTTCTTCCATTCGTTCTGGATCAAAACTTTGACGATCAATAAATTGACGCAAGTTTGCTGTTGCATCATCTATTTCACTTTGAGCATTGAGTAAAGAATTATAGATCTCAGAAAGCTGTTCGCTACGCCCCGCGTGGGATTCTAATCTGCGAATAATCGAAGACATTTCTTGAGTAATATTTTGCTCAGCTTCATCAAGCACATTTAAACTATAGCTACAGTCTTGCATGATATGTTCATGATGACTGAGGCGATCAAACTCTTGCTCAATTTCTTTATAGTCAGTTTGAATGACCTCTTCGAGTTCTTCAATTTGATGCTCTAAAGTACCAATACGTTGTAGACGGGTTGCTTGTGCATCTAAAGCTGCTTGATGCAAACGAATGGTACGTTGCCATGTGCTATAAGCATCACGTACATCATTTGCTTCAGCATAAAAATTGTTATAACGATCTAGCCAATGCTTTGGATAAGGCGGCTCAAGAAGTTGCTGCTGGCTGTACTGACTATAGAGCTGAACCAGCAAACGCCCTAGCTCTTTAAGTTCAGATAGACTGCTCGGACGTCCATTAACCCATGCTTTGCTGCGTCCGGTTGCAAAAATCACACGGCGTAAATGAATTTCCCCAGAATCATCATCTAGCTCGTGGTCTTGGAGCCATTTTGCTTCAGGACTATTATTTTGATAGGTAAAAACAGCGGTGATATCCGCTTTATCCGAACCGTAACGGACATAATTTGTATCTGTACGTTCCCCAAGGCAGGCAGAAAGTGCATCCAGTAATAATGATTTCCCGGCACCTGTTTCGCCTGTTAGAACATTAAATCCTTGTTCTATATCAATAGCCAAATGATCAGCTAATGCAAAATTAATTAAAGTTAAATGTGTGAGCATAAACGCATCCAACGCGCCAAATTATGGGTTAAAGATAGAGAAGTTTTGAATTTGCTACAAGTGATCTATTATTCTAACTGAAATTATAGAACAGCAAGATTACGGATATTTACAATGAAAAAAACATTAAGCTTACCGAAACCACCAATAGGGATGATGAACCGCCATAAAAAAAACAATCCTGTGGAAATGAATAAAATTTTAAATCAACATTTTAATGCATTTAAACAAGCAGCAGCACAAGGCGATTATGCCAAAGCTTATCAACATGTTAAACAAGCTGTTAGCTTAGTTCCTAAACATCCGGGAGCTTTATCTGACTTGGCTTATACCGAATTACGTTTAGGTCGTTATAACGAAGCCTATCAGCATTATTTACAAGCGATTCAGGCGAGTGTGACGAATGTAAATACCAACTTATATGATGGACTCACAGAAGTTTGTCATCATTTAAAGAAAAAAGAAGAAACAATCAAATTTGGACGCTTGGCAATTTCAACCAAAAAAGAATTAGCTAAGAGTGAACCTGTTTTGGTGATTCCAGATCAAGCACCACCAGCATTTAGTGCAAACCCTGAAGAAAATATTATTGCTTTTTCATTGTTTGGGGCAAACCCCCGTTATTGTGAAACCTCTATTTTAAATACTCAGCTTGCCAAACAGATTTATCCAGAATGGACGTGTCGCTTTTATGTCGATGAAAGTGTGCCAGTACTGGTACAACAGCGCTTAAAAGAGAAGGGCGCGCAAGTTATTCAGGTTACAGATTCTCAAAAACAGCTATCTGGTCTGTTTTGGCGCTTTTTGGTGATGGATGATCCGACAATTAAACGTTTTCTGATACGTGATGCTGACTCCATTGTCTCGAACCGAGAAAAAGCAGCTGTAGATGCTTGGCTCAGGAGTGATAAATGGTTTCACTTAATGCGAGATAATTATTCTCATACCGAATTAATTTTAGCGGGAATGTGGGGCGGATGTACGGGGATTTTTCATAATATTGAAGCACATATCAGGGATTATGTTGCCACCGGACGTTATCTGGATAATCGGGTGATGGATCAACATTATTTGCGCTACTGTATTTGGCCGACTTTAAAACAAAGTGTGCTGATACACGATAGTCAGCAATTTGACTCAGAGGCTATCGATTTTCCAGTTTATGATCTGGCGTTAATGCAAAATGACAGTGAAAATTTTCATGTAGGAATGAATGACGGTTCACCAATAATTGCTACAGCAGTTGCCCATCCAACTGCACAGAGAGTTTGTTGGGTGCTCTTAGATGAAAATCAGGTCGAAGTTTGCAGATACGATGCAATTGTGTCGAATAGTCGAAATATTGAGATTAACTTACCTTATGCTTTTGCCAAAAAAATTCAGGCACAGCAGTGGAAATTACAAGTCTATCCGTATGAAAACTGATTGATTAGTTATTTAGGCACAATTAAACTACATTCAACATAATTTATATAAATACGGCATTATCTGGAGAGTGTGCATGAGTTCAACCCAATTTGATCATGTAACGGTCATCAAAAAATCAAACGTTTATTTTGGTGGAGCATGTATCAGCCATACCGTGCAATTTGAAGATGGAACAAAAAAAACACTAGGTGTTATTTTGCCGACTGAGCAAGCTTTAACTTTTGAAACGCATGTTCCTGAGCGTATGGAAATTATTTCAGGTGAATGCCGCGTAACAATTGCGGACAGCAATGAAAGTGAATTGTTCCGTGCAGGACAATCATTTTATGTGCCTGGCAACAGCCTCTTTAAAATCGAAACTGATGAAGTCCTCGATTATGTGTGCCATTTAGAAGGCTAAGAAATTCCTATTCAAATCGGGTACACTATGCCCAAAGAAATCCTGTGAAGTTGGCTTTGCAGGATTTTTATTTTTTTGCTCAAACGTTGTTAGAGGTCATGCATGGCAAAACCGGAATATTATTATGGCGTTCATTCAGTGGAGTCATTGTTAGAACTTGAGCCGGAACGTGTGCTAACCCTGTTTACTTTAAAAGGACGGGATGACCAGCGTTTGCAAAAGATTTTGCAATTAGCAGAGCCTTTTGGAATTAGTGTACAAAAAGCAAGCCGTGATAGTCTCGAAAAGCTTGCTGGTCTACCGTTTCATCAAGGCGTGGTTGCAGCAGTACGTCCGCATCCGACTTTAAATGAAAAAGATCTAGATCAGATCTTGGCTGAAACGCCAGATGCTTTATTGTTGGCATTAGATCAGGTGACAGACCCGCATAACTTAGGGGCTTGCATCCGTACCGCTGCTGCAATGGGCGTGCAAGCAGTGATTGTACCTCGTGATCGTTCGGCAAGTTTAACCCCCACAGCTCGTAAAGTTGCCGCGGGTGGAGCTGAAAAAGTTAAATTCATTCAAGTCACAAACTTGGCTCGTACATTAGCCCATCTCAAAGAAACGACTCATACACGTGTGATTGGCACTATGCTTGATGAAAGTGCAATGCCAATTCAAAAATGTGATTTCTCCGGTCCAGTCGTGATTGTGATGGGAGCCGAAGATACAGGTTTACGCCCAATTACACAGGCACAATGTGATCATAAAGTGTATATTCCGATGTCTGGAAATTTACAGAGCCTAAACGTAAGTGTGGCAACAGGTATGGCACTTTATGAGGCTTGCCGTCAGCGTTCTGAGATATAATCTAGCTGCCTTTCTAGTTTTTAAGCAGTCTTGATATGTCTCCCCGTAAGCAAGGTTATTTCTTTGTATTGGTGACCATGTGCATTTGGGGCGGGTTTACGCTTTTTGCCCGTTTAAATGCACAGTGGCATATCAGTGCTTGGGACATTGCTGCCCTGCGTTTTGCTATAGCCTTCCTGATTTTGATGCCGATTCTAATCTATAAAAAAGATCTCGCTTTTTTATGGAGTAAGCACGCTGTTATTTTGGCTCTGATTGGCGGGGTCATTTATTGTCTTACCGTCTATACCGCGTTTCTCTATGCTCCCGCTGCACATGCTGCTATTTTTTTAAATGGTTGTATTCCAATTTGTACTGCAATTGCAGCATACATTTTATTTAGGCAACCATTTGATAAGCATACATGGGTGAGTTTGGCAATTATGATCACTGCCTTGGCTCTCATGAGTGTGTTGATGTTGCAAGGTAATGCTTCTGCTTTTGGCGTGGGGGATTTACTTCTATTTATTAGTGCGATTTGGTGGGGCATTTTCACTGTATTACTTAAACAGTGGAAACTTTCCGCATGGCACTCTATGGCAAGTGTTGCGATTTGGTCTGCAATGATCTATTTACCCATCTATGCTTTATTTTTGCCTAAACATTTTATGGAAGTGAGTCCTATTCATTTAGCGATACAGGGCATTTTCCACGGTGTGTTTGTCGTTATTATTGCAACTTTGACTTATGTAGCAGCGATTCAGCGACTTGGTGCTTTTAAAACGGGAAGTATTGTTACTTTAGCGCCGTTTATTGCTGCCATTTTAGCTGTACCTTTACTTGGCGAGTCATTAAGCCCATCGATTGTAGTGGGCTTGGTCGGAATGGGAATCGGTGCCTTACAACCTTGGCGCTGGTTTCGACAAGATAGCTTGGCGCAAAAGATTCAACTGCAAAATAAGCAAGATTAGTTTGTACGTTTCAAATAGCTTTGATGTAAAGGCTCTAATTGCTGATATAAATGTTCGAGTAGTCCGTCATTAAACACAATGTCATTGGCAAGTTCACGTTTGCGCTCGCGTGGCATTTGTGCGGCAATAATTTTCTGAATTTGTTCTTGGTTTTGCCCATCGCGCTGGCTTGCACGCTGAATTTGAGTTTGTTCACTCGCATCAACTAATAAGGTGTGGTTAACCAGCTCATGCTGGTTGGTTTCAAAAAGTAGTGGTGAAACTAAAATCACATACGGACTTTTAGGATTTTGTAGCTGTTGAATAATAGATTGGCGAATGGCTGGATGTGTGATTTTCTCAAGGGTTTGTCTCGCTTCAGGGTTTTGAAAAATATATTCACGTAGGGCTCGGCGGTCTAGATTGCCGTCGGATTGAAGCACCCAATCTCCAAAAGTTTGTTGAATTTTTTGAAGGGCAGGTTGGCCTTTTTCAACCACTTCGCGAGCAACGATGTCGGCATCGACGACTTGGATTCCTTGGGACTCAAACCATTGTGTTGCTGCAGATTTTCCACTGCCAATTCCACCTGTGATTCCCAGAATAAAAGCCATCTTAACCTCCCAAATAAATTTTCATAATCTGATCACCCCATAAAAAGGCAACCCAACCCGCAATGGCAATATAGGGCCCAAAAGCAAAGGGCTGATTATCATTACGTAATTTTAGTAAAATGATGCCAATAATTGCACCTAGTAAAGATGACAATAGCACAATTAATGGCAGCATCAATGGCCCCATCCACGCGCCCAATGCGGCAAGCAATTTAAAGTCGCCGTAGCCCATACCTTCTTTGCCTGTAATCACTTTAAATAAGTAATACACAATCCAAAGGCATAAAAAGCCGATTAAATATCCCCAAATGGCTGAGTTAGGCGAGGTGTAAATATTAAATGTATTAATACCTAAGCCGAGAGCAGCCAAAGGCAAGGTAAAACGGTCGGGGAGCAGCTGAGTATCAAAGTCTATAAATGTTAAAGCAATCAAAACCCAAGTCAGGACTAGCCCCCAAAGCATTTGTAGGGTTGGGCCAAAAACCATGACGACTACTAATGAACATAGCATGGTGAGTAGTTCAACCGCTGGATAACGAATGCTAATAGGATGCTGGCAATGACTGCATTTCCCTCTTAACATCAACCAGCTTATGACAGGAATATTTTGATACCAACGGATAGGTTGATGGCACTCTGGACATGATGAAGCAGGTTTACTTAATGTTAGTTTTTCATGCTCAATGATGGGTTGCTCAGGATTAAGCAACATTTGACATTCCTGCTGCCAATCTTGCTCCATCATTCTTGGGGTGCGATAAATTACTACATTCAAAAAACTACCAATACATAGGCTCAATAGTGCAACAGCAATATAAAGTGCAGTTAAGTTTTGAATGAAATAAGCAATAATTTCTTGCATTATATGACTGAGCCCATTTGGAAAATTGGAAGATACATAGCAATCACTAGCCCACCTACAAGCACCCCTAAAATTGCCATGATTAAAGGTTCCATCATTGAAGTTAAACCATCAACGGCATTATCAACTTCATTTTCATAATAAGTGGCAACTTTATCGAGCATGCTGTCTAGTGCACCAGATTCTTCACCAATTGCGACCATTTGTATAGCCATAGATGGAAAACGATTTGAAACGCGCATCGCAAATTGGAGTTGTTGGCCTGTAGCCACATCTTCACGAATTTTCATGACGGCTTGTTCATAAATAACATTGTTGGTTGCACCAGCCGTTGACTCAAGCGCATCAATAAGCGGAACACCTGCGGCAAACGTGGTGGCTAAAGTACGGCTATAACGGGCAATAATCGCTTTGTAAACCAGATCACCAAAGATAGGTAGTTTCAGGGTGAGTTTATCTAAACCATCACGGAATTTTTTACTACGCTTTTTGGCTTCCAAAAATGCAGCAATAATTGCTCCAATTACAATGATCATAATGAACCAGTATTCCTGCATCCATTTCGACATATTTACGACCATTTGGGTGAATGCAGGTAAATCTGCACCAAAAGATGAAAACAGGTCTTGGAAAACGGGAACGACTTTAACCATCAAAATAATGGTAACAACCACGGCAACCACGATAACCGTTGCTGGATATTTCATAGCCTTCTTAATTTTCTGTTTAAGCAATTCACTTTTTTCTTTGTAAATTGCCACGCGATCCAACATGGTTTCAAGTGCGCCAGATTGTTCGCCAGACTCTACAAGAGAACAAAACAAGTTATCGAAGTGTTGAGGATACTTTCTTAAAGCCGAAGCAAAGGTACTACCACCTTCAACTTCGCCTTTAATACCGAGTACTACTTCGCGCATAGCTGGGTTTTCTAGACCTTCCGCTACAATTTCAAAGCCTTGTACCAGTGGAACCCCTGCTTTCATCATCGTTGCAAGTTGACGGGTGAAAATCGTGATATCGAGTGTCGATACTTTCTTCTTGAATAAACCTTCAAGAATATTTTTACGCTTTTCTCGAATATTACGGACAGTTACCCCTTGTTTGCGTAGGGTGACTTTGGCTAAGGCCATATTCTTAGCCGGAAGTTCTCCCTTAATTTTTACGCCCTTACGGTCAACCCCTTCATAAGCAAAAGTCGGCATCATTTGTGCCTTTTTGACAGTCATGAATTATCCTTATTTTTAAATTGTCTTTTATTCACTGGTCACGCGGTTGACTTCCTGTAAAGAAGTAACACCTTGCATGACTTTCTTTAATCCTGAACGACGCAGATTATTAAACCCCAGTTTTTCAGAAGCAGCAGCGATTTCTAAAGCATTGCCATCTTCCATAATAATCTTGGAAATTTCAGCTGTAACTTTCATTACCTCGTAAATACCTACTCGACCTTTATAGCCTTCCCGACACTCAGTACAACCGACAGGTTGAAAAACTTGAAAATCGGGATGAGTCAGATCTTGTTCGGTAAAGCCCATTTCTAATAGGCTCTGTTTAGGAATGTCGGCAGGTATTTTACACTGAGTGCATAGCCGACGTGCTAAACGTTGAGCAATCACTAGATTGACAGAAGTTGCGATATTAAAGGATGGAACACCCATATTACGTAGGCGAGTAAGTGTTTCTGGAGCACTATTGGTATGCAGTGTGGACATTACCATGTGACCGGTTTGCGCAGCTTTAATCGCAATTTCAGCCGTTTCTAAGTCACGAATCTCACCAACCATAATAATGTCAGGGTCCTGACGTAAAAATGATTTAAGTGCGGCCGAAAAAGTCAGACCTACTTTCGGGTTGACATTAACCTGATTAATACCTTCAAGGTTGATTTCGACTGGATCTTCGGCAGTGGAAATATTAGAGCTTTCAGTATTTAAAATATTTAAGCCTGTATATAAAGATACCGTTTTACCAGAGCCAGTAGGCCCTGTAATTAAAAGCATGCCTTGGGGCTTATCCAGTGCTTCTAAAAAAAGAGCTTTCTGATCTTCTTCATATCCTAAAGCATCAATTCCGAGCATCGCGCTAGAGGGATCGAGAATACGCAGAACTAGTTTTTCACCAAACAAGGTTGGAAGTGAGTTCACACGAAAATCGATTGCTTTAGTTTTTGAGAGCTTAAGTTTGATACGACCATCTTGAGGCACCCGTTTTTCGGAAATATCCATTTGAGACATGACTTTTAAACGTGAAGCCAAACGGTTAGCCAATTGCAAAGGCGGATTTGCAATCTGACGCAACACGCCGTCGACTCGGTAACGGACCCGATATGATTTTTCATAGGGTTCAAAATGTAAGTCTGAAGCCCCCATACGAATCGCATCTATGAGTAATTTATTAATATATTTAACAATAGGTGCTTCATCGCCTTGGGGTGTTTCTTCCTCATCCTCTTGTGATGGTGGTGCTTCAAGGTCTACATCAAGATCAAACTCTTCATCACTAAACTCGAAACTGCTTTCTTCGGTAAATTGTTGCGTCAGAATTTTCTCAAGCTTATGGTGCTCGACAATAACTGGTTCAACCATAAGTTTACTATTGAAGCGAATGGCATCAATCGCTTCAATATTACTTGGATTGCTGGTCGCGACATATAAAATCTGTCCTCTTTGTATAAGAGGTAAGATCCGATGTTTTAAAATCAGTTTTTGGTCAACCAAATCTTTAGGAATTTGGCTGGTATCGTAAACGTCCAGATCAAAATATGGTTCAGCAAATTCAATAGAAATAGTTTCAGCTAATAAAGAAGGGGAGAGATGAACCTCTTCAATCAGGTACGCAACCGTATCCCGTTTAGCTCTTTTTGCTGCATCTAATGCTGTTTGCATGGTCGCTGCCGACACATGTTTTTCTTCGACTAACCGTCGAAAAAACCCCGAAAATTTTGGAGATGTATGTATGACTGACATCTGCCTACCTGTGCTCATATGTTTATAATTGGTATATAAAAAATTATACTTTTGTTATCTAAAATTACTACCTTAGAAAATGATGCTCTGGTCTTGATCCACTCACCAAAGCTTGAACTAGTCGAAGTTTTTATTCATTAATTTTTAAAAGACGATTCTTTAGAATCAATAAAGTTTTATAACTGTTTTCAATAACTAGAAAAGATAGCGGCAAAGCCGTTAAAGAAAAGTATCTGAAATTTGTATAAATGCGTGTAGAATGTGCTGCATTTTTGATGAAAGGTGAGCCGTATGTCGGGTTCGACGATTACGCCTTGGGTAGTTGGCAACTGGAAAATGAACCCAATGCGTGCCAATGCCAAACAACTTATAGAAGAATTTAAACAACTATTGCAACAAGACCAAATTGCAGATGAAAGCTGTCATGTAGGGGTTGCTCCAGTTTCTATTGCACTTGCAATGGTACAAACACAATTGCAAGATGCTGCAAGAACAGTATATACAGTTGCACAAGACGTATCACGTGTAGCGGGTACTGGTGCGTATACTGGCGAAGTCAGCGCAGAACTATTAAAAGATAGCCAAATTAATTTTGTACTAGTTGGGCATTCTGAGCGCCGTGATATTTTTGGCGACAACGTTGAAATTTTGAAAGCTAAACTCCAAAATGCATTAAATGCGGGTTTGACTGTCATTTATTGTGTTGGTGAAAGCCTCGAACAACGTGAACAAGGTTTGGCAGAACAAGTTGTATTGCAACAAATTTGTGATATTGCTCCTGTAGTGACTGCTGAGCAGTGGCAAAAGCAAATTGTAGTTGCCTATGAACCAATCTGGGCAATTGGGACAGGTAAAACAGCCTCTCCACAAGATGCACAGGCAATGCATGCTAAGATTCGTGAAGGTTTAAGTCAGATTACCTCAGCGGGTTCAAGCATTGCGATTTTATATGGCGGTAGTGTAAAAGCTGAAAATGCAGTCGAATTGGCAGCATGTCCAGATATTAATGGTGCGTTGGTAGGTGGTGCTTCATTAAGTGCAGTATCTTTTTATCAAATTGTACAAGCCTTTGCACAAAGTAAATAACGAGGATAGGGTATGCACTCTTTTGTACTGATCGTACATATTATTTTAGCGGTACTGATGATTGCCTTGATTCTAGTGCAACACGGTAAAGGTGCTGACGCTGGTGCTTCTTTCGGCGGTGGCGGAGCAGCAACTGTATTCGGTGCATCAGGTTCGGGTAACTTCCTTACCCGCCTTACTGCAGTTTTAACAGCCTTGTTCTTCGTGACGAGTTTAACTCTTGCTGTTTTTGCAAAAAAACAGACTACTGATGCATATAGCTTGAAAACTGTACAAACTACAGCACCTGTTCAAACGACATCGCCTGAAACTTCACCAAATGCACCAAAATCGAGTCAATAATTCGAAATAAGGCTTTCCTTTTGCAGTTGGAAGGACTAGAATGCGTCCCACAAGCTGCGGTGGTGGTGGAATTGGTAGACACGCTACCTTGAGGTGGTAGTGCCTTCGGGCGTGGGGGTTCAAGTCCCCCCTTCCGCACCAACTTTGAACCAGAAAGTTGAGTGCAAGCAGTTTATTGATGCGGGATGGAGCAGTCTGGTAGCTCGTCGGGCTCATAACCCGAAGGTCGTTGGTTCAAATCCAGCTCCCGCTACCAATTTGATTAAGGTGCAACTTAATCAAGCTAATATTGGATAAGTTTACATTGACTTTTTTCGATATTTGTATATAATTTTTGCACGTTGATGCGGGATGGAGCAGTCTGGTAGCTCGTCGGGCTCATAACCCGAAGGTCGTTGGTTCAAATCCAGCTCCCGCTACCAAGTTTCTTAAAAGAGGCTCACAGACAGGTGGGCCTTTTTGCACAGTGGACTATTGTTTTCTGTGCTAAATAGGGGCGATTAACGCCCTTTTTTATTGGTTATCGTATCGCTATCGTGTAGTGTCGACATCAATTGGTCAAATAGTCATGCTTCACTATAGTAGGTCTGTGTCGGTTAAAACAACCGATTGAATCGCACGAGAATGACGAGAGTAAATGAAATTATCAAATAAATCCCAAGCATTGCATGACTTAATTGTTCCTGCAGTGGAAGCATGTGGTGTTGACCTTTGGGGAATCGAATTTCTCCCACAAGGTAAACGTTCATTATTGCGTATTTATATCGATAAACCGGTAAGTGAAGATGCTGAGCCTGTAATTAATGAAGATGGCGAAGTAGAACTAGGCCGTGGTATTGGTGTACAAGATTGTGTGCGTGTAACACAACAAGTTGGCGCAATGTTGGATGTTCATGATCCAATTTCAGGTGAGTATTCATTAGAAGTTTCTTCACCAGGCTGGGATCGTCCTTTTTTCCAACTAGAACAGTTACAAGGCTACATCGGACAACAAATTGCTTTGCGTTTAATTGCAGCAGTAGAAAACCGTCGTAAATTTCAAGCAAAACTTATCGCAGTAGACCTTGAAAATGAAGAAATTCAGGTTGAAGTTGATGGGAAGCATGTGCTTGTGATCGACAGCAACAATATCGATAAAGCAAACTTGATCTATCAAGATTAAATTTATTTAAATTTTATAAGAAATCGGTAGGTGACTTATGGGCCGCGAAATTCTTACCGTTGTTGAAACGGTTAGTAATGAAAAAGGTGTTAGTCGTGAAGCGATCTTCGAGGCTTTAGAACAAGCTCTAGTTGCTGCAACGAAGAAAAGATTTTACGAAGGTACGCACGCTGAAGAAGCTCAGCTTCGTGTAGAAATTGATCGTAAAACTGGTGATTACCGTACGTTCCGTCAATGGACTGTCGTGGCAGATGAAGATCATGAAATGCCAGCTTGCCAAGATGCAATTTCTGACGTTGATCCAGCTAAATGGTCAATTGGTGACGTGCGTGAACTCGAAGTAGAATCTATTGAGTTTGGTCGTATCGCTGCACAAATTGCAAAACAAGTTATCGTACAAAAAATTCGTGAAGCTGAGCGTGCTTTAGTTGCTGATGCATACGAGTCTAAAGTTGGTGAGTTAATTTACGGTGAAGTGAAAAAACAAACCAAAGATGGCTTCATTATCGACTTGGGCGACAACGCAGAAGCTTACCTTGCACGTGAAGAGATGATTCCAAAAGAAATTCTTCGTCCAAAACAACGTGTAAACGCTATTTTATATAATGTTAACCGTGAAGGTCGTGGCGCTCAGTTGTTGTTATCACGCGCTAAGCCTGAAATGTTAATTGCTTTAATGAAAAAAGAAATTCCAGAAATTTCTGAAGAAATCATTGAAATTAAAGCGGCAGCACGTCAACCGGGCGTTCGTGCTAAAATTGCAGTGAAAACAAATGATCACCGTATTGACCCTGTAGGTGCATGTATTGGTATGCGTGGTACGCGTATTCAAGCTGTACAACAAGAGTTAAATGGTGAGCGTATTGATGTAGTGGTCTGGTCTGATGATCCGGCTCAATACATTGCTAGTGCATTAGAACCAGCTGATGTTTCAGGCATCGTGCTTGATGAAGATGCAAGAAGTGCCGACATTATTTTTGCAACCAGCGATCAATTAGCGCGTGCGATTGGCTCTCAAGGTCAAAACGTTCGTTTAGCTTCTGATTTAACTGGCTACAAACTCGACATGATGCTTGAAGAAGAGTATCGTGCTCGTCAGCAAAATGAAGCTCAGCAATATCTTGATATGTTTGTATCACGTCTCGATATTGAAGAAGATTTAGCAATGGCATTGGTGGAAATGGGTTTCACTTCTTTAGAAGAGATTGCTTATGTTCCTGCTGAAACTTTTGACGAAATTGAGCTTGATGCTGAATTGGTTGAGTTATTGCAAAGTCGTGCAAAAGAAGCAGCCCTTACTGATGCTTTGAAACAGCAAGAAAATATTCAAGAACCGAGCGCAGACCTTCTCACTATGGAAGGCATGACTTCTGAGATCGCTTACTCGCTTGCCGCTCGCGGTATTATTACTGTCGACGATTTGGCAGATCAGGCTACTGACGATATCTCTGATATTGAAGGTCTTGGTCATGAAAAAGCAGGTCAATTGATCATGAAAGCTCGCGAATCATGGTTTAACTAGGAGATGAAATATGACGGACAAGTCGATTAAAGAGTTAGCTCTCAGTGTAGGACGTCCTGTTGAGAAGCTCCTAGAACAGGCTCGTGAAGCAGGTTTGCCTCAACGTACAGCAGACGACATTATTACCACTGAACAACAGGATACTTTGGTCAATCATTTGAAAAAAGTTCATGGTCAGGAAAGTGGTAACACAGGAAAAATTGCGTTGAAACGTAAAACAACCAGTACCGCTAAAGTTGCAAGTACTTCAGGTAAAGCAAAAACGATTAACGTAGAAGTACGTAAAAAACAGGTTTTTGCTAAACCAAACCCTGAACAAATTGCAGCAGAAGCTAAAGCACGTGCAGAAGCAGAAGCGAAAGCACGTGTAGAACAGCAAACGCGTGAAACTGCAGAGCAAAAAGCGCGTCTTCAAACAGAGCAAAAAGCTAAAGCAACTTTAGATGCTATGCGTGCTGCTCATCAACAAGATACTGCTGCACAGACAGCTCCAAAAGCTGCTGTTGTAGTGAAAAAGCGTGGTGGTGGTACAGTAAAACCTGCACCAAAACCAGCTGAAACTCCAGAACAGAAAAGAGCTCGTGAAGAGCAGTCAGCTCAGTTAAAAGCAACTGAAGAAGCTGCACGTCGTAAAGCAGCTGAAGAAGCTCAGCAACGTACACTTGAACAAATGCGCAAAATGGCGTCTAAGTATTCAAATGACGATGCTACTACGACAATTCGCGTGATTGATGATTCTCCACTTGCTTCAGGTCTAGTTGGCCAAGCTTATGAAGATTCATTTAAGCAAGAAGACCGTGAAATTAAACGCGGTGGCGCAACCACTAACCCACGTGCTGGGAAGAAAGGTGGTCGTCGTGGTCAAGAAGAGCAAAGCTTTGTTAACCATAACAAACGTGGTTTAAAATCAAGCCAGGCGAATAAGCATGGATTTGAAAAGCCAGTTAAAAAGCAAGTTTATGATGTAGAAATCGGTTCAAGTATTGTTGTTGCCGATCTTGCTCAAAAAATGGCGATTAAAGTACGTGAAGTTATCAAGACACTTATGAAAATGGGTGAATTGGTTAATCAAGATCAAGCTATTGATCAAGACACAGCAGCACTTGTTGTAGAAGAAATGGGCCACAACCCTGTTTTAGTTTCTGATACACAAGCGGAAGATAACTTGCTTGAAGCAGCTGAAGAAGCTCGTGGTGAGCAAACAACTCGTCCGCCAGTTGTTACCATTATGGGTCACGTCGACCATGGTAAAACATCATTGCTTGACCGTATTCGTCGTTCGAAAGTGGCGGCTGGTGAAGCAGGTGGTATTACCCAGCATATTGGTGCATATCACGTTGAAACAGACAAAGGGATTATTACATTCCTTGATACACCGGGACATGCGGCATTTACTTCAATGCGTGCACGTGGTGCTAAAGCAACAGATATCGTTGTATTGGTTGTTGCAGCAGATGACGGTGTAATGCCACAAACTGCGGAAGCAATTGACCATGCTCGTGCAGCAGGTACTCCAATTATTGTTGCAATCAACAAAATGGATAAAGAATCTGCTGATCCAGACCGTGTGTTAAATGAATTAACAACGAAACAAATCGTTCCAGAAGAATGGGGTGGTGATGTTCCGATTGCTAAGGTTTCTGCACACAGCGGACAAGGTATTGATGAACTCCTTGATTTAATTCTTATTCAATCAGAATTGATGGAATTAAAAGCATCTGCTGAAGGTGCTGCGCAAGGTGTTGTTATTGAAGCACGTGTCGATAAAGGCCGTGGTGCGGTAACTTCTATTCTTGTTCAAAACGGTACATTAAACATTGGTGACCTTGTTCTTGCAGGTTCGTCTTATGGCCGTGTCCGTGCAATGTCTGATGAAAACGGTAAGCCAATTAAATCAGCAGGCCCATCTATTCCTGTAGAAATTCTGGGTCTACCAGATGCTCCAATGGCAGGTGATGAAGTTCTTGTTGTTAATGACGAGAAGAAAGCGCGTGAAGTTGCCGATGCTCGTGCTGACCGTGAGCGTCAAAAACGTATTGATCGTCAAAGCGCAATGCGCCTTGAAAATATCATGTCGTCAATGGGCAAAAAAGATGTTCCTACAGTCAACGTTGTTTTGAAAACAGACGTACGTGGTACTTTAGAAGCATTGAATGCAGCTCTACATGAATTATCTACTGATGAAGTAAAAGTTCGTGTAATTAGTTCAGGTGTTGGTGCGATTACTGAGTCTGATGTGATTCTTGCTGAATCTTCAGAAGCGGTATTGTTAGGCTTTAACGTTCGTGCCGATACGACTGCTCGTCAGCGAAGTGACCAAGATGGTATCGATATTCGTTACTACAGCATCATTTATGAATTAATTGATGATGTGAAAGATGCTATGAGCGGTAAACTTGCTCCTGAACATCGTGAAACAATCTTGGGTGTTGCGGAAGTACGTGAAGTATTCCACTCAAGTAAGTTTGGTGCAGCAGCAGGTTGTATGGTACTTGAAGGCACATTACATCGTAATAAACCGATTCGCGTATTACGTGATGATGTTGTAATTTTCCAAGGTGAGCTTGAATCTCTTCGTCGTTATAAAGACGTTGTTGAGGAAGTTCGCGCAGGTATGGAATGTGGCCTTGCAGTTAAAGGTTATAAAGACATCAAACCACAAGATAAGATCGAAGTGTATGATGTTCAATTGATTAAACGGAGTCTTTAATGGCGGGTAGCCAACGCTTAAAGCGCATGGCGGATTCAGTACAACGTGAGTTGTCTGAGCTAATCCGTCAAGAGCTTAAAGATCCTCGCTTAGGTGGTCTAGTGACCATCTCTGCGGTGAAAGTTAGTGCGGATATGGGTTATGCTGAAGTTTATGTCACCGTTATGGGACGTGAACTAGGCGATGAGCAAAGTGAAGCAGCAAATAAAGAAACTTTAGATGTATTAAATAAAGCTTCTGGTTTCTTGCGTCACGAATTGAGCCGTCGCATTAAGACTCGTATTACGCCTCGCTTACGTTTCCATTACGATAAGACGAATGCATATGGTAACTATATGTTTGGTCTAATCGAAAAAGCGGTACAAGATTTACCAGAACGTAAGTCAGATGACCAAGAGTAATTAAAACTCAAAATAAAAAAGCCACCTTCGGGTGGCTTTTTTATTGATTCAATTTTTTATTCTTTAGGAGGTTCCATTGGCGGTTTGTTTTGTGAAAAGCGTTGACCAATTTTGTAACGGTCCCAAGGTAGAGGACGTTCAATGGCTTCAGGTACTTCACCACTTAATGAGCGTAAACGTAAATGTAGCGCAGCTTGAGCAATCAAATTAGCCGAAACTGGTGCGGTGATGAAAGCTAAAAGGGTAATGAGTAGCTCAGCAAAACCAAAGCGACCTTGGAAAGCAAAAAAGATCATGGAAGCGATCAGAAAGCTTCCTAAGCCGAGCGTACTCGACTTAGTTGGCGCATGTAAGCGCATGAATAAGTCAGGTAAACGGACCATACCGATTGAGCCCACTAGCATGAAGAAGGCACCAAAAACCAGAAAGACCGAAACAATAATTTCCATTGCAAATTGCATTTGACCTCTCCTTAATCGATAACATGACCGGTTGTGAAGTAGCGTGCTAAGGCCGCTGTAGATACGAAACCTAACATCGCAACCAGTAGTGCACCTTCGAATAGAGAGGTCGTCATCCAATAAATACCTAACACAACAATAAGGCAAGTTGCATTGAGGAAAAGCGTATCGAGTGCCAAAAGTCGGTCTACAATTGATGGGCCCATGACCATTCTGAAAAGGCAAAGTAGCATCGAGATTGTAACGGCAATCAAGCTAATACCTAGAGCATAGGGTAAGATTGTCATGCACTTGCCTCCGTTTTACTTTTCACATCAAAAATTTCCATAAGAGGAATTTCATAACGTTGTTTGATGTCTTGAATGTCAGATTCGGTATTATCTGTGCTCAAAGCATGAACCAGAATATCCCCACGTTCCTGATCGATACCCGCAGAAACCGTACCAGGCGTTGTGGTGATGATCATCGCCAGCAAGGTATTGACCTGTTCATGTTCTGTTTCTAAAGGTACACGATACCATTTAGGATGTAATTTTTTGGTAGGCCCTAAAACAAGTTTTGCGACCTTAAAGTTAGAAATAATAATATCCCAAAGAACCACAAAGCATAGTTTAACCGCTGGTTTCCAGTGAATATGCGGTGTGCGGGTAATAAACGGTTTAACTAAACGAGGAATAATCAAGCCTAAAAGCATAGCAGTCAAAAGATCACTCGCATCAAGGCTATGCGCCAGCATCAACCAAAATAAAATGATGAGAACTGAAACAAATGGGTGTGGAAACCAGCGTTCAAGCAAATGAGATAACTGCATTGTTATGGCTCCATAGGTTTCAATTGACTTTCATCAACAATGGTAGGCGTTTGAAGTTTGTCCTGTTGCTGAATTTGTCGTTGTTTATATTCAGAGATATGCTCACCATTGAACGTATCTTTCGAAATAATATTTGGAACAAGATAAGCATTATGATCTTCAACCTCACCGCCATACTTGGTTTCCGGTAAGTAAGCTGGGTCATATGGTTGCACACTGATGACTTCACCGTTTTGATCTACTTTAAGAATAGATTGTTGGTAAAGCGCATGGTCTTGGATCTGCTCTGCGGTGTTTAATGTGTAATGCTGAATTGGTGCAGCAAAGACAACATAAGCGATTAAACCAGCAAGTAATATATAAATGACTTGATCGTTACGTGGTGGTGCGCGTTCCGGCAAAGCACGATAAAGAATATAAGCAGGATGGATTGGATCTTCTTCTGGAGGAGATGCGCGCCAGAATAAGATAAAACCAACACGTGTAAGAGCAATAATACTTAATAAGCTCACAACAAGCACAACACCAATAATCCAGCCTTGATAGCTAGCTTCAACTGTCGCTTGCAAGATAAATACTTTTCCAAGAAAACCACTAAAAGGTGGTAAACCTGCGAGCATCATGGCAATCAAGAAATAAGTCAGCATAGCCGCTTTTTCTTGTTTGATTCTTGGTGCAACTTTTAAATGATCTTTAAAATCTCCACGTTGTGAAGTGATCCATCCACAAAATAGATAAAAAGCTGCTCCGATCAATGTACTGTGCACTAAGTAATATAAAGCGCCAGACCATGCCTGTGTATTAGACATGGCAATGGCTGTAAGCAAAGTACCAATTGAAGAAAGTACCATAAAGCCGACAAAGCGACGCAAACGATCTGCCCCAATTGCTGCAATCACACCATAGAGTGAAGTAATTAAGCCAATAGGCAGTAACCAGCTTTTTAAGATTTCTTGACTAAGTGCATCGTCAAATACTGTTCCATTTACACGTAAAATAGAATAGATCCCGACTTTAGTCATGATGGTGAAAATCGCAGCTACAGGCGTACTTGCAACGGCATAAGTTTTTGGTAGCCAAAAACCGACAGGAAGCATTGCCGCTTTAATACCGAAAACAACAAAGAGAAGTAAGGAACCAGCGACTGCTAATTTGTGTTGATCTGCTTCAAGTGTCGGTATAAGTCGTGAGACATCGGCCATGTTAAGGCTACCCACACTGCCATAAATCATACCAAGCCCAATTAAGAATAGGGCAGAGGCTAAAAGATTGATAATGACATAGTGAACGCCAAGCTGAAAACGAGGTTTACCTTGTCCATGTAAGAGCAACACATACGAAGCCATCAACAGGATTTCAAAAAAGACGAAAAGGTTAAATAAGTCGCCTGTGAGGAATGCTCCACAGATCCCCATTAAGAGGAAATGTACCATGGCATGAAAATAGCGACCACGGGTGTCCCAGTTATCACTTGCATACCATAAAACTGGTACTGCTAATGCGTAGGTCAATACCAGCATAAAAGCTGAAAGACGATCGAGTACAAGGACAATACCAAACGGTGCTGACCATTCACTGAGTTGGTAAACAGTAATTTGACCCGTGCTGGCGTAACTTAGATAAACAATAGCGGTAATTAACCCGGCAATTGCTGAGACAAGGCTAATGCCACGTCGCCAAGGCTGGCGCCAGTCATCTTTTAAAGCACCTGCCCCAGGGTTGCCTAACAGTAATAAGATAAAAGCAGTGAATGCTGGGATGAGAATGCTAAAAATAGGCGTGTGTTGTTGCCAAAAAGATAAAAAATCAAACATCACGGCTCATCCTCACGTGGGTCGTATGTTGGGGAGGCATCTTCTTTAGCATCAACATGATCACTACCTGATTCATAACGGCTACGTAGCGCAAGTTGTACAATAAACGCTGTAGTTGCAAAACCGATCACGATGGCGGTTAACACCAACGCTTGAGGAAGTGGATCGGTTATTTTTGTTGTTTCAGTTAAAATTGCCGGTGAGCTGATTTGTAATCGACCCATAGCGAATAAAAATAGGTTTACTGCATAACCGATTACAGCCAATCCAAGCACAACAGGGAAAGTACGAGCACGTAAAATCAGATAAATACCTGTGGCAACAAGTAAACCAATAGCAGAAGCCAATAAGAATTCTAAACTGATCATGATGATTCCTCCCGATGTGGTACAGGACCAGACATACTCGAATGACGAGAGTCGCCTAATACAGAGATGAGCAACATTGTCGCGCCTACAACGGTGATATAAACACCCAAGTCAAAACTTGCAGCTGAAGCTAGATGTAGTTTCCCTAGAATTGGTAATTCAACATAGACATGAGCGCTAGTGAGGAACGGACGTAACCAGAACCATGCTGCTATACCAGTCAAACCTGCAATCGTTAATCCTGTGCCAATCCAAACTTCGTAAAGGCGGCCTGACTTCGCTTTTAACAGCTGTTCTGCTTGATCTTGACCTAGTGCGATATATTGGATGATTAAGGCCATTGAGGTGATTAGACCTGCAATGAAGCCACCGCCTGGATAGTTATGTCCTCGCAAAAAGATATAAACACTGACGACAAGCGCTAGCGGTAATACCCAAGAGGCCGTAATACGGAACATAAGCGGAGATGGATTGAAACGGTAGGTGAGACCTTGAGTCATTGTTGTACCGTGTACACGCATACCATCCATTAAACAAAGTGCACCAATCGCAGCGATTCCTAATACCGTAATTTCACCGAAGGTATCGAAGCCACGGAAGTCAACTAAAATGACATTTACAATATTTGAGCCACCACCAAGTGGTAAAGACTGTTGGGCAAAGAACCAAGAAATCGAATTGTGATCACGGGTTAAAATGAGCCACGTAATCCAGCCAATTCCTAAACCTCCAACAATGGCTAAAGCAGCGTCTCTTAAACGTCTAGAGCGACGAGATTCATAAGGTGTTAGCTGTGGAAGTAAAGATAAACTCATTAATAAAAGAACAGTCGTTACAACGTCTACTGTAATTTGAGTTAGTGCTAAATCTGGTGCTGACATGGTGACGAAAACCATGGTTACCACTAGACCAATTGCACCACTAATAAGTACTGCCTTAATACGCTCATGGTGGAACCAGAGCATCATCCAACAGCCTGAGAACAATGTCAGCCAAAGAACAATAGCAATCCATGGAGCATGGGTGAGTTCACGTGTACCCGTGCTCAGCCCTTGATTGAGTAAAGGCATGGTCACCATGATGATGCTAAAAGCAATGATCCAGAACAAATAACTTTGCAATGAACCATTTTCCGTTTTCTGTTTGATTTTTCGGCTAGTAAGCAACAGATGTTTTAAAAATAAATCAAATAAGATGCGGCCTTGTAATCTGCCTAGACGTGGGTCAAGGTCAATTTTGCGAATCATGCCGTCTTTTGCTAAAGCAAAGTAGAAGAGCGTACCTCCAATCAAAGCAATAATACTCATCACCAGAGGAGCGTTAAATCCATGCCAAATTGCAAGGTGTGTACCCGCAAATTCCGGTTGCATTAAGCTTGCTTTTGTTACGCTATTTACCAGTGGTTCTACCAATAACGAAGGCAGAACGCCGACCAAGATACAGAGCACAGCAAGAAGAATGGCTGGGGCACGCATCCCGATTGGAGGTTCATGGGCATTTTTATTTGGAACTTGTTTGCCAATTGGACCATCAAAGAACACACCATGCACTAAGCGAATTGAGTAACTTACTGCGAAGATACCAGCCAGAGTGGCAATAATACTAGCAAAGATAACCGTTGAACCTGAAAGATTCGCCAATAGCTCGGTAAAGAACATCTCTTTTGAAATAAAGCCATTAGTGAGTGGTACACCTGCCATAGAGGCAGCGGTGATCATGGTGAGTGTGGCAGTGAAAGGAAGTAATTGCCAAATACCACTGAGTTTTCGAAGATCACGTGTGCCAGTTTCATGATCAATAATCCCTGCAAGCATAAACAGTGCTGCTTTAAATGTTGCATGGTTAATAATATGGAAAATAGCAGCAGCAACCGCTAAAGGAGAACCGATCCCTAGTAAACAAACAATAAGTCCTAAATGACTAATGGTTGAATAGGCTAACAGTCCTTTTAAATCTTCTTTGAAAATAGCAAAGCACGCTGCCATACAGAGCGTAAATAGGCCGACAAACGTAACAATATTATGATAAATCGCAGCACCTATAAAAATTGGAAGTAAGCGGGCAAGTAGAAAAATCCCCGCTTTTACCATAGTCGCAGAGTGCAGATAAGCAGACACTGGCGTTGGTGCAGCCATTGCGTTCGGTAACCAAAAATGAAATGGAAACTGAGCACTCTTCGTAAATGCGCCAAGCAAAATCAGCAATAACATTGGAATAAAAAGAGTGTGGGCTTGGATCGCATCTTTCATGCCCATGATTTCGCTAATTTCATAGGTTCCAGTGATTTGTCCTAATAGAACAAATCCACCTAGCATTGCTAAACCGCCCATCCCTGTAATCGTGAGTGCCATCCGAGAGCCACGTTGAGCAGCCTCATAATTACTCCAATAACCCACTAGCAAGAAAGATGAAATACTGGTGAGCTCCCAAAAGACTAATAAAATAATAAGATTATTAGAGAGCGAAATACCCAGCATTGCTGCCATAAACAGCATGAGTAAGGTATAGAGTTTACTTAAAGAATTTTTAGGGCCGAGATAATAATAGGCGTATATATAAATGAGTGTACCGATACCGGTAATAAGTAAAGAGAATAATAAACCAAGAGCATCGAGTCTGAAGCTCAGATTGATCCCTAATTGAGGTAGCCAATCCCAGCTTTGTTGAATGCTTGCACCACCAAGCACAGTTTTAGCCTGAGTCAGTAATAAACCAAAACTGGTTAAACTGACTCCAATTGCCCCTAAAGCCGTTACTCCACGCGAGAACCGTTGAAGCAATGAAACAAGGGTGGTGCCTAATATTAACGGTAATAAGATAATTATCGGTAGCACACTCGTATCCATATATGATTTAGGTCGAAACCTAAAGGTGAAATTTTAATTTCAGAATAGATAGGAATTCAAAGAGAGTTCCAAAGCTTATTATTCCGAAAACCCAACCAAATTAGAAAATAAAGCGAGAAACAAGTTGTATTGCGCAACTTGAAGAATAAAAACGCAAAATGAAATTTATTGTACACTAAAAAAGCATTGAAAATCTGATGTTATTACATGTAGTAACAACATCTAGTTATTTTAGAGCCTAAAAAACCGCACTCCACCATATATTTTGTGAGTGCAGTTTTTTGATTATAAAGCTCAAACCGAAGGGCTCTCCTCTGGTGTGTCTCCCGCATGAATCATCTTTAATAATTCATTTTTTTGTTGTTCATTTAAACCCTGAATTTGCTGAAATAAAACCTCAATCTGTGCTGGTGTTGGGTCTATTAAATTTAGAGATTGTGCTTCTATATGTGGTGCTAAAGGTTCGCTTCTTTGAAGTAAGGTATAGATCTGTTCAAGTTGTTGCTTGGTCGTATTTAGGTCAAGATGGCTAATTTTACCGTGCTCCAATTTTAGACATTGATAGGTTGAAGCATGTTCGAGTAACTCTTCACGACTTCCTGTTGCAATAATTTGTAGGCGTGGGAATGCTTGATGAAGTCGATTTAAGATCTCAGAGCAATGCGTTGAATCGAGCTGTGCATCAATCTGGTCAATGAGTAAAACGCCGTCTCCTTCAAGGCAAGGGTTTAAACTTAATGGATTGAGTAAACAGAGTCTGCGGGCTATATCGCCTACTAAAGCAATCCAAGTTTTTGTGGTATTTGAAAGCTGCTGAAAAGGTAAGGTTTGACCTTCATAATCAACCATAAGTTGCAACCGCGGCTGATATTGTAAATAGATATCTTTAAGTTCAGGTAAAACTATATTTAATGCATTCTTGAAGGCGTAGAGATTGGGTGAAGTAAGCTGTTTAGGTTGCCCAGATAATTCTTTTTGAAGCTCATTTAATAATTCTGTGTGATCTTGCTGATCTGATTGCTTAGATCTAATGCGTTGTACTAGATATGCAGCTTGAGCATTTTCGATATCACTGATTTCTCGTAACCATTCAAAAAAGCGCGTAAAAGTTGTAAACGGGAGCGGGCTAATGTCGTAGGCTGAAATGGCTTGAGTAATGCCGGGTAAATTTTTATTGAGCAGATTAACATCATTTACAAAGCGCTCGGCTGGGTAGTAAGCGATTAAGGGTAGTCCTTGTAATGGATCTTTTTTTGTAACTTGTTGATAAAGCGCCATGGTTTGGTCAAGTTGTTGAGTTTCAACTTGGCTTATTCCGACACCACTTGCATTTAAGGTTTTAAAAAGTTTCCAGCTACACAGAGAAGAATCTACCTGCTGAGCAGAGGTGCTTTCTGGTAAATGGCCAATTTCAGAAGGGATTTGGATGGTCACTTCGATTTTTGATTGGAGGCGCGACTGAGTAATGTCTTGATCAGGAGTGACAATACCGGGACTACGTAAATCTTTAAGGCGAGCAGGCAACCAAGTTAAAGCATGGTAAGTATGTTTGAGCAACATACTTTTACCAGTTGCCTGTTCACCTAAAATTAAGGTGATTGGCTGTTTTTCATAGTGAAAATGTATTTTAAGGTCGTGAAACAGAGCAATATGTTTAAATTGGACAGATTCAAGTTTCATAGGCTCACCTAAGTATGAGCGCTTCAACCAACCGACTGACGAAGACTTAAAGGCGCCCTTAGTTTTAATTGTTGTATCAGATCATAAAGATGATGGATATTTAGACTTACTTTAGCACGAGTACAGGCAACGTACAGTAGTCTTAATTCTTCATCGGTAATCTTGTGCTCTAAGCCATTAATTTTAAATTGATAGTCATCTTCAATATGAACACGGTTCCATTCTAGCCCTTTCGCTTTATGGGCTGTAGAGATGACATAGTCAGCCTGCTCAAGTGGTGTAATCTTTGCAAGTGCTTTTTTTAATGGGTCTGTGCCATGATCATCAACCAGTTTTACTAATGGCTTAATGTCACTACCTTCATTGGTTTCACAGTATTCATGGACATCGTGCCACGAATTAAACCATGCCAGTTCAGGCACATCCGTAACCCGTTTTCCTTGCTTTAAGAGGCTGGCAGCATCTACAAAACGGTTTAGTTTTTGATGATCAGCCTGCAAACTCACTTTATCGCCGTGAACTAAGCCTGCTAATAAAAGCTCCATTGCCCGAGCATTGGTACGGCATAAAATCGCATCACGCATTTTGGTGTGTGGTTTATTTACGACGCTCGATTTCTGGTTTGGATTGCCAAGCAAGGGAACAGTTTCATTTAAACCACCCAATAATGCATTAGCAACATCGGCAATTGTTTCACCAAAACGAAAAGAGGTCGTTAAGCGAGACTCTGGCAACGGCAATTGTTGCATTGCATTAATCGCACCGCGCCACGCGTAGATTTGCTGATGTGCATCACCTACATAAATAACCTGCGTATTTTTTTGGCGAAGCAAAATGCCCAACATTAAAGGGTCAGCATCTTGTGCTTCATCAAATAGTACATAATCGGCTGGGATGTTAGGTTCAGACAATGCCCAAAGTTTGAGGTAAATATCGTGACCAATACCAGCTTGGTGGTTTGGATCGATTGACTCTAACCAACGGCGTTCAACAGCAGAGTAAAGATGGGTTTGCAGTGCAGTAATATCATCTAGATGTAACCAGTTTGGCGCCTGAATGTGTCGAGGGGCTGGATATTGAGAACTGGTCGAACAGAAATAGCTCACCGCATTGGCGACAAGACTCGCTAGGCGACTTGGCATCAAGACGTATTTTTCATAACGTCCACCCATCATGCGCCGTAAGGTAATCGGTTCTAGTCGATATTCTTTTGCAATAAAGCTTGGACTTAAGCGAGGCAAGCGTAATTTATCAGTTACACCACGCGGCACACTGCGAAAGGCGAGTGAGTGAAAAGTACGACAATCTACATTACGATGAAATTTGTTTTGTGCTTCACCCGCAATGGCTTTGTTAAATGCCAAATACATACCGCGCCGTTCAGGCATGGCATCACTAATCATTTGTAACGTAGTAGTTTTACCTGTACCCGCATAGGCAATCACTTTAAATGATTGCCCAAGACGTGCGTTATCTATGGCAATGGCTTGCTCATAGGTGGCTTTAGGTTTTTCGATATTCGACACTGAGTGATTTTAAACCTTGTTGCGGTTAGCTTTTTCAACTAAACCAGATAAACCCTGACGACGAGCTAATTCGTCAATAATAAGTTGTGGATTAAGATCGAAATAACCCAACATGACAATGCTATGGAACCACAAATCGGCAGTTTCATAAATCAAGTCATTTAAATTGCTTTCTGTATTTTGAGCAGCGTAGTCTTTGGCAGCGATAATCGTTTCTACGCTTTCTTCGCCGACTTTTTCTAAGATTTTATTGATGCCTTTTTTGTAGAGGCTTGCCACATATGACGTATCCGCTTCTGCTTGTTTACGCTCTTGCATCAATTGCCCTAAGTGAGCAAGTACATCCACTTGTTCAGTGGTGTGTGCATGATCGTGGCTTTCAGTTTTGGCTTTATCGCCATAAATTGCAGTAGGGTCTTTTAATTGTGCATCGACAATTTCCCAGCCCTGTGGGGTAAGTTTACGATAGAAACAAGACTCACGACCTGTATGGCACGCGATCCCGCCGTGTTGCTCAACTTGTAATACGATTACATCGCCGTCGCAGTCCAGACGAATTTCATAAACCGTTTGGAAATGACCTGATTCTTCACCCTTGTGCCAAAGTTTTTGGCGAGAGCGAGAGAAATACACCGCCTGATTTTTTTCTGCTGTGAGCGCAAGTGATTCACGGTTCATCCACGCTACCATCAAAATACGTCCGGTTTGATGATGTTGAGCAATGGCAGGGATAAGACCTTGTTCGTTAAATTTTACTTCATCGAGCCATTGCGTGTTATTCATGAGGAATCACCAAAGAAATATGAACTATAAATTGATTTCAATCAGATGCTAAAAAATAGCTTGTATAGTGTACGGCATCAACGTCAGTTTTAGGAAAAATTCTTTGTCCTTTTTGTCTTTGTCAGCCCATTGAGTAGCTTGAATACGATTACTTTTAAAAGTCAGACAGAGATTCACTTTTTAAATTAAAAGTACTGTTTTCTTTAGGCAATTGAGCTACTCGATCATAATCAAGTTGTTGAAATGGGCCAGTCTTTAAGCCTGAAATTGTGATCGCCATTTCTTTTCGAAAATAGGGGATTTGATACATCCAAGGGAAAACTAAATCTCTTAAACCACCAGTCCACCAATGGTCAGATTGATAAAGTGGTGTTAGTAAACGACTGAGAAATTGATAAAACTGGGTGGATGAGTGGCGAAGCTGGTGGTAGTGCTGCCAGAGCAGGGACCAATCAATATTCTGGTTCTTTTGAGCATGTTGTAATGATTGAGAAAAAGCCCAAGCATCCAATAATGCCATATTTGCACCTTGACCTAACTGTGGACTCATTGCATGAGCGGCATCGCCGAGCACACCAATTCGACCCTGACCAAATTGAGTCAGGACGACATCGCGGTAGTTTGCAGATAGCCATTTAGGCTGAGTTTGACTGTTATACAAAATTTCTTTTAGCCATTCTGCAACTTTGGGCCAACGTTCTGAGACTTGCTTTAACCAAGCTTGTTTAGCCTGTTCATCTTGCAAAAAGCTTTGTAGTTGTGGCGTAGGTAAGCTCCAAAAAACACTTGAAAGACGCTGTTGAGGTTCGGTTGGAATAGCTCCTGTAGGTAGAATTCCCATCATAATTTTCGAGCGATCATAAAATTGATGCAGAATTTCAGAATCGAGCACTTGGCACTCAGGCACGATACTCCAGGCTGCACCCCACGGGTAGGCTTGATCGACCTTTACCCATGCTTTAGGTCTTAATTGACTACGCGCACCGTTGGCAATAAGTACAGCATCAAAGCGAGCCTCAAACTTATGGTTTTGATGCATGCCGAACAGTCGAACTTCATTGGTATGTTCTTCAAAGCTTTCAACAGAGTGGTTCATACGCCAAGTAATTTGGCTTGAGTATTCACTAAGCTTTTGTGTGAGCACATGACATAAAGTGGCACGGTGTATACCTAGACCATAAAGATTTGCTGATGCTTCATGATAATGACTATTCACTAAAAGACGCTTGTCTGGAAGTTGTCCTTCTAAGCCTGTGACTCTTGCACCTAATGTTAAGGCTTTGTCGAGCACACCTAAATGTTCAAATACGGCTAAGCCCGCGGGTTGTAGTAATAAACCGGCACCGACCGGAGATAACTCATCAACTTGTTCAAAAATAGTAACGTTATTACCTTCACGGGCGAGTAAAATCGCAGTGGCTAAACCTGCAGTGCCGGCACCGATAATAGCAAAATGAGGTGTTTTCATTGTTTATTCTTTTGAAGCATTTATAGATTCAATTTAGCAATGAACGAATAGTTGAGCTATAAATTTTTTTAAAATTAAAGTTTTTCCATAAAAAAATCCCTTGCACTGGCAAGGGATTTAGAATTTATTTCAAGATGCGCCAAAGTGCTAATAAACTACTCAGCACAATCAGAATAATCGAGACAAACCAAGGGCTAATAATCGCGATGGTCAATAAAATCAGCATGCTACTACCGAACATCCAACTGCGGCGTTGTTGATGTTCCATTTGCAAACGAAGTTGTTGAATTTCACGTAACTGACGGTCTTGCCAAGCAGATTGATTCTTTAAACCATTTAGACTGTCAATAATTAAACTTGGGAAATCTTGAGCGCCTAAAAGCAGGTCAGGTAACTGCTGGCCGAGCTCTTTTACATTTTTGACTGGGTTCATGTTGGATTTGACCCATTCCGTCAAAATTGGTTTTGCCAATTTCCAGATGTCGAGCTGCGGATAAAGGTCAGTACCTAAGCCTTCTACATGCACTAAAGTTTTGAGTAGCAGCATGAGTTGTGGCGGAATTTCTAAATGGAAGCGTCGAGCAATATCCATGACTTGAATTAAGATGCCCGCAAAATCAAGCTGATCCATTGGTTTAGACACCATTGGCCCAACGGTACGGCGCATTTCACGTGCTAACGAGTCTTGGTCCGTACCTGGTGGAATCCAGCCAGCTTGATGCACAATTTGAATAAGCTGCATAAAGTTGCTGTTCATGACAGCAAGCAACATGCGAGCAACTGTCATTTGGTCGTGTTTAGATAGTTCACCCATAATCGCGCAGTCCAGCGCAATAAAGCGTGGATTGCTTGGGTTGATAGTTTCTACAAAGACGTTACCGGGGTGCATGTCAGCATGGAAAAAGTTATCGCGGAAGACTTGCGTAAAGAAAATAGTTAATCCTTTTTCTGCAAGTTGTGCGCGATCCATGCCTAATCGGTCAAAGGTTGCCGTATCTGAAATAGGCACACCTGTAATACGCTCAGCCACCATGACATCTTTTGTGTCCATGTACACTTCAGGTACATACATCATGGTTGAGCCAGTAAAGTAATGGCGCATACGGCGGGTGTTATCTGCCTCAATACTCAAGTCCAGCTCATTTAAAATGATCTGGCGGTAGTCTTGAATAATTTCGGTGAGATGCAATGCACGAGCAGCCTCAAGGCGGCTTTCTAATGTATTTCCTAGCCATGCCAAAATTTCAAAGTCTTGCAAAATTTGATTGCGAATGTCAGGGCGAGTCACTTTAACCACAACTTCGCGACCATCATGCAACGCAGCAGTATGCACTTGGGCAATTGATGCGGCAGCTAATGGCTGATCATCAAAGCGAGCAAACAATGTATTAACATCGGCTTTTAACGAGTCTTGAATACGCTGTTTGGCAACCTCTCCATCAAAAGGCTTTACTTGATCTTGAAGTAAAACTAGCTGAGCGAGCACCTCAGGTGGAATCAAGTCACGACGAGTAGAGAGTAATTGGCCGAGCTTGATTGCAAGTGGTCCCATATCTTCTAAAGCTTCTTTGAGCTTTAAAGGGTTTTTACGTTCACGGCTCGACCATGCAGCTGGATGCATTTTAATAATATTTAATGCATGCTGAGCTTTAACTGGTAATTCATCCGCAGGGAACAACGTATCGAGTCTATAGTGCGCTGCAATACGCCAAAGTTCGAGTAAACGTGAAACGTGCGGAATCATATACAGTCTTACCTAGTCTTGAGAGGGTTGTAGTTGTGCATTGAGTTGCTGCAATCTTGCTTCTAGACGGTCAATGTCTTGATTAAGCTTGCGAGTAGCTTGAGTTAAGTCTTCCATTTCCCAGCGAGGGGCAAATAGGCCGCTATCTTCTTTTAATGCGTCTTCTGCAAAAAATAGATGACTTTGAAGAGAGCGTTTTAAATGTTTTGGTGCAAGTTGAATCTTGCCAATCTCGTGTGCGAGTTGAGGACCGACCCATCTGGATAAATGCGCAGCTAAATCTGGTTCAGCTTGCTGCATAATCTTTTGAATATCCTGTAATAGGTGATAATCACCTTGGAGTGGGATATTGCCAATCTGGTCTGGATCGCTGACTAATAATTTAATCAGTTCAACGACATCTTTAACATGCAAAGTGGCAGTTGCTTCAGAAATTTTGAATTGGCCATCAAAAGGACGTTGTTCAAAAATAGAAGGTTTTTCGCTGTGTCCTGTTGCAGTAGGTTCAAGACGTACTTTTTCTTGGTCAAAGAATACATCGACAGAAAGCTGCGGGCTATCAATCACTACACGCAACATTTTGCCCTGTAACTGATTAAGCTGAATGCGTGTAACCGCATCCAGATCGATCAGATGATGAATGATACGTTCGACTGCACCGAGTGCCAGAATCGACCACATATCGTTATCCCTTACAGTTTAAAGCCACGGTGAACGGCAACAATACCAGCAGTAAGGTTGTGATAGTCACAGTTCTGGAAGCCAGCATTTTCCATCATACCTTTTAAAGTACGTTGGTCTGGGTGCATACGGATTGATTCAGCTAAATATTTATAACTTTCTGAATCATTGGCAACCAATTTACCCATAATCGGTAAAGCGGTGAATGAGTAGAGGTCATAAAGTTTTGAAAATGGCTCAAATACAGGTTTAGAAAACTCAAGAATCAGTAAACGACCACCTGGCTTCAACACACGGAACATAGACGCAAGTGCTGCATCTTTATCTGTCACGTTACGTAAGCCAAAGCTAATGGTGACAAGGTCAAAGCTGTTGTCTGCAAAAGGCTCTAAGGTTTCTGCATTGGCAAGAACAAAGTCAACATTGGTACAGCCCGCATCAATTAAACGGTCACGGCCAACATTAAGCATAGATTCGTTAATGTCTGAAAGTACGACATGGCCTTGCTGACCAACTTCACGGCTAAATACTTTTGCTAAGTCGCCTGTACCACCAGCAATATCCAACACGTGTTGACCACGGCGAACGCCAGACATGTTAATTGCAAAACGCTTCCACAAACGGTGAATACCAAATGACATCAAGTCATTCATCAAGTCATATTTGCTTGCAACTGAATGGAAAACTTCTGCAACTTTTTGTGCTTTATCTTCAGTTCTAACAGTTGAGTAACCAAAGTGTGTTGTTTCACCCACGTTGCCGGTATTGCCCGCACCACGAGGTAAATTATATTTCGGTACAGAACCATTCACAGGCGTGTCTGTTAAGGTTTGCTGTAAAGTTTGTTGTTGCCCTTGAGGTGTACCTTGCGGTAAAGGTGAGCTTAGGAATGGGCTAACTTTGTCTGAACTTTGTGCCTGCTCAGTTGGAGATGTTGGCTTTTGGTTTTCGTTAGACATATTGTCTCTCCTAGACTCAAACTCAAGTGAAACGGAATAAGTTCTGCATGATGACAGATTTTGTCTATTTTTACAGGCATCATCATGCAAATATAATGAATAAAATCTCAACTTCGCGAGGTTGATTTTTTCTATGTGCCGACCTTATCACACTCTAAATGGATTCGGATGCCCTGAATGTACATTTTCAATAATCTGGCGTTCTTTTTCAGTAAAAGTCTTGATAAAGGTCTCGGCTGATTTTAACGGTTTCATTGCACTAAAACCATCTTGAATGAAATCATACATCAATTCGAAGTGATATTTTTGGGCAATACCTTTACACATTTTAAAAGCAGTAAACATCATAAATGAGCGCATGTACTTATCGAGCGCTGCTCCTAAATCATCAAGAAGGGCAAGCTGCTGGTAACGAGCCTCGGCCTGATCAAGCTTGATTAAGGTTAAACGCATAATCTCATCAGTGAGTACGGTATCTGCCGGATAGTCCTCAAGAAGTTGCATTGCTACTTGCTCATCAAGTCGAGTGGCAAGTACAGCCAAACTTACCGATTTAGTGCCTGTTTTAATTGCATTTTCAGGTAAAACTTTTTCTGCTTTATGCGCATATTTCAAGAGGCGTTCAATTTGAGCTGCCAAGGCATCAAACTCTGGACCGCCATATAAACGATTTAAAAAGTACTCTGACATGAGCTTATGCGCTGGCAAATTAAAAAAGTCGTGATGCGTATCTTTCATCCGCTCTTTTAGCCATGTTTGTACATCTTGCAAACGTTGGGCAAGCACAGGATTATCATGATAATTAAATGTTTTATATTGTTGTAAAAGATCATCAAAAGCAGCGAGTTTAGACATTTAAGGCTCTAATATTGGGCTATTTGCAAAAAATCATAAAAGGCATTGTAACCTTGTACTATGGCGAGTAGATGTAAAAAAAATGATTCATGCGTCAATTTTTAAACAGAATTTTGTCGCAATGACATAATTTGTATAGCAATTCATCATTTAACCGCATAAGTTAAAGATCATCGAAATTAAACAATAAAAGATTAGAGCCGTGGACTATGAGTGAACAACAACCAAAATTTGAGATTCGTGATGAAGAACAGCTTTCAGTCGATTTGATTGAAGCACAATATGCGTTAAAAGAAAGTCGGGGCAAACCTAACGCTAAAAGTACACTGATATTAATGAGTGGTATTGAACTGGCTGGAAAAGGGGAAGCGGTTAAGCAGCTTCGTGAATGGCTAGACCCAAGATATTTACGAGTCAAAGCAGACGCACCGCGTGTACTGACGGATACAGAGGCTTTTTGGCAATCTTACTCGGAGTTTATTCCGACTGAAGGACAAATTGTGGTGATGTTCGGCAACTGGTATAGCGATTTGCTCGTCACAGCAACGCATGTTTCTGAACCTTTAGATGATTCCCGCTTTGATGAATATGTTGAAAATATGCGGGCATTTGAGCAAGATTTAAAAAATAACTATGTGGATGTGGTTAAAGTTTGGTTTGACCTTTCATGGAAATCACTACAAAAACGTTTAGACAAGATAGACCCATCTGAGCAACATTGGCATAAGCTTCACGGCCTAGACTGGCGTAATAAAAAGCAATATGACACTTTGCAAAAGTTACGCCGTCGTTTTACCGACGATTGGTACATTATTGATGGTGAAGATGAAAAACAGCGTGATCAGTTTTTTGCTCAGTACCTTTTACAACATATGCGACAGCTCCCAGAACATGAAACTGAAGTCAAAGGACAATGGCAGCAAGCTAAAATTCCAGAGAGTTTGTTACAACCAGCTAATGAGCCACTTGAAAAAGCCGACTATAAAAAAGAACTCGATAAACTGAGCAAAAAAATTGCCGATGCCATGCGTTTTGATAAACGTAATGTCGTGATTGCTTTTGAGGGTATGGATGCAGCCGGTAAAGGCGGTGCTATTAAGCGAATTGTTAAAAACTTAGATCCGCGTGAATATGATATTCATTGTATTGGTGCACCTGAACGCTTTGAAGCTCGACATCCTTACTTATGGCGCTTTTGGAACCGTATTAATGAGGCTGAGAAAATCACGATTTTTGATCGGACATGGTATGGGCGCGTGCTTGTTGAACGTGTTGAAGGTTTTGCTTCGCCTTTAGAATGGCAGCGTGCTTATGATGAAATAAATCGCTTTGAAAAAGATTTATTTGATAGTCAAACGGTTATAGTAAAAATTTGGCTAGCAATTAGCAAAGATGAGCAAGAGCAGCGTTTTAAGGCGAGAGAAGAAACACCGCATAAACGTTTTAAAATCACTGCGGAAGATTGGCGTAATCGTGATAAATGGGATGATTATTTAAAAGCCGCAGCAGATATGTTTGAGCGAACCAGTACTTACTACGCACCTTGGCATATTGTTGCAACTGATGATAAATATACGGCACGTCTGGAAGTCTTAAAGGCTATTTTAAAACAGCTGAGAGCAGACTAGGCTCTCAGCTACAAGGCATATATTAATTTACAATAGTGCTACGGCTTTTTTGCTGAATACGCTTTGCAAGGTTATAACTGTCATTCAGATGAGTTTCTGCTATTTTTTTCATCATGAAATAACCTAAACTTGCTGCTACAATTTGTCCGCCTAGCGGTATAAATTTAGTCACCTGTTTCGTTACGATTTTGCCAAAAAAGCCATTAAATGTTTTTTTAACGGTGGTACGTGCCACTACAAAGCCTGAAAATTCAAAACCACGTTTACGTAGCTCATCCCAGTGAATTGTTTTAGTTTTTGGGTCGTAGACACTCACGTGTTCAGGTGCTAAACCAAAACGGGAATTGATATCTGGAATCAGGTGAGACAAAATTCCCAAATCTACTACCACGTCAAAAAAAGGAATCGGTACGAGCGCCGCTCCTGCTGAGACGTAAGCTCTTTTTTTGATGAGTTCATGGCACTCATCGCGAATTTGTTCCAGATTTAGGCTAGGATCAATATAGTCAGGAATCTTGTCAATTTTCATAATGTTTACCTGTATAAGTTTCTTGATGGCGTCATTCAAACCAAGTGGGTATATGACACCTAAAGTTAAATTATGCTGTGTTTAAACCAACGTGACATAGTCAGATTCAGTTGTATAGTAATGAATGTTTATGATTTTGTGCATAAATTATGCAAGCAGGATATGAAATAAATGGGGATTCATGTTATTCAAAGTCAACGTATTGATGTGTTGTTACAAGGTGTATTGGCGTCTACATCACAAGCTTCAACGCATCCATTACAGGTTTTGAAAACCCAACATTTTATTGTTCCAAGTCCTGCGGTCGAGCAATGGCTGATACAAAAACTTGCAGAACAGCAAGGCATGAGTGCCAATTACCATTTTCACCAACGGGTACGAGGTTTCCAATGGTTTGCCTACCAGCAAGTTTTAACTGCGCATAAAGAGCAGGTTCGTAAAGCGAACATCCCTCGTTTGATTTTTAAATGGCGGGTGCATCAGGCTTTACACGAATTTATTCAACCTGAAACGATGAGCATCGACACGTCGCATCCTTTACATTCTATTGTTCAGCGTATTTATGACAGCGCAGATCGACTCGAACAAGGCATAGATAAACAATTAAAAAAACAAAAAATGCTGTATTGGGTCGCTGAGCAGGTTGCCGATCTATTTAGCAACTATATGATTTATCGTGGACAGTGCCAGCGTGGTTGTGAAAATAGTTGCACTTGTCCTGAAAACTGGCTGTCTGCTTGGGGGCAGGGCCGAGCACTCGATATTGAAAAATATATTGTACAAAAAGATGAAGAAGTGACTGCTTTTGCATTACATCAAACGCAAGAGCTAGAACGTTGGCAGCGTTGGTTATGGCAACAACATTTTCATGATGACTTTTTGCAGATGCAACAAATCGATGAGTTGTTTTGGCAAGAGTTAGATCATCCGGACCGCAGTAAGCGTGCTATTTCAAGATTACCTAATCAAGTGGTGATCTTTACGTTGTTAGATTTACCGCCAAGCCAATTACAGTTTTTGCGCCGTTTAGGGCAATACGTTGATGTGCTGATTTTGCATTATAACCCTTCACAAGAATATTGGGCTGATAGTGTCGATCCACTCTGGAAACAACGTTATGACTTAGGGGTAAAAGAGCGTTTTATTGCAAAAAATCCGAAGGCAACAGATGCTGAAATTAGTGATTTCTTTAATAAATTTACACTCAACTTTAATGCTGAAGCGCGTGAGTCCAGACATCCGCTTTTAACCAGATTGGGTAAACAAGCCCGCGACCACTTTTCACTATTATCAAATTTATCTACGGGCGAAGAAGGTAAGTGGGTGGATGCTTTTGTGGATGATTTTCCTGAAAGTTTACTTGGTAAAGTTCAGTCAGATATTTTGCATTTAGTGGAGCCTCAAGCTAAGCAATATGCGCTTGTTCCAGATGATGACTCGATTCAGATTCATGTTTGTCATTCGACTTTACGTCAGCTTGAAGTATTAAAAGAGCAGTTGATTTGCTGGTTGGCTAAACCACATGAGCAGCCGCGCCGTCCAAACGATATTTTAGTTTTAGTTCCTAATTTGGCTGATATAGAGCCATTAATTCGAAGTGTATTTCCCGCTACTGCCACTGAGCAAGGTGTACATTTGCCGGTGAAGATTGCAGGTGTTGCATCACTTGATGCACTTAATGCTTGGCGTGCCGTGATTGGGCGTATTCAACTGATGCAGGGGCGTTTTAGCTTTGATGATTTTGCTGACTGGTTAAGTTTGCATGCGACCCAGCAACGTTATGAACTTGAATATGTTCAGGTTGAGCGAATTTTAAATTTACTTGCCGAGGCAGGCTTTAAACGAGGGCTGGATGCAGAGCATCTCAAACGCAGTTTGTGTGAAGGGGACGACGATTACCGATATAGCTTTAAATTTGCCTTAGAAAGATTGGCTCTTGGTATTGCCGTGCCTGTGCATGCGACGTTTAATCAGGTGTTGAGTTATGCCAAAGTTCAACCGAGCGATTTCGAGTTGGTGGGTACACTCATTCAGATTTATCAAGATTTGAATGAGCGCCGTGATTGGCTGACTCTGCATGAACAAGGAAAAGTCTACACGGTTGAATATTGGCTCCAAGTGCTGGGCAAGGATATTATTGAATTTGAGCAGGTCGGTGTTGCAGCTTTAAAGGCTGTGCGGGAAATTGTTAAAAAACAAGAACGAATGTTAACGCTCGCAAGTTATTACGCCGAGACAGAAACAGGAACTTTGCGCAAAATTACCTTGCCTCTGCCTTATATTATTGAAGAAATTCAACGGACATTAGAAAGTCAAAGTGCGCAAGCTGAACCGACAGGGCAAATTACCTTTGCCCAAATTGGACACATTCGACCGTTACCTTATCGTTTAATGGTTATGCTAAATCTTGATGCAGGGCAATTTCCAAACCGTGATACACACGTTCCATTTGATTTGATGGATGCACTGCGCCAACAATTAGGCGATCGCTCTCGACTTGAAGATGATCAAGGTGCTTTTTTAGATGCTTTATTATTAGCCCAAGAAAATTTATGGCTGTTTTATAACGGCTTTGATGTGAACGATGGTGAAGTGCGCGAACCTTCCAGTATTCTTCAAGAGTTCCGTGAGCATCTTGCTTTAATTGTGAAAGCTGAAAATGATGCACCTGAAAAAATAGTTGTTGAAGGGATTGAGATTCCATCACAATTAAAACAACTCTATCACTTACATGATTTACAGCCCTTCGACCCGAAAGGTTTTACTGTAGAAAAAAGTGTTATTCGCTACCAAGACCACTGGTTTAAGATCGCTTCACAAATTCAGCAAGTTTCAGGAAGCCGTCAACCTTGGACGAACACAACCTATCCGCTACAAGCACCGGATATGCTGGTTTTAGAGAGCCAGCAGTGGATACAGGATGTGACATTCCCTGCACGGTTATATTTGAAAACTTTAGGGGTAGAAAACTTAGGAAGTGTCGGAGTGCTCGACCAAAATGAACCGTTATTATTAGATGGTTTAGGGCGCTATGCGATTCGACATTTTTTACAACAATCTGAACAGCAAGCACAACCTGAAGTATTAATTGATCAGTTACCTGTAGGTAAAGTCAAATATAGTGCATGGCAACAAGGTGTATTTGAGCAAGAATGTTTGCTTGAACGTCTTCACCATTATGCACCAGCAGTGACACAAACCACTCAGCGTATTTGGCGAATTGCTAAACAGCTGCATATGAATATTACAGTTCCGAAGTCTGAAACTTGGGATTGGGTGAGTATGGAGCCTTCAAGCGCTCGGGCAAAAAGACGTGCTAAAGTCTGGTTAGAATATCTACTTTGGTTAGCTTACTTAAATGAAGGAAGTGCAGGGGCTGAAAAACGCCGTATTGTGGTTTTTAGCGATCAAACTGTGATTTGTAGTGGCATAAGTTCTGAGCAAGCTCGGCAATATTTACAGCCATGGTTTAAAATCTGGCGCCATGCACAGCAACAACCTTTGGTTCTACCAGCAGCCTTATTATTAAAGCCGCTAGAAAAAGCTAAAGCATATCAGTGGGAAACAACAAATCAGACAGAAAAAGCAAAACTGGATGAGAAGAGCTATGCTGAGCTGCTAAAATACTGGAATGAAACAGGGTCATTTACCACGATGGATATGACTCAAAATGAAGCTTGCAAGTTGCATCAAGACTGGAGCTTTATTTTACAAGAACAAGATGCACAGGCTTTACTTCAACATGCTTGTGATGAGTTTGCCTATGATCTGTATCATCCGGTTTTTCAATTTCAACATTCGGAGTAAGGCATGAACTCAAGAGTACAGGTGTCTTATCAACCTATTATTGATATTGAATTTAGTGGCTTACATTTAATTGAAGCTTCGGCAGGTACAGGAAAAACCTATACCTTATCAAGTTTGATGGTCCGTATCTTTCTTGAAAAGTACTTGCCTAGACAAGTCATTGCGACCACGTTCACCCGTGCTGCTGCCGCCGAGTTAAAAAGCCGTATTCGTGCACGTTTGGTTGAAACGTACCGTTATTTAGATGCCAAGCGTAGTTTTACAGAACAAGAATTACTTACGCAGGCAGAGCAAGAACCTGACTTATTACTCGAGCATATTCTAAAGCATTTTGCGACGCGTATTGCCTATGCTTGTGAACGCTTAAAGTTAGTGATAGATCAGTTAGACGAGCTATTTGTCGGGACACTCGATAGCTTTAGCCAAAAGTTGTTGCGTGAGTTTGCTTTTGAGAGTGGCAAAATTGAACGTGCCCAAATTACTGATGATGCCAAAACCTATAGCCGACAACTAATTCATGATGTTTTACGTGAATGGATACAGTCTCAACCTCAAACCGTGATTGATGCGTTGTATTTGGCAGGTGAGCTTAAGAGTGTTGATAGTTTTGTTAAACTGGTCGAAGACTCACTGAATTTTAGTTCAGCTCATTTTAAACTTCCCGAAAAACCAACTATTCAATTTGAACAACTTGCGCAGCTCAAACAATTAGCGACAGAAATTGATATCAGTCTTTTAGAAGCATATTACCTGCTTGATGGCGAGCACTATAAACATGTGAGCGGGACAGTATTTAGAAATGGGGCATTTAATAAACTATTTAGTGAATTTTTACCGCAGTTACTACAAGTTCTAAAGCAAAGCGACATTATTTTAGTTTTTGACGGGTCATTAGCCGCACAGAGAGAACTTGTTTTTAAGTTTTTAGGCCAAATTGCCGATCAAAAAGTTTTTAAGAAATGTCCTGCTGAAATTTCAGATGGATTCTATCAACATCCCTGTATTCAACAGATTCAACAGCTATTTGGCGTACTGAAAAACTACGCCGAGCAGTTCGACCAGCTTCATATTTATTTAAAAGCCTATTTATGTGTAGAGGTTAAAAAACGCTTACCACAGGTTTTGCAAAATAAAGGTGAGACTACTTTTTCTCAGCAAATTCGTACACTTTCTGAAGCTTTAAAAGGTGAGCAGGGGCAACGTTTTGCTGTATTTGTGCAGGCTCGATATCCCTTAATATTGGTTGATGAATTTCAGGACACTAACCAAGATCAAGACGACATGCTGGCGAGCATTTGGCGTCATCCAGAGCGCTACAAAAAAGGTTGCATGATTATGGTGGGTGACCGTAAACAGGCGATTTACGGTTTCCGCGGTGGGGATATGCTCACCTTCTTAAATGCCTATAAAGATATTCAAGCTAAACATGGTCGTGAATATAAGTTAATTCATAACCATCGTTCCGTTGCGGATCTGGTTGAAGTGGTCGATGCCTTGTTTCAAAGGCAAATCGACTTTGGTGAAGAAGTTCAATATGACCCAATTCGAGCAGGAGCTCGGCCTCATCCGGTTTTAGTTGATCAAAACCAGCCTAACCCCCATCCTTTACGCTGGTTGATGCTCAAAGATAAAGAAACAGAGGCTCAGCAAGTTGCATGGAAGATTCGAGATCTACTTAACCAGTCACATGCTGGACAACTATATTTTCAAAAAGATGCTCAGACTCAAACCTTAAACGAAGATGATATTGCGGTATTGTCTCGTAATCATGATGGCCTCGATAAAGTTCAATTTGAGCTAGAACGTTTAGGAATTCGGGTTAATCGTCCATCAAAACGAAGTGTTTTCGATTGCTCGATTGCTCAAGACGTGGGTGCTTTGTTGACGGCCATACTTCATCCTTACGATGAGGCAAAAGTAAAGCGAGCGTTAATTAGCCGTCTATTTGCCATGGATTTAAAACAACTCTTGCAACTTGAGCAAACAGCCGAAGGGTTAAGCCAGTTTATGACTGGTTTTGACATGATTAGAGAGTTGTGGTCCGCTCAAGGCTTTTTAGTGGCATGGCAACAATGCCTCATCCAGTTTGATATATGGCAAAATCTGGTTGCAGCTCAAAGTAAAGATAATGAACGGGTTGTGGTGAACTTACGTCATTTAACTGAAATTTTGAGTCAGCACAGTGAAAAATACTCAGGTGCCCAGAACCTTTATCACTGGTATCTCAAACAGTTACGTTCTCCTCTTGACCGTGATTGGGAGTTAGAACGTAAATTATCGAGTGAAGCTGGTGTTCAGCTCATGACAATTCACCAGTCAAAAGGACTGGAATTTAAGATTGTATTTTTATTAGGTGCAGATAAGCCCTTTCGAGAAAATAATAAAACACTCAATTTTTCGACCCAAGATATTATCAAACCAGACTCAAACCAGACTTTGACTCAACGTGTCGTTGCGATTGCTGACAAAACTTATTTGAATGAGATTGAACTTAAGCAACATGAGGAGCGAGCGCTCGCTGAACAGAATCGTCTTTGGTATGTCGCTTTAACGCGAGCAAGCCATCGCGTCTATGCTGTTTTACAAGATCTCGATGGTAAATCGGTATCAGGCCTCGCATTTTGGAAAAATAGGAATGAGCCTTTTCAGCACCATTGCTGTACGGATGAAATGGTTTTGGAACAGATTCCACAAGCAATTCATTTAGCCAAACAAACAAGTATTATTGAAATACAAGCAAAACGGTTTCCTGAACAACGTTTTTATTCGAGAGGGAAAACCAGTTTCAGTTACTTGGCACAGCATTTAAAACATAAGGCTGGCACAGATTTATTGGCCAGCCAGAGAAATGATGCTGTATTGGCAGAAGATGAGTTGGACTTAATTAATACTGCTGAAGCAATCAGTGCTCAGCCGATTGACTGGATAAAGAATAACTTTCCTAGAGGAACGCTTGCCGGTAATTTCTTGCATGAAATATTTGAACATATTGATTTTCAATGTTCAGATGACTGGGTCATAGAAATACGACGTCGTTTTAAAAATGACTATAGTAGCCTTTGGCAAGATTTACTCATTAAATATAACGAGAGCTTCCCAGAAGAGGAAGATGCCGAAAATCTGCTTTACCAGTCAGTTGCAGAGTGGTTAAAAGATATTTTGCGAACGCCGCTTTCTCAAGGCTTTCGATTAAACCAGCTCCAACAAGACCAGTATCTGTCAGAGTTCCCTTTTTATTTAGCACTCTCAGATCGGGTATTAGCGATGACTCGTATTCAGCAACTCTTCGCTGAGTATGGGTTGAATATGCCGGAATTACTTGAAGCTCGCTCAGCACGTTACCTCAATGGTTCTATCGATTTGGTTTATTTTGATGGTCAGCGTTACCACATTGCCGATTATAAAAGTAATTACTTAGGCGATGATCTTGCAGATTATCGTAGCGACAGCATTGCCCAAAGTATGTCTTTAGCAAGTTATTGGCTACAAGCAGGTTTATATCTCGTTGCGTTACATCGTTATTTGCAAGTCAAAATGCAGGATTACCAGATTGACCAACATTTGGGTGGGGCAACTTATCTTTATTTACGTGGTATGAATGGTGAAGCGGAGCAGGGGTACTATTATTGGGAACCTAGCGTCGAGTTTATTCTTCGTCTTGATGCCATTTTGGGGTATTTTGCTGAGGATAAAATTGCATGAAAAATGCTGATAAAATGCGTAATTTGAAGATTAACAAATACTTGACATGTGGATAAGCCTGTCTATAACCATGTGGACAAGCGTGTGGAAAACTAGGTGGATAAGTGTGTGGACAATCTAAACAGCCCTGAACAAGCCGATTTAAGCTGGTTAACAACTTGGAGTAACTTCTTAAATCAGGCTCCATTTACTGAACAATCGCAAGTGCCAGAAACCACTTTTTACTTGCAGCAGCTTATTGAAGCGAGCTTACAAGGCGATAGCTCTATCGATGTCAGTTCAGAGCAAATTGCAGCACTTGGTCAGCTTGCTATATCTGCCGATCAAGCAACTTCAAAAGTTGCGCCGTGCGTCTACGATGAGCAGGGGTTGGCATTATACCGATATTGGCACCTAGAGCAACGACTTGCGGAACAAATTTGTCGATTAAAGCAACAATTAATTCAACCTGTAGCTTGTGAAGACTATCTAGACCTACTCACCGATCCTCATCAACAGGCAGCTTTACAGATGGTTGCTCGGCAAAGTTTGAGTATTATTACGGGTGGGCCGGGTACAGGTAAGACTTATACGCTGGCACGTATTATTGCTGTGCTGAGTCAGGCAATTCCGCATATTCGTGTGGCGATGGCTGCTCCAACAGGTAAAGCAGCACAGCGAATGCAAGAAGCATTACAGAACTCGTTTAACGATCCTAAATTGCTTGAGTCTGGATTAGTGAGTGAAGAGCTAAGGAATCAGGGAACACAAACGATTCATCGATTATTAGGGATGGGACATAGCCAGACACCAAGGTTTAATCAAAAACAGCCTTTGCCTTATGACGTGATTGTCGTGGATGAAGCTTCCATGCTTGATTTAAATCTAGCTACTCTTTTATTTGAAGCTGTGCCTGAGTCTTGTCGAATTATTTTATTAGGAGATGCGAATCAGCTCGCTTCCGTCGATGTCGGCGCGGTTCTTGCAGATTTGCAGCAAATACAGGCGTTGGCTGATAACAGAGTACAATTACAAACCAGTCGTCGTTTTGCTGAAGGTGCGTTGATTGGACAAGTGGCCAAATTTATTCAGGCACAAAGCTATCAACAAGACCATGTAGAAGTTTTGCAGCGGTTTGAAGTTGATATTGTTCAGGTGTCAGAATTAAAGCCCATACTTTTACAAAGAGATATGCCTGATGTGGTTCAGCTTGAATATTTACCAGAAGGGAATCAATTAGACCTAGATAACTATTATCAAAAGCTAATGCTCGGTTTCCAAGGGTATGTACAGAGTCTAAAAAATTATTTAAAAGAAGAGCGTTCGATTGAACAGGCCCAAAATGTAGTAAAAGCGTTTGATGACTACCGGATTTTAACGGCTGTTCGTCATGGCCCGTTCGGCTTGCAGCAGTTAAACCAATATGCGCAGCGTTGGTTGCAGCAGCAACTTTCAATCGTGACTCTTGGAGGATGGTACGTGGGTCGTCCTGTAATGATGACTTATAACGATTATCAGCTTGGTATTTCAAATGGAGACATTGGTTTGTGTTTTGAACATAGAACTCAGCCACAACAATTTGAAGTATATTTCCCAAGTTTAAATAAATGGGTCGCTGCAAATCGATTGCCTAAAAGTATTCAAAGTGCCTTCGCCTTAACCATTCATAAATCGCAAGGGTCTGAATTTACACATACTGCTGTCGTTCTAGATCAGGCTGCAAAGAACTTATTAAGCCAAGAACTTATTTACACTGCGATTACACGAGCTAAGAAAGTAGTCAGTCTTTTAGTGCATCAAGAGGCATTGTTACAGGCATTTACAGTTCGTACTACACGAAAAAGTGGTTTAGTTCAGAAAGTTAATCGGTTAGTTCGTTAAGACAAACTTAATATTTTTACACTTGTAAGAAAAAGCTTACATAGATTCGAGATATTTGCTGCTAGAGTACACCCCGTGTTTTTGAGATTATAAATGCACAACGAGCTTGGCACGGAATGTCGGGCAAAATCGCACAATAAAAATTACTTAAGTCGAGAGACTGCGAACTTACAATGATGTAGGTGTATAAAGAGGAAACTTACAGCCGCTAAGCCTTGTAGTTTTGGGAGAGACTACAGGGCTTTTTTATATTCTAATTTTTAGCACGTTTCAAAAAGTATTAAGAAGTTTCCTTTCTAGCACTGCCGTCGCTATGTTTTCTGCTAAAAATTTAAATCAATAATATCAATATATTTATTTGTAATATGATTTTAAAACAGGCATTTTTCCTGTGAATTGTTAAGTTAAATGTTATACAGAACTGTACGTTAAATGTTAAAAGGGGCCATTTGCCAAATATTAGACAGACCTGTACGTTTTTACTTACATGATGATAAGAAAAATACTACTTTTCTTCATAATTGGATATGTCACAATACATCACATAAGGAAATAGAAACAAAAACAACGGAAGTGAGTTAAAACAACAAGAAGGATGTGGCTAGCATCTCACCAACGACAATAAAAACAGTAATAACACGATAAACAAAAACTACAGCGCAAAAAACCCAAGCAGAAATGCTTGGGTTTTTTATTTGCTTCTATACTAAGTCAGTCTCATGAGAATCGCTACCAAATAAAGAACGGCGTTGATCTCTCGGTATACGTGGACATTGGGTTGAGATTTGATATAACACTTTAGCTAAAGCAGGCAGGTGAGTACCTACTACAGATTTGCCTGTTGTTAATAGAGAAACACTGATATCTCTTTCAGGATCGGCCCAGCATAAGATATTAGAGAACCCTAAATGGCCAAATGCTTGCCCTGACATTGGACCAAAAAGTCCTACAGGGTTGCTGCCTAACATTGGCCCTAAAGCATAGCGCATTGGAATTAATAATGTACGGTCAATGTTAACGCCTGTGGTGGGAAGAGTCGCTCTGAAAATAGTTTTTTCACTGAAGATTTGCTGACCTCCGTAGCTTCCACCACTTAAAAGCATTTCAAAGAATCGGCCAGCTTGTTCTGCACTGGTATAGATGTTCCCTGCTGGGCAAATGGTGTCCATAAAACGACTATCATTAGTGACATCAACTGCAAGTTGTAAACCGCCACCTAAAACATGGTTAAGGTAGTGATCGGTACCAAGGCGAGGATGCAAACCTGTTGCACAGTTTAAGGCAACTTCTGAACGGTATTCAGGTTTTAAACCATAGTTGAAATAAGGCATTCCCATCGGTTTTTCGATAGTCTGATGCACAAAGTCACGTAAATCCTGCCCAGTCACCCGTTCAATGACTTCTCCTAAAATATAACCTGCCGTAACCGCATGATAGGCAAGGTGATTACCAGCGGGAGACACAGGGCGAGCAGCATATAAACGTTTTAAAATTTCGTCTTTATCAAATAATAATTCTGGTGTGACATCGCCATCAATATAGGGAATGCCACCACGATGTGCTAATAAATGAAAGATCGTTGCGCGGCGCTTACCGTTAACACCATATTCGGGAATGTAATAGCTCACGGGATCAAGCAAATTAATTTCACCCTTTTCATCTAATAGATGAATCAACATGGCTGTGATCATCTTTGATGCTGAAAAGAGGCAAACAGGGGTATCTGGTGTTGCAATCAGCGCATTGTCTTGAAGCCCCATCGGAGAATTCCCTTGGGCATATCCAATGCTTCTATTCAGCAAAATTTTACCTTGCCTACGTAAACAAAAGGTAATGAGTGGATAGTTTCCGGTTTTATATAGTGCTTCTATACTTTTCCAGATTTTTTGAATCTGGTGTTCACTCATGCCACCCTGTTCAGCAGCAACTTCATCTTTTTGTCGAATGACTTGCTCAATATTGTCCGGTACTGGACAAGTGTTGGTCGAAAAAATTTTCACACGTCCCTCGCGCTTCTTTCTTTTTATTCAAGGCTAGTGTGCAGGGTTAAGGTCTTCATGTCAGTGTCTAAAATGACAAGTTACTGAAAACTATTTTGCAATCCACCTATAGATACCTTAAAATAGGCGACTTGCTGTAGTGATGCACGGCAGTCAGTTGCCTCAACTGATTCATATCGTTTACTTTTTTAAGCATCTCGGAGAAATCGAATGGCTTTAACTAATGCAGACCGCGCAGAGATCATTGCTAAATTTGCTCGCGCTGAAAATGACACTGGTTCACCAGAAGTTCAAGTAGCTTTATTGACTGCTCAAATCAATGATTTACAAGGTCACTTCAAAGCTCACAAACACGACCACCACAGCCGTCGTGGTTTGATCCGTATGGTTAACCAACGTCGTAAATTGCTCGACTACTTAAATGGTAAAGACCACGGTCGTTACACTGCTTTGATCGGTGCTTTAGGTTTACGTCGTTAATTCGATTTTCACTTTGTTTTCGCTATTTCGCATGTCGCAATGCTTTATCGCTGAAAAGAGAGTTTCACTTAATGTTAGGTTAAGTGATTTTTAGAAGGGGCGCTTGTGCGCTCCTTCTTTGCGTTTAACTTTTTTAAATAATTGATCTAGTGTGATGGCTTCTAAGCTTTGTCATTTATCTACCAATCGGTGTAGTCTGAATGCCAAACCTTAGGGGTCTCACTAGAATAAAATTAGGAAAATACAATACATGTCAATGTTTAATATCGTTCGTAAAGAATTCCAATTCGGTCAACATCAAGTCGTTTTAGAAACGGGTCGCGTTGCACGTCAAGCAAACACAGTTTTAATCACTATGGGTGGCGTAACTGTTTTAGTTGCAGTTGTTGCTCAACCTAAAGCAAAAGCGGGTCAAGACTTTTTCCCGTTAACAGTTAACTATCAAGAAAAACAATATGCAGCTGGTCGTATCCCTGGTGGTTACGGTAAGCGTGAAGGCCGTGCTTCTGAAGCTGAAACTTTAATTTCACGTCTTATTGACCGTCCAATTCGTCCGTTGTTCCCAGAAGGTTACTTCAACGAAATTCAAGTAACAGCAACTGTTGTTTCTTCTGACAAAACTATGGATGCTGACATTGCAGCAATGCTTGGTACATCAGCAGCATTGTCTATTGCTGGTACTCCTTTCCGTGGTCCAATCGGTGGCGCACGTGTTGGTTTAATCAACGGTGAATATGTTCTTAACCCGAACTTCGAACAGTTGAAAGAAAGTGACCTTGACCTTGTGGTTGCAGGTACAGAATCTGCTGTATTGATGGTTGAATCTGAAGCGAAAGAACTTTCAGAAGATCAAATGCTTGGTGCTGTGCTTTTCGGTCATGACGAAATGCAAATTGCAATTCAAGCGATTAAAGAATTTGCTGCCGCTGCTGGTGCTGTTGAATCAACTTGGGTTGCTCCAACTAAAAACGAAGCGCTTCTTGAGCAATTAAAAGCAGCTTTCGAAGCTAAAATTTCTGAAGCATATACAATTGCAGTTAAACAAGACCGTTATGCAGCACTTGATGCACTTTATGCAGAAGCTGTAGCTCAGTTCGTTCCAGAAAATGACGAAACTGGTATCGCTGATGAAGTAAACGAATTATTCGAAGACCTTAAATACCGTACAGTACGTGACAACATTTTGTCAGGTAAGCCACGTATTGATGGTCGTGATACAAAAACTGTTCGTGCTATCGACGTTCAAGTTGGCGTATTAGATCGTGCACACGGTTCTGCATTATTTACACGTGGTGAAACTCAGGCGTTGGTAACAACAACTTTGGGTAATACACGTGATGCGTTAATGGTTGATACCCTTGCTGGTACTAAAACTGATAACTTCATGTTGCACTATAACTTCCCTGCATACTCTGTAGGTGAAACTGGCCGTGAATCTGGTCCTAAGCGTCGTGAAATTGGTCACGGTCGTTTAGCGCGTCGTGGTGTTCAAGCTGTTCTTCCTGCTGCTGACCGCTTCCCGTACGTGATTCGTATTGTATCTGACATTACTGAATCTAACGGTTCATCTTCAATGGCTTCTGTATGTGGTGCTTCATTATCACTTATGGATGCAGGTGTTCCGCTTAAAGCTCCAGTTGCTGGTATTGCAATGGGCTTAGTGAAAGAAGGCGAGCGTTTCGCAGTACTTTCTGACATCTTGGGTGATGAAGATCACTTAGGTGATATGGACTTTAAAGTAGCAGGTTCTGCAAACGGTATTACTGCACTTCAAATGGACATCAAGATTGAAGGTATTACCGAAGAAATCATGGAAGTTGCATTAAACCAAGCATTTGCTGGTCGTATGCACATCCTCAATGAAATGAACAAAGTCATTTCACGTGCTCGTGCTGAAATCAGTGCTCATGCACCGACGTTTGAAGTAATTAACATTAACCCAGACAAGATCCGTGACGTTATTGGTAAAGGCGGCGCAACTATCCGTCAAATTACTGAAGAAACTAAAGCTGCAATTGACATTGAAGACAACGGTACAGTACGCGTATTTGGTGAAACTAAAGCTGCTGCTAAAGCTGCAATTGCTAAGATTCAAGCGATTACTGCTGAAGTTGAACCAGGTAAGATCTATGACGGTAAAGTAATCCGTATTGTAGAATTCGGTGCGTTTGTAAACATCATGCCGGGTACTGATGGTCTTCTTCACATTTCGCAAATTTCAAATGAACGTATTGCGAACGTAACTGATGTTCTTAAAGAAGGTCAGGAAGTGAAAGTACAAGTTGCTGATGTTGATAATCGTGGTCGTATCAAATTGACTATGAAAGACATTGAACAAGCATAATTGTTCTAGTGACATGAAAAAGTCCGCTTGATGCGGACTTTTTTTATGGCATGATGCAAGTAATACAAAAACAGATCTTTGTGGTATGCAGGTTTATTACTTTTATCGCCATCAAGCTGACGGCTATGTTTTTTTAAGCCGTGAACAGCATAGTGAACATGTTCTGGAGTTTTTCTGGATTGATAGTGTCAGAACGGATGTGGTGAACCATAACGAAGAATGGCAACAAAAGATTCAACAGCTTTCAGGCGTGGTGATTAATGAATTTCATATGCGGGATATTGCTAATATTGAACATCCCTGTGCATTTGATACCCTTGAAGAATATGACCTGCTCATTTTTAAAAAGCTGGTTACACCTGATGATGAAATTAAACATGCTGAATACCAAGATAGTGTTTTTGGATTAGCGACGACACCCATCAGTTTTATCTTGACGCCTGATGTACTGATTAGCGTGCGTGAGCAGGGCAATAAGTCGATTGAAAACTATATTCAACGGCTCGAAAATATTTTATGTAAAACTTTAGAAGAGCAAAATAAGACCCGTAAACTGCCAAATTCACCAGTCGATTTATCGTTGCGACTTTTAAATAGTATGGTGGATGGCTATCTTGATATACGCTCACCATTGACCAGAAGGGTTGAGCATTGGCAGCAACAATTACTGCAGGGAAATCGCCGTTTCAAACAATGGCACCAACTATTCCATGAAAATATGGCCTTTCAACAGGTTGAAAATTTATGCGAAGAGCAAATCGAAACCTTACAAGAATTCCGAGATGAAATTGTAGAAAATTACCATCATGTAGTTGGTAGTCATATTCGTAATTCTCAAGATATTTTATTGGTCCGATTAAATGATTTGATGAGTCATGTTGAGCGTATCCAAAAACATACTTTGCGGTTACGCAGCGCAATTCAATCAGCAATTGATTTGCATTTTTCAGCGATTGCAAACCAGACCAATGAAAACATGCGGATTTTGGCAATTATCACCGCAGTTTTTGCACCGCTTACCCTTTTAACAGGTATTTATGGAATGAACTTTGAGTTTATTCCTGGTCTTAAATCGCCAGTTGGTTTCTGGATAATGTTAGGGGTGATGCTACTGAGCACGATTTTGCTTTTGTACTATTTTTATCGACAACATCTAGTTGGGCGTGGTGAAAAAAGTGTGATTGATTTATTGGCTCAACAGCATCGTCAAAATCGGATGAATTTGTTTTGGTTTTTGGAATATGAACCGATTAAGCAGACTTTGAAGGAAGTGGAGAAGATTACTCGGTTGAAATAAAAGTGATTTGCAAAAAATGAGTAAAGTTGATTTGTTAGCATTGCCTCAAATATAGAGTTTAATTAGATATTTTTTTGTATAGGCTTATCCTTACTTTTGACCGGGCAAAAGTAACAAAACCCTTTATTGGACTGACGGTACATCCATGTTACCGCAGTCCAAATGGCGGCATCCATGCCGCCCATCACGTTAGCTCATATCTATGTGAAAGGTTATTTAGAAGAACAAATCTCAATGAAAATGCTTCAACTGTTTTCTAAGTTGTTGTACTTCATCAATCAAATCTAACATCACCGCAACTGCTGCTAAACTTGCGTCAAAGTCACGTTGCAGACGATAAGCTTTACGAGCACGTGCGACGTCTTCGCCCATAAACTGATGTGCTTCAGGTTTATTTTCGACTGATAAAATATCATATTCAATGAGCTGAAGAATCCAGTCAGGACTTTGGCCACAAGCTTGAGCAAATTGTTGTAGGTCAAATGTAGATTGTTCATCAACGACCTCTGCACTAAAGGTATGGCCGTCATATACAATTTCTCGATAGTGAATGGTTGTCATGATCTTGCTCCCTAATGAGATGAACGAGGTTCGAATGAAGCAAAGGCTTCTGCCAATTGCTGATACGCTTCTTTTTCTTTTTCAGAATTTGCAGGGGGGAATACAATATTTAAAATTAAATACAGATGCCCTGGCGTTTTATTTGGTATCCCTTTGTCTTTTAAACGTAGCTGTTGTCCTTGTTTTGCATTTTTAGGTAAATTGACATTTAAAGACCCTGCTGGTGTTTTTACTTCAATACCTTGACCTAAGGCCGCTTCCCATGGGGTTACATCTACAGTCAAATACACATCATTGCCTTCGACATGAACACGGTCTGTATCTTTATACTGGATTTCAATATAAAGATCGCCGTTCGCACCACCGTTATTCCCACTTTGGCCTTGTCCAGTTAAGCGGATTTGCTGACCTTCTTTCATACCTTTTGGTATTTTGACTTGAAGTGTTTTGCGTTGAACTTCAGGCTCGCCATAAGCATTCATGGTTGGGATTTGCAGGGTAATCTGTTGGGTTGATCCGTGATAGGCAATATCAAGATCAACCTCTATGCTGGCATGTTGATCTTCACCGCGATAACTACGTTGTTGTCTTTGATATTGTTGTTGCCCACCGCCAAAGCCTGCACCAAAGCGGCCAAATAAATCTTCAAAGCCGCTAAAGTCTGCTTGCTCACCACCTGTAAAGCCTTGACGATAAAACTGTGCTCCATCAAAGCCTCCTTGTGCAGCACCTTGACCAAAATTATTAAACCCTTGAGGGTGATCTAACATCTGGTCATATTCGGCTTTTTTATCAGCATTACTTAATGTGTCATAAGCAACATTAATCGCCTGCATCTTTTCTTCTGCATCTTTTTCTTTGCTGATGTCTGGATGATATTTACGGGCTAATTTTCGATAAGCTTTTTTAATTTCATCAGCAGAGGCTTTGCGTGTAACCCCTAATTCTTCATAATAATTTTTTGCCATAATGTTTTATCACGATGGTGTTGTTTATTTCATTATGAAACGATTTTTAGAGGTTTCAATAAGCTAGATTGTATAAGAGTTGTTCTATTACGAAATGAAATTAATAAGAAGAGGTATAGACAAATTAGACCATACCTTTAATGAATTAGATAAAGCTCTGATACAAGCCGTAAAGGGCAATCAGTAAAAGTAATAAACCACATAGACCTAATATTTTGGGATATAAATGACTGTTAGAAAGGCGGCGGAAAAAGATATAAACCAAAGATAAGGTGAGGAAGTCTAAAACAATCCATGTCAGGGTGAGTAGGGTTAGACTTAAATTTAATTGAGGGGTAATAGAGACGAATTGCGGAAACAAAGCCGAGAAAAAGATAATATCTTTAGGGTTTGAAATACCCACGAGAAAGCCTTTTTTAAAGCCACCATTTTGTGCTGAAACTGTTTGTATCGCTTCTGGATGAGGTGCTTGAATTACTTCTTTAAGAATACTAAAACCCAAATAACCAATATATAAGCAGCCTAAAATACGAATGATATTGAGATAACTATCATTAACACTCAGCACTCCTTTTAATACAAGTACTGAAATAAAAATTAAAATAAGCGAGGCTAAGTTTGTACCAAAAATTGTTTCCAGTGCTTTTTTATAGCCTCCTTTGAGTCCGGCGCTTGCAACTAAAATCATGACGGGACCCGGGGTCGCAATCATAATAACTACGCTAAAAATAAAGAGAAAATAATCAAAATAATTCATGGTATTTAGGCATCTTATTTATTGGGTTATAAAGTAGCCTTATATTATCCTATTTAAAATAACATGTTGAAAATTATCATCAAAAAATCCAGCTAAATAAAAAGGCGGTATAACCGCCTTTTTATAAAGTTAAAATATTAACTTAAATGTTCACCAAATAATGCTAAAGCTTCTTCAGCGGTAAATGTGTATTGCGTATTACAGAACTGACAGTCCATACGAATCGGATTCTGTTCTTCTAGGGTTTCATGAACAGCATCTACACCAATTTGAATCAGCGCATTTGCACAACGTTCTTTTGAACATGTACAACCAAATTTTAATGCTTCAATTTCTGGTAAACGAACTTCTTCTTCGTTATATAAACGATATAAGATTTCGTTGGCATCTAAATTGGTAAGCTCTTCAGCTTTTAATGTTTCAGTTAACATCGTCAAACGTGGCCATAAATCTTCATCGACCAAGTTTTGCTCTTCTTCATCATGACGTGGTAAGAGTTGAATCAGTAACCCACCAGAACGTTTATCTGTACTTGCCAACACAATGCGAGTTGGAATTTGTGCAGACAAATCGTAATACTGCATCAAGCAACCCGCTAAAGTCACTTGATCAAGCGGTACAATCCCTTGATAACGTTCGCCAAACTCCGGTTCAATATTAATAAATAAAACTGGGTTAACGAGAGCGCCAAGAACTGTGCTGCTGTCTGTTGCTTCAGCAAAGCGAGGGTCGGTTTCATAGTCCGCTAGAGCACGAACCTCTCCTAAATGGTTACATTCAGCCATCGCCCATTTGAAGGTGCCGCTAGCCTGGATTTGCAAGCTGATACGGCCTTTGATTTTTAGTGTACTTGCAAGTAATGCAGTCGCACTCAACATTTCACCTAGCAGAATTTTAACCGCAGGCATATAGTCACGTTGAGCTAAGATAGTTTGTAGGGCTTCTTCTAGATGAACTACTTCTCCACGTACTGGAAAGTTCTCTATATAAAAGCGTTGGCGTAAATCAGACATAATATTCTCCAGGGCCCTAAGCAGAGTATAACTATTTCGTTTTAATCAAGCTCAGGAAATGCAGCGAAGCCGCAAGCCGGACAGGGGGCAGCTTTGTGCCCATTGTCCAATTATTTAGGCAATGTGAATAAGTCCTTAATATAGCCATTTTCTGAAATCTCAAGTTATTCTAGATGATCTCTTGTAATGTCGATGCGATTTGGTTGTAAATGACGCTTTAAATTAACATCATGTTTTGATGTAGCTTGTTGCTGCGCATCACTTTCAAACAAATGTTCAAGCTCGGCTAAGGCATTACGATGTGTTTCAAAAATCTTCTGTTCATCAGTATAAATACTTTGCTGCTGTATGAGCAATTTCTCATCATAATCCCGAAAGATTTCGATATTGTTATAGGCTTGTTCATCAGAGATACCGAGTTCTCGCAAGGCACGATAAGCCATTCCTAATGAAGATAAATACGTCTCACGCCAAATATATTCAACACCTAAATCTCTTAAAAGATGGACATGATGGCGGTCACGCGCGCGAGCCAATAGCTTTAAGTGGGGATAATTTAATCTAAGATGACGCGCGACATTCATTGAATCTTCAACATCATCAATCGCTAAAATAAATACTTTGGCTTTTTCAATACCCGCAGAACGCAGTAAATCCGGCTGGGTCACATCGCCATAATAGAGCTTACCGCCGTATCGACGAACGAAGTCCACTTGCTGAAGATTGTTATCGATGGCAGTAAAACCTAAATGTTGTAGACGGGCAATACGCGCAATAATTTGTCCAAATCGTCCAAAACCAGCAATGATAATCGGGTTATCCTGCTGAGGAATCTCGTCATACTCAGGTGGACGTTCTTTATTAAATAGAGGAATGACCTGAGTTGCCATAATCCAGTAAATCACTGGGGTAAGGACCATCGACAACGTCACAATTAGAGTCACTGGCTCTAATAGAGCTTGAGTTAAAATCTTCTCACTTTTTGCAAGACTCAAAATGACAAAAGCAAATTCACCACCTTGAGCTAAACAAGTCCCAAGAAGCAGACTATTGTTCCAACTGTATTTTTTATAGCGAGCAATCGCAGTCAATATCAGCGTTTTGATGAGTAATAAGCCGACTGCGCCACCAATAATAAGCAAAGGCATATCAATCAGTAGTGACAGCTGGGTGGTCATACCCACAGTCATAAAGAATAAGCCAAGTAGTAAACCTTTAAACGGTGCAATACTCGCTTCAATTTCGTGACGGAACTCTGAATCTGCTAATAATACGCCTGTGAGGAAAGCGCCTAATGTGGTGCTAATTCCTAAAGTGTCCATCAGCAATACAACAGCAAGAATAATAAATAACCCTACTGCTGTAATGAGCTCAGTCGCTCCACTTTTAGCTACAAAACGGAAGAAGGGACGCATTACATAGCGGCTAAACAGAAACAGGCCAGTAAAGGTTGCAATAATAGCTGCAAAATAAGCGACGCCGTGATGGGTTGATTCTGTTCCTGCCAAGAGTGGAATGATGGCAAGTAAGGGAATAGCTGCTATATCTTGAAAAAGTAAAATGGAAAAAGACTGCTGACCATAAGTCGTATTGAGTTGCTGTTTTTCAGTCAGAAGCTGTAATACAAAAGCGGTAGAAGACAGCGCAAGGGCAAAACCAATCACAAAGCTGACAGAAAGCTGCTGTTGAAACAGTAACAGTATGATCAACATAAGAATGCCCCCACTAATGAGGACTTGCAGACTTCCCATCACAAAAATAGAGTCACGCATTTCCCACAAACGTTGTGGGCGTAACTCTAAGCCGATTAAGAACATCAATAAGATGACACCGAATTCGGCAAGTTCCATAATCGCTTCAGGGTCATGTGCAATATTTAAAACACTAGGACCCAGAAGTATTCCTGTAAATAAATAACCTAAAACTGTTGCTATCCCTAGGCGTTTGCCAAGAGGGACTAAAATCAGAGAAGCTCCAAGAAAAATTGTTGCTTGCAGTAGGAATGACATTCATTGCCTCGAATGTATTAGTCTCTTTTAAGTTTAAAGCCAAAAAGGCTTCTTCACACCATGATATTCAAATCATCTAATTAAATTCTTGCGGATCAACATCAATTGATAGTCTGAGTTGATGCTGACGCGGTGCATGAACCAATTGTGACCACCATTGTCTTAAGTAAAAATGTAGGCGAGCACGGTCAGCAGACAAAATCACCATATGTGCGCGGTAACGTCCCGCTTTACGCTCCATAGGAGCTGGAATAGGTCCCCAAATATCAACAATTTCACCAGCCACTTGACGAAGTTGCTCGGCAGCTTCATTTAAAAAATGTAAGGTATAGTCACGGTCTTTGGACTCTGCACGTATCAGTACGGCATAGCGATAAGGTGGCAGCAATGCGACTTTACGTTCTGCAAGCGTCTGTTTGGCAACCGCCCGATAATCTTTTTCGATGAGTGTGGTGAGTAAAGGGTGATCTGGTCTTAAGGTTTGTAAGTAAACATGGCCTTTATGTTCGCCACGGCCTGCACGTCCCGCGACTTGTACAATTAACTGCGCAGTACGTTCTGGCGCACGAATGTCGACACTCAGTAAGCCTGCATCAATATCTAAAATAGCAACTAAGGTGACGTGTGGAAAATGATGGCCTTTTGCCAACATTTGAGTGCCGAGCAAAATTGTTGGTTTGTTTTGGTGAATACGATCATAAATTTTTTGCCAGCTTCCGACACGACTCGTGCTGTCACGGTCAACCCGAATCACCTCATGTTCGGGAAATAATTCTTGTAAGTGTTCTTCGACCTTAGCTGTTCCAGCACCCAAGGTTTTTAGGCTTTTTTGCTGACATTCAGGGCAATGGTGTGGCAAGCGATGAACAGTACCGCAGTGGTGGCAGTGTAAATAAGAATAAGGCTGAGTATGCAAAGTAAAATGTGCATCACAATGCGGACAATTTGCTTGCCAGCCACAGCTTTCACACACCAGTACAGGTGCATAGCCACGACGGTTTAAAAAGATTAAAACTTGCTCTTTTCTGGCTAGGGTGTTTTTAATTTGTTCTATTAAAGGCTGGCTAATTCCATGCTGTTTTTTGACAATTTTAAGGTCAATCAAATGCATTTTAGGTAAAAGCGCATGGCCTGCACGTTGGTTAAGCTGAAGCGCTGTTAATTTGCCAGTTTCGACCAAATAATAACTATCGATGCTTGGAGTTGCTGAACCTAAAATAACAGGGCAGTTTTGTAAGTGCCCACGGTACAGGGCGACATCACGTGCATGGTAGCGGAAGCCTTCTTGCTGTTTATAAGACAAGTCATGTTCTTCATCTAAAATGATTAAGCCTAAACGCGGTAGTGGCGTATAGATCGCTGAGCGCGTCCCTAGAATAATAGAGGCTTTACCAGTTTGTGCCTGTTGCCATGCTTGTAAACGTTTAGAGTCATTTAAGCCAGAGTGCAAGAGAGCAATATCACAATTAAAACGAGACTTAAACCGAGAAATGGTTTGAGGAGTTAAACCAATTTCGGGGACCAAAACCAAAACTTGCTTACCTTGTTTTAGCACTTCGTGCATGATGTGCAGATAAACTTCAGTTTTACCACTTCCAGTTAAACCATCTAACAAGAAGGCTTGGTACTGATGTTGCGCGTTTACAACGTGCTGGGTTGCCTTCTTTTGGTCTTCATTGAGTGTAAGCGGCATTTGTGCCAATTGAACAGGCGATGGGCTAAAGTCGTGTGGTTCAAGTGTGCAGTCTACCAGTCCTTTCTTTTGAAGCGCTTTAAGAGTAGCAGTTTCTACACCACTTAAATTAAGAATATTCTCTGTAGTTCCGGCAGGGTGTAACTTTAAAATCTGATAAGCATCTTGTTGCTTAACAGAACGTTTGAGAAGTGCTTCAACATTATCACATGGTGTAATTTTCCAAAGATGGAACAAAACATCCATCGGTTTGCCCTGACGTAATAATGCAGGTAGGGCGGTTTGCATGACCTCACCAATTGGAAATTGGTAATACTGGGCTGACCATGTCAATAAACTTAAAACTTGTTCGTCTAAAATAGGCTCATCATCTAAAAGTTCAGAAATGTCTTTAAGTTGAAATGTGCCTGTAAATGATTCATTTGGGTTCACTTTTTCAGTAATGATACCAATCAGGTTTTGGCGTCCAAATGAAATAGCGACGCGTGAGCCTACGTGAGCCCGTTCATATTGTGCTTGGGTGAGTGTATAGTCAAAAGTGTCGTACAGATGCACAGGTACGGCTACACGCACACGATAAACAACTGAATCAGGCTTTGGCGTTATGGTCATAGAGGCTCATTTCGTCAATTTTAAAAAACGGCATAGCGTCGTGAAGAGGACTTGGGTATTCTACACAGGCTATAGAACGAATATGAATGATTGCGTAGCATAGATGCAACAGCAGCGACTATTATTTTTGGAAAATTAGAACATTACCATGCCTGCATATCAATTTACTGCCATTGATGCTTCAGGGAAGCAGCAAAAAGGAGTGCTTGAGGGAGACTCAGCGCGCCAGATTCGCCAACAATTACGTGATAAAGCATGGACACCAATTAGCGTTGACCCTGTTGAACAAAAAGATAAACATCAGAGTCAGGGGTTATTCCAAAAAAAGTTCAGTGCTTATGATTTGGCGCTCATGACCAGACAACTTTCGGTCTTGGTTGCTGCTGCTATTCCACTTGAGGAAGCCTTACGCGCCGTGAGCAGACAAAGTGAAAAAACACATGTGCAAAACCTTTTATTATCTGTACGTTCTCGAGTCTTAGAAGGGCACTCACTCGCGCAGGGTATGCAGCAGTCTGGACGTTTCCCTGACCTGTATATTGCAACGGTTGCTGCTGGCGAGCGTTCGGGGCATTTAGATCTCATTTTAGATCAGCTTTCGGATTACACCGAAAACCGCTTTGCCATGCAAAAGAAAGTTCAGGGTGCCATGATTTATCCCATCATTTTAATGCTGATGTCTTTTGGTATTGTGATGGGTTTAATGACTTATGTTGTGCCAGAGATTGTAAAAACTTTTGATCAAAATAAAGATGCTCTTCCGTGGATTACAGTCGCTTTAATGAAAGCGAGTGATTTTATTCGCCATGCGTGGGTGTTTATTATTCTTTTTGCAGTAGTAGGTGTTATCGCATTCATTCGGTTCTTAAAAACCACTGCTGGACATTATGCTTTTGATCGATTAACACTCAAATTGCCATTATTCGGTAAACTGTCACGTGGTATTAATGCTGCAAGATTTGCCAGTACCTTATCTATTTTGACTCGTTCAGGTGTCCCTTTGGTTGATGCCTTAAAAATTGGTGCAGCAGTAACCAATAACTGGGTCATACGCGACTCAATTGCTCACGCGGCTGAGCGTGTGACAGAAGGTGGTAACTTAGGTACGCAACTTGAGCGCAGTGGTTATTTCCCACCAATGATGGTACAAATGATTCGAAGTGGAGAGGCATCAGGCGAGCTGGACCGCATGTTAGAACGAGCATCGACCATGCAAGACCGTGAGGTGACGACATTTATTTCAACCTTACTGGCATTACTTGAACCGCTTATGCTGGTTTTAATGGCAAGCATTGTACTGGTTATTGTAATCGCGGTTATGCTGCCAATCGTAAATATGAACAATATGATTTAATCACTTTGATATTAGAGATAATGATGAAAGTACAAACTATGCAACGTAAGCGAAATAAAAACTCAGGCTTTACCCTCATTGAAGTCATGGTAGTAATTGTAATTTTAGGCGTGTTAGCTGCTTTAATCGTACCAAATGTCATGGGGCGTAGTGAAAAAGCCAAAATTGATACGACTCAAATTGCATTAAAGGGTGTAGCGGGAGCTTTAGATCAGTACAAGCTTGATAACGGGCATTTCCCAACCATGCAAGAAGGCGGGCTAGATGCTTTGGTTAACCAACCAGCTACAGCGAAAAACTGGATGCCAGGTGGTTATGTAAAAGGTGGTTATCCTAAAGACAGTTGGAAAAATGATATTCAATATGTCATTCCTGGGGCAGATGGTCGAGCTTTTGACTTGTACTCATTTGGAGCGGATGGCAAAGAAGGCGGTGAAGGTAATGATGCAGATATTTATTATCAACCTTAATTAAAATGTAATGGAGATTATCAATTCAGTTAAAAAGATAAAATGATAAATGTGAATTGATAATCTCTCTCAATCAGTAAAATATAATAACTAACTGAAAAATATAAATTAAAGTTAATATCAATATTTGAGATTTATAATAAGAATTATTCCCATATTTAATAGTTACAAGAAAGTTAAAATGTGGAGGAAAATAAGCTATATATTTAAATGAAAGCTTTGCATAATAACTAAAAAGCACTTTATCCAATTAAAAGGAGAGATTAAATGAAAGCATTTCTCATATTAGATGAACTGACTCAGTTTCATTGGGTAATGCTCAAGTCTGTCCTATTGATTTTGGGTTTATTGCCGATTGCTGAAGTTTTTTTAAAGTTATGGCTGAGTACAGAGGGAAGTAGCCAAATCATGATTGGCTTCTTTGCACTAAGTATTGTGAGTGCATGGTTAATGGTGAGTTTCTTCACCGCATTAAAAGCGAGCGTCTGGCAAGTTAAACAAATATCTACTCAATATGAGCAATTACTTTTTAAAGCTTATCGTTATCTACCTATGGTCTTTTTATCGAGTTTAGTTGCTTATTTATCTTTGCAATTATCGATTGCTTTTTAATAATATTTTAAAACCAAATTTTTAGATAAAACGTAGACTAAACATCTACGTTTTATTTTTTAACTGAACTTAAAAATAGGGTGTTCCTTCATTTGTACATATTATATGCTTCAGATCAGCTATCTAAGAACATGAGAAAAGTAAATGGAACAAATCGAGTGGAATGATTTTTTAAAAGTAGAGCTTCGCGTTGGTAAAATTATTCAAGCTGAGGTTTTTGAAAAGGCGCGTAAACCTGCTTATATTTTGCATGTAGATTTTGGTGAAGAATTGGGTGTGCGTAAAGCAAGTGCACAGATTACCAAGCTCTATCAACCACAAGATTTGGTGGGTAAATTAGTCGTTGCTGTAGTGAATTTCCCTAAAAAACAAATTGGACCTATCCAGTCAGAATGTTTAGTGACAGGGTTTCATAATGCAGATGGTGATGTAGCACTTTGTATCCCAGAGTTTGAAGTGCCTCTGGGTACAAAGTTATTATGATTTAGCGACGAGATTTAAAAGAAATGTCAACTTTACGTGGGCGATAAACCCAACCTAAAATCAGCAGTAAGACCGCAAATCCTAAAATTGGATAATCACCTAAACGGTTATAAAGAGTTTGGCCTTGCATAGCAGGTAAATCGCCTCTCAAGACAAACTCTTTATCGATTGGTGCTTGTTCAGTGATATGACCATTTTGATCAATAAACGCTGTTACACCTGTGTTGGTTGCACGAATAAACCAGCGGCCATTTTCTTTCGCGCGCATCTGCACCATTTGTAAATGTTGCCAAGGCCCAGCAGTACCCGTAAACCAAGCATCATTCGATACAGTCACCAAGAAATCACTGTCTTCTGCATTACGTCTTGTTAGGTTCGGATAAGCCACTTCATAACAAATTGCAGCAGCAAGCGCATGCCCTTTAATTAAAAGTGGTTTCTGATCACTCTCACCACGTGTAAAACCGCTCATGCTAATGTCATTTTGCATGGCTGGTAATACCCAAGAGAGTAAACCTGAAAGAGGAATATATTCACCAAATGGAACAAGACGCTGCTTTTTATAGAGTCCGCTTGAATCGCTGCCAGATGCCATAATACTGTTGTAATACAGCGGGCTACCAACTTGATGTGATTTCGCAAAATCCCAGTAAGGAATACCAGTTACCCAAGCTGTATGGTTCTTTTTCGCTTGTGCATCCATTGCATCCAAAAATGGTTCAATGTCAGTTTGGAAGAGCGGAATTGAAGACTCAGGCCATACAATTAGGTCACGGCCCCATTCAGATTGTGTCAAACCAGCATAAATTTCTAATGTTCTAACTTGGTATTCAGTCAGCCATTTTAAATCTTGTGGAATGTTACCTTGAATGAGCGAAACGCTAAGTGGTTTAGCCGCTTTAGGTTTTACAAACTGTATATATGATGCTCCCCATGCACCCAAAACTAACAGGGCAGAAGGGATAACCCAGAAAACACGTTTACGCAGAACTTCAACTAAAGCACATGCTAATACAATGACGACAAAGGAAATAGCATAAATACCAAATAGCGGTGCATAACCATCGAGTAAGCGTTCAGTAAAAGCGTAACCTACAAACAACCATGGGAAACCTGTAAATACCCAAGTTTTTGCCCATTCGAAAACAATCCAAAGTGGGGCAAAAGTAAGTGGTGTTTCAGGGAAGAAACGTCGGTAAACCCATGTTTGGAATGCTGTAAATAAACCCATCACAAGGGCCATAATAGCAATCATACATACGCTTAGAAATGCATTGGTATCGCCATATACATGGATAGAAGTATAGAGCCAGAAAGCGCCTACAAACCATAAACCAAAGCCATAGCTCCAACCAATAGCAAGGGCTTGTTTAGCTGAGCGCTTATGTAGTGTTGCATAGAGTAGGGCTGGAGATAAAATTGCCAACCACCACCAATAGTAAGGTGCCAGTGAAAAACTGAACACGGCACCTGAAAATAAAGCAATGAGTAAAGGAAAAATTAAAGGAAGCTGTTTTTGTTGTTGCGAAGAATCTAACAGCTTTTCAAAGTATGCTCTCATTGACGTACAGCTCGAATCAGATGAATAGTGCGGGCATCTGCTTCAACGATTGTAAATAACCAATTTCCAAGCTCAACAGTTTGACCTTGTAAATCACTTACCAGACCAATCTCTTGAAGCAATAAACCGCCGACAGTTTCTACTTCATCATCAGAAAAATCAGCATCTAAAACAGTATTGAAATGTTCGATTGGTGTAAGTGCTTGCACCATCCATGCATTTGCTACCGTATGGTCATTGTCAGGAACAATGTACTGAGCATCTTCATCGACAGTGTCATGCTCATCTTCAATTTCGCCAACGATCTCTTCAAGAATATCTTCAAGCGTAACAAGACCTGCTGTTGAGCCATATTCATCAATCACAATCGCAATGTGAGTCTGAGTATGTTTCAACATACGCAATACCTGATCGGAACGCGCACTTTCAGGAACAAACAACGGTTGACGCATGAGAACTCGAATATCGACTTTGGTATTCGGTTCAGTTAGAAACGGCAACAAATCTTTTGCGAGCAAAATCCCGACAACATTGTCTGGCTGATCGGCAGAGAAGACAGGAAAGCGTGAGTGAGCAGACTCAACCAGTACATCAAGAATATCAAGTAATTGATCATCTTCTTGTAAACTGATCATTGCTGTTCGTGGCGTCATGACTTCACGAATTTTTGTAGCTGGAAGGTCAAGAACGCCTTCAAGCATAGCAACAGTATCTGGTTCTAAAAAGCGGCGTGAATTTTGGACTAATTTTAATAATTCATCACGGGTTTCTGGCGCTGTACCTAACCATTTTCGTAAGCCTCGCATTCCCCACGACGGACTTGGTTCCTCTTGCATGATCTTTCCTAAAGACTCAATGTATCAAATGAATAGACAGATCATACCGAAGAAAAGATGCTTATGCATCTATAAAACAAGCTAAAAGACAAAACGTATATTGTTATGTAAAAGCCAGTTACAGTTAACAGCTCAGTAATTTGTTTATGCTAAAATGTGAAAATTCTATTTGTTCGAGTTTGTCATGTCAGAACAATCTATTTCACCTACTGTTCAACTTAATACACGAGGTTTACGCTGTCCGGAACCTGTCATGATGTTGCATCAAGCCATCCGCAAATCTAAGTCTGGGGATGTTGTTGAAGTCTTCGCAACAGATAATTCGACCTCGTGGGATATTCCTAAATTTTGTATGCATTTAGGCCATGAGTTGTTGTTGCAAGAAGAACGCTTAGATGAAAATGGTCATAAAGAATTTCATTACTTAGTGAAGAAAGGTTAATAGAATAATAAGGCTTCTAATAAAGATGATTAGAAGCCAATAATAATTCAAATTTAATTTGAAATGATAATTTTTTACAAATAAGAATCGTTATATAATTTATAAAATTAAGTATATAACTGACGTATAAAAATGAATGAATATTTTGTGAAACGAAGCTTGTTTATTTTTCTTTGGTTTTTCTCAATTGCTCTTTTATTACATACAGAAACTTCTTGGTTATCTGAAACCGCCGCTATTATTATTTTATTAATCCTTATTATATTAGGTTCTGTTCTACTTGGTTACAGAAATACATCTTTTGCTCCTGAACCTAAGATAAAGATGAGTTTGATTCTGCATACAGGGTTTATGGGGCTTATGTTAATTCTTGATTTATTATTTAGTAATTCGGTTTGGTACTTCGATTTAGCGCGAAACTTTGGCTTTCTTGGCTTATTTTTATTAGGCACATTTATTTTCTATAAAAAGAATTTTAATTTAAACGTAGCAAAAATACCGCCTTTTCAATAAGCGGATTCCAATAAAAAAGCCCCGAATAATCGGGGCTTTTTTATTACATATTAGGATAATTCGGACCACCGCCGCCTTCAGGCGTTACCCATGTGATGTTTTGAGATGGGTCTTTAATGTCACAAGTCTTACAGTGAACACAGTTCGCTGCGTTAATCTGGAAGCGTTTAGAACCATCATCATTTTCCATGATTTCATAAACACCAGCAGGGCAGTAGCGCTGTGCAGGCTCATCCCATTTTGGTAAGTTCACATTCACTGGAATTGAAGGATCAGTAAGCTTCAAGTGAGCTGGCTGGTTTTCTTCATGTACAGTGTTTGAGATAAACACAGAAGATAAACGGTCAAATGTAAGCTTGCCATCTGGTTTTGGATAGTTTGGCTTAAAGCTTGTTGCATCAACAGTTTTTAATGCAGCAAAGTCTTGCTTCAAATCATGTAAAGTGAATGGTACTTTAAAGACATTCTGGTCGATAAAGTTAAATGCACCACCCATCCATTGACCAAATTTATGCATTGCTGGGCCAAAGTTACGAGAGTTATAAAGTTCTTCTTTTAACCAGCTGTTGTTAAATTTGTCAGTGTAAGAAGTTAATTCTTTAACGAATAAATCTTCGCCTTCAGTAACACGTGCAATCGCAAGATCACCGCCTTTTTCTACACCCGCAGCAATCGCTTCAAATACAGCTTCACCACATAACATGCCTGATTTCATGGCAGTGTGTGAGCCTTTGATTTTTGCAAAGTTTAAGAAACCTGCATCATCACCAATCAAGCAACCGCCCGGGAAAGTTAATTTAGGCAATGAGTTGAAACCGCCTTTCACTACAGCACGTGCGCCGTAAGAAATACGCTTACCACCTTCTAAATACTGTTTAATCAGTGGGTGAGTTTTCCAGCGCTGCATTTCCATAAATGGATACATGTGTGGATTTTCATAAGACAAGTCCACGATCATACCCAAAGTCACTTGGTTGTTTTCAGCGTGATATAACCACCAGCCACCTGAAGAAGCCGTTTCTGCTAAAGGCCAACCTGCACCGTGCATGACTAAGCCTGGCTTATGTTTTGCTGGGTCAATTTCCCAAAGCTCTTTAATCCCGATACCGTAATGTTGAGGATCAGCATCTTTATCAAGGTTGTATTTCGCAATCAGGCGTTTACCTAAGTGACCACGGCAACCTTCAGCAAAGAGGGTATATTTCGCGTGTAGCTCATAACCTGGTGTAAAGTTATGCGTTGGCTCACCATCTTTACCAACACCCATGTCGCCAGTTTGAATACCTTTTACAGTACCATCTTCGTGGTAAAGCACTTCAGATGCAGCAAAGCCAGGGAAGATTGAAACTTCTAGTTCTTCAGCTTTTTGACCTAACCAGCGAACAACGTTACCTAACGAGATAACATAGTTACCATCGTTGTGCATGGTTTTAGGAACCATCCAGTGAGGAACTTCTTTTGAAGTGGTGTCTGAAAGTAAGAAGAATGTTTTGTCTTCAGTTACAGGGACATTAAGAGGGGCGCCTTCATCTTTCCAGTTCGGAAAAAGTTCATTGATGGCACGTGGCTCAAGCACAGCACCAGACAAGATATGCGCACCTACTTCAGAGCCTTTTTCAACTACACAAACAGAAAGATCGGGTAAGTTTTTTTCAATCGCTAATTGACGGATCTTAATCGCAGCAGATAGACCTGCAGGTCCTGCACCTACGATGACAACGTCAAACTCCATCGATTCACGTTCGATGTGTTCCATGTAGGACTCCTCAATACTTAAAGGTGGCAACCGTCATATTCAGAAAATTCGGTGCTGCCGTGAGTGTTTTAATCCATAGGCGCAAATATGCTATTGTGCCTTTTATCGTTTGGGCTAGTATAGTTTTAAACCATGATCTAGCCAATTGGCTGAGTCGTAACATTTTTTCGTCAGCAAGGCATAAACTATGGTAAATCAAAATAATTCACCATCGGATATGGGAAAAATACCGTTATCTGATGATAAAAACTTAATGAACATTGCACAATACTTAAAAGGTGTACAGCAAAGTCACAAAAGGTCAATTCCACCTTTAGAGCAGTGGCATCCAAAGCATTGCGGTAAAATGGATTTGACGGTGAAATCCAATGGAGAATGGTGGCACGAAGGTCAATTAATCAAGCGCCAAGCTCTATTAGATCTGTTTACCAAAGTCCTATGGAAAGAAGAGGGTAAATTCTACCTGAAAACCCCTGTAGAACAAATTGAAATCGAAGTTGAAGATGAACCTTTATTAGTCAATCAGGCAGATCAGGTCGAAATTTCAGGTGAGCAGTTTTTACAACTAACTACGACCAATCAAGACGTGATTTTAGTTGATAAAGAACATCCAATTTTTATGCGGGAATATGCAGGGGAGTTGCGTCCTTATGTGCATGTCCGTTTTGGAATTAATGCGCTGATTCAACGTCAGGCTTTCTATCATTTGGTGAACTATGGAACACTGATTGAAAATGATAAAGGAGAAACCATTTTAGAGCTAAAAAGTGGTAATTTGCTATTGCAATTAGGCACTTGAGGTTTAAGCTTTAGGGAGTGAAATTTTCTGACACTTCAGTACAGCTATGACCGCCATACAACCTTTATTTTCCGAGCTAGAACCTATGCCTAAAGCATCAGCAGATGCCCCAATTGGTATTTTTGATTCGGGAATTGGAGGAATGTCAGTTGCAGCAGAAATTGCCAAACATTTACCAAATGAACGTATTGTGTATTATGCAGATACTGCCTACGTTCCTTATGGTCCTCGCTCTGATGAAGAAATCAGAGAACTCACTGCTCGTGCTGTTGATTGGCTATATCGTCAAGGCTGTAAAATTGCAGTCGTAGCATGTAATACTGCTTCCGCATTTAGCCTTGATCATTTGCGTGAGCATTATGGTGAACACTTTCCAATTGTGGGATTGGTTCCAGCATTAAAACCTGCCGTATTACAGACACGTTCTAAAGTGGTTGCTGTGTTGGCGACACCTGCTACTTTTCGTGGCCAACTCATTAAAGATGTGGTCGAGAAGTTTGCTATTCCGGCAGGTGTTAAAGTGATGACTTTAACTAGCCTTGAACTTGTTCCTTGTGTCGAGGCAGGTCAGCAAATGGGTGAGACATGTTTAAAAGCATTAAAAGAAGTTTTACAACCCGCTGCTGAGCAAGGTGCCGACTATTTAGTGCTCGGTTGCACGCATTATCCTTTCTTAAATGAGGCAATTCATCATCTTTTTGATAACCAATTCACACTGGTTGATTCTGGGTTGGCAGTTGCCCGACAAACAGCCCGTATTTTAATAAAAAATGAGTTATTATGTGACCAAATAGGTCAGAATGTTGCACGTATTGAATGTTATGTCAGCGGTAATAATGCTGAGGCACTGCAACCTGTTTTACAACATATGATTCCACAAGAGTTAACTTGGACACTTCATAATCTGAACTGATCTTTTAGCATCATTTAGAAAGTAGTGTTTTTTAGATTTATTATTTTATTTGGGGCGGTTCATGATCTTGGCTGATATTAAGTCACGGATAGATCATGGGGCGAAAGGGTATTGTTATGCTCGATACACGCTATCAGATTTTTATTTCAACATCCGGCCGCGACATGCAGCCAGAGCGGATGGTTCTGTCTCAAACCTTGGTAGGGATGGGTTTCTTTGCTTGGGGATTAGAGCATCGAACACCTCTAACCACTACACTTGCACGTCGACAAATTGATGAATGTGATTATGTAATCCTACTTTTAGGCAGCCAGTATGGCGAACAGTCGATTTCTGGTGCGAGTTATTTGTCTTTAGAATATGAATATGCGTTAAGTCAGGCTAAACCCATTATTGTGTTCATGCATGAGCAACCTGAAAGTCGTGAAATACATTTACAAGAAACACATCCACAGCTTAAAGATAAATTTAGCGCATTTAGAGAAAAGTTATTACTTGATGCAAACCATATTTTTTACTTTAAAAGCCTTCGTGACTTAGAGCTAGCCGTCCGTTTAAATATACCTTTAATGGTTGAGCAGCATATGGGACAAGGTTGGGTTCCTGCTCATCAAGCTCATCACTTAGAAGATGAAATTAAATTATTAAAAAGTAAAATTTTACAGTTAGAACAACAGTTAGCAGAGTCATCAACTCAAGTAAATGAAGTTGCTCCGCAAGATGTTTTTGCATTTGAATATCAAATTCAAGCATTTCAGGACGGCAATTTTAAAGAGCTGAAACGACAACGACAAATGACGTGGTCCCAGTTGCTAAGCATATTGGCAAAGCAGTTTGAAACAGCGATGCCAGAAGAAAATTTTGGAACATGCTTGAATGAATATTTAAATCAGGCAGGCTTAGAGGATGCTCGTCAGGAGTTACCTCGCGCACATGCTGTTGCCTGTGCTCAGATTAACCATAAGGCATTGTTTCGGATTAAAAAGCAAATGCAATCACAAGGCTGGATTGTTCCAACTCAAATTGAACAATCCTATAGCTTATGGAAAGTTACAGCTAAAGCTCAAAAGATATTACTTAGCTATAAATGGAACCATCGAGGCATTCGATTAAAAGCTTAGAGCGATTCAATTTATATATGACAATAAAAGCTGTTACATTAATGTCATAAGATGAACTGAAAGGCATTTACACATGTCGTTTGAACAAAAACCGAAAGTTACTGTCATTTTAGCGAATTTAGGTACACCGGATAAGGCCACTGTGCCTGCGGTGCGCCGTTTTTTAAAGCAGTTTTTATCTGATTCACGCGTGATTGAAATACCAAAATTTATTTGGTGGATTATTTTAAATCTGTTTGTTTTACCTTTTCGACCGAAAAGAGTAGCGCATGCCTATGCTTCGGTATGGTCAAAAGACTCACCGATGCGTGAAATTGTGTTTGAACAAACCAAACGTGTGCAGGCTTATTTACAGCAAGAAAATAATCAGTTTGATTTAACCGTGATACCAGCAATGACCTATGGCAATCCAGGTATTGATGCAGTGTTAGAAAAACTGGCGTCTAACCCGCAAGAGCATGTCATTCTATTGCCTTTGTTTCCTCAATATTCTGCAACTTCTACAGCGCCGTTATACGATGCGTTTGCGAAGTGGATTCCAGCCCAGCGAAACTTGCCAGGTCTAACAATTATTAAAGACTATTATCAGCATCCAATGTTTATTCAGGCATTGGCAGAAAGTGTTTTAGCCTACCAAGAGCAACATGGAAAACCTGAAAAACTGTTGATGTCATTTCACGGTATTCCACAGCCATATGCTGATAAGGGTGACCCGTATGCAAACCGTTGTCGTATCACAGCAAAGTTAGTCGCTGAAGCCTTACATTTGAAAGATGATGAATGGGCAATTAGCTTCCAGTCACGTTTTGGGAGACAAGAATGGGTGAAACCTTATACAGACCAGCTTCTACAAGATTGGGCGAAGCAAGGGGTTCAGTCCGTTCAGGTTTTAAGCCCAGCTTTTTCTGCTGACTGCTTGGAAACACTTGAAGAACTAGCCATACAAAATGCTGAGTTGTTTCAAGAGGCTGGCGGTGGTAGCTATGCTTACATTCCTGCTTTAAATAGCGATCAAGCTCATATTGATTTGCTTGCAGGGTTAGTTCAGGCTAATCTTGATGCCCTTACTTATACCTTAGCCCACCGTTAATTGCGTTTTAGCCAGAGGTTCTTATGCTGCAAGTCAAAATTGTTCCAGTTACTGCATTTGCCCAAAATTGTTCTCTTGTTTGGGACAGTGAAACCAAAGAAGCAGTTTTGATTGATGCTGGTGGTGATGCTTCAGTTTTGAAAAAAGAAGTTGAAGCCTTAGGTCTAAAGGTGAAGGCTCTTTGGCTCACTCATGGGCATTTAGACCATGCTGGAGCGGTAGGAGAGCTTGCTAAAGAATGGAGCGTTCCAGTTATTGGTCCCCATAAAGAAGATCAGTTCTGGCTAGATATGATTCAGGAAGTTTCAGCACGTTATGGCTTTCCAATTCCACAGCCAGTAAAAGTCGATCAATGGCTTGAAGGCGGTGAAGTGTTAAAACTGGGTGAAGATGAATTTGAGGTGCGTTTTGCGCCGGGTCATACACCAGGGCATGTCATTTTCTATAATAAAAATCATGGCTTGCTTTGGACTGGTGATGTCTTGTTTAAAGGTTCGATTGGCAGAACAGACTTCCCGCGTGGAAACCATGAACAACTCATTGAATCGATTAAACGTGAGTGTTTTAGTTTGCCAGATGATACTCAGTTTATTTCAGGACATGGTCCGATGAGTACCATTGGCTATGAAAAACAATTTAACCCATTTGTCGCGGGCAAAGCGGGTTAATCCTCGTAATCATCTTCATTTTGACTACCCTTGTCATGCTGAGGTGCATCTTGGGTAGGCAGTTTATATTCATCGTTTGCCCACGCCCCTAAATCAATTAATTTACAGCGCTCTGAACAAAACGGACGAAATTCATTACCTTCCCAAACACTTGGTTCACCACAACGTGGGCAGGGGAATGTACGTGGCATAAAGCGATATCCTCAAAGTGAAGAGAAATAGATTAGGCAAAAGTCAGGTGACTTGTTAGACTTATGCCGATTTTTATTTAGTTTGATGTGATTATGCAGATTCGTCAATTTCAAGCACAACGTATGCAAGCGCCTCGCGATTTTACCCCAATTGAAAATACCCCGATTTGTGTAGAAATTGGAGCGGGCAAGGGTAAACATGCTTTGCTATTTAGCGGGCAACAGCCACAGCACACGTTGTATGCAATTGAACGAACCCGAGAAAAATTCTTGGCAATGCAAAAACAGCATGGTCTGGAACCGAGAGATAACTTAATCCCTGTGCATGCAGATGCTTTACCGTGGGTGGTACATGCTTTGTACCCCGCCCAAGTAGAGCATTTCTTTATTCTCTATCCAAATCCAGAACCACATAATCCAGCACAGCGCTGGTTGAATATGCCATTTTTTGAGTTCTTAATCTCACGCTTGCAAACAGGTGGAACCATTACTCTGGCAAGTAATATCCCTGAATATATTGAAGAAGCTGAACAGCAGTTATTAAATGTTTGGAAACTGCCTTATCAAAAAGAAAAAATTGCTCAAACATCTGCACGTACTCATTTTGAAATTAAGTATTTAGAACGTGGAGAACTTTGCCAACAGCTTGTGATCACTAAACCTGAAGGTTACAGCACACGTTTTGATGAGTTTGCCCCATTACAAGGTCAAGTGCATGGCGAATAAGCGGGTTGCCATTATTGGTGCGGGTCCGGCTGGTTTAATGGCAGCTGAGGTGTTGAGCCAATATACTTATGATATTGACGTGTATGAGCAAAAACCTTCAGCGGCACGTAAGTTTCTAATGGCGGGTAAAACGGGGTTAAACATCTCGCATGCTGAACCTTTAGCGCAGTTTATTGAGCGCTATGACCATACAGAATGGCTCAAACCGTGGGTTGAAAAATGGGATGCAGGCTGGATTCAGAACTGGATGAAAAATCTGGGAATAGAATCCTACGTTGGCACCTCAGGTCGCATTTTTCCTGTCGAAATGAAAGCGGCTCCTCTATTACGTGCTTGGCTAAAACGTTTGGCAGAACAGCAAGTTAAATTCTTTTATCGTCATCGTTGTATTAATTTACAAGGTACAACAGTAACTTTAGAAAGTCAGAATAATCAAAGCAGCGAGACTTTTACCCAGCAATACGATGCAGTGATATTGGCATGTGGGGCGGTGTCGTGGTCACAATTGGGTAGTGATGGCGCTTGGCAACAATGGATAGATCAATCCAATATTGAACCTTTTCAAGCGAGTAATGCCGGGGTATTGCACGCTTGGTCTACTTTTATGGAAAGCTGTTTTGGTGAACCTTTAAAGCGTATCAATGCGTGGGTTGAGCCTAGCCAAGTTACACATGGCGATATTGTGATTACTCACTATGGGTTAGAAAGTGGTGTTATTTATAAACTGGGACGTGTCTTACGAGAACAGCGAAAACAAGGAAAAAGCTTAAATCTGTTTTTAGATCTATTGCCTGATGTAGAGCTTTCACAGTTAATTAAAAAATTGCAGGCTAGCAAAAAACAATCGCTCACTAATATCTGGCGTAAAGCTGGCTTAGATACAGCTAAGATTAACTTAGTCAGAGAAGTGGTTGATAAAGCACTATGGAACCAACCCAATGTTATGGCTCAGCAAATCAAAGCTCTTCAAATCAACTTAGAAGGTTTTAGACCTATTGAGGAAGCGATTAGCTGTGCTGGTGGTGTTAAGCAAAATGCATTAACTGAAAACTTAGAGTTTAAACAAACCTCAGGGGTATTTTGCTGTGGCGAAATGCTGGATTGGGATGCTCCTACAGGCGGATATTTGCTTACAGCATGCTTTGCTACAGGGCGAGCGGCTGGTGAAGGCGTACATTCATTCCTAGAGAAATAACGGCTTGATTTGGTGCTATGTTTGATATGTGAAAAGTGGTAATTTTGAACAATCAATAAAAATAGGATTTACGAGATCATGTCTCAAGCATCACCAGTCTATCAGGGAAGTTGTTTATGTCAGGGTATTCGCTACGAGATTAAAGGCGATATCGGAGATATTATTCAATGTCACTGTCAACGCTGCCGAAAATCCAATGGAACAGCATTTGCCACGAATGCTCCTGTTAAAAGTACAGATTTTAAAATTACCCAAGGTGAAGACCTAGTCAAAAAATTTGCGGTGAATGGTGTGTACCGTTGGTTCTGTAGCGAATGTGGTTCACCGCTTATTAGCTCGCGTGATGCGCAGCCTGAACTGTATCGTTTAAGAATTGGGACGCTTGATACACCGCTCGATCAAAAGCCGACAATGCATATTTTTGCTGCTTCTAAGGCAGAGTGGGAATGTATTCAGGATGATTTACCGCAATATGATGAACGCCCATGATTTTAAAAAGTATGTTTTAATCAAATTTTAGATGATTTAATATACTTAAAACGGGGAGATGGCATTCCTCCTCTGAAAAACCGCCGGATTGGCTAATGATGCCTACGTTACCCTCATGTATTTATATCGCTGGGTACGTAGGTTATTGCGTACTCTGCTTATTTTTGGAGTACGCCATGTCATATTTCTCTTCATTATTTTTTGCTCTTTTAGCGTCTATCTAAAGGGGTGGTCTTATGTATTACTCTCTACTTTCAATTGCTTTAGGTTCGGTTCTAGGGGCATGGCTGCGTTGGTTTTTAGGTTTAAAACTCAATCCAATCTACCCACAAATTCCACTCGGTACTGTCACTGTTAATTTAGTCGGTGGCTTTATTATTGGTTTTGCGATTGCCTATTTTGCCCAAAGTGATTTAAGTCCGAATTATAAGCTCTTTGTGATTACTGGTTTTTGTGGTGCTTTAACTACCTTTTCAACGTTCTCCATTGAGATTGTGACTTTATTACAAAGTGGCAAATTGGGAATGGCGATGTTGGGGATTTCTATTCATTTGATTGGATCGTTAATTTTTACGTGTTTGGGATTGGCGACTTATTATTGGGTGGCGGGGCATTGAGTTTTTATATTTAAGAATTGAGTATGATTTCAAGTTGTGAGAGCTCATCGAAGTTGAATGTTGAGTAGGATTTTTACGACGGAGTCTTACGGTTGAATTATCTAATGGGAGCAGCTAATTAAGTTACTTTGGTTTTGCCCAAAGTAATCAAAGGCATCTGTCATTCGCAGAACCTGTTCACTGAATCCATTTATCTTATGCTTTGCAAAAACGATCTTTTATTGACACCACGCAGGCTGCGAATGACGTTATCGCGTATCAAATGTAAGGGGCTAATAAAATAATTAAGAAAAATAAGGCATTTACTATCGTGACAGACGGCATGGATGCCGTCGTTTCGCTGTGCTACATGGATGTAGCATCAGCGGAACAAAGGGTTTTGTCACTTTTGCCCTCAAAAGTGAGGCATTGCCTATTAACAGGCTTTAGAAAATCTCATAATTTGAGGCTGTGCTAAAAAATGATTAAGCTTTTTCAGCCAAAGCCTGACCTTTAAACTTCACACCATCCCAACCATTTTGCATAAACTGACGAATATTTTGATGATCAGTTCCCTCAGGGGTCGCCAATACAGATGCGTAGTGCTCTGCAAATAAACTTAAAGTTTGTGCTTGGTCTAAACCTTGTAACTTGGCAAAAGAGAAAACTTTTGCACTGCCTTGATTTTCAGTAGCAGCGTTATATTGTGCACCATTTTGAAAAGCCGTTGGAGTATGTTGGTAACGCGCTTCAATATGAGCTAAAACGTCTGAAAATTTTGCTGTGCCTGCTTGTAATTGGGCAAGTAACTCTTGTGCCATTATCTTAAATTTCCTATCAAATGAGGTTTTAAGCATAGCATCGAATAGCAGCTTTGAAAGCTTGGCAATTATAAAAATTGAGGAGTTATTGAAAAAAATCAGAAAAGTTTTTAGACAACTTGTGGATAAGTTCTCTTTTATACACAACATAAAAAGATCGTAAAAATACACATAAAAAAAGAAGCCTAAGTGGAGGAGATAGTCTTAGGCTTCCAATGTTTTAAGTGTATTGGTCAAATCTTAACGCAAGATTAACTCTTACGGTTAAAGCGAGCAAAGCGTTTATTAAAGCTTGCTACACGGCCTTCATTACTTGCTTGACGTACTTCACCTGTGTAGAAAGGATGTGATGCACTTGAAATATCAAGAGTTACATAAGGGTAAACCTTCCCTTGATATTCTTTGGTTTGTTTAGACTGAAGAGTACTACCAATTAAGAAGTACGCGTCTGCATTGGTGTCATGAAATAACACTTGTTGATAAGCAGGATGAATATCTTTACGCATGAGAGATTGTCCTAAATTATTTTTGATTAAAGAAATGTTATAACATAACAGTTGAAAAGTCAATGTAACCCCCTAGAAGGCTACATTGAACAGTAAATTAAGTTAGTTAGAAGGAGGAATAAGCTCTTCAAATAAATCGTTCAGATTGTCATGAACTTTTAAGTGAATCAGGTTCCAGTAATGTCCTGAAATGGTTCTGTTGACCATTAAAGTATCTGGAGATGGTTTAAATACATCCCAATACTTCAAAGATTTTTTCACAAGTAACATGCCATCATGGTGCGATGAGTTCTCGGCAAAATCATAAGTGGTTGTAAGCGGGCGTAATAATACTTCAATCCAGAGTTTATATAGATCACTCGGGAATTTGCCTTTTTCAGCAAGTGAATGTAGTTCAAATAATTCTGTTTCAATCAAATCGATATTTTCATGGCGAGCTGCATTTACTAAGCGTTTAAAGTGCTGCACGATTTCATTTGAAAGCGTTTTAACACTACCATAGTCGTAAATAATGACACTGCCATCTTGGCGAAAGGCAAAGTTACCCGGATGCGGGTCACAGTGAAAACGTTTTAAAAAGAACATTTCCTGACCTAAAGCGCGAATCAAGCGGCGTCCAATCGTATTTCGAATTTCAATAGGCCAAGCACTGGCAGTTTCAATGCTGTCACCTTGTTCGAGACTTAAGGTTAAAATACGTCTTGAAGAGTAATCTTTGTAAACGGTCGGGATGATAATTTTGTCATCTAATTGGCTATGAAATGTTTTGAAAACCTCAAGGTTTTGAGCTTCGATTTCATAGTTAAGTTCTGCTGACAGACTATCTTGAATCTCTGCAAAAAGCTGATCTTGTAGTTTTTTATCAATTTTAAGTACGCCCATTAAACGAAGTGCTAACCGAACTTGTTTTAAGTCACTTTCACAGGCTTCATCAACACCTGGATATTGAACCTTAACCACAACTTGCTCACCGCTAGGCAGGACAGCTTTGTGAACTTGTCCAATTGAAGCAGCTGCAAAAGGTTCGCTATCAAAAGATTTAAAGGCAACATTCAACGGTTTCCCAAGCTCTCGTTCAACTTGTTGCTGAATTGCAGCAAAGGGCATGGCTGGGGCTTGGCGTTGTAGTTTTGAAATTGCTTTGGCAACTTCAGGTGGGAAAATATCTTTATATTGCGATGCAATTTGACCGACTTTCATCACGGCACCTTTCATTTCGCCTAAGGTGTCGGCAATTTGCAACCCAATATCCTGAAATAGCTTGGTTTTTGAAGCCAACTTTTGTTCTTCGTCTGCGTTCAAGTTTCGAATCGAGTTAGAAACGGTTTTCGTTGCAATGCTCGCGGTCATTCCTGCAAGTTTCATAAATCTTTTGCCAGGTGAACTTGCATTCTTTGCCATATCTTCGATACCTCATTGACTACAACATAATATTGCCTAGTTTTGATCATAGGTGACAAAACTTAAAAAGCCTATAAGAAATTGTTTATCTCATGTAAGAAAATTTTCGAAAAACAAAATGTTATTTTTATAGTAAAAAATATGAAAAGCTTGTGAAAATCTATTTCATAAACAAAGCTTTAATATCTATAAAGTGTCTGTTTTTTTGGTGCTAATGTGAATGGCAGGTTAAATAAAAATAGAGATAACAAAAGTTATGACAAGTTTAAGTTCAGCCCATGGGCGGTCTCAGGCGGTTCCTTTATCTGTGTTTGAGCAGTCAAAAGATGCGCATATTATTCGTTCTGATGAAGAAGCAATTGAGCTTGCCAAAAAACTTGCTCAAGAGTTTGCACACGAAGCATCCGATCGAGACAGAGAGCGCCGTTTACCCCTAAATGAAATTCAACAGTTCTCACAAAGTGGTTTATGGGCTATTACGGTTCCCAAGCAATTTGGTGGTGCACAAGTTAAATATCGAACCTTGGCTGAGGTCATCAAAACAATTGCAAGTGTTGATCCATCTCTTGCACAGCTTCCCCAAAATCATTTGGCTTTTATTGAACATTTACGTCTTGATGCGAAACCTGAACAACAACAGTTCTTCTTTAATTTGGTGCTAAGAGGAATTCGTTTTGGTAATGCCTTTTCAGAAAAACATAGCAAAACGGTGGCTGACCTCACTACCACATTAAAAAAGACCGAGCACGGTTATGAAATTAATGGCAAGAAGTTTTTTGCAACAGGTGCATTGCTTGCGCATTGGGTTCCCATTGTCGCTGTAAATGAGCAGGGGCAGCCTTATGCGGCACTAGTTCCTCGGGAAACTTCAGGGGTGAATATTATTAATGACTGGTCTGGTTTTGGGCAACGAACCACGGCTAGTGGTACGGTAGAGTTAAATCAAGTTCCAGTACGTGAAGAATATCTAATTCCGATTTATCAGGCTTTCGAACGTCCTACTCCAGCAGGTGCAATTTCACAATTTATTCAAGCTGCTGTCGATGCAGGTATTGCACGTGGCGCAATTGAAGAAACAATTCACTATGTCAAAAATCATAGCCGCGCGTGGGTCGATTCAGGTTTGGAAAAAGCGAGTGATGACCCTTACACAATTGCAAATATTGGTGATTTAAAAATAAAACTGCGTGCAGCAGAAGCGGTATTAGATTTGGCTGGAGATGCGATTGATCAAGCGATTGCCGACACGACAGAACAGCATGTAAACCAAGCGACATTATTAGTTGCTGAAGCAAAAGTACTCACTACGGAAGTTGCGATTTTAGCAGCGAATAAGCTTTTTGAATTGTCGGGAACACGATCGACCTTGTCAGAGCTTAATTTGGACCGCCATTGGCGTAATGCTCGCACTCACACCTTGCATGATCCGGTGCGCTGGAAATATCACATTGTCGGTAATTATTATCTCAATGGCATCCATCCGCCCCGTCATGCATGGAGTTAAATTGAAGAAAAAATAAGATTAGGAGAATAAAGATGACGATTACCCAAATTGAATTAGAAGAACTGTCGGTAGGCGCTGATTATGAAAAGGTAGCGAGTAGATTTCGTCCAGTTTTTGAAAAAATTGCTCAAGGTGCAATTCAACGAGAAAAAGAACGAATCTTACCTTTTGAACCGATTCAGTGGTTAAAAGAACTCAAATTAGGTGCGGTACGTGTACCTGTTAAATATGGTGGAGATGGGGTGTCATTACCGCAACTTTTCCAGCTTTTAGCAGAGCTAGCACAAGCAGACTCGAATATTGTGCAAGCTTTGCGTGGACACTTCGCTTTTGTTGAAGACCGTTTAGTTGCTCATAAAGAGCATTCACAGGAGGTTTGGTTTCAACGCTTTGTACAAGGTGATTTGGTCGGGAACGCATGGACCGAAGTTGGAAATGTACAGATCGGTGACGTCGTTACACGAGTAACCAAAGATGCTTCGGGCAACTTGGTGGTGAATGGTGAAAAGTATTATTCAACTGGAAGTATCTTTGCAGACTGGATCGATTTATTTGCTTACGATGAAGTGAATGACCGCCACGTAATTGCTGCTATTTATCGTCATGAATCGGGCGTGAGTGTAATTGATGATTGGGATGGCTTTGGTCAAAAGACAACGGGCAGTGGTACTTTAAAAGTGCATCAGGTTCATTTGCCAGCTTCGCATCTTATTCCATTTGACCAGCGTTTTAAATATCAAACTGCTTTTTATCAGGTCGTCCATCTTGCAACCCTAACAGGGATTGCGCATGCCGCGGTCGAAACTTTTAGCCAAGAAATACGTGAGCGAAAGCGTATTTTTAGTCATGGTAATGGTGACCTTGTTCGTCACGACCCACAAGTTTTACAGGTGGTAGGTAAAGCCTCTGCTCAAGCCTATGCAAGTTTAGCAATTACGATTAAAACAGCAGAAGCATTACAGAAAGCTTACGAAAGTCACTTTAGTGAGTTAGAGGTGAAAGAACATCAGTTTAATGTAGATGCAGAGCTTGAGTCGGCACAAGGGCAGGTGGTAATTTCTAATTTGGTACTCGATTTAACCAGCCAGTTATTTAATGCTTTAGGTGCATCGGCAAGTAGTCAGGTCAAACAACTCGACCGTTTCTGGCGTAATGCTCGGACTGTGTCTTCACATAATCCGCTTATTTACAAAGAAAAAGTGATTGGAGATTGGGAAGTAAACCGTACCGATTTACCTTTTGTCTGGCAAATTGGAGCAAGCCCGCGAGCTAAGTCTGCATAAAATAAAAAAGCCGATATTTATCGGCTTTTTTATTAGGTTTGACTTAAACGTTTGGTATTTAAATAAAGCCGTGAGAGCAATAAAACACAAGCAATGCTTAAACCAATAATTAAACCTAGCCACACGCCAGCTACACCCCAATGGGTATAACGTGCTAAATAAAGTCCGATAGGGAAAGCAATCACCCAATACGCCATAAGCGTAATCCACATCGGTGCTTGAGTATCTTGCATGCCTCTTAAACAGCCTGCCGCGCTGACTTGTAATGCATCCATCAACTGATAACCCATGGCAAACCAGAGCAAATACATGGCAACAGGAACAACATCTATATCTTGAGTATAAACCGAGACAATTTGTTCACGACCTAAGGCAATAAAAGACATGGTCAATAAAGCAAAAAATATTGCTGTGCTCAGACCAATCTTTTGCACTTGGTACATGGAAGCCCAGTTCTTTTCACCATAATAGGTTCCCACTCGAATGGTTAAGGCAATCGCAAGTGAAAGCGGAATCATAAACAGCACTGAAGTCACTGAAATTGCGACTTGATGCGCTGCAATAAATACTTCACCCAATGGGCTAAGCACCAATGCACCTGTGCTAAAAATACTCACCTCAAAGAACACGGCTAAACCGATTGGTAGGCCAAGCTGTAAAATTCTTTTTACCCAACCCAGGTTAATTTTATCGAATCTGCTAAAAATAGACGTGTTTCGGTAAGCCGAGGCTTTATAAATATAGCCTGCTAATGTAATCAGCATGAGCCATTGTAAAATGGAGGTTGCAAAACCACAGCCTGCGCTACCTAATGCAGGTATTGGCCCCAATCCATGCATAAAAATCATGTTAAGAGGAATCAATACAACTAAAGCTAATAGGCTAATAGCTGTTACAGGGCGTGGATGACCTAAGGCCTCCGAATAACCGCGTAGAGCTGCGTACATGGTTACAGCTGGCATGCCTAAACCAATCGCATGTAAGAATAAACTTGCTTTAGGCTGTAAGCTTTCAGGAACACCGAACACATGCAAGAAAAATGGCATGAGCTGCAAAATGAGCATAGCCATTACGCCTAAAATGATGGCGACCCATAAGGATTGGCGAACAATAACAGGAATTTGTTCTGTATTTCTTGCGCCCTTTGCTTCAGCGACCAATGGTGTGGTTGCAATCATAATGCCACTGAACAGGAGCATGACTGGAATCCATAAACCGACCCCTACAGCAATTGCAGCTAAATCAGTTGCAGATAAATGCCCAGCCATAATAGTGTCAATTAACCCAAATCCTGCTTGAGCAAACTGGGTAATTAAAATCGGTAGCATTAAGTGGAAGAGTTGTTTTAATTCAGACCGAAAAGATGTGACATTCGACACAAAAGGTACTCTTTTTAAATTATAAAAATGAAGCTAACGTTGCAAGGTGAGTATCACACCGACAAAGATGATGACTCCACCAAGAAACCGTTGCCATGTAACAGGAGTCTTTTCTGTACCTAACCAGCCAAAATGATCAAGTAGCATAGAAATAACAATTTGCCCAAAAACGACTAGTCCTGTAAAGGTTAAAAAACCAAGCTTAGGTGCAGTATAAATGCTCATGCTAATTGCATAAACCCCTAGGAATCCTCCTGTCCAAAGAAGCCATGGAATATTGGATATTTCACTTAAAGAGGGTTTCTCGGCACTTTGAAAGAAAACCATAACTGCTAAAACAATAGTACCTATGAAAAATGATAATAAAGCTGCCTGCAAGGGTGAGTGTAGTTGCTCGCGCAGTTGTGCATTAATAGCAGTTTGAAAAGCCATGGCAACACCGATTCCCATAGCTAGAGGTAAGATCAGGAAAAGTTGACTAGAGAATTTCATCATTTTTATCAATATTTAAGTATGTTTAAAAACAGTCTAAAGCAATTAAGGTATGTTTTCATAAGCCCATTGATGCAGTCATGTTAAAATAGAAATATTGTGTAAATTGGACCTGCTCCTTGGCCGTATTAAACCCTGCTTCTATTCCTCTATCTTTATATATTCATATGCCTTGGTGCGTGCGTAAATGTCCATATTGCGACTTTAACTCGCACGCTGTACCAGATGGAGCACTTTCGTCAGAGCTTGAGCAAACCTATTTAAAAGCATTGGTGGCTGACTTTGAAACTCAAGTCGATATGGCACAGGGACGTTCAATTCACAGTGTATTTATTGGTGGTGGAACGCCTTCACTCATTTCTGCAAAAGGTTATGCATGGCTCTTTGATCAGCTTAAGTCATTGCTCAAATTTGAAGATGGATGTGAAATCACACTAGAGGCAAACCCTGGAACACTAGAACATGACCTGTTTGCAGGCTATTTAGAAGCAGGTATTAATCGTTTGTCGATTGGTGTGCAGACTTTTAATACAGAGCACTTGCAAAAGCTTGGACGTATTCATTCAGCCAACAATGCTATGGATGCAATTGGGCAGGCACGACAAGCAGGCTTTAAGCGAGTGAATGTCGATTTAATGCATGGCCTACCTGAGCAAACGCTAGAACAAGCGCTTTATGATTTAAAGGTTGCTGTAGAGCATGGTGCGAGCCATATCAGTTGGTATCAACTTACTATCGAGCCGAACACGGTGTTCTTTCGTACTCAACCTGTTTTGCCTCAAGACGAAGTGCTAGAAGACATTCAAGAGCAGGGTGAGGCTTATCTAAAAGCCAATGGTTTTGTAAACTATGAAGTATCGGCTTGGCGTAAAGAGCAGCCTTCAGCCCATAATTTAAATTATTGGGAATTTGGTGATTACCTTGCGATTGGTGCAGGGGCACATGGCAAAGTGACACAACCAGATGGGGTGTACCGTTTCCAAAAGACTCGTTTGCCAAAAGACTATTTGGCTAAGGTTCCAGCCGAACATTTGCAAATGAAAAAGATTGAGGTAGAAGAGTTACCTTTTGAATTTATGATGAATGCTTTGCGTCTAAATGATGGTGTAAAAGCCGAGTTATATGAGCAGCGTACAGGCTTAAGCTTAGATCACTTAAATGAGGTACTCACTTCATTGCGAGCTAGAGGGTTATTGGTAGATGATCATTCTCGTTTAGCTTGTACAGAGCAGGGGCATATTTTCTTAAACTCGGTACTAGAAGAGTTCTTGTAAAGAAACAAGCTAAAAAGCCGCACGATGAGATGCGGCTTTTTTGACTTTAGCGGGTGGTGTAGCCGCCATTTGCAAAAATCGTCTGACCGGTAATCCACCAACCTTCGGTTACTAAAAAGCGAACTAGAGGTTCAATATCTTCAATTTTAGTGAGTCCCCCTAAAGCTGAAGCTGATTTATGGTAAGCGACCGCTTCGGCAGACTCCTGGCCATAAAAGAATGGTGTGTCCATTGGACCTGGTGCAACAGCAGTCACGGAAATCTGACGATCACCAAATTCTTTTGATGCAGCACGGGTGTAATGCTCAACAGGTGCTTTTAAACCCTCATAGGTTGAATAGAGTCCAGTGTAGGCTGCTAGAAGGGAAGTCACGATTGAGCAGATCTTGCCGCCGTTATTTAGGTGACGACCCGCTGATTGAATAAAGAAATAGGCAATTTTTGAGTTGATATCGCTCATGCTATCAAACTCTTGTTCGGTGGTTTCTAAAAATGATTTTTTTAAAACCTTTCCAACTGTATTGATCGCAATATCTATTCCACCAAAATGTTGTTTAGTGTCTAAGAAGAGTTTTTCGATATTATCAATATCCGTTAAGTCTGCTTGAATTAAAACAGCATCTACACCGAATGCTCTTACATCTGCGAGCGTCTGTTCAGCATCTGCTTGAGTTTCAGTGCTATTGTAGTGAATCGCGATTTTTGCGCCTTGTTCTGCAAATTTACGGCTAATCAGTCCACCTAAGTTTTTTGCGCCGCCTGTAATCAGTACAACTTTATCTTTTAAGGTATGAGTTGCCATGATGGTTGTTCCTATGATGACTTGTTTTAATGTGTTTTTAGTCTAGATTGGCGGTAATTTTTGATCAATTATGCTAGTTTGGTTTAACTATTCATAGAATACGAACAATTAAATGGATCGGTTGCAGCAATTTTTTATTTTTACAGAAGTCGCTAAACGACAAAGCTTTAGTGAAGTGGCAAATCAGCTTGATTTACCTCGTTCGACAGTGACGAGTGCAATTCAACAATTGGAAACTCACTATGGGGTACGTTTATTCCATCGAACTACGCGTAAAGTCAGCCTTACCCAAGATGGACAACGAATATTACCCGAATGCCAAAATCTATTATTTGATTATGAACAGCTCGAACAGCTTATACAGGCACAAAAGCAGCATTATCGTGGCACGCTAAAAATTTCAATGCCCAGCCGAATCGTACACCAAGTGATTATTCCTGAACTTCCCGATTTTTATAGGCGCTATCCGGATATCCATTTACAACTTCATAGTTCTGATGACATTACTGATTTAATTGAGAAAGGAATTGATTGTGTTGTTCGGGTAGGGCAGTTAGATAACAGTAGTTTAATTGCGAAGTTTGTTGGTAACTTGATTATGGTGAATTGTGCAAGTGCTGACTATTTAGAACAGTATGGCATCCCTGAACAATTAGCAGATCTATCTCAGCATAAATTGATTAATTACACAGGTCCCGTTGGTGAGAAACAAGGGGGATTCTTCTATCAAAATGGAGCTGTGATGATGGATAGTGCTTTAAGTGTAAATAATACCGAAGCCTATATTGCAGCGGCCAGTGCAGGTTTGGGGATTATTCAACTACCTTACTTCGATGTACAAGATAAAATTGAGCAAGGAACTTTAGTTGAAGTATTAAGCACTTATACGTCCCCATCTCTTCCACTCAATATTTTGTATCCAAACCGAAGTTATATTCCTAAGCGTTTGGAAATCTTTATGGAATGGGTTAAAGATGTTCTATATAAGAAATGCATCGTCATCTTTTAGTCATAAAACTAAAATACATTAACAATAAAAAAAGCCTCTCGCAGTGAGAGGCTTTTTAGAATTTGGTGGGTCGTCCGCGACTCGAACGCGGGACCAACGGATTAAAAGTCCGCTGCTCTACCAACTGAGCTAACGACCCAAATAGGTTCAAAACAGATAAGTGGTGGGTCGTCCGCGACTCGAACGCGGGACCAACGGATTAAAAGTCCGCTGCTCTACCAACTGAGCTAACGACCCTGAGCGAGAATTAAGTAAAACAACGTTTTACCTGAGTGCAAGAGAAAATCTATGATTTTCTTAAGCAATCAAACTCGTATTGACTCAGAGAGAAGTAATACTTCTAAACACTGTATCGTTTTGATGTCGCGTATTTTAGCAAGTTATTCAACTAACACAAGAGGAAATTGAAAAACATTTGCATGATTGCCTATAAAAAGCACGATTTCCTCTTGTTTAGCTAAAAAATGAACTAAAAACGGTATTTATATGCCTGAATGTTGTCAAAAATTTCAGTTGTGATGTCACAGTAACTGCTTTCACCAGGTAATAAAGCGAGTAAACGTTCAGAAGTTTTGCTTGGATTAAACGCATCTTCCTTCAATTTATTCTTTTGGTACTTAAAAGTACCTGTTGTTTCAACTTTAGCTTGTATACGTAAAAACACTGGTACTGCATAAGCAGGTAAGCATTTTTTAAATACAGTCACCATTTCTGTTAAATCAGTGTCATTTAACTCAGCACCATCAGCAAGTGTGATTGCTGCCATACCTGCACGACCATTAGTATTTGGAATTTCTACACCATAAACCACAGCCTCAGCGATCTTGTCATATTCACACACCATGTTTTCAACTTCGGTAGTAGATACATTTTCGCCTTTCCAGCGGAAGGTATCGCCTAGACGGTCAACAAACTGGGCATGACGGAAACCAATATTACGAACAAGATCACCTGTATTGAAATATGAGTCACCTTTTTTAAAGACATCTTGCATAATCACAGATTTATTCTTTTCTGGGTCGGTATAGCCGTCAAATGGGGAGCGACTGGTAATTTTGCCTACCAATAAACCGACTTCACCTGCTTTAACTTTTTTACACCAGCCATTTTTATCGCGTACAGGCTCATTCTTTTCTTTATCAAATTGAATGACTGCATACGGCATAGGGGAGAAGCCTACCGTATTGTCAAAGTTGAAAATATTACTAAAACCGACATTACCTTCACTTGAAGCATAAAGCTCTAGAACTTCTTGAACGCCAAAACGTTGTTTGAATTTATCCCAGATGTTTGGACGCATGCCGTTACCAATCATTTTGGTTACACGGTGAGCACGGTCAAGCTCTGTAGCCGGAGCATCCATCAAGTAACGGCAAAGTTCACCTACGTAGCCGATTGCAGACGCATTAAACTTCTGTACATCTTTCCAGAATGCACTGGTTGAATATTTGCGGCGAATTGCAAGGGTCGAGCTTCCTGCAATCACACCACACCAGCAAACAACCACGCCTGTTGCATGGTACAACGGCAAAGTGACGTACATTACATCATCTGGACCAAGGTTTAGAATGTGGCCGTAAGTACCATAGGCAAGTGTCCAGCGGCTATGTTTAAAAATAACTGCTTTTGGTAAGCCCGTTGTGCCCGAAGTATAAATATAAAACAGGCCATCATTTCCATGAACAGAATGTGTGGTTGATGGATTGAATTTCGGAAATTGATCAATTTCTAGTGCAAGATTGGCATAACCTTGAGGTGCAGTTCCCCCATCTTGACGCGTTGCCTGATCTGCAAACCAATGGAAGCGATCTTTAGGAACGTTTAAGTCTTGACGAATTTCATCAATTGCAGCACGGACTTCTTCGCCAGCAATGACTGCAATTGGCTTTACAAGATTGATGCTATGAGAGAGGACTTTACCGACTTGAGATGTATTTACAAGCGCAATAGTTACCCCAATTTTAGCTAAGCCCACAATAGTGGCAATAAGCTCAGAACGGTTCTCAACCATTACGGCAATCACATCACCTTTACGTGCGCCGAGAGATAAATAATAGTGAGAAATCTGATTAGCCCATTCATTTAAAGCTTCGTATGAGTAACTTTGATCTTCAAATAATAAAGCAATACCTTTCGGATTTCGCTTAACAGCTTTCTCAAAAGCTACACCTAATCCAGTTGGTGTGTTTGCTGTTCTTAAATAAGCCTGTTTAAGACCATTCAGGATATGGGGTACTTTGGGAATAAAGCTAGGAAGTCTGGTGGCAACATCCCCAAGCGTAATGATATCGGTCTGTGTTGTCTGGCTCATATCAATCCTATTTATTTTTCGATCAATCCAAAAAAGGTTGCGTTGGCAAAAGTACAGTATTTTTCATGGTTCACCATGCTTTTAAAACTTTTCTTCTAGTGCAATCAACCTAATTGGTTAAAAATAACAAAAAAAACCTAGTCATCGAAATGACTAGGTTTGTTTAAATTAGCTGCAATTGAGCAAATGATTTACTCAGCTACAGGATTTGCTTTCTTCGGTGGACGGCCACGAGGGCGACGAGGACGACTTGGTTTGTCCTTATCAGCTTTAGAATCTTCTGATTCACTCTCGGCAGCAGCTTCAGTTGGTTCTACAGCTTGTTCTGTAGCTACTTTGGTTTTTGTAGCTTTTGGCTGCTTTGCAACTGGAGCTTCTTCAACTACAGTTGTCGCTGGTGTTTCTTCTACGCTAGCTGCTACTTCAGTTTCCTGATCAAGCTCAAGCGGTTGCTGTTTTGACTCAACAGGTGCTTGTGTTTCAGCAGTAGGAACAACAACGGTTTCTTCTACAGTCTCAACTACAGGTGCAGTTTCTTCTGGTGCAGAATGTTGTTGTTTAACTTGCTCAAAAGCTTGTTCAGCTGCAAGTTTCGCTAAACGACGGCGTTCACGCGGATCATTAGCAACACGCGGTGTTGCCTCTTTTGGTGGCGTCAACGGAAGTACTGGTGCAGGTTCTGCTTCTTGTGAAGGCTTGTTGCTTGGAAGCTCAGCATCACGAGTAACAGGCTTTTTGTCTTCAGCTTCAGCTGCGACTTCAGTCACTAGAGTACTTGCGTATTGCTCGGCAAATTTCTGCAATGCACGATTAAATGTTGGAACTAAACCAAACTGTTCAATCAGTACTGTGCAGTCTTCACCGTAAACATGACGAATCAAGCTACCAATTGTATATTGCGCCAACGTCGGAATTTGCGATGGGGCAATTGATGGTGCAGTAGCTTTAGCACGTTTTGCATTGCGTTGTTCACGGCGACGCATACGAGGATCATTACTTGCACGCTGAATTTGCGGTTGAGTTTTCTCAGCCTTTGGTTGAGGAGCTTCTGCTTCAGCAGTTACTGTCTCTTCCACAGCAGCAACAGGTGCTGGAGCTGATTCTTGAGCAGCTTCAACAACAGGTGCTTTTTCAGTACGTTCAAGAGGTTGCTCAGGCGTTAAAGCAATAATTTCGCTTTGTGCTTGATCAACATTGATGACTAAGGCTGTATTCATGACTTCATGCTGTGGAGCATCAATCAAATCAACCTTAATTTGTTTTTCATCAACAACTGCTGGTGCCTGCGTATTTTGATTTTCATTTAATACGCTTGGATCGCGGTGGCGATTCGGGCGGTTTGGACGTTGTTGATTATTACGGTCACGACGTGGTACAGCATGCTCAGCTTGTTGACCATCATTTTGATGTTGGGCATGTGGCTGATCTTGTTGTTGACGCTTTTGTTGACGTTTTAATTCACGTTGCTCTTGGCGTGATAACTGTACAACCTCTTCATGAACCTGTTGTTGCTGTGGTTCTTGATTGTGGTGGTGTTGATGTTGTTCACGTTGCTCTTTGTGCTTACGTTTTTTGTTGTTTGGACGCTGCTGTTGTACTTTATCGTCTTTCTCAACATTCTCACGTGCTTCCTGTTTAACAGGAGATTGAGAAATATAAGCATTGTTAGATGGAGCCGAAGTAACTTCAGCAACTACTGGTGCTGTAACTTGGCCAAACTGTCCACGGCTAACAGCGCCTGTATTCACCATTTGTTCAATTGCGGCAGCAGCATTTTGTGCTGAGCGAGATTGATCAACTGTTTGAGCTTGTTTTTGAACAAAAAGATTTTCTAACCATGCACATGGGCTTGCTGCTTTTTGAGCGCTTGCCTGAGCAACAGCAGGTTGAGCTGCTTGATTTACTTTCTTTTGGTTAGCTGCGTTGTTGGTAGCAGGGGCTGCATGAGTATGGCCATGATCAGCTTCTTCTAAATGCCATTCAGAAGATTCATAACCTAACTCTTTTTCACTTGAACGAGTTGCTTCAGTACGTTCGTAGCTAGATGGTGCAAATCCATCTGGATTGTACTGAATTTCGTAGTGAGGTGTTTCTAAGTGTGGGTGAGGTAAAACAGTCACACGAACACTAGAAGTTTGTTCTAAATAAACAAGGCTATGACGTTTTTCATTGAGCAAAAACGCTGCAATTTCAACAGGTACTTCTACTTGTACTTCACCATGACGTTCACGAAGCGCGATCTCTTCTACTTTACGCATAATAGAAAGTGAAAGTGAGCGTAAGTCACGAACCATGCCTGTACCATGACAGCGAGGGCACACATAACCTGTTGCTTCTTCAAGAGATGGACGTAAACGTTGACGGCTCATTTCCATTAAGCCAAAACGAGAGAGTTGGCCAAACTGAATACGTGCACGATCGCTTTGTGTTGCTTCACGAAGTTTTGCTTCAACCATGCGTTGGTTGCGCTCTTTAGTCATATCGATGAAGTCGATTACAACTAAACCACCAATGTCACGAAGACGAAGTTGGCGAGCAATTTCTTCTGCCGCTTCTAAGTTCGTATTCAGCGCAGTTTCTTCAACGTCATGTCCACGAGTCGATTTCGCAGAGTTAATATCGATTGAAACTAAAGCTTCAGTCTGGTCAATCACGATTGAACCGCCAGAAGGAAGTTTTACTTCACGCTCATAAGCAGTTTGAATTTGGCTTTCAATACCAAAATGAGCAAACAATGGCTCGTTTAAAGTATAAGTTTTAAGTTTATCTAATTGACGAGGCATCACTGCTTTAACAAAGTTATAAGCTTCGTTATAAGCCTGTTCGCTATCAATTAAAATTTCTGCAACATCATCACGTAAATAATCGCGGATAGCACGAGTAACAACACCAGCTTCTTGATGAACCAGCATTGGAGAAGGACCAGAGCTCGCTGTACCTTGGATTTGAGCCCAAAGGTCAAGCAAATGCTGTAAGTCTAACTGTAGTTCTTCTTGGGTACGGCCAATACCAGCGGTACGTACAATAACGCTCATACCACGCGGTAAATTTAAAGAAGCTAAAATTTCTTTTAATTCTTCACGTACAGAACCTGAAATTTGACGACTAATACCGCCGCCTTTCGGGTTGTTCGGCATAAGAACCAAATAACGTCCTGCAAGTGAAATAAAGGTAGAAAGGGCAGCGCCTTTATTGCCACGTTCTTCTTTTTCGACTTGAACAAGTAATTCAGTACCTTCAGTGATAAGTTCACGAATGTTTGAAGTTTGTCGTGGGTCTGCTTGGAAATAACTGTTAGCAATTTCGCGCATAGACAAGAAGCCTTGACGGCCTGCGCCGTATTCAACAAAAACAGCTTCTAAAGATGGTTCTACGCGGGTTACATGGCCTTTATAGATATTGGATTTTTTCTGTTCTCGGGTACGATTCTCTAAATCAAAATCGTAAAGACGATTACCAGTGATAAGTGCAACGCGGACTTCTTCTGCGTGAGTTGCATTAATCAACATACGTTTCATGGGTGTGACACCTAATAGTGACCCACACAAACATATCGCACAAACTTAAAGGTTCTGAACGAACATCGAACATGACGGATCATTTCCCAGATCTCAAAATATTTGTGGTCTGAGTCATCTGTTACCGGCTACATTTAGCCTTAGCTTCGATTCTCGTCTGTGATGTAGGCAATACTGCTTCAACCTTTAAATCAGACTTCCTTAGTGCTTCACTGGCGGGTGAGCGGTGCATTGGTTAATGACTTTCACTGTCATTGGGCGCGAAGTGACTTCTTTTTGGAAGTTTGATACGGAATGCTCATCGTATCGGTGCTTTCGGCAGTTCCAATGCATCAACGCTTTAGCCTGAAGGCAACATTAAGGAGCGATTTGTCTGATGTGTATCAGTTTACGTTCCATAACCAACTAGAGTTGGTAACATATTTTTTTGAACAAACTGAATTAAACGCAACAGTTTGTCATTTTGCCGATATAATAAGCCTTCGGCGTCGGCATAATTCTTTAGGACCAATCCGAGCTGGTGATGAAAGCATCATTTTGATTGAGGTTTCAATCAGGGAAATTCCCTATTAGATGTTCACTTACGGCGGTATCCGTGCGCTGACTATATCAAACCTTGCAGCATCTGCCTATGGGCTAAGCTTAGATTTCTTGTGAAAAAACTAAGCTAATCGGTCATTTATTAATCAAATTTAGCAAAATTTCAGGTTTAAATATTAGTATGAATTCTACACAGCAATGGCAAAGTGTCACTTGGTTTGAGGTGGATGAACATCAAGCAGGACAGCGAATTGATAATTTCCTGTTTTCGCGTTTAAAGGGTGTACCTAAGAGTCGTATTTATCGTTTGATTCGTGAAGGTCAGGTTCGAGTAAATAAAAAACGTATTAAAGCTGAGACCAAATTAGAGATTGGAGATCAGATTCGTGTAGCACCTATTCGCTATGAACAAAAAGATGAAACAGCCGCTCCTGTGAGTGACAGTGTAGCACAAAGCCTACTCAGCCGTGTGGTCTATGAAGATGAAGGGCTGATAGTCATAAATAAACCATCAGGTATTGCTGTACATGGTGGTAGTGGTGTGGCGTATGGTTTGATTGAGGCTTTACGCGCAGCGACAGGTAAGAAATACTTAGAACTGATTCACCGTATTGACCGTGACACTTCTGGTCTGGTCATGATTAGCAAGAAACGTAGTACTTTAAAGCTGCTACAAGATATGTTGCGTGAGCACAAAATTCGTAAGACTTATGCGGCAATTGTAAAAGGTCAGGTGAGTCTCGATAAACAACTTATTGATGCTCCTTTATTTCGTTACGAGTTAGCCAATGGCGAGCGTCGTGTACGTGTCTCTAAAGAAGGTAAACCGAGTAAAACGGAATGGGTGGTTGCTGAGCGCTTTAAAAATGCTACTTTGGTCCATGCCTCACCTTTGTCAGGCCGTACTCATCAGATCCGTGTACATGGTTTAAGTATTGGACATCCTTTGGTAGGTGATGATAAATATGGACACACCACTGAGTACGCAGGTCCGCAGGCACGACGTTTATGTTTACACGCGATGCGTTTAGATATTCCGGGTTATCCACCCATTGAAGCGCCGTTACCAGAAGATATGACCCAGTTATTAAAGGCTTTGAGAGTAGCAAAATGAGTCTGAAAACCGAATTAGTTATTTTTGACTGGGATGGAACTTTATATAACTCTGTTGGCCAGATTGTTGCGAGCTTACAACATGCCGCAGAGCAACATGAATTACCTCTAAGTGATGAGGCAGCCAAAAGTATTATTGGGCTAGGCTTGCCAGAGGTTATGCAGACCTTATTTCCAGAAGCACCAGAGTTGCATGACTCGATCTTAAAAGCATATGGCGATCACTATATTGCTAATTCTACGAATGATGCATGGTTTGACGGTATTGCTGAGCTATTACATGACTTAAAAGCCCAAGGTTTAAAACTTGCAGTCGCGACGGGTAAAAACCGTCGTGGGTTAGACCGTGTAATCGCAAAAACACAAAGTACTCATCTTTTTGATGTAACTCGGGCAGCCAACGAAACACGTTCAAAACCAGACCCATTGATGTTACAAGAGATTTTGACTGTAACGGGAGTGAGTGTTGAGCAAGCGGTCATGATTGGTGACAGCAGCTATGATCTTGATATGGCACAGCGTTTGGGGATGCCGCGTATCGGAGTAGGTTATGGCGTGCATTCGGTTGAAGTTCTGCAAAAGTTTCAACCTTTAACGATTGCTAAAGATGTAGCAGAGCTTCACAGCTTTTTAAGAGAATATGCTCAGTTACCTACTGTAAATGTCGCTTAATTTAAAATAATTTAAAGAGGGAAGACGTTCCCTCTTTATCTAAGTTAAATAACAAAACAATAAGAAGAGAAAAATGAGCCGTTCAATTCGCCTATTAAATCTTTTACAGCAGCTCCGTGAAGCTCGTTACCCAATCACAGCGCAAGTCTTGGCTGAGCGCCTAGAAATTAGCGTTCGAAGTGTCTATCGAGATATTGATAGCTTACGTGAGCAAGGTGTAAGAATTGATGCTTCAGCAGGTCTTGGGTTTCAGCTCAAAGAAGATATTGTATTGCCGCCAATGACACTCAATGAAAATGAAGTTGAAGCTATTTTTCTGGCATTGTATTGGTTGAAGAGTGTGCCAGATCAATCTTTACAATCGGCATCTACATCGATCTTAGCTAAATTAAATTCGGTTTTGCCTGAACATCGCCAATATTTATTACAACAAACCACCCTAAGAGCTTTTAACACATGGCTGCCTGTGGATGAAAATTGCGTTGAACAGGTACGTTTAGCCATCCGGCAGCAAGTCAAAATTTCGTTGCATTATCACGATGAGCAGCAACGAAGTAGTGTTCGAACTTTGTGGCCTTTTGCCTTGGGATATTTTAATGACAAAATTTTGTTGGCCGCATGGTGTGAACTAAGACAAGATTTTCGACATTTTAGAATGGATCGCATTCAACAGTTGAGTTTAACTCAAGAGTTATACCCATCATTTAAGCAACAACTATTTCAGCAGTGGTGGGCACAAGAATCGAAGATTGCTGACAAAAATTGACAAAGTCCACTTGTAAACTAAGAACTACGATAAACAAGGAGCAATAAGAATGAGCCTTAAACTTTATACTAACAAAGAGTCGCGTGGTGTCGTTATTGACTGGCTTTTAGTCGAGTTGGGTGTTGAATGTGAACGAATTGAAGTTGCATACAAGACCGAAATGAAGTCGCCTGAATATCTAAAACTTAATCCTTTTGGAAAAGTGCCGGTATTGGTAGATGGTGATGTGGTTATTTATGAGTTAGGCGCAATCTGTGCTTATTTAGCTGATAAGTTTTCTGAAAAAGGTTTAGCACCTGCTTTAGATGATCCAAAACGCGGTTTGTACTATCGTTGGTTATTTGTGATGGCAGGTCCTTGGGAAGCTGCTGGTGTTGATAAAGCTTTAGGAATAGAAGTATCGCCTGAGCAAAAGATGTTCGTTGGCTATGGCGATTACAATGATGCTTATCAAGCTTTAGTGCAAGGTTTGAGTGAAGCGAATCCGTATGTATGTGGTGAACAATTTACCGCAGCAGATGTAAATGTTGGCGCTATGCTTTTATGGCAGTTAAAAATGAAAGCGATTGAATCACACCCAGCTATTACCCGTTATGTTGAAACGATTGAACAGCGTGAAGGCTTAAAACAAAGCACTATGAGTCAACTGTTATAAACGTAATATTCTTAAAGGTCACCCCAATGGGTGGCTTTTTTATTTTTAAATAAGAGATCTAATTGGTAAGAAAGCCAGCAGCAACGTTAATACAGATCGCTAAAATGGTGGTATTAAACCCAAAAGACAGCACTGCGTGAAATAGGTTTAAAAGGCGCATATGTTTGGTGGTAATTGAGACATCGGCCGTTTGAGCAGAAGTACCAATAATATAACTAAAATATAGAAAATCTGGATAAGTTGGGTGTTGTGTTCCTGGGAAATTTAACCCCCCATTTTCTTCATTTCTAGACAAAGCCATATAAAAATCATGGGCATAATGTAGGGCAAAAACGGTATGCATAAAAAGCCATGCAGACACAATGGTAAGTAAAGCTAAAGCCACATGGCCTAACCTTGCAGAACCGTCAGAAGGGAGCTGCGACAGTTGAATTAGAATCGCAACCAGACACATAGTTAAGGCCAATAAAACAATCAGCATAATGACCCATTTGCTTTCATCTTGTTTTTTAGCTTGCTGTTGCATTTGTGAATGATCGGCACTTCTCATAAGTTGCCAAACATGGAGTAAATAAATGCTAACCGAAGCATTCCAACTGACTAATAAAATAGTTGACCATTTCCATGAAGTTAACCATGTCAAAATGCTGGCGGTGATTGCTCCCATGAACAAAGCAATAAAAAAATGAGGGCGGTTTTGTACACTACGTCCAAGATGTTGAAATACGCCAACCATTTTCCCTTATCTCCTTTTATTACGTAACAGATATATTGTTTTTTATTAAATGGTGAAAATAATATCTCGTTTTATATGGATTTTATTCCATTTTCTTTCATTTATATATCTTGGAGTAATTACTTTTATCCAATATCTAAAATAGAACAAAAGCACAGATTAAACTGTCGTAAAAAGTATAAATAAATAGAAATAATATTTATTTATACTTTTTATAAAGATGCTCTTATTAATCATGTGTTTAATAATAAAATTATTTTTAATAATTAAGCATGATTTAAGTTTTTATCTAAATGAAATACTTTAGTGAGTTGATCAATAAATTTTTGCACGCCTACAGACTGAGAGTTTTTACGGTAATTTACGAATAAATCAAGTGTGGGCAACTCGACATCAAGTGGGCGAACGACAGTATTTTTGATGCCTAAAGGTGCTACGTAAGCTGGTAAAATTGTACAACCTAATCCAGAGCCAAGTGAGTTAATATTGAATAATATGCTGTCTGCTTTTTGAACAATATTTAGTTCGATGTTGTGAGTTTTAGCGAAATCTAAAATAGTGTTATGTAACGTTTGTGATTGCTCGGCAGCAGGAATAATAAAATCGATGCCTTGCAAGGCATGGACAGGGATTCGATCATATTGAGCAAGTGGATGATTCTTAGGAAGCAAGAAAATCAGGGGTTCAGTAAAAACAAATTGACTTTGAATTTCATCACTATCTGTATTTTCACGCGTAAATGTAATGTCTAACTCACCTTTTTTTAAGGCTTTAAGTTGTTCGGTATTGTTTAAATTAGATAATTCAATAGTAAGGTCGGGGTGTTGTAATCGCAGATTAGGAAGAACGTAAGGGAAAATTTTCATTTCTGCGATGGGTACAAAACCGATACGTAAGAGTTGTTGTTTCGCCTTAGAAACCTGCCGTGCCATAGCAACCGCTTTTTCAGCTTGAGCGAGAGTAAGTCGAGCATGTTCTAAAAATACTTCACCTTCTTCGGTTAACTCAACTTTACGTTTTGTGCGGTTTAAAAGTCGTACACCGACATCTTCTTCTAAGTCTTTAATTTGTTGGCTAAGGGAGGGTTGTGCAGTAAAAAGTTTAAGAGCGGCTTTACTAAAATTTAATTCTTCAGCAACGGTAATGAAATATCGGAGATGGCGTAGTTCCATAAGACTAATCCAAAAAATGTCTTACTATGATTTAAGTGAAGTATAAAGCATAAATAGATATAGCGTGAAGGTGCTTTAGATATTTATAAAATAAATGGAATTTAAATTTTCATTAAAGATTTAATATAGGTGCTTAGGTTTTAATAATTCATAAAAGATATTAATGAATAGTTAATTAATACATTATCTTTAATTAATCAATTAATTTTCTAAATGTTTTGAATATTCATTTAAGAAATTCTCATAATATGCAAAAACGTGAATAATATAATAAATTTATAATCTCTAGTTCACTCAACTCTACCGAACTGTAATTGTTACTAAATATATTTTTGTATGGGTCAGAATAATTCAAAAGTAAAAATTAGGGGCTGTAAAGATGCAAATAGAATGGTTGTATGATGGCTTTAAGCATTCTGTGATTGTTATGTTATACAAGAGGTCTTAATAGAAATGGTAATTGCTGACGCATAAACCCAACACATCTATGTGTTTTTTATGGCACTCTAATTTGACTTAGGTGAGCTATGAGCACGATAAAAAGGATATTTATATGATAAATAAGTGTAAGTACCATAGCTTAATTTGTTTTAATCGTTAAGATAGAAACCTGAACACATCCATTCTGTTGATGCTAAAACATAGAAAAGCCCATGAAAGACAAGCCGACATTAACTTATCAATTGCCGACTCAGTCCTGCTGGACGCATACATGGATAAAACCGCCTTTTTGTCATCCTGAATTGGGCCATGAAAAAGATACACGTTTTTATAATCAGCAGCCTAGATCGCCTGCACGAGGATCAAAAGAGTTATTGCGTTGGTTAGTTACGCGTGAGTCTTTTACATGGAAAGTGGATATTCAAAGTGAATATGAAACCCGTGTAAATACGGCTGTAGCTTTACCGCAAAATCGACCTCAGGCAGATCTGGACGATTGGCAAGTCTGGTTTGTCGGGCATGCAACGGTATTGGTTCAGATTGGTCCTTATAACTTTATTACTGACCCAGTGTGGTGTGATTATGCAAGTCCTGCACAAGGGCGTGGACCACGTCGTGTATGTCCCGCAGGTTTTGCACTAGAGCAATTGCCGACCATTCATGGAGTTCTACTCAGCCATAATCATTATGACCATATGGACTTGGCGACACTTGAATGGCTACATAAAAAATTCGCAATGCCAATTTACACTGGGCTCGGGAACGGGTTTTACCTACCGAAAGAGTTTCATGTCATTGAGATGGATTGGTGGCAAGAAATTCCCTATCACGAATTAAGAATTATCTATACGCCTGCACAGCATGGTTCAGGCCGTGGTTTACGCGACCAGAATAAGGCACTTTGGGGTGGCTTTTCGGTTGTAGCTAAAACAGGTCATTGTTTCTTTGCGGGTGATACCGGTTATGCGGGTCATTTTAAGCAAATTCATGCCCGTTATGGCGCACCACGTGTAGCCTTGCTTCCAATAGGTGCGTATGAGCCACGTGAACTGATGAGCTATGTTCATATGAACCCGCAAGATGCGTTACATGCACATTTTGATTTACAGGCTCATCGTTCTATTGCGATTCATTATCGGACTTTCCAGTTGACTGATGAAGACCGAGAAGACCCAGAGCATGCTCTAGCACAGGCAATTAAAGCTTCGTCAAAGCTTGCAAATCCTTTTTATTGCATTCGGGAAGGGCATAAACTGACTGTTTAAAAACGATGCTTGATATTAAAAAAGCCAGTTCAAATTGAACTGGCTTTTTATTATTTTGACTTAAATTAAGCTAAGTCAAAACGGTCGAGATTCATGACTTTAGTCCATACAGCAACAAAATCTTGAACAAATTTTTCTTTACCATCTGCCTGAGCATAAACTTCGGCTAATGCACGTAAGATTGAGTTTGAACCGAAGACTAAATCATTACGTGTTGCGGTAAATTTTACTGCGCCGGTTTTACGGTCTTTGCCTTCAAATACTTCGCTTGTTGAATCAACAGGTGCCCATACAGTAGACATGTCGAGTAAGTTCGTAAAGAAGTCTGTGCTAAGTACACCAACTTGTTGAGTGAATACACCGTGTTGTGATCCATCCCAGTTAGTGCCCAGTACACGTAAACCACCAATCAATGCTGTTAACTCTGGTGCAGTCAAAGTCAGTTTTTGTGCTTTATCAATTAATAATGCCTCAGTTGATGAACTGACGCCGTCTTTTTTCCAGTTTCTAAAACCATCGGCAAGGCCGAGAAGTAATTGGAAAGATTCGACATCAGTTTGACTTTGTAGTGCATCAACACGACCAGGGGCAAATGGAACGCTAATATTGAAACCTGCCGCTTGAGCAGCTTGTTCTACGCCAACGTTACCTGCAAGCACGATTAAATCAGCCAATGACAATTGAGTAGATGCTTTGAGTTCTTCAATTTTAGTTAAAGTCTCAACAGCTTTTTTGTTTACTTCCCATTCGCGTTGTGGCGATAAAGCAATACGTGCGCCGTTTGCACCGCCGCGTTTGTCTCCACCACGGAATGTTGATGCGGAAGCCCAGCTAAGAGAAACCAACTCACCAGCAGATAGCCCTAGTGCAACGATTTTTGCTTTTGCCTCATCAATACTGGCAGAAGATGGAATAACGCTAGCAGCAGGTAATGGGTCTTGCCAAATTAAATCTTCAGCCGGAACTTCAGGGCCTAAATAACGTGCTTTTGGTCCCATATCACGGTGAGTTAATTTGTACCACGCACGGGCAAAAGCATTGGCAAAGGCTTGTGGATCGTTAAGGAAACGACGAGAGATCTTTTCAAACTCAGGATCAAAACGTAAGGTCAAATCTGTAGTAAGCATTGTTGGCTTACGTTTAACTGATGGATCGAATGGATCTGGAATGATTGCCTCAGCATCTGCTGCTACCCATTGGATTGCACCAGCAGGGGAACGTTCTTGTACCCACTCGTATTTGAATAGGTTTTCAAAGAAGTAGTTGCTCCATTGGGTTGGCGTTTGTGACCAAATGACTTCTAAGCCTGAAGTGATGGCATCTTTACCAACACCAGTGCCAAAACTGTTGGACCAGCCAAAGCCCATTTGTTCAATTGATGCTCCTTCAGGATCAGCTTGAACATGGTCAGCAGAGCCAGCGCCATGGGTTTTACCTAAGGTATGACCGCCTGCGATCAAAGCAACAATTTCTTCATCATCCATTGCCATATTGCCGAAAGTTGCACGAATAAACGGCGCAGCTGATCTTGGATCACCGCTGGCTTGTGGACCTTCAGGGTTTACATAAATTAGACCCATTTCAGTTGCAGCGAGATTACTGCCTTCCAAAGCTTCTGAGTTACGATGAGCTAACCATTCTTTCTCGTCGCCCCAGTTTACGTCATTGTCTGGTTCCCAAACATCTTCACGACCTGCACCAAAACCGAATGTACGGAAACCCGAAGATTCAAGTGCGATGTTTCCAGCAAGAATAAATAAATCTGCCCACGATATTTTTTGACCGTATTTTTGTTTAACTGGCCATAGTAGGCGGCGTGCTTTATCTAAACTCGCATTGTCTGGCCAACTATTTAAAGGTGCAAAACGTTGTTGACCACGACCAGCACCACCACGACCATCACCCATACGATATGTACCGGCAGCATGCCAAGCTAAACGAATAAATAGGCCTGTATAACTTCCCCAATCGGCTGGCCACCAATCTTGAGAATCGGTTAACACATTTTTGATATCAGCTTTGAGTGCATAATAGTCGAGTTTTTTAAATTCTTTACGGTAATCAAAATCTTTGCTGAGTGGATTAGAACGTTCTGAATGTTGATTGAGTAGGTCGACGCGTAGTTGTTTTGGCCACCAATGTAAACTAGGCGTGCCACCACCGACCGTTACCTCTGGTTTTGATTTATGGCCTGAAAAAGGACATTTTGATTCGTCTGACATGGTTAATTCTCTCTGGGTAATAATTATTGAGCTCTTAGTAAAAATGTTAGGGCTCATTTTCCTGGACTTCTGGTTTAAAAACTCATGTTTATTAAATAAAGAAATGAGTGAACAAATGGTGATAGAAACCGTTTAAAAGTCTTTTCACTGAAATGCCAGCCCATTATTTTTATTTAATAATGCATCAGATTCCTTTAGTTGTTATTCCTCCAATTTACTGTATGAAGGTTAAAAAACAAGAGGAAAAATAAGATGAAACTTGTAAATAACGATGCATAGAATTACCTCTTCAATTGTTGGAACAACGTAAGATCTTTAATAACGCTCTTTAAATATACTAGAAGTAGGTATCTTATTTTTCAAATGGATTAAATTGTAAATATTGATTTAAAAAACCGATTGAAGGTTTGTTTGAAAGATTGAGATGGAAGCAATAGTGAAAAGAAATTTTTTATATTTAGTTGTAGTAGAAAATATTTCAAAATAAATAAAGGAGAGCATTGCTCTCCTTTATTTTTTATATATTAAACATTTACGATTCGATTTGATTTAACCATATCGGCTAGACCATGAGTTTTAAAATAGTACTCAAGCCAGCTTTTCACAATGAGTGGATTATTCATTTTCATGACATCATCCAGTAATTTTTGTGCATCTGTCATAGGGACATGACAAATTGCTTTTCGTACTCGCAAAATGTTACTCGAACTCATTGAAAGGGTATTAAAGCCCATCGCCATGAGCAAAATTGCCGATAATGGGTCACCCGCCATTTCACCACAAATACTGATTGGTTTTTTGTATTCATGACATTCTTTAACTAAACGAGCTAGCGCACGTAAAATGGATGGGTGGAAGTGTGAATAAACGTTGGCCACATGTGGATTATTACGGTCAACTGCAAGTAAATATTGAGTTAAGTCATTTGAACCGACCGAGAAGAAATCGACGAGTTCAGCAAACTCATCAATTTGTAGCAATACGCTCGGCACCTCAACCATAATCCCAATTTTTGGCTTGGTAATTTTAACTTGCTCTTCTTCTTGCACGGCAATCCAGTCACGTTCAAGTAAGTAAAGTACCTCTTCGACTTCACTGACTGTCGTCACCATTGGCAATAAAATATGCAGATTATTTAAACCAATGCTGGCTTTGAGCATAGCGCGAATTTGTGAAGAAAAAATCTCAGGATGATCAAGCGTGAAACGAATACCACGCCAGCCTAATGCCGAGTTTTCTTCTTCGATACTGAAATACGGTAAGTCTTTATCGGCACCAATATCGAGAGTTCGCATTACCACAGGTTTGTTGGCGAAGTGGCTCAACTGTTGACGGTAGATTGCACGTTGTTCTTCTTCACCCGGGAAACGTTCCCGTAGCATGAATGGAATTTCACTTCGGTATAGACCCACACCTTGCGCGCCGCGTTGTACACCACGGACAACATCAATCATGAGGCCTGTATTTACATAAAGTTGAACGGATACACCATCTGGAGTAATCGCTTCTTTGGTCTCGTATTGTTTGAGATCTTTTGCGATTTGCTCATCTTCTTTTTGAATTTCTTTATAACGTTGGCGTAAACGACGTGGTGGATTGACAAAAACACGGCCCTGATAGGCATCCACAATCATTTCTGCATCATCAAGTGTGTTCACTGGCAGTTCGGTTACACCAACTACGGTTGGAATACCTAATGCACGAGCCACAATCACCATATGTGAGTTGGCTGCACCTTCTGATGTCACAATTGCAGCAATGTTGTCTACAGGCAGCTCTACGAGTGCCGCGGTACTAATTTCTTCACCAATTAAAATACTGTCTGGGCTTAGATCACGATGGCTAGAGTCTTCTTCTTGCAAAGAGGCTAAAATACGTCGCCCTAAATCTTTAAGATCAGACACTCGCTCACGTAGATAGTCATCTTCCATTTGTGCAAATAAGGCAGTGTGCTTTTCAATGACTCGGCGTACTGCACCTTGCGCCCAATGCCCATCACGGATGAGTTCTTTAATTTCCGCTGGTAACGCATTTTCATCTAGCATTCTTAAGAAAACACTAAACAAAGCGCGTTCTTCGGCCATTAATGAATCATGCATTTTTTCATCTAAAGAACGAATCTCTGAACGAACTGATGAAATGGCTTGATCTAAAATTCGGAGTTCATCGCTAATATCTTCTGCTTCACGATCAGGTACAGAACCTAAATCTGCTGGCGGATATAAAATAATAGCGCGGCCTAAAGCTACACCACCTGCACCTGACGCGCCTTGAAAGGTTTTGTAGGCAGGGCCATTACTTGGTTTGCGAAATACGTCAATATTTCCAACTGCGTGAGCATGAGCAATAACGCCAGAAAGCTGAGCACACAGTGTAACTAAAAAGGACTCGGCAGCTTCGCTAAAATCTTGAGGCAGTTTGTTTTGGACAACCAAAACGCCCATAACCTTACGACGATACATGACGGGTACGCCAAGGAACGAGTTATAAATTTCTTCGCCCGTTTCGGGTAAATATAAGAAACGCTCATGTTTTGGCGCATTGTCCAGGTTAACAATTTCTTCACGCTGCCCGACCAGACCGACCAAGCCTTCACCGAATTGCAAAGAAACATGGCCTACAGATTCTGGATTTAAGCCTTTAGAGGCCATCAATACATAGCGCTGATTACGTTCATCGAGTAAATAAATAGAGCAAACATCCACTTTCATGGCCTCAGCAACCTGATTGACCATGATGTCTAATGATTCATGCAAACTGACGGACGCATTAACCTCTTGGACAATGCGCCGTAGAGTGTCGAGTTGCATGTTTGACATGGATGTATACTCCAGTATTTTTTTAGACTATGAATGTATTTATAACAGCACTTTTAATAAAAATCATTTGCTAGATAAATGATTCTTAGGGTAATTGTTGCATCGGCAACTGTGTACACAACTCCACCATGGCTTTACGATAAACATCACGCTTGAAGTTCACCACTTGGCCAAGAGGATACCAATAGCTAACCCACTGCCATTCATCGAATTCGGGCGGGTCGGAGAGGTTTAACTGAATATTTTTTGCAGGCGCAGTTAACTTCAGTAAAAACCATTTTTGTTTCTGTCCGATACATACGGGGTCAGAGTCTGACCGAATGTACCGATGTGGCAAACGATAACGCAGCCATCCTTTGGTTTGCGCAATAATCTGGACATGTTCGGGCAATAAGCCGATTTCTTCTCTCAGTTCTCGAAAAAGTGCCTGTTCAGGGGTTTCTCCAAACTGGATGCCTCCTTGTGGAAATTGCCAAGCATTGTGACCAATGCGCTTTGCCCATAAAACCTGTCCATCATCGTTTGCCAAAATGATCCCGACATTCGGTCGGAAACCTTCTGAATCGATCATTTGGCTACCTAAATATTGTCTATATCGTTGACTTTAATCGCGGGGACAAACACTTTTTTATGTCCAGCTCGAAAAGATCAAAGTAAAATGTTTAAATTGCTACGATCTTAACGAATTTCTATCGACTAGCGGAGATAGATTTACATTTTTTTTCTTAAATTTCAGTTTAAACGAGAATTTTCATGAAACTGGCGTTGTTTGATTTAGACCATACCTTGTTAAATACCGATTCAGACCATTCTTGGGGTGAATTTTTAGTCAATGAAGGTTTGGTTGATCCGGTTCATCATCGTCAGATGAATGATAAATTTTATGAAGATTACAAAGCAGGGCAACTTGACCCATATGCTTATAATGAATTTGTTTTCGGATTTTTAACGCAGCATGACAATAACTACTTAACTGAGCTCCACCAATTGTTTATGCAAAAAGTGATTCGTCCGCAAATGCGTCCAAAAGGTTTTGATGCAATCAAAAAGCACCAAGATTTAGGACATATGATTGTCGGAATTACTGCAACAAGTGATTTTATTACGGCGCCGATTTTTCGTGAATTTGGAATTACTGAAATTTTGGCAACTAATGCTGAAGTGGCTGACGGAAAATATACGGGTAAAGTTGCTGGTTTAGCGTGTTATCAAAAAGGCAAACTTGCACGTCTAGATGCATGGTTGGAAGGCCGTAACTTGTCTGAGTCTTGGGCTTATTCTGACTCAATTAATGACCGTTTCTTACTGGAATACGCAACGCATGCGATTGCGGTAAATCCTGATGACCGTCTTGAAAAACTGGCTCAAGAACATAATTGGGATATTCAGGACTGGTCGATTTAAGACTTTTGAGTTGGAAGAGTGGCCCTGAAAAGCGTTAATGTCTTCCAACTCTTAATAAATTCTATTTAAAATCATTTTTAATATTTCTTATAAATCTTGGTTCAAAACAGATAGTGATATGTCTAACAAAGAATAAATTTTATCTTGGTAAAGATTTAAGAATATAAAAAATTTGATTTAAAAATGAGGGAATAATGTCAAAAACAGCACAAATTAAATTACCAAAACAACTTTGGAATGATGAAAGTATTGATTTAACACGTCATAGCTATCAGGGGAAATTACTTAATAAAAGCGAAGGCTTTAAGCTGGGTAAGGCTCAACGCAAAAAAGTACCACGTGAACAGCTATCAAAGCTTTCTGAACGACCAAAAGGTACAACTGCCTTAACGATCTATGATTGGAGTAACCAAGGACGTTTAGAAAAACTTAAGCCGATTCGCGCAAAACGGATGAGTGTTTCTCCATTTACATTTTATCGGGGTATGCCTTCTTTGATGCTATTTGATCAAGCGTGGGAGCGGGTAAATTCTGGTTTATTTCAACAGATTTGTGGCGATTGTCATTTAAGTAATTTTGGCGGTTTTGCAAGTCCTGAACGTAACCTGTTATTTGGAATTAATGATTTTGATGAATCCTTAGTTGCCCCGTTTGAATGGGATTTAAAGCGTTTGGCGACCAGTTTTGTAATAGCGGCGCGTGATATTGATCTTGCTAATAAAGTAGGTTTAAAAGCAATTAAAATCATGCTGAATAGTTATCGTCAGCATTTATTAGAAAATACGGAACTTTCACCACTCCAAGTTTGGTATGAAAAAGTTGATGCCAGTACTTTATTGGAAAATACTGAATGCCGAAAACTAAGAAAGAAACGCGAGAAGCATCTTGATTCAGCGCAGAAAAGAACTGCGTACTCTGTTTTGCCTAAGCTAACACAGCAAGATCAAAATACAGGATTTCGTCATTTTGTGGATGATGCGCCGTTATTATGGCATCCGAGTGCAGATGAGCCGTTTAGTCAAGATATTGATGTATTCTTTCAACAATACCGTGATTCTTTGAAATATGATCGCCAAGTGCTTTTTGATCGTTATCAACGTACAGATGTGGCTTTGAAAGTGGTGGGTGTGGGAAGTGTGGGTACGCGTTCAGCGATTGCATTATTTCAAGATGCAGATCGGGAACCTTTAATTTTACAAATGAAGGAAGCGAATCCGTCGATTCTTAGTCCGTTATTTGTAGAAAAAGTAAAACATGAAGGTGAACGTGTAGTACATGGTCAGCAGCTCATGCAGGCTGCAAGTGATATATTTCTTGGATTCTCTTCAATATCCAATCAACATTTTCATGTACGTCAGTTACGTGATATGAAAATCTCGGTTGATCTGAGTGATATGGATGATGACTATTTCTATGAGTATGCTGAAAGTTGTGGTTTAGCCTTGACTCATGCACATGCTAAATCTGGAAATGCGGATGTACTTATGGGATATCTTGGCGAGGGGAGTACGATTGTGGAAGTATTACAAACATATGCAGAGGAATATGCACAGCGCAATCTAAATGACTATCAGCAATTTATGAATGAGGTTGCAGATGGTAAAATCCAGCTCGCTGGAGATGAGGCGCTTTAATAATAAGTATGCTGCTACAGATGACATGAAATAATTCGAAAGGTTAGAGAAAAAATGTTTAATAAAATTATGTCTGGTTTGGGCCTACAAGGTGTGACTGTAGAAACTGTTTTGCAGAATCCAAGCTTGCAGGCAGGTACCACATTGCATGGTGAAATTAGCTTTAAAGGGGGATCATCTGATAAAGAGATTAATGGTCTTTATTTGCAATTGGTGACAATGGCAGAAGTTGAATCTGGTGATCATGAGTTTAATCAGCCTTTAGTTTTGCAAGAGTGGTTAGTAAATTCTCGATTCCTATTACCAGCACATCAAGCGCATTCTTTCCCTTTTAGTATTCAACTACCATTTGAAACACCGATTACAGAAGTTGCTTGTCGCCGAAATGGTGCACGTGTTTGGATTCAAACCCATATGGATGTTGATTGGGGATTAGATGCAACTGATCGTGATTATCTAAAGGTTCTGCCAACTCCAGCTATGGAAATGTTTCTACAGGCTATGCAGCGATGTGGCTTTAGTTTATCAACTGTCGATGTAGAAAAAGGTCAACTTACCGCGCGAAATTTTAGATCAACCATTGGTTGCTACCAAGAGCTTGAATTTGTCTCTTCGCACATGTTTAGTGGATTTAATGAGGTGGAAGTTTCTTTCGTTGCCGAGCCTAATCAAACTCACGTGATGCTTGAAGTAGATCGTCACTTTCGATCAGATCAACTATTAACGATGACCATTTCTCATCATATGCTTGATGTAAATCAAATGGTGCAACAAATCAGAAGCCTCTTAAAGCTTGGATAAATTAAATTAGAGGCTTTTATGCATCCTGCATCATTTTAATCAACTCCTGCATGGCTCTAGATTGAGTACGTGCAGGGTGCCACACCATGCCTAATTGACGATTCATCTCAACATTTAAATCAAGCTGCTGCATATCCTGATTCAGCAGAGTTTTGGGTAAAACTGACCAACCTAGACCAATCGACACTAACATACGAATAGACTCAAGAGGGTTATTGCTCATGGTGATTTTCGGTTTGAGTCCTTGTTTTTCAAACTCAGCCAAAGTGATTTGAGCAGTATAAGTTTGTGCAGCGGGTAATAAGCTTGGATATTCAATTAAATCTTGTAGGGTGAGATTCTTCTTTTGAGCCAGTGGATGAAAAGGGGCAGCAACAAAAACTAAAGGATCATTCCAAATTGTAATGTAGTTAAGACGCTCATCTCCTGAAGGAGGAAGTGTTAAGAACGCTAGCTCTAAATCTCCAGCCAATACCTGTTCATGGGCTTGCTCTGAATCAACAAAATGTACATCTAAAGTGACTTGAGGAAATTGCTGAACAAAATGCTTAAGCGGTGCAGGTAAATGATGCAAACCAATATGGTGACTTGTACCGACTTTTAAGCGGCCTTGTACCTGAGTTTGTTCATGGCTAAGTGTATGGTGGATATCACCCAACTCATTTAACCAGTTTTTAACTTTAGGTAATAACGAATGTGCAGCATGAGTTGCCTGAACACCTCGGCCTGCGGATTCAAATAGCTTTACGCCAAAATATTCTTCTAAGCTGTGGATTCGTTTGGTTACAGCAGGCTGAGTAATAAATAACTGATCTGCTGCCACAGAGATAGACCCTGTTTCCATAACTTTTACAAAAGCTTCAAAGGCTGCAAGATTCATAATACAACTCAACTTGGAATAGAAAAATCAAGAGGCTAAAGTTGCCAAGCCAAAATCGTATCATGCTTGCAGCGGAACGAGTGAGAAAGTTATGAATTACCGCACTAATCTTAACCTAAGCCGTTGTTTCTTTTTCGGCTAAGGCTGCTACGCGGCGATCTTTAGCTGCCCATACTTTTTCATGGAAGAAAAAAGCGAAAGCTTGTACGGTTGGTTCAAGCATACTTAATGTTAAAGCCATCCAGATGTTACCTGTTACAAAGTATGCGACTAGCATCGCTACACTAATATGCATAATGTAATAACTTAAGGTTTTTTTTAAAGTACGTTGATTGTTTACAACGAATTTTTGAATATTAGCCATGATCATTCTCTTTAGCCACTTTGGATATTTTTAGTATAGGCATTAGAGTATAAGATTAAAAATTGATTATGCAAATGATAATCATTAACAAAAACGATTTGTTAAATTTGGGGTTGTTTTTAGAAATTAAAATTGATTCCAAAAAGTTTTCTAATTTATAAAAATGATAAATTAGATTTATGTAAAACTCTGGCTATAATCGAAGAAAGATTAGAATTACCCAGTCCAATGGAGCAAGACGACATGGCAGGCAAAACTTTATATGACAAATTGTGGGATGACCACGTTGTTTCACAGCGTGATGATGGCTCATGTTTACTTTATATTGACCGTCATTTATTGCATGAAGTGACTAGCCCACAAGCATTTGAAGGTTTGCAACTTGCGGGTCGTCAACCATGGCGTTTAAGCGCAAACGTTGCGACACCGGACCACAACGTTCCAACATCTAAAAAAGAACGTGACCAAGGCATTGCTGGTATTGAAGATGATACATCTCGTATTCAAGTTCAAACCTTAGATGACAACTGTAAAGCTTTCAATATTGTTGAATTTAGCATTAATGATATCCGTCAGGGGATTGTGCATGTAGTTGGACCTGAACAGGGCTTAACTTTGCCGGGTATGACCGTGGTGTGTGGTGATTCACATACAGCGACTCACGGTGCTTTCGGTTGTTTGGCGCATGGTATTGGAACATCTGAAGTTGAACATGTGTTAGCAACACAATGTTTGATCCAGAAAAAATCTAAAAACATGTTAGTGCGTGTGGATGGCGTATTAGGTAAAGGTGTAACACCAAAAGATGTGGTGTTGGCAATTATCGGTAAAATCGGTACTGCTGGTGGTACAGGCTATGCAATCGAATTTGGTGGTCAAGTTTTCCGTGATATGTCGATTGAAGGACGTATGACGGTATGTAACATGGCGATTGAAGCAGGTGCTCGTGTCGGTATGGTTGCAGTTGATGACAAAACCATTGAGTACGTGAAAGGCCGTAGCTACGCACCAAAAGGCGAGCAATGGGATCAAGCAGTTGCTTACTGGAACACTTTGCATTCAGACGAAGATGCTGTCTTTGATGCTGTAGTTGAGTTAAATGGCGCAGAAATCGAACCACAAGTATCTTGGGGAACTTCACCTGAGATGGTGATTCCGGTCACTGAAGCTGTACCAACTTTAGAACAAGCGAAAGATGATGTTCAACGTAATGACTGGACACGTGCTTATCAATATATGGGTTTAAATGCAGGACAGGCATTAGCGGATATTCAGCTTGATCGTGTCTTTATTGGTTCTTGTACGAATTCTCGTATTGAAGACATCCGTGCTGCGGCTGAGGTGGTTAAGGGCCGTAAAGTGGCATCTACCATTAAACAAGCCATGATTGTTCCGGGTTCTGGCTTAGTTAAACAACAGGCTGAAAAAGAAGGCTTGGATAAAATCTTCTTGGAAGCTGGCTTTGAATGGCGTGAACCAGGTTGTTCAATGTGTTTAGCAATGAATGCAGATAAGTTACAACCAGGTGAACACTGTGCATCGACGTCTAATCGTAACTTTGAAGGCCGTCAAGGCAATGGTGGTCGTACTCACTTGGTGAGCCCGGCAATGGCGGCAGCGGCTGCAATTGCAGGTCACTTTGTTGATGTTCGTTCATTTTAATTCAGTCTGGAGCAAACCATGAAAGCTTATACAGTTGAACAAGGTATCGTTGCACCATTAGATCGTGCCAATGTCGATACAGATTTAATTATTCCAAAACAGTTTTTGAAATCAATCAAACGTACAGGTTTTGGCGACAACTTATTTGATGAGCTTCGTTATTTAGATGAAGGTTATCCGGGACAAGACAATTTAGTACGTCCCAAAAATCCGGATTTCGTTTTAAACCAGCCTCGTTATCAAGGAGCAACCGTTTTGATTGCTCGAACTAACTTTGGTTGTGGTTCAAGCCGTGAGCATGCGCCTTGGGCATTAAACGAATATGGTTTCCGTACTGTTATTGCCCCAAGCTTTGCTGATATTTTCTTTAATAACTGTTTCAAAAATGGCATGTTACCTGTCATTTTGCCAGAAGAAGTTGTTGATCAGTTATTTAAAGAATGTGCTGCCAATGAAGGGTATCAATTAACAATTGATTTAGCGGCTCAAGAAGTACGTACGCCAACAGGTGAAGCTTTTAAATTTGAAGTTGATCCATTTCGTAAGCATTGCTTGTTAAATGGTTTGGATGATATTGGTTTAACGCTTCAAAATGCGGATGCAATTCGCGCTTATGAAGAAAAAACTAAACAAGTTCGTCCTTGGGTATTCCAAGAGTTAAATTAACCTTTTGGTACATTTTAAACATAGCCATGGCGTAGCGTTCAAACTCTTGCTAACATGCTAAAGCATAAAAACACCTTAAAATTATGCACTAGATGAGGATTGGGCTTGAACAATGAAGAGGAACGTTACTCATAGCTTTTTGTTGAGCCTGTGCGCAATAACACTCAGTGCTTGTCAGAGCACTTACAATGTAGTGGATACTGTCCGTATTAAGCAGGCTGAACAAGATAGTTTGGGGCAGAATGCAGCGATATATTGTTCGGGTGCGAAAAGTTGTGAATTTGAACGACTAAATGACATTACTGTAGTGGATGCGCAAACACGTCGAATTAGTAATCAGGCAATTCATCAAGGAATTGTACGATTACAAGGTTCAGTGCTTAGCCAAAGCAACAGCTTGTATTTATCTGTACCTGCCAAACAATATGAAGTGGTAATCCGTTTCTATCCGATCTCTCCAGATCGGGCTGAAACAATCCATGTTATTCACCAGTTTAATGCCAACCATCGCTATACATTTAAAATGTACCGAGACAAAACTAACCGTTCGGGTAGTTTGCTGAATGTTTCTGTACCAGATCCATTATGCGTTGACTTAGAACAAGATGAGCGAGTTATTCGCCGCTTTTGTCGACCATTTGATGTGACAACAGGGCTAGGTGAATTTGTCGAACAGAAAAAACTAACGCCACGGCAGTTATAACGCTGCTTGTCTTTGGAAAATGGAAAAATTTATGTCTAAACAGATTTTAATTTTGGCTGGTGATGGTATTGGTCCTGAAATTGTTGGGGCGGCAGAAAAAGTATTAAATACAGTAAATGAAAAATTTAATTTATCGTTAACTTGGGAACATGGCTTATTAGGCGGTGCGGCAATTGATGCACATGGTGAACCGTATCCTGCTGTAACAAGTGAACAAGCAAAAAAAGCTGATGCAATTTTGTTGGGTGCGGTAGGCGGACCGAAATGGGACACCATTGAGCGCTCTATTCGTCCTGAACGTGGTCTTTTAAAAATTCGTAGTGAGCTAAACTTGTTCGCTAATTTGCGTCCAGCGATTTTATATCCTCAATTAGCAGATGCTTCTAGCTTAAAGCCTGAAATTGTTGCTGGCTTAGATATTCTTATTGTTCGTGAACTTACCGGCGGTATTTATTTTGGTCAGCCACGTGGTATTCGTGAACTCGAAAACGGTGAGAAACAGGGTTATAACACTGACGTTTATTCTGAAAGCGAAATTAAGCGCATTGCAAAAGTAGCTTTTGAACTTGCCGGCTTGCGTGGTGGTAAAGTTTGTTCAGTTGATAAAGCGAACGTTTTGGAAGTAACAGAACTTTGGAAGCAAACAGTCACTGATTTACAGCAAGCGAATTATTCAAATATTCAGCTTTCACATATGTATGTCGATAATGCTGCAATGCAACTTGTGCGTGCGCCTAAACAGTTTGACGTGATCGTAACGGGTAACTTGTTTGGCGATATCTTATCTGATGAAGCAGCAATGCTTACAGGCTCAATCGGCATGTTGCCATCTGCATCGTTAGATGAAAATGGCAAGGGTATGTATGAGCCTTGCCATGGTTCTGCACCGGATATCGCGGGTCAGAATGTGGCGAACCCATTGGCAACAATTCTTTCAGTTGCAATGATGCTTCGCTATACATTCCGTGAAGAAGCTGCTGCAAAAGCAATTGAAGATGCAGTAGGTCAAGTACTTGATCAAGGCTTACGTACAGCGGATATTATGTCTGAAGGCATGACAAAAGTGGGTACAGCTGAGATGGGTGAGGCAGTTGTCGCTGCTCTTGCTTAAAAGCTTCTTATAAAAAACGCAGCTCAACGCTGCGTTTTTTTGTGCCTATGTTTTAGCAGGCTTTACCTTCATATTGAATAGACTCGGCAATATCATTCTTAAGCTGGAAAATCACTTTGCAGTTGAAATTTAGATCATAAGAGTTACTGCTTAAATTCCCCGATTGTATGGGAACAGAACCACCTCTCATATCAACATTACTCACCATCGGAATTGGAATGCTTAACGGACGTAAAATCGTATAGATGAGTTGATTGGATGTTTTTTGTGGAGTGTTGGCGACTTGAAAGCCAAGACTCCGTAGATTGATATCTTGTTGAATGGTCGCCGTTGATTTACCTAGAAAACCTTTTAAATATTCTTGTAAATCTATAGATTGGCGTGGATGGCTAGCACAACCGTTAAGATAAATAATCATAAAAGACAATAAGCCAATTTGGCATCGGGTATATATGTTCATTTTTCTCTCTATATAAAATTATATTTATTATTAAAGAACAATAGGTTGTATTTACAAGCTTGTAAAGTAAAAAAGGAAGATTATGATAAATGAAAGTGAATTTGTTTTTAGATTTATCAATTACATTCGAACCGCTTTAATAATAATTTCATAAAAAACTTAAGGAAGAAAAGGATGAGAAAAATAGTTTTTGCTTTTTTATGTAGCGTTGGAATGACTTCGGTCTATGCGGATAACTGTGATAGTGCCCGCAATACTTACGATGATATTTACTGTACAAATAAAATTTATGCGAGCGCTGATGCAGATCTGAATAAGAATTATCAAGCTCTACGAGTAAAGTTAAATACCGCGCAGAAAAATATTCTTAAGAAGTCTCAACTTGCATGGATACGTCAACGTGACGCCGAGTGTACAAATTCAAATAGGAATAGCGTAGACGTGCAATGTCGTTTACAGACAACGCAGGAAAGAAACCATTGGCTGCAAGAAAGATTGCGTGAATGCCAAACGGTAGGATGTAAAACCAGTCGCTTAAATGAATAAATGACGCAATAAAAAAGCCACATCATAAAGTGGCTTTTTTGCATTCACTAATTAGCGAGCACGGTACGTAATACGACCCTTAGTTAAGTCATATGGAGTCATTTCGACTTTTACACTGTCGCCAGTAAGAATACGAATATAGTGTTTACGCATTTTACCAGAAATGTGTGCAATAACTTCGTGACCGTTTTCAAGACGTACACGGAACATCGTATTAGGAAGCGTTTCGGTGACAACGCCTTCGAACTCAATGAGTTCCTCTTTATTGGCCATAGCCTACCTGATGATCAAATTGGAAAGGCGCAAATTATAGTCAATTTTTTTAAAAAAAACAAGATAGACACACTTCTGCTAAAGCATCTGGTTAAAGTATGACTAATAAAAAAAGATGTAATTTTTTTCACAAAAGAAGAGTAATTCTGTTGTCAGTTTGGTCAATCAACGCTAATCTAAAATCATAGTTATTAGGGACTGTTAATTGCATAAAGGTCAACAGCCCTAAATATCAATGAAGTATCTACATGGAAGGGCACTGCGTGGGTCAGCTAACAGATGCATCAGTTGTATTACGCTTTGGCTACCAAGCGATTCGTCGTGCGGGTTTGCCAACAGAAGAAATATTAACCAAAGCGGGAGTTGCTTTAAATCAGGTCGATACCAATGCACGTACACCGTTAAGTGCACAGTACGCCTTTTGGACTGCCGCTCAGGAAGTCAGTAAAGATCCAGACATCGGTCTGCATTTAGGTGAGCATTTGCCTTTGTATCGAGGGCAGGTGATTGAACATCTATTTATTAGTAGTGAAACCTTTGGTGAAGGCTTAAAACGAGCTTTAGCTTATCAACGACTCATTAGTGATGCATTTGATGCAAAACTGGTAGTTGAAGAAGGACGTTGTTATTTAACCAATGGCGAACAGATTGGCGCTGACAATCTAGTCAACCGTCATTTTTCCGAATGTGCAATTTCAGGCATACTTAGATTCTTTAAATTCATTACCGAAGGGCAATTTCATCCTATCTTCATCGATTTTAATTTTAGTGAAGGTGCTTCTGAGGATGAATATTTCCGTGTATTCGGCTGCCCAGTTAGCTTAGGTCAGAAAGAGACACGGTTATATTTTGACCCTGCTATTTTAGATTTCCAGCTTTGGCAAGCAGAACCTGAGTTATTGCAATTGCATGAGCAGCTCGCAATTGAAAAATTGCAGGAACTGGCCCGTTATGATTTAGTGGGTGAAGTTCGTCGCGCAATTGGTTCAACACTGGAAAGCGGAGAAACCACCTTGGAAACGGTGGCTGCTCAGTTGAATATTACTCCGCGTCGCTTACGTACTCAGCTCAGTGAAGCAAATACCAGTTTTCAACAAATACTTTCTGACTATCGTTGCCGTTTGGCTAAAAAGCTTTTGGCAAATACCAACGAGAGTGTTGAGCGTATTGTGTATTTAACCGGTTTCTCTGAACCAAGTACGTTCTATCGTGCTTTTAAGCGTTGGACAAATGAAACACCAGTTGAATACCGTAAGCGTAAACAACACCGTTAATTTATCCTATGTCATGACGGAGTTGTGCCATTGAGGCTTTAATAATTGGATTGGCCTTCAGCTAGAGTTACTTTTCTTTCGGGAAAAGTAACCAAAACCATTGTCATACGCAAAACCTGTTAGATAATTATCAATATCTAATGCTTCGCAAAAACATATACTTATATATTTAGGGCAGGTTGCGTATGACTTCGTCGCGTATCTTATAAAATGGTTAATTTGAATATTGAGTTTTAAATATTTTAATCTGGTAAATTGAGCCAATGTGGCCCAAGTGGTGGCTGCGGTAAATCAAACTGCTCAGGATAATTACACTGAATAAAATAAAGGCCATCGGGTGGGGCAGTTACGCCTGCTGCCTTACGATCCTGTGCTGCAAACATTGCATCGATATGATCAATTTCATACATACCTTGACCAATTTCGAGTAAGCAACCGACAATATTACGCACCATATGGTGTAAAAAACCATCTGCTTGAATATCTAGAACCAAATAGCGGCCATGTTCAAATAAACGGCAATGTTTTACATGTCGAACAGGCTGGTTTGACTGGCATGCTGCTGCGCGGAAAGTTTCAAAGTTATGTGTTCCTTCAAATTTACTGGCAGCTTCAATCATCTTTTGCACATCTAACTTTTGATAAATGTGAGTAACTTGCTTGTGTAATAGTGCTGGACGATGAGGTGCGTTATAGAGGATATAGCGGTAACGTCGAGCAGTCGCTTTAAAACGCGCATGAAAACTTTCATCCATCAGTTTAATCCACTGAATGGAAATATCTTTAGGCAGTTGGCTGTTTGCCCCTCTTAACCACCCTGTTTCTGGACGAATGGCATTCGTATCGAAGTGCGCCACCATATTTGTTGCATGTACTCCCGCATCAGTACGGCCCGCACCATGAAGTGCAATAGGCTCATCTGCAATTTTACTCAGTACACGCTCAATCGTTTCCTGAACGCTGGCAACGCCTGGCTGTTGTGTTTGCCAACCTCGGTATTGAACTCCGCTAAATTCAATACCGACTGCATAACGTTGCATAGCTTCACCTCTATTTAATGCTAATTTTCATTCCAATGGCTTAGCCATTGTTCTGGGGTTGGATATTTTAAATAGATTTGAAGTGCTTTTGCATAAAGATCTGCATGACTATGTGCATCACTGATGACAATTTTTGCAGTTTTGGCCCAGGCACTAATCGCATAACGTTGGTCAATACCACCGAATGTCACTTGAGTTGTGAGAATCGGGACGCAGCCACGTGTGTAAAGCTCATCTAATGTTGCAAGTAATTCTTGGTTTACAGCGATATTGCCTGTACCAAAACCTTGTAACACTAAAAAGTGCGGAGGGGCAGGAAGTAAGTGGCGTAATTGCTGTACTAAGTGCTGTGTTGCAATAGGTTGCATCATCCAGTTTAAAATCTGGAATGAAGCAGCTCGTTCAATTTGGGCATCTTGTACAATCAATTCATTTTGCTGAGGTGTAAACTCAACTTCACTACTTAACCCTGAGAATGCATCGAGTTCAGTTGTATGCGTTTTTGATGCAGTTTGCGCATGGAATACTTGATGGTGGAATGCGAGATAAGCACCCACAGGTAAAGCAATCACTTGTTCTAATGCAAGATATAAGTTCTCAATTGCATCAGTAAATTCACGGGTATTGTCACCTTGAATATTAAGTAATGGGTATTGGCTACCGGTAATCACAATATGACAGCTTTGGCCTAAAAAGCGGGCTAGGGTTGCAGCCGCATAACTGAGCGTGTCTGTACCATGAATAACAACAAAATGCTGATAACCTTCAAGTTGTAGTTGTTGTATACGTTGAATTAGGCGTAACCAATCAGGCGCCGTACATGCACTGCTATCAACAATATTGGGCGCAGCGAAGCAGTCAACTGTTAAGTGTGGTGGAATCACTTTTTCAAGTTGAGGTAGGAATTGGTCATAAGGCATAGGAGCTAAAGGTTCACCAATACAACCAAAAGTACCACCCATATAAAATAAGGCTATTTTTTTCATATTATTGCAAGCATAAAAAAGCAGTCATCTCTGACTGCTTATGGTAAAACGATCAGCTTTAAGAAGCTATGCGATTAAGTAAGTTTTTCGCGCGTTGTTGTTGTTCTGTGTTGAATTTTTGCTCATTGCTTGCCAATAAAGCTTGAGCTGCAGGGTAAGCACCTAACTTGATGTATTGCTCAGCCAATTTTAGATCAAGTTCACTTTCATCTAACTGTTTTAATTCTGGAAAAGCTTCTAAAAGAGGATCTTGGATTTGATGTTGAGTCGTTTCTTCGCGTACTAAATTTATATGATTTTGAGTTTCAATCTCTGGTGGGGTAACAAAAGTAGGCTCATCTAGCGAAAACTCAAGAGGTGTTATTGAATTCGCTTCTAATGGAGCTTGTTCTACCAATTTAAGCTCACCTAATGATGAGATCTGCTCATGAGATTTTGTCTCAGGATTTGGAGAGTTTAATTCAAGATTAAAATCCAAAGTATTGCTATTGTTCTCTTGCTCTGCTGATGTTTCTACTACTTGGGCTTTTTCCTCAGGTTCATGCAGTGGTGCTAAATCAAAAGAAAAATCTAAGTCAGCCAAATCATTTGTTTGTTGAGATGAAGATAACTCTGATTTCTGTGTCGGTTGGCTGGTACTTTCTGTGAACGTGGTTTGCTCAAATGAAAAGTTAAACTCTAAAGGTTCAACTTCAACAGCAGGTTCTTGTTTTACAGGGGTATAGTCTTGCTGCAAGTTATCGAAAGAAGTTTCAGAAGTACTTGTTGTTAACTGGTCAAACTGAGCTGTTGCATCAGATGTGTTTTTTGGTTCTGGGTATGTTTGAGCTTGAGGAAAATCGATCGCATCTGGTTGTCTTGATGACTCATATTCTTTTTGTCTGGCTTCTGCTTGAATGGCTATTTCATTGAGCGCCAAGCTACGAATATGGCCAATCAGTTGAGTTATTGCAAACTCATCTTTTTGTGCAATATGAATCTCTAGTAGCAATAAATAAAGTTCATGTTGTGTATTATCTTTTTTGAGTGCCTGATTGACTTGAGCTTCAGCGGCTGAGAATTGTCTTTCTTGAATAAGTAGCTGAATCTTCTGACGAACAGCGTCTGGAACAGGACTGCTTTGTGGAGTAGAAGGGATAGATTTTTCAACCACATTGACTTTAGTTTTTTCACGCGAGTTTTTACTTGATTTAGCGTTCGTTTTTTTATTGGTTTTTCTATTTATTGTTTTAGGGGAATTCGCCTCTTGCTTCTGGCTATTTTCGCGTTTTTTTAAAATGACAGCGACCACGAGCAATATGATAAATGGAATCACATATAACATTACTTTCCCCTTAAAAAATAAATATTTGCAATATAAAGCGAGCTGACTCTGGTTTTAACTTAATGCTTTTGCTTATGAGTCTGTTGCTGTGCTTGTAACTGCTGTTGTAACTCTGCCAAACGTGCATTCAAAAGTTGAATACGTTGGTCTTTTAAACGTAAAGTTTGATTTAGTTTGGTTACATTCCTTTGTAATGTAACGGTTTTTTCTCGTGTTGTCATAACTTTTACTGCTAACTCAGTATTGTTTTGACTTTGTTGTGTGCTCTTCTTAGCACTTCCATGCGTAGAATTTTGATTGCTTTCAGCCACAATACTCATTTCAGCTTGCTGTAAACGGTATTTTGCCTTGCTAGAAGTTGATTTTTCAGAATGTGCTGTGTCTACTTTTGACTTGTTTTGCTGAGGTTTAGTAGCAGGAGAGTGGGCTAGGTTAAGCGCAATTCCTTGACGTAAACGATTTACATCACCCTGAATAAAAGCATGTCTGTTCTGAGCTTGAATATCATGCATGACTTTCGCAACAGGTTGTTTAGTTTTTGCTGCGATACGATTAGCAATGCTCCATAAAGACTCGTTGCGCTGTACTACATATTTACCTGATGTTGCTGGGCCTTTATAGGGACTTAGGGTCTGTTTCTTGGCAGGATTTTGGTTAAACGTCTTTTGAGGCTTAGATTTCTTTTGCGCTGTTAGTTTGTTGACTGGAGTTTTTGGTGAATTGTTTGTGGCTGTTTTGGCGTTGGTTGGTTTAATTTGATTTTCTGCTGTTATCTGATCAGAAGTAGTACTTGCTGCAACTTGTTGAGCAACCTGACTAGAAGAGCTTTCGCTAGATGTATTGGATGAGTTTATGTTTATCGCTGGAGTAGTTCCAGAGCTAATATTAAGGCTATGTTCACCATTCGAGTCAGTTGTCGCTGGAGTCGAATTTGCTGATACATAACGGGTACTTTCTGGCAGATTTAGAGCAATATCTTTTTCATTGACAATAAACTGAGGTGATAAAGTACTTTCGTTATTTTCAATCTTTTTTATAGAAGAAGGTTTAATTACGGTTTTAATATGCTGTAAACGGGTGGCAGAACCTTCACTAATTTTTACTACAATATTCAGTTCAGGATCAATCAGAGGGCGAGATGAGGTAATAACAATAACCCCTGAGCCTTGGCCGTTTTGGCGTGTATAAAAATTAAGATTTCCGGGCGGCTGATGAGTCACTCCTAACGCGTTTAAATCTTCAGGAGTTGCCAAACTGACTTGTAGGGTAGCGTTGGGATCAGCTTGTTGGAAATTCATTTCAGCATATAACAAATCGCCGGGTGCGGACTGAATTTGTATAGGGTCTAATGTAATCGCATAAAGAGAAGGCGAAGACATAATGGTGAAAATGGCAATTTTTAATTTGTTATAAACAGTCATCTCAATCCATGACCTAATAAGTCGTAAAGTCGCTCAAAATTATACAATAATGAAATGTAAATAAATTGTAAAATTTTCACAAACCAGTTACGAAAAAGCCGATCTAATGTGATCGGCTTTTTATTTTGACTGAATAATTCAAATCAAATTATGAGCTTTTATATTCAACTAAAATACGTAACATACGACGTAAAGGCTCAGCAGCACCCCAAAGTAACTGGTCACCCACTGTAAATGCACCTAGATATTCTTTACCCATGTTGAGTTTACGTAGACGACCTACAGGCACAGTTAAAGTTCCAGTTACAGCAACAGGTGTAAGGTCAGTCATAGACGCTTCACGAGTATTTGGTACAACTTTCGCCCATTGGTTTGAAGTACGAATCATGTCTTCAATTTCATCAAGCGGTACATCTTTTTTCAACTTGATTGTAAGTGCTTGAGAGTGGCAACGCATTGCGCCAATACGGACACAGTGGCCGTCAATAGGAACAATTTGTGAGTTACCTAAGATCTTGTTGGTTTCAACTTGACCCTTCCACTCTTCTTTTGATTGACCGTTTTCAAGTTGCTTATCAATGTAAGGAATCAATGAACCCGCTAATGGCACACCAAAGTTAGCAGATGGGAAACCTTCACCACGTTGTAACTCAGCAACTTGACGATCAATATCCAAAATTGCAGATTTAGGATCATCTAACAATGTTTTGGTATTGTTATATAAGTAGCCCATACCAGTAATGAGCTCACGCATGTTTTGTGCGCCAGCGCCTGATGCTGCTTGATAAGTCATAGCAGTCATCCACTCCACCAAATTATTTTGGAAAAGTGAACCTACACCCATCAACATAAGCGATACTGTACAGTTACCACCTACGAAAGTTTTGGTGCCGTTAACCAAGCCGTCTTTAATCACGTTAAGGTTTACTGGATCAAGAACGATGATCGCATCATCTGACATACGTAAAGTAGAGGCTGCATCAATCCAGTAGCCATCCCAACCAGTCGCTTTTAACTGTGGGAAAACTTCAGACGTATAGTCACCACCTTGACAGGTAATAATGACATCCATTTGCTTCAGACTATTAATGTCTGTAGCTTCCATAAGTGCTGGGGCAGTCTTACCACCAAATGAAGGAGCTTCACCACCTGCATTACTGGTAGAGAAATAAAATGGCTCAATATGAGCAAAATCATTCTCTTCAACCATACGTTGCATAAGGACGGAACCGACCATCCCGCGCCAACCGACCAGACCTACTTTCATGTCATTTTGCCTCGGTGCGTTAAAATTGTTAGGGGGAGTTGAGTGTATCAAAAGTGTCCACAACTGCAAGCGTTACAGAAACAAAACACCATCTTTATTGAGTAGAATATCTTGTTTATGTTACATACAAAATTGATAAAGATGACAAAAACTTTAAAAAACAAATCATCTTAAAAGAGAAAATTCAATGATTTATATCGAAGTTCTAGCTGGTCTGGTGATTTGGTTGAGTTTCTGGTCACTTATTCCTCGTGATGAGTGGTGGTTTCGTGGTGCCGATTTTCCTCGTTTGCAGATTCTATTCATTGGTCTATTAGCCTTTATAGGAATGCTGTTTTGGCCTACCGAATGGGATCTCTGGCGTGAAATAGTGTTGGCTTTGCTCATTGCCGCGATTGCTTATCAGCTTAAAATGATTTTGCCCTATACCTTGTTTTGGAAAAAACAGGTTAAACAGGTAAGAAGTTCTCAATTAGAACCACAAAAGCAGATTTCATTAATCGTATCGAATGTTCTTACTCCTAATGATAAATATCATTTACTTCTTGAACATATACGTACGCTAAAACCTGATTTATTACTTACACTAGAAAGTGATAAGACTTGGGAAAATGCTTTAAAAGAGATTGAAGGCGACTATCCTTATCGTGTTCCTGTGCCTTTAGATAATCTCTACGGCATGCATTTATATAGCCGTCTACCTTTATCAAATACTGAAGTTAAATTTATTTTAAGTGATGAAATTCCCTCTATTCATACCACTGTGACTTTACGTTCTGGTATGCCAGTTCAACTCTATTGTTTACATCCGAAGCCTCCTAGTCCAACTGAGGCGAAAGACTCGACTTTACGTGATGCAGAACTTTTAATTGTTGGCGATCAAATTAAAGATCTAGATGAAAGCTGTATTGTGATGGGGGATTTAAACGATGTAGCATGGTCCCGTACTACGCGCTTATTCCAGCGGATTAGTGGATTACTTGACCCGCGAGTTGGGCGGCATTTCATTAATACTTTTCATGCGGATTATCCTTTGCTGCGTTGGTCTTTAGATCATATTTTTCATAGTACTGATTTTGGTTTAGTTAAAATGCAGCGTTTGTCGCATATCGGATCTGATCATTTCCCTGTCTATGTTGTTTTACAGACTGGTCGAATATTTGAAAACCTGCATGAGGAGCTAGAACAAACTCAAAATGATGAAGAAGAGGCACAAAATGCTATCCAAGAAGGAATTGCCAAGGCTGAAGCCGAAGAGAAAATAGTGACTGATAGAATTGCTCAACCTTATAAATAAAAAAGAATATAAAAATTGATGTAAGCAATATCGTACAAAGATTTGAGTCTAGGGCGAATAGGCAGATGGTTATAAAAACCTTATTCTACATTCATCGGCACACGGAACCGGGAATGGATAATCCCAAGTAAGGATACACTAAGCTGATATGGAATAGCATCACGGATCAGATGTTGGAACGGAATCGATAAAAATAATTATTAACCTGAAAGCACAACCTCATTTACCCGAGTTTTGCAGGACGCAGAACTCGGGTTGATATTTTTTATATACCTAATTTAATTCTGTGTAAATAAAACAAATATTTTTAAGATAATCTTAATTTTTAAATCTATCTAATAATGGGTAAATACCCATGCTTTTTTATATAAATCTACATAATTTTCCATGAAAGAAGATACAAAATTTTTTTTCGTTAAGTTTTTGTTTTTATAGATTATAGATGAATAAATCTAGGCTTTGATCTATTTAAAGATAAATTGGACTTGTTTAATTAATAAATCTCAATAGAATGTGCCGATCGTTGACATGTTGGATCGTCAACAGGCATTGTTTTTTACTTCGCCGGATCGGCGGGTTGTGATTTGTTTGTGCATTTAAATTTCTGTTTGGGAATTAGTGCACATATTGAGGTTTCACTCTTAGTTAGTGGTCTTCTCCCTCTCATATTTGATACTTTGCGGTGCATAAGGATTGTCTTATGAAGAATTTTAAATTTAGCCTTGCTTGGCAAATTTTAATTGCTTTAATCCTAGGGATAGTTGTCGGGGCTGTTTTACATAATCAGCCTGAAATCAGAGACAGTATTGTGAATAACGTTCTTAACCCATTGGGTAAGATCTTTATTAGCCTGATTAAAATGATTGTTATTCCAATCGTTTTCTCTACCTTGATTTTAGGTATTGCAGGTGTAGGCAGTACCAAAAGTTTAGGGCGACTTGGTTTTAAAACCATTCTCTATTTTGAAATTATTACGACGATTGCTATTTTGGTTGGTTTGTTTGCAGCAAATATCTTCCATCCAGGTTCAGGCATTGATATGTCTCAGCTGGTTCAAACAGATATTTCTCAATATAAACATACAACTGAAGAAGTTCAGTCTCAGTCACATGGTTTAATTCAAACAATATTATCGCTCATTCCAACGAACATTATTAGTTCAATGGCGCATGGCGAAATGTTACCTGTGATTTTCTTTGCTGTGCTGTTTGGTATTGGACTGTCGTCATTACCAGCAACCACTAAAGACCCGTTGTTGAATGTGTTTCATGCTGTTTCTGAAACAATGTTCCGTGTAACGCATATCATCATGAAGTATGCACCAGTGGGTGTATTTGGTCTGATTGCAGTAACTGTTGCAAACTTCGGTTTCGCTTCACTTATTCCATTAGGCAAGTTGGTTGTACTTGTTTATGCTGCCATCTTCTTCTTTGCGTTCGTTGTACTTGGTCTGACTGCAAAAATGTTTGGAATCAACATTTTTATCTTGTTCAAGATTTTGAAAGATGAATTGATTTTGGCATTTTCAACTGCAAGCTCGGAAACAGTTTTACCGCGTATTATGCAAAAAATGGAAGCTTACGGTGCGCCAAAAGCAATTTCCAGCTTTGTAATTCCAACTGGTTATTCATTTAACCTTGATGGTTCTACGCTTTACCAAAGTATTGCAGCAATCTTTATTGCACAGCTTTACGGTATTGAAATGTCAATCAGCCAACAAGTTATTTTGGTTGTAACATTAATGATTACTTCTAAAGGTATTGCGGGTGTTCCTGGCGTATCATTTGTTGTGTTATTAGCGACATTAGGTAGTGTGGGTATTCCTGTAGAAGGCTTGGCATTTATTGCTGGTGTTGACCGTATTATGGATATGGCTCGTACTGCGTTGAACGTTGTAGGTAACGCGCTTGCTGTACTTGTAATCAGTAAATGGGAAAAACAATACGACTCTGAAAAAGCTGCTGCTTATGAAGCATCTCTTAAATAAGAGAGAAGTTTTTAGTCGAAAAAGAACCCGCGAAAATCGCGGGTTTTTTATTGGACTATTTCAAAACGCGTTGGTAGAGTTCTAGTGTTTGATCACACATATCTTTTAAGCTAAACATCGTGACAGGAGCAACGATTTGAGGTTGTTCAATATGACTTTTTACAGTCGCCACTAGAGCTTTTTCATTTTCTGCTTCAACCAGACCTTGCGGATATACGTTCGATAAAATCTCAGCAACACCGCCACGGTTCCAGCCAATTACTGGTGTACCCACTGAAAGGGCTTCTAATGCTGTTCTACCGAATGTTTCTGCCTGATTGGATAGAGAGAGCACAATATCGCTAAAAGCCAGCCATTCGCGAATATCTGAGCGATGGCCTACGAAGGTAATTTTATCTGCGAGTCCTTTGGTTTGAATGGTACTCTGCAACTCGCTTAGATAGGCCTGTTTTTTTGCATCGGCACCACCAACAACTACAGCATGTAGCTGAGGATATTGTTCACCTAGTTTTTGCATTAGTTCAATTAAACTTTCATGTCCTTTTAAACGTGTAATACGGCCGGGTAAGCAAAGTAAAAACTTATTTTCGAGTTCAGGAAAGTCATTAAAAACTTGATTAAACCATTGTGCTGATGGCTGATAATTATGTGGAAACGCGGTTGGATCAATTCCTCGATAAATGCGAACAATATCTTGGGGAGGGCAGTTTTTATAATGGTCAGTAATGTATTTAACCACGCTGTCTGAAACAGCGATCACTTTTTCGGCCTGCGTCATAATCGCACTATAACGATTGACTGAATAAAAGCCATGTACCGTGCTAATGAGATGCGGGCGTTTGTTCGCTGGTATTTTTCTTAAGGCAAAATGAGTAAGCCAAGCAGGGACACGAGAGCGCACATGAACAATATCGGGTTGATGTTGTTCAATAAGCTGGCGTAAAGGACGGATTTGCCACAAGCTTGAAAGTGATTTTTTATGAATTGGTAGTGTTAAATGAGTGGAGCCTTCAGCTTCGAGCTGGGACACTAGTCGTCCGCCATTTGAAACAACTAACGATTGATGGCCTTGTGCAACCAGTGCACGTGCAATTTCTAGTGTGCCGCGTTCTACGCCACCGCTATTGAGTTCTGGGAGAAGTTGCATCACTTTCATTGTTTTTTGCCTTATACGTTCATAAAAGATGGATCATCTACAGATACATCATCTCAAACTAAATCATTATCCAGAGTTTACTATCGTGATAGCGACATGGAGGTTGCTGTTGCGCTGTGTTACAAGGATCTAACATCAGCGGAACAAAGGATTTTTGCTTACTTTTTATCCCTAAAAAGTAAGGTCTGCCTATTCGAAATTATTTGAATATCACTATAAATCGAGACTGTGCTTATTACTAATCTAAAATTATTACAGCCTTATCTTAATAAATTTCCTCATATCCCTCAGGACGTGTTTTAAAGCGACGGTGGAACCACATATATTGAGTTGGTGCGATTCGAAGTTGATTTTCGATAATTTTATTGACGCGTGTTGCATCATCAACTTCATCATCACTTGGCATATTGTCGACCGCAGGTTCAATCAGAACATGATATTTGGGGTTCTTAATATCCCCATGACGGTAAAAATATAAAGGCACAGCGACTGCTTTTGAAATTTTTAATAAGCGACGGTGAGCAGTTACTGTAGCGGCAGGCACGCCAAAGAATGGTGCCATCACGCCTTGCTTGAGTCCGAAGTCTTGATCGGGGCTATACCAAATTGCATCACCATCTTTAAGGTGGCGAATTAAACCACGCATATCATCATGGTCGATTTGTGCTTTATAAATGGTGCCACGGCAACGATAAATCAGCATATCGAGCAAAGGGTTATTTTGAGGTCGATAAACGACATCTGGCTCGAAATATTGAGCGCACACATAACCCCCTGCATCAAGAAGCGTACTATGAGTTCCCAATAATAAAACGCCTTTTCCCTGAGCTTGAGCATTGGTAATGTGTTCTAAGCCTTCAATGGTGACACGGTTTTTAAACCAGTAAGGTTTGTACCATGCGTTTAATGTCTCAAAAATACCAAGCATCATATCCACAAAAACTTGCTTAGCTTGTTGCTGTACTTTTTCGGCTGACCAGTCGGGAAAGCAGACTTCTAAATTACGAATAGTCGTTTTTCGGCGAGATTTTAAATATTTCCAAGCAAGATTTGCTAAGCCATGAGCCAGACGCCATTGAATTGCCCACGGCAAAATAGCCAAAAGCATTAAAAAAACAATGGCAATCCAAATACCCCAATATTTAGGCAATAAAAAGGACCATTGAAATTCACCGGGCGTATAAGTCTGCTTTTGGCTCATAGCGATATAAAGAATTCAAAATTAAAACTGGCAAAAGTGTATCACGAACTGAATTTATCGTCGTAATACACTGTTGAATTGAGTGGTTAAGATGAAGAAGTAAAGCGCGGTTATCGACGATTTTCTAAAAGAATGCGAACAGCAAGTCCAGCTAGTACTGTTCCCATGAGCCAACGTTGTATATTTGCCCAAAGAGGCTTCTGTTGAAGAAAAAGTGCAATGCTACCCGCAGAAAGCACAATCAGCGCATTTACCGAAACGCTGACAAAAATTTGAATAGTACCGAGCTGAATGGATTGCCATAAAATACTGCCTTGGTGTGGGTGAATAAACTGTGGCAGTAAAGATAAATACATAATCGCAATTTTAGGATTAAGTAGATTTGTAGCAAAACCCATTAAAAATAGTTTAGCTGGAGAGTCTACTGATAATTGCTTTACATCAAAAATAGGGGATGCATTAGGGCGTAAAGCTTTCCATGCAAGCCAGAGTAAATAAATGGCTCCAGCAATGCGTATAGTGTCATAAGCATAAGGGACTGCGATAATAAGCGCTGTGATCCCGAAAGAAGCGCAAAGCATATAAAATACGAAGCCAACGCCGACACCAGCAAGTGAAATAAATCCCGCCGTTTTTCCTTGGCAAATTGAACGAGAAATAAGGTAAATCATGTTTGGGCCAGGGGTAAGCACCATCGCCAAGCAGATTAATCCGAATGCTAAAATTTGAGAAAGATCTAGCATGAAAAATTACTCGAATATTATTATATGGGTAGATATAACATAATTATTTTTATAAGTCTTATATTCAAACAGAGCGATATCTTAAACGATTAAGCCTAACCAAATTTAATCACTCATCACGTGTTTTTTATAGATTTTTAGCTTTCAAATTTATAGATATTCTTAAAAAAGCCCCCTTAATTTAAGGAGGCTTTTTTGTTATTTAAATTGTAGGAAAGAACACAAATTAATTTCCTTTACTCATTTGCTCAAGTTCATCCCAACGCTCTAATTTTTCAAGTAATACCTCTTCAATTTCTGCAAGGCGTTGACTTGCTTTAGTTGCTTCATCGGCATTACTCACAAACCATGAACCATCTGCAAGCTTGTCAGAAAGCTCTGCTTGTTCAATTTCCAGTTTCTCGATTTCGGCAGGAAGTTGCTCTAGCTCACGTTGGTCTTTATAACTCAGTTTGACCTTTTTAACGTTACTTTGTGCTGCTGCTTTTTCAGCTTCGGCTTTTGCCTGAGCTTTTTTAACGTCAGACTTTTGGTCTACGACTTTATCATCTGGACGTTGCTGTAAATAGTCTTGGTAGCCACCAATGTACTCTGCAATATTGCCTTTACCATCAAAGACCCAAGTTGATGTTACGACGTTGTCCATAAACGCACGGTCATGCGAAATGAGCAATAAAGTGCCTTTATATTCAGAAAGCATCTCTTCAAGAAGCTCAAGAGTCACCATATCCAAGTCATTGGTTGGTTCGTCCATCACAATCAGGTTCGATGGTTTAAGCAGTAATTTAGCAAGTAAGATACGGTTACGCTCACCACCAGAAAGAGCTTTTACTGGTGTGCGTGCACGTTCAGGTGAGAACAAGAAATCTTGTAAATAGCTGTAGATATGACGACGGTTACCATTCACGTCAACAAAGTCAGAACCTTCTGAAACGTTTGCCATCACTGTTTTTTCAAGGTCTAAGGCATTACGTAATTGATCAAAATAAGCAACTTCTAACTGTGTACCTGTCTTAACAGAGCCACCGTGCTCGATTTCACCTAAAATGGCTTTAATTAAGGTAGTTTTACCGACACCGTTATCACCTACTAGGCCAATACGGTCACCACGCATAACAAGGGTAGAGAAATCTTTGATAAGCGGTTTGTCACCATAAGATACGCTTAAGTGCTCAATATCAAATACTAATTTACCAGAGCGATTTGCTTCTTGAGTCGCCATGCTCACTTTGCCTTGTTGTGAACGGCGAGCTTTCGATTCTTCACGTAAAGCTTTTAAGGCACGAACACGACCTTCATTACGCGTACGACGAGCTTTAATCCCTTGGCGAATCCAAGCCTCTTCTTCAGCTAACTTTTTATCAAATAAGGCATTTTGTTTCTCTTCTGCCTCCATTTGCTGAGCTTTAAGCTCTAAATAACGTGAATAGTTGCCTTCGTAGCCACGTAGGATGCCACGGTCAAGTTCAACAATTCGAGTTGCAATGCTATCTACAAAAGAACGGTCATGCGAAATAAATAGAAGTGTTAAATTATTTTGATCGAGTAGAAATTTTTCTAACCATTCAATACTTTCAACATCTAGATGGTTCGTCGGTTCGTCTAGAAGTAATACGTCCGGTTGTGTCAAAAGAGCGCGGGCAAGTAAAACACGGCGTTTACGTCCACCTGAAAGATCTGCCAAATCCGCATTTGGATCGAGTCCCATTTTACTTAACAGGGCATTGACCTTATTTTCGAGTGCCCAGCCGTCGAGTTGGTCGAGCTTATGCTGTAGGTTCCCCATACGGTCACACGCTTCCATATCTCCCAGCATACAAGCATCAGTTGCTTCATGATAAGCTCTGAGTACTTCGGCAGCTTCTCCTGCACCATCAGCCACAATGTCAGCAACTTTGCCAGAATCCATTGGAACGTCTTGGGCTAACATGGAAACTGTTAAACCATTTTGAATGGAAACTTCACCAGAATCTGGTAATAGGCTTCCCTCGATCAGTTTAAGTAAAGTAGACTTACCTTCACCATTACGACCAATTAAACAGACTCGTTCGCCACGTTCTAGATTAAAGTTCGCGCCATCGAGCAGGGCAGGTCCGCCAAAAGCAAGTTGGACATCCCTTAGGGTAATATAGGCCATAATGTTTTCCAGAATCTCAAATGAGGATTTAAATGACTAAACCACCATATCATGATGATCAAGCGTCATTTTCCGCACCCATTGAAGATTTGCAAGTGCGAATTACATTTTTGGATGATTTAGTTGAACAATTAAATCAACAACTCGCTATTCAGACTCAGGAAATAGCTGATTTGAAAAAACAAATGCAATTTCTTTATCAACGTGTGGAATCTTCGGATTTATCAGAAGGTATTGCACCTTTTGATCCATTAACGAATAAACCTCCTCACTATTAATAAAAAGGCAAGTTCTATACTTGCCTTTTTATTTGGGAATATTATCAATTTTGCTTAAAAACCTTGTAAGACAATTTTCCCTTTTGTTGTGCCACTTTCAATTTGTTGATGAACTCGTTTTAAATTTTCAGCATTAATCGGGCTTAAAACCTCCGTCACGGTCGTCTTAATTTTTCCTTCATCAACCAGCTTGCTGACCTCATTTAATAGTTCACTTTGTTTTGCCATATCCTCGGTCTGAAACATTGAACGCGTGAACATAAATTCCCAATGTACTGATACGGACTTTGATTTAAACGGTTTAATATCTAACTGTTCTGGATCATCAATAAGTCCGAAACGGCCTTGTGGTGCAATCAACTCTACTATATCTGTTAAATGTCGGTCTGTTTGAGTAGTCGAGAACACATATAAAGGTGCCGTTAAATCTAATTGCTTGATTTGGGCTGCTAAAGACTGACTATGATCTAATACATAATCTGCTCCAAGTTGCTTAACCCATTCTTGAGTTTCTGCTCGTGAAGCTGTTGCAATAATCGTTAAGTTAGTTAATTGTTTAAGAAGCTGAATAGTGATTGAACCTACACCGCCAGCTCCACCAATCACTAATATTGTTGTGTTTTCTGGCGCATTCTTTGGAACTTGCAGGCGATCAAATAGCATTTCCCACGTTGTGATTGCAGTTAAAGGGAGAGCTGCCGCCTCGGTTGCTTCTAAAGTTTTTGGTTTATGACCCACAATACGTTCATCAACAAGCTGCAGTTCACTATTACTGCCTTGGCGATTAAGAGCACCTGCATACCAAACAACATCGCCAATCTTAAATTGAGTAACTTTGTCTCCAATCGCTTCAACGATACCTACTGCGTCCCAGCCAAGCGTTTTCCACTGATTATTCTCAGGGCTTACATTCTTTCGAATTTTAGTATCTACCGGATTTACTGAAACAGCTTGAACACGAACAAGTAAATCATGGCCTTCTGCAACGGGAGTGTCGAGTTTAATATCCATGAGTGCTTCTGATGATGTAATAGGCCCCGCTTTTTGATATGCCACAGCTTTCATAATGATGATTCCTCTTGTTGAGAGTTTGATCATATCGTAAGCTTAAAATGAGTGACTACAGACAAATAACGCTCATAGTGTCACAAAGGATACTGTAAAATGGCAAAAGCAAGACATTCAAGTTTTGATTGTTCTCCGGGATGTTCCGTTGAGGCGGCGATTAGTTTGATTGATGGAAAATGGAAATGCGTCATTCTTTGGCATTTATTTAATGAAGGCACCTTAAGGTTTAACGAAATTCGAAAACGTGTTCCGAGCATTACCCAAAGAATGCTGACAAATCAGCTACGCGAATTGGAACAAGATGGAATTATTCATAGAGAAGTTTATCCTCAGGTACCGCCTAAAGTGGAATATTGCCTGACTGATTTGGGACAAAGTCTTGAGAAAATTCTGTTTGCTTTAAAACAGTGGGGGGATGCTCACATTGATCAATTTGGAAAACTGACACTTGTTGATAGTCATCCGAATTCTTAATGATATTTGAGTCAGCTCATCGTAATTTGCACTGTGAAATCTCAATATTTTAGGCCTTGCGATCTTATCGGGCATTATTTTTATGATGAAACTTGCGTTTTCTGGTCAGCTTATGCAACTCTAATAAAAGAGATTAATAGGTTTTGCTATGGACAATATGGGAATTTGGGTTACCGTTATCATTGTTCTTTTCGTACTAGGCTCCATTTTTGGTTTAAGAGTGAGCCCACGTGAAAAGGCACTTGGTATTATGCGTGATAAAGCTCGTAAAATGGGTTTACACCCACGTGTAATCGTTGCACCTGAATGGACACATGTCCCAATGGCGACTGAAAAGCGTGCCAGCATGGTTGCTTATTATAGTGTATTGATTCCCGATGCTCGTTTATCTTTAATGCGTGCTCGCGTTGTAGACGGCAAATTAAAAGTGGTTCAGGGCGATGAGAAATTTAATGATTCTCCCATTGCATTAAAAGGGATTTATGCTATTGATATGCAGGCAAACTGTGTAGGGCTTTATTGGGATGAGGAATCAGACCTGAGAGCAACACAATTAGATGAGATGAAGGCTTATCTGTTGAACTTGGCTAAAGCCTGATTTTTAAATTTATTGGTATAGGAATAACATTTTATATGGCGAATACCTCGCGCTCTGCATCTCAAAGCACAGCATCTACTGCACCTGCTGCACATAAACGTGCCTTAGTGATTGTGGAGTCGCCTGCCAAAGCGAAAACCATCAATAAATATCTGGGTTCGCAATACATTGTAAAGTCTTCTGTAGGTCACGTGCGTGATTTGCCAACAGGTGGCAGTAAATCAACTGAGAAAAAGCCGGCTGCCCGGACGAAACTCACTGAAGCAGAAAAAGAACAAAAAGCCAGTCAGGCTTTAGTTAATCGTATGGGGGTTGATCCTGAGCATGGTTGGGAAGCTCATTACGAAGTTCTGCCAGGTAAGGAAAATGTTGTTGCTGAACTAAAAAAACTCGCCAAAGATGCTGATGCAATCTATCTCGCAACGGACTTGGATAGAGAAGGGGAAGCCATTGCTTGGCACCTAAGAGAAGTTATTGGTGGTGATGACAGTCGTTATCATCGCGTGGTATTTAACGAAATTACTAAAAATGCCATTCAAGAAGCATTTAAACAACCTACGCGCCTAGATTTAAATCGAGTTAATGCTCAGCAAGCACGCCGTTTCTTAGACCGTGTTGTTGGTTTTATGGTTTCTCCATTGCTTTGGGAAAAGATTGCCCGTGGTTTATCGGCAGGTCGTGTACAGTCTGTAGCGGTGAAACTGGTTGTAGAGCGTGAAAGAGAAATTCGTGCTTTTATTCCGGAAGAATACTGGCAAGTTTTTGCAGACACGCAAGCTAAGAAAGATGACATTCGTCTTGAAGCAGTTAAGCAAGCTGGTAAAACCCTTAAACTGAAAAATAAAGCTGAAACCGATGCTCTATTAGATGTTTTAAAAGGTGCTGAATATAAAGTTGCACAGCGTGAAGATAAACCGACTAAGGTGAATCCAAGTGCTCCTTATATCACTTCAACGTTGCAACAGGCTGCAAGTACTCGTTTAGGTTTTTCTGTAAAGAAAACCATGATGCTGGCGCAGCGTTTATATGAAGCAGGTTTTATTACCTATATGCGTACTGACTCAACGTTCTTGAGTGATGACGCAGTAAGCATGGTACGTGCTCATATTGAAAGCCAATTTGGTGAGAAGTATTTACCTGCAAAGCCAAATCGCTATGGTAACAAAGCGGGTGCTCAAGAAGCCCATGAAGCCATTCGTCCGTCAAATGTTGCGCTTACAGGTGACCAACTTGCAGGTGTAGAGCGTGATGCTCAACGTTTGTATGATTTGATTTGGCGTCAGTTTGTTGCATGTCAAATGACTCCAGCAGAATATTTATCTTCAACTTTAACGGTTGAAGCTGCAAATGTTGAATTAAAAGCAAAAGGCCGTACGCTTGTATTTGATGGGTTTACACGAGTTCGTGGTGCCAACAAGTCTGATGACGATATTATTTTGCCTGCAATTAAAGTAGGTGAAATCTTAAAATTAGAAAAGTTAGACCCAAGTCAGCACTTTACTAAGCCACCTGCACGTTTTACAGAAGCTTCTTTGGTTAAAGAACTCGAAAAACGTAGTATTGGTCGTCCTTCGACTTATGCAGCGATTATTTCTACGATTCAAGAACGTGGTTACGTTAAATTAGAAAACCGTCGTCTTTTCGCCGAAAAAATGGGTGAAATTGTCACGGATCGTCTTGATGAAAGCTTCAATAACTTGATGAACTATGCATTTACAGCAGACCTAGAAGGGCAGCTCGATAAAGTTGCAACAGGCGAGCGTAACTGGAAAGAGTTACTAGATACCTTCTATGGCGACTTCAAAAAGCGTCTTACCAATGCTCAAGGCGAGCACGGAATGCGCCGTAATCAACCGGTTGAAGTGCCAGCGGTACATTGTCCTGAATGTTCACGTCCAATGCAGATTCGCACAGGTACAACAGGCGTATTCTTAGGGTGTTCTGGCTACAATCTGCCACCTAAAGAACGCTGTAAAGGAACCTTGAACTTAACGCCTGTTGAGTCCTTAGCGGCCCTTTCTGATGATGATGGCGCTGAAACTGCAGACTTGATGTCAAAACATCGTTGTGCGAAATGTGGCACAGCCATGGACAGCTATGTCATTGATGGTGGTCGTAAACTACACGTATGTGGTAACAACCCTGACTGCGACGGTTTTGAGCTTGAAGAAGGTGAGTTCAAGATTAAAGGTTATGATGGACCAACCATTCCGTGTGATAAATGTGATGGTGAGATGCAGCTTAAGACTGGTCGTTTTGGCCCGTATTTCGCTTGTACAAGCTGTGACAACACTCGTAAAGTCTTGAAAAGTGGTCAACCTGCGCCTCCACGTGTAGAACCAATTAAAATGGAACACTTACGTTCAACGAAGCATGATGATTATTTTGTATTGCGTGATGGTGCTGCTGGTCTGTTTTTGGCCGCAAGTAAATTCCCGAAAATTCGTGAAACACGTGCGCCAAAAGTTGCAGAATTACGTAGCGTTGCCGCTCAGCTTGATCCTAAATATCAATTTATTTTACAAGCACCAGATGTAGATCCTGAAGGTAATCCGACAGTTGTGAAATTCAGCCGTAAGAATCAATCACAATATGTAGGCTCGGAAACTCCAGAAGGCAAACAAACCAAATGGAGCTTAGTTTACCAAGATGGTAAATGGGTTGAAGGCTAATTAAGTCCACAATAAAGAATGCTAGCTCAGCTAGCATTTTTTATATCTAAAACAATAAAAGAAAATTTTAGTTTTATGGGGAAAAAGAATGTGGAAAAACATTCGGGTTTTATGTTTGTTAATTATTTTATTGATTGTTGCTGTTCAGGCATGGCGAGATCAAAACCAAGATTGGAATCAACCTATTGTTGTCGTTTTACATCCTATTAATGCCGATGGTTTACAGACAACACAGAGCTATATTTATCAGTTGCAATACTCTGATTTTGAGAAAATAAAAAACTATTTAGAGGAGTGGTCACAACATTATCGTGGTCAATCAGGAAACTTTGTAATTCGTTTAGGGCAACCGTTACAGCAACGACCTCCTGAGGTTCCTCAGAATGCCAATATCTTTCATGTAATGTGGTGGAGTTTAAAGTTTCGTTTTTATGCATGGCGACATCAACAACCTGAAGATAAAGGGGCATCACTCAAACTTTACTTAAACTACTATGATCCCCATTATCAAAAAGTTTTGATCCATTCGACTGCTTTGGAAAAAGGTCGTATCGGTAGTGTGAATTTATTTGCGACCAAAACACAAGCTTCACAAAATCAGGTCGTAATTGTTCATGAGCTATTACATGGCTTTGGGGCACAAGACAAATATGATTTACAAACCGGACAACCACTTTATCCTTTAGGTTATGCGCAACCTGAAAAAGTGCCTTTATATCCACAAACTGACGCTGAAATCATGGGTGGTCGAACACCGTTATCTGAGCAGAGCAGTAAAATGCCGAATGGTTTACATGAAACAATCATAGGTTTACCTACAGCTCAAGAAATTGGCTGGGTGAAATAAAACTGTGGATAAATACTGCTTTATCCACATCAATTGTTAAGAAACGATGCAGATTTTATACAGACAAAAAATGTGAAGTGCATCACTATTATTGGGTAGATGAAATTCTAATACCTGATAATAAGAGTGGCCATGATGAAAACTGTCGGTAATGATTTGGTACGTAATCAGTTACATGCTGATCGTAAGTGGTATTTGATATTAGGCTTTGTACTTATTGGCTTCGGTCTGATTTTGTTTAGTTCATTACCATTTGCGACCTTTTCAGTGGTTTTTTTATTTGGAATACTGATGATGGTCGGAGGTGTTTTACATCTTGTCGCGGCCATTAGTGTCTTTAAAGGTGCAAGCCGTTGGTTATGGGCACTTTTTGGTGTGCTTTATTTAATGGCTGGTTATTACGCTTTTTCTACTCCCGTAACCACAGCAGTGGTTTTGACGAGCTTATTATCAATAGCACTGATTATTGCTGGGGCTATACGTACAGTAAACGCGATTTTACTTAAACCAATTACGGGATGGGGTTGGACTCTATTTTCAGGGTTATTAACCCTCATTACAGGTATTTTAATTTTAGTTTCCAAAGATTCACCTTTTTGGGTATTAGGTATGTTCTTAGCAATTGATATCTTATTTCAAGGAATTAATTTTCTAGGTCTAGCTTCTGCGATTAAGCATCTACCATCTAGTTCAAAAACAGTATCTTAAATAAGAATATTGAATCGAAGAGCATTTTAGGTGCTCTTTTTGTTTTTAGGATGGGCAGACGCATCTGTGGTTGGGTCTGTTAAACTATGTCTTGGTGTTTTAGCGATATGTGTTATGAGTCTTGCAAAATTAATTAATGAACTAAATGCTCAGCAAAAAAAAGCAGCCACGACGTCTGCTCAGAACTGTTTAGTTTTGGCGGGCGCTGGTTGTGGCAAGACTAAGACAATTGTTGCTCGTGCCGCCTATTTAATTGACCAAGGCTTACCAGCAAACCAAATCCAGATTTTAACGTTTACTCGACGTGCTGCGAGTGAAATTGTTGCAAGAGTAGAGCAGCATGTAGGAGTACAGGCAAAGGGTCTAAGAGCTTCAACTTTTCATACTTTTTGTATGTATTTACTGCGCCGTAATCCACAAGCTTTTGGCTTAAATCAATTTAGTATTATTGATCGTGATGATCAATTACTAATGTTTCGTTTATTAAGAGGTAAAGACAAAGATAATGTTTTACCTAAAGCGGCAGAGCTGTGCGATTTATATTCCTATGCAAGAAATACTCAAACCAAACTTTCTGAAGCATTAATCAAACAGCTTCCAGATGCATATGAGCATAAAACTCAAATTGCTGAGTTGATGAAAACTTATGAGCAACGTAAAAGAGATCGTAACTTTTTAGATTACGACGATATCTTGTCAATTGTGGCTGTTCATTTACAAAACTCAGAAGCGTTGACCAACTGGGTGGCAGGCTTCTGTCAGGCATTGCTAGTTGATGAAATGCAAGATACAAACCCTTTGCAATGGGCCTTGTTACAGCCCTTAATTGGTAAAGTGAAGTTGTTTTGCGTGGGTGATGACGCTCAGTCCATTTATGGCTTTCGCGGCGCCGACTTTGAAAATATCCATTCTTTTAAAGAACGAATACCTGATGCAGAAGTACTTACACTAGCTTTAAATTATCGCTCGACCCAAGAAATCTTAGATTTATCGAACTGGCTGTTGGCACATAGTCCAATTGATTATCAAAAACAGCTACAAGCACATCGTGGCCAAGGACAAAAGCCACAGCTACATTTGTTTGGTAATGAATTTGAAGAAGCAAACTGGATTGCACAAGATTTAATAACGCGCCATCAACAAGGAGCAAACTGGCATGATCATATGGTTTTGGTGCGCTCTGGCTATAGTGCCCGATATCTAGAAGGGGCTTTTATTGCGGCTGAAATACCTTATCGTTTTATTGGTGGGGTAAAGCTTCTTGAGTCAGCCCATGTAAAAGATGTACTGAGCCTGCTACGTATTGTGAGTAACCCTCACGATGATTTGGCTTGGATGCGCTTTTTAACGTTGTGGGACGGTATTGGCGATGTTGGAGCGAGTAAGTTAGCCCAAGAGCTAATGGGAATCGCTGATGTTGAAGAACGCTGTCAACGACTTGAACGCCATGGTAAGGTCCCTTTACAAGCGATTTTAATTTTAAAACAGCTAGATGTATTACAGCAGCATGTTGAAGCAAGTATTGGCTTGGCTCTCGATGCTTTAGGTGAACAGCTAGAGCAAAATTATAAAACTAAAGATTGGTCGCGCCGTTTAAAAGACTTTGATTTGGTTAAGCAACTTGCACGCAAACATGCGTCATTAGGTGAATTCCTTGAAGAATATGTGCTTGAACCGATTTCTGTTTCTGAAATTGAAAAAGCTGCTGATCAAGATTTGGTAACTTTAATTACGATTCATTCAGCTAAGGGTGCTGAACAGAAAGTTTGTTATGTGCCTCATGTATCGCCAAATCAATATCCTTATGCAAGAGCACAGGGTGATTTTGATGATGTTGAGGAAGAACGCCGTGTACTGTATGTAGCCTTAACGCGTGCTGAAAATGAATTAATCTTGACGAAGCAAAATCTTAATACGTGGTCACAAGACACTTATGATGAGCAAGGTCGTAAAGTCGAGAGTTATTTCTTAAATGATCTGCCTGCACATTTGGTTCAAGCAAAGATCCATAGGCAAGTACCTCAGCAATTTGCTAAAAAACAATGGAACAGATCTCCTGCAGTAAATTTAGGTTTTGGTATCGATCTGGACTAAACTACTGTATAAGACGCTGTGATTACTTAAATGTATATTGGCCCTCCCTTTTATTGCCAATTAAGGTTAGAAAATGAAGATATTAGTTCGTAATTTAGATCGTGCTGTAAGTGAAGCTGAAGTTTTAGAGTTGTTTAAGGCATATGGTAAAGTTGATACATGTGTTCTTGTCGCTGATAAAGACACAGGTAAATCGAAAGGCTTTGGTTTTGTTGAAATGCCTAATCCACGTGAAGCGATTAAGGCAATTAAAGGCTTAAATACGCTTAAAGTTAAAGGCCACGGAATTCGGGTTAAAGCAGCTGAAGAATAAGTTGTTCTTATGAAAAGACAATTTTTAGCTCTCTCGATTGTAACGCCAAATGGTACTCGTATTGCTGAAGGTGTAAAAATACTTGAAGTGCGTTCATGGATGCCTACACAGTTACCAGTGAAAGATCTATTAATTGTCGAAAACCAGAACTTTCTGGTCAAAGATACTGATGAAGAAGAAGGAGTTGCTGTCGCTTTAGTTGATGTCGACTCTGTTCATGCTTGGCGAAATGATGAAGTCAAATTAGCCTGTGCATCTGCTTGGAGTGAAGGGTACTTTGCTTGGGTCTTAAGTAATGTGCGCCCTATAAAACAGCCAGTAAAAATTTTAGCTAAACGTAAAATTTATCAAGTTGAGCTGGATTTACCATAAATAACGTTGATTTTATCAATGGAGTCGTTAAGCTAAGAATAGCTGTTGCAATGGCGATTTTAAAACAGGAAAGTTTATTTATGTCACGTGTTGCTCGTTATCATGCCGATCGTACCAATCAGAAGCTCTATTTTGCACGTCTAGCGTGTCAACAGGCAGAGCAGACCGATCATGTGCAACAGGTACAAGCTTACCGTGAAGCAGCTGTATTTCATTTACATGGCGCAATGTTAGCCTTCTTACAAGAATTGGTACGTTATTACCGTTTAAATGATTTGCAACCCACTTTAAAATCTATTGAGGAACATATGGCGGCAAAAGGACAGGTTTCTCCTGAAGTGTCCGTTTTGCAGCAATTGGCAAAAGATGGTTTTGTTGCGGAGTTAAAACGAGCTTATCGTATGTGCCAATACGCCCCAGAACCAAAAGAACCGACTCCAGAAGAAGAAACTTCTTCTAATCTCATTATTAAAGTGACACAAGGGCCTCAGTCTTGGCTGCCAGATGTTAAAATCTTGCGTGAATGGCACCGAGAATTAAGTCATTTAATTGATGGTTTTCGTAACGAAATGGTCGAGTTCTAAAATTAAACTGCCTAGATGCTTGAAATTTAGACTAGGTGTGCCTATATAAATAAGACAAGAGATGCAAAGTGCAAGGGTGCTTTGCCACCATGTTGAAACATGGAGGAAGTATATGTCTATACAGCAATTGAAAGAGTTATTTGGAAATCAAGAAGCAGTGTTGGAATTAGTTCAACTCGAAGGTGGTGAACTCGCCTTGCGTAATGCAGGTTCTGAGAATGAACCCTTGGTTAAAATTCAATTTAGCGATGAAGTCAAAGCAATCTTGGGTGAGCAGACTCCAGTTGTTGCTCAGCATATGATTCAGGCTGCATTATTTGGACTGCTGGAAAAGCAGGTAAACGAGTGGCAGGCTGAGGTATTAGACGAACAGCCTAAATTCTTGAGTTAAAAAAAGCGTACTCTTGAGTACGCTTTTTATATGGGTCAATGAATTGTTGACTGATGAGCCAACTCGATCTGATTTAATATGTGGTGGCTCATATTCTTTGCCATTTCTTCTTTTGCATAGAACACTTCACCAATATTTTCGTCACGGATAACAGCAGCTTCTTCTTTGCTTTCCGCGCAAATTAATACCTGAATTTGAGGGTTTAATTGCTTGGCAATCGCCACAATACGGTGAATATCTAAAATATCCATTGGTGAGATCACCAAGAGTCGTGCATGCATAATATGTGCTTGAATTAAAACACTTGGTTCGGTAGCAACACCGCTCACCGCAGCAATATTTGCCTGACGCAGTTTTTCTACGATTTCACGATTCTCTTCTGCAATAACGACCTTAATATTCTCATTAATTAAATTTTCAGTAATACGTCGTCCTACACCGCCATATCCCACAATCACAACCTGATCACGTAAGTAAGCTTGATCAACTTCATCGGGTAACATTGCTAATGGGTCACCACTACGTTCAAGAAGTCGGGCTAAGTGAGAACGCTCACGAATCCAGCGTTGTACAGGCTCAATGGCTGAGAAGATGAATGAGTTAAGCGTAATTGAAAATAAAGCACCTGCTAGAATCAGATTTTGAGCTTCTAAACTTAATAGGCCTAAAGAAACACCAAGGGTTGCCAAAATAAATGAGAACTCGCCAATTTGTGCAAGGCTGGCCCCAACTGTTAAAGCCGTATTGATTGGATAGCGGAAGAATAAAACCAATGCCATTGCTGCAAGAGTCTTACCCACCATAATAATTGCAATAACAGCTAAAATATGTAGTGGGCTCTCCACAAGAATATGTGGATCAAACAGCATACCTACAGAAACGAAAAATAAAATCGAGAAAATTTCACGTAGTGGGAGAGTCTCTTCTTCTGCACGATGGCTAAAGTCTGATTCTTTAACGACCATGCCTGCAAAGAATGCTCCTAAAGCCATTGAAACCCCAAAGATAGCATATGAACCGTAAGCAATCGAAACGGCAGCAGCGACGACAGTCAGCGTAAATAGCTCTCTTGACCCTAAACGAGCAACAAACTGCATGATAATCGGCACAACGCGCTTGCCTACAATGAGCATAAAGGCAATAAAGCCAATCACCTTTAATAAGGTTATCCCAAGTGTTAACCAGATATTACCATCTGCACCTGCTGGTGCTTTGCCACCGAGTAAAACAGCTGTAGCTGGAAGAAGTACTAAAACGAGTACCATCACCAAATCTTCGACTAACAGCCAACCCACAGCAATTTTGCCGTTAACTGAATCTAAAAGACCTCGGTCTCCTAAGGCTTTTAATAATACTACCGTACTCGCACACGACAGACTTAAGCCAAAAACGAGTGCAGAGCCAAAACTCCAGCCCCATAGCATTGAAACGCCAATACCCAGTAAGGTTGCAACAGCGATTTGTAAAATGGCACCTGGTAAGGCAATACGACGAACTAATAATAAGTCTTTTAATGAAAAGTGCATCCCTACACCAAACATCAAGAACATTACCCCGAGTTCTGCAAGCTGGTTGGCAAGGTGAATATCTGCTTCTATACCTGGTGTATTTGGGCTAATAATAATTCCGGCAATTAAGTAGCCGATAAGAGGGGGAAGTCGTAATCGGGCTGCAATATAGCCAAAAATGAGGGCAACGCCGAAACCAACAGCAAGTAAAATAATTAAATCTACGTCATGCGGCACTAAAAACTCCTTTTACGTGAGTTAGGCTAAAGACAAGCATAAAAAATGCCAAGGCGGAATGTAGAGAAAGTTTAACAAAAAGGTAGGTATAAAAAAAATGCAAAAAAAAACGACTTCATAAAGAAGTCGTTTTTTTCGAGGCTAAAATTATTTGATTTTAGCTTCTTTGAAAATCACGTGTTGACGGATTTTTGGATCAAATTTTTTGATTTCCATTTTTTCCGGCATAGTACGTTTGTTTTTAGTCGTGGTATAGAAGTAACCTGTACCAGCTGAAGAAACGAGGCGAATCTTATCACGCATTGCTCAGACTCCTTAGATCTTTTGACCTTGAGCACGAAGGTCTGCAACAACCTTTTCGATACCCAATTTGTCAATAATACGCATACCTTTAGTGGTTAAACGAAGACGTACAAAACGTTTTTCGCTTTCTAACCAGAAACGGTGGTGGTGCAGGTTCGGCTCGAACCGGCGCTTGGTTTTGTTGTTGGCGTGTGAGACGTTGTTACCAACGACTGGACGCTTGCCGGTAACTTGGCAAACCTTAGACATGGTGTAACTCCATTGATTCAGCCAACAGCAAATCTGTGGCCAGTCATACTAAATGTAAACGGATGAATTCATTCAAGGGGCGTTTTATACCAAAAATACGATTAAAAGACAAGCGAAATTGGTAAAAACGAGGCATGATTTAGTATAACAGATCATGCCTTGATCAGTTAGCGCAACAAGGTTTTCGAAATGAAACGATGAATAGGCTTATTGAACGGTGGAAGAATGTATTTAAGGCTATAGAGTTTTGGATTTGACATCACCGAACGCTCATGAGAAAGGCTAAAAAAGCCCTCTGGTCCGTGATATTTACCCATACCTGATGCGCCAATTCCGCCAAATGGTAAATCGTCTTGTGCAACATGGGTAATCACCATGTTAATTCCGAAATGCCCTGAATGGGTGTGCTGTGCAATATAATCAGCTCGCGCTTGATCATAGTCAAAATAATACATCGCTAAAGGACGTGGGCGACTATTAATAAACTCGATCACTTCTTCTATTTGGTCATATTCTAAGATCGGTAGAATAGGCCCGAAGATTTCATTTTGCATAATATCCATTGCAGTTGTCACGCCAGTAACTAAAGTCGGCGCAATTTTACGGACATCATCTAAAATTTCATTTTGCGGGTTAATTTCAACAATACGTGCACCTTGATCACGAGCATTTTCGAGATAGCCTTGAATACGGTTGTACTGTTTATCATTAATAATAGAAGTATAGTCTTGGTTATTGCGGAAATGAGGGTACATTCCAGCCACAATCAATTTAAAGTTTTCAATGAACTCGGCAGTTTTGCCTCTTGGTAAGAAAATATGATCCGGTGCAACACAAGTTTGTCCAGCATTCCATAATTTTCCTACCGCAATACGTTGAGCTACATCTTTCATGTCCATTGACGCATGCACAAGGGCAGGAGATTTTCCACCTAACTCAAGAATCACGGGAACAAGGTTTTGAGCTGCGGCTGCCATTACTGTTTTACCAACAGAGGTTGAGCCTGTGAAAATCATTTTGTCAAAAGGCAAATGACTAAAAGCATCTGAAATAACACCACCACCATTCACTACAGCCACTAATTCTTGTGGGAATGCTTCTGCTAGTGCACTTTCAAGGACTCGTCCAAAGTTTGGAGAAGCGCTAGAAATTTTGATCATGGCATGGTTGCCCGCAGCGAGTGCACAGATCAGAGGACCAACCGAAAGTAATAATGGGTAATTCCATGGTGTAATAATACCAATGACACCCATAGGCTGATATTGTACCCAACCTTTTGCAGGCTGATGTAATACACTAATATGGCGTTTTGATGGTTTCATCCACGCAGTTAGGTGTTTACTGTAGTACTTGATCTGCTCCAAACTGGTGAGTAACTCACCAATTTTTGTTTCCATAACTGCACGATTACCATAATCAAGGTTAATTGCTTCGGCAATCTGATCTTGATATTTTACCAAGACTCTTTTAAGACGAGCTAAACGATCAATACGCTCTTTAGCAGTGGGTACCGGATGGCGTAGGTAAGCCAGCTTTTGTTGTTCAAGCAAATCATGTAAATGCTTAACATCATAAGGAAGCTGAGTCTCTGGATTTGTTTTTGTTTGACTGTTCATCGGTACTTACCAAATATATTGATATACTTATTTTTTAGAGTAAATACTCTAAATAGTCAAGTCAGTTTATGTGTTCAAGTCTTAACCATGTGAATTATTAAAGGTTATTAAAATGTCTCAACCTAAAGCTCTGAAGACAAAAGACCGGATTTTACAAATCAGTTTGCAGCTTTTTAATGAGCGAGGTGAACGGTCAGTTACAACCAATCATATTGCTGCGGAGTTGGGGATTAGCCCTGGAAACTTGTACTACCACTTTCGAAACAAGCATGAAATCATTAAGGAATTAATGTACCAATATCAGGTTGAGACTCTAGATATGCTCTCTTTACCTGAAGACAGACCATTAACGACCAATGACAAAATCAACTATTTTCAGGTATTAAGTGGTCAACTTTGGAGTTACCGTTTTATTCATCGTGATGTCTATCATTTAGTTGAAAGTAACGAAGACTTTAAAAAGATTTATCCACGTTTTGCGGGGCAGGTGATGCAGCAAGGGCAAAAGATTTATCAAGCCTTTGTCGATGCTGGTCTTATGAAAATGACGCCATCTGAAATTGAAGCGCTCATTATTAACTTGTGGATTGTATTAACCAACTGGACAAACTTTTTATATATGTCTGGCCATATCAGTGACAATAACCATTTAGAAGAAAAATGGGTTTGGCAGGCTTTACGTCAAATGGTTTTCCTTGAAGGTCCTTATCTTATGGGGGAAAGCCGAGCAACTTACGAGCAGTTGCTTGATTCACTGGGACCTTCTGATCTATTCGCCAGCTTGTCTTCGTTAAAAGATGAATAGTTGTGCTTGCCTATTTAGAGCGCTAGAATACTCGGCTTATTAAAAATTTGACTCAATTAAGTGATATTAACCAAATGAATATGACCACTGCCAATACAGCCCGTTTACTGATTACTTGTGAAGACAAGCCTGGGATCGTACAGGCTGTATCGAGCTTTTTGTACCATCAAGGTGCAAATATTACCGCGCTTGATCAGTATGCGACGGAAGCTCAGGGCGGACGTTATTTCATGCGCGTTGAATTTGAACTTGATCATTTACAATCGCGTAAAGATGCCTTAATTCAAACATTTGCTGCGAACGTTGCTGAGCGTTATGGTATGCAATGGCGTCTTGCTTTCGTAAATGATATTAAAAAGGTGGGTATTTTAGTTTCTAAAGTCGACCATGCCTTACTTGAATTATTATGGCGTCATGCACGTGGGTCATTGCCTTGTGAAATTACACATGTCATTTCTAACCACGAAGATTTACGTGAATCTGTTGAGAACTTCGGTATTCCATTTACTGTAATTAAAGTAACTAAAGACAATAAAGCTGAAGCTTATGCACAAATTGATGAAATGATGCAGGGCAATGATTTATTGGTTCTTGCACGTTATATGCAAATTCTAAGCGAAGATTTTGTTGCGAAATGGGAAATGAAAATCATCAATATCCACCATTCTTTCTTGCCAGCTTTCGTGGGTGCTAACCCATATAAGCAAGCTTATGAAAAAGGTGTGAAGTTGATTGGTGCGACAGCTCACTATGTGACTGCTGACCTAGACCAAGGCCCAATCATTGAGCAAGACGTTGAGCGTGTAAGCCATGACTATAATGTTGAGCAATTACGTGAACTAGGTGAAGACGTAGAGCGTAATGTATTGGCTCGAGCAGTAAAATGGCATTTAGAAGACCGTATTATTGTTGATGGCAATAAGACCGTTGTTTTTTAAATAACGCTTATCTTAAAAAGCACGCTTCTTGCGTGTTTTTTTATATTAAAAATATTATTGAAATGATATAACATAACAATATTGAATGAATTTATGTTAGGATCCGATCTATTCACAGTGAAATTAGCTTAACTATATAAGTTAAAGTAAATACATTGTGAACAAGAGATACCAATTCATGTAACTATCTGGAAAACAAAAGCAAAGACACTCAACTGATACAAAGGAGTGATTTAGAGCAAATGTTTTTCTCAAAAAATAGTTGCAAATGAAAACACTTCTCATTTATTATTGTGGCACTTTATTGTTCTATCCGATGTTTGAAATCGTTTCTATAAATCGAAATCTGAAATCATCATCCATTAGGTAATTAGATTCTTATGAGTCAATCTTCCGCAGCCTTAAACTCTCCCAATCCGATGAAAAAGAAAGTCATCACTGCACTAATTGCGGTTGCAATTGGTCATATCGGGGTCTTATGGGCGGTCAGCCATATTAAGCCTGCTGAATTAAAGCCAATCGAGAAGAAGCCTTTACAGGTACGTTTCGTAAAAATTCAAGAGCAACCAAAACCACTACCTCCTAAGCCAAAGGAACCGCCTAAAAAGCCGGAACCTAAAAAAGAGGTAAAAGAAGTTAAGGTTGTTGAAAAACCTGTGACGCCACCTAAAAAAGTGGAAAAAATTCAACAGGTGAAAAAAGCTGAAACACCAAAAGAAACAGTAAAGACAGAACCTAAAGTTGAAACTAAAGTGGTAACAACAACGACAACTGTTACTGAAAAAGTCGTTGAAAAACCGAAGCCAGTGGTACAAGAAGCGCCTAAAGCTCAACCTGCTCCAGATCCATCACCGAAAAGAGTTTCAATTGGTGGTTCGGGTGTACAGTGGAGCCGTTCACCACGTTTAACAGTTTCTTCAAAAGATTTACAAGGCGAAGCACGCTCTGTCATGGTACTCATTGAAGCCGATGAGAAAGGCAAGATTATTAATGTACGAGTGACGAGAAGTAGTGGTATTTCAAGTCTAGATGATAAAGTTGTCCGTGCTGTTCGCGGTGCGAAATTTAAACCTTATATGGAAAATGGTGTTGCTTATCCAATTAAAGCAGAGCAACCCTTTGATTTAACCCCTTAAATGAATTTGAGTCCCAACGGCTAACCTTAATCAGGAGTTCAATATGAACTTTTCAATCTATTGGCAACATGCAGATGCAGTGAGTAAAACCCTGTATTTCATCTTATTGGCAATGTCGATTGCTACCTGGACAGTTTTCATCTTACGTTTGATGGGGACTCGCCAACTAAAACAACAAGCTTATGCTCAACTTTCTCAGGCTATCACTTCGCTAAAAGCAAAGTTACAACCTTTGAGTTTTGAACAGCGTAAAGCGGTTGCAGAGCAGGCATTACTTCGTCAGATTTCTGCTGAAAAAGCCAATGCTGATAAAGGTATTTCGGTTTTAGGAACGATTGCTTCAATTGCACCATTCGTAGGTTTGTTTGGTACTGTTTGGGGTATTTTCCATGCGCTGGTTGCGGTAGGTAAAAGCGGACAAGCAGGTTTGGCTCAAGTGGCTACACCAGTAGGTGAAGCACTTATTATGACGGGTCTTGGTCTTGCAGTTGCGATTCCTGCGGTATTGGCTTACAACATCTGTGTACGTGCAAACCGTGGTCTTGCTCATGACTTACAAGATCAAGCGCACAGCTTGTTAATTGACACGATGTTGCAGCAAGACTCAACTGTAAAGTCTGACGTTAAAACTGCACAGCAAAGTTACGTTGGAGGTCAAGCTTAATGGCTTTTCAATTGGGTGAAGACCACGATAGTGGCATGAATGAGATGAATCTCATTCCGCTAATCGACATTATGTTGGTGTTAATGATCATCTTTTTGGTCACAGCAACAGTTGCCAACCCATCGATTCCATTAACGCTTCCTAAAACAACTGCTGAAATTATTGATCCACCACCAAAAGCAATTACGATTAGTATCAATGCAAATGGTGAAGTGGCTTGGGATACTCAAGTAATTAGCCTAGATGAGCTTCAAAAACGTTTCCAAGAAGCAGGTCAAGGTGATGTGAAACCAACAGTCCAACTTCGTGCTGATAAAGAGTCGAAGTACGATACTGTTGCTCAGGTAATGTCTCGCGCCAGTGAAGCCGGACTGAGCGATATTGCCTTTGTAAGTGAAAACTAAAATTTAGTTTACTCAATAAAAAAGCAACCAATTTGGTTGCTTTTTTATTGCTCTGATTTATTGATCTTTCATCAGGTGCTGGAATTTACTATATAGCTTGAGCAGCTTAGGTGGAATCGCAAAGTTGCAATAACCTTGTGAAGGATTCTTTGCATAGTAATTCTGATGATATTCTTCTGCCGGATAGAACGTCGGAACAGGAGACAACTCAGTCACAATATCAAGATCATCATCTTTTAGCGTTTGAATCGTATGTTCTGCTGCTTGCTTTTGCTCTTCATTATAATAATAAATAACAGAGCGATATTGCGTGCCGATATCATTACCTTGGCGATTTAAAGTCGTTGGATCATGAGTCGCGAAGAACACATCGAGTAATTGGGAGTAAGTTACTTGCTGTTCATCAAAGTCGATTAAGATCACCTCAGCGTGCTGGGTGTCTCCTTGACATACTTGCTCGTAGGTAGGATTAGTCGTGTGCCCACCTGCATAACCGCTCGTTACTTTTTCTACACCGCGTATTTGTAAAAATACAGCTTCGACGCACCAAAAACAGCCGCCGCCAAATAATGCCTGTTGCATTGTTTTTCCCTCTATTTCCTGCCTATTACAATAGGGTTTATGTATTTAAAATACAAAGTAAAGCATGTATAAAAAAGTAAAGAAAAGTGCATTACTTATTTCATTTAGCTTTAGGTAAACCTTGTCGAACGATTTGAGAGAAGTGTTCACTACTCTGATCTGATAGCTGTTCAAAATTTTCAGTTCTTGGGTTGATATGCGCAATTTGATACCACTGTTTTAAGCTGATATTTTGATTAAGTGCTTTAAGATCATATAAATAATTAGGTAAGTAACCTGAAGCGATTAGACGATAATCTTTAGGAAGTTCATATGGGTTAATCGCTTGAACCATATCAAAAATTAGAGTTGTACAGTTACTGGTAAGCGTGTTGTACCACTTGGGTTCTTCACGTAACTCATCTGCTTTCTTAAGATATTCTAAAAAAAGCGCTTTTTGCTCAGAACGAGGCATATTGACTGGAAAATTATAAACTTGCTCTTTACGGATGTTGCTACGCGTGTAGACAATATCTTTTTCATCAGAAGCAATGAGGCTAAGTTCATATTTCCTAAAAAAGCCTCCAATTGCTGAAAACTCTTCGCTCTTTTCTTTGCGAATCTCGATCGAGAAAACTAAAGGTTGCTGATTCTTAAATTCGAAGCTGACCAGCGTATGAGCAATTTGTGGTCCCATCCAGTAAGAGGCAATGATGTTTATGCCATTTAATTGGTTAAGATCAAAAGTTCGGGTTTCCCAACGCACATCATAAGTACCATCGGGATGCCAGTTGAAGTTACGAACATTATGCAAAGTGATTACATCGCCGTGCTTTTCATAGCTCAGTATATTGGCAACTTCAGGGTTCCATTCGCGATCTTGACGTGCGGTAATGGAAAAATACCAGACGAGAGAGCATGCAAATGCCAGAATATAAATTACGATATCGGTCCGGCGGCTAATAATATGACCTTCGACATATAAACCAACCATACTTAGTGCAAAAGCAACCCAGATACCGATGAGTATGCGGCTACCTAGCCATCCGAAAGGTTGTTGGACCCAGAGCGCTACGCATACCCAAATGCTAGAGAACACAATAAACAACGTGAATAGACTATGTAACAGCCAAAAAACTAGACCGATAATAAATTCACGTGTTCCGATATTGTGCATAAGTATCCATAGAATTATTTTTTATAAGTGGCAAACTCGAATGAAGTTCCTGATTTTTCATCAACTTGCTGTTCACTCGCAGTTTTATGAAATTCACTCGGTAGAGTTGGATAATGTGCATCACCTTGCACATCTAAGTCAACATGAGTAAGTTCAAGACGGTCTGCAATCGACAAAGTTTGCTTGAATATCTCACCGCCACCAATGATGAACAATGCTTGTTTTTCGGTATTTTTTACATCTTCTAAAGCTGCATTTAAAGCATCTTCAATTGAATACGCAACTTTAACACCGTCAAATTGCCAGTTAATGTCACGGGTAATTACCCAGTTTACACGGTTTGGTAGAGCACGCCCCATCGACTCAAGGGTTTTACGGCCCATCACGACCACACCGCCTTGAGTGATTTCTTTAAAATGTTTTAAGTCGGCAGAAATATGCCATGGCAACGCATTGCCTTTACCAATACAGTGATTCTTGTCCATTGCCACAACGTGGACAACTTCTACATTTTGCCATGCCATAATCTTTATTCTCTAAACCGTAATCTAATGAAATTTAAGCCGTCGTTATACTGCAACTGGTGCTTTAATTGCAGGATGTGATTCATAACCTACAATTTCAATATCTTCAAATTTAAAATCAAACAAGTCAGTTATTTCTGGATTTAGTTTCAATTGGCATAGTGGTAATGGTTCACGTGTCAATTGAAGTTTAGCTTGTTCAAAATGGTTAGCATAAAGATGTGTATCGCCACCAGTCCAGACAAAATCACCTACACCTAAACCACATACTTGAGCAATCATATGGGTGAGTAGAGCATAACTCGCAATATTAAAAGGTACGCCTAAGAACACGTCGGCACTACGTTGATAAAGCTGGCATGACAACTTGTTGTCTTGTACAAAAAATTGGAAGAGCGTATGGCAAGGTGGCAATGCAACTTGTCCAGCTTCATTTGGGTTCCAGCCAGAAATAATTAAACGGCGTGAATTTGGGTTGGTTTTAATTTCATTAATTAACCATTTAATCTGGTCAAAGCCATCTTGATTATAAGTACCATCTGCCTTTTTTGTTGCACCGAAATTACGCCATTGATGACCATAAACAGGCCCAAGCTCATGTTCTGGGCGGCCAAAACGAGCAGTTTGTTCTGCTGTTGCCCATTCATCCCAAATTGAAACTTTATTGTCTTTTAGATATTGGACGTTGGTGTCGCCTTTTAAAAACCAAAGTAACTCAATCACGATAGAACGGAAATGAACTTTTTTTGTGGTGAGTAAAGGAAAACCTTTAGAGAGATCAAAACGCATTTGATGACCAAATACAGAACGGGTTCCTGTGCCTGTACGGTCGCCTTTGTCACCGCCATTATCAAGGATATGTTGTAGTAGGTCTAAATATGCACGCATAACACTCTCGAGTTCGGATTAATTCCATCAAATAGAAGGGGGAGATAGCTCAATGATAAATAATTACGCAATAGTGCTGCTTCATCATGAACCACTGAAGATGATACCTGTTGTAGCTCAAGATGAAAATCTAAAAATGGTTCTATAAGATTTCGATGGACGCAATTACTCAAAACGTTTAGCGCGATTTTGATAAATTGAAACAAGAAAAAATCCAACCAGTACAAAGCCTAGAGCTTGTATCGTTGCGATCCAATTGTGTTGAGGTGGCAGCACCCACATCACAATAGCAACAATAATGAGAGGATAAATTTTAACTAGAAACTGAAAGTTAGATTTATGTGAGCTACGATCTGAAATTTTTGTTTTTAAATATTCTATGAAGTGAAGCCCAAAACCTAACACAAGACTAAGAATAGTGTAGATCGGCGATAAGGGCTGAGCTTGATTGGCTGCATAAATTGCAACACAAACCACAATAATAAAGATAAGTTTGATGTGGCGCGGAGCGTTGTACCAATAAGCCAACATATATCAAGCCTATTTATTAAAAAGTGATTGAGGTGAAAAGATAAAAGCTGCAAGTGCCATAAAAGCGATTCCTTGAACACCCCAGACCAGTAAGTTCGGCATTGTTTTAACAAAGATAAGTGCAAATAACAGTGCGATAGGGATCCAAGTCAGCAGGCGGTAAAGTAAGCCAGTCGGATTTTTTTGAGCAAAATGTAATTTAAAATAACGGCAGATTAAAAAGATAACACCCGTTCCAGTAAACATGAGAATCGTATCTAAAGGCAAAGGCTGGTATTGATATAGTCCAATACAAATAGCCAAGGTAATAATTAAAATCACTAATTTTTTAAATGTCGGGACTTGTGTGTCAAACCAGAATTCCAGCATGGCATATCTTCATTTTGGGGAGAGTAAAACTGTAGCATAAAAAAGAAAAGAGGAGCCGAAACTCCTCTGATTTATCATATTAACTGTTCTTTTGTGGACCCCAGTCATAAATTTTCTTTTGATAGGCATACCACATCATCCAAAGGCCAATCAGCAACATTGGAACGGTGAGGATTTGTCCTTTAGTCATCCAACCAAACAAAATAAAACCTTGGTCTGCATCTGGTTGACGGAAGAATTCCATCACAAAGCGTGCAACGCCATAACCCATTAAGAATAGAGCAGAAACGGCCATGCGTGGACGTGGTTTTGAACTAAACCACCACAAGATAATAAATAGAATTAAGCCTTCACAAATCGCTTGATAAATTTGTGATGGATGGCGTACCAGTTGTAATGGATCAGTTGGGAAGATCATACCGAATGGATAATTTGGGTCAGTTACCGCACGACCATATAACTCTCCACCAATGAAGTTACCAAAACGTCCAAACATTAGGCCAGTTGGTACACATGGCGCAATAAAGTCGAGGGTTTGGAACCATGTTTTTTGGTATTTTTTACACCAAAATAACATCGCAATCATGACGCCTAAAAAGCCGCCGTGGAAACTCATACCACCTGTCCAGACTTGAAATAGCCAAATCGGGTTTTCAAGGAATTTATCAAATTCATAGAAAAGGACATAGCCGACACGACCGCCCAGAACGACACCTAAAGCACCGTAAAACACCAGATCGGAAACCATTTCTGATGTCCAGCCATCACGCTGTTTGGCACGGTAGGAAGCAAGCCCCCAAGCACATAAAAATGCCAATAAATACATGAGTCCATACCAATGGACTTGAAGAGGTCCTAGATGTATTGCGACCGGATCGATATTAGGATAGGTCAGCATTGCTGCTCCTTGATCTTACGTTTTGACAGATTGTAGCGGAATGATGTGAAAAATGTTGTACATTCAATGTGTAAAGATAGGGAATAAGAAAAGATGTGTATTGTTGCTTTAGCATGGCATGTTCTGGATGAGATGCCCTTGTGTCTTATGTCAAATCGGGATGAGTTCTATCATCGACCAACCGCATTATTGCATCAATGGGATCATACGCCGATTATTGCAGGGCAAGACTTACAGTCGGGCGGTACTTGGATGGGAATAACACCTCAAGGTCGATGGGCTGTGTTAACCAATTTTCGTGATGGACGAGATCAAAAATCATATGAAACTTCTCGCGGCCATTTAGTTCAGGCTTTTTTAGAATCTGATTTATTGCCGATTCGATTTGCTCAACAATTAGAGCAGCAGCAACAGAATTTTGCTGGCTTTAACTTGTTTATGGGGAATGCGGATCAAGCGGTTTATATGAGTAACCGTGGTGAAGCGCCACAAGTATTGGCGAATGGTGTTTACGTGGTTTCGAATGGCTTGATGTCTGAACATTGGGAAAAAACTAAACATTTACGAACACGTTTTACACAAGAGTTTTTGCCTATGCTTCAGCATCAAACGGAAGAGTTAACTTTACAGCACACGGCGTGGGATATTCTTGAAGATGAGCGTAAAGTTACGACAGCATTACTACCCAATACAGGCATCCAGCCAGAAATGGAAGAGTTATTGTCATCGACTTTTATTCAAAGTCCTGTGTATGGCACACGTTGTTCAAATTTTTTAAGGATGACCAATAACGAATGGCTTTGGCTGGAAAAGACTCAGCAAGGTGAGCACAGTGGTCAAATTGTACAGCAGCAGGTTCTCTTAAATCGATGATTAAAAATGCCGGTCTTAACCGGCATTTTTAATCATCTAAGAATTAACCCGCGATCACACCGCCATCTTTACGGGTAATCACAACAGTTGCTGAACGTGGACGTGCAGTTTTGTTACTTGGATCTTTCTGGGTTGCTGGCCAGCTACTTTCTGGGGTTGCGTAACTTTTCGAGTCTTCGCCAGGGTGTTGAACATTAATGAAAATTGCTTTGTAGTCAGGTGTCATCGCGATACCTGTAATCTCACATTGCTTAGGCCCCACCAAGAAACGGCGCAAAGTTGAGTCTGTAACTTTAGCACCGACTAAAGTTTGTTGACCATTTGACGTAGTTGCAGGAGCACCATCACCAATCTGGCCCGGTAGCGCTGCAAGCATCATACAGTTAGTAACATCAGTGTATGCACCATCATCTGTTTGAATCCAAAGTACACCACGTGGGTCAAACCACATCCCGTCTGGAGATGACAAATCATTGTTGTCGGTTAGGCCAGATAAGTTGATGTTTGAAGCCATTGATGCTTCTGCACCAAACAGATAAATATCCCACTTGAAGGTTTCGGCAGTGGTTTTGTCATCAGTTTCTTTAAAACGAATGATATGACCGTTAACGTTACCCTTTTGCTCTTTAGTGCCGTTGTAGAGGTCTGTGTAGTTACGCGGGTTTGCAGCATCGGTCGCGTAATCTTTACCACGGTTCGAGTTGTTAGTAAGGGTCACATAGACTTCGCCGTTCACTGGGTTAACCGTACACCATTCTGGGCGGTCCATTTTTGTAGCACCGACTGCATCACCCGCTAAACGTGCAAATGTGACAACGTCCGCTTGAGATTTAAATGGGTAAGTTGTGTTGGTTTCATTTAAGCCATTTTTGCCATAAGCAAGTTCAATCCATTGGCCTGTACCATCATTATTAAACTTGGCGACATACAACTTACCTGCATTCATGTATTTATCACCAGCCGCATAGCCGCCTTTTACATCTTTGGCATCCCACACTGCGGTAGAGACAAATTTATAGATGTACTCACCGCGAGAATCATCGCCCATATAAAATGCTAATGGTTGACCTACTACGGCACGACAAGCACTGTCTTCATGTGCAAAACGTCCTAATGAGGTACGTTTAACTGGATTTTGGCGAACATCAAACGGATCAATTTCAACCATCCAGCCAAATGTATTTGGCCCATTGCGATAGTCTTGGATAGCTTGTGCAGCTTTTACATCTGCATTCCAGCGGTCATATAAGTCTTGTGATTCTATTTGACCAATTGCTGTTTCCCAGCCGTAGCGTGAACTTACGCCTAAATAAATTTGTCGCCCTTGTTCATCAACGTTAGGGATTAACTCACCATTATTATCCTTTAAATAAATGATGTTGCCTTCTTTATCTTTTTTAGGAGCACCTTTTTCATCTTTCTCATAAAGATAAAGTTCATCTTTTTTAACGCCTAAACCGTAACGTTTTAATGCAATTTTTTCTGCATCTGTACGTGCATATTCATCGCTACCTGAACGTTGGAAATAACCAATAAAGTTTTCTTCGGTAGTTAAGTATGTACCCCAAGGCGTATGACCATTACCGCAGTTATTATGGGTACCACGGGTTTGACTACCAGCAGGAGAGAAGCGAGTTGCCAGCAGGCTAGAGCCAGCGGCAGCACCTGCAAATTTCATTACGGTAGAAGCTGTAACACGACGGTTAAAAATTGAGTTTTTATCAATTGCTACTTTTTGAGTTGTTGCATCTTTTTTGATGTGAATTACAGAAACGCCATGCGCATTGGTTTCACGAATGACCTCATCTTCAGGACGGCGTCCATTAACTTTTGTTGGACCTTTTGGATGAAGGAAAGTCTGATTAATATATTCGTGATTCATCACCAATAAACCTTCAGCTGAAACACTTTCATCAAAGTTTTTTGTTGACGCATTTAAACCAAAGAAATGCATACCGTCATGGCAGTCACCAGAACGGAACTGGAAGCTTGGACCAGATGGAATATTATTGTCATCCCATTCGCCAAAATTAGGATTTATTGAATCACCTAAAGCAAAAATGACATTTGCTTCATAGCCTTCAGGTACAGTCACAATATCGTTATGGTTTTTCGCAACTGCGGTAAAAGTTAATTTTTCTGGTTTTTTATTTGGATCTACAGGCGTGGTTCCACCGTTGTTTGAACCTGAGTCATCATCACTATCATTACAGCCTGTTAAGGTAGAGGCTAAAGTGAGCGCTACAGCACCACTTGCTGCTTTAGCAATTAAACTACGGCGACTTACATGTTGTTCTAAAATGTCGCGGAAGTGGATATTGTCAGAAGTATTATTGTCCAGTTCTTGGTCTTCATGATATGGCGTCAGCTCTGTCATGGGGAATTCCTAAGTAAATAAAGAGATTGTTCTAAAATTCTTCATGAGCTTAGTTTGTGAATGTGACGAGGCGTTGACGTTTTGATGATAAGTTAATGAAAAGTTCTGTAATTTTTCATTTAATTTTCATAAAAAGTGAAAGTTGAATGTAAAAACATTAAAGCTGACCTTAGCCAGCTTTAATGTTTGGAGTATATAAAAAATTATTTGGTTGTGACTGAAGGGGCAATTGGGTCGGCAGTGATATAGCCTACGTTAGCACTATAACCATTGTTATAATTTTGGTTAATTAATGCTTTTACATCATCAGGTACACTGCTGCTATCGCCAGGGTGCTGGAAGTTGCTCATGATGTAAGTCCAACCGTTGATTGAATCTACAGCATGTAAACCTGTTGACTCTGCACCTGCTGGTGTAGAAAGTAATCGGGTTAACTCTTTAGTATCTACATTGTATGCCCACAAGAAGTTGTTCACGTGGTTACCTGAGTCTTCACCAATGAATAATGTGCGTAAAGTTTCAGAGAACTTCAGATTGTCTGGGCTAGCAATTTTGTCTGGGTTCGCTGTATTACCTAAGCTATCTTTCTCAGGAAGATCTTCACCCATTAACAACATATATGAGTAAAGAGGAACCCATTCGCTATTGATTGCGCTGCCTTCATTATCTGTAAAGCTTTTACCTAATTTGTGTGCAAGCACGCCACCAGCAGTAATCTTTTTAGAGAATCCTACATTATGTTCCGCAACATAACCTTTACCGCCAACAACCATTGAATCTTGAATATTAGCTAAAGCAGAGTACGCAATTTTATCTTTAATATTTACGTTAGTTCCTTCCATCTTGGTGAATGCCATACTTGCACCTTTTAGTGCTGCATAACGATGTGTTTCCAAGAAAGCGGCCGCTTTTTCCATGCCCGGTTTAAGTTTTACCCAAAGCTGTTTTTTTGCCAAAGTGATTTCAGTATAACTAGCATCATTTGGATTGGTTGTTAAACTTTCCATGATGTCAGTTGATTTAATTCCACCGGCAACTAAATCTTCAATTTCTTTACTTGTTGCGTGACCAAGTTTGATCCATTGAATGCTAGCAGTTGAGGTTTCAGTTAACGTATTGATGTATTTAGCAACATAGAGTGTACCTGCTGATAAATCTTTTTCTTTATCAGCAACGAACATGAAGAAACCACCATTTGTGTAGTCATCGCCCATGAGTGCTGTACGGTTGTCTGGCATTACATGAATAAGTTCGTGAGAAATACGACCTAAACAATAGTGCTTTTTAATGCTGCCTGTACCATCAAGGTTAACTGTTACTTCTGGCAAATGACCGTAGTTATATGGATTTGCTTTAGTTTCATCACCAAAGAAATATTTACCAAGATATTTTGGATCTGTACCACCAATGCCTTGATTGAATGCATCTGGTTCATATTCTTCACTCGATAAGTGAGTGTTCCAAGGCGATAAGCTCGCACCGCAAGTAATCCATAAACCATGCACAGGGGCAGTATCAACGTTGAAGTATTTTTTAAGTTCTAAGTGACCTGTTTTTTGATCTTGGTCTAAAGTCAAAATTGCAATTGGAGAAGGTAGTTGACCGTAAGTGTCGCCGCCTGCTTGGTCTTTAGAGTTATATTCAAATTGAACCACATGGAACACTGGGTTTGCTACACCATCAACTTTGGCACCTTCTAAATGAATTAAAGATGAACCATCAGGACAGTCCGAAAAAAATTGGCGTTCTTTACCAGCAACTGACTTATCCATAATTGGATTACCATTAACGTCAAAATAACCACCCGCGATAATAGTTCCACCACCAAGTTTTGGTACGCTGTCACCTGTTTTAAAGAATGATTTATAAGCAAGTTCATATTCAGTACTGGTTGAGTTTTCCCAATCAATTTTTAATTTAGAATTCACTAAAGTTGTTGCGCGATCTGCTGCGGTTGTTGGCGCCGTCATTGCTGTGAATTTTGCGTTTTTTAATTTGCTTGGCTGTGGTGTTGGAGTGACTACAGAACTATCATCACTATCATTACAACCTGCTAACGTTGCTGCCGTAGCCATCGCACCTAATGGTAGAAAAGGGATCCCCGAAAACCATTTTAAAACTTCGCGACGTGTTGGGTGGTTAGAAGCAGTTGTCATAATAAATCCGTAAATTTTGTGGGTATATTTGTTGAGTTGATTTTATGGACTGTAAATGACACTTTTCTTACATTTTTAAGTCACTTTGAAGACAGTTTATTACTTTGTAGATTAAAAAATGTTCTACATAAAAAAAGCCTGAACTTTGGGAGCCAGGCTTTTTCTTAAAAACTATTCTATTCGGCAGAATGAGTTTTTCGTTTCTCAAGAATTTTACCGAAGAGCAAGCCAAGCTCAAAAAGCAACCACATTGGGATTGCTAACATGACCATTGAAATAGCGTCTGGTGGTGTAATAAACATTGCAACGAAAAAGCATCCAACAATAATAAAACGTCTTTTTTCAGCAAGACTTTTTGTATTTACCACACCAATTAAAATAAGCAAAAGAGTCGCGATAGGAATTTCAAAAGTCAGTCCAAACACTAAAAATAGCTTTAAGCAAAAGCTTAGGTAGCTATTAATATCTGTCATAGGTGCAACAGTTTCAGGCGATACACTAATAAAGAAATGCAAAATTGCCGGAAGGGTAATGTAATATGCAAAAGCAACGCCCGCATAAAACAAAACAATACTACCGATGAGTAATGGGAGCGCTAAATGACGTTCTTTTTGATATAGCGCTGGACGAACAAAAGACCATATTTCATAAAGAATAAATGGCATTGCCAACACAAGCGCAACAAATAAATTGAGTTTAAAAGGCGCCATAAATGTTGCAGTTACATCTGTTGCAATCATTGACGAGGAGGTCGGGAGTTGTAACCTTAAGGGTTCGGATAATAATTGGTAAGTATTATTTCTAAAGGGCAATAAGCAAAAAAATAAAAATAAGGTTACGCCAACAATCCTAAATAAATGACGTCTTAAAACGACCAAATGGCTCATGATCGGCATTTGGTCTAAATTTTCCTGATTATTTACAGTGGTTGAAGGCAGTTGGTTCATACGGCAATCTTCAATTTAACAGCTGATGTCTCTGAAATATCAGTTGATGATGCTAAAGGAATAAATTTTCTAATGTACGGGACTTTATAATGACCTGATATAGGAAGACATATCCGAATAGGTTGGGGCACTGATTTGGTTGCCTCAGCCTTATCTATATTTTCAGAAATATTCTGCTTTTGAATTTCTTCAAGTTGTTGTTGTACTTTACGTTCTAGTGCTTCAATGCGGTTGAGTTCTTCTTGCATTTCTTTTCGAAACTCAGAAAGACGCAACTCTTGATCAATCTCATTTTGCAAATTGGTAATATAGCGTTTTAGGCGAACATACCAGCGACCTGCAAAACGAGCAGCCTCTGGTAGCTTATCTGGACCTAAAACTAAAATTGCAATAATTGCAAAACAGAGTAGCTCTGTCATTCCTACATCAAGCATGGTCGAAAACCTTTAGCTTTTTACTGATGTGCTGTCAGGTGTTTTGACTTGGGCATCAATTGTACGTGGAGTATTAAGAGCTGTAGTCTCATCCTCTTCACGAACTGATTTTTTAAAGTCTTTTACTGCACCGCCTACGTCTTTACCAATATTTTTTAATTTAGACGTACCGAATAATAAAATAACAACAATTGCAAAAATAACGACATGCCAAATAGATAAACCGGCCATGATCTTATACCTCTTTTCAGTTTGCTTTATATCAACAGGTTGCCATGACAGGAATGTGACATTTATATGTCATTTTTAAGACAATAAATGACTTTCAAAACCTAAAAAGTTAATTTTATAAACTGCATATCTTCTTTTTTTATTTATACATAGTTTGAAAAGAGTCACTTAAATTACTTGAAATGGAGAGTACATTTCACTTTGAAAAGGTGTAGCATAGCAAGCGGGTTTTGATGAGCAACTGGAGAAAATGTGGCGTTATTACTGCCAATATTGGCGTTTATCACTGGACTTTTACTTGCTCAGACTTCTATTTCAGAAACCATAAAACCTGTTCTCTCAGCTTGGCTTGCCCGTTTACTGATTCCAGTTGTGATTATTTACAACATGGTATTTTATCAGCCAGGTAGTTTGAGTTTAATGCTCTTTAGCTTCGGTTCAGCATTTCTTATTTTCTTCGCTTATTTAGCTCTATTTAAAGACCGCTTACTGGCACTTTGTGTAAGTTATACCAACATGGGCTGGTTAGGCTTTCCTTTTGCCATGGCCTTATTTGGTCCTGATGCTACGGCTCCAATTGTTGCGCTATATATTGGGATGTCTCTTTTTGGAAATGCATGGGCCGTTACGGCAGTCACCACTGAACCACAAAGTAAACTCAACATATTAAAAAAGGTTTTAACTTCTCCACCGTGTATTTCAATTTTTTGTGCGCTTCTGCTCAGGTTGCTAGGTGCTCAGCATATAGAACATCCTGCCATACATTGGATATATGAAATTGCCAAGTTCGCGATGACCTTTGCAGGCATGTGTGTTTTGGGAATGTGGCTACGCCGTACCCGAGTGCATTTAAAAGACTTAATCTACAGTACCAAAGCTCAAGCTTTTAAGGTGGTGTGTGGGTTTATTCTTTGTGGCTTAACTTATAGATTTTTACCGATTCCAAATATAAGTCAGCAAATTGGAGTGATGTTTTTAATGTTCTGTTTGCCGCCAGCAGCCAATATTGTAGCGCTAGAAACACATTATCAAGGGACGGGTAGATCTGCGGCTTATATCGCTTCTGGGACAATTGTGAGTTGTGTGTGTATTGCGATTTATGCTGTGTTTTTACACTTGTACGTCTAATTAATTATTTAATTCTAAGTTTCCTACAGTTACTTATGCGAAGGCGGCATGGATGCCGCCAGTTAGACTGTAGTACAAGGAAGTACCATCAGTCTAACAAAAGATTTTTGCTTACTTTTCATCTTTGAAAAGTAAGAGTTGCCTATACAAAGCCGAATACTCTTTAGCGTGGTATTCAAAGGCTATATGGAAAGAAAATTTATACTAAGCTCTCTCTGAATAACTGCATCGCTTGCCCACGATGACTAATCTTATTCTTATCTTCTTTAGACAGTTCAGCACTAGAAACTTGTAGCTCAGGCAACCAGAACAGTGGGTCATAGCCAAAGCCATTTTCTCCACGTGCAGCTTCTAAAATTTCGCCGTGCCAAATGCCTTGGAAAATCTGTGGTAATGGGTCTTCTGCATGAGTGACTAAAGCAAGTACACATACAAACATACCTTCAATCACTTCACCATTTTTACGGTGGGGTAAAAGATCATTTAATAATTTTGCATTATTCGCTGCATCGTCACCATGCTCTCCAGCATAACGTGCAGAGTAAATGCCAGGTGCACCGCCTAAGACTGGTACACAAATACCAGAATCGTCAGCCATAGCAGGTTTACCTGAAATTTTAGAAGCATGACGCGCTTTAATAATGGCATTTTCAATAAAGCTTAAGCCGTCTTCGATTGCATCAGGAATATTAAGGCGACCTTGAGGAATAATTTCTACTGGTAATTTCAACTGTTCAAAAAGTTTTTCAAACTCAGCGACTTTACCTTTGTTATTGCTGGCAAGAACTAAACTGCCCTGATCAAACCAATGTGGGGTAGACATAATAAAACCAAACTTTATAGCTAATATCGAACATCAGTTATGTTACGTGTTTTTTTGAAGGGGATATAGAGGAAAAAAAATAGAATATAAATGAGAATATCCTAATAAACTAAAACCACCTTGTAGAGCATACAAGGTGGTTTTAGTCGAGTAAGATTTTTTTACGGATGAACCGTTATTATTGTGCTTGAATCCATTTGTCCGCACGGTCACGTGCTGTACGGATTTGTTCTTGAGTCAAGTTCGCTGCAAGAGCGGTTTTCTTACCTTCAGATAGGCTAATCACTTTATTGTCGAGCATGCCATCGCGAGTTGAAAGCTCATACCATTGGTAAGCACCAACGTAGTTTTTCTTTTGCTCTTCCATCATCGCGAGGTTATAGCTTGCACGGTTATCGCCATTGCTTGCTGCTTTTTCAAAGTATTTACGAGCCATAGACTCATCTTTTTTAACACCAATACCGTCGGCATACATACGGCCCACGTTCAGTTGTGCTGGTGATAAACCTTGGTCAGCTGCTGCTTTAAACCATGCGAAAGCTTGCTTTTCGTCTTTTGCCACATCTTTACCATATTGGTAGTGTGTACCAAGGTAAAATTGTGCGCCTGCTTGACCAGCTTTTGCCGCTTTCTGAAGATCGTTAATCCCCATTGTTGAAAAACGTGCAGCCTGACTCGCAACCGATTGTGGCTGGGCGATATAATCTGCATGAGCCTGCATACTTAGCAGTCCTGCAAATAGTGTGCTAAATAATGTCTTTTTCATAGTGCACTCACTCGATAAATAGCGACTTCACCAAACAAATTCGGAACATGTTTGCTTAACAGGCTTCCCTGCTGATTTCCATTGACGGCGAGTCGATTAATAATTTGTATTTGATTTTCCGCACATAGTGCTTCGAAATCTTTAAATGTACATAAATGAATGTTGGGGGTGTTATACCACATATATGGTAGAGCATCCGATACAGGCATCATTCCTTTTAATGCAAGAAAAGAGCGAGTCTTCCAATGCGCAAAGTTTGGAAAAGTAATAATCGCCTGTTTACCCACACGCACCATGTCTCTTAATAAAACATCGGGTGCATCTACGGCCTGCAAAGCTTGTGCCATAACCACATAGTCAAAGGACTGGTCTGCAAAGCGGCTTAAGCCGAGATTCAAATCTTGTTGAATAATATTTAACCCGCGACTGACGGCAATTGCAATCTTTTCTTGATCAATTTCTAATCCATAAGCACGAATTTGATGCTTTTGGCTCATATGAGCGAGTAATTCACCGTCACCACACCCTAAATCGAGTACGCTTGAGCCGGGTTTAATCCACTTTTCTGCCAGTTGTTGATCAATACGCATTAGCTTGCCTCCAGTGATGTCGATTTTAAGTGTTCTTCACCACCTAAGAAAGCGCGCATGGTTTTGACATACAGTGGAATAGGGAATAAGAACGAGTCATGGCCTTGTTCAGCATCAATATCTAAGTAACTTACAGGCTTATGATTAGTAATAAGCGCATCTACAATTTCTTGCGAACGGCTTGGTGCAAAACGCCAGTCAGTCGTAAACGAGACAATCAAGAACTGGCATTTGGTTTTGCCCATCGCTTCAGTTAAAGAATGACCGTACTCACGTGATGGGTCAAAATAATCTAAAGCTTTGGTCATGATGAGATAGGTATTGGCGTCAAAGTTACGGCTGAACTGTTCACCTTGATAACGCAGATAGCTTTCGACCTGAAATTCGACATCAAAACCATACATAAATTTGCCAGATTTTAAATCACGGCCAAATTTTTGTTTCATGGCTTCTTCTGAAAGATAGGTGATATGACCTACCATGCGAGCCAAAATTAGACCACGTTTCGGGTAGCTATCATTTTCCAAATAACGGCCATGATGGAAATCTGGATCAGACAAGATTGACTGACGAGCAACCTCATTAAATGCAATATTCTGTGCTGAAAGCTTTGGTGCGCTGGCAATAATCACACATTTTTGTAGGCGGTCAGGGTAGTCTACGGACCATTGTAGTGCTTGCATGCCTCCTAATGACCCACCAACCACTGCATACCAGACATCTACACCCAAACGGTCAGAAAGCATGGCCTGAGTTTTAACCCAGTCGCGTACCGTTACTAATGGGAAATCAGGTCCATAAGGGCGATTGTCATTTTCAGGATTTGGTGAGGTCGGACCAGTTGAGCCATTACAGCCACCAATATTATTTAGCGAAACTACAAAAAACTTATTTGTATCGATTGCCTTACCTGGGCCAATACAGCTATCCCACCATCCAGCTTTTTTATCATCTTCGTGGTGATAACCGGCCGCATGATGATGTCCGGAAAGAGCATGACAGATTAAAATGGCATTTGATTGATCTGCATTTAAAGTGCCGTAAGTTTCAACCATTAATTCAAAACGAGGCAAAACACGCCCACATTCAAGATGTAATGGTTCTTCAAATTGGAACTTTTGCGGAGTGACTAACCCCACTGAATCAGCTGGAAAAGACACGGGAACATTTCGCCTTTTAAATCTTTCAGGAATAAAAAGAAAGGATACCAAGCTAGGTATCCTTTCCAAAGTCTTTTTTTTAATTAAACAGCAGCGGCAACAACCTGATCTGTACTTAAAACACCTTGATCAATCAAACGGTTGGTACATGCAATAATTGCTTCAATGGATGAGGTGACTGTATTGTCATGAACACCGGCACCAAATGAACCTTTACCTGTACCTTTTACTTGAAGCTCAATTAAGGTTAATGCTTTGGCATTTGCACCAGAACTAATACTACGTTCTTCATAGTTCAATACGTCAATTGGTAATTGAAGCGCATTTAAGAATGCAGAAATCGGTCCATTACCTTCACCACGAAGCTGTTGTGTTTCACCTTCGACATCAACATCAAGTTCGATAATCTGAGTGCCGTTAATATCAGATAACTTGTAGTGTTTAACTGTGTAATGATGGTTTTTCACATCAACATAAGTGTCTTTAAATAATGTCCAGATTTCTTTGGCATTAATTTCAGTACCGTTCTCATCAGCATATTGTTGAACAACTTGGCTGAATTCGATTTGCAAACGACGCGGCAACACAACGTTGTAATTCGATTCTAATAAGTATGCAATACCACCTTTACCAGACTGACTATTTACACGAATAACTGCATCATAGTCGCGGCCCAAATCTTTCGGGTCGATTGGTAAGTAAGGCATATCCCAGACTTCTTCGTTTTTCTGATACTCGAAGCCTTTTTTGATTGCATCCTGATGTGAACCAGAGAATGCAGTAAATACCAAGTCCCCTGCATATGGATGACGAGGGTGTACCGGTAAGCCAGTACATTCTTCAACCGTTGCAATCACTTCATTAATGTTTGAGAAATCCAACTCTGGCGCTACGCCTTGGGTATACATGTTCAATGCAATAGCTGCAACGTCAACGTTACCTGTACGTTCACCATTACCGAACACACAACCTTCAACACGGTCAGCACCCGCCATAATGGCAAGTTCTGATGCAGCAATACCACAGCCGCGGTCATTGTGGCAGTGAACAGAAATGATTACGCCGTCACGACGTGCCAAATTACGATGCATCCATTCAATTTGGTCTGCATAAACATTTGGTGTAGAAACTTCTACAGTCGCAGGTAAGTTTAAAATCACTTTATGGTCAGGACGTGCATCCCAGATTTCTGTGACGGCATCACAGACATCTTTAGCGACTTCTAATTCAGTTGCAGAGAAACATTCTGGACTGTACTGGAAAATCCAGTCAGTTTGAGGATATTGAGCCGCATACTCTTTAACTTTTTGAGCCGCATTAATTGCTAATTGTTTTGCACCATTAACATCTACATTCAACACCTTTTGACGGAAGGTTGGAGAGTTAGAGTTATAAATATGCACAATCGCGCGTTTAGCACCTGCCAAAGATTCAAAAGTACGTTCAATTAAATGGTCACGTGCTTGAACCAAAACTTCAATGTATACATCATCAGGGATATGATTTTCTTCGATCAACATGCGGGTAAAATCGAAGTCAATTTGAGATGCAGAAGGGAAACCGATTTCAATATGTTTAAAACCGATTTTCACAAGCATTTTGAACATTTTGAATTTTTGTTCCATGTTCATCGGTTCAAAAATTGCTTGGTTACCGTCACGTAAATCGGTACTCATCCAGATTGGCGCTTTTGTAATTTCGTTATTTGGCCATTGGCGATCTGGTAAATCCACACGTTGGTACATACGGCGGTATTTTTTGCTAGGGTCAGCCAACATCATGAGAAAACTCCTTGTCTCGTAGCGCGGTTGCTCTGGATATATTTAAAAGGCAACGTCTCTACTTAATATATGGTATCTAATTCAGAAAAATTAAAGGTAATTTTGAAGTGCTGCTTTAAAAAGCAGACAAAATTTTTATACGCGCGCTTGGCGCAGCATCAGGAGTTGCAGATGATGTCTTGCTTGAGTAGGCTGGGCAAACAAGTAATTCGTTTTCATCTCTAGACCGTAGAATAATAAGTTTGATGGTTTGCGGGTAATCTTGATATTTAGATATATCACATCTAAACAATGATTACACCTTGTGCAAAATTCTTATCATAATTTTAGTTAAGTTGTTTAGAAAATAATTTTCTAATTTTGCGCTGTTTTATTTTTTATGGAAAATTATTTTCATGTTTTTGCCTTTTTAAGGTAAAAAAGATTATTAAGTTTTAAAAAGGCAAAAATAAATAGTGTTACAGTTCTGACCACATACGAATTAAATTATGATAAATGTTGGTGAGCTTCATGACTTCTGGGTAGTTGTCACCGTGTGATTTGCGTAGTTCTCGAATGCTCTCATCAAGATTAAATAAAAGATGGCGTTTACTATCGTCTCGAACCAAACTTTGTACCCAGAAAAAAGAAGCAAAACGAGTACCAGACATAATACTGCTGACTTCATGTAGGCTGGTAGAAGGGTAGAGCACCACATCACCTGCCGGTAATTTGACTTCATGATAACCATAAGTATCTTCGATAACGAGGTCACCACCTTCATATTCATCAGGTTCACTTAAAAATAATGTACAAGATAAATCGGTACGGAGCTGTTCAGAGGTTCCACGGATAAGGCGAATTGAATTGTCCACATGGAAACCAAAGCTTTCATGTTCATCATAACGATTAAAAAGCGGTGGAATAATTTTGTGAGGTAGCGCAGCGGCCTGAAATATTGGATTTTGCCAAATTGCTTTGATGACAAGATCACTTAAATGGTGGGTAAGCGGGTCTTGTTCTGAGAGCTGCTGATTTCTTTTCACAGAAGCAGATAAGGTGCCCGCAGTTACTTTTCCACCAACCCAACTCGCTTCTTCCATGAGTTTACGAAACTCGGCAACTTGCTCTTTGCTTAAAACATTAGGAATATGATGAATCACTGCAAACACCTTTTATATAGATACTTCATTTGTAAAAATAGCCTCGTGACGAGGCTATTTTATATGAACTTCAATTAATTCCATAAATAAATTATGGAATTTAACCTTAGTACTTAAAGTTAATTGCTAAGACAGCATTACGACCATTGCCTTCAAATGCGTAATGAGCTGCATGTGCACTAGTGAAGTAACGCTTATCAGAAATATTATTAATATTAAGCTGTAAGTTTACGTTCTTGTTCACGTCATATTTAGCCATCGCGTTGTAAATAGTGTAGGTTGGCAAATATTTAGGTGCGGTTGTGTTTACAAAGACTTGATCACGATATTCAACACCAGCGCCTAAAGTCAATTGAGGCATTACTCTGTAAGTAGACCATAGGGTAGCACTGTTTTTCGCTACAAATGGTAATGGCTTACCTTCTTGAGCAACCGCATTGTATGCGGCATCTGTGATTTCGCTATCTAAATAGCTGTAGCCTGTAGAAACATCCCATTTGTCGGTAATTTTTCCGTTCAAGCTAATTTCAAATCCGTCAACTTTACTTTTACCTGCATTTGCGGAAGTAGTAGGGTCGATTTGGATACGAGTATTTTGCTTTTCTGTACGAAAAACTGCGGCAGTTAAATTCGCGCGGTTATTAAACAGATCCCATTTCGTTCCTACTTCAAAAGTACGAGCTTCTTCTGGTTTAAGTTCATTAATAATATCTGTAGTACCAAGTGCATTGTCACTACTGTCGCCTTCAGCAAGTACACCGACAGGGTTGGCAGAAGTTGCAAAGCTTGCATAGATACTACCGTTCTCAGTTGGTTTAAAAACTAAACCTGCTTGATACGTAAAGAAATCTGAATCACTTTCATATTTTGTTCCTTTCGGAATGCTAATGGTAGAGTTATAAGCTCCAGCAGTTGTGCCGTAGACATCTTTATTATATTTTTTCTCTGTTTCAAATTTATCCCAACGGACACCTAAATTTAAAATCCATTGAGGATTAAACTCAATACTATCTAAAGCATAAAGAGAAACAGTGTGGCTACGAGTTGTAGACTGTCCTTTAATTGTTCCAAGTGTGTCAGTGAAGGAACCGTTTCCTGGATTATTTAAGCTGGTACACCAACCATTTGAAGTTGCCGCAGCTGAATTACAGTTCTTAATATTATCTTGTAAAATTGTAGACGTCGTTTTTCCTTCCGAGTTAGTAAAAGTATACATACCTTGGTCAGTTTCTTGGAAGCTCCATTCAGTACCGACATTAAAGGAATGCTTTAATGAACTAGTATTAAATTTACCTTTTAAAGAAAGTTGATCGCTGTATGCATCTGTGTCCAATATACGACTTAAAGCACGACGAGCGATTGTGCCTCTGTAAATATTACCCTTAGAGTCATCAGCATTCGTATAAACATAATCAGATTTAGATTTGTTGTAGGTTGCTACATTCGACAAGGTAAGATTTTCATTAAAATCATGTTCCAACTTAAATGTACCAATATGGTTTTCACGTTTGTCAAAATCACGTGCTTTCCAGCCATAGTAGGTTCCAGCTTTGACATCAACAGGTTTACCATCACCAGGTGTTACTGTCACTCCTGGAGGAGGAGTTGTTGGATTTGCATTGTTAAATGGAATACCTGCATCTGGTTCATCATTACTACGTAAATAGTAGTAGCTAAGAGTTCCACGAGTTGCTGTATCTAGGCCAAATGCAAGACTTGATGCAATACCAGCACGCGCATATTCAGCACCGTTACTCTGACCAGCTTTTTCATTTTCATGACCCATAATGACCACACGGCCAGCAATACCGTTACCAAAGTCTTTGTTGGCATCAAGCTGGATATGACGATAATTATCAGTTCCGCCTTGAACACTGCCTTGGTATACGTCGCCTTCATGAGCAACTTTAGGAATTAAGTTAATACTTCCACCAACGCTACCACCGCCACCAAGAGCAGAAGAAGAGCCTTTAATCACTTCAACTTGTTCAATGGCAAACATATCGCGGTTTTGAGACGTTGTATTACGTACACCATCGACATAAATAGAAGACTGGCCGCTATAACCACGAATGTAAGGCATGTCGGTAAACGGTGTACCGCCTTCACCTGCCCCTAATGTAATACCTGGTTCATAGCGTAAAGCTTCGAGGAGGGTATTAGAGTTTGTATCTTTAATTAATTTTTGAGAAAGAATAGAGACAGACTTTGGCGTATCTTTAAGAGGAGCCACGAATTTAGCGTTTGCTGACTGATCTACTTTTAGAGACTCTTCTTGAGTCGCTTTAGTATGAATTGTTGGTAATTGTGAAACTGCTTCTTGTGCCATGGCTGTTGTTGCAATCATAGAGAGAGAAGAAGCAATTGCAGATGATACAATTTTCTTGCGAGTTTTAATTAGAGACATAATTTCAGGGCTTTAAATAGTAAAGGTTATGCGAATAATAATAATTCTTATTTATATGTACAGTTTGTGTTAATTGGATTTGCCAATAGAATTGTGAAGGAAAAATGAATAATTAAATGGTTAATTGTGCTTTTTTGTAGTTAATCTACTGATTATTAGTAATTGTTTGTTAAAACGATTAAGTTGAATTTTTTATTGTAATTTTAGATTTATAAAGAATAACTAAAAAATTAGTTCTTCTTAATGAACTGTGAAAAATTTTTAAGAAATCATAAAATTACTGTGAAATTTCTTGGAAAATTAGCATTCACTTACAGGAAGTGATCGGTTAATTTTGTATATCTTGAAAGTTGTCATATAATACAGCACTTTTTTAAAAACTGTTCCTACTAACTAATTTTTATCGAGGAAGCCATGCAAGTAACGACTGAAGCGGTTTCGGGCGTTGCCCGTCGTTTAAATGTGTCTGTACCGACGAGCCGTATTAACGAGCAATTTGAAGCTCGTTTGAAGCGCACTGCCAAAACTGTGAAGATCAACGGCTTCCGTCCAGGTAAAGTACCTGAAAACGTTGTTCGTCGCGAATACGGTGCAAGCATTTATCAAGAAGTTGTAAATGACATCATTCGTGATAGCGTTTTTGAAGCAATTCAACAAGAAAAAATCAATGCGGTAGGTATGCCGAATATTGAGAAAGTTGAACATAAAGAAGATGCTTTAGTTTTTGAAGCAACTGTAGAAGTTTATCCAGAAGTTGAAGTAAAAGCATTTGACGGCTTAGAAGTTGAACGTAAATCAGCTGAAATTAAAGACGCTGACGTTGACGCTATGATCGAAAACTTGCAAAAACAACGTCAAACTTGGGCTGTAACCAAGGGTATGGCGAAGAAAGACATGCAAGTGACTTTTGACTTCGAAGGCACTATCGATGGTGAGAAGTTCGAAGGCGGTTCTGCTGAAGACTTTAAACTTGTGTTAGGTTCAGGTCGTATGATCCCTGGCTTCGAAGACGGCATCATCGGTATGAAAGCTGGTGAAGAGAAAGTAATTGACGTTACTTTCCCAGAAGATTACCAAGCTGAAAACTTGGCTGGTAAAGCAGCTCAGTTCAAAATCACTGTGAAGCAAGTTGAGAAATCAAAACTTCCAGAAATTGATGCTGAATTCTTAAAAATCTTCGGTGTAACTGAAGAAGAAGGCGTTGAGAAGTTAAAAGCTGACGTTCGTAAAAACATGGAACGTGAAGTTCGCAATGGTTTACGGAACCAAGTTAAACAAGCTGCTTTTGATGCACTTGTTGCTGCGAACGAAGTTGAAGTTCCAACTGCAATGGTTGCCCAAGAAATTGACCGTCAACGTCAACAAATGGTTCAACAGTTCACTCAACAATTTGGTGGTGCAGGCGCGCAATCTTTTGATAAGAGCATGCTTCCTGACGAATTGTTCAAAGAACAAGCAGAGCGTTCTGTTAAGCTTGGCGTATTGGTAAGCAAAGTTTTAGCTGACGCTAAACTTGAAGTTGACCAAGCTCGCGTTGATGCTTACATTGACGACATGGCTTCTTCTTACGAAGATCCAACTGAAGTAATTGAATACTTCAAAAATGATGCTCAACAACGTGCTCAAATCGAAGCAGTTGTATTAGAAGATCAAGTTGTTGATCACATCTTAGCTGGTGCTAAAGTGACTGACAAAGCTGTATCTTATGATGACTTATTGAAAGAACAACAAGCTCGCCGTATGGGCTAATTTTTTAAGAAGTCAGAAAAAGGCGCCTTAGGCGCCTTTTTTGCTTTTCTTTATGTGGTCAATTTGAGTGCGACATTAAGTACTTAGGTATAAATAATATAATATTTCAGTGCGAACCTTTTGCAATTTGAGAAATTATCCCGCATATTGTTGCCATAGGTTAAGTCACAAAAAATTTAGGAATAAATAACGTATGTATGTTCCAACAATTGAAAATGCTTTAGTTCCTGTTGTGGTTGAACAATCTTCTCGCGGCGAACGTTCTTTTGATATTTATTCACGACTTTTACGTGAGCGCGTCATTTTTTTGACAGGTGAAGTTGAAGACAACATGGCAAATCTAATTGTTGCCCAAATGTTGTTTTTAGAAGCTGAAAACCCTGATAAAGATATCCACCTTTATATCAACTCTCCAGGTGGATCTGTGACAGCGGGTATGGCTATTTATGACACAATGCAGTTTATTAAACCTGATGTCGTGACATATTGTATGGGCCAAGCTGCTTCAATGGGTGCATTCTTATTAAATGCGGGCGCTAAAGGCAAACGCTATTGTTTAGAAAATGCCCGTGTCATGATTCATCAACCATTGGGTGGTTTCCGTGGTCAAGCATCGGATATTGAAATCCATGCGCGTGAAATTCTCTTTATTAAAGAGCGCTTGAACCGCTTAATGGCAGAGCACAGTGGTCAAGACTATGAAACCGTTGCTCGTGATACTGACCGTGATAACTTTATGACAGCTCAAGCTGCTAAAGAATATGGTCTGGTTGATCAGGTGTTAAGTAAGCGTCCATAAGGACCTTCTTATATAAATAACTTGAGATGTTGAAAAAGATCTCCATTTAGTTATTTATGCAGTGCATCTTGCCCTAATATTTAAGATTCTATTTGTGGAGTGAATATGTCCGAACATCCTCAAGGACAAAAACATTGTTCATTTTGCGGTAAAACGCAGTCTGAAGTCGGGAAACTGATTGCGGGTGAGGACGCATATATTTGTAATGAATGTGTGGATGTCTGCTTAGACCTTGTACAAACCAGCCAACAGGTTGAAGCAGGGGACTGGGCAAGTAAGGCATTGCCAAAGCCACATGAAATACGTGCTGCGCTTGATCAATATGTAATTGGTCAAGATCTTGCCAAAAAGACATTATCTGTTGCGGTTTATAACCATTATAAACGCCTAAAAGTTGGTCATAATGGACATGTGTCTAAAGAAGTAGAAATTGCTAAAAGTAATATTCTACTGATTGGACCTACAGGTTCGGGTAAAACTTTACTTGCGCAAACATTAGCTCGCCTTTTAGATGTTCCATTTGCGATGGCAGATGCTACAACATTAACCGAAGCAGGTTATGTGGGCGAAGATGTTGAAAATATTGTACAAAAGCTTTTGCAAAAAGCAGATTACGATGTAGAGAAAGCTCAGAAGGGTATTATTTATATCGATGAGATTGATAAGATTACTCGTAAATCTGAAAATCCATCAATTACGCGTGATGTGTCTGGTGAAGGTGTACAACAAGCATTATTAAAAATGATTGAAGGTACAGTGGCTTCGATTCCGCCTCAAGGTGGTCGTAAGCATCCACAGCAAGAGTTTATCCAAATTGACACCTCAAATATCTTATTTATTTGTGGTGGTGCATTTTCTGGTTTGGAAAAAATTGTACAACAGCGTCAAGAGAAAGGCGGTATTGGTTTTACAGCTGATGTTAAAAACAAAGATGAAACCAAAAAGCTTGCTGAATTGTTCCGTCAGGTTGAGCCAACTGATTTGGTGAAATTTGGTTTAATTCCAGAATTCATTGGTCGTTTACCAGTAATTGCGACACTTGAAGAGCTAGACGAAGAAGCTTTAATGCAAATTTTGACTGAGCCAAAAAATGCATTAACACGCCAGTATCAATATCTTTTCACTATGGAAAATGTTGATCTGATCTTTGAAGATTCTGCATTACGTGCTGTTGCTAAAAAAGCGCTTGAACGTAATACGGGTGCGCGGGGTCTACGCTCTATTATGGAGAACGTGCTGCTTGAAACTATGTACGATTTACCAAGTCGTACAGATGTTGGAACAGTCATTATTAATGAAGCAGTCATTAATGGTGAGGCAGAACCTGTTTATCAGGCTGAACGCCAACCTAAAGAAGCTACAACGCATGAGAGTGTTGCTAAGGCAGATTTAAAGGTTATTGACTCGAAGTCTGCATAGATTTCATTCATCTAAAAAGCATGAATCGCGCTCGTGATTCATGCTTTTTTTGTTTTCAATTTATATGGGTAGTGTTAATCTTAAAAATACAAAATACGCATAGTTTTGCGGTGTAAAAAATAAATCAAAAACAAAACGCTTTGAGGGATGCCATGCGTTATTTAATCGTATCTTTGTGTTGTGCCGGACTGTTTGTAGGCTGTCAAAGTTCATCTCATTTAGAAAAAAATCCGAGTGAATTGACCGCGACTCTACCTAAAGTTGATGTTGAAAAAGAACCTGGTTTATTAGATCAATATCATTTAGGCGGTTTTACTGTAGGAGGCTGGGTCAACCAAAAATTAGGCCAGACATTTGCTCCAATCAAACCACAAAATGAACAAGCTGCTGTAGTTTATTTATATCGACCAGACACAAAATGGAATCGTCAGGAAATCGCAGCAATTAATCTCTTTGTGAATGGTAAGCGAATTCCGAGTCTATTACATAATCATTATTATTGGATTGAGTTACCAGCAGGAACCTATCGTCTTTCTGCGAGTCGCCCTTTATTGGGTATTCATTTTCAAGTACCAAAATATATTGATATTACTGTTGAGGCAGGCACGTCTTATTATTTGAAATATGATGAAGAAAATAAAATGGATCGTGCTGAACACACTGGCCCATTTATGTTAATGCAAGACAATATTGGTCGTAGAGAGATAGCATTTACCGAGCTTAAATCCTCTAGCTACAATTTTGTGGCTGAAGATGCTTCAGGAAAAATACGCAATAAACCACAAGAATTAAAGCCAGCCAAATATGACGAAAAATCAGATGTACACCTGATTAAACCATTTAAATTATGGAATCCTTTAACTTGGTAATGAGCTGAAAAAGATAAAGAAAAGTTAAGACTTTTCTTTATCTTTCATCAACGGTGCGAGAATTTTAAGCATCTCTTCTTGCATGTGATCTCGTGCTTTAGGATCATTAAATGTTTGCTGTCCCAACTCCATCATATATTCTGAAATTTGCCCCATAATCTGTACATTTTTGCGCGTAATTGATTGGCCTTCTGGGGTTTTTAAAAATTTCAGGTTAGCCTGAATTTCCTCTTCAGTATAAGTCTTTAGGTAAATATCCTGTAAGGCTTGAGCTGTTTTGGGATTGCTAATGAGCTGATTACTCGAATCTTTTAGGAGCAAACCTAACTTCTTCGCGGCCTCTTTTTCTTTTGGTCCTAAAGTTTTGATACCCGTGATATTACTAACGATCTGTTCTGCCTGTTGATCATAGTAAGGCGTTAATTCATTAATTGATTCTTTAAGCAGGTAATCAATTTGGCTCATTTGCATGAGTTCTTTAACTGAACTTAACTTGGCAGGAGAGGCAAACAAGCTTGTGGTAATACAGCTTAGACAAAGGCTGATTGAGAGATTTTTAAGAATAGGGCGAATAGTCATGAAATGACCTATATTCAATATTTGGCGAGAGGGTGCTTTCATTAATAGCACAGATTGACGAAGTAATTGTTACAATTCTTTTCAGATTTTAAAATAAAAAAGAATGCATAAAAAAAGCACCGAATTCGGTGCTTTTCTTGATTAGCCAGCTGCTGCATCGACTACTGGAATTTTTCCAATTTTCGCTTGCCAGATTTTTGGAGCTACTGCGTGAATTGAAGTACCGTTTACATCAACTGCAACTGAAACAGGCATATCTTCAACTACGAATTTGTAGATGGCTTCCATACCTAAGTCTGCAAATGCAACAACTTCAGCTTCACGAACAGCTTTCGATACGAGGTAAGCCGCACCACCAACTGCCATTAAGTAAGTTGCTTTGTTGTCTTTGATTGCTTCAATTGCTGTAGGGCCACGGTCAGCTTTACCGATCATACCGAATAGGCCAGTATGTTCTAATACTTTACGTGTGAATTTATCCATACGTGTTGCAGTTGTAGGGCCAGCGGGACCAACGACTTCATCACCTACTGGATCAACTGGGCCAACGTAGTAAATAAATTTACCTTTAAGATCAACTGGTAATTCTTCACCATTGTCGATCATTTCAACCATGCGTTTGTGAGCAGCATCACGACCTGTGTACATTGTTCCGCTAAGAAGTAATGTATCACCCGGTTTCCAAGAATCCATTTCTTCTTGAGTAATGGTATCAAGGTTTACGCGTTTAGACTGTGAAGAGTCCCAAGTTACAGATGGGTAGTCTTCAAGTTTTGGTGCTTGAATATGAGCTACACCTGTACCATCAAGCTGGAAGTGAGCATGACGAGTAGCAGCACAGTTAGGGATCATACCTACTGGTTTACCAGCAGCATGACATGGGTAATCTTTAATCTTAATATCAAGAACAGTCGTTAAACCGCCTAGGCCTTGAGCACCAATACCAAGAGCGTTTACTTTTTCAAAGATTTCGATACGAAGTTCTTCGATTTTGTTCTCTGGTCCACGGCGAAGTAATTCGTCCATGTTGATTTCTTCCATGAGCGCTTCTTTAGCAAGCATCATGGCTTTTTCAGCAGTACCACCAATACCAATACCGAGCATACCTGGAGGACACCAGCCTGCACCCATTGTTGGAACAGTTTTAAGAACCCAGTCAACAATCGAGTCAGATGGGTTAAGCATCGCAAGTTTAGATTTGTTTTCTGAACCGCCACCTTTAGCAGCAACAGTAATATCTACTTTATTACCCGGAACGAGTTTGTAGTGGATTACAGCAGGGGTATTATCTTTTGTGTTTTTACGACCAAATGCAGGGTCAGCAAGTACAGATGCACGAAGAACGTTGCTGTTTTCAAGGTAACCTTGGCGAACACCTTCATTTACCGCATCGTCTAAGCTCATTGTTAAATCAAATTTAACATCTAAGCCCACTTCAAGGAAAACGTTAACAATACCAGTATCTTGGCAAATTGGACGATGACCTTCCGCACACATGCGAGAGTTAATTAGAATCTGTGCAATTGCATCCTTTGCGGCTTTGTTTTCTTCGCGATCATAAGCACGGCTCATCGCTTGGATAAAGTCTTGCGGGTGATAGTACGAAATAAACTGTAGGGCGTCCTTGATTGATGTAATCAAGTCATCTTGTTTGATAATCGTTGTCATACCAGAAAATCTCTTGAGCGGGCTGTTAGCTAGCGGGCTAAATTATATGACAAAAAGACAGCGTTGTGGGAGATTGGTTGATCTTTTGACCGAAAGTCGCATAAGAAGATTTGAAGCGATTTAAACGTAAGAAATCAGAAAAACTATTTATTTTTGAGTGATTAAAATAAAAAAAGCCATTTGAGCGGACATCAAATGGCGAGAGGTAGTAAAGGTTAATTATATTAATTATTTGGCAGCGGCTTGCTGTTCTGCCTGAATTGCTGTTAATGCAATGGTAAAGACGATGTCATCTACCAATGCTCCACGAGACAAGTCATTGACTGGTTTGTTGAGGCCTTGCAGCATTGGTCCAACGCTCACAACATTTGCAGCACGCTGTACCGCTTTGTAAGTGGTATTACCCGTATTTAAATCTGGGAAAATAAATACATTGGCACGGCCAGCAACACGTGAGTCTGGTGCCTTTTGACGTCCTACACTTTCAACGGAAGCTGCATCGTATTGAAGTGGGCCATCAATCAGTAAATCAGGACGACGTTGTTGAGCAATTTGAGTTGCTTGCTGTACTTTTTCTACATCAGCACCTGTTCCTGACGTCCCAGTTGAGTAGCTGATCATGGCAATACGCGGGTCAATTCCAAATGCTTTCGCTGAGTCAGCAGACTGAATTGCAATTTCAGCTAGTTGTTCTGCGGTAGGGTCAGGATTAATTGCACAGTCGCCATATACATAAACTTCATCTGGCAAAAGCATAAAGAAGATTGATGAAACCAGTGAATAATCAGGGGCTGTTTTGATGAGCTGGAATGCTGGGCGGACCGTATTTGCTGTGGTGTGTACCGCACCTGAAACTAAACCGTCGACTTGATCTAAAGCTAACATCATGGTGCCAAGCACAACCGTATCTTGAAGCTGTTCTTTTGCTTGCAGCTCGTTGAGTTTGCCTTTACGTAGCTCAACCATTGGTACAACGTATTGATCACGAATACTATCAGGGTCAACAATTGCCAATTCGGCAGGTAATTCAATACCGCGTGCTTTTGCAACATCGTACACAGCATCTGGCTTAGCTAATAAAATACAGTCAGCAATACCACGTGCCTGACAAATTGCCGCAGCTTGAATGGTGCGTGGTTCATCACCTTCGGGTAGAACAATTCGTTTTTTCGCTGCAATCGATTTTTGCACCAGTTCATGACGGAAAGCCGATGGCGACAGGCGAGGGGTAGCAGCATTGTTGCTATGCTGCTTAAGCCATTCAACATCAATATGACTTGAAACAAATCGGGTCACTTGCTCAGCGCGTTCGGTATCGTCAGTCGGAATTTCATTACCAAAATTAGACAGGCGCTGTGCGGTTTCAAGTGTATTTAAACGGGTATGTAAAATTGGCAAACCTTGTTTAATTGCACTTTGGCAAAACTCTAAAAGTTCTGGTGCTGGCGCTTCTCGTTCTGTAAGTACTAAACCTGCCAGAGGAATACCATTGCTGGTTGCCAAACTACTTGCCAGTAATACGTCGGTACGCTCAGATGCACTAATGATCAATTCACCTGCAATGAACTTATTCAGTTCATATTCAATGCTTGAGGCAATTAAACTCGAATGCAAAATACGACGTGTTTTAGCTTCACCTTGATGTACCCATTGCCCATCAATGACATTTGCAATATCAAGTGTTCTTGGTACGCTCAGCGTATTGCTAAAAGGAACAAGTCCAATAATCGGTAAGTCGCTTGAGCCAAAATAACGATTATATTTTTGCAGCTCACTTGTAAATTTTGCGATTTCTTCAGTTGGACGTAACGATGGATCAAACGCAACAGGAATTTGTGCTGTTTCTTCGGTTAATCCACGGGTACGCATAAAGAGTACGCCAGCAGTGCGATTTGACGCTGCGCCGCCAAACTGGCGTAAATGAGCATCTACTTTTTCTGCGGCTTTTTTCGGGTTTTGAATATCTGCTGTGCTGACCAACACGACTTCTGCATCAAGCGCTTGAGCAAGACTGGCGTTGAGTTCACTAGCGAAGTGGTCTTGTCCGTTAGGTAATAAGCCTTCCACAATAATGACATCATGGTCTGCTGCAACGCTACGATGCAGGCTAACAGCTTCTTCAAGTAATTCATCTACTTCCCCAGCGGCAATAAGCTGAGTTAATTTTTCATGCGAAATAGATTGAACAGTTTTACTTTGAAATAAATGACCAAATAATGAAGTGGTTCGGTCAAGATGCTCTTGGTCTTCTTGAGAAAATGGTTTTAAAAAGCCTGCTTTAATCCCGTTACAATCAAGTGCGTAAATCATGCCTAAACAGGCAGAGGTTAAGCCAACCCCTTCGCCTGTAGGAATCAATAAAATTGTATTCATATAAACCTATAAATAAATATCGAGTTTTCGCTAAGCTCTAATTAAGCAAGGCTTGCTACAGATGCTGTATTTTCTGCCGCTTCTACAACTTGACGAGTTTCTTTGGCAATACGACCTTCTTCATCTGTTGGAATGACCCAAATTTGAGGTCCTGTACCGTTGTCGATTCGGCCTTCAGTGCCACGTTTTAGGTTGTTGTTTTGATCTTTATCAAGCTGCAAACCAAAATGAGGTAAATAAGCTAAGGTTTTTTCACGAATATAAGCTGAGTTCTCACCAATACCACCTGTGAAAATTAACCCGTCTAAAGTTGGTAAACCACAGCTTAATGCAGCAAGTGATTTTGCAAGGCGATAACTGAATACTTCGATTGCAAGAGTGGCATCTTCATTGCCATTTTCGGCAGCTTCAATCACTGTGCGCATGTCATTAGACAGTTGTGATAAGCCTAGTAAGCCACTTTCGTTATTTAAAACCTTATCAATTTTTGCTAAGTCCCAACCGAGGTTTTTCGCAAGGAAGCTATGTAAGCTTGGATCAACGTCACCACTACGTGTTCCCATCACTACGCCTTCAAGTGGAGTAAGGCCCATAGAGGTATCAACACTTTGTCCATTCCATACTGCGCAAGTTGAACTACCGTTTCCTAGATGTGCTGTTAACCATCCACCTTTTTTCAGGTTACCTGCCAGCTCACTCGCTTTATCAGACACATAAGCATGGCTTGTACCATGGAAGCCATAACGACGAACGTTGTGGTCAGTATATAAAAACTTAGGAATTGCATAACGGTATGCATGCGGTGGCATGGTTTGATGGAATGCAGTGTCGAATACTGCAACTTGCGGTAATTCAGGGAATAGACGTACGGTTGCGTCAATACCAATTAAATGTGCTGGGTTATGAAGTGGGGCTAAAGGTGTCGCAGCACGAATACGTTCAATAATTTCAGGAGTGAGTAATTCTGCTTTGGTTAAACTACCACCGTGTACGACACGGTGACCGATTGCTTGCGGTTTGTAGTTGGCAAGACGTGCAAGTAAAGTTTCTAAAGCTTTGGCATGGTCAGCATAAGGGATTGAAAGTTCAAGTGGTTCACCACCGACTGTAATTCCCTTAATACGAGCGTCAGCTGCCCCCAAGTTTTCTGCTAAACCGTAAATACGGTCTTCACGGCGCTCTGAAACCAGTGCGTATTTAATAGATGAAGAACCGCAATTGATAACTAATACTGATGTAGCCACGTTGAAATACCCAAGTCCTGATTTAAAATAGTTTTCCTAACTTCCTGCTCAACACGTATTATTTTTTGATACAGATTGAACGGGTTGTCATGTTTTAACATGTGCTGTTTTTGTGTCCAAGATAGACTTTAGCCCATTAGACTTAAGCACTATCGACCATCAAATTATTTCTAACTAATATTCGTCCAGTATAAAGCTTAAGCACTGTATTCATGGTTTTTTTGTAGAAGAATTAAACAGTTTTTTGTATATATTTATAAAAAGTAAATTTCTATTTAATGTAATTTTCAAATATTCTCTCTAAATTTTTTTAGGGAAAATATGTGCTGTTATTTTAATCAGTCTTGAGAGGTATATTACAAATAATATACGTAATTTAAATTAAGATTTAATAGGTATTATGTAGGTTAAAAAGAATAAATTATAAACATTTCAAATATAAGAATGAGTGCAATTAAATAGGTATTTATACATTTGCAAAAGCGTTATTATTACTTTGATATTAAGAGAATTTTCTCATACTTTTTAATGCTTAATTAAGTTGTAAATATAGTCCAAAATAAAATTAGTCTTTTGCTTATAACTTAAACATTATTTGTCTTTAATACCAATGCCTAGGCAATTACCACAGCGCTGACAAGGGCTTGCATGTCGCTTTTCGCCTTAATAATATTGTTAATCTCTTTTCTAAATGATCGTCAAATATATCATTTGGTCTATTTTTATTTTCCGGCTTATCCGGTTGTACAGGAGCGTCCAGCATGGACTTGCCGAATCCTATACTGGCAAAAGTGACCGAGCGTGTAATCGCGCGCAGTCAAAAAACTCGTTCTGCATATTTACAACGTATCGAACATGCACAAGGCAAATTTCCTGCTCGTGGGGCACTTTCATGCGCTAATCTGGCTCATGGTTTTGCCAGTATGGACGATAATGAAAAATTAATTATTAAAGTCGGCCGTGAACCCAATATTGGCATTGTATCGTCATATAACGAAATGCTTTCGGCCCATGCACCTTATAAAACATTTCCAGATTTAATTAAAACAGCTGCTCGTGAGAATGGTGGCGTGGCACAGTTTGCAGGTGGTGTTCCTGCGATGTGTGACGGTATTACCCAAGGTAATGCCGGTATGGAGCTCTCACTGTTCTCTCGTGAAACTATTGCGATGAGCACAGCGATCGCGTTGTCTCATAACATGTTTGACGCAGCTTTATGTCTGGGTGTGTGTGACAAGATTGTACCGGGCTTACTGATCGGTGCTTTGCAGTTTGGTTATTTACCTACTATTTTTGTGCCAGCTGGCCCCATGACCAGTGGGTTATCTAACGACGAGAAAGCCAAAATTCGTCAGCAATTTGCAACAGGTCAGGTTGGCCGAGATGCTTTGCTAGAAGCTGAGTCAGCTGCTTATCACGGACAAGGAACTTGTACTTTTTACGGTACGGCTAACAGTAACCAAATGCTGATGGAAGTAATGGGCTTGCATTTGCCAAGCGCTGCATTTGTTCATCCTCACACGCCATTACGTGATGCACTTACCGCAGAAGCGGCGATTCGTGTACTTGATTTAACAGTTGAGCGCGGAAACTACACGCCGATTGGTCATGTTATTGATGAAAAAGCCATTATCAATGGCATCGTAGCATTGCTCGCGACAGGTGGTTCAACCAACCATACTCTGCATCTAATTGCGATTGCTCGTGCAGCTGGCATCTTGATTGACTGGGACGACTTTGATGAGTTGTCTGCTGTTGTTCCATTGCTCGCAAAAATCTATCCAAATGGTAAGGCCGATGTAAACCATTTCCAAGCTGCGGGTGGGGTTGCTTTCCTCATTCGTAACTTACTTGAAGCTGGCTTATTGCATAACGATGTAACGACAGTGGCTGGTAAGGGTTTACAGCATTACACCAAAGAACCGAAATTGATTGACGGTAAGCTCACTTGGGTTGATGGTGTGGTTCAAAGCCTTGATGACAAAGTACTCCGTAGCATTGACGCGCCGTTTCAACCAGATGGTGGCTTGCGTTTAATGCAAGGTCGCCTTGGTCGTGGTGTTATCAAGATTTCTGCTGTTGCGCCTGAGCATCGCAAAGTTAAAGCGCCAGCTATTGTGTTTGATTCTCAAGAAGCAGTGCAAGCAGCATTTGATCGTGGTGAATTACACCGCGACTTTATTGCAGTTGTTCGTTTCCAAGGTGCGCGTGCGAATGGTATGCCTGAGTTGCATCGTTTAACTCCTGTGTTGGGTGTTTTACAAGATCAAGGTTTCCATGTTGCTTTAGTCACTGATGGTCGTATGTCTGGTGCTTCAGGCAAAGTTCCTGCAGTGATTCATTTATCTCCAGAAGCCTTATTAAATGGGCCGATTGCTAAAGTTCAAACAGGGGATATGTTGATCATTGATGCAGAGGCTGGCGTACTCGATGTCGAAATAGATGAACAGACTTGGCAGTCACGACCTGTTGCACAGCCAGAACATCAGGCAGAAAACGAAGTTGGCTTTGGCCGTGAATTATTTGGTGTATTCCGTGCTGCTGCTGCGCCAGCTGAACATGGAGCATCTGTATTTGGTGCATTAGTTGGTGAAACTTCACCAGAGCAGATTTGAATCAAAGGAACTGAAAAATAATGATTAAAATTGAAGATATCGTCAAATTAGGTCCAGTTATTCCCGTATTGGCATTTGATTCTGCCGGGCAAGGTGAAGATGTATCACGTGCGTTGCATGCAGGTGGTGTAAAAGTCCTTGAAATTACATTGCGTACCGCTGCTGGTCTTGCCGCTATTGAGCGTGCAAGCCAGTTGGCAGATGACATTGTGGTAGGTGTAGGTACGATTACCAAGCCAGAACATTGTGCGCGAGCCAAAAAAGCAGGTGCTCAATTTGGCGTGTCTCCCGGTCTGACTAAAGATCTGCATTTGGCTGCACAAGACGCTGGTTTACCTTTATTGCCGGGTGTGATGACACCAAGTGATCTGATTCAAGCGATTGAGTTGGGTTATGACATTGTGAAGTTCTTTCCAGCTCAACAGGCTGGTGGCGTTGAGATGCTAAAAGCATTTTATGGTCCATTTCCAAACTTGCGTTTTTGCCCTACAGGGGGAATTACGGCAGAGTCAGCACCGGATTTCTTAAAGCAACCAAACGTAGTTTGTGTGGGTGGTTCATGGTTAACACCTAAAGCTACTGTAGTTGCACAAGATTGGGCTGAAATTACTCGCTTAGCGCAAATTGCGAGTCAGTTGAGAGCGTTGTAAATGTAGTCGATATTTATAAGAAATGAAGTGCATTCTATGTGCTTTAAAGGCTGTATTGATGTGACCAGTTTGTGCTGGTCACACCTAAATATAAAAATTTAGTGTCTTAACAGTAGGAATTACTGTGGTTGAAGACCTTTGTTTAGGCAATGTGCCTAAATAATTATTCCAAGGAGAAGTGTCCCATGGAGACGGTTCAGGGTGGCATGTTACTGATCTACACTGTAATCGCGATTATTGCTTTAGTGGTCATGATCGCGAAGTTTAGAATTTATCCATTTCTAGTTCTTATTATTGTTTCACTCGGTTTAGCTTTAGCTGTTGGCATGCCAATGGGCGATATTGTTAAGTCATATGAAGCTGGTACTGGTAAAACCCTAGGCCACCTTGCCATTGTAATCGCGCTAGGAACGATGCTCGGCAAAATGATGGCTGAGTCGGGTGGCGCTGAACGAATAGCAATTACCTTAATTAAATGGTTTGGTGAGAAAAACATTCACTGGGCCATGATGTTTATTGCCCTTATTGTTGGTCTTCCCGTATTTTTTGAAGTCGGTTTCGTCCTACTCATTCCAATTGCATTTAACATTGCTAAACGAACAGGAAAATCCCTGCTGGTTGTGGGCTTGCCGATGGTTGCAGGTTTGTCGGTTGTACATGGCTTAATTCCACCGCATCCAGCGGCATTGTTAGCTGTGCAGGCTTATCATGCTGATATTGGTAAAACAATTGCCTACAGTTTGTTGGTTGGTGTACCAACGGCAATTGTTGCAGGGCCATTGTATGCGCTCTGGATCAATAAATATGTCAAATTGCCTGAAAATAACCCGTTAGCAAAGCAATTTATTGAAGCAGATACGACTAGCACCCGTGAGTTACCAAGCTTTGGTATCACCTTATTTACGATCATGCTGCCGGTAGTGTTGATGTTGATCGGAAGTTGGGCAGATCTTTTCTTTGCACCACAGACTTTTGCAAACGATTTGCTACGTTTCATTGGTACCTCTGATATTGCATTGTTGATTGCTGTATTAGTCAGCTTTATCACTTTCGGTACGATGCAGGGCTTTAACCGTGAACAAATTGAGAAATTTTGTGGCGGGTGTTTAGCTTCAATTGCCGGAATCATGTTGATTGTAGGTGCAGGTGGTGGTTTTGGAGGTATTTTGCGTGATAGCGGTATTTCTAATGAGATCGTCTCTACAGCATTGAAGGCAAACTTATCACCGTTATTGTTAGGTTGGTTGGTAGCCGCACTGATTCGTTTAGCAACAGGTTCGGCAACGGTTGCGATGGCTACAGCTTGTAGTATTGTTGCGCCAATTGCAGCTACGGCTGGTGTTGTCGTTAGACCAGAACTTTTAGTACTTGCTACAGGTTCGGGTTCATTGATTTTCTCCCATGTAAATGACGCAGGATTTTGGTTAATCAAAGAATATTTTGGTATGACAGTCGGGCAGACACTCAAAACTTGGTCGGTATTGGAAACGATTATTTCGGTGTTGGGTTTAACTTTCACGCTACTTCTTAGCACTATTTTATAATTAGAGGTAAGTAATCCATGATCGTGATTGCAATGGGTGTCTGTGGAACAGGCAAAACACTAATTGGCGAGTTGCTATCAGAGCAGCTAGCTTGTGAATTTCTCGATGGCGATACACTGCATTCGGCTGCAAATAAAAGCAAGATGAGTCAAGGTATTCCTTTAACTGATGAGGATCGCATGCCTTGGTTGCAAGCTATTCGTAAGGTCATTGAAGAGAAACAACAAGCAGGTGAAACTGCGGTATTTACTTGCTCTTCCCTAAAGCGAGTCTATCGCGATATTTTACGTGGCTCTGACCAAAATGTGCAGTTTGTCTATTTGAAAGGTTCATATGAGCTGTTACAGCAACGTCTTGCTGAGCGGGCAGGCCATTTTTTCGACCCTTCATTATTACAGACTCAACTTGATACTTTAGAAGAACCTGATGCCCATGAGGCAATAACGATTGATATTGCATTAACACCTGAACAAATAGTTGTGCAGGTTATGCAGAAACTGGGGATAACTGACAGTGTATGTCGTGGTTAACCTTATTTAAAAATATTACAAATATCTTGAAGGCTTGTGGCCTGCGGTTTAAGCAAAGTGAATACCGGTAATAGTACTGGTATTCACAGGAAACAGGACTGATCATAGTGGTCTAGTCTCGAATATATAAATGCATAAATATATAAATAATTGGAGATAAGAAGAATGAGTCATTCAAATAATTTGCAGCAGAAATTTCCTATAGTGGACAGTATTCCTGAGAACGTCCGTCTGCCATTCCAGATTCATCAGCGTGTCTCACTAGTGGACGGTGAGTTGAAGTTATGGGCTGGTCCAACTAAGAAAACATTGTCTCCAATCTGGATTCAGCAGTCTGATGGTAGCTTGCAGCAAGTTGAGCTTGGCAGTTATCCAGTCATGGGTGAGAAAGAAAGCGACGAAGCACTAGATGCGGCGGTACGGGCTTACAATAATGGTCGTGGTGAATGGCCAATGATGAAAGTTGCTGAACGCATTGGCTGTATGCAAAATTTCATTCAGCGTATGGTGGAGCAGCGAGACCTGATTGTTAAACTGATCATGTGGGAAATTGGCAAGAGTTTGGCTGACTCTGAGAAAGAGTTTGATCGCACTGTCACCTATATGCGTCAAACTATTGATGCTCTAAAAGATCTAGATAATGCCAACTCCCGCTTTGTGATTGCTGAAGGTACTATTGGTCAAATCCGTCGTACCCCGTTGGGCGTAGTATTGTGTATGGGGCCATATAACTATCCGCTGAACGAAACCTTTGCAACTCTGATTCCAGCTATGTTGATGGGGAACACGATCATCTTCAAACCACCTCAATTTGGTACCTTATTGTTTGAACCATTGCTTGAAGCATTCCGTGAATCATTTCCAAAAGGTGTGATCAATACTATTTATGCGCCAGGCTCTCTGGTAGTACCGCACCTACTAGCATCTGGGCAAATTAATGTATTGGCACTGATTGGTTCTAGTAAAGTGGCTGATCACTTGAAAAAACAGCATCCTAAATCTCATCGTTTACGTGCGATTTTGGGGCTGGATGCGAAGAATGCAGCCATTATTCTGCCGGATGCCGACTTGGATCTAACAGTGAAAGAGTGTCTACTAGGTGCGTTGTCGTTTAATGGTCAGCGTTGTACTGCGCTCAAAATGCTGATGGTACATCGCTCGATAGCCGATGAATTTGTTAAGCGCTTAACGGCTGAACTGGCCAAACTGAAAGTGGGTATGCCTTGGGAAAAAGGTGTGTTTATTACTCCGTTGCCAGGTATGCACCGTACAGCCTACATGACTGAAGTCATTGAAGATGCTGTGGCTAAAGGCGCAAAAGTGGTTAATCCTGAGGGTGGTGAATTCTGTAAAACGATGTTTTATCCAGCTGTAGTTTATCCAGTGACGGAGGGGATGAGACTATATCGCGAAGAACAGTTTGGTCCAGTGATACCAGTCTGTGTTTATGATGACATTGAAACTGTGCTGGAATATGTCACTACTTCTGATCATGGTCAGCAGGTGAGTATTTTTGGTAGCGACCCTGAGCAAATTGGCCACTTGGTTGATCCGCTAGTTCATCAGGTTTGTCGTGTAAACATCAATTGTCAATGTCAGCGTGGCCCTGATGTATTCCCGTTCGGTGGTCGTAAAGATTCTGCGGAAGGTACATTGTCTGTGCATGATGCGCTTCGTGCATTCTCGATCCGTTCAATGATTGCTGCTAAACAGACAGATGATAGCAAAGGCATGTTGGCTTCTATGGTGTCTGAGCACTATTCTAAATTTGTGAATACCGACTTTATTTTTTAATAAATATACGAATGAAAAGCCAGCCTTCGGGCTGGTTTTTTATAGTGACTCATAACTTGAGTAATAAAAAACGCCTGAAATTAATCAGGCGTTTTTTTTAATATTAAATTGATTACTGGCGAATTTGACCGTCACCTAACACAATCCATTTTTGAGAAGTTAAGCCTTCTAAGCCAACAGGACCACGGGCATGAATTTTATCGGTGGAGATACCAATTTCAGCGCCTAAGCCATATTCAAAACCGTCAGCAAAACGAGTTGATGCATTAATCACGACAGAGCTTGAATCTACGCGAGCTAAGAACTGACGAGCCAAAGTATAGTTCTCAGTCACAATTGCATCGGTATGATGTGAACCATATTTGTTGATATGGTCAATTGCTTCATCAATACCGCTAACCACTTTAACAGCAAGAATTGGCCCTAAATATTCGGTATACCAATCTTCTTCTGTCGCAGGTTTTACAGAGGCACCCAAAATGCGGCGTGTTTCTGGACAACCACGTAACTCAACTTGTTTTTCAGCATACAGTTCAGCAATGTGCGGTAAGAAAACGTCTGCAATTTTTTCATCAACAAGCAGTGTTTCCATCGCATTACAAACACCGTAACGATGTGTTTTGGCATTCAATGTAATTGGTAATGCTTTTTGCAAGTCTGCTTGAGCTTCTACAAACACATGACAGTTACCATCAAGATGTTTAATGACCGGAATACGAGCTTCGTTGGTTACACGCTCAATTAAGCTTTTGCCACCACGTGGAACAATGACATCTACATATTCCGCCATGGTAATAAGGTGACCAACAGCTGCACGGTCAGTGGTTTCGATGACTTGTACTGAGTGTTCAGGTAAGCCTGCTACTTTTAAGCCATGCTTAATTGCTTCTGCAATTGCTTTGTTCGACTCGAGTGCTTCTGAACCACCACGTAAAATAATGGCATTGCCTGATTTAATCGCTAAAGATGCAGCTTCAAGTGTTACGTTTGGACGTGATTCGTAAATCATCCCAACAACACCTAAAGGTACACGCATTTTTCCAATTTGAATGCCTGTGGGGCGATATGCAAGATCAGTAATTTCCCCAATAGGATCGACAAGTGCAATCACGTCTTTTAAGCCTTGCAACATGCCTTTAATGCGTGCAGGTGTAAGTTCAAGACGATCAAGCAAGGCGCTGTCGAGCTGGTTGCTACGACCTTTATCCATGTCGATTTGATTCGCTGCCAAAATAGCTGCCTGATTATTTTCTAAAGCAGTATAAATAGCAGAGAGAGCATGATTTTTTAGTGAGGTAGAAGCACTTGTGAGGACACGAGAAGCCTCGCGTGCTTGTTGCCCAACTTTTTGCATATATTGTTCAATTGAATCTTGCATAGCATTTTTTAATCATTTACCAATGACTACGATAGTAGCAGTCAAATGCGGAACAATGAATGGCTTTTTTTCAAAAATGTGACCACCATAAAAAAACATTTAAATATTTTGCAAACTATTAGCGACTTAAACAAGATGAGCGGTCATTTCAGCGATTGCGTATATTTCAGACAATTGTTTAGAATGTTATTGTGCAATACAAACTAATACAAATTTTAAAGATTTGTGCATAAAAGATTACGTGTTCAAGAAGGAACTCTTGCAGCATAAAAAAATTACAGCAAGGAGGAAGCAAGGATATGAATTCCATTATTCAAATGGATTCGGAGATTAACCAAGCTTATGCCGGTTTTGGCTTTTTCGATATCTACCATAGAGATAGTTTTAAACAACCAGCGCGTACAACATGGATCGACGGCTGGAAAATCGAATATATGGCAATTGCCGACCCAAAAACAATTCACAATACGCCAATTGTGATTGTAGGCGGCGCTTTCCAAAATTTTAATTCTTATAAATATTGTGTTGAACAATTGTTTGAAAGTGGTCCGGTTATTTTAATTGATTTACCTTCGATGGGTGCAAATCAGCAAATTACCAATCGCGACACAGGAGTATCTGCCGGTACTTTAGAACTTCCTGATTTATCTGAAATGTTAGGACGTTGGTTGGATATCGTTGGAATACAAAAAGTTTCTGTAATGGGAATGTCGTTGGGCTCAGTCATTGCCTCTTGTTTTGCTTATCACCGTCCTGACCTGATGGATCGTATGATCTTAATGGGGGTTATGCAAAAGACTCGAAAAAGTTGGCGAATGATTTTGGAAGAGTCACTTAAACTCATGCAAGAAAACCGTATGGAAGAGTTTGGGCAAGCTGTAATTTTGTATTTAGTTAATCATGCAAAATTGGATAAAACCCGTATGTCACCTACGGCCAAAAAATTATTTTTTAGGCAAATGGCTGAGTTTACGGGTACTGAGCGAGAACGTTATGAAATTAACTGTAATCGTCTTTTGCGTTTAACGGATGTACCTATTCCAGAATGCAAAACGTTGGTTGCAGCCGGGCAGTACGATAGTTTTACTCTGCCTCATGAAAATGCCAATTTCGCTTTGCAATGTCCTGATATGGAATTTGCACTTATTGCAAATGCAGATCATGTACCTCAATTACAGCGCCGTAAAGAAACCATGAGTTTGTTCACTTCATTTTTGAAAGGTGAATCTATCCAAAATCTGGATGGTATTATTCCAATGAGACGTGAACAAATGCAAAAGATGGAGCGCCGTGGCGAAGAGCGAGTTCCAGTTTTGCAACCGAACACTCAACTGACTCATCGAGAGTCTGATGTAGAGGTGCCTGTAAAAATTGTTGATGTTACTTTCTTCGGTATGTATTTAAAAATGGATGATGTTTCGCAGCTTGATTTTGTGAATGACCATCCACGCGATTTGGCACTGCATTTAGAAGATGAAGAGGGTAGTTTTGCAATTGAGTGCTTAATTTTTGAAAGTACAGAGCAGGGTATTCGAGCTTTATTTAAACATGGTAGTTTTGAACTTGCTGATCGCCTAAGCCGTTTTATTGCTCGTCAAAAACAAGCAGTTTAATCATGATAGTTATAGATGGAAGCTCGTTTACGTCGAGCTTCCATTTTTTATATTTATTATTTTATTTGTGCGTGAATAGTCCAGACTAAATCACCTAAATGCTCTTCACTCATATCTTGAGACGCTTGCCCAAAAAATATTTGAGGTTGTTCAATAGTAACCTGCTCAAACTCTGTATCTTTAAAAAAGTCTTTAACTTCTTGTGGACTTTTGAAATGAAAACTAAACGAGCTTCGAGACATGAGTTTAAGTAATTTACTACTGTTCCAGATAATACTGGCAAGCTTGTTTTTAACTGGTTCAGGATATAAGTCTGTTAAATAGTGAAACTTCTTAAAAGAGGTGCCATAGTGGGCAATCGATTGGATCAATTGTTTTAATAAATCTTTATCAAAATAGTTAATCAAGCCTTCACTGATTACAACCAGCGGGCGGTTCGGGTCAAATACTTCAAATGCTTGTGCAAAAGCTTCTGTAAATAAATCAACTGATAAAACTTCAGGTGCATTTTTTTCAATTTGCTGTAACGCATTTTGTTTGGTTTGTGCCATATCGGGTAAATCAAGCTCCCGATAGGTAATTGCAGGGTAATGCTGTCTAAACCACCAACCACGTGGCGATAACCCACATGCTATTTCTAAAACTTGTAAATTAGGATTTTCTTGAATGAGTTGTTCTAAATGGTGATCAAGCATGGTGTGGCGTTGTTTGAGCGTAGTGCGCATGCTACCACCGACATATTTCTCAGCCCATGATTCTATCGGGTGAACTAAATATGCCAGTGATTTACCTTTGGTTGTGGCAAGTGCTTCATGAGAAATCCCCATTTGATACCAGATATAACCCGTATAGTGGGCAGTAAAAGAGATGTGGCGGTGTTTTGAAAGTTGTTGTGTCATTCGTCCTGAACTCGGTTTATTGTTTTTCTGTAGTTTGACTGACAATTTTTAATTATCAGTCAAATATAGTCTTACATTAGAATTTAGAGTGAATTCTTAAATTCTTCAATGGCTGTTTTGACAGCTTGCCACTCATTTCCTAGCGATAAGGTTTCACTAATCTGAATTTGTGGAATTTGACCGCGCATGCGTTCTAAACGCTCTTGATTTGGTAGCTCTAAGTTTGCAATACCTTCAAGTGCTGTACAGGCTGCACTACGGTCATTACACACCAGCCCCATATCACACCCAGCTGCCAGAGCAGCTTGAATACGTGCATCTGCACCGCCTGCTACACATGCAGCCTGCATGCTTAAGTCATCAGAGAAAAGTACACCATTAAAATTCAAACGTTTGCGTAGAACCTCTTGAATCCAGAAAGGTGAAAAACCAGCTGGATTTGGATCAACCTGATCATAAATTACATGTGCTGGCATGAGCGCATCAAGCTGAGGCATAAGCTTAATGAAGCTTTGCATGTCATGATTATAAATTTCATCATAGCTACGGCTATCGATTGCAGCTGCAACATGAGAGTCGGCTTTCACTGAACCGTGGCCTGGGAAATGTTTGCCTGTGTTTGCCATGCCAGCTTTTTTCATACCTTGCATAAATGCACCAGCAAGCGGGGCAATATCCTCAATATTTTTAGAGAAGCCCCGGTCACCAATCACATCACTAATTGCATTAAGGTCTAAAACTGGTGCAAAACTGAAATCGATACCGACAGCAAGCACTTCAGTTGCCATGAGCCAGCCGCACTGCTCAGCTAATTCAAGAGCCTTTTGTGGTTGAGTTAAATATAACTCTCCGAAACGGCCCATAGCTGGTAATAAGGTAAAACCCGATCTTAGGCGCTGAACTCGACCACCTTCTTGGTCGACAGCAATTAAAATATCTGGACGAATTTGACGCATATGATCCGTTAATGCACGGACTTGTTGTGGAGATTCAATATTTCGTGCAAATAAAATCATGCCACCGACTTGCGGAGCGCGTAATAGTTCAATATCTTCTTGAGTAAGTTCTGTGCCGGCGATATCCAGCATCAATGCGCCAATCATATTGGTTCCATTTGAATTTTGATTGAAAAACAATAAGCGAATTTTGCAATGTTTTGCTACATTTTGTCAGTACAGAATATGATAAAACTACACGGTATAAACAATTTAGTTGGTTAAGATTTTGAATCTGCTTAGTTCATATCGAAAACAGAGCGTGTAAGATAGGAACACCCAAGGAAGTATTAAAAATTTATGAAACTTCAAACTATAGCTTGTGCAGTAGCGATCGCGACTGGCGGTTTATTCTTCTCTCATACGATGAATGAAGCGAGAGCAGCAACCAATACTGCTGCTGTTTCTCAATCGATCCAGCCAACGCAAGAACAAGCTTTGGTGGCTCGTCAGCTGGCAACTTTAGTTGATCGCCAACATTATTTAAATATGCGTTTGGATGCGACCACATCAAATCGTATTCTCGATATGTATTTAGATAATCTTGATCCAGATCACTCACTATTTTTAGATGCTGAAGTTCAAAATTATAAAAAACTCTATGGTTCAAATTTTGGGGCTTCATTAAAAGCAGGCAACTTAACAGGGCCTTTTACTATTCATCAGCAATATCGTGAACGCCTAAAACAATTTTATGAGTTCATGTTGGCTGAATTAAAAAAACCACAAAATTTAAAACAGCCAAACAGCTATATTGAAGTTGATCGTGAAAAAGCACCGTATTTTAAAACGACGGCTGAGCAACAAAATCATTGGCGCAAAATGTTGGTTTCACAGTTAATCAACTTAACCATTAGCCGTGAAGAAGAGCAGGCGAAACAAAAAGCGCTTAAAGAAAATCCTTCACTTGCTAACGGTCAGGACTTAACTGGCCCAGAAGATTTAACGCCAGCTCAAACGTTAACTAAACGTTATACACGTCAGCTTGAAAGAATTAGTCGTGTGAAAAGCGATGATGTGTTGGACAAAACATTAAATGCAATGTTGGCGACCTATGATCCACATAGTAACTATTATCCGCCAATTGATGCGATCGAACTGAATCGCCAAACTACGTTGCAGCTTGAAGGTATTGGTGTGTCGATTCGTCCAGAGCGTGGCAACGAAGATTACACCAAGATTGAAACCATTGTAGAAGGTGGTCCTGCAAGTAAGTCTGGCCAAGTGAAATCAGGAGATCGAATCATTGGTGTCGCTCAAGAGGGCGAGAAAATGGTTGATGTGATTGGTTGGACAAGTTCTGAAATTGTTGGACTCATTCGTGGTAAACGCGGAACAAAAGTCACGTTAAAGCTTCTTGGTGCTGGCGCATCAATGAGTCAAGCACGTAATGTGACTTTAGTGCGTGATGTCATTCAAGAAGAAGATGCTGGTGTTCGTTCACGCACAGTTGAAGTAACACGTGATGGTAAAAAGCATGTGTTAGGCGTAATTGAAATTCCATCATTCTATTTTGACTATCGTTCACGTCGTGCAGGTCAACAATACCGTTCAGTTTCTGAAGATACTGCAAATGCTTTTGAAGCGCTAAAAGCGAAGAAAGTAGAAGGGATTATTATTGACTTACGTAATGACCCAGGTGGTTCATTAGAAGAAGTTGCACGTATGTTGGGTCAGGTGATTAAGTCTGGTCCGGTTGTACAAATTCGTGATGGCAATGGCAATGTAAGCGTTTTTGAAGATAATGATGGCGGCCAGCAAATTTACACAGGTCCACTCGCGGTATTGGTGAACTTGGCTTCGGCATCAGCAAGTGAAATTTACTCTGCTGCAATTCAAGACTATGAGCGCGGTATTATTATTGGTAGTACAACGACTGGTAAGGGTACAGCTCAGGTACAACTTGATACTCTGGCATATGGTCAAGCGACTTTAACTCAGCGTAAGTTCTATCGTATTACGGGTGGTAGTACACAAAATAAAGGTGTAGTGCCAGATATTAAGCTCGTCGATATTTACAACGAAGAGTTCGGTGAGCGTAAATCGAAGAATGCCTTGAAGTGGGATACGATTCCTACTGCACCATTTAAGCGCGAAGGTTCAGTTCAGCCTTATGTGACAAAGTTGTCTCAATTCTCTGAACAACGTGTTGGTAATGATGCTCAGTTTAAATATCTAAATAAACGTACTGCAATCGCCAAGGTAACAAGTGAGCAAAAACAAGTTGTACTTGATATTGATAAGCGCCGTGCTGAATTACTTGGTTTAGAGAAACAAACTTTAGATGCAGAGAATGAACGCCGTGCCGCAACTGGTCAAAAACCTTTTGCAAACTGGGAAAGCTATCAAGCTTCATTAGATGCTCTAGCTGAATCTCGCGCTAAAATGAAAGCATCGCAACGTCCAGCGTTACCAGAAGAAGAAACTTTTGTGACTGAAGCTGCAAATGTACTTATGGACTATGCGAAGTTGCAAAATCGCTAAGTATGATTAGGTTTTAAGAAAAAGCATGCTGTTAACAGTGTGCTTTTTTTATTTTCTATGTCAGTAAACTGTCATGCATTTATCATCAAAATGTCAAAAAAACTGCTTAATCTTTAAGCATGAAAATAAATACATTGATGGATGGCGCTATGCAAAGTTCATACGCGACAGCACTATTAAAACAACAGCAACTTCCTGAAAGCTTCCAATTCTTTTTTAAACAAAAGCAGCTCTCTAACACGCATTCATTGCATGATTTGGTGCGCCCACGTTTAAAAATTGCGATTGTGACGGAAACTTGGCCCCCTGAAATTAATGGGGTCGCACTTTCATTATTACAGTTATGCCAAGGTTTACAAAAACAGGGGCATAAGATTTTACTAATTCGCCCAGAGCAAAAAGCGAAATGTCATGACTTTACACCAGAGCAAGAATGCTTGGTCATGTCACAAGCTATTCCTAAGTATCCGACCTTACAGTTTGGCTGGCCACAATATTTAAAAGTATCGAAAGCTTTTGAAAAGTTTGTACCAGATGTTGTGCACATTGTGACTGAAGGACCGTTAGGTTTAACTGCAATGCAGGCTGCTAAGGCAAAAGCTATTCCGGTTTCGAGTGGCTTTCATTCACCATTTCAAGACTTTAGTCGATTCTTCGATTTGGCTTTTTTAGTCAAACCGATTCAAAAATACCTTTGTTGGTTTCACAATAACACCCAAGTTACTTGTGTGCCGAGTAAAGATACACAAGAAGCATTACGAGGTTTCGGTATTACGTGCCCGCTGGTGGTAGTTGGACGCGGAGTCGATACCACAAGATTTTCACCAAAGCATCGCTCTGAAAATTTACGAAAACAATGGGATGCCGATGAGAATACCCGCGTTATGCTTTATGTAGGGCGTTTGTCTCCCGAAAAAGAAGTGCAAGTGCTCATTGAAAGTTATGCCAACATACACACCATTCAGCCTCATAAAACTAAATTAGTTATTGTTGGAGATGGCCCAGATTTTGCTCGTTTAAAGTTACTACCTGAAGCGAAGGGTGTTATCTTTACTGGAAGTTTGAGAGGTCAAGATTTGGCGGCTGCCTATGCGAGTGCTGATGTATTCGTATTTGCGAGTCAAGTTGAAACGTTTGGTAACGTAGTTTTAGAGGCAATGGCGAGCGGTTTGCCAGTTATCGCGTATGATTATGCATGTGCACATCAATACTTAACACATGGTGTGAATGGCTGGTTAAGCCCACTTGGACAAAAAAACCACTTTATACAACAAATTTATCAGCTTCCTTCAGTACAACAACTTAGAGAAATGGGCGTACAAGCCTGTCATAAAGTACAGCAAAGCGGTTGGCAACTTCCGGTTCAGCAATTGGAGCAGGCATTTTATCAGGTAGTGAAGGAGCCCTCGTTGGACTTCACTTAAGTATCCTAAGATAGGAGAATGACCATGAAATTTAAGAATGCAAAAATAAAAATACTCGATTTAGATTTGAGAGGCTGTTTATATCTTAACAATTTCTCTCACTCACAGCGTGTTGCCCTTTTTTTCAAAATCATTAGTCGTGTGGGTGATGGTCCATTTTGGTATCTAATGTTGGCAATCGTGTGGGGGATGCAAGGCATCACCTATAGTTTGCAAATCATCTACTTATTATTAGGTGGTTCTGTCGGCACAGCAATCTATAAATTTTTAAAACATAAAACAACGCGACCGCGTCCTTATCAGGTGCATCAGGTGATTGTGCTCGGTGAAAGACCGCTTGATCACTTTAGTTTTCCATCGGGTCATACGCTTCATGCGGTCATGGTGACAATTGTGTTGGGTTATATCCAACCTGTTTTACTTGCAGCCATGTTCCCATTTATGGTGCTTGTCGCTTTGTCTCGGATGGTACTGGGCCTGCATTACCCAAGTGATGTGATTGTAGGTGCCCTAATTGGTGCAGCAGTCGCGGCAATGATTATTTTTGTGGCGCCATTATTGAACATCGCTTTATAGGCATCGGTAATTTTTATCAGCTTAAGCTATCGATTAGGTTTGTGGATTTGCTAAAGTACACAGTTCGTGATTTAGCAGATTAAACAGATAGGAGCCGCTATGGGCTTACGTTGGACAGATACGATTGATATTGCCATTGAATTGTCAGAAGCACATCCAGAAGTTGATCCGCAATGGATCCGTTTTACTGATTTACATGCATGGGTGTGCGCATTACCAGACTTCAGTGATGACCCAAATAAATCGACAGAAGGATTGCTAGAAGGGATTCAAATGGCCTGGATAGACGAAGTTCGCTAAAAACAGTAGAAAAAATCGCAACTTTTACACATTCAAAGCTGATTATTGCCTATGACATCGGTATAATGCGGCAAATTTTTTAAAGTTTAAATCTTAAAATAAAGGAGCCACTCATGGCTATTGAACGTACTTTGTCTATCGTAAAACCTGATGCTGTGTCTAAAAACCACATCGGTGATATTTTTGCTCGTTTTGAAAAAGCGGGTTTAAAAATTGTTGCGACTAAAATGAAACACCTTTCTCAAGCTGATGCTGAAGGTTTCTATGCTGAGCATAAAGAACGTGGTTTCTTTGGTGACTTAGTTGCATTCATGACTTCTGGTCCAGTTGTAGTATCTGTTCTTGAAGGCGAAAATGCAGTTCTTGCGCACCGTGAAATCTTAGGTGCTACAAACCCTAAAGAAGCTGCTCCTGGTACTATTCGTGCTGACTTCGCTGTAAGCATCGACGAAAATGCTGCTCACGGTTCTGACTCAGTTGCTTCTGCAGAGCGTGAAATTGCTTACTTCTTTGCTGACAACGAGATCTGCCCACGCACTCGTTAATCGAAAGCATTCAAACCAGATAAGTGGTATACTACTTATCTGGTTTTTTTATTCTCTCAAGAGAATATTGTTTGATTCTTGAACAATATCTTCAGTTTTTTGACATGGTTTAGGTAAATACACATGAGTTCTGCAGTGGTCGTTTCATCTGAAAATCTTGATGGACAGCAGCAATCTTCGTCCACGCCGGTAATCCCTGCTGCCGAAAATAAAGTGAATTTACTCGGCATGTCTCGTCCTGAGTTGGAAAAATTCTTTGAAGATATTGGTGAGAAGAAGTTTCGTGCCGGACAGGTCATGAAATGGATACATCAATACTTTGTTACTGATTTTGCTGAAATGACCAATATTTCTGGCAAATTACGTGCAAAGCTTGAACAGATTTGTGAAATTAAAGCACCTGAAGTGGTTCACCGTCATTATTCAAAAGATGGTACACGTAAGTGGGTATTTCGCGTAGGTGAGGGTGCAGGTTCTTTAGTTGAAACTGTTTTAATTCCTGCCGAAGATAAAACTGGATTACGTAAAACACTTTGTATTTCCTCTCAAGTGGGCTGCGCATTAGACTGCTCATTTTGTTCAACAGGTAAACAAGGTTTCCAACGTGATTTAACGCCAGATGAAATTATTGGGCAACTCTGGATGGCAAACTATTCTTATATGGAAGAAGTGCCAGTTGCCGAGCGTGAGCGTTCAGTGACCAATGTCGTGATGATGGGCATGGGTGAGCCACTGCTCAACTATGATGCCGTATTAAGCTCAATGCAGATCATGCTTGATGACTTTGCTTATGGCATGTCTAAACGTCGTGTGACTTTATCAACGTCAGGTGTTGTGCCAAAAATTGACCAGCTTGCAAAAGATATTGATGTGGCTTTGGCAATTTCCTTGCATGCGCCAAACGATGAGTTACGTAATGAGCTTGTGCCAATTAATAAAAAATACCCATTGGCTCAGTTAATTGCAGCATGTCAGCGTTATATTGCCAAAGATGGCAATGAAAGTACGCGTAAACATGTGACCATCGAATATGTGATGTTAGAGGGCGTAAATGATCAGCCTGAACATGCACAGCAAATGATTAAATTATTAAAAAATTTACCAAGTAAAATTAACTTGATCCCATTTAACCCGTTCCCGCATGCGCCATATGGTCGCTCAAGCCGAAATCGTATTATCTCGTTCCAAAAAACTTTGTCTGATGCCGGATTTGTGTGTACGATTCGTCAAACACGTGGTGATGATATTGATGCTGCATGTGGACAGTTAGTGGGGCAAGTGGCTGATAGAACCCGCCGTGCCGAACAGTGGCAGAAAAAAGTGACACAGCGTCAAGAGATTTTGCGTACACAAGGATAAATTGAGGGCAGGCTTTGAGTATTCCAAAGTTAAAAACGGTCTTATGTATGGGGATTGCAGTTGCATTTCTGGCAAGTGGTTGCCAGACAACGCATACGCAAAAAAAAGACCCGGAAAAAGCAGTAAAAGTGCGTACACAACTTGCTGCTGAACATATCCGTTCTGGTGACTTGGACTCAGCAAAGCGAGCTCTTGATCAAGCTTTAAGTGTAGATAGCCGCGATGCAACAGCAAACATGATGATGGGGATTTTGCTACAGCAAGAAGGTAGCAAAACCAACTTAGAAAAAGCAGAACATTATTTTAAACGAGCAATTTCATCTGAACCGGATAATGCTCAAGCACATAATAATTATGGTACTTATTTATACCAAATGGGGCGTTATAATGATGCGATCGAGCAATTTCGTATTGCTGGTGCAACATTAGGTTATGACCAACGCTATCAGGCATTAGAAAATCTGGGGCGTATTTATTTAAAATTGGGTGATGTTGTGAATGCTGAAAAAACATTCAAACAAGCACTCCTTGCTAACCGTGACTCTTATATTTCAATGTTAGAGTTAGCGGAAATTTTTTATTTGCAGCAGCAGATTCCGGCTGCTACACAAATGTATGAGCAATATGTTCATACAGTGGGGCAGAAAAATCAGGGTGCAAGAGCACTTTGGATTGGTGTAAGAGTGGCTCGAGCCAATGCGGATAAAATGGGAACGCAAGCATTAGTAAACCAATTACGTGCCTTGTTCCCGGAAAGTCCAGAATATCAACGTTATTTGCAATTACAGTATAGTACTGAGGCCGTATGGAAATAAATCCTAATTCACAGCAGCCAACTGGCTCAAGCTTACCGACTTCTGCTTTAGGAAATATTCAACGTCCTGGTGAGTATTTACGTCAAATTCGAGTTGCTCAGAATAAAGAGTTAGGGCAAGTTTCTTCAGATTTAAATATGCCGGTTAAGACCTTGACCGCTTTAGAGCAAGATGATTATAAATCATTGCCGGAAGCGACTTTTATTAAGGGCTATTACCGTTCATATGCGAAATATTTAAATACAGATGCGACGGCAATTATTCAGCGCTTCGATGAGATTTATGCAAATGATACGGGCCTTTTACCAAATCATGCTTTAAATAACTCGCCAATTAAAATCATGGGCAAACTCCCAGGTTCTAATAGCGATCGTAATAAGAAATGGTTAAAGCGAGCACTTCTTGCGGTTGTAGTTGTTGCTGTTGTGTCATTGCTTGTTATGGGTATCCAAAAATGGACTTCAAAGAAAGACGATGCCGATTTACCTAAAGTAAATCAATCGAATGTTGAAGTCCTACCTATGCAAGGAAGTGCCACCTCAACAACAGTGGGTGACCAATTGGTGTTAAACTTTAACCGACCAACTTCTGTTCATATTGTTGATGCAACAGGTAAAGTTTTGGCGACAGGTCGTCAGTCATCAACTTTAAGCTTAAATGGTGAGTCTCCATTCCAGATTCGTCTTGATGATGCAACGGCTGTGTCATTAAGTCTAAACCAAGAACAGATTTCATTGTCTCCATATACGGTAAACGGTAAAGCAGAATTCCGTTTATCCCGCTAATACCATGAGTTGAGCGATACAATGATAGAGAACCCAATTAAACGTCGACCAACACGTAAAATCCGTGTTGGTTCGGTGTATGTCGGTGGCGATGCACCTATTAGTGTGCAAAGTATGACAAATACCGAAACTTGCGATGTCGATGCAACAGTGGCTCAAATTGAGCGTTGTGTTGAGGCAGGTGCTGATATTATGCGTGTTTCGGTCCCATCTATGGAGGCTGCTGAAGCATTTGGTGCAATTCGCAAGCGCGTTTCAGTACCTTTGGTTGCAGATATTCACTTTGACCATAGAATTGCCTTAGCTGTTGCAGATTATGGTGCAGACTGCTTACGTATTAACCCAGGTAATATCGGATCAGATCAGAAAGTTCGTGAAGTTGTTGCAGCGGCACGTCATCATGGCATTTCTATGCGTATTGGGGTCAATGCGGGTTCTCTAGAAAAAGATTTACAAAAGAAATATGGCGAACCTACAGGTGAAGCGCTGCTTGAATCAGCACTACGTCATATTGATATTTTAGACCGTCTTGATTTCCATGAGTTTAAAGTTAGTGTAAAAGCCTCAAATGTGTTTTTAACCATGGACGCTTATCGCTTGCTTTCTCAGCAAATTGATAACCCATTGCATCTTGGTGTGACTGAAGCTGGTATCTACCGCACAGGTACTGTGAAGTCAGCAATTGCCCTTGGTGGATTGTTGATGGAAGGTATTGGCGATACGATGCGTATTTCGCTTGCTGCTGAACCGGAAGATGAAATCAAGATTGGTTTTGATATCTTAAAATCACTTGGACTTCGTTCTAACGGGATTAACTTTATTGCTTGCCCGAGTTGTTCTCGCCAAGAATTTAATGTTATTCAGGTGATGCAAGCATTGGAAGAACGTTTAGAAGATATTCGTACTCCAATGGATGTGTCGGTGATTGGCTGTAAGGTAAACGGTCCGGGTGAAGCAAAAGAAGCTGATATCGGGGTTGTTGGGGCTGCGCCTCGCTCACTGGTTTATCGTAATGGTGAGAAAAGCCATTTAATCGATACCGATCAATTGGTTGATGAAATCGAAACAATGGTTCGTCAACGTGTCCAAGAGCTTGAAGAAGCTAAATCTAAAGAAATTATTCGTAGTTCATCATGAGTTCAATCGTCGCAATCAAAGGTTTTAATGACATCTTGCCAACGCAAACAGTAGCGTGGAGACGTCTCGAGCAACATTTAGCATCTTTAATGGATGCTTATGGATATCAACAAATTCGTTTGCCGATTGTTGAACAAACGGGCTTGTTTAAACGTGCTATTGGTGATGCTACCGATATTGTTGAAAAAGAAATGTATACCTTTTTTGATAAAGGTAATCCACCAGAGTCATTAACCTTACGTCCGGAAGGTACAGCGGGTTGTGTTCGTGCTTTAGTTGAACATAACTTGTTGCGCGGTGCGACACCACGTGTGTGGTATATGGGACCTATGTTCCGTTATGAAAAACCACAAAAAGGACGTTACCGTCAGTTCCACCAGTTTGGTGTGGAAACCTTCGGTGTTGCGACTCCTGACATTGATGCTGAATTGATTATGTTGACTGCACGCTTATGGAAGCGTATGGGCGTTGCAGATAAGGTTCAGCTTGAATTAAATACTTTGGGCGAAACTGATGAGCGTACAGAGTACCGTAATGCTTTAGTTGCGTTTTTAAACGAACATAAAGATGCGTTGGATGAAGACTCACAGCGTCGTTTAACAACAAATCCATTACGTATTTTGGATTCTAAAATTGAATCAACTCAGAAAATTTTAGAAAATGCGCCAAAATTACATGACTTCTTAAAAGAAGAAAGTTTAGATCATTTTAAGCAGTTACAAGATTATTTGACTGCTGCGGGCATCCAATTTGTCATTAATCAGAAATTGGTACGTGGTCTAGATTACTACAATAAAACCGTTTTTGAATGGACAACTACCGCTTTAGGTTCGCAAGGTACTGTATGTGCTGGCGGTCGCTACGACGGTTTAGTTGGTCAGCTAAAAGGTAAGGCTGATCAATCTGTACCAGCTGTTGGTTTTGCAATGGGTATGGAGCGTTTATTGCTTCTACTTGAGCAAGTTGAACAGGCTCAGGTTATTCGTGATTGTGAAGTCTTCTTGGTTGCAGAACCTGCTTATCAAACTAAAGCTTTGATTTTAGCGGAACAATTACGTGACCAGTTAGAAGCTGCAAATAGCAGCATTCGAATCAAAACAGGTTCACAAGGCAGCATGAAGAGTCAGATGAAAAAAGCTGATCAGGCTGGGGCTGTTTACGCCATGATTTTGGGTGAGCGTGAATGGGAAGCGCAGCAACTTGCTATCAAAGAGTTGGCAACAGCTGAGCAGTCACAAGTTGCACTGGCTGACCTTGTACCATTCTTAATTGAAAAATTTACAAAATAAACCGAAACATCTGGAAAAGGACAATCACATGAGCTTAAGTGATGATGAACAATTCGACAGCTTAAAGTCGTTCGCAAAAAAATATGGTTCTGCCATCATTAGCGGGATTCTCATTGCATTGATTGCCTTTTTTGGGTGGGAATATTGGCAAAAAAGAAATCTTGCAAGCAGCCAAGTAGAAACTGCAAAAGTACAGCAGTTAATGGATGAGGCAAATGCGAGTGCCGATAATCCTAATGCTTTAACTTCAATCACTGCATCGGCAGATAAAATCGTAAAAGATGATATCGATTCTGTTCAGGCCATACAGACTCAGTTCGTATTAGCAAAATTGGCTTATGAAAAACAAGACTATGCAGCTGCTGAAAAAGTATTGAAAAAAGTTGAAAATTCAAAAGTCAAAGATGAAGGCTTGATTCAGGTTGTAAAATTGCGTTTAGCAGATGCACAATTGGCGCAAAACAAATATGATGAAGCACTAAAAACCTTATCTGGTAATGTCGATCCTGCATTTAAAGCAACAGTAGAAGAGTTACGTGGTGATATCTTTGTTGCCAAGAAAGATATTGATTCTGCTAAAAAAGCGTATCAAGCTGCATGGGATTCGTTACTAGAACGTAAACAAGAGCGACAAATTTTACAAATTAAACTCGAAAGTGTTGGCGTTTTAGTTGAAGATCCACAGATTGAGCGCCCAATTTTGGAAACACAGGTGGAAGAGTCTTAATGAATCAGAAATTCAAACTGCCTTTGGCAATTGCAATCGCATCGGCTGTACTGGTGGGATGTTCTAGTAACAAAGTAAAAGAAGCAAAACCAAATCCACTACCGAAATTGACTGAGTCAAAAAAGACTCTAGTACCGGTGTTTTCGCGCAGTGTTTCTTCTACTGATAAGGCAGATCCGTTACGTTTACAGCTTGATGCAAGTGAGGGTGTAGTTTTTACGCTTGATCCAAAAGGTGAAGTTGCTGCATATCGTGGAAAGCAACGCCTTTGGGAGAAAAAAGTTACAAAACTAGGCTTAAGCTCTGGTGTTGAAGCTGCTGAAGGAATTGTTGTTGTTGGTAATAGTAAAGGTCAACTCGTTGCATTAGATCAGGCAACAGGTGAGCAGAAGTGGACTGCACAGTTATCAGGTGCATTGTTAAGTCCGTCACTTGTTCAATCTGGACGTGTGATTACCATTGCTAATGATGGTACTGTATTTGCTCATGATGCTGCTTCAGGCCAACAAGTTTGGGCGTATAAATTACCAAATGTCCAATTTAGTTTACGTGGACAAGCATCACCAGTAAGTCTTGATCCACGTACCGTATTAATTGCATCTGCGAATGCATATATTTATGCAATTGATACGATTAGTGGTATTCCACGTTTCCAACGTCGTGTTGCGGTAAGTGAAGGTCGTTCTGATATTCAACGTCTGATTGATATCGATGGCGATCCTACGGTTGCCGGACAGTTTATGGTAACGACTAGTTTTCAAGGTCAAGTAACTGTAACTGACTTAGCTTCTCAACGTGTTGTTTGGAGTGAAGACTCGAGCAGCACAAAGCGTCCGGAAGTTTATGACAACAAAGTATTTGTTTCTTCTACGGATGGTAAGTTAACTGCCTATGACTTAACGACAGGCGAACAGGTTTGGCAAAATGATAGTTTATTGAACCGCCATTTAAGTAACCCTGTTGTGTTGGGATCAGACCTTATTGTTGGTGATTTAGATGGCGTATTACATCTTGTTGATCCAGCAACAGGTAAGCTAATTGGTCGTTCAAAAACAAGTGGTGAGGTCAATACATTACGTGTTATTGAGAACCAACTTTACGTTTCGACCAGAAAAGGCGATTTAAGTATTTGGCAGAATCGTTAATTTCGTTTGCTTGTGCTAAAATAGCCGCTTAACAAATTACGCTGTTAAAAATATCGGGGTGTTTGAATTAAATCAGTTCAAAGCCCCGTCTTTTATTATGGTCATATCTGACCTTAAAATATATCTCCTGTATTGTTTCTAATGCTCATGCCATGAGATATGGCTGGTCTTGAATTAAGGTTATTGTATGAAACCCGTTATTGCGCTCATTGGTCGTCCGAATGTCGGAAAATCAACGTTATTTAACCAGATTACCAAGAGTCGTGATGCACTTGTAGCCGACTTCGCGGGTCTGACTCGTGACCGTAAATATGGTGATGCGACTTATCAAAATAAGTCTTTCATTGTTGTTGATACTGGTGGTATCGGTGAGAGCGAAGGCGGTATTGATAACTACATGGCCGAGCAGTCAAAAACAGCGATCAACGAAGCAGACATTATTATTTTTGTAGTTGACGCTCGTGCTGGATTGTTAGCTTCTGATGAGCAAATTGCTCGTGAACTACGTACTTTAGGTAAGAAAATTTATCTTGTTGCGAACAAGGTAGATGGTGTTCATGCGGAAGCAGCTTTGGTTGAGTTCTACAAACTTGGTATGGGTGAACCATTGCAAGTTGCCGCTAGCCATGGTCGTGGCGTACAGCAAATGCTGGAAGACGTACTTGCAGAAGTTCCAGAAGATGAAAATCCTGAAGAACATGACAAAGATACTGGCTTACGTTTAGCAATTATTGGTCGTCCTAACGTTGGTAAATCAACGTTGGTCAACCGTTTGCTTGGTGAAGACCGTGTGGTGGCATTTGACCAACCAGGTACAACTCGTGACTCTATTTACATTCCTTTTGAGCGTGAAGGCCGTAAATATACTTTAATTGATACAGCAGGTGTGCGTCGTAAAGGTAAAGTTGATGAAATGATTGAGAAATTCTCAATTGTTAAAACTTTGCAAGCAATGAAAGATGCGCATGTTGTCGTGGTTGTCGTCGATGCACGTGAAGGTATTGTTGAGCAAGACTTGCATTTAATTGGCTATGCGCTTGAAGCTGGTCGTGCCATGGTTATTGCCATCAACAAATGGGATAACATGTCTGAATATGACCGCAAGCAATGTAAGCTTGATGTTGAACGTCGTTTTGACTTTATTCCATGGGCAAAAATCCATTTAATTTCTGCTTTACATGGAACTGGGGTAGGTGATTTATATCCTTCTATCCACCGTGCTTATGAGTCTGCGAACTTAAAAGTATCACCAGCTAAATTGACTCAAATTTTGAGTGATGCGACAGAAGCTCATCAACCACCAATGATTAGCGGTCGTCGTATTAAAATGCGTTATGCGCATATGGGGGGACAAAACCCGCCGACTATCGTGATTCATGGTAATAAGGTTGATAAGACACCTGCTGATTATCGTCGTTACTTAGAAAACGTGTTCCGTAAAGTATATAAACTTGAAGGTACACCAGTTCGTATTGACTTTAAAACTTCTGAAAACCCGTTTGAAGGTCGTAAGAGTCAGGTTGATGAACGTACTGCTGCACGTCGCCGTCGCTATATTCAGAAATTTAAAAAAGCAGAGAAAAAATTTAACCGTTAAGTTTTTACTGTTCAAAAACCCAAAGTCTTCTTTGGGTTTTTTTTGCAAATAAATGAGCTGCTTCGAAGAGTTATGAAAAAGTGTGAGTGATAAACGTAATTTTTTGTAAATTTTATAACGAATGCTATAATCAGCGTCTTTATAAAATAATTTATATTTCGACAGAATAACGCGGCTTAGGGTTCATTTTTTAGCATGGTAACATTACATCTTGCTCAGCTTATATTTACACATGCTCAGCCTTCCTATGCGGCTCTCGACTGCATCCCAGCTATGCAGCGTAGACGTTTATCACCATTGGCCAAACTTGCTTTAAATAGTGCGATCGGTGCATTAGAAGGTAGTAAGGCCGATTATATTGTTTGGGTATCAAAATATGGTGATGAGGCAAAAACGTTAAATATCTTGCAAGACGTTTTAAATGATCAAACTCCATCGCCGACACAATTTTCAACGTCTGTTCATAATGCAATTTCTGGTCTCTATTCAATTTTATGTCAGGATGATACTCCTTCTACAAGCCTAAGCTGTTCATGGACTGAGGGTTTGATTGAGGCTTATGCACTCTTAAAGTCAATGCCTGCGATTAAGCGGGTATTAGTTGTTGCTTATGATGAGCCATTACCTAGTATTTATGCTGAGGCAATTAATTTTCCTGCCTATGCGATGGCTGCTGTCGTTACTTTAGAGCAACCTAATTTACAAATTACTGCGTGGACGCATACAGATGAAGCAGATGCCCCTGCTTTTGCTCATTTTTGGCAGGATGCTGACCAGTTAACATCTGCATTTGGGTGGAACAAATGCTAAATCTTAAAAATCTCAAGCAAAAAAGTAATTATTGCTGGCGTGTGGCTGCCACTGGCTTTAGTTTTGCCAGTTTTGGGCTGGGTGGTATGGCAATTGCCTCAGTCATTGCGCCCGTATTAAATGCAACTACTTCTGATCCACAAAAGCGGCAGCAACGTGCGCAAAATGTGATTAAACATAGTTTTAAAGGCTTTACCGACATGATGGTCAAACTTGGCATCATGACTTATTCGGTAGAGGGTTTAGAGAAGCTACAAAATAGTCGCCAAGAGCTGGTGATTGCCAATCATCCGACTTTGATTGATGTTGTAGTACTAATTGGTATGATGCAGCAGGCTAATTGTGTCGTGAAGCAGTCTCTTTGGTCAAATCCATTTACCAAAGGACCGGTACAAAGCGCAGGTTATATTTTAAATGCAGGTTCTCAGCAGTTTGTGGAAGACTGTGTAAAGCGTCTAAAAGAAAACAATGCGGCTTCTCTTTTAATTTTTCCGGAAGGCACGCGTACTGAAAAAGGGATGACCCTAAACGAGTTTCAGCGAGGTGCAGCCAATATTGCCATTCGTGCAAATGTACCAATTCGCCCAGTAATTATTACTTGTACACCATCTACTTTAACCAAGAATGAAAAATGGTATCACGTACCATCTCAACCATTTCATATTGAGGTCAAAGTATTAGATGCTGTACAGGTATCAGATCTGTTAGATGATTTAACAGTAGGACCTAAACAAGTTCGTCAGTTAAGTCGTAGTTTTTATAAAATTTTTGATGAAGAGTTATCTTGAAATGAGCAATCTTGCTGATGAACTAAAGCAAATGATTATTGATGTTCTAGCACTAGAAGATATTACTATTGCCGATATTGATACAGAAGCTCCATTATTTGGAGAAGGTTTAGGATTAGACTCGATTGATGCACTTGAGTTGGGACTGGCTTTGAAAAAGCGTTACAACATTCATTTAAATGCAGAATCGGATGAAACCAAACAGCATTTTAAGTCAATCCAGAGCTTGGTTACTTTAGTTGAAGCACAACAGAAGTCATAAGGAGCATGATGATGTTATCTCAAGAGCAAGTATTAACTAAACTCCGCGAATGGATGGAAGATTTGTTTGAAATTGAACCCGAGACTGTTCAACTCGATTCGAACCTTTATTCAGACCTTGATGTAGACAGTATTGATGCGGTCGATTTAGTCGTAAAAATCAAAGAGTTAACAGGCAAGCAAGTAAAGCCTGAAGACTTTAAAAATGTGAGAACCGTGCTTGATGTCGTGACGGTTATTCAGAACATGACTGCTGAATGAAGTTTGTTCTTAAAGGGATAATGACGGCACTTTTTGTGCTGTATCCCTTTATTGTGGGCTGGAGTTTGACTCACGGCCAATTTTTCTGGGTGAGTGCTTTACTCATCGGGTTGGGTGTGATCAGACTTTTTAGCAAAGGCAACTCGTTATTATGGCCATTAACGGGTTTTGCTATCGTTTGCGGTAGCCTAAGTTTATTGTCACATGATCATGCTTGGCTAAAGCTATATCCAGTGGGTATGAGTTTAGGTGCATTCATTATTTTTGCGCTGACGCTCATTAAGCCGCCGTCTATGATTGAGCGCTTTGCCCGACTCGTTGAACCTGATTTACCTGCTTCTGGCGTACAGTGGACCAGACAGGTCACCAAAGTTTGGTGTGTTTTCTTTTTTTGTAATGCACTGATTGCTTTAGGCACTGTGCTTTTTACTTCAACTCAGGTTTGGGTCATTTATAATGGCTTTATTTCTTATGTGCTGATGGGCATTTTGTTCCTTGGTGAATTTATTTTGCGTAAGCGACATCAGCGTTTACATTCTTCAAATCATTAATTAAAAACTATGTATTGCCATTTTCAGAAATTCATCGATTCAGCTCAGCCACTTTGTATAGACGGTACTCTAAACTCGACCAGTTTTAATTACTTTTGGCAAGATGTGGCTATACAAGCAGCTGCAATTGCTCAAATGGAAAATTTAACTTGGGCTTTGTGGGAAGCAGATAGTTATGAATTTCTGGTTTTATTCTTTGCTGCTTTGCTAGCGAAAAAACAAATACTTTTGCCACCCAATCGAGTGCGTGAATTAGAACAAGATTTTACAGCGCAGCAGATTTATTTTTTAAAGCGTCAAGAGATTGGAGAAGTTGTTCCTTTATCTTTAACCTTAGACGATACTTTTTTAGAGCAGGCTCAACTCTATTTTTATACGTCAGGTTCAACAGGGGAACCTAAAAAAATTCCAAGAACACTTAGACAATTACTTAACGAAGTCCAAGGGTTGAGTCAGGGCTTTAGTTTCGATGAGCATGCAATTGCGATTGCAACAGTTAGTCATCAACATATTTATGGATTACTGTTTAAATTATTGCTACCACTTGCTACTGGTCGAAGTTTTTATGTGCCTCAAATGGCATTCCCTGAAGATGTAGTACAAGCCCAAAAACAATTAGAAACGTTGGGATTAAGCAATTATTTGATCTCAAGTCCTGCTTTATTAAAACGTTGGACAACCGATGTTGTTTTACAAAAGTGCCAGATGGTCTTTAGTTCAGGTGGCAAGCTAGAAAGAGGTATTCGCCCTTTACTAAATCGTCCGATTATTGAAGTTTTGGGAAGTTCGGAAACGGGTGGCATTGCTCATCGTGCTAAAGATGAAGATGCTTGGACTGCATTTAGTAATGTCACTATTCGTATTGAAGACCAACAGCTCATAGTAAAAAGTAACCATGCCTTTGAGAATGACTGGCTTACCACAGGTGATGGCGCTGCATGGACAGATACAATGTGTCAGACCTTTAAACTGCTTGGGCGTACAGATCGAATTGTAAAACTTGAGGAAAAGCGTTTAAGTCTAGATGCGATCGAGCAAACTATTCAGGCTTTAGATGCAGTAAAGCAATGCCATGTATTGGTATTTGAACATGAGCAACGCCAAATGTTAGGTTGTATTGTCGTTCTAATAGAACAAGCTCGTGAGCAGTTACAACAGCAAGGTAAGTCCGCTTTTGTCAGTCATTTAAAACAGCAATTGAAAGACAGCTTGGAAACGATCGCAATTCCACGTCAGTGGCGTTTCCTCAGTCAGTTACCACAAAATACTCAGTCCAAACTCAATAAAAACTATTTGAAAACTCTATTTAAGCCTATGTTACAACCCGTGGTGCTGTCACAGTCTCAAAATTCAGATGACTATATTTGGGAGTTAGAATTTCCCCCTGAATTAGCTTGTTTTAAAGGACATTTCCCAACACAACCGATTTATCCTGGAGTTGGGCAGATCGGTTTTTTACAACATTTTGCTAAATCAATTTGGTCTGATTTGAGCTGGTGTCAGGGATATGAGCAGTTAAAATTCCAAAACCTGATTCGTCCTTATGCTGTGGTACAACTCAAGCTTTCTCGAAAAGATCACAAAGTGAGTTTTGAATTACGCGATTCAGAACAAATTCTGGCTTCAGGGCGATTATTATTTGCTTTGCAAACAGAAGCAGAGGGTTAAAAATGCAGACCAATTACGGCTTTGTTGTTCCGGTTTATAACCATCCACATTATTTATCAGATTTGATTGCTTATCTGGACAGTTTTCATCTACCGATTGTTTTGGTCAATGATGGCAGTGATGCCGCATGTAGCCAAATTTTAAAAGTGTTGACAGAGCAATATTCCCAAATTCATCTTATTGAACATGAGGTAAATAAGGGTAAGGGGCAAGCCGTAATGACTGGTTTACGTGCAGCCTATGAGCTTGGGTTAAGTCATGCATTACAACTCGATTCGGATGGTCAACACTGCTGGGATGACATTCCAAAATTTATTGAGCAGTCTCGACAACATCCAGATGCGATGGTGATTGGTCAGCCATACTTTGATGCTTCTATTCCCAAAAAGCGCTTATATGGCCGTTATATTACCCATTTTTGGGTGTGGTTAAATAGTTTATCTTTTGAAATTAAAGACAGCATGTGTGGGTTTCGCGTGTATCCGCTTGAGAGCACAATTAAGGTGTTGAATAGTGCTAAATTCCAGCCACGTATGGGTTTTGATAGTGAAATTTTAGTACGTTTAAAATGGGAAAATACCTCTTTTATTAATGTACCAACACCTGTGGTTTATCCAGAGCAGGGAATTTCTCATTTTCATGCTTGGCGAGATAACTTAGGACTAAGCAAAGCGCATGCAACTTTGTTTATGGGCATGTTGATTCGCTTACCAAAGCTATTAAAACAAAAGCTGCAAGGTTGACTATGACAGATTCAGCTTCACCAAAATGGAACGACATTAAAGAGCGAGGCGGTATGTTGCCCCTTATGCTGATGTTGTGGTTTTACCGTTTTGGTGGACGTTGGTTATGCAAGTTGGTGATGTACTTTGTCATTATGTGGTACTGGTTATTTGCTGCCACAGCAAGACAGGCTTCCTTACTTTATTTACAAAAACTTCATCATTTTGCTGGATCGAAATCGCCGTTTAGCCACCAACCAAATTGGACAAATAGCTACGCGCATTTCATGCAATTTGGCGAATGTATTTTAGATAAGATTGAGGGCTGGCTAGGCAATATTCCCGAGCAGGAACTACAAGTTTTTGGCCATGAAAACTTCTCTCAGCATTATCAAAAAGGTGCTCTGATTATTGTCTCTCACTTCGGCAATATTGAATTGCTTCGAGCCATTAAGTCAGAGCATCCGCAGAAAATTAATGTACTGGTTTACCAAAAGCACGCGACAAAATTTAATAAGTTTTTGAAAAAGATAAATGATAAGGCAGATGTGTGTCTTTTATCAGTTGATGAGCTGGGTATTGAAACTGCAATGCTGCTGCAAGACAAAATGCAACAAGGTGAGTGGGTCATTGTGGCAGCAGATCGAGTGCCTGTGCAGTCAGATCGTGTACAGCAAATTGATTTTTTAGGGGAGCCCGCACCCTTCCCTCAAGGTGCATGGGTTTTAGCAAATTTACTTAAAGTACCTGTTATTGCAGTGTTTTGTTATCGAGTACAACAGCAGTTCCAAGTTCATATTCATTCAATTGCCGAGCAGGTAAATTTACCGCGTGCTAACCGTATTGAAAGTATGCAAACCATCACTAAAACATACATTGCTGTTCTAGAACAACATTGTCTGCGTGCCCCTTATCAATGGTTTAATTTTTATAATTTTTGGACGAAATAACATGCGTGTGTTAACCGTAGGTGAACAGCCACTGAGTATTGAAGATGTCGTTTCTGTAGCCAGAGGCGAATGTCAGGTTGCTTTACCAGAAACGTCTGAGTGGCGTGAACTGATTCAAAAAGGCGCTGATTTTCTCGATCAGCTCCTTGAAGAAGAAGGGGTGATCTACGGTGTGACCACGGGTTATGGGGACTCATGTTTGGTTGAAGTGCCATTACATCAGGTTAATGAACTACCGCTACATCTTTCACGCTTTCATGGTTGTGGTTTAGGTGAAAATTTAGATGTAACTACCTCACGTGCAGTAGTCGTGACACGTTTATGTTCATTGGCTCGCGGTTATTCAGGCGTGTCTTTAGCACTACTTGAGCGCTTGGTGTGGCTACTCAACGAAAATGTAATTCCAGTCATTCCCTCTGAAGGTTCAGTCGGGGCAAGTGGTGACTTAACGCCGTTGTCTTACATTGCGGGAACTTTAGTTGGTGAGCGTGATGTCTATGTCGATGGACAAATTGTTCCTGTTGCTCAAGTCTATACTGAAAAGAATATGCTGCCTTTAACGCTCAGACCTAAAGAAGGTTTAGCACTCATGAACGGCACAGCGGTGATGACGGCAATTGCTTGTTTGAATTATAAAAAAGCAGAGCAGATCGCACTCGCAAGTACTTTAATTACTGCCTTAAATGTGTTGGCGTTGGAAGGTAATCCTAGTCATTTTGATGAAGTCCTGTTTGCACAAAAGCCTCATCCGGGACAGCAACAGATTGCCAAGCAATTACGTGACTGGCTGAACAGTGAAGTACAAACGGCACATCAAAGTCCGCGTTTGCAAGATCGCTATTCATTACGCTGTGCGCCGCATATTATTGGTGTGTTTGAAGACTCAAAAGTATGGTTACGTCAGTTTATTGAAAATGAGCTGAATTCAAGTAACGACAATCCATTGATTGATCCTGTAGGGATGCGCGTATTGCATGGCGGTCATTTTTACGGTGGACATATTGCACAAGCAATGGATAGCTTAAAAATTATGATTGCCAATATTGCTGACTTGATGGATAGACAGATTGCACAGCTAGTTGATCATAAAATGAATCATGGTTTGCCACGTAATTTAACAGGGGCGACAGCTGAACGTTTGCCATTAAATCATGGCTTTAAAGCGGTACAAATTGGGGTGTCGGCGTGGACGGCTGAAGCTTTGAAAAATACTTTAGCAGCTTCAATTTTTTCACGTTCAACCGAATGTCATAACCAAGACAAAGTTAGCATGGGAACCATTGCTGCGCGTGATGCGAGCCGCGTAATTACTTTAACACAGCAAGTCATTGCAGCGCTGTGCTGCGCCAGTGTGCAGGCGATTCATCTGAAAGGTTTAACGGCACAGTTAAGTCCAACATTGCAAACGTTTATGCAATGGACCTTACAAAGCTTTGCATTTGTCGAAGAAGACCGACCATTACAAACCGAATTACAACAGATTGTTGATCGTTTAGACCAACTTGAATTGTTTAATCAACCAGAATTTATGGGATAAGGTGAGCCAATGCATGCAGATGTAATCATTGAAATTCCATTTCATGATGTCGATACCATGAATGTGGTTTGGCATGGACATTATTTAAAATATTTTGAGATTGCGCGCTGTAAATTACTCGATCAATTTCATTACAACTATATGCAGATGAAAGAATCAGGCTATGCATGGCCTGTGATTGAAAGCCATGTTCGCTATGCATACGGTATTGAGTTTGAACAAAAGATTCGGGTTCGGGCCATTTTAAAAGAATGGGAAAACCGCTTAAAAATTGATTATTTGATTTTTGATGCTGAATCTGGGAAACGTTTAACCAAAGGTTATACCACACAGGTGGCGGTGAATATTGAAGCGCGTGAAATGTGTTTTCAGTCGCCTCAAGTTTTGTTTGATCGCTTGAATGCATGGTCTGAGTTTCAACCGAAGAGGAATGCGTGATGTCTCAATTCATCAAAACTTTAGGTTTAGGTGCTGCTGTCTGGATGAGCAGTTTAAGTGTGGTCTATGCAGCGCCAACACAGATCACTCAAATTTTTCAGCAACTGTCACAGTCTCCTACGGTTCGTGCTGACTTCGAACAGCAAAAAAAATTGCCATCGTTGAATAAAACTTTTGTATCGAACGGCTCATTGTTGTTCTCAAAATCTTATGGTGTAGCGTGGCAAATCAAACGCCCAGTGCAAGCAGATTTGATCGTAACCCCAACGAAGCTAGTGCAAAAAACGCAGCGTACATTTAGCCAAATACAAGTTGATCAATCGCCATATAGTTCGGTTGCGACTTTATTCTTGCAGCTCATGTCTGGCAATGAGCAGGCCTTGGCAAAGAATTTTAATGTGGTAAGTGCGAATTATAGTCCAGCGGGTTGGAGCATGAGTTTAACTCCGAAAAGTAGCTTGTTTAAAAAGTTATTTGTGCGTGTTGAGGCTCAAGGTCAACAGTACGTCAACCAAATCGTGATTACCGAGAAAGTGAATAATTTAACGACTATTCGCTTTAGTCACCAGACTTCTCAACCGACGACTTTAACGGCTGCTGAGCATGCGCTTTTCCAACTGGCAAAATAAGTTTACCGCGCTTTGGTTAATTGTTCTGCTGCTGATTGCTGTGGGGCTGGGCGTGACGTGGTTGAATAAAGATATTCATATTCAAACCAATATTTTTGCTTTATTGCCTAAGGTTCAGCAAGACCCAGAACTTGCACGTACTCAGCAGTACATGAATGAGCAACTCAACAATAAAGTATTTGTAGTTATCGATGCCAAAGATGAGGCTGCGATACAACAAGCGACTCATTTCTTAACAGCGCAAGCGAAGCAAAGTGCGTTATGGCAACCACTCAAACCACAGCTAGATTTTGACCAGTTTGCAAAACAGTTGTATCAACATCGAGCAGGTTTGTTGAGTGCTCAAGATCAAGCCTTATTGCAAAAAAAGGATTATGCTGCGCTGACTGAACAAAGCTTGATGCAGATGATGAGTCCAGGCATGCCTGTCACTGCTGAGTCACTTAAGCAAGACCCGCTACTGTTGTTCCCTCGTTATGCCATGCAGTTGGCAACGCCGTCACAGCAAGATATTGAAATGGAGCAGGGCTTTGCCACAATTCATCATGAGCAAGGTATCTCTCGGCTTTTCGTATTACAGTTGACGCAAAGCCCATACAATATTGATTACCAAGAACAGACTTCTACTTGGATTGAGCAAACTAAGCAAAAGTTAGCTGTAATCGGATTAAAATCACATTGGACTGGAACTATTTTATTTTCAAATTTTGGTACGCAATCGGCTAAGCAGGAAATATCAACCATTGGTGTTGGCTCGACACTGGGCTTAATTTTTCTGGTTTGGTTCGGCTTTCGCTCACTGCGACCTTTGGCGACCGAGTTTATTGCAGTTTCGACTGGAAGCTTTGTGGCGTTTGCGGTCACACATTGGGTGTTTGGTGAAATTCACCTGATGACATTAGTGTTTGGTGCAAGTCTAATTGGTGTCTGTGTCGACTTTTCATTTTATTTTATGGCGATGCAATCGCAGCATAGAAAGCTTGGTGGTTTTCAAATTTTAAAACCGCTATTACCAAGTTTGTTTATGGGCTTAATGACCACATTGGTTGCTTACATCTTTTTGAGTTTTACTCCGTTTCCTGGGTTCAAGCAGATCGCAGTCTTTTCAATTGTGGGATTAACTGCGGCATGGATCAGTAGTGTACTGCTATTACCAAGATTACCTGCACTTAATGCCCAGCCAGCAATAAAAGCACTGTCGTGGATTGGACAAGCACGCTTATGGTTTCAGCAACGAACCAAAGTTCGTTATGGCTTGATTGCAATCATTTTAGCAGTAGGTACGGTGAGTCTTTTCTATCTTAAAAGTAACGATGATATTCGTAACTTACAAGGTATGGACGCAAGCTTAAAGCAGCAGGACCAAGCGGTTCGTGAACAATTTGGTCAGCAACAAGGTAGTGATTATTTCGTCGTACGCTCAGCATCTGCAAATGAAATGCAGCAACAAGAACAGCATTTGATAGGGCAATTGCAACAGCTGCAAGCGCAAGGAAAAATCAGTGCTTTTCAAGCTTTGGGACAATGGATTCCACCATTGGCAGAGCAACAAAATAATCTACAACTATTAAGAAATATTCCAAAAGCGACTTTGCAGCAATATGCACAAAGTATGGGGTTAAATGTCACTGATGTTTTGCAGTGGCAACAGCAACTGGCGACACAACCACTATTGGATTTTTCCGTGTTTAAAGATCATCCATTGGCTTTTCTACAACCTCAAGCAAATGAGCGTTTAGTCATGGTGACAGGGGCAAAACAGCCAGAAGTGTTAAAGCAGCTTCAAAATGATCACATACATTTCCAGCAACCGATTACTGCAATGTCGCAAATGTTTGCTGAACATCGAGTGCAGGCTCAACATCTTCTGATTTATGCCTTAATTGGTTTGGCAGTTGGTTTGGCGCTTATTTATGGACTAAGTTCGATTGTGCCTTTGGTTCTGCCAGTCAGCTTGGCATTACTGAGCACTTTTGCTGTTCAGGCATGGTTAGGTGTCGAGATTAACCTGTTTAGTATTATGGCGACCTTTCTGATTATCGGGATTGGAGTCGACTATGCAATTTTCTACCGACATGGACATGATCATCCGCAAGTAGTTGGAATGGCATTGTTTTTATGTATGATGTCGACCTTACTTGGTTTTGGATTACTTTCATTTAGCCATACTTACGCAATTCATTGTTTTGGTTTAACGGTTTTATTCGGGGTTATTTTCTCATTTATCTATGCGACTTTGTTAACCCCCGCAGATGAAAAACATATCGTGAATTTACAAGACCATTCATAATTTGAATAAATTAAAAAGGAAGTTGTGCTATGAGCACTATAGAAAAAATTGATGTCGTGATTATTGGGGCTGGGCCATCAGGTAGTTCTGCTGCTGCACTTCTTCGAAAAAAGGGCTATACCGTTACGCTCATTGAAAAACAGTATTTCCCTCGTTTTTCGATTGGTGAGTCATTGTTACCGCAGTCTATGGCGTTTTTAGAAGAGGCTGGTTTATTAGAAACAGTCCGTGAGCATGTTGAGCAATATGCTTTTCAATTTAAAAACGGGGCAGCTTTTCTACGCGGCAAACAGCGTAGCTTTTACGACTTTACTGAAAAATTTACCGATGGGCCGGGGACGACTTGGCAAGTTCGCCGTGCAGATTTTGACAATTTACTAGCAAAACAGGCTCAAGTTTATGGCGCAGATATACGCTTTGGACATGAAGTCTTAGATGTTGATGTTGCATCTGAACAGCCTGTACTTACAGTAATTGATGAAGAACAACAGCGTTATCAGATTCAAACTAAATTCTTGTTAGATGCGAGTGGCTTTGGGCGGATTTTGCCAAAGTTATTAGATTTAGAGAGCCCATCAAATTTTCCGGTACGACGTGCATTGTTCACGCATATTGAAGATGGTATTACAGATGACCCAGAGTTTGACCGTAATAAAATTTTAATTACTGTCCATGAAAAAGATCATCGTGCATGGTATTGGCTGATTCCATTTGCAGATGGACGAGCTTCATTCGGTGTTGTTGCAGAACAAGATTTTTTTGATAAATACACAGTTGAAAATGCTGAAGATAATGAACCTGAGGCAATGTTCAAACGCATTTTAGCCGATGAACCAAGTTTGTCACATGTATTGCGCCGTGCAAAGTTTGATACACCAGTACGTACTTTGGTGGGCTACTCAGCGAATGTGAAACACTTGGCAGACCGCAACTATGCGCTATTAGGTAATGCGGGTGAGTTTCTTGATCCAGTTTTTTCATCAGGTGTGACGATCGCTTTAAAATCTTCCAGCTTGGCTGTACCTTTGGTTGAGCGTGTCTTGCAAGGTGAGCAGGTAGACTGGTTGCAAGAATATGAAAAACCATTACGTCGTGGTATTCAGGTATTTCGTGCCTATGTTGAGTCATGGTATGAAGGCGAGTTTCAAGATGTAGTGTTCTCACAAAATCAGAATGAAGGCATTCGCCGTATGATTTCTTCCTTACTAGCGGGTTATGCGTGGGATGAACAAAACCCGATCCATAAAAATGCCAAACGTAGACTCAGCACCTTGGCAGAATATTGTCGTGAAGGCTTGGCGCAAGAACAGGTACTTGAGGGATAACCATGCAACGCAAATGGTCAATGATATTACTCAGTAGCTTGATATTTTTAAATGGTTGTCAGGTCATGCCACATGCCAAAGGGCTGCAAAGTCCTCTATGGCAGGCTCAGACTTATCAAAGGCAAGATCAAGTTGAAGTTCAGTGGAAGCAGCAAAGTTTTAGCTTCTTGTTATATCAACAGCAAAAGGGTGCTGTACTGGATATGGTCGCTTTAAGCCTGACAGGCCAGCAATTATTTAAGTTACAGTTTGATGGGCATCGGGTTCATGTTGAACAACGTATTGATCAAATGCGTTTATTGCCTTTTGAGTTTGTGGTGCGTGACCTTTTGTTTGCGACATACCCTCAATTTTCACATTTAGGGCAGCAAGCTGTAGAGATGAAACAACGAGCAGACAAGCAGGTTGTTTATATTGAAAAGCAGCCTGTGTTACAGCTTAAACAAGGGCAAGGAAGCATTGAATTGATTAATGAACAAGTCCCTTATACCATGACGCTGAGTTCGATTGAGAATACCTTGCAGACAGAAGAAAGTCCTACGCCATGAAACATCTACCTTCAGAAAATGCAGCTCCAATGGCAGTAGGCATACAATTTAGTATTGGTTTATCTGCATTAGGCTGTGAACTTAATCAAATCAAACAAGCATTACAACAGCCCGAGCAAACCTTGAGTTTGCGAAATGATTTAATCGCTGATCGTAATGTGTGGGTGGGGAAATATACACATCCATTATGTTCGAGCGTACCTGATGCTTTGCAGTCTGTAGATTCACGTAATCTACGTTTTGCATTAACCGCATTATCTAAAATCGAAACAGAGTTAAAAGCTTATACGGCTTCCTTTGAAAATAAACGTTTGGCCATTGTGGTGGGCACATCTACTTCTGGTATTGCAGATAATGAGTTATTACTTAAGCAATATTTTCAAGGGAAAACAGATCTATCGATATCTCATTATCCTCAAGAAATGAGTTGTTTAGCGAAAGCATTACAGCAGTACTTAGGATGGGAAGGACCTGCATATACGATTTCAACAGCTTGTTCTTCAAGTGCTAAAGCATTGGCAGCGGGGCAGAGATTACTTCATGCAGATTTAGCAGATGTGGTGCTGGTGGGTGGCGTCGACACCTTGTGTAAGTTGACCCTAAATGGATTTAATAGCCTAGAAAGTTTATCTGAACATATTTGCCAACCCTGTGGTGTAAATCGTGATGGTATTAATATTGGTGAAGCCGCTGCGTTTTTTGTACTAAGTAAAGAACAAGCACCTGTCATGTTAATGGGGGCGGGTGAATCTATGGATGCATGGCACATTTCAGCCCCGCATCCCGACGGTAAAGGTGCAGCTTTAGCAATGCAACGTGCATTAGATATGGCACATATTTCAGCTCAACAGATTGGTTATATCAATTTGCACGGCACTGCAACTCCACAAAATGACGCAATGGAAATTAAGGCCGTACAACAAGTTTTTGGTGATTACCCAGTGGCTTTAAGTAGTACCAAGCATAAAACTGGACATTGTCTCGGTGCAGCGGGTGCCATAGAAGCTTTCATTTGTGAACAGATTCTAAAAGATCAAAGTTGGTTGCCTTTACATCAGAATGTTGAGGTTGATCCAGATTTGGCCGACCAAAACTATGTGCAAGATGCCGAACTAAAACAACCTATCCGCTATGTCATGAGTAATTCTTTTGCTTTTGGGGGGAGTAATATTAGTCTTGTTTTTGGAGTGAAGCCCTGATGAAACTCGATGCAATTCAATATATTCCTCATGAGCAACCGATGGTATTTATTGACCATTTAACAGAGGTTGCAGAAGGGCGGGCGCAAGCAGAACTTACAATTACCCCAGAGCTCATGTTTTGTGAAGTGGAAGGTTTGCCGACATGGGCAAGTATTGAAATTATGGCACAAACCATTAGTGCTTATTCAGGCTGGCAAGGTGAGCAGTCAAAACAAGCGCCAAAAGTTGGTTTTTTATTGGGAACGCGTAAATTGCATTTACCCATTCCTTATTTCGCTTTGGGTTCAAGGTTGATCATTCAAATAGAGCAACAATATTTTCATGAAGGACTTGGGCAATTTTCCTGTGAAATTCAATATGCTGAGCACCGCATTCAAGCAACGTTAAGTGTATTTGAACCTACAGAAACACCATTTGAATAACCACAAAGAATTAGGAATAAATTGTGACAAGACGAATTTTAGTAACAGGTTCAAGTCGAGGAATTGGGAAAGCGATCGCATTACAACTAGCAAAGGCTGGTTTTGATGTGACCGTACATGCACGTTCGCGTCAGGCAGAGGCTGAGCAAGTCGTACAAGAGATTCAAGCGTTAGGACAAAATAGCCATTATCTAATGTTTGATGTAAATGAACGCCAAACTGTTCAACAGATTTTAGAACAAGATGTAGAGCAGCATGGCGGATTCTATGGCGTTGTATTGAATGCAGGTCTTACTCATGATGGAGCTTTTCCTGCACTCACCGATCAAGATTGGGATGAAGTTATTTCGACTTCCCTAGACGGTTTTTATAACGTATTAAAACCATTAGTTATGCCAATGATTCACTTACGTAAAGGTGGCCGTATTGTCACTTTATCTTCTGTGTCTGGGATTATGGGTAACCGTGGTCAGGTTAACTACAGTGCTGCAAAAGCGGGATTGATTGGTGCGACTAAAGCCTTGGCACTCGAATTGGCGAAGCGAAAAATTACGGTGAACTGTGTAGCACCAGGACTCATTGAGACCGAAATGGTGACAGATGAAGTCAAAGAACATGCGCTAAAAATGATTCCGTTGCAACGCATGGGGCAGGTCGATGAAGTGGCGAGTGTAGTGAAATTCTTATGTTCAGATGAAGCCTCGTATGTAACCCGACAGGTGATCTCTGTAAATGGAGGACTCATCTGATGAAACGTGTAGTTGTGACAGGAATGGCAGGCATTACCTCTTTAGGTGAAACTGCCGATGACATCTTTGCGCGATTTGAAGCGGCTAAAAGCGGTATTCGTTACATGCCCGAGTGGGAGCAATATGTTGACCTTCGGACCAAGCTTGCTGGGCCTGTTGAAACATTTCATGTTCCAAAACATTTTAACCGTAAGGTTACTCGTGGGATGGGGCGTGTAGCGCTCATGTCTGTGGTTTGTGCCGAAACTGCTTTACAAAATGCTGGGTTGCTTGGGCATGAAATTTTATCTAGTGGCGAAGCGGGTGTTGCCTTTGGTTCTTCTGCGGGTAGCGTAGATGCCGTGGGTGAGTTTGCAAGCATGTTGCTTCACCAGAGCATGAGTAAGATTAATGCCACCACTTATATTCGTATGATGGCCCACACCAGTGCGGTGAACATGACCGTATATTTTGGTCTAAAAGGATTAACTTTACCTACCTCAAGCGCATGTACCTCTGGTTCCATGGCAATTGGGCAAGCTTATGAAGCCATTAAATATGGCAAACAACAGGTCATGATTGCGGGTGGTGCAGAGGAACTCAGTGCGGCAGGTGCGGCAGTTTTTGATGTATTGTTCGCAACCAGTGGCATGAATGAGCAACCTGAAAAAACACCACGTCCATTTGATGCTAAACGAGATGGTTTGGTGATTGGTGAAGGCGCAGGTTGTTTAATTCTCGAAGAATATGAACATGCTAAAGCACGAGGTGCCCATATTTATGCAGAGGTGATTGGCTATGGTAGCAATACCGATGGCCAACACGTCACTCGTCCTGAGTCAGAAATGATGGGGCGCTGTATGGAGTTAGCGCTTAAAGATGCATCTGTAGAAACTAAAGACATTGCCTATGTGAATGCGCACGGTACTTCAACTGATCAGGGGGATGTAGCGGAGAGTCAGGCCACTGCAAAGGTTTTAGGCTATAAACCAATCAGCTCTTTAAAGAGTTATTTTGGACATACGCTGGGGGCGTGTGGAGCTATTGAAGCTTGGTTAAGCATCGAAATGATGAATCGTGGCCGTTTTATTCCAACTTTAAATCTAGATGAAATCGACCCGCTATGTGGTGAACTAGATTATATCGTTCAGCAGCCGAGAAATTTGGATGCTGACATTATTATGAGCAATAACTTTGCTTTTGGCGGAATTAATACTTCGCTTATTTTTAAACGTGTTAAACAATAAGGAACACAACAATGTTAAATAAAAAACTTTTATTTGTAGCAATGCTAAGTGCGGGTTTTACTGCCACTGTTCAGGCTGGAGATGAAGTACATCAGTTAAATTTTAAAGAAGCTGTAGACCGTGCTGTTGCAGATGGGACGTTGGATGGTTCGGTAAAGTTTTATTTAAAAGGTACAAAGTCTGGCGGTAAAGTTATTCAAAAAGATGCGGTAACCAATAAAAAGACCAATGGTTTTGGTAAGTCGGCAGCAACGTCTTGTGATTGGGTTTTACGTTCAGCACTGATCCAAATGCAAAACAATGCTAAAGCACAAGGGGCAAACGCCGTGACCAATATTGTGAGCTATTTTAAAGCCAATGAAACCACAAGTACCACAACTTACGATTGCTATAAAGGTGCCATGATGGCGGGTGTTGCGTTAAAAGGCGATGTCGTTAAATTCTAATCATTTAAAGTAAGGTCGAGATAATGTCTAAGCGTAAAATTGAAGTCTACACACAGGCATTATCTCAGCTTCTTTTAAAATCGAAACAAGATTTCCCCGACTTCCGTACATTCAATCATTATAAAAAACAACAAATACAGAGTGTCAGAAATAGACTGATCGCAGAGAAACTACAACTCAATTCAAAGGAATTGGAGTTTGCCAAGCATGAACATGGTAAACCTTATTTGTTAAATCATAATTTGCATTTTAATCATTCACATAGCCAGCAATTCTACGCTTTAGCCATGAGTGAACAGGTTAAAGATATTGGTGTAGATGTTGAAGAATTAGACCGTAAAGTACGTTTAGATGCTTTAGCAAAACATGTATTTCATCCCGATGAATATGAAACATGGCTAAGCTTAGAACAAGATAGAGAATATTGGTTCAAAGTCTGGACCACGAAAGAAGCGGTTCTAAAAGCATCAGGACTAGGCATACGTTTAGATTTAAATACGTTAAATACTCAGGCACATCCTACTGATCATGGTGGAGTTTGTTCTCACCCACTGAATGGGACATTTGCTTATCAGAATTTTATTGTTGGCAATATGATATTAACCGTGGCATGGCGTTCAGAGTTATCTTGCCGGGGGTTCCAGTTTCCATCTATTCAGCTTCACTCACTTGATCGTTAATAAGTTAAATAGCAGGCATAAAAAACCGCGTAATACGCGGTTTTTTATTAAAAGGAAAAGCTAAAAATTAAGCTTGACCTTCAACAGCAGCAGCTTGAGCACGTTGCATGTTAGCTTCAAACTCTGCATCAAAGTTGATTGGAGTAAGAAGTAACTGTGGGAAGCTACCTTTAGTGACTAAATCATTTACAGCTTCACGCAAGAACGGGAACAAAATATTTGGGCAATATGCGCCTAAAATATAAGGTAAACGTTCTTCTTCAATATTATCGATCAAGAAAATACCTGATTGAGTAACATCTACAATGAACGCTGTTTCGTTGTCGTTATCAGCTTGTACCACAACTTTTAAAGAAACTTCAAAGTGAGTCGGGTCAATCTTTTCTGCAGCAGAAGAAAGATTGATATTAAGTTCAGGTTGCCATTGTTTTGTGAAAACCTGCGCCCCAGGAACCTCAAAAGAAATATCTTTTGTATAAATACGCTCTAAAGCTAATTGTGGTTGAACTTGTTGTTCTTCGCTCATTGTTTTTTCCTTAATATGGATGCGATGTTAAGCCAATAATTCGTCGAGTTTACCTTCACGCTCTAAAGCATAAAGTTGGTCAAAACCACCGATAAACTGATCGTTAATGAAAATTTGTGGGACAGTACGATGATTTGTGCGTTGCATTAATTCAACACGTACTTCGGGTGCTTCAACAGAAAGATTTACTTCTTTATAAGCAACACCTTTACGCTCAAGTAACTGTTTAGCACGAACACAATACGGGCATACAGTAGTTGAGTAAACAATGACATTTGCAGCCATGATAATTCTCCTTAAGCTTTTGGTTTGCTTTTAACAAGAGGTAAGCCTTGTGCTTTCCAATTGCTAATACCACCATCAAGACGATAGCTATCGTGGTGAGCAACTTTTTGCAAAGCACTTCCAGCAACTTGCCCCAAGTTGCAAATAAATACCAATGGACGGTCACTTGCTTTTAATTCTTCAGCATGACTTGCGATTTGGCTATAAGGAATATTGCGACTGCCACTAATATGACCTTCGCGGAAATCTTTACTATCGCGTAAGTCAATCAAAAGCGCATTTTTCGCTTTCACTAAAATACCAAGCGACTGTGGAGAAATTTTACGACCATTACGTTGACCTTCAAAAATGAAGAACAACACGATCAAGACTCCGAGCGTACCAAACAAAATGGGGTGATTCCCCATAAACTCTAACCAGCGTTCCACAAGTCACCTAAAAAAATTAAAAAACAAAATTGACCTAGAGTATAGCGTATATAGATGGTGATCAAAATCACCACTTCAAGGGCAAATAGGGCAGAAAATCAGTTTTTTTGCTGTGCTTCTTGAATCTCGTCGATTAAACGCAAGAAGCTATCTAAACGTCGTGGCAAAATTTCACCCGCTTCGACAGCCTGTTTAAGCCCACAATTCTTTTCATGAGTGTGAGTGCAATTACGGAATTGGCACGATCCTAGATGTGCTGCAATGTCTGGAAAGCCCATACGAATTTTTTCTAAATCGAGATGCCAAAGCCCAAACTCACGAATTCCCGGAGAATCAATTAATGCACCATTTTTACCGAAGTTAATTAAGCGTGTAGAGGTTGTCGTGTGTTGTCCAAGTGCAGAGTTTTCAGAAATAACATTAGTTTTTTGCTCTGCATCTGGAATGAGCACATTAATTAAAGAACTTTTTCCTACGCCTGATTGCCCTACAAATGCTACGGTTTCACCATCTAAACGTTCAGATAAAGCTGAGATATCACCCTTTTTAGACTGACAAATCATCACCTCATAACCCAAGGTTTTATATTCTTCCAATAGGGTGAGAATTGGGTCATTTTCAGTAAGTAAATCAGACTTATTGAGGACCAAAAGAGCAGGAATATTAGCGTCTGCACAAGCAACTAAATATCGATCGATTAGCGTTGGAGCTGGTTCAGGCAGTGGTGAAAATACAATCACAATCAAACTGATGTTTGCGGCCACTGGTTTAACTTTGTGATAGCGGTCAGGACGAGTGAGTAAAGAGGTGCGCGGGTGAATGGCTGTAATAATGCCTAAACCCGTATTTGGGTCAGCTTGCCATTTAACACGATCACCAGTGACCAATAACTCAAGATTAGTTCGTGTATGGCAACGCCAAACACTATTGAGTTCGATCGGTTTCCAGAATGGTTCTGGTTCTCCTTCGGCAACTTGTGGTTTTTCTGGGTGATGTTCAGGTACAGAGAGGGCTTGTACTTCAAGTTGACGACCGTAGTGTTGTACAACGAGTCCGTCTAGATCCTGTGAAGTATCGATCTCTTCTTGGCGAGTTTTATGCTGTTTTTCAATACGACGTTGCTGTTGTTCAGTTAAACGACGCTTACGAATTAAAGCCATTCATATCCCAAAAAACCATTGTTTGAAGACCGCAAAAATAGCATGAAGCAGCTATAGAATTACAGCGCGGAAGCAAGAAATTTGCTACTATTGATGTTTTTACGGCATTTTAGAACGTACATTCATGAGCAGTACTTTAAATACACGATTAATTTGGATTGATCTGGAAATGACCGGATTAGATACCGATAATGACCAAATTATTGAAATCGCAACAATTATTACAGATGATCATTTAAATGTACTTGCCGAAGGTCCAGTTTTGGCTATTCATCAACCTGATCGTATTTTAAATGCAATGGATGAATGGAACACTCGTCAACATGGCCAATCTGGTCTGATTGAACGAGTTCGCCGCAGTAAGCTAACAGCACGTGATGCTGAGTTACAAACTTTAGAATTCCTAAAAAAATGGGTGAATCCAAAAGTTTCACCAATGTGCGGTAACTCGATTTGTCAGGATCGCCGCTTCTTACATCGTCTTATGCCTGAGCTTGAGCAATATTTCCACTATCGTAATCTTGATGTATCTACGGTAAAAGAACTTTCAAAACGCTGGCGCCCTGAAATTATGAGCGGTTTGAAAAAGAATGCATCGCATTTGGCAATGGATGATATTCGTGACTCAATTTCGGAGCTGAAATATTACCGCGAATACTTCTTTATTATGAATACTGACGGTAAAGATTAATTACGTTGTAGACGTGAGATGAAAGGGAGGTTATTGCCTCCTTTTTTATTGCTTAAAGAAGCTTGTTACAATAATGCCGATTGCTTAATTTGGCTTTCATATTCATTTTGCTTAAAATGATGTTTTAAATTTTTATTATAAAAAGAGAACATTTATGCAAAGTAATAACCCGATACTGACCCGAGTTGAAACGGTCAGTGATTATAGTCAACCGATGACTGTGCAAGGTGCGATTCAAAAATCTGTTATGTTGACCGTGATTGCAGCAGCGGTGGGTGTCGCTTTATTTTTCTATGCAGCCTTTACTGCAAATGTTGGGATTGCTTACGCGGCTTCAATTGTGGGTGCAATTGGTGGTTTGGTTTTAGCTTTAATTACAACGTTTAAACCAACGACTGCACCAACATTGGCAATTCCGTATGCTTTATTTGAAGGGGCTTTTTTAGGTGGTATTTCTTTTACTTTCCAATTGAAATACCCTGGTGTTCCTCTTCAGGCTTTATTAGCAACCTTCGTTACAACTTTGGTGATGTTTGGTCTATATAAATTCCAAATTATCCGCGCAACTGAAAAGTTCAAGTCAGTCGTTATCTCTGCATCTTTGGCGATCTTTATTGTATTTATCGTACAGATGGTCATGCGTTTAGCATTTGGTTCAAGCGTTCCTTATATTTTTGAAAGTAACTGGTTAGGCATTGGTTTTGCTGCATTTGTTGCGGTCATTGCCTCACTTAACCTGATTTTAGATTTTGATTTAATTGAAACTAGTGCCGCATATCGTGCACCAAAATTCATGGAATGGTTGTGTGGTATTGCGTTACTGGCAACTTTGGTCTGGATGTATATTTCTTTCTTACGTTTACTAGGCTTATTGTCTGACGACTAAGACTGTATGTATCTAAAAATCGCTCCTTAATAAGGAGCGATTTTTTTCGTGCGATTTTTGAAAAAAGATGCATTATGCAATTTCGAAAACCGCCGAATATTGGCATTATGCTTGAAATTGTTTTGAGTGAGATCGGCATGACACAAGGACTTTTAGCAGGTAAGCGCTTTTTGATTGCAGGCGTTGCTAGTAAATTATCAATTGCTTTTGGTATTGCCCAAGCATTACACCGTGAAGGTGCAGAGCTTGCGTTTACTTATCCAAACGAAAAATTAAAAAAACGTGTGGATGAATTTGCTGAGCAATTCGGTTCTAAGCTTGTGTTTCCATGTGATGTTGCTGTTGATGCTGAAATTGATAATGCATTTGCAGAACTTGCAAAACATTGGGATGGTGTAGACGGTGTTGTACACTCAATTGGCTTTGCACCTGCACATACACTTGACGGTGATTTCACTGACGTGACTGACCGTGACGGTTTTAAAGTTGCTCATGACATCAGTGCATACAGCTTTATTGCAATGGCTCGTGCTGCAAAACCTTTATTACAAGCTCGCCAAGGTTGTTTATTGACTTTGACTTACCAAGGTTCTGAGCGCGTTATGCCTAACTATAACGTTATGGGTATGGCAAAAGCGTCTTTAGAAGCTGGTGTTCGCTACTTAGCTTCAAGCTTGGGTGTTGATGGTATCCGTGTAAATGCGATTTCTGCAGGTCCAATCCGTACTTTAGCTGCTTCTGGTATTAAGTCTTTCCGTAAAATGTTAGATGCCAATGAAAAAGTTGCGCCATTAAAACGTAACGTAACGATTGAAGAAGTAGGTAATGCAGCATTATTCCTATGCTCACCTTGGGCTTCAGGTATTACTGGTGAAATTCTATATGTAGATGCTGGTTTCAATACTGTAGGTATGAGCCAATCTATGATGGATGATGAATAAGTTTTAAAATTTATTCAGCCATAAAAAAGCCGTAGTTGAAGGACTACGGCTTTTTTATGTGGTACAAGTTATTGCGGCAGTTCTTTTACAGGCGAACCACCTAGAGCTTGCATGAGGGTGACATAAGCATTGTATTGGCTTTGCTTCGTTTCAACGAGGCTTAGACGTGCAGCACGTGTGGTTTGCTGAGCATCGAGAAGTGTTTTTAATGCGACAGCACCATAACGGTAACGGACTTCAGTTAAACGTTCGGTTTTTTCTGCAAGTTCAACATTACGTTCTTGTAACGCTACTTGTTTGTCGAGTTCGGTACGACTCGATAAAGCATTTTCTACATCAGCAAAAGCCTGATAAAGCGTTTGGCGATATTGAATAATCGCTTTTTCATAATCCAGATTGCTAATCGCGATATCTTTTTTCATATCGTTATATTGCAAAAACGGTAAGCTTAAACTTGCACCTAAAGTTAGGGCAGGGTTACGTAATAACTCTGTTAACGATGTGCTGCTTGAACCTAAACTGCTGGTTAAGCTAATCGAAGGGTAGTAGCTTGCTTTGGTTGCATCTTTAGTTGCTAATGCTTTTCTTAAGCGTAGCTCACTTGCTTGCAAATCAGGACGGCGCGATAAAATGTCGGCAGGTAAGCCAGCGCCAATTGCAGGTAGAGCGGTGCGTGGTAAACGCTTTGGCTCTTGAATGTTTAATTGCTGTAATGGTTCATGCAATAACACAGCGATGGCTGTGCGTGTTTCAACCAGTTGTTGCTCAATTTGGCTTAAGCTTGCTTTTTGGCTTTGCACTGATTGTTCTGCCTGAGTCAGATCTACGCCTGAAACGGCACCAGCTTTATATTGAATCTGAACCAAGTCATAAAGCTTTTGAGAAGTTGCTAGGCTTTGCTGAGCAGTCGCATAACGTTCATTTAAATAACCCAGTTGCCAATAGAGTTTGGCAGTGGTTGCAATTAAGCTTTGTCCAGTAGCTTGTAAATCTTGTTCGGTTGCTAAAGCCTCCCATTTACTTGCTTCGGTTTGGCGCGCAAGCTTGCCAAATAAATCAAGCTCATAGCTTACTCCAGCGTTCATTGAAAGACCTTTAGCGCTGTCATCTCCCGAATTTAAATCGAAAGAATGTCCTGTAGAAACACTAGAGCTGGTTCGTAAGCCTTGTTTGTTTGCAGTTAGATCGGCTTGTAAACGGGCTTGCTTTAAGGCAATACCTGCAACTGCTAAATCACTGTTACGTTCTAATACTTTGCTTACAAGCTGATTGAGCTGTGCGTCATTGAAAAGCATCCACCAACGGTCAGAGTATTGATCGGCAGACATGGTTTTTGATTTTGCTGTGTCATATTGAAAACTACCCGGAACTTGTACCGCAGGTGTTTCATAAGGTGTTTTTACTACAGCCGCACATCCTACAAGAGAGCCTGTGAGAAGAAGTGCTGTGCTGAGTTTAGTCATTGAGAAAGACATGCAATTTTCCTTATTCTCGAGATAGTGCGGCAACAGGGTCAAGTTTCGCGGCATTCTTGGCAGGTAAGAAACCGAATACGACACCAATCAGTGTTGAACAGACAAAGGCTGCAATAATTGAGGTACTTGAATAAGCCACGCTAAAGTTACCGCCAGCAAATTTATTAATAAGTTGTCCAAGGCCAAGCGACAGTAAGACGCCAAGCACACCACCAATTAAACACACCAAAATTGCTTCAATCAGGAATTGCTGCAAAATATCACTTTGACGAGCTCCTACGGCCATACGTACACCAATTTCCTGAGTACGTTCGGTCACCGAAACCAACATAATATTCATCACCCCAATACCACCAACAACCAATGAAATTACGGCAATTGCTGAAACCAGAAGCGTCATTGTGCTGGTTGTTTTCTCAATGGTTTGACGGATACTGTCACTGTTCATAGTGAAAATATCTTGTGCACCATGGCGCTGGGTTAATAGATTCACAATCGCATTTTCTGCGGCAGCAGTTGAATATTTGTCATTAATACGAACCACGATATTACGTACATTCGACTGACCCAACATACGGCTCATTACGGTCGTATAAGGCATATAGACATTTAAAGTGTCATCAGAGCCCATGCCGCTTGTTTGTGGTTCTACAACACCAATAATACGAGCAGGTACACTACCGAGTAACACGACTTGACCGATAGGGTTGGTACCGTCACTAAAGAACTGTTTTTGAGTATTGGTATCAATGACTACATCCTGTGAGCGATCACGAACACTTCGTTGGTCAAAAGTTTGTCCATCTTTAAAGACCAAACCTTTTACATCGAAATAATCGTTACTCACACCATTAATGGTCGCATTTGCTTCATTTTGTTGGTAACGCATGGTTTTGGATGTACTGACAATTGGACTGACTGCACTGACATAAGGTTGAGTCATTAACGCATCAGCATCGGCAGGTACTAAAGTCTTAAAACTTGCAGTTTTAGAGTTGTCACCAAAACCACGGCCTTGGAACACGGTAATCGTATTTGTTCCGAGACTACTAATATTGCTTAAAATTTGTTGTTGAGAGCCTTTGCCTAGAGCGACTACCGTAACAACAGAAGCAATACCAATAATGATCCCAAGCATGGTTAAAAAAGTACGCATGCGATGGGCATTCATAGACAGTAAAGCCATTTGAAAGGCTTCTGATAAACGGTCTAAAGTAGAACGCCATGCAGAAATACTTTTGCCTTTCTTCTGTTTACCTTGCAAAGCAGGAGCTGCATCAGGATCAGATTTGATCGGTTCGGCTGCTTGATCTGGAATATTAGGACGGTCACTAATAATTTCTCCGTCACTAATCTCGATAATACGAGTCGCATTTTTGGCAACTTGCATATCATGGGTCACTAAAATAATCGTGTGACCTGCGGCGTTGAGTTCGCGCAAAATACGCATCACCTCAACACCACTATGAGAATCGAGCGCTCCTGTTGGTTCATCTGCCAGAATAACGTCACCGCCATTCATGAGTGCACGGGCAATAGAAACACGTTGCTGCTGACCACCGGAAAGTTGGCTTGGTCTATTGAGTGTTTTCGTGCCTAAACCCAATTCGGTCAGTAAAGCCGTTGCGCGTTGTTTACGTTCAGAAGGGGTAACACCTGCATAAACAGCTGGAACTTCTACGTTACCTTCAGCAGATAAATCACCCAGTAAATGGTAGCGCTGGAAAATAAAACCAAAATATTCACGGCGTAGTCGAGCGAGTTGATCTGGCTCAAGTTTACCTGTTTCTTGTCCGTTAACCTTGTAACTACCACTCGTAGGTCGGTCCAGACAACCCAGGATATTCATGAGGGTCGATTTACCAGAACCAGACTGGCCGACAATGGCAACCAGTTCACCTTCATAAATGGTCAGGTCAATACCTTTTAAAATTTGTATCGTGCTTTCGCCAGCAGGGAATTCCCGGACCAGATTGCTGACTTCAAGCAAAGCTTGTTTTGTCATGCTTACATTCCCATTGGGCCACTACGGCGACGGTTATTACTACTATTTGCTGATGCAGCAGAAGTATCGGCACTATCTGCAATGACAACTTGGTCACCTTGTTTTAAGCCCGCAAGAACTTGTGCATTTACACGGTTATTAATGCCGACCAAAATTTGAGTCGGTTTGGCTGTACCATCGGCTTGTAAAATACGTACTACGCTTAGCGTTGCTTTACCTTGTTCAACCAGTTGTTTTTGTTCAGCAGTTAAATTTAAGCGTTCTAAACGAGCACCATTACCTTGATTTTTGCGTTCTGTACTTGGGGTAGAACTTGCTTTCTCAGATGACTGACCTGATTTTCTTTGACCAGAAAATTGTTTAGAACTTAATGCTGATGATGGAACAAGTAGAGCATTTTTAGCTGAATTTAATACGATATAAACTTGTGCGGTCATATCAATACGCAATTTACCATCAGTATTTGGCACATCGAATAACGCATTATAGTAAACAGCCGAACTGGTGGTTGAGCTTGTTGTACTAGTCGATTCGCTCGAAATTGAGTCAGGAGCAGGCTCAATCTGACGTAATGTTGCATAACGCTTGGTTTCATCGCCTAGAGTTGTAAAGTAGACCTGTTGTCCTTTTTCAACTTTCATAATGTCAGCTTCACTGACCTGAGCCTTAATCGTCATGTTTTGTAATTTTGCAATTTTGACAATTGTTGGTGCGCTTTGGTTTGCGTTTACGGTTTGGCCTTCTTCGGTCACAATCGCGACTACCGTTCCATCAGTTGGAGCAACAATACGTGTATAACCAATATTGGTTTGAGCCGTAGATTTTGTTACTTTGGCAGATTCGATTTGTGCATCTAATGCTTTAATTTGCGCCTGAGCTGTTTTATAGCTTGCCTCAGCCGATTCTAAATCTGCACGCGGCGTTGCATCTTGCGCATACATTTGTTGCTGACGGCGGTATTCAAGTTGTTTCTCATTTAAAGATGCAACTTGTTGAAGACGCTGCGCTTCTAAATTTTTAATGTTTGCATCAGAGGTTTTTAGGCTGTTTTCTTGTGTTGTTGAGTCAATTTGCGCGATGAGTTGACCTTGCTTAACTTGATCGCCCAACTGTACATACATCTTTTTAACCTGACCAGATACCTGCGCACCAACACTAATGAGCTTGGTTGCATCAAGTGTACCTGTGGCAAGTACATTATTTTCAATATCCCCACGCGTCACCTCAGCAGTAATATATTGAGGCTGCTGCTGTTTAGGTTTCAAAAACTTCCAAGCTAATACAGCAATAATTGCTATACAGACAATGATAATAACGAGTTTGATTGGCTTTATTTTTGGCATGATGAGAGGTCGAAAAGTTTAAAATTTAATTTAGTATAAAAGCGAAATGAGGATAAAACGTGAATTTTTATGATAATTCAAGAATGAAGAAAAATGATTCCGCCGAATTATTGTATAAATAGCGTTTTCCCACATAATTCAGCAATAGCCTGCTGCATTAAATGTTGGGCATTTTCATTCGACATACCTTTAATTGCTGCATCAACTTGCAATAGAAGGGTAGACCAGCCTAAAAATTGTTGAGGATTTAATCTTCTTAATGCTTGTTGATATAAGCTGACTTTTGTTTTCCAGATACCGAGCTGTAAGGCATTATGAGGCTGTTCAAATAATTGCATTAGTAAACGCATTTCTTTACTTAACGTCCATAAAATCAGACTTTCTGGCTCGCCAGCCGCAATTAAATATTGAAATATTTTAATGGATTGAGCGAGATTACCTTCTAATAAGGCATCACTTAAATCGTAAGTGGTATAACGGGACTGATCTTGTAAACAAGCATATAACTGTTCAATTTGAATCAGTTGTTGGTCTGGAAAAGTGTCTCTTACACGCATCAAGCTATTTTTAGCTGCGAGCAAATTATGCTCATGATGCTGCATGAGCCACTGCCATGCGTCATTATCGAGTTGAATCTCAAGTTTCTCTGCTTCGGCAGATAAAATTCTTTGGCGGTCTTGCGGGTAGTTTGCGGTTAAGGCAACGACAACGCCATTTGCTTCAACAACTTGGAAAAAAGCAGACTTTAAACTACTACTATCTTGCTTAGGTAAAACAATTAAAAGTAGGTTAGTTTCATTATGCTGAATATAACTTTTAAGCTGTTTTAGTCCATTTGCATCAGGTTTTATATTGCCATGAACTTCAATGGCGAGCTGCTGAGAAAATAAAGATAAGCTGTTAAGTGCATTAAAAACATTTTTCCAGTCGCTCACGCTACTAATATCATAGCGCTGTCTTTCAACTTCTTGTTGTTGCCAACTTTTACGAAAAGCATCTAATAAATTTTGTTCCAGCAAAGGTTCTTGGCCGTGTAAAATCCACGCACCCCGTGCTTCCGGAATGCGTTTTAAGGCTTGTAAATAATCAATTTTCATTGCTGGTAAAAATAAAGATTAAGGCTGAGCTTTTGGTAAACGGTTTGCTGAAATCTGACGAGTAATTTGCTGTGCAATGTCATCAATCACAATACGCTGCAAATAAGATTCTTGCTGATTTTCGGTGTTAACCGTTGCAAGATCATATTGATAACTACGAGATGCAGTTAATGAACGTGGTTCAGTAATTTTGTTACCCTGACGGTCTTCAATTTGGAAGGTTACAGTTAAACGTAATAATACTTCCGTTAGTTTTCCATTTAAAAGCTGACGACGTGGGGTGTACTCCAAAACACGGAGTACATAGGCATCATTATCATTGCTGAATTGAACACCATTTGCAGCCAAATATACTTTTAACTGCGTTTCCAAATCATCAGTTTTATCCGGTAACTCAAGGCTTAACTTTTTATAAACAAGTGGAGTTGCAGTCGGGTTAGATCCTTTTAAATGAAATCCACACCCGACTAAGCCTGCACTAAGGCCTAAGGTCAAAACAACAGCGGCTAAACGTTTGGCAAAGTGCATGCTTGATCCTCTCATTAATAACTTTAATTAAACCACGAGGTTAACTAATTTATTTGGAACCACAATTTCTTTCTTTGTTGGTCCTGTTAAGAATTGTTGAACTTCTGGAAGGGCTTTAGCTTGAGCTAATAGATCTTCTTTAGAAATATCAACAGAAACTTCAAGTTTACCGCGAAGTTTACCGTTAACCTGTACAACAATCGTTTGCGTGTTACGAGTTAATGCAGAAGCATCGACTTCAGGGAATGTTGCCTCTGTCACATCTGTACCAAACTGAGCCAATAATGTTTGACTTAAATGCGGTGCAAATGGAGCAAGTAACGTTAACAGTGTGGTGATCGCTTCACGTTCTACAGCAACGTCGTTGTCATCTTTTGCTTCAAACTTGTTGCTCGCATTTAACAATTCCATCAAAGCAGCAATCGCGGTATTGAATGCATGGCGACGTTCAATATCATCACTTACTTTTTGAATAGTTTCGTGAGTTTTACGACGTAAATCTTGAGCGTCTTTAGACAAGTTAGCTGTATCAATCGTAGAGGCTTGGTTACCTTTTTCAAGGAAACTTGCTACAAGGCGCCATACACGTTTTAGGAAGCGGTTTGCACCTTCAACACCTGCATCAGACCATTCTAAAGATTGATCTGGTGGAGCAGCAAACATCATGAATACACGTGCTGTATCTGCGCCGTATTGATCAATAATCGCTTGTGGGTCGATACCGTTATTTTTCGACTTAGACATTTTTTCTTGTCCGCCGATAATCACTTCTTGACCGTCACCTGAATATTTCGCAGAAATGATGCGACCTTTTTCGTCACGCTCTAATTCGATGTCAGCAGGGTTGAACCAGGTTTTCTTACCATTTTCTGCTTCACGGTAGAAAGTATCTGCAAGTACCATGCCTTGAGTTAACAAGTTGGTAAATGGTTCATTACCTTGTACCACACCTTCATCACGCATTAATTTGTGGAAGAAACGTGCATAAAGTAAGTGAAGAATCGCGTGTTCAACACCACCAATATATTGGTTTACAGGAAGCCAGTTTTGAGCTGCTTCAGGTTTAACCATACCACCAGTAAAGTCTGGAGATGCATAGCGTGCGTAGTACCAAGATGACTCTACAAATGTATCTAAAGTATCCGTTTCACGGCGTGCATCACCACCACAGCAAGGACATTTAGTTTCATAGAATTCAGGCATTTTATTTAATGGGTTACCTGAACCATCTGGAACAACGTCAGTTGGTAATACAACCGGAAGCTGGTCTTCTGGAACTGTGACTTGACCACAAGTATCACAGTTAATCATTGGAATTGGACAACCCCAGTAACGTTGACGAGAAACACCCCAGTCACGTAAACGGAATTGAACTTTAGAATTTGCTAAACCTTGTGGTTCTAATTTTGCAAGGAATGCATCGAAAGCAGCTTGGAATTCTAAACCGTCAAACTCACCAGAGTTAACAAGTTTACCTTCTTTAGAACCGTACCATTCTTGCCATTCAGTTGAAGAGTAGTCTGCATCGTCAGCACCTTTGGCATCAATCACTTGTTTAATTGGCAAATTGAATTTGTTGGCAAATTCAAAATCACGTTCGTCATGTGCCGGTACAGCCATGACTGCGCCAGAACCATAAGACATTAATACGTAGTTTGCGATCCAGACAGGAAGCTCTTCACCAGTTACAGGGTGCTTTACAAACAAACCTGTTGCCATGCCTTTTTTCTCGGCTGTTGCCAAGTCCGCTTCTGCAACTGAACCCATGCGGCATTCTTCAATAAATGCAGCCAATTCAGGGTTATTTTCAGCAGCTTTAAGCGCAAGAGGGTGTTCTGCCGCAACAGCAACATAAGTCACACCCATAAGCGTGTCAGCACGTGTTGTATAAACAGTTAAGCCATCAGCATAAATTTCGGTATTGGCAGATGGGAAAGTAATTTCCATGCCTGTAGAGCGACCAATCCAGTTACGTTGCATGGTCAACACTTGTTGAGGCCAGCCGTCTTGTAGGGTGTCAAGGTCGTCTAGTAATTCTTGTGCATAGTCCGTAATACGGAAGTAGTACATTGGAATATCGCGTTTTTCGACCAATGCACCAGAACGCCATCCGCGACCATTTTCAACTTGTTCGTTTGCTAAAACAGTTTGGTCAACCGGATCCCAGTTTACTGTTGAAAGTTTACGGTAGATCAGGCCCTTTTTATAAAGCTGAACAAATAACCATTGTTCCCAGTGATAATACTCTGGTGTACAAGTTGCAAATTCACGATCCCAATCTACAGATAGACCTAATTTTTTTAATTGGTCACGCATGTAGGCAATGTTTTCAAATGTCCATTTTGCCGGAGCAACTTTATGGGCAATTGCAGCGTTTTCCGCAGGTAAACCGAATGCATCCCAACCCATCGGTTGTAATACGGTTTCACCTTTTAAACGGTAAAAACGGCTAATCACATCACCAATTGTATAGTTACGCACATGCCCCATATGCAGCTTGCCACTTGGGTAAGGAAACATTGACAGGATGTAGCGATGTTTACCTTCGACAGTGTCGGCAACTTTAAAGACTTTACGATTTTCCCAATCTTGTTGAACTGATGGTTCAATCGTGTTTGCTTGATATTCGGGGTCAATGTGAGAAATAGTCATAGACGTAAGCTATACAACAAAAATTGATATTAAAGATTGTTGCACAGCATAGCGCAAAATCGACAAAAATGCAGTTTTGGGATGGATTTATTTTCCGTTAAAAATTAAACAGGAATAAACCTCAAAAAAAGTGGGGCAGTCATAAAAAATGAAAAGTGGAAAAATCAAATAAGATGAAAAAATAGTCAGTTAAAAAATAATCATAGAAAAGTGTTTCTTTAATCTTGACTTTAGTGAATTAAACAACAAAAATGCTTCCTTTAGTTTTATATGCGATTATTTGATCACCCTTCGAATAACCGTCATGTTTTGTAATAGACATTCTCTCTAGCCGAGAGATTGATTTTACTTAAAGTATGTATATCCAGACATGCTTTATTAATGTTAAAAAAGCTTATACGGCTGAAAAACAGAAATTTTTCTATTGCAACGAAAACTAGACAATATGTGTGCTATAACAGTGCAGACAATTCAATGAATGAAACACTATTTGTGCCTTCCATAAATAGTGATAAAGATTTTAGGGTGAATCACGTTGGAACTTTTATCTGGTGGTGAAATGCTCGTTCGTGCTCTTGCGGACGAAGGCGTTGAACATGTTTTTGGTTATCCAGGCGGCGCTGTATTACATATTTATGATGCGCTATTTCAACAAGACAAAATTAATCATTACCTCGTACGTCATGAACAAGCTGCTGGCCATATGGCAGATGCTTACTCGCGTGCTACAGGTAAGACAGGCGTAGTACTGGTCACTTCTGGACCTGGCGCAACCAATACAGTAACTCCAATTGCAACAGCTTATATGGACTCAATCCCAATGGTGATTTTGTCTGGTCAGGTTGCATCACATCTTATTGGTGAAGACGCTTTCCAAGAAACTGACATGGTAGGTATTTCACGTCCGATCGTGAAACACAGTTTCCAAGTTCGTCACGCAAGTGAAATTCCTGCAATTATCAAAAAAGCATTTTATATCGCATCAAGTGGTCGCCCTGGCCCTGTTGTTGTCGATATTCCTAAAGATGCGACAAATCCTGCAGAAAAATTTGCGTACGAATATCCTGAAAAAGTGAAGATGCGTTCTTATCAGCCACCTTCACGTGGTCATTCTGGTCAAATTCGTAAAGCGATTGATGAGCTTTTAAGTGCAAAACGTCCTGTAATTTATACGGGTGGTGGTGTTGTTCAAGGTAATGCATCAGCATTATTGACTGAACTTGCTCATTTACTCGGTTACCCAGTGACTAACACACTGATGGGCCTTGGTGGCTTCCCTGGCGATGATCCACAGTTCATTGGCATGTTAGGTATGCATGGGACTTATGAAGCAAATATGACTATGCATAATGCTGATGTCATTCTTGCGGTAGGTGCTCGTTTTGATGACCGAGTAACCAATAACCCTGCAAAATTCTGTTTGAATGCCAAAGTTATTCATATTGACATTGATCCGGCGAGCATTTCAAAAACAATTATGGCGCACATTCCAATTGTAGGGGCAGTTGAGCCTGTACTTCAGGAAATGTTGACGCAATTGAAACAATTGAATGTGTCTAAGCCAAACCCAGAAGCAATCGCTGCATGGTGGGATCAAATTAATGAATGGCGTAAAGTTCATGGCTTAAAGTTCGAAACACCGACTGATGGCACAATGAAGCCACAGCAAGTTGTTGAAGCTTTATATAAAGCAACAAATGGTGAAGCCATTATTACTTCGGACGTTGGTCAACACCAAATGTTTGGTGCGTTGTACTACAAGTACAAACGTCCTCGTCAATGGATTAACTCAGGCGGATTGGGCACCATGGGCGTAGGTTTGCCTTACGCAATGGCTGCGAAGCTCGCTTTCCCTGATCAACAAGTGGTTTGTATTACTGGTGAAGCTTCAATACAAATGTGTATTCAAGAGCTTTCAACCTGTAAGCAATACGGTATGAACGTGAAGATCTTATGCTTGAATAACCGTGCTTTAGGTATGGTTAAACAGTGGCAAGATATGAACTACGAAGGCCGTCACTCAAGCTCATATGTTGAATCATTGCCTGATTTTGGCAAATTGATGGAAGCTTATGGTCATGTAGGTATTCAGATTGATCATGCTGATGAACTAGAGTCAAAGCTTGCTGAAGCAATGGCTATTAATGATAAGTGTGTATTCATTAACGTCATGGTTGATCGCACGGAACATGTTTATCCAATGCTGATCGCAGGTCAGTCTATGAAGGATATGTGGTTAGGTAAAGGGGAGCGTACGTAATGAGACATATTATTTCTGTACTCGTTGAAAACGAAGCTGGTGCGCTTTCTCGTTTGGTGGGTTTATTCAGTCAACGTAACTACAACATTGAGACGTTGAATGTAGCTCCAACCGAAGACCCTACGTTATCACGTTTGACGTTAACCACTTATGGTGATGACCATAAGATTGAACAGATTACAAAGCAGCTCAACAAACTTGTTGAAGTTGTAAAAGTAGTAGATTTATCAGAAGGTTCGCACATTGAGCGTGAACTGATGTTGATTAAAGTAAAAGCGTTAGGTGCTTCACGTGCTGAAATTAAGCGTACAGCGGATATTTTCCGTGCGCAAATTGTAGATGTGACACCAACTACCTATACCATTCAAATAGCAGGGACAACTGAAAAATTAGATGGTTTTATCGATGCACTTGCAGAAAACACTATTCTAGAAGTCGTTCGTTCAGGTGTATCTGGTATCGCCCGTGGCGAAAAAGTATTAGCCATTTAATTTTTTAAAAAGTATTTTAGCGGAGAACACAAATGCAAATTTTTTACGATAAAGACTGTGACTTATCAATCATCCAAGGCAAGAAAGTAGCGATTATTGGTTACGGTTCTCAAGGTCATGCTCATGCACTTAACCTTAAAGACTCAGGCGTAGACGTAACTGTAGGTTTACGCGCAGATTCAGCTTCTTGGAAGAAAGCTGAAAATGCTGGTCTTAAAGTTGCAGAAGTTCCTGCTGCAGTTAAGCAAGCTGACCTCGTAATGATTTTGACTCCAGATGAATTCCAATCACAACTTTACCGTGACGTGATTGAGCCAAACATCAAAGAAGGTGCAACTCTTGCATTTGCTCATGGTTTCTCAATTCTTTATAACCAAGTTGTTCCACGTAAAGATTTAGACGTAATCATGGTTGCTCCTAAAGCACCAGGTCACACAGTTCGTTCTGAATACCAACGTGGTTCAGGTGTTCCTGATCTTATCGCAATTCACCAAGATGCTTCTGGTAATGCACGTAACGTTGCTCTTTCTTATGCTTCTGGCGTAGGTGGCGGCCGTACAGGTATTATCGAAACTTCATTCCGTGAAGAAACTGAAACTGACTTATTTGGTGAGCAAGCAGTTCTTTGTGGTGGTGCAGTTGAATTAGTGAAAATGGGCTTCGAAACTCTAGTTGAAGCTGGTTATGCACCTGAAATGGCTTACTTCGAATGTTTACACGAACTTAAATTGATCGTTGACTTAATGTTCGAAGGTGGTATTGCTGATATGAACTACTCAGTATCTAACAATGCTGAGTATGGTGAATATGTAACTGGTACTGAAGTAATTAACGAACAGTCTCGCGAAGCGATGCGTAATGCATTGAAACGTATTCAATCTGGTGAATACGCTAAGATGTTCATTCAAGAAGGTGCGTTAAACTACCCATCTATGACTGCTCGTCGTCGTCAAAATGCTGCACATGGTATTGAAGTAACTGGTAATAAGTTACGCGCGATGATGCCTTGGATTCAAGCAAACAAAATTGTAGACAAAGAAAAGAACTAATTTTCTTTATCTAACGCTTTAAAAGAACCCTGCTCTAAGCAGGGTTCTTTATTTATACTATTTTATTTGAATGTGAAAATTGCGATTAGGTCAACTTGACTAGATTAAATAAATTCTATATTTTTCATATAATTGGCTGCTTAATTTTTATTTACTTTATTGATTTATAAAGTAAAAAATACTTGACCAAAAGATAGATAATGTTATTGTTTATAACTGACTGAATAAGTCAAATTTACTAAAATTTCTTTAACATATTTAATTGTAGTATTTTGGGCAATGAGTTGAACAAAATAAAAAAAAGTATTGAATAATCATGGAAGTCCAATATGGGTCATGTTGATTACGATAGCACATTGATCGTCGGCTCTTTTATTGCAGCTGGCTTCATTTGTTATATTGTAATTTCCATGGAGCAGCTAATATTCAAGCAAGCCTATAAGAAATTTGAGTCCTTAATTTTATTGATTAATGGATTGCTACTCGCATTGGCAATTAGCATTGTCCATATTATTGGTATACAAGCTTATCATCTGTTTGATACAGCTAACTCTAATCTTCCTTTAATCGCTGTTTCTTATGCCGTTAGTGCATTGTTATCTTGCATTGCAATGTGGTTGACTTCGCGTTTTACGCTTCCTTTATTTAGACTCATTTTGAGTTCGATTATTATGGGAATCGGAATTTCAGCTTCATATTACATTAGCATGTTGGGCTGGAATATTAATGTTTATAAAAAAGATTACACTTCGTTCCTACTCTTATTTTCTGTATTAATTGCGATGAGCGGTTCAGGGCTGGCATTTTTATTAGCCTATAAATTAAAAGATACTGAACGATATCGCTCAACTTTAAAAATCGCATTTTCGGTGATGATGACTTTAAGCATTATGGGGATGCACTATACCGCTCTTATTGCGACGAATATTACTGATAAATTTATTAGCCAATATCAGGCTGAACATGACTTATTACTATTTACGATTATCCTAGTCACCTGTTTGGTACTCGTAGCAAGTTTTATTGTTGCAATGTTAGAGCAGCGTCTCACGCAACAAAATTTAGAATTGCGCAAGGCAAATAAAGAATTAGCTAACCTATCTATACAAGACAATTTAACTAAGCTACCCAATCGCCTTTATTTGGTTGATTATGCAGAGGTATTGCTATCAGATCATCGATATAAAGATCAGAAAATTGCTTTTTTATATATTGATTTAGACCGTTTTAAATCGGTAAATGATGCATTTGGGCATCATGTGGGTGATCAACTACTGATTCAAATGGCAAACCGTTTACATTGGCAACTTAATGAGAAATGTAAACTACTTAGAATTGGTGGCGATGAGTTTTTGCTTATTGCGGAAAATACCAATGCAGATGAAGCAGTTGTTTTGGCGGAGAAAGTTTTACAGCTGATTCAGGAGAGTTATCAAATTTCAGGTAAAGAAATTAACATCTCTGCGAGTTTAGGGGTGGCACTATTTCCTGAGCATGGACAAAATGTTCAGGACTTACTCATGAACGCTGATGCCGCGATGCTCATGTCTAAAGAGCAAGGCCGAAATACTTACACCATCTTTAGTTACTCAACCCATCAGCAAGAAACAAGAAGTCAGTCAAAACTGATCAATGACCTTTATAAAGCCGTAGAAGAAAAACAGTTCATCTTATATTACCAACCAAAATTTAATACGAATCTTGAAGTGTGTGGTGTGGAAGCATTAATCCGTTGGAATCATCCAGCTCTAGGCATACTCACACCGCATATGTTCATAGAAGGTGCCGAAAAAACGGGTTTAATCATTCCAATGGGGTATTGGGCTCTTGAGCAAGCCTGCTCGCAAATCCAGGAGTGGGAGCGCAGTAATACGCCATTTTATCCAGTCGCAGTAAACTTATCTGCACTACAATTTGAAAATAAAAAATTATTTAGTACGCTGGAAGCATTGTTGAAAAAATATCAAATTCAACCCCATCATTTAATTGTCGAGATTACTGAATCAACAGCAATGCGACACATTGATTTAAGTATTCGAGCTTGTGAGCGACTACGTGATATGGGCATTCGTGTAGCAATCGACGATTTTGGAACAGGTCATTCGAGTTTCTTGTATTTAAAAGATTTACCTGTAGATGAATTGAAAATCGACCGCGGCTTTATTGTTGATTTAAAGCCAGGCTCTAAAGAAGAAGTCATTTTAGAAAGTATTATACATTTAGCTAAAAAGTTAGGTTTAACCGTAACAGCGGAAGGGGTAGAAACTCAACAACAGGTTGAGATTTTAACGCGTTTAGGTTGTCAGCAGTTTCAGGGTTATCTATTAGGTATGCCTGTTCAAGTCGATCAACTCATTGAGTCTCAAGGCGCTCATTTCGCTTAATCATCCCCATATTGATCTTAAAAATTATATCTACTATTTAAATTTTCTTTAAATAACAATTAATTAAAATCATATTAATTCTCAAAAGATACTCTTATCTTCGTCATAGTTAATATGTAATATTTTGACGTTTGGCTGAAAATTTTATATATAATAATTTATAAATATATACTACAAGTATAAAGTAATACTAATAAATTAATAGTTATAATCTAGAAAATACAA
>NZ_LRPE01000022.1 GCF_001605885.1 Acinetobacter lactucae | reverse complement strand
ATTTAATTTTAAATTTTTATATTGCAATAGCATTATTGATAAATAAGTTGACAAATACAACAAAAATGCGACTTGTATCGCTATTGTTCAAATAAATATAAAATAAATCGCTATCATTAATTAAATTAGCGTCAGAAGCATCAAATAAATTAATACTTATTTTTATCTCAAACATTAGAGCACATAGAAATAATGAAATAAAATTTAACCACTAAAATATTTTTCAAATCAAATAAATTATAAGCTAGAGAACAGCAAAAGAATAATTCAAAACTGAGAAAGATCATTTTTTCCTTAAGTTGCTATAACTATTATTTGAATCAAAAAATTTTATTTTAAGGAAATGAACTGCGGAAAGTGAATATAGGTTGTTGCTATCAATAGAGCTACAGAGCTACAAGGATATTCTTAAAGAAAAACTAAGCAAGGAAAAGACTATATTATTGAATCATAAGATTGTTCGTATAATGTATATTATGTTAAATAGAAGATTTGGAAACCTACCAAATATAAGGCTTCGCTTCTCTATGTTGTTGCCTCACTACTTATTCTTTACTGTGATGAATACTTAGCCTGGTTAACTGCATCTGTTGTTCAAGCAACTTACTAAACGCTTAAGCCCGTTCTCTATTGGCTGCTTATGCACTAAACCCTATTTCCACTCTTAGCTAGAATAGTTCTCTAAGTAATTTTCTATACATTGTGATTAAGCTTTTATTTTTACCCTAACTGTTCATGACCTTTACCCATGTATTTTGCTGCTACTAATTTTCTTAAGATTTCTTTTCTTAAATCACCTTTTAAACGCCAAAAACTTAGATTGACTAACCGATACCCCAATATTTCAAAAATCAAGTATCCAATTGAAATTTAATAAAAAAACACTATAAAACCCTATAAAAATTAAGAAAATAATATATGTGCAGCTATTCTTTAAATGTAGTCCTAATTAATTTTTCTATCATCATATGGCTTACTAAAATTTTCTTTTAACGCATTGATTAAAATATTTAATAAAGGTGCTTGCTCTCGTCTATGAGGATAATACAAGTGATAAGGTTCATAGCTATGTCGCCAGTCTTTAAGTGTTTCTTCTAACTCACCACTTTCAATATAAGGCTGAACCATATCAATAGGTAAATAAGCGATTCCTATACCGCTCCTCGCTGCTTGAAGCACTGGAGATAAGGTTGTAAAAACAACTTTAGCGTTAACGGTAACTGTCTGAGTTTTACCTTGTTTGGTAAATTGCCAACGATAGAGTTCACCATGCGTGGGTAATCTCAGATTAATGCACTGATGTTCAACTAAATCTTTTGGTTGCTTAGGGTGACCATAACGAGCCAAATATTCTTTGGTAGCAACCGTTAACATTTGTATTGGCTCACTCACTTGTAAAGCGATCATATCTTTAGAAACCAAACCGCCTCTTCTAAGTCCTGCATCAAAACGCCCTTCTACAATATCCACAAGACCATAATCAGAGATGATTTCTACTGAAACTTTAGGAAATTGTTGGATGACTTTTTCAACTGCTGGCCATAAAACACTTTGGATTCCATATTCATCTGCACTGATACGTAATGTTCCTGCTGGATCATTTTTTAAAGCACTAATTTGATTTATGCCATGTTCTATTTCTTGTATTGCCGGCTGAAGCAAATTGAGTAGATATTCCCCCGCTTCTGTAGGCGCTACGCTTCTTGTGGTTCGTGATAATAGTTTTATGCCAATTCGGTCTTCTAAATTGCGGAGGGTTTGGCTAATGGCTGACTGTGATGTTCTCAGTTTTGCGGCTGCACGGGTAAAGCTCCGTTCTTGAGCAACGACCATAAAAGTGTGTAAATCGTTTAAATTTTCTTTCATTATTTATAAGTATTCAATATAAGTGCTATCTAATTATAGTGGATTATCATAATAAATCACTACGGGTATATTGATTTCATCGACCTAGTTTCTCTTTCGGAGATAAGATGATGAAAACCGTAACCTTCAAAAATAAAAACATTGATGTTTCTGCAACTATTCGTTTTCCAAAAGATTTTGATGAAAACAAAAAATATGCAGCAATTGTTTGTGCTCACCCCATTAGTAGCTGTAAGGAACAAACTGCCGGCAGCATCTATGGTGAAAAACTGACTGAAGCTGGTTTTATAACTTTAGCGTTTGATGCATCGTATCAAGGTGCTAGCGGTGGTGAACCGCGCTTTCTTGAAGACCCTGCAACACGTGTTGAAGATTTCCGCTGTGCAGCCGACTATTTAACAACGCTTACTTATGTTGATGAAAACCGTATTGGTGTATTAGGTGTATGTGGTGGCGGTGGTTATGCGGTTAATGCGGCTATGACTGAACGCCGTTTTAAAGCGGTGGCGACTGTTGTGGGTGCAAATTATGGTCGTCTCATGCGTGAAGGTGATCAAACACCTGACGCGGCCATTAAAACTTTAGAAGCCATTGCAGCACAGCGAACTGCCGAAGCGCGTGGTGCTGAGCCTTTTATTACCCAGTACATTCCAAACTCTCAACAAGAGCGTGAACAAGCTGGAATCAATGATATTGATATTAAAGAAGCGATTGATTACTACAAAACTCCGCGTGGTCAGGCAGAAGGTTCACCAAATAAACTTCGCTTTTCAAGCTTAGCCGCTGCTGTTGGGTTCGATGCATTTCATTTGGCAGAACACCTACTCACCCAACCCTTACAAATTGTGATTGGTGAAATTCCAGGCGGGTTTGGTTCTTATCGCGACGGTTATGAGCTATATAGCAAAGCTGCTTCTAAAGATAAAAACCTTTTTGTGGTGAAAGATGCAAGCCATTATGATTTATACGATCAACCTGAGCCTGTTGCTCAAGCTTTAGAAAAAATTATTCCGTTCTTTCAAAAGCATCTTTAAGCCAAATATTGGAAAGTTTCTCAATCGGGGAACTTTCCAAATAGATAAGCTTAAACATGCATTTCTTAAGAAATTTTAAATTTATTTTTAGTAAAACGTCCTTAAAAATTTAAAACAATGCGACAATTAAAAAACCAAATTCTGTCAAAACAAAAAGAAGAAGAAGAGTCAATCTTGCGTATATAACAAGGTCGTCACTATCTTCTTCAACTTCAGGAATAAGTGGAAATCTATAATTCTTTAATAAAAGAAAAATATTTAAATAACCGCAAACAACCCCAATCGCAAAATCAATTTCAAGTATCCCTTTAAAAAAGATACCTATCATAAAGGCAATAACAATTAGCCCTACAGTTAATAAAACATATCTTTTTATCAATGAGTCATATATAAGGAAAGACTTCATTTTTAACGACCATCCTCATAAAGTTACTCGAATAAACATTTAATCTCTAAAGAGAATGACATAAAAGTTTCTTCAAAAGAATCTTCATGCCTATCTTTTTAAATCACATTATTATTGCTCGTACGAGCTGTACGTCCTAATAAATAAAACTATACAGCACTGTCTACCCCTCTTTGCTATCATTCCGTCACTTCACTAAAATAAGAAGGAATAGATTTGGTCGTCCTTACGATCAAGCCACTGTTTCATTATATATTCAGAATTACCACTACTCTCCACCTATTAATCGCTTCTCAATATGAAAATTAAATTAATTCCAATATTGCTACTTTCTTGCTTATTCCTGACTTCTTGTAAGGCTTCTACAGATAAAGAAGACATAGATAACTATGTGAAAGTAGATCTGAAAAACTATGCTACTGACAATTATAGATTGATCATTGAAGCAAATAAGAATGTAAACAATGAGCCTGCTTTGAAAAACTCTTTGTTTAATAATTCCTATGTTAAGTTAGAAACAGCACGGAGCCTTTTAAATGATGAGTATCCAGATTGGGTTCAAGGCTTAGATAAAAACGGTTATGACTATGGTGACCTCAACACAATATGTTGGATGACTGTATTCATGGAAAATTACGTGAACAAAGTTGAAGGTCCATACAAAAGCCAGCTTAAAAATGAAACAGTAAATGATGTTCACAGTCTTTATGGTGAAAGAAAGAAAATTATTAAGTTACGCGACAGTAAAGATAAAACTGCCCGAAACTTTGTAGAAGTATGTGAATAGATCATTATTAAAAAAGCTCTAAATGTTTAGGGCTTTTTTAATGCCTTATCTCCAATTGATTCATTTAAAAAGAATGTGGTCAATAGAAAAAGACATGAAATCGGCTTGAGAGGTACACCACAAAATTTGATGGCGGTACTATTCGACCAAACCCACCTCACACTCGCTTCTCTTTTACTTTAAATTCAGCATCAAGACGTAAATCATGAATAGAAAATTAATCAGTACTATTGTTCTCATTTCTGTATTTGGAGTTACTGCTTGTAGCAAGGTATCAAATGAACAAACAAAGGTAGATACTACTGCGAAAAGCAGTTCTCAAAACGTAAAAACGGAATTATCAGCAAGTGATAAAGCTATTTTAGATAGATATGAAACAATCACAAATGAAGTTGTGACCTCTGGTGAAGATAAAAAGATAAAACAAACTTTAGCACCTTTAATACCTGAAATTAAGAAAGTTACTGCCAAGAAACAAAGAGAAATGGCATTGATGAATATTTATATGCTGTCTGGTATGTACAAAGAGGCTTATGAGCTAAATGAGCAGCAGATTAAAGAGAAACCTTTGCCTCAACGGATAATGTTTAGATGTACATTGCTTGAAAAATTAAATATGGCCAAAGTAAAAATTCAACAGTGTCACGAAGCTTCTGCCCAACTCATACAACCCGAATTGAGTAAATCATCTAACAAAAATGATCCCCAGTACAGAGACGCCGAATTTGTATATTTAACTGAAATGTATAAAGCTGGTCACACTGACTATAAAGCTAAAATACAGAAATTTATTGATGAGACTAAAGATGTCGCATCAAAAGATAGATATAAGTCTTTGTATGATGCAGATATTAAATCACTTTATGGTACTGATTCACCAAATTATGTACCAGAATCATTAAAGTAAATTTAAATGAAAAGCCCCGAATATTCAGGGCTTTTTTAAATTTTTTACGTAAAAAGAAATATCTACTTTGCACCTCCCCCCAATCCCACTTTCATCAACTTCATCTGAGCTTAAACGCTGAATAATGACACCTTCGATCATATATAAAAATAGTTTGGCATCAGTAAAAATAACATCTGATTCAAATAATTCTAAATTAGCTATATTTCGTTTTAAACTTTTTATATTAGCCTTCTCACTAAATATTAGTAATTTGTCCAAAATTTAGCAAAATTATCCAGTGCATTTTACACCTTACTAGAGTGCTTTTAAAATTTATTACTTCTCTTCCCCTTGCCAACCCCAGTGGGGTTTTATTATTATAAAAAATAATTTTATAACGCTAGATTCACTTATATGAGCAAACATCTAGGTGTCGAATATAAAGTTCGAATGCCACAAGAACTAAAATATAAAATTGCAGATTCAGCTAAAAAATTAAATCGTTCTATGAACGCAGATATTGTGGCTTATCTAGAAACAACTTTTAAGATAAAGAGGAAAAATTAGTAAATATCACTAGTGAATTACTAATTAGCGAATTAGCTAAGCGTTTAAACGGTCTAAGTGTGGTGCCTCATAAGAAATGATTAATATTCAAAAGCTAGAGAAATTATTATTAGCTTATAACAGAAGATTAGTAAAAAATTATAATGGATACTCTTTGCCCCCAGCTACTTCCATTGGTGGCATTTATTCTAATTTCAAACATTTAGATTACAGCCAAAGATTAATTTCTCCAGTAGCACCTAAATTAACTTATCGATTATCAAAACTAGGGAAAATTGGAGAGAAATCATCTCTATGCAACAATATAATTGGTTCATGTTGCGAAGTTCATGTTACCAATAATTTATTACTCAAACATCCTAATCCATTAAATTTAAAGATAGATAATATTAAGTTTACACGAGCTCGGCGACCGAGAACAAATCAATATATTAAAAGATGTCCGAATTGTACTTTTATTTTTGGCAATGAAAGATGAATGCATTAGATATTAATATTTATTTTCAAGAAAAATATAGACGTTTATGTGTCCTAGCTTCTGCAGGTGGAGCATTACCTAAATATTTATTAGATGATAATAGCTCTGAATTAGATGAAGATCAGATTTCAAATATCAACTATATAAATAAAGCTTTATATGGATTTCCTAAAAAATTTAAGATTGGTAGAAACCCAATATTACCTACTATTCTTAAATATCAGTATCCTGATATTTATATTAATGAAACTATAGATGAAGATTATAACTTTACTTCAAGGTATAATATGGAGCTTGCGCTACTAGCTAATAATGAACCTCCCCCTCTCTCTGATAACGATGAATTCTCAGATTATTTTTCTAATTTTGATGATTTAGCTTCAAAAGGTTTTTTTGTATATGATAAATTAAATATTAATTACCCAGAGGATGATTGTTTTATATTGGCTAGCTATCCTATTTATGACAATAACAACATTGAGCATCGTAATTATTATAATGAAATAAGGTCATATTTAGAATTTAGTCCAAAGTTAAGAGTTCCAATTATTGAAAGATATTCTAACACTATTCATAAGGGTAGTTTCAAAACTATTAATCTAATAGAACTACTTAATTCTACTTAAATAATTAACTTAAACTTATATTTAATTCAAAATATCTTTAATTTCTTTTTCAATTACTAATTGAAGCTGCTTAACACTTAAGTCAAATTTTTCTAAATTGTAGATTATTTTTTGTTTATTTAATATTAATTCATAAATCCAGCCCTTCATACCAAAAACCCCGTATTTTTCAGCCTTAGATTCATAAAAATTTGAGCAAAACAATGCAGAATAGGGAGTTAATTTTGATTTAATGGCTTCTAGACTATCTAAATACTCTTTAAATTCCTCTTCAATATCAATTAAAACAATATTATATTTATGTTTATAATTTTTTATATCATTATAAGCTTCAAAAAAAGCTTCAGTTGAGCTCAAAAGATATTTTTCATATTCTTCAAAAACTATAAAGTTAGAATCTCTATCATAATTATTAATAAAGATTTCAGGGAGTTCTTTATGAATATTAACAAAAGAGTATTGTGATACAGCAATCTCATTAACTTTTTGATCCCATGTTTCTTTTATTTTATTATTCATCTTATGAGTAGCTAAAAAAGTCTCATTAATTTTTTCATTTAAATAAAATAGTGAATTATAGCGTTCTCGATCTCTAAATTCTACTTTCCAGTTACTAAACACCCATATGGCAACAATAGGAGCTATAAGATATGTTGCCCAAATAAAAATATTTAGGATATCTGATTTATTATCGACATCTATTTCATTTCCAAGTGCTCGGTAAAATGCTAGCCCCAAACAACAAATTGAAATATAAATACCTAACATCATCAAAATCATTTTATACTTATTTATATTTTCGGCATTCTTTTTTTTAAATATTTTATTTTTTAAATTTTCTATTTTACCTGCTATCCATTCATCTAAATTATTTTTATTTTTAATTAAAAATTTTACAAAGAAGCACACTGAAACAAAAACTAATATTTCAAAAAGAATACCATTATCAGTATTTCCATTAAAAAAATTAAATAATTCATCAATTTTAGCAACAATTCCCATAATTATAAAAACAATACTATATACAAAAAATTCAAAAATTTTATTTATGAATAAAAGCAACCAAAATATTATAATTATTAAAGGGAAGAAACCTATTTCTTTTATTTTCATTTAAGTTATTGTACCTGTTGGCTTTCTAAAGAATTTATTATTGTCATTCCATTCAAATAATTACAATCAGCATAATCAAAAACCGAAATTGATAAGTCTAATGCATCAATAATAGTTTTAATCCCTCTATCACAAGTCACAATCATTTTTGCATTATTCGCAAGTGCAATGCCTAAGATCTGAATATCTACCTTTACTTTCTGATAAGGATTCTGAGATTTTTGATTTTTAGGAAGCTTTTTGTAATCTTTATATATACGTGCAGCTATTAAAGCTGCTTTAGCATCGAAGTCCAGATTCTTAAATTTAGAATTTGGACTTAAAAGCATACTACTTCTAGATTCATTTTCATCACCAGCAATGAATTCAGCTATTGCTGGCATGGGTAAAGCCTGTGTCAAACGTTCACACTGCTTAAGATAAGCAACCAAATTTAAATACTCAGCACTGACCTTGTCAGCAGTCAATAATGTTATTAACGCATTAGTATCTAAGATGATCAATCCTGACGCTCCTTCAGCCACTCGGCAATAGGATCATCAAATTTAGACCAATTAGATGCCCCCTGCGCTCTAAAACTATCAATCCATTGATCAAGACCCATATCTTCAATCACAGTAAATTTAGTAATCGAGTATTTCTTGAGTTTTAATTGATAAGTGTTAGTTTTCGATGAATATGACGCTATGCCTTCAAATCTTAAGCATTTGTTAGTATTAAAGTATGGATGTAATTCTTCTAATAATTTATGAGAACATTCTGCGGGGATTTCATCACCGTTATTTAAAATAATAGTGATGTGATCTGAATTATCTTTACCCTTTTGCAATCGAGTTAAGTACCCATCTATTGATTCGTCTTGAGTGAAGTTTTCTTCATAATCAAGTTCAGGGACAGAATATAGAATTTGAGATGGTTGATATGGCTGATTTTCTTTCAAATGTCCATTCGAAATTTCAGCATTATGGAAACCATACTTACTTAATTCTTTTTGTATTCGAGTAACCTGTTTACGCTTTAATGCTGTGTCCTTAAGAACATTAGCCATAGCTATAGCCTTACAATCACGAGGAACTGTTACTGCTATAGTTGTCGAACCTTCTTTAATGGTTTTGAAGCTAGCTTGTTTGACACCCACGATTTGACCAAGTGCAGACAATAGATTAGCAACACTCGATATTTCTAGATCATGAAGATGTCCGTCATGGATTTTTAAGACGAAGTCAAGATTATCATCTAGTTCTTGATGAACTGATGAATCCTCGAGATCAAGTCTTTCTTGAGTAGGCTTTCTACCCTTTTTATCCAATTTTGTCATTTTCGGCTATCTAAAAACACCTTGCTTATAGTATGTTCAAAGTAATAAACAAATGAAAGCAAACTTAATAAATTAATTACTCCTCGTTTTAGGACTAATATTATGATTTGTCAACCAAAATTTTTGACTATTTCAAAGGCTTGTGAACTAAAAATTTTTCTATGATCAGATTTGAGGTGGTGTCTTCTGTATTGGCAATTGGAGCCATTCGATGAGTAGGGATAACGCTTATAGTTAGTTGAGGTCGCCTACTCAAAATTATTTACACCTCGCCTCATCTCCCGCAAAAACACCTCAACCACCCTCTCATCAACCTCATCCGAGCTTAAACGCTGAATAACGGCGCCTTCAATCATATATAAAAATAGTTTGGCATCGGTAAAGGAAACATCGGCGTTAAGTGCTCTAAGCTGGCTATATATTTCATTGATGAGCCATGTTCTATAACGCACAGCGGTTTGATAGGCTTTTGGATGGGTCAGTTTTGTTTCAAAAATGGCTTTAAATAATAAATAATACAGCCTATCTAAGTCTGCATGTAAAAGATAAAGCTTTTTGAGTTTATGGATTGCGCTTGTGTTGCGGTCATATTCAACCACTGAAACAACTTTTTCTTTTAGGCGCTCTTTTTGCACAATCAGGCAAATTTCAATTAACCGTTCTTTAGAGTGAAAGTAGTTATAGAAAGTCGCTTTGGTAACTTCACATTCTTTCACAAGTCTGTCGATGCCGACCAGATGAAATCCGTTGTAGTGAAATAACTCAATTGATTTATTTACGACTTGTAATGCACGTGTTGGGAGAACTATTTTTGGCATATTTTTACCGTTATAAAAATTATTGTTGTATATAAATGAGATATAAAAGCCGCTGCCTTTGGGGAGAAAAAAAAGGCATAGCAAAGCCGTAAGACTGTGCCCAGCACATCTCAAGTTTTAGTTGTTGCTAAGTTTTAAGTAATAACGAGCTAAAGCCTGAAAAAGCCTTACGGCGATCAAGCTGCATAAAATGTTTTAAGCTGTGTTGTTATAGCTTTTGGCAATGGCTGCCAAGAAATAATGGATGTGCAAAGCCAACTCCTTATATATGGAGTTCTGCCAAAACATTATAAATTATGGTGGCAGAACGAAAGAGGGTTAGCAGACTGGTTTCGACTCCAGCACACCCGAAGGTGTCCCTCTCCCGTCCTACCGCTACGGGAGGGAACGAGGAGATGCTCACACAAGACTGTTCCTCAGAAGAAATAATCCTGATGTGGTCGAAAAAACGGTCTGCTAAAACCGGCTGGCAATGTAGGCCAGCCCGCAAATGGTAATCTCCAATATTTGAAGTGTCAATGTGAAATTGGCTAGAAATTATTTAAATAATTATTGTTTTTCATTTAATTACATAATTAAGGAAATTCTTAAGTAATATTTTTAATCTACCCTTATATCATTAAGTTAAAGTTTAAAATTTCAAAAACTTAAAGTCTAGATTGGTTCAAAAAATTATCCTCCCAATGTTCACAAGCGAACCCTTGTGAACACTTACTCTGATGGTTTTATAATTTTGTCAACAATATGTCCATGTGTAGGCACAAGCCCTGCTTTTAAACCAAGGGGCTTAAATACCTTATCTAACACAGACTGAGTCAGTTTGCCTTTATCTTGTTCAATGTCAGTTAAAGTCCGACGGCTTATACCCACCAAAGTAGCATATTGTTCTTGCGACAAACCCAGCACATTTTTGCGCAAATACGATAGCAATTGTCCTAATGTAATCTCACTCAACAAATATTGTTTATATAAATCTATAAGAATCTGCTGACGGTCTTGGGTTTGATTTTTTACATTCATAGCAGTTCCCATCTTTTCAATTTAGCTTCTATGTAATCAAATGACAGCGCCGGCATTTCAATAATTTGTTTTGGCACGCCTTTATCAACTAATCGTTGTTTTAGGCCAAGCAGATTATTTGCCAAAGTCTTTAATGTTGCGAGAGATATATCGGGATCGCACCAAGGGGCAAGCTTTTGAGTAATTTGTGCCCAACGATATTCTCCGCCTTCCTCATAAGGACTCCCCCAAGTTGTTGATCTGGTCACAACTTCCGGATCGGCTTTCATAGGTGCAAAGTCATAAATAGGCGAAAGATAAATTTTTCCTGAGTGTTTTAAAAATGATGTATTACGACCATGGTTATCTGAGTTGCCAAAAATAATATTGAGTAAGTCACGTTGTAACCACTCACAAATGAATTGAGGTACATCAAAATCTGAATCAATGCTTGTAAGTAATCTACATAAATCTTCAATTACTTCAAAATGATTAAGATGGCTACCAGAAGACTTATTTAAAACTGAATAAACAGACTCTAGACCATAGCGATGCCAAGATTGATCACGCCATTCGGTATCAAATCTTGGTAACCACAAAGACGGATACTTTGTACCTTCAATGAGCTGCATTTGAGTTGTTTCAATTGTATTGAAGCCTAGTTCATTGAGTACCTGATAGTAATAATATTCGGCTCTGAGAATGTCGCAATCAATCGCACTACGTTTATTTCTCGGGAACTTAACTAAATAATGCTGATCTGGCTGATCAAAATTTTCTTGGTAAGTATCAATCCAAACTTTATGTTCTGGTGAAACACGAATAAGTAATTTAGGAGCTTCCCCACCTGCACCAGTTGCACCACCACTAATAGCTCCCATTTGCTGAGCATATTCCAGAAAATCAATATTACGCTCAGCCACATCCTCCTTACTAAAATAACGTAAATGTAAGGTTGATTCCGGGTTTAAAGTGGGCAATGCTTCCTTAATTCGTAAATTACCAACGGGCGCCATCCCGCCTTTTTCTAATAAGATACTTTCTTGCTCTGTATAGGTTAAGCGTTGTAAATCTAGATAATTCACCCAATAACGGCGTGCGGCACCAGATGGAACAATGTCATCTAAAAAGCCAAACCATGTGTTCGATTCATGTTTTATAAGAATTTGTACAGGAAGTGATAAACTACAGGCGTACTCATCTCGTCTGTCTAAATATTGAATTGCATAATCCAATTCATATTCTAGTTCACTGGCGCTAGCCGAACCCAACTTAGGTTCTAACAGTTTTAGCTCTGCTACATCTAACCAGTTTTTATTTAGTAAAGCTTGTATTGTTAATTTTTTCATGGGTGCAAATGAGCAAATATTTTCTCAAAAATACTATAAAAAATATTTTTTGTGAATATATTTGCTCAATTTTATTTAATTTATTCAAAAGTGAGCAAAATATTGCTCATTATATATTTATAGATAGCAAGTAATTTATTTATTCTTTTTGATACCTTGAATATCACGTTTTGGAGATTCTTCAAGCAAATGAGAGTATTCACACAAAGTAGCTATTCAGTATAAAATTATGAATTAAACGACCTATATCACACTTTAGGCCGTGTCATATACTTAAAGTAACAAGAGCAAAAAATGACTCAAAATAAAGTTGAATTAGCAGAGAAATTGTCAAAAGAATCTCATCAAGGTCAAAAATATGGTCCTCATGATTACTTTGATTACCATATTAAAGGTGTGGTTAATTCACTCATTGAGCATCGATTTTCAGAAGTCTATATTATTACAGCCCTTCTACACGATAGCGTTGAAGACACACCTCTTACCCTAGACAAAATCGAAAGCTTATTTGGAAAAGAAGTCCGTGATGCCGTTGATGCATTAACTAAACGGGAAACTGAAACACGCGAAGAATATTTAATTCGTTGTAGTTCGAATCCGATCGCTCGAGTTGTGAAACTTCATGATGCAGCTTTTAATGCGCATAACTCGCATAAGGACAATAATCACTCACGGGTAGATTATTACCTTCAAACCATTCTAATTGTTTCAACGGCGCAAGATAGGTTGGGTTAAAAAGACAACGAAATGAATCCGTTGCCTTTTTATTTTTAAGATTGTGCAAATGCCCAAATATCTTTAGATGCAACTGTGTCAGATACAAGTCTAAAACTCATCGGTTCTAAGTCTTCATCTACCACGACATAGCCTTTCGAGTTATTTTTTAGCACATCACATTTGTTATCGGTAAGTTGATAGTTTGCTGCATTGGCTAAAGCGCTTTCAGTAATAACACCTGTAAATACACAATTTGGGTCTTTAGAGACGATTTTTCCTTGCGCATTCACCTCGGCATTTACCGTTGTTCCATCCGGGAAGGATAAATCGTATGTACCAGCCAATTGATTAAGAGAAATTTTCTGATCATCAATTTTTTCATAATGTGCTAATTCAACGGTCATCGCTTGGTTCGACTGATTGCTCTGCCAAGCTTTGGTTTTTGCATCATAGCTCATCACAATCTTGGCACGATTTTCATCATCATCTAAAACCAATAATTTAGAACCATCTGCGCCAGAATAGTATTTACCCGCCATAGGCAGTTCTTCATCAGTTTCGGTACTAATAATATAAGTACCGACATCTAAGCTCGGCGCTAAGGCAGGTTTTTCAGTCGAAACTTGGTCATTGTTGTCATCATCATTACAAGCAGCCAATCCAAACCCAAGAAGTAAAACCAACAAACAACGTTTCATGGTCTTTCCCCCTTACTTGTTAAATAGGCTTTTTAAACGAATTTTGAGCCATTCTTGACCTGCTGGTCGCTGATCGTAAGCAACTTGCATTGCAGTCACAGCAATTTTGCTTTGCATTACGGCGCTTTCATCCGACATTTGCGCGGCTGTTGGAGCCGAAGGTGCCGCATCAATTCCTAGGCCAAACTGGTTATTGCCTTTATTGTCTTTGGTCACTTGGAATTTCAGCTTATATAAGTCATACGTCCCAATTTTTGAAAAAGCAAAAGGAGTGCTGGTTGTTAAATTTTTTGGGAAATTCACATTGAGAGTAATGCCTTTTGGCAATAATTGCCCCTTACCTGCTTTAGCTTGTAATTCTTTTAATAACACTACGGTTTGTTTTGCCACAATTGCAGAGTTAGGGTTGTTTAAAGTCTTGTCATCTACCGTGTTTGTATCGGCGCTTAATGCAATAGATGGAATGCCACGTCCTGCCGAAAACTGAACGTTACCAATCGTGCCAGAGTGTACAACGACTTTTCCGACATTTTGTCCTTCGTTAGGACCAGATAAAACTAAGTCTGGCGCTTTACCCCAACGCTTTGGTGCAACCACGTCTAGTCCATAACTGGTCGCCATCACTGGTGTACCATGTGCGTAGTTCCAGTCACCATTGGTATAACCCGCTTTGGTAAATGTCCCCGCAGCAGGTGCGCCAATTGGTGCTGCGCCATTGTGACAACCATTTTCAGCCGCAATTTGCTTATCATTATCCGCGGTAATCGTCGTTGAGCTATACATGACAATTGCGCCACCGCGACCACTTTGTGGTGAACACGGTACAGACACAAGCACGCTATGACCATTTGCTTTTAATTCATCATAAAGTGCTTTGATATTGCTGGTTAGACCGTCATCATTAACCAATAAAATATTTAATGCAAAAGCTGGAGTTGTACACAAAGATAGAATCAGACCGCCCAATAAACTTTTTTTCATCACTTAACTACCATGTTCTTAAATTTCGATTTGTATAGTAGTTGCGCTATATGTACGTTTAGTGACTACGCATCAATAAAAATTAAAATAATTTTCCATTAAAAATTAGATAATTATATTATAAATCATGGTTATATTTTCTTTTATAAAGTAATCTTCAACTTCATCGCTCATATTCAAAATGACAAAACCCACTTTCGTGGGCTTCATTCAAAATGTCATTTCAAGCTTTAAATTAAATACGTCCAACTTCTAAATATGGAATCAGGTTTTTATCAAAATGCAGTCTTGGGTCGCCTTCATAACTAATAAAACCATGCATTCCTGTTAAGCGCTCACCTTTATAAAACTGATTTAACTGATAACGCGGGTCTTTATGGGAAAGCGTAAAGCTCACCACACCAACGCCCTGCTGTTTTGACTTGTTATAAGCATCTTCAAGCATTTTGTGATGCAAAGCTAAATCTTGTGGATGGCACATAAGCGTATGTAACACATGGTACTGAATAGAGTCACCCAGTTTAGGTAAACGCATGCCCTTAGTTAGCGGAGTCAACAAGTTATAAACAGGTCTAAAAATTCCAATAACTGAACTGTAATGCAAGATTTTAGTTTGCTTAATACTATGCTGATCCCATAAACCAAACATGCCCACCAGTTTTTCATCCTTAAAATAAAGTGAAAAATCTGAGAGTTTTATTCCTGAAAAATATCGATGACCTTGAGCCAGTTCTTCAAAGTTATAGGCAGGTATAAAGTTATAAAACTCTGCCATGTCGGCAATAAACTGGTTCATGGCTTCCACATGGTGAGCTTCGGCGACACAATTACGGATCTCTTGAATATCACTTTGCTTAGAAACCTGCTTTAAAAAAGCCGTGATTTTTCGTGTTGCACCCGTGTCGGTCAGACTTAATGTCTCGATGAGCCCTTCATCATAATAATCAGGCATTCCCGTTTTGCCCGTTTGTATGGCAGCCCGTGCCGCGTGGTTATCATCAAAAATAATCATTTGGCTATAGTTCGGTTCATGCATGGTCTGTTTTACATGCTTTGCCAAAACCTTCACCAGTGATTTTCCCCGATAGTTGTGGTCTACCCGTAAATCACCAGCGTACCGTAAGTTTTGAACGTTCCGATCGACATAACAAGGACGGTAACCATTGCTATAACAAGCGACATTCTTTTGACTCTCTAGGTCTTCAATCACGACATGCAGTTTATGCCGATAGACAATGTCAGACGCTCTAAAATAACTTGGTTCTCGCTGAAAGCTAATTTGTATGCCTTTGGTGGTCATGGGCACCGCAATTAACTCTCGTAAAGCCTCGTCATCTGCCGGAGTTGCTTCTCGGGTAATGAGAGTGTTAGCAAGTGGTGTATTTGTTTTATTCATTATTCACCTGTTGTGCGGTCTGTGTAGGTACCAAATTGTTTAAACGCCCCATTTGGTCGAGTAGCTGATAGACAAACACCACTTCGTCTTGGTCATTTACGGTTTTCTGGGTTTGTGCATCAAGTAGTTTCTGCTCGGTATTCAACAAATCAAAAGTGGTTTTGGTGCCAACATCAAACTCTTTACGTGTGTAAACAAAGGCAATAGACGCTGCCTCTATGGCATTTGCCAATGCATCTTTATTTTGTCGAATGGTTTGAAGCTGCGCATAGGTGGTACGGGTACGCTTATTCAAGTCCAGCTCAAGACTTCGAATTTTTTGCGCAGCCAAATCGATATCGGCCTGCGCTTTTTTGACATTGGCCCGATTTAAACCATCGTCATAAAGCGGTACATTGAGCTGCACCCCAACCATATAGTTATTACTTTCAGAACCAATATAACTCGCTTCATCTTGCTTACCAGCACGGCTGGTCAGCATGACCGTTGGCCAAAGTTCGCGTTTAGTTAAAGCATATTGTTTTTCGGCGGCTTGCTTTTCATATTTAGCCCGCATTAACGCTGGGTGGTTCTTGGTTTGAGCCAATATTTCATCTAGGTTAGCGGGAATAGTAGGTAATTGATTGATTGGAACAAGGTTGTCAGGTGTTGTACCTGTCACTTGATAAAACTGCGCTTCACTTACGGTCAAGTTAGATTGCGCCTGTGTAATATCGGCTTGACCTTGCGCGACTTGTGCCAACACCTGAGCCAAGTCTGCACGGGTAATCATACCGACATCAAAACGGCGCTTTGATTCATATAAAGACCGTTGCAGATTTGCCATGGTCTTTTGTCTGAGTTCTAAAATGGCTTTCTTTTTTAATACGTCGGTATAGACCATTACGGTATTTAAAATGGTTTCTGACCGTTGATCTGACAAACCTTGGTTTTGGGCTGAAAGCTGACTTTCGGCAACATCAATTCCTAAACGGTGTCGTCCAGACGTATAAATCGGATAATCTGCCTGCAATTGCAAACTTCGGCCTTTACGGTTTCCTTCGGTTGGAAATAGGACGTGTGAAGGCGTATCTATTCTTTCATAGTCCAGTTGCCCGACTAAATTGACTTTGAGCCCATCACGCTGCTTGGCTTGTTCAAGCATTGCAGTTGACTGGTTCACGTTTAAACGGCTGACTTCAAGCTGACTTTCGTGCCTTAAACTGGCAGATAAAGCCTCATCTAAAGTCATGGCATGTGTATTCGACACAATTAACACGCCCACATATAAGGCATGTCGAAGTGTTAAAAACCGAGTATTAAATGGCTTCATCCCTTTCATAGTTGTTCCAAACTATTCAGGGTGACTTTTTTGAGTGGCTCAGGTTTGATATTGCCTTCGATAATGCCATCAAACATCACCAGTTTTTTATAGGCATTCCAGCCATTATTGGCTTGGCGAATTTGGGGCTGGTCGAGCTGCCCCAAGTTTCGCGCAAGTTCATAATGGAAGTTTTGACGTAAAATACTGTCGATATATTCGTTGCTAATGCTGTGATGAATTTCACCTTCAAAAAGCACACAATAAAATGGTTTGACCTGTTGCTGAGTATCAATTGCGAGTAAAGAAATCGCTTTCGATTCTGTTTCATTTAATTGAGACAACAACTGTTGAGCTGTTTCAGGCGCGAGTTTTTCACCGACCAGATCTACACCAAAACGGCGGCCTTGGAACTCAAAACACGGGATTTGCTCTATAAAGCCTGTTACCCGTAAGCAATCATCCAGACAGTAACGTAGCAAACCATTACCCGAGGTAATGAGTGGGCTGACCACATCACCTTGTTTAAGCTGCCATGAGGGAATGATTTGCCCTTGTTTTTCACCTTCTAAATATTCAAATTCGTAGAAGTGACTTTGATACGCCAGTGGATATTGGTTGTTATAGGGAATCGTAACTACCCCTTCAGTCGCCCATAAACCTTTTCCTTCAAACTGAACACTGGGTAACTTCTCTTTTAATTTTTCGGCCCAAGCTTTTGAACCTGCGGTGTCCCAACTCGACACTAAGCTTAACTTTGGCCAGAGCTTTTTAAAGTCGATCTGTGCGCCGTTTGAACTGTCAATTAAAGCTTGAGCACTTTCAGTACTATGCGGTGCATTTACTTCTCTTAATGAACTTTGGCGATGTCCCCATAAACCAGTCTCTAAAATCTCAATAACTTCCTGTTGCATCGACTCTAAACGCTCAAGCAATTGCAATGCAAACGTTGGGCTCCATACAGAAATCATGGCTAAGTTACGGTTTGCGACCAAATAACAAATGGTGGCAAACAGTGCGTCGTCAGCATTGGCGGCAAAGGCAACATTACTTGGAACCGCTTGGGTAAACTTAGACAAAATGCGCTTACCTACACCAAGTAGCGCACTGTCATCATTTAAGTTTTTATCTTTTAAAACTTCACGCTGACTTTCAGGCAACCATGACACCGACCAATAATGTGTACCCGAACTAAGCTCTGGACACTTACGGTATAAACTTGCCATCCACGGCGCAATTGCATGGTCAAGTTCATCTAAAAATAGCTTGGTGTATGGAATAAACTTGATTTGTTCACTCGAGCCACTGGTCGGCTGGAAACGAACCAGTTTACTGCTAGACAATGAAAGTTTTTGTTCACGGTAACGTTGAATGTCTTCTCGCCATGCGCCATAACGTGTTGCAGGAAATGATTTTACAAACTGCTCATAGTTTTGAACTTTCTTATCTTTAGCAAAGGTAGAGGTCTGTAATATCGAATGCAAAATTTGACGTTGCGTGGTCTCTAAAGCATTAAATTGTTTTTGAAAATTACGGTCAGATGCATCACACCATTTTTTTAAAATCAGATGCGAACCCAAAGTGAGCCATTCATTAGATTTCATTAGATGGCCTCTCTACGTTTTGTTTTATGAGTTACGCATGCTTCAAACTTTCCTTTACTGGTTGGCTTAGTCATCAGCTTTACGGGGAAACGAGCTATATCTTTCCAACCAAGACGGCCTATACAAGGCAGTTCTGTGCCTGCTTTCCAAGTCGGATTTTTTTGTTCAAAGAAATGAATATTTGGGTTTTTCTCTCTCATTTCGGCAGTAATCGGTGCAACTTCGCCTTTTAATGGTTGATAGTCATCACCAAAATTTAAAAGTCCCGCTTCACGGTCATAATATTCGCCAAAGAATTTTTCACAGTAGTGTTCAACAACTTCCGAGAGATGCTGGTTTTCATCTTTAATATTTGGGTAATAGACATAGTAGTTATTGGCGAGTAACAGGTAAGTCTTATAGCCCTTAGAAATGAGTAACCAATAGAGCTCGTTAAAAGGATATTTAATTCGAAGCTTAATCATCAGTTTGAGCATAGTACTTTGCAGACTACGCGTGCCCCAAAACTTTTTCAAAATAACCGTATCACCGCTAAATAGCACGGTGTAGTCCTTACCGTTTAAGTAGAAATGCTGCACAACAACAGTAGAAAAACCGACAATCTCATTTGTTTGTGAATCAAAGATTAAGATCGCGCCACTTTTATTTTGGAAATCATCTACGAAAATAGAAAATCTCGTATTTTCATAATACTGTTCGTAAATGGAATACATCACTTTTAATCGCTCTGTATCGATTTGTTCCTTTTCAAAATATTGCCCATAGGTACTATTTTTCAGGTTCAATTTTGAAATCAGTTTATACGTTGTATTAATCATAATCCTTTAACCTTCCACCTCTAATTTGCGAGTTCCCCGACCTCATCAACCGATTTTAGAAAACTCATCTCAATGTTCTTTTTCTATGAAGGGATATGTTTTGATATGCCCTATTGTTTTTCATTCTTTGAAAGTTGCTCTTTATTTCTAAATCGCTACATATTCATTTTCTTCCCCCGATCCATAAAGATGGTTAAAAAGGCGGTCACAAACATGATGATTGCGAGCATGCGTAATAAGTCATTAAAACTCGATGTCAGTGCCTGAAAATGAATGTCTCGATAAATCACACTGAGCGCGATTTGCTGTGCATTTGAGCCAACTTCCTGATATTGCGCCGTGAGCTGATCCAGCCTTTCTGTAAAGATCCAGTTCTGCGGTGTCATCGACTGATTAATCTGGGTGACATGTAGCGCAGTGAGCCAATCTAATGATGAGTTAATCAGTGCCAGTCCAACCGCGCCGCCGATATTACGCATCAGGTTATAAATACCGCTGGCATCGGCTACTTTGCTGAGTGGCAAAGTGCTCATGGCTAAATGTGAAACTACAATCAGGCAGATCATGAGACCAATACCACGATAAATTTGCGGCCAAAACATAAAGTCATAATCGCTATGAATGCTCAAATGTGAATTGAGCCAAACACCAAAGCCTGCCAAAATCATTCCAACAAATACGGTTTTACGGGTATCAAAATTGGGAATCAGCCATGCAAGAAATGGCGCAAAGCAGAACATGACAATGCCTGTCACCATCATGACGTGACCAATTTGGCTACTGTTCATTTCACGGACTTGCCCAAGAAACACGGGAATCATGTAACCCAAGCCATAGAGCGCCATCCCAATCACAAAAGTGGTAATGGCACTTAAGGTAAAGTTTTTATTTTTAAAGACTGATAAATCGAGCAAAGGCTTAGGCTGGGTAAAACTTCTAGAGAAGAAAATCATGCCGCCCACAACGCAGATCATAAACGCAATACGAACACCTGTGTCTGCAAGCCAGTCATGCCGTGCGCCTTCATCAAGGAAATATTCCAGCCCACCCAAAAACATCGCCATACCAAGGAGACTAAACCAGTCCATGCTTTTGATGAGTGAATAGTTCGCACGGTCGATATTTGGGCCTGAGTAGATGACGGTCGCAATGATAATGCCCGGAATAATATTAATCAGGAACATCCAGTGCCATGAGAAGTTATTGGTGAGCCAGCCGCCAATGGTTGGGCCAATGGCCGGGCCCAAAGTACTGATCATTCCAAACATCACCAAAGGCAAAGAACGTTTTGCTTCAGGGAAAAGTAAGTACAACGCGGTCATAGACGTTGGAATCATCCCGCCGCCCATAAAACCTTGAATGCCACGGAATACCAATAGACTTTCTAAGTTCCATGCCAACGCACAAAGTAAAGAACTCACCGTAAAACCAATTGCACAGATGGTGTAATACACCCGTGTCGACAGCACCCGCGAGACAATACTCGACATTGGAATTGCAATAATTTCGGCAATTAAATAAACCGTTTGCACCCAAGTCACTTCGTAACGACTTGCACTCATCCCCGCTTGAACTTCGTTTAAAGAACTCGCCACAATCTGAATATCAAGAATTGCCATGAAGTTGCCAAAAATCATGGCAGCAAAAATTGCCCATGCAGTTTTTGCCGGAAACATCCATTCAGCTTCAAGGTGCTTATTCATTTGTTATTACCTAAAATTTTATTATTAAGTTCTTAGGTCAACGGTGGCACTCACCGACATTCCAGGTTTTATCAAATCAATATGTGGGCTTGAATCTATGGCAATACGCACAGGAATACGCTGAACAACCTTGTTAAAGTTGCCTGTGGCATTGTCTGGTGGCATAAGTGAGAAAGTCGCGCCTGAAGCTGGTGAAAAGCTCTCAATTTTTCCGGTATAGGTCAGACTTGGATAAGCATCAAGTTTTAATTCAACTTTCTGCCCAATATGCATTTTTTCAATTTGGGTTTCTTTAAAGTTTGCTTGTACATACAAACTATTTTCAGGAATGATCGCCATTAAGCGGGTTTGCGGAGAAACACGTGAACCTTTCTGGATTGCAAGGCTACCGATTTTACCGTTTACAGGACTAACCACCTTTGATGAAGCCAAATCGACCTGATACAGGTTTAAGTTTGCATTGGCACTTTGAATATCTGCTAAAAGCTGCGCTCGACTGGCTTGTAAACTCCCCAACTGAGCTTCTGCTGCATTTACTGCAGCTTGTGCCTTGCTGAGTTGTGCTTGGGCTGTTAAATATTGGGACTGGATGCCTTCAAAGTTTTGACGGGTAATCACCCCATCTTTTAATAAATCTTGATAACGCTCAAATTCTTTTCTTAAACGAGTTAAATCAGCTTGTACTGCCACTACACCACTATGAGCTTCAATAATTGAAGACTTGGCAGACTTTTCATTTTGTTGTTGTACACCCAGTGCGGCCTCTTTCAAGCTAACTACTGAACGAGCTTGGTCATAACGAGCTTGATAATCGCGGTGATCTAATACCGCTAAAGTTTCCCCTTTTTTTACCACCTGATTATCGTTAATTAATAACTCCATCACTTCGCCTGAAATCTTTGGCATCACCCAAGTGACATCAGCTTGCACATAAGCATTATCAGTAGATTGATAGAAACGATATACAAAAAAATAATATAATATACCAATAACTAAAAATAACAACAGGACACTAAAAACACCCCAAGTTATTTTCTTTCGACTTTGGAAATTAGTATCAGTTTCTAGCTGAGCTACGTTATCCATATTCATTCCGCTTATTTGTAATATTCGATTTTTTATTTAAGCCAATAAAATTATTGGTTTCTTTTTTACGTAACTTTTCACTTGGTTTTATTCAATGAATCGTGACAGCGTAAAATTTGGTGCAAATTATGGTTCTTAAGTGAATTAAATATCATTGACCTCTTTGCCAGATATTTTTTCTATTTATGTCAATAAAGCAAGCTATATAAACTATGTTTAAAAATTATGTAATTTTATATTTTTTCAAATAGATTTCTATGAAAATAGTTTAAATATATAAAAATTATCATTAAAATTCAAACAATTACTACAGTTTGATTTATTTAAAAAAATCTTACATATAAAG
>NZ_LRPE01000021.1 GCF_001605885.1 Acinetobacter lactucae | reverse complement strand
CAATTATAAAAATTTTTATGTCTTCTCTAACCTTTTATTTCAGTTTTTCGATACTTCCATTTATTTTGATTAATTTTCGTAAAAAGTTATATTTTTTCATTAGTTAAATTTTACCATTAATTTTGATATTTTATAATTTCTTAAAATCTAATCAAAAAAGATAAGAATAAAAATTAAGCTATTGATTGTTCTATATATTTAAAATGAATAAGAAAACAATAATTTATGAATAAGAAATCTAAGTGTTTTATCACATTTTTAGAAATTTTAGTGATTAAAGACAGATGCTCACTAACAAAAGTATGTATTGCTAACTCAACTATTCCTAAAAATTAAATGAAAATTAAACCAAAAAAACTACCCACCATTGCAAAACTCGGTAGATAAAATTCGATCTATCAAAAAGTAAATTCTAGATCAAACTTGCTTTTCCACATGTATCTCTTGTCTCGCCATAACACTAACAACAATTGCATACTTGTAGTTTGACTTGCTTATTGGCAAGGTATGTACCAGTAAAACATTAGGAATTTGTTCCAATATGGCGAGTCCAGCACAAATCATTCGACATAAATTTCTCAATACATTCTTCTCACGTCATTCTCTCTGGTTCTTATGTATTTTTACTGCGCTCAGTATTACGTGGTTTCGTACTGTATATACCCCTCATAGTATCTACTATTTTGTTTCTGACACTCTCCTTAACGGTTTATGGGTAGTTACAGGCGCCTTAAGCTTATTAGGACTATATGATGTTTTGCAAAATAAACATTCAATTCTCAGAAACTACCCAATTATGGGGCATTTCCGTTTTTTGTTTGAAGATATACGTCCTGAAATCCGCCAATACTTTATTGAAGCGGATCAAGATGCTCTACCTTTTTCTCGCATGCAAAGAAGCTTAGTTTATCAACGTGCTAAAAATGAAAATGCAGATAAACCTTTTGGTTCAATCATTGATGTCTACCAAGAAAATTACCGTTTTATTGTTCACTCAATAAGCCCTTGCCCGCCTGCAGACCCAAAAAGCTTCCGTATTCAGGTGGGTAATGCACAATGCCTACAACCGTATAGCGCATCTATTATGAATATTTCAGCCATGAGCTTTGGTAGTTTAAGTGCCAATGCAATTCGTGCCCTAAATAAAGGAGCACAATTAGGCGGTTTTTATCATGATACTGGCGAAGGAAGTTTAAGCCCTTATCATCTAGAAAATGGCGGTGATATTGTTTGGCAAATTGCCAGCGGTTATTTTGGTTGTCGCACGCTTGATGGGAAATTTGACGAACAAAAGTTTGCTAAGCAATCTCAATTACCACAGATCAAAATGATCGAGCTAAAGCTTTCACAAGGTGCAAAACCTGGTCATGGCGGTATTTTACCTAAACATAAAATTACCGAAGAAATTGCCCAAATACGTGGTGTTTCTCGCGATCATGATTGTATTTCTCCTGCCAAGCATTCTAGTTTTTCTACCCCAATTGAAATGATGCATTTCTTACAAAAATTACGCACACTATCGGGTGGCAAGCCCGTTGGTTTTAAACTGTGTATTGGCCAACCTTGGCAGTTTATGAGTATTGTTAAAGCCATGCTTGAAACAAAAATTGTTCCCGACTTTATCGTTGTGGATGGTTCTGAAGGTGGTACAGGCGCAGCACCAATTGAGTTTAGTGACAATATTGGCACGCCATTACGTGAGGGCTTACGCTTTGTACATAATACCCTTGTGGGTGCAGGACTAAGAGATCAAGTTAAGATTGGTGCGAGTGGAAAAATCATTAGTGCATTTGATATTGCCAGTACATTTGCACTAGGTGCAGACTGGGTTAACTCAGCACGCGGTTTCATGTTTGCGGTTGGGTGTATTCAAGCACAGAGTTGCCACACTAACCAATGCCCGGTAGGTGTTGCGACTCAAGATAAAGATCGTCAGAAGGCAATTGATGTACCGACTAAATCAGAACGAGTATTTAATTTCCATAAAAATACATTGCATGCATTATCAGAAATGATCGCTGCGGCGGGTTTACGTCATCCTTCTGATATTAAAGCCCATCATTTGGCTCAGCGTGTAAATGACCGTGAAATTAAGAACTATGCTCAATTACATTTTTTCTTAAAAGAAGGTGAACTTTTGCAATCTGAACTTAATAACGACGATGATAATTTCTATTATCGAATGTGGAATATGGCAGATGCCAATCATTTTTAATTTATATTAATTTTTATGATTTGAGCATTACATCTATAGTGTGATGCTCTTCCATATTTCAAACGAATATGTGATTTTCAATTAAATCTCCTTTTGCTTTTAATTTGTATTTAATAGATTTTTCACCTAATATCAAAGTATAAATAACGTACACTTTTTAATTTTATTTAATAAAAATTTTTTAATGTTTATAACAAGAAGGTAGCTCATCATGTTGAAAAAAACATTCATCTCTTCTTTTGTCGCAATCGCTATAGGTTTAAGTAGCTACGCTACTGCTTGTACACGTGCCGTATATTTAGGCAATAATCAACACGTTATTACAGCTCGTTCAATGGATTGGAAAGTTGATACAGGTACAAATTTATGGATTATACCAAGCGGAGTTAGCCGTGAAGGTAATGCAGGTCCTAACTCAATAAAATGGACCTCTAAATATGGAAGTGTCATTGCTACAGGTTATGAAGTTTCCACAACTGATGGAATGAATGAAGCAGGTTTAGTTGCTAATGTCTTATGGTTAGTCGAATCTGAATACCCCGATGTAAAAAAATCTAATAAACCACTACTCAGCATTGCTGCTTGGGCACAATATGTACTCGATAATTTCGCAACCGTTGATGAGGCTGTCAAAGCGCTAGAGAAAGAACCTTACACAATAGTTACAGATAGTGTTCCTGGTGAAACCAGATTAACCACATTGCATTTATCTATTTCTGATAAAACAGGTGATAGCGCGATTATCGAATATATTGGTGGAAAACAAGTGATTCACCATAGCCGGAGCTATCAGGTTATGACTAACTCACCTACTTTCGACAAACAACTGGCACTTGCCGAATATTGGAAGCAAATTGGTGGAACAGTTATGCTTCCCGGCACAAACCGAGCATCTGACCGCTTTGCACGTGCATCATTCTACATTAATGCAATTCCTAAAAATGATAATGCAAAGCAAGCTCAAGCCTCTGTATTCAGTGTCATTCGAAATGCATCTGTTCCTTATGGGCTAAATACTCAAGAAGAACCTAATATCTCTTCAACTCGCTGGCGAACTGTTGCCGACCACAAACAGATGCTCTACTTTTTTGAATCCGCTCTCTCACCAAATGTATTTTGGGTCGACTTGAAAAAGATTAACTTTAAAGATGGCAAAACACGTAGACTTGATTTAGGACCCGATCAAAGCCATATCTATGCAGGCGATGCGACCTCTTCCTTTAAAATTGCAAAACCATTTGTATTTTTAGGTCCAACTACGCGCTAATTTATGTCAAAATTTATTACTCTTAACATAAATAATATTAAACATACGATCTTGGAATTTATATGATGAAAAAATCTCTACTCTTATTGGGTTCATGTCTACTTACAGCGGCTTGTAGCACCACACAGGTTAGTACAACAGCTCCTAAAGAGGTAAAGACAGCTGGTCAGCTAAACTGCTCGCCAACAGAACTATGCCCAAGCTTATTGGTTAAATGGAACGAAAGTCAAAAAAATCAGCTTCGAGTAGATGTTCATTTAAGTAGTAGTTATAACTTTTATGATATTAACGCTTTGACCTTTGATATTGATGGCAAACGATTCAATTATGAACCAGCTCAAGCCACTGAAAAAACAAATGTGAGCAGATTAGTTCCAAAACATTCAACAACTTACTTTGTTATTCCAAGCCAATTCTTACAAGAGTTTAAAAATGCTCAAAATGTAAATGTTTTGATCAAAACGGATAAAGGGACAATCGAGCGTAATATGTATAGTCCACAAAAGCAGTCTTCGGTTTATAAAAACTTTATGCAGCTTTATCAAAATTCAAAATAAAGCCCCATACATTAATTTATGCATCTATCTAGAATTTTGGATAGATGCATTATTTTTAATAATAAAAATGTTTTGGCTTCGCATGTAAAAAGGCCGGAATCAATCCTGTTAATGCGGCACGTATATCCGCACGTTCATTAATTAATTGATGAGAACCTTCTTCAAGCATTAACAACGTTTGGAGTCTAAATTTACGACGAATAAATTCAATGTTATAACGCCAATCAACTGTCTGATCGAGAGCACCTTGTGCAAGCCAGACAGGGATACGGCAAGCAGGCCGCTCCTCCATTTCTTGCATCCATTTTGACATTGCCAAAATCCAGTCCATGCCCATCATGCGTGGTTGCAAAGGATCTTTTAAACGAATAAAACGCAAAAATTCAGGATTATGATTGTTCCGTCTAAAGTGTCTTGGTACTTGACGTTTAATACGGCGAATAATGCCCAATCCAACAGGGTTATGCCACCATGCTGTTTTCGCTGGGCGAATTAACGGAGAAAGTAAAAGTACTCGGTCTACAATCGGATCTTGGCGTTTTTCAGCATATTCTAATAAGTGGTGCATCCAAATTGCTCCACCCGTACTTTGACCAATACCAACCCATGGTTTTGGCAGCTGATTTGCATGTTTCACATATTGATAAACAGCCATCAAGACTTGCTGATAATGATCAAAATTTTTAATACTGGCTGGTGAACCATCACTTAATCCATGTCCTGGCAAATCATAAGTGATAATACTAAAACCCTGCTCAAGAATCTCACGAATAATCGGCTGATAAATACCGCTATGCTCAAGGTAACCATGCAATAAACAGACAGTACCTTGTATTTTTTCTACTTTAGGTTTGAAAACTTGTACATGCAAACGGAATAAAGGCATTTGAACATAGCCTTGCCAATGGTCACATTCAAGTAAATGTAAACCATATAATTTGCGGTAAGCTAACAAATCACGAGAAGGTTCTTCTAAGGTATTTAAATTGAGTGGACTCAAAACCTGGGGTGTAAGGTCACGGTTAGGCACTGGTAAATCTAATTGTTTTAATACGGCAGGATTGAGAAATGGAATATCTGACATTAAGGAACCTCTCGACAATCACTTGAGCCAAACAACATGTCGCGAATTGTCGCAAGTAATTCATAGTTTGCACGGCGGCTATGATCGTAATTTTGCACACTTGGTTGCCAGCGTGTCAGTGGGGTTGGCATTGGAGCTACAACAGGAATAGTTTCAATGCCATTTAAAGCAAACAGTCGACGTGTACGCGGCATATGATATTCATCTGTAACCAACATGACTGTTGGTGCTCCGCCTTTTTTCTGAAGCAATAAAGAACTAAACCGAGTATTTTCACATGTATTCATACTACGCTTTTCTAATAGCTTTGCATCAACACCGCGCTCTTTTAGCCAAGCTTGCATATAAGGTGCTTCTACACCACTCAGCACAATCGGTAGATGATTTTGTTTTTCAGCTTCTAAAGTTTTTTCTAATCGCAAACGCGTATAGCCATTCACTACAATATCTTTACCATTTTTATCTAAAGTTAACCCTCCGCCCAACACAACAATTGCATAAGGTTCTGATAACTTTTTAGGTTGTACAGGTAATGGATTTTTACGCACATATTCGACTTTTTGTTCAGGCTCACTAACAGCTTTTTGAGGCTCTGGTATCACAGGTTTTCTTGCTAAAAACTCTGTATATTGCTCAGTAAGTGCTTTGTTTTCAGAACTATTAATAAAAAGTGCTTCGTCAACAGGACTACTCGCCTCATCTGCAGCATCAATTTCAGAGTTCTTAGCGACTAAAGGAACCGTTACAGCGGCTGCTTGTTCTTCTGAATCTTGTTCCTTTTCTTCTAAAAGAATAATTTGTTGTAAGGCTTTATAATTTTCTTGAATATAGGTCAGATCAGATGTCTTTTTTTCACGTAACGCTTGCTCTGTCAGTTTTAAATATGCCTGACGAGCAATCCATAAATTTGAACCCGGCTCTAAATTATCATGTTCACTTAATGCAGCCTGTCTCTGGCTCTCAGCAGCGACTTGGTTAACGTCAACTGGAACAAAATAATTAAGCCCAGCTACAATAAGTTTTGAATAAAATGGCGAATATAAAAAAACCGCGAAACAGCCTAATAGTACAAATAGCACGGTGACTACTTGTACTAAACGTACCATTAAGTGTACTTTTGGCATAAAACTATTCCGTATGATTTTCAATTAAACCTAAACTGTTATAAAGCACAGGCTCTGGTTCTAACATAATATGGAAACGCTGATCAACATCATGTTGTACAGCCTGATAAGTTTTCTTTACATCAGTAAGAGATGCATTGGCATAATTCACCAAAACTAATGCTTGTTTATGGAACATCCCGACCATATCGAGTTGTTTCCCTTTCCAACCTGCCTGATCAATTAACCATCCTGCTGCAATTTTAACGTTTCCATTAGCTTGAGGGTAATGAGGAATTGTTGAGAATTGTGTGACTAAGCGTTCAAATTCTTGAGGGCTAACAATCGGATTTTTAAAGAAACTACCTACATTTGGATACTCTTTTGGATCAGGGAGTTTACTTTGGCGAATATGGATCACTTGGTTTTGTAAGTTCTCAGCTGTCTGATTGTCTCCAACTGCTTGTTTCAAATCGCCGTAGTTAAGTTTTAAATGCGGCTGTTTAAGCAATTTAAAAGTGACATGCGTAATAATGTAACGGTTTGGATCATCTTTAAAAATACTATGGCGATAGGCAAAATGGCAGTCAGCCGCTAAAATTGTCTGAGTTTGCTTTAATTTACGGTCATACACTTGTACTGACTCAATAAACTCGCCTACCTCTACCCCATACGCCCCAATGTTTTGTACAGGTGAAGCACCAACCAATCCCGGAATAAGGGCTAAATTTTGCAAACCAAACCAGTTCTGTTCAGTGCTGTATAAAACAAAATCATGCCAGACTTGGCCTGCACCTACTTTAACCAGAACAAAATCATGAGCGTTTGATAAAACTTCAATTCCCTGAATATCAAGATGAATCACTAAAGCATTGATCTGCTGCGGCAATAACATATTACTACCGCCCGATAATACAAGTACATTTAACTGATGCTGCTCAGCAAACTCTAAAGCTGCTTCAATATCTTGAATATTGCCAACTTTAGTATAGTGAGAAACAGTTGCATCTAAACTTAAGGTATTGAATGGCTTAAGCTGTACTTGATTCTGAATTTGCATTGTGTTGAAAAACCTATTCTTAAACATTCAATTGTTTTTTTAAAATATTAATCCACGCCAAACTACTAGACTCGCATTGATTAAGTACACGTTCAAAGCCATCCGCACCGCCATAATAAGGATCTGGCAACGCTTGTTGTGGGTATTCAGGATCATGCTCACTCATTAAAGCTACCTTTGCACGAATTTGATGTGCGCCAAATTGGGAAACGGCTCTTTGCAGTACTTCATGAATATCTTCAAAATTTTGATGATCCATTGCCAAAATCAAATCAAACTCTAAAAAGTCTTGGGTTGAAAGTTGCCTTGCACGTAAAGACGATAAGTCATAGCCCCTTTTCTTGGCATGCAACTGACTGCGCTGATCAGGTGCTTTATTTGGATGATAATTACTCGTTCCAGCTGAATCGACAATCACTTTGAGTTTATGCGCTTCACAATAATGTCTGAAAACCACCTCAGCCGTGGGAGAACGGCAAATATTTCCTAAACAGACACATAACACCTTATATTGTGTTTCCATTAGAAATTACGTCCAAACATTTGAATTACATAAAAATAAACAGGGTCATGCACAATCTTAACAGACTATAAGTTTGTAAGAACCGAATTGACCATTGTGACTTGTTGCATTTTGTCAAAACTCACTTGGGTTGAAAAGGAAAATAATGTTTATCAATAGATTAAAAGTTGATAAATCAGGCAATAAATTAGCTAATTTTGTCTTTTTATTTTAAATGGTGGTATCAAAAAATATTCTGAGCAAACCCCGCTCAATTATAAAAGCCCTACTTAAAGGGCTTTAACAAATCATTTTGCTGAAGTCATTAACTCAATCATTTGTTTTGTTGGCCTTAAGTTACCTAATTGCCACTGTTCAGGTGGATATTCATCAATTCTTATCCAAACATGCTCTCGAAAAGCAGGATTTCCCTTTCCTTCTATTTCTACAAATAAATCTGTTATTCGCTTGAAAAGCTCAGCCTTACTATCTTTATCTAGTAAACCTTCTATAGTTTGTATATTTATAAATGGCATAATGCTACCTGAATTAATGCTGGGTCTAAAATATAGACTCATACTAATTGGAGCTCCCTCTGATGTCAAATCAAATTATTCCAGATCATAAGTTTCCAGTAGATGTATGTGGGATCTTCAAAATTACAGAAATACTGAATGACAGATGGACGATCCTCTTGTTAAGAGAAGCTTTCTATGGAGTAACAAAATTTAATGATTTTTTAGAAAATACAGGTATATCAAAGCAAATTTTATCCAATCGTCTAAAGCACCTCATCCAATTAGAAATATTTGAACTGTCAATTTATAAAGAAGTTGGTGAGCGAGAACGTAAAGAATACTTACTCACAAAAAAAGGTAAGAGTCTAAATATTGTTTTACTCGCCATGCTTGAATCTGGCGGTAATTTCATTGAAGCTGGTAAAGATGTGGTTAAAGTTTTTAATAAGAGTACTGATGATGAACTTAAATTAAAACTTGTTGATTCTTCTAATCAAGTTATAGATTTCAAGAATTTGGAACTTAAGCTCATTCATTGCAAAAAATAAATTTTTATAACTTAGCTACCCCGATCATAAAATTCTCAGTATATTTTTATAAAGAAATAAAAAAAGCCTACTCTTTCAAGTAGGCTTTCCCCTTATGACTTTTGCGCTGATCATTAAGGTTTATTGTTGTTTAAAGCAACGGAAGGATCTTACAGAAATACTTAAGAATAAAAAAGCTTATTTACTTAACTGAATGTAAGTACTCATAGGCTCCTTTTTCGTTACTCTCCAGTTTAATGACTGCATCTGTTTCATCGTTTAGTGTCAGGTTAAATACTTTTTCACCATCATATGAAATTTGGTGGCCCATACGAAACTCTGAATCAAGTGACTCAAGAATAATAAAATTTCCTTCGTTGTTCGAAGCGATATAGTAAGTATTGTTCCGATGAACATATCTAATTGTGTACATCACTATTTAAATTCCACCTAAAAATTATGTTTTTTCTTAATAATAAAAAGATTCTTTTTCCTTTCCCAATCAGAAAAGATCCTACCGAAAACTAAACCCTCCCTTATTAATTATTAACCCTGATCATTTAGTATTTTTTGACCCTATAGTATTAAATTGATATTACAGAAATACTTAATAATAAAAAACCCCGCCATTAGTCGATAGTTAGCGGGGTCTTTTGCAATGTAATTTTACTTTTATAGACTTATTTATCAGATGATATTTACCTCATTTCTGCAATAGAAAAATTATTTATTTTTAAAAAGCTTATCTGTCATAGTTCTATCAATTTTACTGCGATGCCCATTCTCAAAGTATCGATCAACATGGCATAGTTTTGTTTTAGTATCACAGAACACACCATTTGAGAGCGTAAATGCTGATGTATCAAAATCACCTTGAGAGAAGGCTTTATTCGCTTTATAAGTGCCTAAGTATTTAGCTGTAAGCTTTTTAGAAACACCTTTTTTGTCAGCACAAATATATTTGTCACAAATTACACCTTCTGTAGGCGAATATACGCTAGAGCTGGTTTTCGCGATTGCAGCCGAGCTAAGCATCAAACACGTACATCCCATAATACTGAGTAAAGTTTTAGAAATTTTCACTTTTTAGAACCGATAAAATTATAAATTGTTAAGGCATTATATAAATTAGCAGCTTGCCAGAAAATCTACAAAACCTATAAATAACAAAAAGCCCACCTTTCGACGAGGGTTTAAATATTTTGGTAATCCTCCCTTACATTTCGGACCCTACATTGCAAAAAAGTATTTATCTATGGGTGGCACAAGGCTTAAGAAAAGCATAGTCACTTCAGAACTACTTTATTTTAAAGTTTCTTATGCTAACTTATTCGGAGATAGAATCTTATAGAACCATTCAACAATAATGTTCAAAAATAAGGAAATAATGTATATGAGCCATTTTCAATTTCAAACCGTTCCAAATATCATCTCTGGCTTAGGCTCTATACAAGAATTACAGAATATATTGTCGTCAAAAGCTTACCGCAAGTTATTGCTAGTAACAGATGCAGGCATGATTAAAAATCAATTACACCGTCCCATCCTGCAAATTTTAGATACGCTCAATATTGAATATGTCATCTATGCTGATGTGCAAGCTGATCCGCCTGAACAAGTCGTTTTAGATGCAGCCAACTATGCAAAACAGCAGAATGTAGATGTCATTATTGGTTTTGGTGGTGGGAGTTCTTTGGATGTGGCAAAAGTTATTGCTTTACTCGCCCACCCTAACCAGACCCAAAGTTTGCAAGAAATGTACGGCGTAAATCAAGTCACTACAGCTCGCCTTCCGCTTATTTTAATTCCTACTACAGCCGGTACAGGCTCAGAAGTAACGCCAATCTCAATTGTGACTACGGGTGAAACGACAAAAATGGGGATTGTTTCTCCAGTACTGTATGCCGACACAGCAATTCTTGATGCAACCTTTACTCAAAACCTTCCAGCCCATATTACTGCTGCGACAGGTATTGATGCGATGGTGCATGCCATTGAGGCATATACCTCTAAGCACAAAAAAAATATATATACCGATATTTTAGCCAAACATGCACTCAAGCTACTCAACCATAACTTACCGAAAGTTCTTAAGAACGGCAATGATTTGGAAGCAAGGCAAAATATGCTGTTCGGCTCAATGCTTGCAGGTCAGGCATTTGCAAACTCGCCCGTTGCTGCGGTACATGCTTTAGCTTATCCACTGGGTGGACATTTTCATCTTTCGCATGGTCATACCAATGCCTTAGTATTGGTTGAAGTATTAAAATTTAATGCACCACATGCTAAACAATATTATGCAGAACTTATGCAATGGTTAGATCCATATAGTAATGGCAGCACCGATGGTCTATGTGATCTGTTTATTGATCATATGCAAAACCATTTAGACCGTAGTGGTTTGACTTTAAAACTTAGAGATCTGGGTATTGATGAGTCTAGCTTACCTAGACTTGCTCAAGATGCCATGTTGCAAACCCGCTTACTACAAAATAACCCACGTGACATGACAGAAGCCGCTGCTTTGGCAATTTATCAGGCGATTCATTGATGACTAAACCCATTTTAAAAACTCGTGATCAATTTAAGTTCTTTTTAGACATTCAAACTCGTTGGGCAGATAACGATATCTATGGTCATGTGAATAATGTGACTTACTATAGCTATTTTGATACGGCAGCCAATGCATTACTGATTCAAAAAACAGGTTTTGATATTCATGAAGCAAAATCAATTGGGTTAGTCGTCGATTCAGCTTGTAGCTTTAATCAGGAATTGTCATTTCCAGAAATTATTCAAGTAGGTGTTGCGATTGGGAAAATCGGCACGACATCTTTACGCTATGAATTGGCAATCTTTAAACAAGGTCAAGAGCAAGCGTCAGCTCAAGGACATTTTGTGCATGTGTTTGTTGATCGTGAAACGCGTAAGACTGTGCCAATTTCCGAGTCAGTCTGTGAGGTTTTAGAGAGTTATTTATTATAAAAAATGAGGCAAAAAGAAAATGATCTTTTCTTTTTGCCCACCTAAACTTACATCATTGCAGGATCACTAAAAGAGTCTTCACCCGTTTCAACTCGACCAGCAAAACGTCGGTAATAATATGGATCACTCTGACTGGTGATTTCAAAATCATACCAATGCCCTACGTCAGCCAAAGCCCAATGTTGTTTAACGACTTGACCCGCTTTTACGGTCAGTTGTAACGGTGCATCTTGGCGGTATGCACAAGGTTTTACCGTCAATATTGTATCCTTAGTTCCTTCATTCATGAGTTCTACATATACATCGCCATTGGCAATGTCATAGCACACGCGAATTTCAGGTTTAACGCTACTATCGACAATACGTTGAGTATCCCCTTTGAAATGACGATGATAGCCATTTGGACCAAGTACCCATAAATCATAACGACCTAAATTATCTTTTAAAGCATCCCACTCATCATCTAAATTTTTATTCGGCTCGACAATATAACGCTTTGGAATACGGTCTAGGTTGAGCTTATCATAAACATGGAAAACCGCTGCTTGCTGACCTGTATTAGAGAATATCAATTGCACCTTACCATCCGCTTTACAGCGCGCGCTGGTGTGCAGCTCGTAAGGTAGCGCACGTGACAGACGTATGCCACTTTGCTGAATCGGTAACTTAATATCCATTGGTACAGGTACAGCTGGCAGAGCTTCTTGTTTTTCTCTTAACTCATCGGCCTGCACACGAGTTTGTTTCCCGTTCAACTGCGGTAAAACATCTGCATTTGGTGTTTTAAAGTTAAATGCACTGGTTAAATCGCCACACACCGCACGGCGGTATGGACTGATATTCGGCTCTTTAACCCCAAAACGTTTTTCTAAAAACATGAGCACAGAAGTATGATCAAACACTTGCGAGTTGACCCAACCACCACGGCTCCATGGGGAAATCACATATAATGGAACACGAGGACCCGGACCATAAACTCGTCCATCAGGTGTAGGCTGAGAATGGCTTCCCTCAGGTGCAGCATGATCAAAATATTCGTCCTGCATATCAGTACTGCTTAATGTCGATTTACCCGCGTATTGACCGTTTTTAAGTCGAGATGGTGCTGATGGCGATGGCACATGGTCAAAGTAACCATCATTTTCATCAAAGTTGATAAGTAGCGCGGTTTTACTCCAAACTTCTGGTACAGCAGTTAAAGCATCAATAATTTCTTGAATAAACCATGCCCCTTGAACTGGGCTTGAAGGATCCGGATGTTCACAATAAATTGATGGCGCATTAATCCAAGAGACTTGTGGTAATTTACCTTCACGAATGTCTCGTTTAAAAGCGTCAAGATATTCTTCTGGTTTATTGCCCGGCAATGTATTTGCAATGCCCTTATAAAGTGGATTTTTGGCATTATCAGTCGCAGCATCATAGGCTTTATACGGTAGTTTTTGACCCGTATCGGCATACGGTTTATTCGGTTCGCCGCCACTTGAAACGGGATAACCAGATGCAATGTTCGCCTTTCTAAACGTACGAAAAGCACCAAGCATATTATCGCCCCATTCATCAGGCATATTTTGATAACAAATCCAGCTTACCCCTGCTTCTTCTAAACGCTCCGCATAGGTTTTCCATGTATAACCACGATCTGCTGTAGCAGGATTACCATCAATCCAGTCCCACTCATTGTTTACAAATGAACGCTTGGTCGGTGTTGCTCCATTCGTACCCGTTAAGTGATAAGAACGGTTTGCATCTGTTCCAGTGTGCATAGAGCAATGGTAGGCATCACAGATCGTAAAGGCATTGGCAAGTGCAAACTGATATGGAATTTCTTTTTCTTTAAAATAACCCATGGATATATCAGTTTTGTGGGTTGGCCAGTTCGCCATACGCCCATTGTCCCAAGCCAACTGACTATCATTCCAAGTATGTGGCGTCCCATCCGCACGCTGTGCATTATTGGCTGTACCATCTAAGTGAAAAGGTGTTAGAACTTGCCCATTACTTCTAAGTTGCTCCCAGACACGGCGGCCACTTGGTAGAGGAATCGTAAAACGATCGGCAAAACCCCGAACACCTTTTAATGTTCCAAAGTAGTGGTCAAAAGATCGGTTTTCCTGCATTAAAATAATAACGTGTTCGACATCCTGAATGGTGCCAGTTTTATTATTTGCAGGAATTGCTAAAGCTTTTTGAATACTAGATGGGAAAGTTGCCAATGCCGCAGCACCAAAACCCATATTTAAAGAGTAATTTAAAAATTTACGACGTGTAATCATGATCAGGTTCTTTTTATTATTTAAGTTTATGGAGCACAGCGCATTACAGGCTTTTTACCTGTTTCTGGTGCATTCGAATTATCATTTGATGAGTCGTTACAACCACTCAGTAGAATCGCGCCGATTAATAAAAGATAAGAATATTTAAAACAATTTATTCCAGTGCATTGCCTTTTCATTGCTATGTACAATCCATTTAAAATCTAAAATGGCTAACATAGAAAAGTACAATGACAGTGACATGACCTGAATATTTCAATCCAATGAAGAATATGAAAATTCTATTATTTTCATATTCTGCACCAGATCAAAACTTAGATGAATTTAAGGTTTTAATTGAATATTTTGCAGTTCGCCATCAAAAGTTTCTATGAGACTTTTAATGACTGGCTGTTGCTGTAATAGCTCAGCTGCTCTGTGAAAGGCTTTTTCTTTACGTGCACTTTGAATGGTATAGGGTGTAGATGTATTTAAAGCACCATATTCAACTGTAAATTGAGTATTCGGCCATTGTTCGTTTAATGCATCAATAAGCCCTTGTTGTAATTGGGTCAGCATATTTTCATATTCTTGAGGAATATGGAAAACAGTATTACCACCAATTTCACCCGTCATCACACCATGCTGAGCAAGTTCTTGAACGGCTGGAGAAAGCTGACTGTTTCTAAACCAATATTCCCACTTTTCGAGTGTCCACTCACCTTCCAAAACTTGAGGAGAAAGCTTCAAGATATCTTGAGGCATAAGCTGCCCGTTATCAGGTGCACTAGACTCTTTTACAACGGCAACTGTTTCAACCATTACTTCAGCTTGCACAAATGACTGCTGCTCAATAACTGATTCAGAAGGCAAATCATGATTTATAGGTGTATCTTGGCCAAGGGAAAATTCAGCGCTAGATGTTTCAAATAAACCTTGAGGCTCAGCAGTAAAAGCTGGTTCAGGTTCAATATTTTTAGCTTGGGTTTCTGCCTGAACTTGTACTAACTTTTGCTCTGGTACCGGAATGAAATCTTCTTCCAGCACACTAATTGTTTCTTGAACAGATGCTGACTCAAGACCAATCAGCTCATGATGATTTGGGTCGAATACCATTAAATCCTGATTAGACTGAGGTTCAGGTTCAGGTTCAGGTTCAGGTTCAGGTTCAGGTTCAGGTTCAACCATAGCGGGTTGGCTAATAACTTCAACAGGCTGAACAGTATTTACTGGAGTAATCTCCTGAGCTGTGGGCTGAGTCTGTTGACTCAAAGCTACCACCGTTTGCCCATTTTGCTGAACTGGCTCTGACACTAAAATTTCATTAGGCGCTAAAGGACGGAATGCCAATAAACGTAAAACACACATTTCAAAACCTTGCTCTTGCGTCACGGCAAGTTGCAGGTCTGAACGACCTTTACATGCGATTTGGTAATAAAGCTGCAAATCTTGAGCAGAAATCAGCTTAGACAGTTGCATGATTTTGCGATTGATTTCATCGCTATATTTCAAACTTAAATCAGGTAGATATTGTAAAATTGCCAATTCATGCAATGTCGAAATCAACTGATCCAGCACCAGTGAAACATCTAACGCTTGATGTCTAAATTGCAATAAAAGCTGACTAACTTTCTCACGTTGGTTCTGATGAATTGCTAAAATCAAATCATAAATAATTGTACGGTCAATCAAGCCAAGCATTTCTTTAACATCTTGGTGGTGTACCGCACCCTGACCATAAGCAATGGCTTGGTCTGTTAAAGATAATGCATCACGTAATGAACCTTGAGCAGATTCAGCAATTTGCCAAATTGCATCTTGATCAGCAGTAATTTGCTCTTTTTCGAGAATAGCGCCAAGATGCTTGGTAATTTCATCAACAGCTAAAGGTCGTAGAGTAAATTGCAAACAACGTGAAATGACTGTAATTGGTAGCTTTTGTGGATCCGTCGTTGCAAACAGAAACTTAACGTGTTCTGGTGGTTCTTCTAGTGTTTTTAATAACGCATTAAAAGAATGCGTAGAAAGCATATGTACTTCGTCAATCAGGTAAACTTTAAAACGACCTTGCGTTGGCGCATAAGGAACGTTGTCTAAAAGTTCACGCGTATCTTCTACTTTTGTTCTTGAAGCAGCATCAATTTCAATCAGGTCGATAAAACGGCCTTCGTTTACCGCTTTACACGTTGCGCAGACTTCACATGGTGTAGAAGTCACACCCGTTTCGCAGTTCAAACACTTGGCTAAAATACGTGCAATTGTAGTTTTACCTACACCACGCGTTCCTGTAAATAAATAAGCATGGTGTAGACGACCGCGTTCCAATGCACTACTTAATGCACGAGAGACGTGGTTTTGTCCCACTAACTCATTGAAATTACGTGGACGGTATTTTCTAGCAAGTACTTGATACATGTATGCTCCTTGTTACAGGCATAAGCATACTTTGTTTTTAAAAGAGTGTGAACGCATAAAGCTCATATCCGTACAGATAAACTGCGAACTGGCTTCTTTTCTCTACCAGAACTATTTATTTGTCTAAGGATGATCATGGTGAAGCTCTTGATCAGTTACACCCTCATCCATCGTTTGCACCAGTCCCACACCATCTTTAATTTCAGCCGAATAATTTCCTTTCTCGGTAAAAATTTGCATGATCGTATAATGGTCTTTTTGACTTTGAGTAATGGTAAAGAAATTCTGATTCGGATCGCCCTGATCAAATTTACCCGTCCATCGAACAATATCTTGGTCAACAGGTTCGATCTCTACAATTTTGCCTGTACGATTAATGCCATATTCCAACATTTGAAACTTAACAGTGTCACCCACTTTTTTAAGTTCAATCACATTTGGATCATATTTAATGACCATACCTTCTGCATTTTTAATTAGTGGAAAATTAACATTAGAAGGCAGTTGATCCTTTTCTATCTCACTAAAAACAATCTGTTGCTGAGACAATCTTTCTTTTTCGGACGGACTTAAATTCAGTATATTTTGACGAGCAAATTCATTCTGATTCTCTGCCATTTTTTGCCCAACACCTTGCCCATTTCCTGCAGACGACGTTAAAGCAGAAGAGCTTTGTTGTGAAAAGGCAAACCAGATTAAAACTGCTAACGCCACACAAGCGATAGCAGTTCCTATTAACAATTTATTTTTCTTCATTATTTACAGCTAAAAATAGAGATTAGTTATATAGAGAAATTTTCTGTGCATTCAGATTAATGACACTGACCGCATCAATTTTACCTTCTAAGCCTAAACGCACACCATATTTAGGATTGTATAGGTATGGACTCGAATAAAAATTAATATTATTGCCCCCCATTGCAGTACTTCCTAACGGATGAGCAAAGCCTGAGCCAATATTAGTTGAGCCATTATGGTACAGACCGAGATTATGCCCAACTTCATGACGCATAGCGGCGAAAGAACAACCTGCAATATCATTTGCGCCAATCATGTTATATGCAGAAGCATTAATCCAAGCCCAACCACAACCGCCATCACCTGGTTCATTACCTTGATAATAGACACCGTCTGCCAATACACGTTTACGCTCATTTTGTACCGTGGTGTCATCTCGTCCAAAAGAAATCGCTTCTTTTAAAGTGGCAGCAGGAATCTTATAAGTTAGGTAACCTACCTCTCTTAAGTAAAAGCGTGCATTTGAATTTTCAGCGGTTAAATTCGTTAAATTTACGCCTTCTATCATTCTAAGTTTTGCAGCGCTCTCTCCTAAAATTGAATTTACTTCTGGGCTAGAAACCAACAACATATCAATTGTATAACTATCTACTATCCAGCCTTGAGCAGTGTAAATAAAACGGCGATTTTCACCATTTTTAATTGCAGTAGACAAGCCATTAGCGGCATTAATATAGGTGTCGGCCGATGCATTTGACACAATAACCACTTTATCCCCGACTTGAGCTTTAGCGGGTAGTTGCAAGGTTGGCTGCCAATTTGATGTAGACAATTTCACCTTTAAAGTGGGCTGAGTCATATTCGGTAAAGTTGCAGGGATTGTTGCGGCTGAATCAATCACCTTTGTTGGTGAAGAGATCAGCTGCCAATAACCTTTGTCGCTTACATACATAAACTCATATTGATCGCCTGTTTTAAGCGTTAAAGTCGCTTGGCTATTAATATTAGTATTATTAATTTTTGCAGACCAAGTCGCTGTAGACTTAATAATAATTCTATCTCGATCACTTGCAGTGGTAGGCAAAGTGAAATTGGAAACCCAGTTCCCGTCTCCAAATGCAATTTCGGTCAGTGGGCTATTTACAGCGGCTAAAGTTGTTCCGATTTGCTGAACATTTAGCTTCTGAGGTTTTATATACTCTGGAACCCATTTTCCTAAAGCAGAATAATATTTAAACCAATATTCAGAGCCATTTTTTAATGTAAAACTGCTCGGGAATAGTAAATTTGTTTTATCAATGTCCGAACTTGCACTTGCTGTAGAAACAACTTGTACGGTTGTTCCGTCACGCACATCACTCGATAATGCAATGGTTTGTGCCCATTTGTCATTTTGGATAAGTACTTTTTGCATTGATGCAGTTGTTAATGGAACGACTTCATAGGTCGCACCATTAGTAGGACTCACTGTCGCTAACTGAGCAATCCATTTATTTTGACTACTATTAAAGATGAATTGGTAAACATCACCACTATTTATCTTTAAAACCTCTAACGGAATATTGGTATTAGAAGTATCTAAATAACTACTATAGGCAGCACTAGAACGAATTGTAATTTTGTCCAAATTATTAGCGCTTGTGGGTAAAGTGAGGTTTTTGACCCAATTCCCATTTGCTAGATTAAATTCTAAATCTGAATAACCGGATGGAATTGATCCACTATTATTATTCTGATTTGGTGAAAGTACAGTTGCAGCATATACAAGTGAAGATGCAACAATTGCTCCAATTATGAGTGATGTTTTTAATTTAAAATTCACAGCAGCCTCTTTTATTTGTTTTTAGATTTTTCGAATAGCAGGTTAGCAAACCATTTTTACACAGTCAATTTCACAACAATTAATTTTTCATTAAATTTCAATTACATGACCACTGAATCATTTTGAAATAAAAATATGAACTTTCTTAAAGAATAGTTTATTTATGAGAATTAAATAACCAATTTTAATATGAAGAAAAAATTAAAAAGATATTGAAGGATAAAAAGAGAGATCGACTCTCTCTTTTTATCTTTATTTTAGTTTTTTAATTTACTTTCTTTGGAAAACTAAACCAGACAAATACAGTTAAAAGGAAGAAACAAATAGCTGAAATGGTAAGCACCCAACTATGTGCATAGCTAAAAGCTTGCTGTGCAACTGCAATTAATTGTCCTCCCAAAGGATTTTCAAGGTTAGACGCTAATTGCATGGTTTCTCCAATCGAGATACTCGCTTTTTCAATTAAGTCCGTTGGGAGCTGTTCTGGCAAAATAATTGAACGACTATAAAACCAAGATAACATTAACCCAAATATAGCAACGCCCAAACCAGCCCCAAGCTCGTAAGCCATCCCTTCTATGGCACCTGCTGCACTCGCCTTTTGCGGAGGTACAGATGACATAATCGCAGCAGTTGAAGCTAGTAAGGCAATCTCAATGCTAAAGCCTAAAAAGACCATACACGTCCACGCTAAAAAGTGGTCGGTTGAAAAGTTAAGCTGGGCAAGCCCCCATAGACTAAATCCACTTATTAAAATACCAACAGTAGATACAAGTCTAAGTCCCCATTTATTTAAACAAATTCCGGCTAATGGACCACCTAAACTAATCGCAATCATAAATGGAATAATAAACATAGCTGCCTGTAAGGGAGAAAACCCATGTACAAACTGCAACTCTTGAGACAAGAGTAATTCAAAGCCAACCAAAGCAATCATGGAAACAATGGCCATAACAATACTGGTAGAAATCACTGGATGTTTAAACAATTCCAGATCAATCATTGGCGTCGTAGCTCTTTTTTGGCTTCGTATGAAGTGAATTAAAGTACTTATACCAATTACAAACATCACAACCGTGAGTACCGAGAAGTTATACATAGCCGATTTGATTGAATAGATAAGACTTAAAATAGCTACAACCAAGATTAAAGCTTGCCCTAAGTTAATTGGCTGATCGGTTTTCTCTTGTTGTTTAGGAATGATCATCACGATCATGACCAGAACCACTAAAATAATCGGGATGTTAATGAGGAATACTGCTCCCCAATGAAAATGTTCTAGTACAAATCCACCCACTAATGGACCAAAAGCGGCTCCGCCACCACCCACTGTAGACCAAAGACCAAGTGCAAAATTCCTCTGCTTTTCTTCGGTAAAGGCATTACGAATGCCGGATAAAGTGGCAGGAATAAGCATCGCTGCACCTAACCCCAAAACAGCACGTGAAGCAATTAAGGCATAAGCGGTTGGAGAAAAAGCAGCAGCTAGCGAACCCACGCCAAAAACTGCGGTTCCAATAAATAGTAATTTTTTAAAGCCAATACGATCGCCGAGTGCCCCCATTGGCAAAATCAAACCTGCCATAATCAGCGAATAAATATCAATGATCCATAAAAGCTGATTGGCAGTTAAATTCAATGCGGCACTTAAAGATGGTGTTGCAACATGCATCACCGTTGCATCAATCGTAACCGGTAAATATATAAGGACGATAATTGTCAGGATTAACCATTTTTTTTGCATAACGCTCTTCAATATCCAAAACTTGGACACGTGTTCAAATTATGGTTATTATATACACAATTGGACACTTGTCCAACTTTTAAATTTAATGTAATTTGTGTCGAATTCAGTCAGGTGAAACAAACATGGCCTATCTTAATCGCGATCAACGCAGAGAAATGATTCTGCAAGCCGCCATGCAAGTTGCTTTGGCTGAAGGTTTTGCAGCCATGACAGTACGTCGAATCGCAACAGAAGCACAAACCTCTACCGGACAAGTTCACCACCACTTTTCTTCAGCATCTCATTTAAAAGCTGAAGCCTTTTTAAAGCTAATGGAACAGCTTGATGAAATTGAACAAACTCTCCAAACAACCAGCCAATTTCAAAGAATCTTCATTTTATTGGGTGCAGAAAACATCGATAGACTTCAGCCTTATTTACGATTATGGAATGAAGCTGAACTCTTAATTGAACAAGATATTGAAATACGAAAAGCTTATAACCTTGCTATGCAGAGTTGGCATGAAACGATTTTGCAGGCCATTGAATATGGCAAGCAAGAAGGTGAATTTAAAAACATATCCAACTCAACAGACATTGCGTGGCGACTCATTGCCTTTGTCTGCGGATTAGAAGGTATTTATCAACTTGGATTACAAGGTTTAGCTGAAGAAGACTTCAAGCGCCATACCGAAGCGATTATTCGCCTAGAATTATTATAAGTGTTGAGCTGGCATTGCTTAAAAATACCAGCTTTAAAATATTAAAATTAGAACCAGCCTTTACGGCCTTTTAAAATTTGGTCGGTACACCGTAAGGCTTCTTGAGTCAGTCCCCATAAACGGTAATCACCCGTTATTGAACCAATCTGGAAGTTGTGAGTATAGGCAAAACTAAGATCACGCTCAGGATCGCACCACGCCCCTGAACCATTGTAACCAATATGTCCGAAGCCATTTTTAGCGCGTTTACCCATGGTAATAATACGGTGATATCCTAGGCGCCAATTCATAGGTATAGGCATGACACGATCACGTGCATAACTTTGAATGGTAATAAGTTCTTCAAATATTTCCGGACGAATGAGTTGCCGCCCATCCCATTCACCATGATTCGCCAGCATCGCATAAATTTTGGCAAGACTATTTGCTGTAAATGTGCCATTCGCTGCTGGAACAATGGCTTGCAATCCTTCATCACTAAAGAAACTAAAGTGCTTCATCCCTTTTGGAATCATGGCATCCTGAAAATCTTGCGGGTCTTGTCCAGTCCACGTAATCATTTTTTCAGAAAGTGAACTTTTACGCGGCTGAGGCTTTTTGGGTTTTTCAGCTCGAGTGGACGCTGACTTTTCTGGTTTCGGGTGAATAATTAAACGTGCTACACGATCTAACTCACTTGCAGGCGTTCCAAAATAAGCGCCGTCTAACTGCAACGGTTCAACTAGATATTTTTGCATGAGCTGATCTAAAGATTGACCCGTTGCTTTTTCAAGTACACCACCCACCAGCCAACCAAATGTTAAAGCTTGATAAGCATTGCCCTCTCCTGCAAGGAATCTAGGCTTAGTCGCCGCAACCACATCTAACATATGTGACCAGTCGAGCATTTCTCTCGCACTTTCAATAATATTTCGAACATCAAACATGCCGCTTTGATGGCTTAGCATATGACGCAATGTCATTTGCTCTTTTCCATTTTGAGCAAACTCAGGCCAATAGGTCGCAATCGGTTTGTCGTATTCTAGAAAACCTTCACTTACTAAAATATGCGCTAAGGTTGCAAGTACACCTTTACCTGTAGAGTAGCAAACTGCCAATGTGTCAGGTTGCCAAGTTTCAGTTTGTGATTTTAGACCCGTGTAGATATCTACAACTTTCTGGCCTCTAAAATAAACCGCTAATGCAGCTCCACCTTGTCCGGTTCTAGCATCTTGAAGACGGCTAAACTGGTGAGCTAAATCAATAAAACGTTCATCCAAAATACCGTGATAGTTATGGGTATCGGCCAGTAAAATCTCTTTAATCACATGAAGTTCCTTGCATTTTTTGTTATTTTGCTCAAAAACAGCCCAAACCTCTGTTCAGGCTGCTGATATTTTTATAATGCTTTTACTGTTCCTGCAACATGCGGTTTTTGGGATTTAGCATTACGAATCAAGAAATCAGTTTTTTTATCTGCATTGGCAGTTAAAAACTCAACTTTTGATGGTAAGAACATTGGTAGCTTAAACCACACATCTGCTTCATAAGCATTTGGTAATTCAAGATTCGCTAATGCTTTCGCTTTGCTCCACATACCATGCGCAATTGCTTGCTTAAAGCCAAATGCTTTTGCTGTAATAGCATGGATATGAATTAAGTTAAAATCACCCGACACTTTCGCATAACGGCGGCCTGTATTCTCTAAAATATTCCACTCTGCCTTTGGAATATAAGCTGGCGCTTGTTCTTCTTTGGCTTTCTCACCCAATCTTTTTTCAACTTTTTGGCGAGATAGATAAGTCGTTAAGCCTTCCATAACCACTTCATTGCCAACTTTTGCCGTGGTAATAAAGTCAAACTGAACACCTTTATCATGCGGTTTTAGTTCCCCAAATTTGCATGACAACGTTAGTTTTTCAGTTACACCAATTGGTCTAGTTTGTTTAATCTGGTTACGGATATGAACTAAACCTAAAATTGGAAATGGGAATGCTTCTGCCGTCATCATGTGCATTTGCAAACTTTGAGAAAGCACCGCCAAATAAATTGCTGGTACGAAGCCATTATTTTGAAAGCCACATACTTCGTTATAAGCTTTGAGGTGGTTCTGGTCAATTTCTAAAGTATCTACCACATATTCAACGTGCGGTAATATTTTTGGACCTTTAGGCTTTTTAAAAATTAAACCTTGTACTACTTTTGGGTAAGCCAATGCCGCTTTTGGTAGCTGGCTAAAATGACGAGTATTCATACCTAACCTTTTATAATTTATTGATTCTTTAATAAAAAAGGGATGCACAAGCACCCCTATTTAGCTAAAAGTGCTTAAGCGCCCAACAAACTTTGACCACATACACGCACAACGTTGCCATTTACGCCTGTAGAAGCAGTTGATGCAAACCATGCAATTGTTTCTGCTACATCAACAGGTAAACCACCTTGTTGCATTGAGTTCATACGGCGACCAGCTTCACGAATTGCAAATGGAATAGCAGCAGTCATTTGAGTTTCGATAAAGCCAGGTGCTACTGCGTTAATGGTAATACCATCTTTTAAGATAGGTGCAGTAAATTTAACTAGACCAATCACACCAGCTTTTGATGCAGCATAGTTTGTTTGACCAAGGTTACCAGCAATACCACTAATTGATGATACACAAACAATACGGCCATTTGCATTTAGACCATCGTTTTCTAACAAGTAGTCATTTACGCGTTCAGCAGCAGACAAGTTAATGTTAATGACCAAGTCCCAAAGCTCTGGCTTCATGTTTGCCAAAGTTTTGTCACGCGTAATACCTGCGTTATGAACAATAATATCTAAACCGCCTTGTTTTGCCGCAGCAGCTTTAATTTTTTCACCTGCATCAGCAGCTGTAATATCAATCGCCAATGTAGAGCCACCAATATCAGCAGCTACACGATCAAGATCAGCTTGTTGTTGAGGTACATCTAAACAAATAACATGGGCACCGTCACGCGCCAACACATGTGCAATTGCCTCACCAATACCACGGCTTGCACCAGTTACCAATGCAGTTTTTCCAGCAAGCGGTTTTGCCCAATCAACATCAACTACACCTGCTTTAGAAACACGGATTACTTGACCAGATACATACGCTGAACGTGGAGAAAGTAAGAAACGTAAAGTTGATTCAAGGTTTGCAGCAGCACCTTCATCTACATAAACAACTTGAGCAGTAATACCCTTTTTAAATTCTTTACCTACAGATTTAATAAAGCCTTCAAGTGCACGCTGAGCAATCGCTTGTTTTACAGTTCTTGCCGTTTCAGGTGTTGTAGCAATCACAATCACACGACCAGAAGTCGCAACTTGACGTGCAATCGGGTTAAAGAATTTATAAAGTTCGTTTAACTGTTCTGAGTTTTGGATACCAGACGCATCAAATACCACTGCTTTGAATTTTGATTCTTTATCGCCTGCATTGAATGGACGTAAATTTAAGCCAACTTTTGCAGCTTCTTGTTGTAAAGCAACGTTATTGCCTACATAACTATCAGCATGAATATTGCTAAGTACTTGTGCAATCGCACCAGACAATACACTTGACGGCGCCGCGCCAACCAATACTGCACCATTCACTACTGGCTGAGCACTTTCAAAACGCTCTAATGCAACTGGTGATGGTAAACCCAGATTTTTAACAACGAATTTACCAATAGGAGATTGTGTAAATGCTTGGTATTGATCAGTCATGATTATTATCTCTCAAAGAAATGAATTTTCTACGACAGGCTTCATTATGTTATGAGATGGATAGAAACAATATGAAAGCAGTCGTTCATTAGAGTTACTCCAAATCATACTTGACTTCATCTTTGGATGTCTTGACCTGAATGCTATCTACAATGTCATTCTAGTCAATACAGGTCTATTTGAATTGTGTTAAGGTAGCTTATAAGAATATCGTTAATATGCTTGGAAAAGCCTTATGAGCAAACCAACTCAAGAAAATCCAGCAGTCGAAAATTCTGCTCAGGAAAAAGTGTCAAATACATCAAAGTCGGCTTCTAACACGGCTAAGCGTAACAGCACCACTCCTAAAGCAGCAACTAATACTCCAAAAACGACACGTACTCGTTCAACGACTGCACCTGCACGTAGCCCTCGTACTAAGAGCGCCACTACAGCAACTACTTCTACATCTTCAAATGTAGCTGCCGAACCAAAAGCAACAAAAACCAAAACTTCTGTTCAACAGGATAAAACCATGAGCCAAAACACTGTTCGCCGCGTTGCAATTATTGGTGGCAACCGTATTCCATTTGCACGTTCAAATACTGCTTATTTCAAAGCGTCAAATTCTGACATGCTGACAGCAGCATTAAACGGTTTGGTTGAACGCTTTAACTTACAAGGTAAGCGTATTGGTGAAGTCGTTGCTGGTGCTGTTTTAAAACACAGCCGTGACTTTAATATGACTCGTGAAGTTGTATTAAGTACAGATCTTGCTCCTGAAACTCCTGCTTATGACATTCAAATTGCTTGTGGTACAGGTTTACAAGCTGCTTTTGTTGTTGCAAACAAAATTGCACTTGGTCAAATTGACGTAGGTATTGCAGGTGGCGTTGATACTACTTCTGATGCACCAATTGCTGTAGGTGATGGTTTACGTAAAGTTTTACTTGAACTCAATGTAGCTAAAACTGGTAAAGACCGCCTTAAAGCTTTAACAAAAATTGATTTTAAAAAGCTTCTTGATGCACCAAGTAACGGTGAACCACGTACTGGCCTTTCAATGGGTGAGCACCAAGCGATCACTGCTTTAGAATGGGGTATTACTCGCGAAGCACAAGATGAGTTAGCTGCTAGCAGCCATCAAAAACTTGCTGCTGCGTATGAGCGTGGTTTCTTTGATGACTTAATGACTCCATTCTTAGGTCTTAACCGTGACAACAACTTACGTGCAGACAGCACAGTTGAAAAACTAGCTAAATTAAAACCAGTTTTCGGTAAAGGCGAAACTGCAACAATGACAGCAGGTAACTCAACTCCGTTAACTGACGGTGCTTCTGTTGTCTTGCTTGCTTCTGAAGAATGGGCAAAAGAAAACGGTCATGAAGTTTTAGCTTATCTTTCTTTCTCTGAAACAGCAGCTGTTGACTTCATTGGCAAGAACGGTCCTAAAGAAGGCTTATTGATGGCTCCTGCTTATGCAGTACCTCGTATGCTTAAACGTGCAAATCTTAAACTTCAAGATTTTGATTTCTACGAAATCCATGAAGCATTCGCATCTCAAGTGTTATCTACTTTGAAAGCTTGGGAAGATGAAAAATTCTGTAAAGAACGTCTTGGTTTAGATGCACCTTTGGGTTCAATCGATCGCTCTAAACTGAACGTAAATGGTTCATCTTTAGGTGCAGGCCATCCATTTGCTGCAACTGGTGGTCGTATCTTAGCTACAGCTGCTAAATTGATTAATCAAAAAGGTTCAGGCCGTGCATTAATCTCAATCTGTACAGCAGGTGGTGAAGGTGTTGTAGCAATCGTAGAGAAATAATTCTACGGTTCACCTTTAAAAAAAGCACCCTGATGGGTGCTTTTTTAGTTTAACAACTTAATTTTTAATGAAGTGATGCTGCTTTAGCATCTGGGAAAAACTTATCTTCGATATGGTCATAACACCACTGAAAAATAAAGGTATAAACCAAAATACATAAGGTTAAACCAATATCCAAAATAAGTGCATCAATGACACTCATCTGAAGCATATATGCAATCATCGGTACTGTTGCAATCAACAAGCCACCTTCAAAGCCAATCGCATGTAAAATCCGCACAGGGATTGTTCTTTCCCAATTATATTTATGCTCTACTTTTTCGAAATAGTGGTTAAAAATCATATTCCAGAAAACCGAAACGACTGCCATAAACACACCGAGTGTACCGGTTACGTCCATTGGCATATCAAAAATAAAACTTAATGCAATCGCAATGATGACCAATAAAATTCCTTCATAACTGATTGCATGAATGAGCCTTCTCTTGGAAATCAACATTTTTAAATACTCAATAATAACTTGGATAATGTGCATTTTATTTTTATAATATTGATTAATCCAATCAGGTTCTTTCAGTTTTTTTGACAGATGAATATTAATCAAGAACAACTACTCATGTTTCAGGCCGTGATTGAAACCGGCTCTTTTTCAGCAGCAGCACGTAAACTTGGAAAAGTTCCTTCGGCTGTAAGCATGTCTATTGCCAACTTAGAAATTGATCTGAACTTGACTTTATTTGATCGTAAAGGCCGTGAACCCATCCCTACTGACGAAGCACGGGTGTTATACGAAAAGACATCTCAACTTTTAATTGAGATGAATCAATGGAAACAACATGCACACGCGTTAAGTACAGGGTTAGAAGCCAATTTAACTCTTGTGATTGTCTCTGAACTTTTACACACCAATTGGACCGACTATATTTGTCTTTTAGAAAGTCGTTTTCCAGACTTACAAATTAATATTGTGTCTGCCCCTCAAGAAGATGCGCTCCAAATGTTATTAGATGGGTCTGCTCAACTTGCCCTCATGTTTGAACGCGAGCACCTAGATAACAGAGAACAATTTGTAGAACTTAAACGTGAGGCTTTAATTCCGGTTATTTCAAACAACCATCCTCTAGCAAGCCAAAATCAGGTTTCTTATGAGCAGATCCTCACTACACGACAAATTGTAGTTGCAAGTCGTGATGAGACTTTAAAGCCTGAATTGTTATTTTCGAAACATTACTGGCGTACAGATAACCACCACTCTGCTTGTTTAATGATTTTACGTAATCTAGGTTGGGGAGTTCTTCCTCAAGAAATGTTCAAAGAAAACCCTGAATTAAAAAATAAGCTTAAAGTATTGGATTTATTAGATTTCACTCCCCGATTTGAATACTACGTTGACTTAGTTTGGAGTCGAGAAAGTGAACTCGGTGCCGCTGCTAGATTTTTGATTGAACATATCCGTAAGCAACGAATGCAACCACTGCCTTAAAAATATTTCAAATTAGATGCAGAATCTAAACGTTTTTCTTTGAAATATAACAATTGATATATCGACAGCATGAATAGACTTTGTGCTATAAAGAAAAGATAAGATTTATTACCGAAGATGTTGAATATCAATGACTCATACAGCACTTGACCAATTAAAAACATTAACAACCGTTGTTGCCGACAGTAGTGACCTTGATGCAATTCGTAAATTCCGTCCATTAGATGCAACGACTAATCCTTCATTGATTACGGCAGCAGCAGAACAACCAGAAAGTAAAGAGCTCATTGAAGATGCTTATTATCAAGCCAAAGAAGAAGGCTATAGCAACGATGAGTTAATCGAAAGAACCATTGATATTTTAACCGTAAAATTTGGTGTAGAAATTTTAAAACTGATTGAAGGCCGAGTTTCAACAGAAGTGGATGCTGCACTTTCATATGACACTGAAGCAACCATTCAAAAAGCACATGAATTATGTGAACTTTACAAAGGTTATGGTATTGAACGGTCACGCATTCTGATTAAAATTGCTTCGACTTGGGAAGGTATTCAGGCTGCTAAAGTATTAGAAGCTGAAGGTATTGCTTGTAACCTCACCCTCCTTTTCGGTTTACATCAAGCTCAAGCATGCGCAGATGCGAAAGTAACTTTAATTTCGCCGTTTGTAGGCCGTATCTTAGACTGGTACAAAAAAGCTGAAGGTGTAGATGCTTACCCAATCGAAAAAGACCCAGGTGTCGTTTCAGTTAAGAAAATCTATACCTATTACAAACAGCAAAACATTCCAACTCAAGTGATGGGTGCAAGCTTCCGTAGCATCGACCAAGTACTGGGTCTTGCTGGATGCGATTTACTTACGATCTCACCAAATTTACTTACCCAACTTGAGCAAGATACACGTACAGTTGATGCGGCACTTGATGGCTCTCAAGCAAAACAAGCAGAAGCGATTGTTCGACCAGCGCAAGATGAACAAAGTTTTAAAGATGAACTTAATCATGACTTAATGGCATTCCAGCTTTTACAAGGCGGTGTTGATGGCTTTATTAAAGCACGTGACCAATTAAGCCTTTTGTTGCGTCAGTCATTTGGAATTGATGCGGAAATAAAATCTTAAAAAACTGCACTTTTCATACAAAATTGCCGATTTTTGTTATCATGACAAAAATCGGTTTTTTATTGGGTTTCTCGTGTTCGGCATAACAGATTTAACAACATATATTATTGGTACATTCCTAATTGTGTTATTGCCCGGCCCCAATTCTCTTTATGTGATGTCAATTGCTTCACGTTACGGCGTTAAAACTGGATATATGGGTGCATTCGGTATTTTCACCGGTGACCTTATTTTAATGCTGTGTACAGTGCTTGGTGCTGCTTCTTTACTTAAAGCCTTTCCATGGGTATTTGTTATTCTTAAATTAACAGGTGCACTTTATCTTTCTTACTTAGGCTTTAAACTGTTACAAGGCAGTATTCAACGCTGGAAACAACGTAATCAACGTCAACCAGAAATGGCCGATTTACCCGCTTTAGATAAAATTCATCCTTATAAAACAGCACTTAGTATCAGTTTACTCAATCCTAAAGCGATTTTATTTTTCTTATCTTTCTTTGTTCAATTTGTTGAACCAGATTACGCTTATCCTGCTCTGAGCTTTTTAATTTTAGCGATTATTTTACAGATCATTAGTTTTAGTTATTTAACTGCATTAATCTTCTCTGGAATTAAACTCTCAGCGTTTTTTAAAGAGAACCATAAAATTGCAGCGAGCGGAATCTTTCTAGTAGGAATTCTATTTTTTGGGTTTGGTTTAAAACTAGCAACTTCAACAATTTAATTATTTTTAATCTAATTAAGTTTTTGCATTAAAAAGTTAAAACATAATGAACTGCTAAAAGTCCAGCATGCCATCTGTTTTAACTTCATTAAGCACAAAAAATGTTCTTACTTGTCTTACTCCGGGTAAAGCAATAATCTTTTCACTATGAAATCGGTTAAACGCAGCTAAATCTTTAACACGGATTTTGAGAAAATAATCGACTTCTCCTGCTACCAGATAACATTCTAAAACATTTTCCAAATCACCCGATGCTTGTTCAAATGCTTGAAAGCTATCAGGAGTTGAACGATCCAAAACTACACCGACTAATACCACAGTACCACGGTGAACCGCATTGGGATTAATTCGAGCACGAACATCCAAGATGGCCCCAATCTTAAAAAGGCGCTGAGTATGATTCCAACAAGATGATGTACTAATGCCTACAAGTTTTGCCAACTCAGCATTACTTAAACGTCCATTTTCTTGTAAAGCACGCATAATTTTCAGTTCAAGTGGTGTCAAATTTTCAGCTTGTTCTTCCATAAAATAATATCCCAAATTAATTATTCGTTCTGAAATAAATAATAGCATTATTCAATATTTTAAAAATATTATTTCCTTTTTAGGTTCAAAATAGGGAGCACCTTCTTAAAAAAAATTGTTAAATTCACCCCAACTGGAAGCAATGGCAGAAGCCTATAAACTTTTCTTGGATTTAGAACACGTATTATGCAAAAGATTCTTCAAGATTTTTCAATCCCGGCAGTATTTGCTGGCTTTATTACTTTTTTAATCGGTATTAGTGTTTCGGCCGTTTTAGTGATTCAGGCAGCACAAATTTTAGGTGCTTCACCTGAACAAATTACCTCTTGGTTTTGGGCTTTAGGTCTAGGAATTGGCTTATCGGGACTCATTCTTTCTTGGAAATTTAAATATCCCGTAGCGACTTCATGGTCAACCGCTGGTCTTGCTTTAATTATGGCAACAGGCAGTGGATATAGCTTAAATGAAGCGATTGGTGCTTTTTTAGTTGGTGGTTTGCTGACTGCTATTTTAGGATTTTCAGGTATTTTTCAAAAAGCACTTTCATATATTCCTCAAAGTCTAACCAGTGCCATGCTTGCAGGCGTTTTACTCAAATTTGGTATATCACTTTTCGCAAGTTTACAAAATGATTGGGCATTTATTTTGTCCTTACTTAGCATTTATGTCATTACAAAAAGATTGTGGCCGCGTTACAGCATTGTATTTACCGCAGTTGCAGGGATTGCCCTCTGCCCCGTTTTTTTAGAATTTCATATGCCTATACTTCAGTGGTCTTTAGCAAAACCTGTTTGGATTAGTCCAGAGTTTAGTTGGTCGGCACTGTTGGGCTTAGCTTTACCACTGTTTGTGATTAATATGGCCTCGCAATATTTACCGGGAATTGCCATGATCAAAAGTTATGGCTATAAACCACACGTTAACCAACTCATTGGCTGGACAGGTTTAACCCAAGCTTTGCTTTCCCCTTTTGGTTGTTACACAGTAAATATTGCTGCGATTAGTGCTGCGGTAAGCTTAGACGACCAAGTACATCCTGACCCTAACAAACGCTATATTGCGGGCATGAGCTGCGGATTTTTCTACATCTTAATGGGCTTGTTTGCTGCAACACTCACAAGTTTATTGATGTCATTTCCTCACATTTTTATTGTAGCTTTGGCGGGCATAGCTTTACTTGGTACAATCAGCCACAACATTGCGATCGCCTTTGCTCAAGTTGAAGAACGTGAAGCTGCACTATTTACCTTTTTATGTAGTGCTTCGGGTATTCAATTTTTCGGTATTGGTTCAGCATTTTGGGGTTTGATTGTCGGTATTATTGTATTTGTAATACTTAAATTTAAAACCAAAAGAAATTAATAAAAAAGCGTTCATAGTCCCCTATTTTCAATGCTATGAACGCTTTGTTGCCATAATTCTTATAGCTCTCTAACTACAACTGATTTTGCCATTTTGTCATGCCAACCTTGTTTTTTAGCGTCAAATGCCACCCAAAAAAGACCAATACCAAACACTAGAATTGATGGAATATAACCAATATAGCGAATAATGCTTTGCATGACTGTAAGCTTATTGCCAGTTTTTTCATCTAAAACTTTTAGTCGCATCAAACGTTTGCCTGGTGTACCTGCAAAATACAACCAACATAAAACTGAATACAAGAAAGGAAATGCATAGTTCACAATGAGATCGAACAAGTAATTTTGTGGTTTACTGCTTAATCCAGTAGCAAACACTAGGTCGTAATCTCCCCGATAAAAAATCCATGCTGCTGGAATAATTGCTAAAAAAAGAATAAGACTATCAATAATCATTGCGCCAAATCTTAACCAGAATCCTGCATACTCATACTTATAAGTCATGCTCACCTCACTTTGTTATTGTTTAATAGCTAAAACGTTCTTACAATTTTACTTTTATCCTAAAGGAAACTTTTTTAGTTTTAAATACTTAAATAAACTTTAAATTTTCTACTTTTATATTTTATTGTAATTATTTCGATCAAAAAACATCCTTAGCTGCCTAAAAAATAAAATATTTTAAAACTGACACTTTTATGTCAGTTATATTGAAATACTTGCCCAAATAAATTAAAAATAAATATTATATTTATCTCCAAAATAAAATATCTATTTTAAACTCTTTTTTTAATAGCAATGCTGCAAATAATAGACCTAACCCAATGACAATTAAAAAAATACTTAAACTGATTACTCCATAAATAACAGCTACCGTTCCCAATATAGCTAAAATATAAAATATAATTACGCTGAATGTTGGCATTTCAATTTATTCCACTACTTAAAATAAAAGCAATTTATTCTATCGAGTTTATAAACGATTGCTGTTTTCAAATGTTGACTACACTATTAATTTGTATCATCATACAATAATAATGTTATTAAACTTATTTAATGTTAATTTAGTTTAATTAATAGTGATGTACTTTACATAATTTTATTTAATTTCAAAATAATGCTTTTCAGTCACAAGTTTAATTTTTAAATTTTTATATAAACGCTCTTTTGCATCTTCAAGTGAAGGAACTACTTTTTCTGCAAATTTATCTTCAGTCATGAGTCTTGCATAAGTTTTATAGCCAATGATTAACTTTTGGGGTTCTTTACCTGTTTGACTAAACTCTTCAATGAGTTTATTGACCTTCTTTGCTGTTAAATCTGCCATATTCCTCTGCTCCCCCTTAATTTACTATTTTGTTATACGGCCTATATATGACAGAAATATGAACCGTAATTTTTTGTAATTTCTATGTAAATATTAGTGACTCTCATCTCTAGCATATTAACTCAAAAAAAACAAATCAAGTTACTGATTTATAATTATTTTATTTAATTTCAATTACTTTAACTGAATGGATGTCTCCAAAGAATGAAATATGTTAATCTTTAATTAATAAATGCTTCATATATATAACAACTGTAAATAAGAGGAATAACATTATGAATTACCAACATATTATTGTACCTGTAGATGGTTCTGAAATTTCTTTAGCAGCAGCTAGACAAGCCGCTCACATTGCAAAAGCATTTGGTAGTAAATTGACCGCCATTAGTTTAGTTGCGGTAGACCCTTTTAGTGGCGTAGATTTTTATTACATCTCACCTGTTGTAAAAGATTATTTTGTTGAAGCACGAGCCAATGCAGAAAAGACACTCGCAACTGTAAAAGCTTTATGCGCAGAGGAAGGTATCGATGCAGAGACTCAAATTATTCAAGGTGAAATTTCTTCAGATGGTATTTTGAAAGCGGTAGAAGACTTAGGTTCTGATTTAATTGTGATTGGTTCCCATGGTCGTAAAGGCTTCCAAAAACTAATTTTAGGTAGTTTTGCTCAAGATGTTTTAAATAGCACTAAAATTCAAGTTTTAGTAGTAAAAGAGTAAAGCTCTACAAAGACAAAAGCCCAATCTAATGATTGGGTTTTTTAACAGAATAGCTTCTAGAAATTTTACACTTACCTAAAATCGCTATAGAATAGTTCATTCTTCCATCAATTTCGTGAGTCACGCCAATGAAGTAAGTCTTTTTTCTCATCAATTTTTTCTTTTTTGATGTGCAAAATAGACTATTTGTGTGATTTACCGTCTCTATTAAAAATTATCATTATCCTATTTTGTACATCCTGTATTTATGAGGTTTTTTATGACTCAGCAGGCATGTGTAATATCGCAACTTACCCTAGAGTTTCCTTCAAAGGTAATGTTTAAGCACCTAAATTTTAGTCTTGAATCGAATCAGGTATCTGCCTTAATTGGTCGTAATGGCCAAGGCAAATCTTTGCTTATGCAAATGTTAAATGAGATGTTTGCAGCAGATTCAACTTATATATCAGGGCAAATATCTTGGCATGTAAAACATGCGTATTTACCTCAATTACATCGTTTGACGGCGCAGACCATTGCCGAAGCTTTAGATATCTTAAATATTTATCGAGCTTTTAAAAGAGTTGAACAAGGTGATGCAAGCTTTGACGATTATGATTTATTAGAAGGTAAATGGGAGTTACCCACCTTATGGAATAACATCTTAGAATCTGCTGGCTTACCAACAGATTTAGATTTTCCAGTTAAAAATTTAAGCGAAGGTCAAAAAACCAAGTTGGCTTTAAGCTGTTTATTTCTAAAATCAGATCACTATCTATTACTTGATGAGCCTAGCAATCATCTAGATCAAGAATCTAGACAATGGCTAATTAGTCATTTGAAAAAGCACCCAGCAGGTAGTCTTATTATTAGCCATGATCGGACTTTATTAAATGAAGTAGATCATATTTATCATTTAAATGAACATGGCCTACATCATACAACCGGAAACTATGAAAAATTTTATGGGCAATATCAAACCAATATCACAGCTCTAGAGCAATCTATTCAACAAAAGCAACGCGAAGTTAAACACATGAAGCAAAAGCAACATGATGTATTAATGAAAGCTCAAAAACGTGAGCGTGCGGGCAATAAGTTGAGAGAATCAAATTCTCAAGCCAAAATTTTGCTCGACTTTAAAAAGGAACAAGCAAGCCAAAGTATTGCCGCTATACAAACTCAACATCAACGACAAATTTCGAACAGTCAAAATGATTTGAAAGACAAGAAAATGCTTCTTGAAAGTGTCAAACCTCAACAGTTTGTGTTCCCAACTTTTCAGAAGAAATCAGGTGAAATTCTTCGTATTAAAAAACTTAAACTGAAATATGGAACTCAAAGACCCATTGATCTCGCTGTACAAGCTGCACAAAAAATTCACATAACTGGACAAAATGGCATTGGAAAGTCAACTTTGCTTAAAGCAATTTATGAACAGGACAAGCAGTTATGTGACAGTATTCACTTATCTGTAGGGTGTTTCTATCTCGACCAGAACTTTAGCTTTTTATGTGATGAGATGACTGTTATTGACAATCTCACCCAACTGAATCATGAGCTTTCAGAAGTAGAATGGCGGAATTTATTAGGTCAACTCCGAATCCGCGGTGATAAAGGTACACAACTACTGTCTCAGCTCAGTGGGGGTGAAAAACTAAAAGTAGCTTTATTAACCCTTAGCCAGATAAGCCCTTCCCCTGAACTTCTGTTATTAGATGAACCAGAAAATCATTTAGATATTGAATCTAGAAAGCTACTCGCTCATGCAATTCAGAGTTATGAAGGTGCTGTATTACTCATTTCACACGACCCACAGTTTGTAGAAAATTGCGGTATAAATGAGTCATTTTCGTTAGCTGAATAGGTTTATTCAGACTATTTCTTCAAATTTACTAGTTCTCATTTGAGAGCTAGTAAATTTTATCAATTTTTATTTTTTTACGTTATTTAAGAGTTCTAGGTCTAAATTATATTTCACAGTTTTATTTTTACGAGCACTATTACGCATTTGATAAACCTGAATAATATAATCACCATCGGCTGGTAAAATAAGCTCTCCTTTAAAACCTACGGTTGAGCCAATCAATAATGCGTTATCTTTACCGGGCTTTGTACCAGGTGCAAAAATATTAACGTATGCTAAATTACCAAGGCTATTAATATTAAATTTTAATATTTGACCCTTTTTTGCATAAACTCTATACCGCACATCATCGTAGCCCTGAAATTTTCCAGTTAAAGTGGTATACGGTGAACCTTGTAAAAAATTAACTTTTTGCTCAATATTTTTCGAGTAGATAGTGAATGAAGTAGTTGAAATCAATGTAGACAATAATAAAGTTTTAATAACTTTTTTCAATTTCCTAGCCTCAAAATTAATTTCAAATTATTATATTAAAAAATAATTTTATAAAATTTTACTTTATGTACGAGTTTAATGAGTATTAGTTGCTTTTTATAATTAGTAACAAATAAGATATATTATAAACATAAATTACTTTTACTTTTTTATATTTAATTACAAAGTTAAAGCGTAATAGCTAATCAATATATCTGGAAGTATTTTAATGAATATTATTGTTCGTGATGAAGAAATCACAGACATTGAAGCAATTGAAAAATTAACAAAAGCAGCTTTTCAAAATGCTGAACACAGTAGCCATACCGAGCATTTCATTGTTAATAGTTTGAGGACTCAAGGTCAACTCACTATTTCGCTAGTGGCAATTGAAGATGGCTCTATTATTGGACATGTTGCTATTTCTCCAGTTGAAATGAGCTCAGGTGAAATAGGTTGGTATGGTTTAGGTCCTATTTCAGTTCATCCAGATAAACAAGGCTGTGGTATTGGCTCACTCCTCATGAATAAATCACTACAAAAATTGAAACAACTCGGAGCCCAAGGATGTGTTTTATTGGGCGAACCAAGCTATTACAGCCGATTTGGTTTTAAAAATTATCCTGAGCTAGTTTTGCCGAATGTACCGAGTGAATATTTTCAGGCTGTAACTTTCTCGGGCAATATTCCAAAAGCTAATGTCAAATACCATGAAGCATTTAATGCGACGCAATAATAAAAACTTATTATCTTTAAAAGAAAACTCCTAAAAATAGGAGTTTTCTTTTTCATTAGTTTTGAACAATATTTACTTAAATCATCTGCTCTTACTTAACACGCTCAATCTGAAAAACTTCAATATCGGTAGGTTTAATTCTATGCTTATCTACCTCTCCAACAACACGTACTTTATCTCCTGCTTTTAACTGTAAAGGCTTCCATAAGTCATCATCAATATCAATTACTATGGTACCTGTTGCATCTTTTAGTTCAAAATGATCACCAGCAATATGCTTTACGATGGTACCGGTTAGAGTTACCCCAGCTTCATCAGCCAAAGTTTGTACTTTAGATACTGTGACTACATTTTTTGTCGCTTCTTTTAATAAAGCAGCATCTGGTTTAGCCATCACAGCATTACTACCTAATAAGGCAAATCCAGCCAACGCTGTTAAAAGTATTTTTTTCATGACGATTACCTGTTTTTAATATTCATAGTTATATAAACAAATTCTTTTAAAGTTATAGAGTTAGGTTTAGTGAGTTTTTGTATCTTATGAGTATTTTTCTTTACACTTTCTTTGCCCATGGTCGCGTTTTTAATCTTCTTGAGATTTCTCTTGTCTAAAAAAATTATTTTTTAAATCTTTATTGGATATATAAATAGATATTTAATTATTTATTAACAATTACACTTGTTAACGATTCATAAACACATATAATAACGATTATCATTATCTTTAAACTTATAACACAATGAAACATTTTTCAAAAAAAAGATTAGTAAATTCAATTTCTTTAGCATTTTTGGAATTAAGTGCAAATCAAAGTTTATTTGCTGCTGAAGTATCCATGTTGCCTACTATTAAGGTACAGGCCGAACAACAGCCTGAAAGTTTTGCTAAAGGAAATCTTGCTTCACAAGCGAATTTAGGCGTTTTAGGTAATAAAAAAATTATAGATACACCATTTAGTATTACTGAATACACCTCAGGAATTATTGAAGAGCAACAAGCCTCTACTGTAGGAGATGTTCTCAAAAACGACCCAGCAATTCGTATTACAACAAATCAAGGACATTTAAATGAAAACTTTAAAGTACGCGGCTTTGATTTAAACCATGAGGATATGGCTTATAACGGATTATATGGTGTGGCTCCTTATGGCCGGGTTCCGACTGAATTTTTAGAATCTATTACTTTATTAAAAGGGCCAAATGCCTTAGTTTCAGGTGTAGCACCAACAGGAAGTGTCGGTGGTGTAATTATTGCCCATTCAAAGCGTGCAGATAAGGAACTTACCCGACTCTTTAGCTCATTTGAGGATCAAAATTATTATCAATCTGGTTTTGATATTTCACGCCGATTTGGTCAACAAAAAGAATTTGGTATTCGATTAAATGGGGTCTATGGAGACGGCGAGCATATTATTGAAGAAATGAATGACCGCCATATCTCAGGTGCATTAGCAGCTGACTACACAACAGATAAGCTAAAAATTAATTTCAACTCTTATGCGATTAAAGAAAATCGTAAAGGAGGATCTCCAGCCATGGTGGCTATGGGTGGGAATAATTCAATCAATCAAGTTATTGCACCACCTAAAGGAAATAGTAACTTCTTTCCACATCTTAGGGGAAACACGGAAAGTAAATTTGTAGGCTTATCTAGTGAATATAAATTTACACCAGATTTCAAAGCTTTTGCTGGAATTGGCTATATAGAAAAAGAATATCAGGGCCATTTATTCGGTACACGAATGATTATTACCCATACGAATGGTGCAGCAACCTCACAATACTATCAAGTGGGTTCAAAAGAACATAACACAGCAGCAAATGTAGGATTTGAAAATAAGTTTAATACGGGTTCGGTTAAACATACGGTCAGTTTAAGAGCAGACTATCTAAAACGGAAATATACTCAACATAAAGCTGCTACTACCGCGGCCTTCAATACAAATCTTTATCAGCCCTCTGCAAATGGTGGTATGCCTACTACCCTTCCAGACATCGTTCCTTTTGGTGATAATGAATATATCAGTTATACCGTAACCGATCAGTTATCGATGCTAGATGATAAATTACAGTTAATTTTAGGGGCACGTTATCAAAATATCGATACTAAAAATTTAGTTAAAAATACCTCTTATAGCAAAGATAAAGTATCTCCGAGTTTAGGTATTGTGATTAAACCGTTTGGTGAGAGTCTTTCTTTTTATGCAAGTTATGTAGAAGGATTATCAGAAGGTACTACTGTTGATAATAATAAAGATGCAAATAATAGACGAACTTTTGCGCCATTCCAGACCAAACAATATGAAGTTGGGGCAAAATATCAGGTGGGGACTTGGTTAAATACTTTAGCAATATACCAAATTGAAAAACCAAACACGATGGCTCTCCCTTTCTCTGATCCTCAAGATAAGAATATTACTCAAATTACGGTTGATGGAGCGGAAACACGTTCGCGTGGCATTGAATGGGGTTTCTCAGGTGAAGTATTGGACGGCTTAAATTTATTAGGTAACTTGGCTTATATCAAAGCTGAAATTACCAAAGCTCAGGTAAATGTTGGCAATGATATTTATGGAGTGCCTAAATTAACAGGGTCATTAGGTTTAGATTATCAAGTTCCACAAATTGAAGGTTTGAATTTAACGACGAGAGCAACATAAGTAGGTGAACAATATTTAAATAGTACTAATACATTAGAGCTCCCTAGCTATACTGTTGTAGATATTGGTGCCCGTTATAAAACGGTATTAGGCGGAGTAAGTACAACATTTTTAGCAAATGTGGATAATGTCGCGAATAAAAAATATTGGGAAGGTGTATTCAATGACAACTATGCTGTTATTGGAGGAGCAAGAACCTATAAGGTGGGCCTAACATTTGATTTTTAATAATTTAAAAGCCCTATAAAACAGGGCTTTTTTTATATTTGCTTAAGAACTGTAACTAACTCAAAGTTAGCATCGGCAGCAAAATCAGAAGGAGCAATAAAACCCAATTGATTCCACTTTATAGTTAGACCCACCTTTTCATAGCATTGAGCCACATATTCAGAACATATAAATTCACGGTCAGCCTCAATTCTTTTTAGCTGTTTGGGTGTAAAAGGTATTTTTGATGAAAGAATTCTTGCTGCAATTTTTGCAATTTCGTCATTATCATAGGGATAGCCAAAGAAATTGATCGCATATTGTGTAAGAGCAACCAATGAATCTTTGTTTACCAATTTTGCAAACTGTTTATGGCGAATTACAATCATTCCACCGGGATAAGGTTGTCCATCATTTGTGTAATCTTCTAAATATTTGGATAACCTTACAGTACGCACGCCAATAGGTTCGACACTTTCTAGCAACATTATACGATCAATAGCATCTAACCGCAGTATAAATGCCACATGACTCCAGACACTCTGTGTTGCCTGTTGAATCATTGTAGAAAATATTCCATTACCCGAACAAAGTAAGATATCGCCATTTTGCAAACTGCCACGTATGTCTCGATAATCAGTAGGCTTTTTTTTAGGAAATTTATCAATTTTCAGCATTTTAACTGACTCAACTGTTCATTATTATTGTTTGACTGAAACTCTATTATAAACAGCAATTGTTATAAAATTGAGAATATAAACGTATATATACACGAAACTTACAAAGAAAAAAGTGCTTACATATAATGAAATATGACTGAATATAACTATTCTTAGGCAATAATATGAGCTAAGCACTGTAGACTCTTTACTGCTTCCACTTCATCTTCAGTTTGCATAACAATCAATCTATCGTATGAAATTCCACCAATTTCAATATAAATTTTTGGATGTGGAAGCTGGGGAATATAGACTTTTAAAGGTTGATAAAGCGCAAGCAAATAACCAAATGAGTCATAAGGATAATGATCATCTTTTAATGTCTTCTTTATCACGACGTAAGTGTTCAATATATTTAAGATAAATCCATATTCATTTTCAGAGTGAAATTTAGCATCCATACCCACCTCCTTGATTAATTTGTATTTTTTTATAATCAAAATTAAAGGTTAAATTTCTGATCTGATGGTATTTGAACCAAATTAATTTAAATATAGAGTTATATTTAAAGTAAATGGTTGTGAATTTAAATATATTGAAAACCTAGCATAATAGTCAACATATTTTGAACAGAGCCATTAAAAATAAATATTCTGAGTTACAAATCACATTTTAAGATAGAAATAAAAGGATAGAAAAAACCCATCTTACGATGGGTTCTGGATATTTAACTAGATTATGAATCTTTATCTATTGAATGAGGAGTTGTGGTTTTATCTTGCTGTTCTGTATCATTTTCACCTTGGCAGGCACTCACACTTAAAGAAATAAAGGCGGCTAAACCCAAAGTTGCTATAATTTTTGTCATGTTTCACCTCATGAATTGTTCAGATTGATGAGTTAATAAATACTTTTAATTAGTTTTACGATCAGCATAGGTTTTTAGGCTTTTTTGTAGATTTAACGCAAAAATGTAAAGCTCTTTAGTTATATTTCAACTCAAAACTATGCAATTTAATACTAATATTGCTGAGTTAAATTAAAGTAAAAATTAAACATTAACCGAGTGCCTCAAGGTTTTGATAAGTAAATCATATAAATGATCTACAGCTTTCGATTCTAGAGATACTCTACTGCGATAAACAGCAGTCTCCATAGGTTCTAAAGGCCCAAGACCATGATCAGCACCTAATATTGTTAAATGTTCGGGTGCACTACATTGAGTAAACACGGCAATTGCTAAACCACTTTCAACTGCAGCAATTTGACCTGCTAAACTTGAACTGTTGTATACCACACGATAACGGCGTCCTTGTAATGCTAAGGAATTAATAGCACTCTTTTTGGCTTGGCTGGTACTTTCATAAACTGCAATTGGGAGTGGATCTTCTCGCCAGAGTTCAAACTGCGGAGAACCTACCCACACCATGGGTTCATGAAATAAAAGTGTTCCTTGACGAGCGTTATCTCTTGAAATTAATGCTAAGTCTATATCACCGCTTTCTACCCGTGGTATTAAGGAAGTAGACTGCTCACAGATCAATTCGATTTCAACGCCTCCGTAACGTGGCGCAAAGCGCTTAAGCACGGGTGTTAAATATTTTGCTGCATAATCATCGGGTACACCAAGGCGTATACGCCCCTTCAGTTCATCTCCATGAAATGCCATTTGAGCTTCAGCATGTAAGTCGAGAATACGGCGTGCATAACCTAAAAGTAGTTGTCCTTGCGACGTTAACTCAATTTGCCGGTGTGTTCGTATTAGAAGTTGGCATTGCAAAGCTTCTTCTAATTTTTTAAGTTGCATACTCACAGCAGATTGAGATCGATACAACTCAGGTGCTGCATTAGACAGTGATCCTGTATCTACCACCGTGACAAAACACTTTAGCCAATCAATCTGTAAATTTTTTAAATTCATCACGATTTATCTATTCGATTTTCAAATAGTATATAAAAGAATTATGCGCTTTTCTTTATTTGTTATCTCTCCCATACTAAAAATTAGACAAGCTAAACGATACATTTTTAAAGGGAGAATATCTGAAATTGAATAGTGATCTTTATAGATATGCTCTTAATTCGGAATTAACAGCGATTTAACCAGTTTTTATTATCATTTTAAGTCATGAGATTGTGTTCTTATTAACTTAATAAAATAAGAGCTTAAATAGCAGCCTTTTTTAACAACTTTATCACTTTATATTTCTTAGAAATTATAACTAGGAGGGATTCGTATGCACCTAAATAAAGAGTTGCTCGCTTCACAAAGTGCAACTTCAGCTTTTGTCCTACTCTGGGGAAGTGCTGCAATTTTTACTCGATGGGGACTCGATAGTGCTTCTCCAATCGCATTCTTAATTCTCCGTTTTTCAATCGCTTTAATTATTCTAATTGTTCTTGCTGCTTTTAGACAAAGACTGTTACCGAAACGGGGTACGAGAAAACAAGTTCTTATTACTGGACTCCTTATTATTGCTGGTTATTCAATCTTCTATTTTAAAGCTATGGCTCATGGCGTTACGCCGGGCTTGATTGCAACAATTATGGGCATACAACCCATTTTAACACTTTGCCTTATTGAAAAAAATTTGAAAAAAGAAAGGCTTTTAGGTCTATGTATCGCTTTAGCTGGACTTGTACTTTTAGTGTGGAAGAGTTTAACGACATCTTTTATTGCTCCAATTGGAATGTTATTTGCCTTAGCTGCCCTGTTATGTATGACATTTGGAGCAATCATGCAAAAAAATATTCAACAGCCACCTACAGATGTGCTCCCACTTCAATATTTAGTCACCCTTATGGTGTGCATATTGTTTGTTCCGTTTGAGAATTTTGAAATAGAGTGGAATTCACAGTTAATCATTTCAATTCTATTTCTTGGCATTTTAATTTCTGTGATTGCTCAGCTTTTGCTTTATCGACTTTTAAATCAGGGCAATATTGTAAATGTGACAAGCCTGTTCTATTTAGTTCCTGTTGTTACCGCACTTCTAGACTATCTCATTCTAGGAAACAGGTTACCCATCGCAGGTTTATTAGGAATGATCGCCATCATACTCGGTTTAATCATTGTATTTAAAAAGAAATAACTTATTTAGAATTTAGTATAAAACCCTCGATTGAGGGCTTTATATCGAGTCAAAGACTAGTCTAAATTTTTCCAGTCTTTACCGATTTGAGCTAATGCTGGAAGTTCATCACTATTAAAAACATTAGAATTACGATCAATAGCAAATCGATAAATGGGCACAGAATCAGCTTCAGTTTTTTTATAGAAACTGAAGTTTTCAGTAATATGATAATTGCCGGCTTCTGTAGACTTTACAGCAGCTCCTGAGGGGATATGGATATAACTTTCACATTCCACTTCAACATTATTTCCAGCAAGATCTTGGTAGGAAAATTTCATGTTTTCATCCTTTTGTAAATTTTTATGATTGAGAAAAACTTAACATGCTATCTGACCAGATTATGGAAACTTTTTTCAACTAATTGTTTAAGTGTGTATATTTAGTTAAAACTCAAAATGGTTATTCAAGATAAAATTCTATTTCAAATGCTTCTTCTCAAAGTCACAATCCCAATCCTTTAAAAGCTCGCTCATCAAGTTCTTTAAGCTCCTCAAGTGTATACAACCGTCCTTCTGGATCAAAAAACTTATCAAAGTCGAATTGTCCTTCTTTATATAGTTGATATCTTTTAGGCCCTAACCACTCTTTTTGAAAGAAATCATCTGTTAGTTTAAAAAACTCTTTAAATGACATATTTGCATCTAATTGGCCAATTAACTGTTCACGTTCATTTTTAGGAATATCCTTAAATTTTCTCTCATCCATAATGAAGGCTCGACTGCCAACTAGCTGACCATCCTCATGAGTTGGAACTAGAATACTGCGGCAATGAGGATGCAAAGGCGGAACTTTTTTTGTAGGATCATTGATATTCCACACACTACTGTCCAGGGCTGCACATACTTTTGAGGTTCTGCCATCAAGAACACTTACAAATCTGACATATTCAAACTTTAACTGTTTATAGCTGTTTAAATAGGCCTGATTGGATATATGACTTCGAATCGTACGCACAGTCCGTTCAATATCAATCTTAGAACTATTTAATAGTCCATCTTCATATTTAAGGCGTTTAGTCCCTCGGATCCTTTGAATAATTTGCTGATTTGTTGCTCCAATATTGAGGCCATCCCGAATTGCATACTCAACTCTTTGACGGGCGACCTCGGCAATTGTAGAAAGTAATTCGTCCACCAATGCTCCACCTGCTAAAGGAACACGTTTAGCAGCTTTATAGAGCTGTTCACCTTTTAATTCTTTATGTTTGCCACCAAAAACTTTTGATATATATTTGGCTTCATAAATAGCCAATGCCACAGCAGAGATTGTAAAAGTTTCAATGAGCACATCATTGGTGGTATCAAACCACTGAGAAATTAGTGCACGTATCTCTTTTAATGGGGCTGTTGAGTAAAGCCCACCCGCCAATGCGGTTTTTTCCTTTTCATTTAGCTCATCTAACAGGTTACTTAGTTTAGTCAGCATGTTAACTGTTTCGGAATTAAATAAATTAAGAAGTTCGTTGACCGATCTTGAAGATGCTCGATATAGATAAGCTTGATGTTGAGTCAGAACATCAAAAAGTGATTTCTGATGAAGATTAATCATAAAAATTACCTCTACAGAATTGCCCTTTTTGTTATTTTCTATTTGTTTGCATCACCTTATGTAATTTGCTTATTATTAATATCTCTAGAATAAGTTATGACTAACAAGTGTACCTACGTAAAGTTATTTAGCTAACAGCTTATCCTTGTAATTTATATCTTTATAAACTTGTCTTGTGTCTAAACTACACAATCTCTTTAATGCTGAGTAAAACAGCATTACTCGGAATACTTTTAAGTATTTTCTTTTGTTGTTTTCTCCATTCTTTATGAAATTTTTTATCAGATTGTTCCGAAAAAATATCTCTATGATTATTGCTATAAGCACAACTCTTATTTCCAGAATGCGGACATGGCCAATTGTTTAAGTGAGGTGTCAAAACAGCGTTACTCATTAATGAAAGTTCTTCTAATCTAATTAAATTCATATTTACTTCCTTGCTTACACCTGCCAACTGACTCTTCAAAATATTCATCCAAACTTTATCTTGAATAATTTAAAGACGGCTATGGTTCTATTTCCCAAGCCAGTCTGGCCTACACACAAATACCACACCCTTAAAAAAGCAAAGTGCAAGTTTTGTATATTGATTTACCAATGATGTAACTTGTTATATGCGTAAATAAATAAAGGTTAAGTAGAATAAGAACTATTTAGAAGGTTTTCTTCTCAGTTACTCCAATTTCAGTTATACTGGCCTTAGTATGAGATGAGCCTTATATAGTTCATTGGTAGATCAATGAATGACTAAGCCCTTCGCTTTCGAGCAAGGGCTTTTTTAGTGCATATTTTTGAAAAAATTAATTTTAGCTGACTCGCCGATTCACGCCTCAGTTTGCCTTTACTCATCAGGTCTGTTAGATTGGTCTTGTTCATCAACTCCTATTGTCGATGAATACTGAAGCCTGATTCGTAGCATCAGGCTTTTTTTATGCTTAAAATTTTATAAATATTGATCGGAATGGCTTTTCTAATAGGAATCACTAAAGAATTAAAAAAAGCTAAGAAGCTAAAAATAATTGTTTTTCAACTGCACGACGTTTAACTAATCCAGCCAAACGCTTACCTCCTGCGTTTACCCATACATCAAACTGATTTGCAGCCTCTTTGTAATCACCTGAGTTTAACTTTTTTAGTAATGTCGATTTTTTAAAGGCGCCTACACCAATGTTATAAGTTAGAGATACTAATGCATCAAATTGAGTTTGTTTTAGAGGAACTTTTACAGCGCTATTTACGGCACGTTCAAATATTTTCAAATCATGCTGCATATATGCTTTGGCCTGCTCAAGGGTACATGTATCACCTTTTTGAACGCTCGAACCATTTGGATATCGAGTTGTACCATAACCAATACTCCAGATGCCTGTACCATCATCATAGGCCTTTAAACGTAATCCTTCAAAATTACAAATCTGATTTATTCCCTCCAAACTAAGAATCATCTCATCAACTGCAAAACCAATTTCCGCAGTACCATTATCAGTTGCTGTAGCAATATGGCGATTTGAAACATCATTTGGTCTAGACCTAGCAGTAAAAATCTTAAGGAAATAATCCAATATTTTTTGCATTTAAAGCCCTGTTGTCTTACTTCTTGTATAAATATATAACCATATATATCAAGACTAATTGTTTATTTCTAAGTCATTGAGGGAGAATGATTTAACCACCATTCGGGCTAGTTAAACCTAAAAATATCACTCAAAAATTTAAAATGCCCAATGTTGAATTGGGCTATGCTTTATTCTTCGACTTCAATCGGATCACCATCTTCAGGACGAATATGACGCTCACCATCGTCAGCTGGGTCGACACTAGAGCCATCTTTGGTAATGCTGTTATATAACTCATCCTCTTTTTTATCATCGATAAATTCTTCATCTGCAAAATCAAGAGGTTCTTCATCATCGTCAAAATTTAAGGGTTTTTCTTCATCTATCATGAGAGTTATCCTTGACTTAACTTGTGTTATTCCATGCTTAATTAATTACGAGATACATTCAACCCTAAACAATCATCATTTGTGTAACAGACACTTTAAGATACATTTATATAAAAAACCGCCCCAAAAGGCGGTTAATAAAATCTTGTTATGGAGAAATCAAACAATATTATTTCTTTTTAAATATTTTAAGTAGGTAATTTATTATTTTTAAGGTAATCATCTGATTTAAAATAATTAACAATCATTTCTGCATTTTCTTCTTTTACAGGTAAAGTAGTTACTGGGATACTTTCATTCCCCATACTAAAACCTTGAGGAATCAATTGTGAAATTGGAGGGAATTTAGGTTTTCCGCCTTCGGTAACTCTTTCAACAAATCCAGCAAGCCATAAAATAAATTCACCTTCATTTTCAAACTTAGGTATAAGGCTAAAATCAATTTTTACCGAGCATTGTTCACTAGGTTTGGTTAGACAATCTTCAAAATTGATAAAGTTATACTTTAATTTAAATTCAGTACCTTTTATCGCATTACGAATAAGGCCAATCAAACAATTTAGATTTTCAATCACATCATCAGAAAACAAGTTGTCATTTTTAATTTTTTTATAAACCTTCTCTGCTATAGCTAGATATTTTGGCATCATAGCCTCCTATTTTCTTATGAATGAATATATTCATACACTTTTTAAAATATTATTTTTTTATGTAATATAGGGTAAAACTCATAAACCAAATGTAAAAAGTATAAGTCATCTGAAAGCCACCATCAAAACTCATCACAAAAACATATGAAAATGCAAACCATCTCACATTAATTTACTTGTAAAATGAGATTTTTGAAAAATTTGCTTTCAATCTATTTTAACAATTTCGTTATAGCCTAAATAAGAGTTACGATTCTCATTCTAATAAGTAAAGGCTAATCTTTTAAATTTTATTCACTAGAATTTTTATTATTTTCTAAATGACTTAAAATACTACTAATTTTTAAAAGCAAATAACCAAACAACAGCCCATTAAATATAATAAACAGACCAATTGTAATCATTTCTGTAGACCATACTTGAATAATGTCTAAATTATCATTTCTTGTTTCGACTTGCCCATATGACAAAATAAAGGCTATTCCCAAAACAATTCCAAATAAAATTACACACCAAGCTACAACTTTTGTAGACTTACTTTCATTATGAGGCTTCATTAATTCACTCATATTTGTTCTTTACACTCTTGTAGATGTATTTATTTTTTATAACAATTTCTTACTTTTTTTAAAGTTTTGTTTATGTTGCCTTTTGATAGTAATGTAGCTAATTTTTATATTTTTTTAATTTATAAATAAAATGTCTTATTTTCTATTTAAACTGAAATGTTAGCTCATTTCTTTTAAAGCTAAATTTATTTAATAAAGATATTTTATATTCAGCTGAAACCTACCACATCAAGACTATAAGGACTTAAAGAGCAAATTTAATTTCTATCAATAATTATAAATCTGCTCTTCATGTTTAAGGAGAACTAATTTACTTTACTTGAAATTTCATATTGAATCTTCTAGCTTGCTTTCTTGCTTCAGGATGAGAAGGTAAAACAAATGGACTCGCACGCCATATCGCTTTTTCTATACTGGTTTTAAATTTCTGCTCTTCTTTATCTAAAAAGATAATTTGTTCAATTTCGCCACTATCCGTTAAAAAAACTTTTACACTTGCACTCATGCCTGTAGAAGATTTAGGGATATCCCATATTTTATAAATTTTCTTTTGATATTGTTTTTTATATTTCTCAGCCTCTGAGATAATTTTATTATCAGACACTTGAACAGAAGTAGTCTGTTTATGGCTAGTAGCACACCCTGCTAATAAAAATAAAGAAGCAATAATAGTAAAATTTTTCATATAAAGTACCTTTTTTCAATCATTAAAATTTAACAGTTTAAAATTCAAAAAACTACCTAAAGGTGATGTCCATTATTTATTATCTTGAATCAGCAAAGCTGTTAAGCCACCTTTACTGATCCTTTTCTTAACTTAATAATCTATTTTCTTTAAAAAGGGATTTCATAACGGAAATTCATATTAGAATTTTCTGGCATATTATAGGTGTCTTGATCGGTAAAAAGTCCATGCTCTGGTGTTTTAAAACTATTGAAAGCTTTATTCACTGGTACAATTGGAGGTTTATTTAAATAATTTTCTTGAGAATTATATGTAGATGAGGCACAACCAATTAGCCCAAAACCTATTAAAGAAATAATTAAAAATGTCTTCATAAATTCCGCCCGCTTTTATAAAAACCAAACAATCTAACAAATTAGAAAACCTTTGTCACACCAGAATAGTTTAGACTTACTTAACAATTAACTACTTAGAAGTTTTAAAAAACAATAAATTATTGATAGATAAATATTAAATTAAATAATAATCAGATACTTTGAATTAAAAGTTTTAGTTTTAATTTTAATAATTATCTGAAGCTATCAATAGACCTTCACGCACAGCTCTATACGTTACCTTATTATTTACCAGTTGATTAAGTACTGTTAAATCCAAACCTCCAAAAAAATTAACTTTAGTGTTATAATACAGTGATTTACTCAATTTCAATTGGACCTCAAAAGAAATGAATAGATTTTTATTAACTTTTTTATTTTTAAATATTGGGCTTTTTTCTTCTTCCACATTTGCTGAGGCAAACACATTTCAAACGAAACAAGAATATAACCACCCTAAATCTAATCAGCATAAAAGTATGCTTGAATTAAGCGCAAACTCTCAAGACCTTAAATTTAATGAACAACAAGATTCTTTTAGTTCTACTCATCAAAATGTAGATTTTTTTGAAATTGCAAAACAATATCAAGGAAACGAAGCAAAGCCTTCTTCGTTTACCGATGAGACAGTAAATATGAGTGATCATGAACGTAGTCTTTACTACATTAGACATCAGGATCATATGGGGATTCAAAGAGAGATTCGCGGCCAGCAGTTTAGATCGCTCAAACAACAGCGGGATAAAGGTGTTATTTCTAATGATGTATATAAAGAAAAGGTCTATAAAATCTTAAATCAACCTACTTTTAAATAGATTTAAAGCCCTCTCTAGAGGGCTGTTCTGGGAAAATGATTAAATAAAAGCTATGTTTAGTTTTTCTAAAAAAAAATTAAATTACATTTATAAAATTTTGTTACTTTTTCGCTATAATGATTATAATTATCGTTTAGGACTTCGATACATCAACATGGACCGCTTATCTTCTCTTTCACTCCCAAATTTTAAGTTCAAAGTTTCTACACTTAGCTATGCAATTGGACTCGCTTGTACTTATTTAGCAGTTCCTGCACATGCCGAAGATACAGCTGCTAGTGCATTACCAACCATTACTATTAAGGCACAAGGTAACTGGTTAGAAGAAGCAAATGCTGAAACTGTTCACCAACATGCTGGTGCTCGAACTATTGTTGACCGCAAACGTTTGGATGAAACAGCTGCAACTTCAATTCGAGAAGCATTAAAACAAATTCCCGGAGTTCAAGCTCAAGATAGTAGCGGCACGGGTGGTAGTGATGTTTCACTCAATATTGGGGTCCGTGGGTTAGCCTCTCGCCTGTCACCTCGTTCAACAGTTTTAGTAGACGGTGTTCCGCTTTCATTTGCACCTTATGGTCAGCCACAGCTATCTTTAGCTCCTGTTTCAATTGGTAATATTGAATCAGTTGACGTTGTACGTGGTGCTGGATCCGTTCGTTTTGGACCTCAAAACGTAGGCGGAATTATTAACTTTGCCACTCTATCAATTCCTCAAGATTTTAGTGGAACTGTTAGCCTAACTTCAGAATATGCATCTGGTACTGACCAAGTAAAGCTCAGCCCTAATCTATTTGTAGGTGGAACTTTAGATAATGGCTTAGGCCTTGCCCTCTTGTATTCAGGGACTAAAGGGAATGGTTATCGTGAAGCAAATAACAAGATTGACATCGATGATGTAATGTTAAAGTCTGCTTATCAATTTAATGATAAAGACTCGGTCGCTTTAAATCTGCATCACTATGAAGGTCGAGGTGAAATGCCAGAGGGTTTAACTCAAGCACAATATGCTGAAAACCCTTATCAATCTTCTGGTGAAAAAAACTATTTTGCAGGTCGACGTACAGATGTCTCTTTACGTTATAACCATAAAGATGAAAAAAATAACTTCGAAGTTTTAAGTTACTACATCGACTCTTTCCGTACAAGTAATCTTGAAACTACACTAGCGAATGGGCAAAAACGCCTCGATTCTGCGCCACGCGATTATAAAGTCTATGCAATTGAACCGCGTTACTCTCGTATTTATCAACTTGGTAATACTCAAAATGAAGTAACCGTGGGCTATCGCTACTTAAAAGAAGAAAGTTCTGAATTTGCTGGACGTACAGCATCTTATGCAGCTGGTTCATCAGTGCCAGATTTTGCGCCACGTAGTAGCAGCGAAGGCGGTACAAAAGCACATGCGGTATATATTGATAACCGTATGGAACTCGGCCGTTGGACCATCACACCGGGTGTTCGTTTCGAATCAATTGAAACCCATAATAACTTCACGGGTTATAACAAAGGACAAGCTAATACAGTTTATCCAAAAATTGATTCAGACGAATTTTTGCCAAGTTTATCTGTGATGTACTCGGCAAATGAAAACTGGAATATATTTGCAAATGCTGGTGTATCGTTTGGTCCACAGCAATACAGCCAATTGGCACGTCTTGAAGGAACCACCGCGACGGCTACAACCGACGGCTTACATCCTGAAAAATCGAATAACTATGAAATTGGAACCAAATATCTAGGTAATGGCCTGAATGCCGAATTTACGGTGTTCTACCTAGACTTTGATAAAGAGCTTTCATTGGTACGTGATGCAGGTAATAACGGAATCTGGACAGACTTAGGGGCAACCAGTCATAAAGGTATCGAAACGGGTATTAGCTATGATTTCGGTCAATTAACAGATGCGTTAGAAGGCTTAAAAGTATATGGAAACTATACTTTCACCAAAGCAGTCGCAGAAGCTGGTCAATTTAAAGATAAAGACCTACCGTTTTACTCACGTCATGTCGGTAATGTTGGGTTAGGTTATACCGTGGACAAATGGTCTTTAAATGCCGATATGTTTGCGCAGTCTAAGCAGCATTCACCGGACCTTCCTGATAGTAATGTTTATCAAACAGAAGAAACTGCTGATGGTAAATACGGAGATATTCCGGGTTACACCACTTTTGCACTACGTACGTCTTATGACTTAAGTTCACAAGTTAAAGGTTTAAAAATTGCTGGCGGAATCAAAAACGTCTTTGATAAGCAATACTTTACTCGCTCAACAGACTCTACTGGCGGTAAATATGTAGGACTGCCACGTACTTTCTATCTACAAACCTCTTTTGACTTTTAAAGCTCAATTAAGTTAAAGAAGCCCTCTTCGGAGGGCTTTTCTATAGGCATTCAACACTAGAATATTGATCGATCTATACAAGCGTCGACATAAAATATTCTAACAACTTATCTCTTTCATCGATCTTATTTGCACTTAAAAGTTGAACCATCGCCCCATCAATCACAAACAAAAACATGTAAGCATCTTCAACTGTAGCGGTCGCTTTTACGGTTAAAAGCAGCTTATAAATTTCTTTAATAAACCAGTTCCGATAGTCAATCACGAGTTTATAGGCCGTTGGATAAAGCTTTTCAATTTCAAAAATGGCTTTAAATGGTAGCCGATAAAAGCCCTCTAAGTTTGCATGTAAAAAGTAAATTTTCTTGAGTTTATCGAAAGCCATGAGTTCACGGTATGAATGAATAATCGAAAACACCTCATGTTTTAATGCATCTGTTTGAAAAGTTAAGCTCATCTGAATGAGCCTTTCCTTGGAGTGAAAATAGTTATAAAAAGTGGCTTTAGGAATTTTGGCTTCCTCAACAATTCGGTCAACCCCGATGTAAAACCCATGTTGATTAAATAAATCTTTTGCCGCGTGGAGCACGCGTAATGCTCTAAATGAAGATTCTAAATTTGGCATATATATACCGTTTAAAATAATTTTTTGTTGTTTATAAAAAGAGATAAAAATGCCATCACTCTTAACATGAGTGCTAAAAACAGGCATGCAAAAGCCGCACGAAAAAGGTGTGCTCGCCTATCTCAAGTTTATTGTCGCTATGATTTTTAGTCGTAATTGATCTAGAGATTAAAACCTATAGTCGATTAAACCTTTTTAAAGTTCTGTTGGATGGTATGACTAAAGAGACTTTGGCAAAGGCCAATAAAGAAAAAGAATTAGTGCGCATAAACGAACTCCTAGATGAAATAGAAGTTCTGCCAAATCACTGCTAAATGATTATGGTGGCAGAACGAAGAAGGGTTAGCAGACCAGTCATCTAGGAACCGGCACGCCCGAGGGCGTCCCTCCTCCGTCCTACCGCTACGAAGGGAGACGAACGAGTTCGACACCAAAAAATTGCTTCTTTGATGTCCTAGATGAAAACGGTCTGCTAAAACCGACTGGCAATGTGGCCAGCAGGCAAAGGATAATCGGAGCGGTTTTGGGTGTCAATGTGATATTGGCTAGAAAACAGTTAAATAATTATTGTTTTTCATTCTCTTAACTTAATTTTATTTAATGTCATACATAAGGCTTTTTTATCGGGTTCTTTAAGTTGAGGGTGTTGAACTGTTCGCATATAGCTACAGCCATAAGGTGCTTTGTTATTATTTTTCTTGAGTTCATAGGCAATATTTTTTAGAAGTTCCGTATTTAGCGTACTAATTTTTAAACGTATTTTGGTTAAATCTTGCGGTTTCCAATTGGTTTCCGGACTCGACAGCCAATCTGCACGATAGCGATACTGAATGGCTTTGGCAACATTCATTTGCGTCACAATAAATGGCTTCACTGTTTCACTATTTAAGCCAAAAGATTCGGCTTCCAAAAGTGATTGATCCAGAACTTTCTTTTCTTGAGTTAAATCTTCAATCGGTAAATGCTGTTCTGCTTTATAACCCGCGACATCTTTCATATAAGATAAACGCTCGTTAACTAAACGGGCAGTTTGAGTGTATTGTGCAGCTTGCGCTATTGAAGAAACACATACAATAGCTGCTAACGTACAAACCACTTTAACTGCTGGCTGAGCACTTTTAATTTTTTTCATTTAAAACCTATCGAAATTATTGTTCTATCCTCATTCCAGATCAGTACTGTATTTCAAGAACATACGAAAGTAAAATTTTAAGATAGGCTAAGTTCTTGGCTCCATGCCGAATCAGGCTGGTGATAGATATGCTGGCAGACTTGCTTAAGAGATGAGGTAAAGTGCTGGTTATGCCCTTCCCATTTTTCAACCATGCAATAGGCGACATGAATGCCTTTAGGTTGGAACTCTCTTGCTAATGACTGAGATAAAGCACGAACACCCGCAAACATGCTTTGGCTTAACACATCGTACTGAGTCGAATGATTAGAAGACGCGCCAAGAAAAATAACGGTGCCCCGCTGCTGTTTCAACATCGGTTTAATCACAGCTTGCGCTACACTCACAGCACTTAAACCTGTGGCCTGCCAATTGTGTTCAATTTCTTCTAGAGATAAAGCTTGGATATTTGGTGAAGATGAGAAACTTGGCTGAAATACACAGAGCTCAATCGTGTGTCCATGGCTAGAAATATAACGAACCAAACATTTTAAATGATTTGCATTCACTAAATTTAAATAAACTGCTGTCACGCCATCATTTATAGAATGAGTTTTCATTTTTTGTGCGGCTGAATCATGTACAACTTGATAAAGATGTAATGGAAAGTGCGCATTTTTATCTAGAATGACAAAATCACGCTCGATCAATTGTAGGTCATGACCTGCGACCACAACACAGCCCTGCTTCTTTTTAAACCTTTGAAATATTTTTTTTAGCATTTTAGTCTCTCAAAATTTTTCTTGATAAGGGCGTAAATCCAGCTCATGTGTCCAAAGCTGAGGAGTTTGTTGATAAAGCATCCAATAGTTTTCTGCAATTGCATCAATATTAAGTCCCCCTGTACCCCGCGTAAGACGAGCTAAACGCCCCAAACCAAATAATGCTTTATTCACTCTATCGCCATCGACCATTCCATCAATAATCACATGAGCAATATGGATGCCTTGTGATTTATAAATTTGAGCTAAATTTAAGGCATACGCTCTTAAAGCGGATTTACCCATGGTAAAAGCTGCAAAAAAAGGTTTGCCGCGCAAAGAAGCACTCGCCCCCGTAAAAATAAGCGTACCGTGGTTTTGGTCTTTAAAGATTTTTAGACAGTTTTGAGAAACCAAATAAGCCGATAAAAAAGTGGATTGCCACATTTGAGTAAAAAACGACAATGGACTACGTAAAAAGATGGAAGGAATATTCCCTCCAACATTATGAATAACAGCAGTAATCCGCTCATTTTGACTAGTAATAGTGTCAAACAAGGCCTGTACTTGTTTTATATCTTCTGCATCCAAACGGAACGCTACAGCATTGCCACCATTGGCATGGATTTCAGAAGCGACTGCTTCAATTTTTTGGAAAGTACGTCCAGCAACATAAACTTTTAAGCCTTCTTTGGCGAAAAGACGGCACACAGCTGCACCAATCCCCTGTGATGCCCCGACCCCAATAACAACTGCACAATCTTGTGTTTTATCTAGTGTTGCTGATGTCATAGACATTTCACCCTGTTTGTTTTTTATACCATAATGCAATAAACGGACGATTCAAAATTTCTTTACTAAATTTTTTACTGGTACGGACCACTTCGCCGAGTTGAGCAACTACAGCAATGTCTGCAATGGTTTGGCTGTCTCCAACCAACCATTCATTTTGTGATAAAACCTGCTCAACACGATCTAGATGCCTTATAAACTCTTCTTCAACATGTTCAGCTTTCATTCGACCAAGTCCTTGAAAGAAAAGCTGTGTCTTCAATTCGGCCAAAATAAAACCTTTTACCATAGGCTTTTCATAGGCTGGGCGGCCAACGCTACTAATACGGATGGCTTCTTTTAAAGCTTCAGGGTCATTGACTCGTAAATAAACTTCAAAAAAATAAAGAGATTCATCTGCCCAATCTTCCCAAAGCTCGGCAAGAGCTCTTTGGTTGGGGTCTTCTGGATAAAGTCGAGGTGTATCTGGATAGGTGTCGTCTAGATAGCGAGCAATTCGAGTACTGTCTTGAATCCGCTGACCGTTATGGTCAATGACAGGCACCTTACCTACTTTACTCAGTAAAGGAACTTTGGCCCCTAGAAGGCCGTTATAATTGATTGTTTCAAATGCAATTCCTTTAAATTTCAGTGCCCTTGAAATTTTTTGACAAAAGGGAGAAATTTCCCATTGATGTAAAATGATATCCGACATTTGTTCACCTTTATTTTAGTTGCCTATTTTACTATCTAGTTCTTTTTTGGAACCAATCAATAAATATACAGTATGTATTTCCAAGTCAAACTGTTTTTAATGACGATCAAGTTTCAAGGATTAAAAATATTTAAATTTTATTTTTTATATCTGAACCATTTTAGACAAAATCATGGGGAATACGCGGAACCATTCAGCTAAAAAAGATCCGCGCGTAAATTTTAAAAATTAATAGGTCACTGTCACAACAACACTATCAGAATAAGTCCCCGGTCTACTTGCGATGGAAGTGCCTTGCGGAATTTTTCCATACACAGGTGTACTTTGCGCGCTACCTGTGCCTGTTTTTGAGACTCCTCCTGTTCCCCCGACACTGGTTACGCCACCTGTAGCATCCCATACCGTACTATAGTTAGAGTCTTTATAGAGTTGATAGGGAATAAATTCATTATTACTATTCACCATACGCCTGAATCCACCACTTATACGGTTATTACCGTCTCCTAAATAAATACTGTAGGGTGTTCCAAAGTTACAAGTCGTATTCACAGCGCCTTGAGTTGTGTAGTCTCGTTTTGTAATACTGATATCATTAATGTTTCCAAAATCAACATTTGATGTTGAGTTTAGTTGGCACAGACTTGGTACCACAAAGTTTGCTGTTAGTAATGTATCACCCGAATCCCAACCACCAATTAAATCACCGCATGCTAAACCCAACGTATCCATGTCCCAATATAACCGAACCGAAGCCGTATACGTCCCTTTAGGATAAGCAATAAGTGATCCCGTTCGGGCAGGTACTTTTACATTTACCGAGTAGTTAATAATATTATTTGAGGCAACGGTTCTTACTGGGCCGTACCAGACATTCGAGGTATGGTTTGTGGTAGAAGACCCTGCTCCACCTACAGTTCCAGTGACCGTATAAGGCAATGAAACACTGTTAATTGCATTTGTAGTTCCCGTAAAGACGGTTTTCATACACATATAAGCAGAAATCTGGGGAATTCCTAAAGTCGTGCAAGTAATGGTTCCTGAAAGGTTTACAGTTGCATCACTATTAATATTTGCTGCCGTATATGTAAAAGTATTATTTGTGGTACCGCTTACGGTACAAGCAGCTTGTGCTGGACTAAAAAATGCATAAACAAGATAAAATAAGCAAATGCCTATAAAGTATTTTAAAGACAAAGAGAAAAATTTATAGCTCTGTATTTGAGCCTTATTCATAATATTTAATGACATATATAAGGTCCCAATTTTTTAGTTGAGTACTGATTACTGTTATAGCTGAAGTTAACTTGGCAGGAACCACGATCCGTAAGATCGACTTCAAGTTTGTTTTGCTTTAATAAGTTTTGAATAAATACTTCGCCGTCATAACCAACTACACCCTCTTGCTGTCCATTAATCCGAACCGTATAACCCGGCAATAACGGTGAGTTGTTCGCATCAACAACTTTTACTAATCCTGAAATGACTTGATGGGCACCAAAATCAATTAAGGTTCCTTGGCGATAACCGACCACTGTTTTTTGTTCAGTCGCTTTAACGCTCCAGTTAAGGGGCAGATAAGACGGATCCAAATAAATATGGTTCTCTTGATATGGCATGAGGCTTGGAATTAAAAATCTTCCAGACTTATCAGTTTCTCCTAGATTTACCCCGCCATTTATAATTTGGCTTTTCGGTCCAGCATTGGTGACAACCGCATAACCCTCTCCAATTTCATTGGCCGCAAAGATTCGCCCTGCGGCTGCAACCAAGGAACCCGTCGCTGATAGTGCAACCTGATCGTTGTCTCCAAATCGGTTATAGCGTCCTGTCAGGTAAGCAGCTCGCGCTCGATAAGAAGCATAAATCGAAGCATTGTTTTCATTCGCATCCTGATCTCGCTCAACATAACCACCCCAGCCAAATGATCCGATTTTTGGTTCTGATAAGCCGAAGATTTCCTCACGGTAACTCAGCCTGCCACTGTCACTAGAAACACTCGTAATGGCATTAAGCTTGCTGGACGGTGTGTAACGCAGGGCAAAGTAAAGACCATAATCCTTGTTATTTTCATAATCTTTATAGGCTGAGGTATAAAATCCCCAATTCTTGTTAAGACTTCCACTTAAGTTAGCAGACAGTAATTTATAGGAGTTATCGCTATATTTGATTTGGTTATAGCCCAGATAAGCCCCGTAGCCTGCGTAAAAGTTGTAGTTAATCCCTGCCCTAAAAATCTCATCTGCCAGTGCACTGTAGCTCAGATAGTTGTGTGGCTCGGCATCGGTCTGGTTATCTTTTAAATATCTGACTTGAGATACCCGGGCAAGGTCAAAATAGTTATCAAAGACTTTGCGGTAACTGGTGTTGAATGAAATATTCTTACTGATGCGTCCTTCTAAACCCAGCAAGGCAGAATAGCCGTTTTCATCTTTATACTGGCTTGCTGCAATATCGGCATTAATCACTCCAATACCAAACAGATTCTTGGCAAAGCCTGTGCCGAGATTCGACAGGCCATCTGTTGATGCTTCTGCTCCACCGCTTAAAGTCAGTGAGTTGCTGTAGCCGTATCGGATCGCACCTGATGCAAAGGTGGCATCGTCATAATCGTTGGAATAGAGTCCATAGTTATAGCGTGGCACCCCCACGTCTACTGAAAACTCATTAATGCCTTTTGCCAGAATCTTGGAAGAAAAATAGTAAGGCTTTTTGGTAATGCTCTGCTGGCCTGTTGCATCGGTGGTCACCAGCGTAACTTCATTTCCGGAAATAAACGGCAGTTGCGTAATATCAAAAGGACCTGAAGGCACTAGCCCTGAATAAATCTTTTGCTGGTTGACGTATAAATCTAAAGTTGA
>NZ_LRPE01000020.1 GCF_001605885.1 Acinetobacter lactucae | reverse complement strand
TAAATTAAAAAACCGCCCCAGTAGGCGGTTGCTGAATTTACAGCGACATATAGAAGTGTAGTGGACGATCACTTCTATATTTTTTATGTACTTATTTTTCTTCTTTTATAATTTTAGTAAAAGCATCTGAATTGAAATAACTAACAATCATCTCTCCATCATCTCGAGTCGAAGTAGAATTTGATACTTTGGATAGTTCGTCATAATTAAATTTAAAGTCTGGAGGTATAAATTTTGAGATAGGTGGAAGCTTCGCCTCTCCTCCTGTTGTAATCCTTTCAATAAAGCCTGCTAGCCATAGTATATATTCATCTTTATTTTTATATTTTGGCATCAGGCTCATGTCTAACTTTATGGCACATTCCTCTAAGGGCTTAGTTAGGCATTCCTCGAAATCTATGAAATTGTATTTAAGTTTAAACTTGGTTCCTTTAATTTCATTACGAATTGCGCTAACTAATTGATTTAAGTTTTCTGCTGAGCTTTCTGAAAATAAATTTTTGTCCTCAATCTTTTTATACACATTCTCAGCGATGATTAAATATTGCGGCATCTCTATTTTCTCCCTTTTATTATTAAGCTAGTCACTCAGCTCTTTAAGGAAGTATGATAGATATCATGTTTTCTAATGTAATTGTTGTGCTGCCAATTGTAATTAGTGTATTTTTGTGAAACCTTCAAGCATAACCATCCGAAAAAAATAAACTTAATGTAAACTAAGTCTCATTTTTTAAAATTCTCTAATCAAAAAATATTTTTAATTCATTTAAAGTTGGTAGCTGATTGTAAGATTGATCAGCCGCTACTGTGTTTACCCAATTTGACTTTGAAACAATACAAAAATTAAGTTTTTTTAGCACAACAATATCTTGATCTAATAGTCCTAATGGAATCCACATAAAGTCAGTACTGCCTACTAAGTTAGGTACTGGTGATCCGCATTTGCTACAAAATGAAGATGTGAAGCCAGTTTCTTTTTTATAGGTACGGACAAGTTCTAAACCTGATAACCACTCAAATTTATGCTTACTCACTAGGGTTGCTGCGTTTGCTCCTGTTCCTGTTTGTTTACGGCATAGACTACAGTGGCAATGATAAACCGTGTTTATTTTATTGGTAATTGAAAATTTAACTTCATTGCACAAACAAGACCCGATATGACTCATCTCAAGCATCCTATGAAAAATAATATTGAATATAGCATTAGGCTTAAGAGGGTTAAATCTAACCTCTATTCTTAAATGGATATGTTTTCTTAGAATTACCTATAAATATAAGAAATTGCTAGCGTTGAGGCTTGGCAGATTGTATTTATAACGTTTAATATGAATTTTGACATATAAATTGAATATAAAAATGCTGAGATGTGTTTATCTTGGATGCGACTTAAAAGCTTACATGATTAATCAGTTCTATCAGCAGTACAGTAATATGGCATTAAATGCTTGGGGCTTTACACATACACCTTCGTATAACGGTACATACGACCCTGATGAGAATGATACAGTGACGAATAGCTTTAATTGGTTGAATGATGAGCAAGCTACGGAAAAGACTAAACAAGGATTAACTGCTTTTGTTGCATTAGATGATGCTTTTATCAGTATCGCTTCTCGAATGTATCTAATTAGAAATGCAAAAGAAAAAATCGATTTACAATACTATATTTGGACCAATGATTTTGTCGGAAACCTAATGCTCCATGAGTTGTTAACGGCGGCAGATCGTGGCGTAAAAATCCGCTTACTCATTGATGATCAAAATGGGATAAAGCTTGATGGCGTTATCAGAAGCCTTCTCCACCACCCCAATTTTGAAATTCGATTATTTAATCCCTATAAATTTAGATATTTAAGAATTTTAGACTATATTTTTCGGTTCAAAAAAGTAAATCATCGCATGCATAATAAATTAATTATTGCAGATGGCGTGATTGCCGTAACAGGTGGTCGAAATATTAGTAGTGAGTATTTTGATGCAAGTAGTAAGTTTCAATTTACAGATCTAGATATTTTATTTTATGGACATACTGTACAGCATGCTCAAGACGTATTTAATGATTTTTGGCAAAGTGATTTAAGTCAAAATGCTACCGAGCTCATAGGAACATGTGCTGTCCACCACTTGCAATCACTCAGACAGCACTACCATGATCTACTTCATGAAAGTGAAAACCATACTCAAACTGAAGATAAGCTTTCCGATGCACAAACTTATTTAAAAGAGCTTCTACAAAATTATCCAATTCAATGGTCAAAAGCATATTTTGTTGCAGATTCACCTAAAAAAATCTTAGGGTTAGCCTCTAAGGAAGAGATGCTCTATGGGCAAGTCATAGAGATTATGGGAGAACCCAAACAGCATATCGAATTAGCTTCAGCTTATTTTGTACCTACCCAGCAAGGAACTTATTATTTAAAACAGTTAAAAGTACAAGGAGTTAAAGTCAGAGTTTTAACCAACTCTTTTGCTGCAAATGACGTAGCGATTGTGCATGCTTTTTATAGTCAATATCGAATTGAGATGCTTAAAACCGGTGTAGAGCTATTTGAGTTCAAGCCATTTTTAGAACGCAGACGCAGAACATGGTATGAAGTAGTAACTGGAAGTGTAATTCCCGCAAAAGGTAAAAATAAATCAAGCTTGCATGCTAAATTTTTTGATGTAGACGGTAAAGTATTTATTGGTTCATTTAACTTTGATCCACGATCAACTTACTTAAATACTGAGGTAGGTCTGGTTATTGAGTCAAGTCAATTACAAGCTCAAGTTTCGGTCATGCTTGATCAGCACTTACCACAAGTGGCCTATCAGCTTAAGTTAAATAATGAAGGAAAGATCATTTGGTTAGATTATCAGGCGGATGGAAAAGTTATTGAATACGACAAAGACCCAGATACGAGTCTTTTCCAACGCACCATGATTAAAGCTGTTTCATATTTACCAGTCGAATGGATGATGTAAAAGCATTTCAGCTTTGCTTATAAAATTCCAATTTCTTTAAAGAACTTTTGATAAGCCTCTGCTTTCTTTTCTAGTGCCAAAGGGTAAGCTCTAGAAGAAGATGGTAAACGATATAAATCAATATTCCGTCCCGCAAAGTAAGTCGAGGTAGACATTCCTATAAGCGGCTTTTCGGTGTGCTCTGGTAAAACTGAAATTAAAGTATCAGTCGCTTTATCGCCTGTGGTCATAATGGTTTGACATAGAGGAATTTGCTGAAGCAAAACAGCAAGATCGGTAGGCGTTACGATTTCAAGAAATTTATCTGCGGCATTCCCCTTCAACCGCTTAATTTGATAAGCGGTATCAAAGATTGCAATACCAGTTTCAATCAAGAAGTTTCGAATACGTCCTTCATTAAAATTTTTTTGGCTTTCACTTAAAAAGTAAGTTTTGTCTTGAAAAAAAATTAAACCGAAAATACGCCACATATCATTTTGGAAATTGGGATAGTAAAAATCCATCTTCCACTTATTACGTGGCGGTGGAAAACTGCCTAACATTAATAAACGAGCATTTTCAGGTAAAAATGGTTCAAGTGGATGTGTTTCTATCTCAATTATCATAAAAAATCAGTAGTTACTTAAAAATCCTACAAATAAATTAACCTATTTTTTAGTTAATCACGAGTCATGAAATGCAATTTCTCTTAATTAAAGCTTCAAAGGGTGGTGCAAAAGCAATCATTGAAGCGAAACGTATCTATGTTTCGCCTCAATGAATTAGGAATATGAAAGTGTACTGACAGGAAAACGATTAAGAATTAAGGACTTTAAAGACTTTACCTGTTCCTGGATGAGCAAAGCTATTGTCTGGATCTAAATTAATGACTTTATCCGAAATCACAATTTTAGAAAGTGGTAACCAGCTTTGCTCTTGTTCATCTTTGGCAAAGTTTTTTTCATAAATATTTTCATAAATTTGTTCAACAACGATTTCCATACCACACATACTTTTAGCATTCACTTCTTTTAAAATATGGCGCTTTGACATACTAGTCTCCATTTTTTTATTATCCGCATCGCTCATAATAAAGACTCCACTGATACAATATGTAAATTTTAATAATGAAAGTGTTTTCTTTGTTTTAATCATATTTTTATAATAATTAAATGAATAGTTGAGTAATTATTTCATTTAAATATTTTCTTTAAGTTAGACTAATTAAAGTAAATATTAATTTTAAAATTTTTACAGTTAATAAAAATTAAAGGGTTCATTAATTGAACCCTTTTTTATTTAACTCTAAACTTGTACTGCGTTATCAAGCGAACTATCGTCTTTGTTTTTAGCAGTGTCTTTACTAATCAATGAGTCAGAATCGCTATGTGTGTTAAAGCTCTTACTGTCTTTCTGCTTCTTCTTGTACATACACATGCCAATCGCAATACCTGTTCCCAACACTATAATTGATTTTAACATTTTGCACCTCTTCGATTAACGGAGTAACTTTTTAAGCAATTAACTTAAATTAATAGCACAAAATTTGTTATTTAACGGCTTTCATTTGCTCCGCTTTTGTAAGGTGTTTATTTTTTATGTTAATTGAATAGTAAAATAGTCCAGAAAAATAAATTTTGATACAAAGCAAAAAGCCTATTCTAAAAAAGAATAGGCTTTTTACTGTATTTCAGGATTAAGCAGTATTATGAATTGCTTTAGGCAATCTTATTATCTTTAAATACACTACAAATGTATTTAATGCTGAACTTTTAGTCAAGATGGGATTGAGGGGTTTTACTAATAATTGGTGATTATTGTGATGACTGTCACGTTTATTTGGTTAAGATAAGAAAAAACCCATTTCTACTTCTCATGAAGAAATGGGTGATGTGAAAACCACAAAAGACCTGAAATACCAAATGTTCTTACATTCAGTAAGGTTGAGTGTAGTGAATATACCGAATGGTTGACAATTAAACTAATTGTATTTTTTTTAGTCATTTCGGCCAATAAAAAAATAGTTATGATTCTGTAGATTAACTCTGTTTAGCCATTCATTATTGACCAAAAATTCTATGAAGTACTCGTATCCAATTATTCATGCAGATATTTTCAATCAGTGTTTTTGAATAACCACGCTGTTGCATACGCTCAATTAAGCGATGTAGGCCTCTCACATCTTCAAGTTCAGTACCAATAAGTGCGCCGTCAAAGTCCGAACCAAAGCCCACATGCTCTTCGCCCAAATGATCCATTAAATATTCTAGATGTTCCAAAATTACATCTATGGAAGTATCCGCATTTCGTTGCCCATCCGACCGTAAAAAAGCAACATCGAAGTTTACCCCTACCATACCTTTACTTTCTCGAATTGCTTTGAGTTGTCGGTCTGTTAAATTACGGGCTTGAGGGCATAAAGCATGCGCATTGGAGTGCGTTGCTACAATTGGCTGCTGCAATATATCTACAGTATTCCAAAAAGCTTTCTCATTCATATGTGAAACATCAATCACCATTTTTTTATCTGCGCAGCGTTTTATAAAATCTTTGCCATCACTCGTGAGACCTGCTCCTGTGTCGGGTGAGTGGGGAAACTTAGCATTTAAACCATGCCCAAAACGACTAGGTCTATTCCACAGTGGGCCAATACTACGCAGACCTTTTTCATAAAATATATCGAGTAAATCCGGATTTTGTTGTAAAGCTTCAGCACCTTCCATATGTAATACAATTGCTAGCTTTTGCTCTGCTAAGCAATCCTGAATATTGTGAACCGATGTGCAAATTTTAATATTTTTAGAGCGATGACCAAGTTGCTGAGCTAAATCGAGTTGTTCCATGCAAATTTGTTCAATTTGCTGTTGTGTAAAATCAGAAGCATTCTGATCAAATAGCTTATTAGGATGCTGCTGCTGCACATAGCTGTATGGCGGTAAAAAAATTGCAAATATTCCACCAACAAAACCTGCTTGCTGGCAGCGTTTTAGATCAAGATGCCCCGCTAAGCGTTCATGAATAAAAGCATGTACAGGATCTGGGTGATCACTTAGCCATAAACGTGTTAAAGCATCATTGTGCCCATCGAAAACTGGAATATGGCTAGGCTTCATAAGTATTCCTATTACTTGCTATATGTCTGTAATCGTGTGGACTGGAATATTTTGTGTGGCGCTTAAGGACTTAGAGTTTCGACTATTACGGAAAACTAACTGTTGTAGAGGTGCAGCCAACTGACTTTCTGCGCGTGCTTGTTCAATCATTTGATGATACGGCGATTTTCCGCATACAGGATCGGCATTAGCCGCGTCTCCAGTCAACATATAGGCCTGACAACGGCATCCACCAAAATCACGATCTTTCTCTGGACAACTACGGCACCCTTCCGGCATCCATGCATTGCCCCGGAAATGATTAAACCCCGTTGATTTGTACCAGATATCTGACAATTTATGTTCACGGACGTTTGGAAAGGAAATTGGTAATTGTCGTGCTGCATGGCAAGGCAGTGCCATACCATCTGGAGCAACTGTAAAGAAGATTTTACCCCAGCCATTCATACAGGCTTTTGGTCGTTCTTCATAATAATCAGGCACTACAAAGATTAGTTTGCAAGGATGATTTTGCTTTTTTAATTTTTTTCGATATTCATTGGTAATCCGCTCTGCACGGGTCAGTTGTTCTTGGGTTGGTAAGAGACCTTGGCGGTTTAAAAAAGCCCAACCGTAAAACTGACAAATTGCTAACTCAACTGTATCTGCATTAAGTTCTAGGCAAAGTTCAATGATTTGTCCTATCTGGTCAATGTTATGTCGATGAATTACAAAATTGAGCACCATTGGGTAATCATATTTCTTAACCAGTCGGCACATTTCATACTTTTGTTCAAAAGCATGTTTTGAACCTGCTAAGGCATCATTTACCACAGGGTCGCTCGCTTGGAAGCTCACTTGAATGTGATCTAAACCTGCTTGCTTTAAATCAGCAATGCGTTGTTCGGTAAGGCCCATACCCGAGGTAATGAGGTTGGTATAAAAGCCTTGTTGATGAGCATGTGCAACGAGTTGTTCTAAGTCCTGACGTACCAGCGGTTCACCGCCAGAAAAACCAAGTTGAACCGCACCCATCTGACGTGCCTGATCAAAAACGTCAAACCACTCTTGGGTGGTTAGTTCATTTTTATGCTGAGCATAATCTAATGGGTTTGAGCAATATGGGCATTGTAGGGGGCAACGATAAGTTAACTCCGCTAATAACCATAAAGGTAGGCCAACACCTTCTGTCATACTAAATCAATCCAGTGTTGCTGTTTTGCGACCAGCATATAATCCACAACATCTTGATCAATTTCGGCAATATCACCAAATTTTTGCTTTAATTGAGCAATAATTGCAGAAACATTTTGCTGCCCATCAATATATTGTCCGATTGCCCCTGCACTTTCATTTAACTTGATCATGCCTTCAGGATATAAAATCACAAAACCATTTTGAGCTGGCTCGAACTGAAAACGGTAACCTTGTCGCCATGTCGGCACAAGGTTTAAATCAAACTGCTCTTTATTCATTTAAATAATCCTTTGTGCCAAACCCGTTTACTCGTCACACTGTGATATGGCGCTTCATTGTGAACATATGCCAAAGTTAAAGCATCTAAAATGCTCCATAAAATATCCAGCTTAAACTGCAATATTTCAAGCATTCGTTCTTGTTGCTCATGAGTTGTAAATGAATCAAGCGTAATCGTTAAGCCATGTTCAACGTCACGGCGGGCCTGACTTAAACGAGAACGGAAATACTCATAGCCTTTATCATCAATCCATGGGTAGTGTTGTGGCCATGAATCAAGACGTGATTGATGAATTTGTGGGGCAAAAAGTTCAGTTAACGAGCTGCTTGCTGCTTCACGCCATGAGGCACGGCGTGCAAAGTTCACGTAGGCATCTACTGCAAAACGAACACCAGGTAATACTAACTCTTCAGAAATAACTTGTTCACGACTCAAGCCCACAGCTTCAGCTAACCGTAGCCATGCTTCTCGACCACCACCATCAGGATATTCGCCATCTTGATCGATCATGCGTTGAATCCATTCTTGACGGACTCGTTGGTCGGGGCAATTTGCCATAATTGCAGCATCTTTAAGTGGAATATTAATTTGATAGTAATATCGATTTGCAACCCAAGCCTGAATTTGTTGCTGGGTGGCTTTACCTTCATACATCATCACGTGAAATGGATGATAGATATGATAATACTGGCCTTTATCGATAATGGCTTGTTTGAATTGCTCAGTCGTTAAAGCTTCAGGTGTTTGAGTCATGTTTCACCTTAGAGTTCAATTTGCATGCCATCATAGGCAACTTCTACACCATTTGCTTTAAGCTCAGCAAACTGGCTAGAGTTTTCATTTAAAATTGGATTGGTATTGTTAATATGAATCAGCACTTTTTTAGGTGTACTCAACTGATTTAAATAAGACAGTGAACCACCTTCGCCACTAATATATAAATGCCCCATTTCACGGCCAGTTTTGGTTCCAACCCCTGTTTGTTGCATTTCATCGTCTGTCCAAAGCGTACCATCAATCATGACGCAGTCTGAACTCTGCATAATCTGCATGATTTGATCATCAATTTTTCCAAGACCCGGTGCATAGAACAACTGCTTTTGTGTTTTATGATCTTTAATAATTAAAGCAATATTGTCGCCGTCATGTGGGTCATGTCGATGTGGTGAATATGGTGGCGCAGCACTTTTAATAATTAAAGGCAAAAATTCTAAATTTTCAAAACCATCAACTTTAAAGGCTTGCTTAGGATTAATCTCATGATATTGAAGACCACCATTCCAGTGTTTGAGCATATTAAAAACCGGAAAACCGCTCGTTAAATCTTGATGGACCATTTCTGTACACCACACATTCATTGGGCAACCTTCACGTAAGGTCAAAAGCCCAGTGGTATGGTCTAACTGACTGTCCATTAAAATAACGCTCGTTATTCCTGTATCGCGCAATTTACGTGCTGGTTGAGCTGCTTTAAATTCGAAAAGTTGCTGACGGATATCCGGTGATGCATTTAATAAAACCCAGTCTGTCCCATTTTCAGAAACAGCAATTGATGATTGAGTACGGGCTTTGGCTTGGATTGAACCTGTGCGCACACCATGACAGTTCGGGCAATTACAATTCCACTGCGGGAACCCGCCTCCGGCAGCTGAACCTAAAACATAAATATACATAAAATTAATATCTTATTAGAAAGAGATAAGCCCTAGAACAAGACTAGGGCTTATGACATATTTGGATGAAACTGAATTAACGTGCTTCGAAGTACATAGTAACTTCAAAACCAATGCGTAAATCAGTAAAAGCTGGTTTAGTCCATTGCATAAATTATCTCCGGTTCATATTAATCTTATGAAATGAATCACTTGATTAAGATTTATAAGGCAATTAAAAATTTATTCTAAATAAAAAAATTGGGTTTGTAGACCACCCCTAGCTAAGATATTGTTCGATAATTGTGTTTTTTGACCAAATTTTAATAACCCGATAACATTCAAATAAACTTCTAAAAAGTTACAACAGTTTAAAATACCATTGTGACTATTGTTTTAAATAGTCAAATTCATTAAATATTGCTGTGCAATATGAAGATGTTGCCCACGTTTAGGGTGGCATTGTACCCATGTGCCATCTGATCGTAATTCCCAAGCTTGGCGATTGTCTCGTAAGTAATTATTTAAACCATCTTCAATGATTTGTTTCTTTAATTTTTTATCTTCGATAGGAAAACATGTTTCAATACGAGAGAATAAGTTACGCTCCATCCAGTCAGCACTAGCGCAATAAACCTTTGTGTCGCCATTATTATAAAAATAGTAAACGCGAGTATGTTCTAAATAACGGCCAACAATTGAGCGTACACGTATATTTTCAGATAAACCTGTAACTTGTGGCCTGAGACAACAAATCGAGCGAATAATTAAATCAATTTGGACGCCTGCTTGTGATGCTTTATAAAGCGCACTAATCAGCTGAGGTTCAGTAAGCGCATTCACTTTAATTATAATGTGGGCTTTTTTGCCTGCGAGACTGTTTTTAATCTCTTGATCAATTAACTCAAGCAGTTGTGAGTGTAAGGTAAAGGGTGCATGAAAAAGTTTTTTAAGCTTTGCCATTTTGCCCATACCAGTGAGTTCTTGGAAAATTTTATGTACATCTTCACAAATTTCAGCATCACTCGTTAGTAAACCAAAATCTGTATAAATTTTGGCATTCACTGCATGATAATTGCCTGTCCCTAAATGTACATATCTTTTGATCTTATCTTGTTCACGACGAACAACTAAAATCATCTTGGCATGCGTTTTATAACCTACTATTCCGTAAACCACGACTGCACCAGCTTCTTGTAATACGTTAGCAACTTCAATATTTGATTCTTCATCAAAGCGTGCACGTAACTCAATAACAGCGGTAACTTCTTTACCGTTTCGGGCAGCTTCTGCAAGAAGTTGAACGATTTCAGAATTTGCCCCACTACGATACAGGGTTTGTTTAATGGCTAATACATTAGGATCTTGTGCTGCTTCTCTAAGAAGCTTAATGACAGGTTTAAAAGAATCAAAAGGATGATGGAGTAAAACATCCCCTGCTTTTAATACACTAAAAATTGATTTCTTGTCATAAAGAAGCGGCGGTAAGACCTGTTGATAGGGTTTATATCGCAATTCTGGTAAGTCAAAATTCGAAATAAAACGGGTTAAATTTACGGGACCATCTACGTAATAAAGATGTTCAGGATCTAAATCAAATTGTTCTAATAAATAGTTTGCAATTGTGGTAGGACATTTTTCACCTACTTCGAGGCGGACAGCTTGCCCAAAGCGACGTGAAGATAACTCACCTTTTAAGGCTTCTGCTAAATCTTCTACATCTTCAGATACGGTTAAATCAGCATTTCGTGTTACGCGAAATTGATAACAGCCCGTTGCTTTCATACCAGGAAATAGGTCTGAAATATGTTGATGAATAATAGCGGACAAAAGAATGTAATGTTCGGCACCGCCGGAAATATGCTCCGGAATTTTAACAAGCCTTGGTAAAGAACGTGGTGCTGGCACAATAGCTAAATCAATCTGACGTCCAAAAGCATCTTTGCCTTCTAAAGTAACAATAAAATTGAGGCTTTTATTGACCAATCTTGGGAATGGGTGTGCTGGATCAAGACTAATTGGAGTAACGACAGGTTGTACTTCTTTAAAAAAGTATTCTTTAATCCATTCTTTATGTTTTTCTAATATGTCAGCATGTTGAATAAAATGAATGCCGTAGCCTTGTAGTTGGGGTAACAATGTATAATTTAAGATTTTATATTGTTCTTCAACTGCCTCATGCGTATTTTTGGAAATTTGCTTTAATACTTCTGCTAAAGGCAATCCTTCTGGGCCAGTTGCTTGGCTCATTAAGCTAATTTTTCGGATTAGACTTGCCACACGAATTTCAAAAAACTCATCCAGATTACGTGAAAAAATAATTAAAAAATTTAAGCGTTCGAGTAAGGGATGTTCAATATCTTTTGCTTGAGCAAGCACGCGTTTATGGAACTCTAATAAGGACAGTTCTCTATTAATATAAGTTTCTAAATTATGCTGTTCTGAGCTAGATGAAGTAGGCAATGATGTCATTCTTGACTCTTATACTTGGTAAAAAGTTAACGTGACTAAAAAAGATGAATTAAAAATCAATTTTACTCACCCAATATTTTGTAGATGTTTTATTGCAAATTAATGAATTATTTATGAAAAATTTAAAAGTCAGTATTTATTTTAAGCACTCTGTTGTTTACTCCCTTTATAGAAGCCTACATATAATTTTATCACCAATTTTTTAAGATCGCTCTATTTATAGTTATATTCATTTTTCATCAAATATTCATACTAAACGCGTATTTTTTTATCCGTCTTAATTGATCAAATGATAAAAAAATGAAAAATTTAACAACACTTTTTAAAGTAACAACCCTTTCTCTGGCAGTAACTTTATTGGCTGGGTGTAATGACGATGATGATAACGACACAGCACCACCGGCCCAAAGAAGCAATCAGACCGTCAATATTTTAGCTTTTAATGACTTTCACGGAAATCTTGAGCCACCTAAGCGTTATGTCGAGGCACCTAATCCAAATGATGCTTCTCAATCTGTTCGTATTCCTGTGGGTGGAGTGAGTTACTTTGCCGATGCGATTAAAAAGCTTAAAGCAGAAAATCCAAATAATGCTGTAGTTTCGGCAGGCGATTTAATTAGCGCATCTCCTCTCACCTCTTCTTTATTTTTAGATGAACCGACCATTGAAGTCATGAATGATATTCAAATTGACTTTAATGCTGTAGGTAATCATGAATTTGACCGTGGTACAGATGAATTACGCCGTTTAAAAAATGGTGGATGTCAGCAATACACAAGCACTGCTCCTTGCCAAATTAATAAGAACTTTAGCGGTGCACAATTTGATTTCCTTGCAGCTAACGTAGCAATGAAAAATGATACGAGCAAAACGATCTTTCCTGCTTATAAAGTCAAAACTTATGGTGGAATTCCAGTCGCATTTATTGGTTTAACCCTTAAAGCGACGCCAAGTATTGTTTCTGCGGCAGGTATTAAAGACGTTGAATTTCGTGATGAAGCAGATACGGTAAATGCGTTGATTCCTGAATTAAAAAAACAAGGAATTGAAGCCATTGTAGTCGTTGTGCATGAAGGTGCCGCGCCAAGTACGAAGCTCAATCAAAAAACATGTGATGGTTTAAGTGGTCCGATTTTGGGTGTTTTAGATAAGCTTAATCCAGCAGTTGATATTGTTGTTTCAGGCCACACACACCAGTCTTATATTTGTGACTATGCAACAAAAAATCCAGCTAAACCTTTCTTACTTACTTCAGCTGGACAATATGGAACGCTCATTACTGACATCAAGGTTGAACTTGATGGTAAAACTGGTGATGTAATTAAAAAAGATGCTAAACAAGTTCCTGTACAAAGTGAGGCCTATACATCTGGTACAACTACTGTAAGTCTTACAGATCTTTATCAAAAGTTTAGTAAAACCCCAAGCATTGAAGCAATTTTAGATAAGTACCGCCAAGCTGTGACTACCATTTCAAGTCGTGTGGTTGGAACTGCAACAGCAGTGATCAGTCGTACTCAAGTTGAAAGTGGTGAAAGCCCGCTCGGTATTATGATTGCCGATGCTCAGCAAGCAGCTGCCTTAAAAGCAAGTAACCAAGGCTCTGACTTTACCTTAATGAACCCAGGTGGCGTACGTGCGGATCTACTCATTAATAGTAGTAACCAGATTACATTTGGAGATGTTTTTGCAGTTCAACCTTTCGGTAATTCAATTGTGACTTTGAGCTTAACTGGTAAACAGATTAGAGATGTACTGGAACAGCAATGGTCTGGTGCAAATGCAAATTCACCTAGAATTTTACAGCCGTCTAAAGAGTTGAGTTACCAATATGCGGCAAATACTTCTGTTTCACCGCGAGCAAGTAACATCATGGTTGCTGGTTCACCCTTGGTTGACACTAAAGTATACCGCGTGACGGTAAATAGCTTCTTGGCAGATGGTGGTGACAACTTCACCGTATTAAAAGAAGGCCAAAACCGTGTCGGTGGTGGTCAAGATATTGATGCCCTTGAAACTTATGTTGCTAACAATTCACCTTTAACTATTCCAGCTACGACCCGAATTAAAGTGATCAAATAACTCATTTAATAAAAATAAAGGACAGTATGAGGCTGTCCTTTATTTTTTATGGCAGTTTAAAAGATTTTTATTCGGTATATAGATTGAGCTCAACACTACTGATATCGACTCCGGTATTTGCAAAGATAATATCCGTAACCTCATGAAGTAATTCTTTAACTTTCTCGTTTTCAAAGTTAAATGCTTCAGAGGTTTTGAGCGAAATTAGGTTACAACTCATCTTGTCTTTTCTAAGCTTATAAATACTTTTACTCTTCCCAAGGAACACTCTTTTGATGAGTTTACGGTTTTCAAATTCCGATAAGATTCGATAAATCGTTCCGAGGGTTATTTTATGTTCATTTTTAATTTGGGCATAAATACTCACCGCGCTTAAGCCTTGGGGATTTTGATTTAAAATTTCAAAAACCTGAATTCTCGATTTTTTTATTGGTAGTCCATTTAATAATGATTTTGAAGTTGCCGTCATGATTAATTAGCCTTAATGTTGAAAAGTATAGAAATTTTTTAAAATTATTTTGTCTATACTTACTTGAAAATTATGAAAATGATTTGAATGTATGCGCTTGGCGAATAAAAGCATTCTTGAGCTGAACCATATTGCGACCCTCTTCATTAAGTCATTTTTCGACCTCATTATATATAATAATTAACATATGATAAATATTATCATTTGTGTTTAGCGATGTATCATATACATATAAGTTTTAATATTCAATATTAAGTAATTATCAAAAACATAATGATAACCATTATATATTATTGATTAAATCATGATGAGTTACCTTCATTCTCTATTATAAGTATCCATTTCCACACATATAAAAAGCAGATCGATGATCTGCTTTTTATATTTTAAGTAGAATAAGTTAAATCACTATTATGCTAAGGATAGTGCATCTTGTTCTTGCATCCAGGCATGAATCACTTGTTGTGTTGTCATGACTTGAGCGCATCGTGTACTAGCATATTTTAACGCCATATCGTGCTCTTCTCGGCTAAAGTCAGCTAGTGCATCACCACATAAGAATGGTTGGATGTTTAGCATAAAAGCTTCAGCAGCACTCATAAGACAACCAATATGTGCATATACCCCACAGATAATCAGTTGATCGCGACCAGATTCCCGCATGAGTTGTTCGAGAGGTGAAAATTTAAAAACACTATATCTCCACTTGGTAAGAACCGTATCATTTTTTTGAGGTGAAATTTTTGGAAAAATCTGCGTAAAGCTCGGCTCGTTCTTTAAACCCGGTCCCCAAAAATCAGTTAATAACTGTCGATGTTCAGGTGATTGATTGCCCGGTTGTGCTGTATAAACAACGGGAATATTAGACTGATGAGCGGCATCAATTAATGCTTTGGTGTTTTTAATTAGTTCTGGAATAGGTTCCTGAGTTAAGTCATAGAAATCTAAAAAATATTGCTGCATATCATGAACCAATAAAACAGCTCGATTGGTGTGCAATGGCCAATTTGTTTTGTTGGTAGTAAATTCATGGGCTTGGGGCATACTGTAACTTGCAATCTTTGGAATACTCATTAGTATTTTCCTTTTCTATCTCTAAAAATATTTTTATTTAATTTCAGGGTTTTGTAGTTCTGAAGTAATCTTTAAACCCCAAGTGTAGCTCCCCCATCTACCACTATTTCTTGCATCGTAAGTTGGGCGGCTTGATCCGAAAGTAAAAAACTCACGGTATTGGCAATATCATCTGGTTGCGCGAGTTTTCTTAAAGGAATACCTGTTCGGTACTGACTCAAATCACCATCAATTACTGCAGGTGGAGGTGTATTATCAGTCCAGAGTTGTTGCTGCATTTGAGTGAGAGTAGATCCTGGTGAAACAATATTTAGCCTAACTTGATAAGGTGCAATTTCAAGCGCTAGATTGCGGCAAAAATGACTCAGTGCAGCCTTAGTGGTGGCATACATACCAAGTTGTATACGCGGCATGCGTGCACTATTTGAACTAATAGTGACAATACTACCCCGCCTTTTTGTACAAAAATGTTTAGCAACTTGTTGGCTGATCGCGATAGGCGCCATAACATTTACAGCAAAAAGTGTTTCCCAATCTTCTGTTTTTGCTTCAAGCATGGAGCTCATAATTAATACTCCTGCTGCATTTACTAACCCAGTGATTTCGTATTTTTTTAAAAGCTCTGAAATTAAGTCTTGTGTTTCTTGTTGATGAGTAATGTCTTGTGAGATGCCTTGCCATTGTGGAGATTGATCTGGCGTGATTTTTTTGCTGATATCCCATTGTTTAGGATTTTCTTGTAGGTCAATACCAATAACATGATAGCCCTTATCTAGCAGTTGCTTGGCGATAGCCGCTCCTATCCCTCTTGCAGCACCTGTGACCACGATGGTAGAACGCATGTGGATACTCCAATTTATATTATAAAGAAATCTATAAATATAATTGCAAATAATTATCATTCTTATCAAGGATAAAAAGTGTATAAGCTTAAATTGTGAACAAAATTAAATTAAATATAACTTATAAATTTAGATCAAGATATTGTTTTATAT
>NZ_LRPE01000019.1 GCF_001605885.1 Acinetobacter lactucae | reverse complement strand
ATCATTAAGAGAATTGAAGAACAACTTGTGTGGATTTTTACTGATTGATTAATCGAAATAATTTTCATTGATTGATTGGTTTAAATTACTCGAAGTTTATTTGAGCGAAATTTAAGTCAGTAATTGATGAGCCAGAATTGGCACCTTGTCTTTAATAAGGTGCAAAATGATTTTAACTGAAGAGTTTGATCATGGCTCAGATTGAACGCTGGCGGCAGGCTTAACACATGCAAGTCGAGCGGGGTGATGGTGCTTGCACTATCACCTAGCGGCGGACGGGTGAGTAATGCTTAGGAATCTGCCTATTAGTGGGGGACAACATTTCGAAAGGAATGCTAATACCGCATACGTCCTACGGGAGAAAGCAGGGGATCTTCGGACCTTGCGCTAATAGATGAGCCTAAGTCGGATTAGCTAGTTGGTGGGGTAAAGGCCTACCAAGGCGACGATCTGTAGCGGGTCTGAGAGGATGATCCGCCACACTGGGACTGAGACACGGCCCAGACTCCTACGGGAGGCAGCAGTGGGGAATATTGGACAATGGGCGCAAGCCTGATCCAGCCATGCCGCGTGTGTGAAGAAGGCCTTATGGTTGTAAAGCACTTTAAGCGAGGAGGAGGCTACTTTAGATAATACCTAGAGATAGTGGACGTTACTCGCAGAATAAGCACCGGCTAACTCTGTGCCAGCAGCCGCGGTAATACAGAGGGTGCAAGCGTTAATCGGATTTACTGGGCGTAAAGCGCGCGTAGGCGGCTAATTAAGTCAAATGTGAAATCCCCGAGCTTAACTTGGGAATTGCATTCGATACTGGTTAGCTAGAGTGTGGGAGAGGATGGTAGAATTCCAGGTGTAGCGGTGAAATGCGTAGAGATCTGGAGGAATACCGATGGCGAAGGCAGCCATCTGGCCTAACACTGACGCTGAGGTGCGAAAGCATGGGGAGCAAACAGGATTAGATACCCTGGTAGTCCATGCCGTAAACGATGTCTACTAGCCGTTGGGGCCTTTGAGGCTTTAGTGGCGCAGCTAACGCGATAAGTAGACCGCCTGGGGAGTACGGTCGCAAGACTAAAACTCAAATGAATTGACGGGGGCCCGCACAAGCGGTGGAGCATGTGGTTTAATTCGATGCAACGCGAAGAACCTTACCTGGCCTTGACATAGTAAGAACTTTCCAGAGATGGATTGGTGCCTTCGGGAACTTACATACAGGTGCTGCATGGCTGTCGTCAGCTCGTGTCGTGAGATGTTGGGTTAAGTCCCGCAACGAGCGCAACCCTTTTCCTTATTTGCCAGCGAGTAATGTCGGGAACTTTAAGGATACTGCCAGTGACAAACTGGAGGAAGGCGGGGACGACGTCAAGTCATCATGGCCCTTACGGCCAGGGCTACACACGTGCTACAATGGTCGGTACAAAGGGTTGCTACCTAGCGATAGGATGCTAATCTCAAAAAGCCGATCGTAGTCCGGATTGGAGTCTGCAACTCGACTCCATGAAGTCGGAATCGCTAGTAATCGCGGATCAGAATGCCGCGGTGAATACGTTCCCGGGCCTTGTACACACCGCCCGTCACACCATGGGAGTTTGTTGCACCAGAAGTAGCTAGCCTAACTGCAAAGAGGGCGGTTACCACGGTGTGGCCGATGACTGGGGTGAAGTCGTAACAAGGTAGCCGTAGGGGAACCTGCGGCTGGATCACCTCCTTAACGAAAGATTGACGATTGGTAAGAATCCACAACAAGTTGTTCTTCATAGATGTATCTGAGGGTCTGTAGCTCAGTTGGTTAGAGCACACGCTTGATAAGCGTGGGGTCACAAGTTCAAGTCTTGTCAGACCCACCATGACTTTGACTGGTTAAAGTTATAGATAAAAGATACATGACTGATGATGTAAGCTGGGGACTTAGCTTAGTTGGTAGAGCGCCTGCTTTGCACGCAGGAGGTCAGGAGTTCGACTCTCCTAGTCTCCACCAGAACTTAAGAGAAGTTCGGATTACAGAAATTAGTAAATAGAGATTTTAGGATCTTGGTTTATTAACTTCTGTGATTTAAGTATCACGGTATTAAGCATGACCTGACGAAGGCATGTTTATTCATTAACAGATTGGCAAAATTGAGTCTGAAATAAATTGTTCACTCAAGAGTTTAGATTAAGCAATTAATCTAGATGAATTGAGAACTAGCAAATTAACTGAATCAAGCGTTTTGGTATATGAATTTAGATTGAAGCTGTACAGTGTTTAGATACACAGTACTTCGAACTGTATGGATGAATGAGCAATCATTTGTTCTGTTGATACACCCACTTGTAGGTGTAACGACTGTTTGGGGTTGTATAGTCAAGTAATTAAGTGCATGTGGTGGATGCCTTGGCAGTCAGAGGCGATGAAAGACGTGATAGCCTGCGAAAAGCTCCGGGGAGGCGGCAAATATCCTTTGATCCGGAGATTTCTGAATGGGGGAACCCACCTACTTTAAGGTAGGTATTGCAACATGAATACATAGTGTTGCAAGGCGAACGAGGGGAAGTGAAACATCTCAGTACCCTTAGGAAAAGAAATCAATTGAGATTCCCTCAGTAGCGGCGAGCGAACGGGGATCAGCCCATTAAGTTATGTGTGTTTTAGTGGAACGCTCTGGGAAGTGCGAACGTAGAGGGTGATATTCCCGTACACGAAAGGGCACACATAATGATGACGAGTAGGGCGAGGCACGTGAAACCTTGTCTGAATATGGGGGGACCATCCTCCAAGGCTAAATACTCCTGACTGACCGATAGTGAACCAGTACCGTGAGGGAAAGGCGAAAAGAACCCCTGTGAGGGGAGTGAAATAGATCCTGAAACCGCATGCATACAAGCAGTGGGAGCCGACTTGTTCGGTGACTGCGTACCTTTTGTATAATGGGTCAGCGACTTATATTCAGTAGCGAGGTTAACCGTATAGGGGAGCCGTAGGGAAACCGAGTCTTAATAGGGCGTTTAGTTGCTGGGTATAGACCCGAAACCAGGCGATCTATCCATGAGCAGGTTGAAGGTTGGGTAACACTAACTGGAGGACCGAACCCACTGTCGTTGAAAAGCCAGGGGATGACTTGTGGATAGGGGTGAAAGGCTAATCAAGCCTGGTGATAGCTGGTTCTCCCCGAAAGCTATTTAGGTAGCGCCTCGGACGAATACCATAGGGGGTAGAGCACTGTTTCGGCTAGGGGGTCATCCCGACTTACCAAACCGATGCAAACTCCGAATACCTATGAGTACTATCCGGGAGACAGACTGCGGGTGCTAACGTCCGTAGTCAAGAGGAAAACAATCCAGACCGCCAGCTAAGGCCCCAAAATCATAGTTAAGTGGGAAACGATGTGGGAAGGCATAGACAGCTAGGAGGTTGGCTTAGAAGCAGCCACCCTTTAAAGAAAGCGTAATAGCTCACTAGTCGAGTCGGCCTGCGCGGAAGATGTAACGGGGCTAAAACTATGTGCCGAAGCTGCGGATTTGACATTAGTCAAGTGGTAGGGGAGCGTTCTGTAAGCCGATGAAGGTGTATTGAGAAGTATGCTGGAGGTATCAGAAGTGCGAATGCTGACGTGAGTAACGACAAAACGGGTGAAAAACCCGTTCGCCGAAAGACCAAGGGTTCCAGTCCAACGTTAATCGGGGCTGGGTGAGTCGACCCCTAAGGCGAGGCCGAAAGGCGTAGTCGATGGGAAATTGGTTAATATTCCAATACTTCTGTGTAATGCGATGAGAGGACGGAGAAGGTTAAGTCAGCCTGGCGTTGGTTGTCCAGGTGGAAGGATGTAGGTATGTATCTTAGGCAAATCCGGGGTACTCTATACTGAGATCCGATAGCAAGCTGTACTTGTACAGTGAAGTGGCTGATACCATGCTTCCAGGAAAAGTCTCTAAGCTTCAGTTACACAGGAATCGTACCCGAAACCGACACAGGTGGTCAGGTCGAGTAGACCAAGGCGCTTGAGAGAACTCTGCTGAAGGAACTAGGCAAAATGGTACCGTAACTTCGGGAGAAGGTACGCTGTTGTTGGTGATGGAACTTGCTTCCTGAGCTGACGACAGCCGCAGAAACCAGGCCGCTGCAACTGTTTATTAAAAACATAGCACTCTGCAAACACGAAAGTGGACGTATAGGGTGTGATGCCTGCCCGGTGCTGGAAGGTTAATTGATGGGGTTAGCGTAAGCGAAGCTCTTGATCGAAGCCCCAGTAAACGGCGGCCGTAACTATAACGGTCCTAAGGTAGCGAAATTCCTTGTCGGGTAAGTTCCGACCTGCACGAATGGCATAATGATGGCGGCGCTGTCTCCAGCAGAGGCTCAGTGAAATCGAAATCGCTGTGAAGATGCAGTGTACCCGCGGCTAGACGGAAAGACCCCGTGAACCTTTACTGCAGCTTGACACTGAACTTTGACCTTACTTGTGTAGGATAGGTGGGAGGCTTTGAAGTTGGAACGCTAGTTCCAATGGAGCCGTCCTTGAAATACCACCCTGGTAATGTTGAGGTTCTAACTCTGTCCCGTTATCCGGGACGAGGACCGTGTCTGGTGGGTAGTTTGACTGGGGCGGTCTCCTCCTAAAGAGTAACGGAGGAGTACGAAGGTGCGCTCAGCGTGGTCGGAAATCACGCGTAGAGTATAAAGGCAAAAGCGCGCTTAACTGCGAGACCCACAAGTCGAGCAGGTACGAAAGTAGGTCTTAGTGATCCGGTGGTTCTGTATGGAAGGGCCATCGCTCAACGGATAAAAGGTACTCTGGGGATAACAGGCTGATACCGCCCAAGAGTTCATATCGACGGCGGTGTTTGGCACCTCGATGTCGGCTCATCTCATCCTGGGGCTGAAGCAGGTCCCAAGGGTATGGCTGTTCGCCATTTAAAGAGGTACGCGAGCTGGGTTTAGAACGTCGTGAGACAGTTCGGTCCCTATCTACCGTGGGCGCTGGAAATTTGAGAGGATCTGCTCCTAGTACGAGAGGACCAGAGTGGACGAACCTCTGGTGTACCGGTTGTGACGCCAGTCGCATCGCCGGGTAGCTATGTTCGGAAGGGATAACCGCTGAAAGCATCTAAGCGGGAAGCCTACCTCAAGATAAGATTTCCCTAGGAATTTATTCCTCTAAAGAGCCGTTCGAGACTAGGACGTTGATAGGTTGGATGTGGAAGCATAGTGATATGTGAAGCTGACCAATACTAATTGCTCGTGAGGCTTGACTATACAACACCCAAGCAGTTGTATATGAAGCATCAATCGATTCATAAACATGCAAAGCAACTTGATTTAGTTATACTACTAGCTAAAATGAACAAAATCAGATTCAATCAGCCCGTCTGTCAAGATTTGGAAAACGCAACGTATCACAATGTGAATAAAACGAAGCAAGTATCCATACCAGTTGTGCTGGCGACCATAGCAAGAGTGAACCACCTGATCCCTTCCCGAACTCAGAAGTGAAACCTCTTAGCGCTGATGGTAGTGTGGGGTTACCCATGTGAGAGTAAGTCATCGCCAGCTCATTATTACAAACACCCCC
>NZ_LRPE01000018.1 GCF_001605885.1 Acinetobacter lactucae | reverse complement strand
ATACTTTTTAGGCTTTTTAGTCAATTTTAGATGAGATATTAAACTTTTTTTAAGTTATCAACTTCATGTAGAATAGATTATTCGTGCAATAGTTTGGCATTAACTCACCATGTGGCAGTTCGCTAAAAAAGTATTTGTTTGCATACTTGTAGTGTTTGCTACGAGTGGGCCTTGTTATGCCAATTCAAAACATAACTTCTATGTGCTTACTTTATCTATTTTAAGCTACAGTAAGTGGGAGAATGTAAATACTCCTACTCTTTGTGTGATTGATAACCCCTCTATTACATCTACCTTTCAATCATATATCCAGCAAATGTCTTATAATTATCGTGTTCAAACTGTAAACGCGAAAGATTTTGCCCGGTCCCATTGTCAGGCTGTCTATTTTTCTACGACCTCTCCACAACAACAGCAAAGCCTTATTCAGAGCTATCCTTATCGTTCTTTACTGTCTCTAAGCATTAATAATTCAGATTGCGAAATAGGAAGTATCTTTTGTTTATATACTCAAAATAATTACACTACTTTTAAAGTTAACTTAGATGCTTTAAGTCACTCCAAAGTTCATATTGATCCGAGAGTATTGCTCTTGGCTAAGAATGCGGAGTAAGGATAATGATATCAAAGTTGTATCAGTCCACTTCATTGCATGCATTATTTAGAAAATCTCAATTTACTATTTTTGCAATTACTTTTTTTATCTGCTCTTTTACGTTTGTATCGATTTCTGTTTTTACAATGGAAACTTACGCCAAACAAAATTTGCAATTGCTTAGCCATACGCTACTAGAGCGTATTCAGCCCGCAGTTGTATTTAATGACAAAATTACGATTGAGCAAATTTTGAATGAATATACGAATGACCATTCAATTCGTACTATTCATATTTATGATTCAGAACATCATTTAATTGCCCAAAGTTTTAAATTATCAAGTCAGACTTCAATTTTGGAAGGTTGGTTTGATCACTTATTTTTAAATGAGCCTGTTCATCTTAAAATTTATCATCATGAACAAAATGTAGGTGAACTTACACTTTTTGGTAGTTCTGAAAAAATATTGCAGTTCCTCAAAATGATTATGGTGGGGCTTGCGATTGCAATGTTATTTATTGTTTGTGCTTTGTGGTGGTCAGTAAACTTAACGTATCGTCAAATTATGCAGGCTATTTATCCGCTTACTAATATTGCTCAAATTGTAAGTGAACAAAAAGCTTATAATCTTCGTTTTCCTTATAATCGAATTAAAGAATTTCAAGATTTGAATACCGTTTTTAACGAGTTACTTGAAGAAATTCAGATATGGGACAATCAGTTACAAAAGGAAAATCGCAAATTATCCTTTCAGGCTCATCACGACCAACTCACCTTATTGCCTAATAGACATTATTTTTACCAAATCCTTTTAGACATGTTTGAGGATAAAGGTTTCGATAATAAGTCTGCCTTATTATTTATAGATAACAATAACTTCAAATCGATTAATGACCAATTTGGTCATTTAGCAGGAGATGAAGTTTTAAAGGAAATGGCGAATCGCCTGCAAACTCGTTTACGTCATCAAGATTTTATTGCGCGGTTAGGTGGCGATGAATTTGCTGTCATTTTGCATTCCATTAGTCATGCTGATCATTTAATATCTATTGCTGAAAATTTACTCGAAAGCTGTAAGGAACCTTTGCATCTGAATGGTCAAACGATTTACTTCAGTTTTAGTGTAGGTATTGCTTTATCACAATATGCATCTAGCCCCGAAGATTTCATTATGCAAGCAGATCAAGCAATGTATAAAGCTAAAAATTCGGATGAACACTGGTTTATCTATAAACCTGAAAATTAAATTTAGGCTAATCTATGAATACAAGATATTTAAAACTCTCCTTTATTGCATTGATATGCATTACTCTTGCAGGGTGCCTGAGTTTTGGTCCATTAAAATATCGTCAAGTAAAATTGCTCAAAAAAGAAGGTTTTGTTCTTACTGATGAGGGATGGACTTTAGGTTTACCAGAACGTTTGTTATTTGACTTTAATAATGCAGAGTTAAAACAAAGTCATGAAGCTGAATTAGTGCGTCTAGCTAGTCAACTCAATAAATATGACCTCAATAAATTGAAAATTGTGGGTCACACTGATGATGTTGGTGATGCTACTTATAACCAAAAGCTATCTGAAGAGCGCGCACAAAGTGTGGCAAACCTTTTCTTAGCTCGTGGATTTAAAAAAGAAAATATTTATGTGATTGGTCGTGGTTCAACACAGCCTTATGTGCCAAATACAACCAATGAAAATCGTGCAATTAACCGACGTGTTGCCATTGTCGTTATTCCATAAGTAAATTTAGTTCATAAAAAAAGCCAATCCTTTGTGATTGGCTTTTTTATTTTAAACTAGCTCAATAATATCAATGGTTGGCGGTACTCTAAACCGTAAAGGGATTCCAACCATTCCTGTGCCTACGGTTACAAAGACATCCGCATGCTCGTGAGAGTAAAATCCACGCTTATGACCTAAAATTGATACTTTTTTCATAATATAATTAGTCACCCATGGAAGCTCCACCTGCCCTCCATGAGTATGCCCAGATAACATTAATGGTCGACTCGGTAATTTAGGTACCATATCAACGGTATCTGGATTATGAGACAAAATTAACCAAGGCTTGTCTTGCGGTAAATCTGGCATAGAACGCATATCGGTTTTTCCTGCCCAGAGATCACCAATACCAATCAAACGAAATTCCTCAAAATCAACAATCTTTCCTTCGATATCAATTACTTCATTATAAAACAGTGCATCTTTTAATAGTTGTTGAATCGGCGGTCCAGGATATTGCTCATCATGATTTCCTGGAACCGAATATACAGGCGCCTGAATTTCTTTTAAAACACTTAACTCTTCAATTAATCTATCTTCAGGTTCATATGTCCAATCACCCGCGACTACAACTAAATCAGGTTGCTGCTCATTTAATTTTCTAACTATAGTTTTGAGCTGACGTTCATGTCCTGAAAATAAACCAATATGTAAATCTGCAATTAGTGCTACTTTTACTGGCTTATCAAAACTACGGTCTGGGTTTAAGCGATATTGATGAGTATCGACACGGACTAGATGAGGCTCGATAAATCGGGCGTAAATTAGCACACCACTCAAGAAAAAGATGAAAATGCCTTGATGAATTGAGTAGTAACCAATCCAAGCGGCGTATAAATTAAAAAACCAGAGAGGGATAAGTAGATAAGAGAGATAAAATGCGAGTAGATGCACAAAAGCTTTAAATGGATGAATCGTCTCGGTTCGCGATTGATGAATCCAAGCCTCAGAAATTCCCCATAAAGCAAGTATTGAAAAAATAAAATAAAAACAAAAAATGATTGAATTTGGATTCCACATTACGACTCTCGACTTATCTTGTATTGATTGCTAGTAATCAAATTCAATATTTATCTTTCAATATGCACGAATTATACTCTAGCTCACCTTATCGTATGTACTGATTATGGCACAATCCTTTCCTTCCAAACAGCTTCAAACGAATCAACAAGCTAAAGGCTTTTTGATAAAAGCCTCTATAGTCCTATGTTCAAGTTTCGCTGTGGGTTTGACAGGATGTAGCACTCTGCCAAAGCATGGTGTTGAGCCAGTACAATATGCAAAAGATATTGATACCTCTGAGACTTCACTTGCCAAAATTATTACACCTTTACGTCAGCAGAATCCTAAGTTAACGGGTTTCCATGTTTTAAATGATCCGTTGGAGGCTCTAGCAGCCCGACTCAGATTAATTGATAAAGCTGAAAAGACTTTAGATTTACAATATTACATTTGGGACAATGACAAAGTTGGAGCTTTAGCCTTGCACGCAATTATTCGTGCAGCTGATCGAGGTGTAAAAGTCCGACTTCTTATTGATGATAATAATGCAAAAAAAATGGAAGGGATTTTACTGGCCCTTTCTCAGCATAAAAATATTGAAGTTAAACTTTTTAATCCATACCGTTTCCGCAAATACCGTGCAATGGATATGGTGCTGGATTTAAAACGTATCAATCGTCGTATGCACAATAAAAGTTTTATTGCCGACAATGAAGTTGCCCTTATTGGCGGGCGCAACATGACCAATCAATATTACAATGTCAGCGATAGCTATCAATTTTCTGATGTCGATGTAATGTTAGTCGGCGCTGCTGTTGATGATATCGTCAATTCGTTCGATGACTACTGGAATCATGAATATGCATATTCAGTTCAAAGTATCGTAAGTCCTGAGCAGCACCGTTTACGCTATGAAGGCTTAAAAGAACAACTTGAAGCGCATTACCAGCAAGCTACGGTTCAAAACTTTCTAAATTTAACCTCAAAATCTCATGCATTTGATCAATGGTTAAATCACAATATTCGATTTGATTGGGTAAAAGCGGAAGTCGTTAAAGACTCACCTGATAAAATCAAATCAAAAGCTAAAAAAGAAGAGCACTTAAATTTTCAGTTAATTAATCACCTGGAAAAGCCAGAAAGTAACGTTGACTTAATCTCAGCCTATTTTATTCCTGAAAAACAAGGTGCTAAGATTTTAAGTACGCTTGCTAAAGACGGTGTTGAGGTTCGAGTTTTAACGAACTCTTTTAAAGCGAATGACGTCGCTGTCGTACATGCCTTTTATGGAAAATACCGTAAAGAGCTGCTTAAAAACGGCGTACAACTTTATGAGTTTTTACCGACACCCGATAAAAGAGATTTAAATAAAAATACGGATGAGCTTGCCACTAAAGCTAAAGTAAATATGAAAGGATTAAGCCGTTCAAGTTTGCATACCAAACTTATGGCATTGGATGAACAAGTTTTTATTGGTTCATTTAACTTTGATCCACGCTCAGCTTATTTAAATACTGAAATTGGTGTAATTTTAGATAGCCCCGCATTAGCTAAAACCATTCACCATACGATGGATGAAAATTTAAATAAGTATGCATATAAGTTAAAGCTCGATGCTAACAACCGTATTTATTGGCAGCAAGAAACTCCAAATGGTCCTGTAATTTATAGACAGGAACCAGAGATGAAGTGGTGGCAAAAAGCAAGCATGAAGTTTCTTTCATGGCTGCCAATCGAAGGATTTATGTAATTAATTTTTTGGCTTAAGTACTTTTTGATGTAGTTGGGCCAAACCTTCTACCATTTTTTCTTGAACTTCACGCGTTAGACTTTTGACATCATGTCCTTCCACTGAAATTGGAGGCAAAGTTAACAAATGAGCGGTTACCTTCGGCATTTCAAGTACACGTTGAATATGTTCGGCAAAAGTCATGTCACCAATAAATGGCGCAACTTTATCTAGCTCTCCATCGCGGTTTACATAGCAAATCAAACATACTTGTACCGGACGTTGTGCTTCAATCGCTGCACCCAGTAATCGTCCATGAACTTTTTTAACAGAGTGCCCATCTGTAGTCGTCGCTTCAGGGAAAAATAATACTGGAATATTCTGTTTTAAAAATTCAGTAATTTGCTCACGAATTCTGACGGAATCGCCAGATCCACGTTTAATAAATAAAGTTCCACCACTTTTGGCTAAGTTTCCGAGAATAGGCCAATTTTCAATTTCAGCTTTAGCAAGAAAGAAAACTCGCGCACCTGAACCTAAAACCGCAACATCTAACCAAGAAATATGGTTACTTACCCATAAAGCTGGTTCTCTCGGAATTGTGCCATGTACTTCTATATCTAAATTGAAAACCTGACATAAACGGCGGCAAAAATATTGGACATAACGTGTATTAACAGGATTATTAGGATCTTTATAAAGCCCATGTCGATAAACTAGATAAAAACCTTCACTAATTGCGGCCGTGGCAGAAGTGACCTTTTTTCCGTATAAACCTATTTTTGATAACTTCTTTAACGTTGAATTAACTATACTTTGCGTTTGAGCCATAAAATTTCACTAACGATTAATCTTTGTTATACCCATCTCAAGTCATTCTATACGTTTCAGAATAAACTTGCATTGACGTTAGAACACGGCAAATAAAATAAATCTGAACATTATATTGACTTCATATCACTAATCTAAAGGATAAGAACAAACGCTTTCCCCTTTTGCTTAAGTTTCCTCTAGAATAAAGTTTTCCCATTTTCAGGATTTATAGCCACGTGGAATATGTTGATCGGCATCAAGGCGGTGAACGCACAATTTTAGTGAGTGTTTCTGTACAATTATTAGATGATCTGGATGCCGAAGAGTTTGCTCTACTTGCACAGTCTGCGGGTGCAGATATCCTTGAACATATTAAGGTTCAGCGTAATAAGCCTAACCCTAAATTTTTTATTGGTTCAGGAAAAGTCGAAGAAATTGCAGAGCAAGTGCAGGAACTAGAAGCGAGCCTAGTTATTTTTGACCATGCATTATCCCCTGCTCAAGAACGAAATTTAGAAAGAATATTAAAATGCCGAGTTATAGACCGTACAGGCTTAATTTTAGATATTTTTGCGCTGCGTGCCCGCACGCATGAGGGTAAGTTACAGGTCGAACTTGCTCAGCTTAAACATTTATCTACTCGTCTTATTCGTGGTTGGTCTGCCGACTTTGAACAGCAAAAAGGTGGTATCGGATTACGTGGTCCCGGTGAAACACAATTAGAGACAGATCGCCGTCTCATTCGTGTTCGTATTACCCAATTAAAAGATAAATTAGACAAAGTACATCAGACTCGTATGCAAGGGCGTGCTGCAAGACAAAAAGCAGCTATTCCAACGGTTTCATTAGTAGGTTATACCAACGCGGGCAAATCGACTTTATTTAATATTTTAGCAAATAGTGATGTCTACGCAGCAGATCAACTGTTTGCAACCCTCGATCCAACCTTACGCCGTTTAGACTGGGATGGTATCGGCACTGTTGTGCTAGCAGATACAGTAGGCTTTGTACGAAACTTACAGCATGATTTGGTTGAATCATTCAAAGCAACACTTGAAGAAACACTTGAAGCTACCCTTTTACTGCATGTTATTGATAGTAATAGCCATGACATGCTCGACCAAATTGAAGCAGTTGAAGGTGTATTAAAAGAAATTGGTGCTGATGCTCCCGTACTTCGGGTATATAACAAAATCGATCTAAGTGGTGAAGAAGCCAAAATTATTTATGCTGAGCCACACGTCCCAGATCGAGTTTATGTTTCGGCTCATTCTGGCCAAGGCCTAGATTTACTTCAAAAAGCAGTACAAGAATGCTTAATGGGGCAAATTCAAAAGTTTTCACTCGTGCTTAAACCAGCTTATGGCAAATTGCGCACTCAGCTTTATGCCTTAAATGTGATTGAGTCTGAACATTATGATGATGCTGGCTTATTACATATTGATGTGAAGATTGCACCACATAAGCTAGAAAAACTGATTCGCCAAGCAAAACTCCCCTTAGATGAGATATTGGGAGAACACGCGAGTCAATTTAAACGCCCCTTGGAAGAATTTGAAATCAAGGGCGAGATCAGTTAAAACTTGATAAGTAAACTTTTAGAGATAAAAAATATGGATAAGATCAAAAGTATAGACTGGACAGCATGGATAATCACACTACTGCTCATTATTGGTTTTCGTGAAGGCTCTGTTGTCGTCATGCGTACTTTTGGTCATCCAGAATTAGGTAATCTGGTCGGTTTAATCAGCTTACTTATTATTTTACTGATTTGGCGAAAGTTTAAAAAAATTCCACTTCGAATAGTTGATACCAATAATAAAATCATGAAAGAAAGTGGTTTCGCTTTTTTACCCATCTGTGCAGGCTCATTAATTATGTTGGTACATATGGGGAAGGAAATTCCATTATTTCTTTTCGTTTTAGTGGTCAGCACCCTTATACCTTTGTGGGTCTATGCAAAAATGGCAAAACGTTGGTTATAAGGGGAATAAAATGTTTACGATTTTCTATGGATTTTTGATCACATTAATTGGTTATCTTTGTGCAAAGCCTTTAAACCGACGTTTTCCGCAAGTTCCTCTTTTAGTCTTCGGTATGTTCATTGTAATTGGCTTACTTTCAATTCTACATGTGCCATATGAGCAGTATCGCCTTTATGTGAATGACTTATTTGGTCATCTATTAGGTTATGTCACCGTAGCCTTAGCCATTCCTTTAGCTGCGATGCGCTATGATGATCTTCCAATTAAATCGGTCATTGGTATTTTACTTTTTGCAAGTATTAGCGCCGTTGCCCTACCTATGGGGCTGGCATACTTGTTACATATGTCGGAACCTACCATTCTTGCATTTGCGACCCGTGCAGTAACTACCCCTATCGCCTTAAATATCGCAACTTTATTGCATGCTCCTGAAACACTGGTGACCCTTATTGTTATTTTATCTGGGGTTATTGGAGCAGCTTTTTCACCATTTTTACTTAAACATATTCATGATGAGAGAGCATCCGGTTTAGCATTAGGCTTAGCTGCACATGCGATCGGAACAGCTCAAGCTTGGCAACGTGGACCTGTTGCAGGTCGTTACGCTGCATTTGGTATGGCATTGAATGGTGTATTTACTGCAATTTGGTTACCAACATTAATGTTGTCTTTTGGAACTCCATAATTAAGAAGTTGATTAAATAAACATTGAACGGTCTATCAATTCCAAATAAGATGACCTTTCAAAGTTAAAAGGATTTTTAATTATGGGGAAAATTTTTATTGGAGCCTTGCTCTTATTGGGGATGAATACTGCTACCTTTGCGGCAGATATTACAGGTCTCTGGCAAACAATTGATGATAAGACAGGTGCTCCCAAAGCACAGGTAGAAATACGAAAAGAAGCGAACGGGACATATGCTGGGAAGATTGTCAAACTTACGCCACGCCCAGGTTATACGCCTAAAGAAATTTGTGATAATTGCCCTGCGCCATATACCAATAAACCGATTTTAGGTCTGGATATCGCAACTGGTTTAAAACAGACAGATGGACTGAACTATACGGGCGGTAAAATTTTAGATCCGAATACTGGCAAAGTTTACGGTCTTAAGGCAAAGCTTAGTTCAACGGGCAAACGTTTACATATGCGTGGTTATCTCGGAGTTTCAGCTTTGGGACGTAATCAAATCTGGATTCGAGTAGAATAATAGTTCCCAATAAAAAAGCCGCATAAGCGGCTTTTTTATTGGGAACTTGGGATAAGAATTACTTTTCTTATATTTGCACAGGATTTTCAACAGAAAATATTTCTTTATCTTCAAGTCGATAAGCCATTAACTTTCTGCCCCAAACACAGCCACCATCGATATTTTGAATCTGCTTATTAATAGTTCTGCCCTCGAGCGCAGCCCAATGACCAAAAATAATCTGATGAGTTTGTGCCGCTTTGCTCGGGAATTCAAACCAAGGGAAATAACCTTCCGGCATTGGCGCATCTAAAGAATCTTTAAAACTAAACTCTAAAGCCCCTTCTGCATTGGTTAAACGCATGCGAGTCAAATAATTGGTGATACAACGTAAACGTGCCGAACCCGTTAGGTGATCTTCCCACAAATCTGGTTTTGAACCATACATGTCTGCCAAAAAAGCATCTAATACAGATAAATCTTCGTTTGCGAGTACAGCCTCAACCTCTTTTGCTAACGTTGCAGTTTTTTGTGCATCCCAAATACAAGGTATACCAGCATGAGTAAGGATCGTATGCTCGTTTGGCAATAAACATAATGGCTGTTTACGTAACCAGTCGATTAACTCATCGCCATCAATCGCATCAATAACGTCTTGAGTCCGATCTTTTGCTTTAATCTCTTTTAAGCCACGAGCACCCGCAATTAAAGTCAGGTCATGGTTTCCAAGTACAGTTGCAGCAGCCCCACGATCAGCAAGCTTTTTAATAAAACGCAATGCACCTACCGAGTTTTCACCACGTGCAACTAAATCACCAGCAAACCATAAAAAGTCTTGATCTGGATCAAAACGTATTTCTTTAAGCAAGGCTTTTAGAGCTTCAAAACACCCCTGCACATCACCAATAACATAGTTAAAACGCTTAGTCATTTACGGCACCATTTGATCGGCCAAAGCAACAAATTGAGCAAGTGTTAAAGTTTCTGGACGAGCCATCGGATCAACACCCGCCTTTTCGAAGCCATCTTCTGCGATCATACCCTTAAGACTGTTTCTTAATGTTTTACGGCGCTGAGTAAATACATGAGCGACCAGTCGAGCTAAAGCTTTTTCATCTTTTGCTGTAATTGGCTTTTGATCATAAGGAACAAGGCGGAAAACAGCGCTCGTTACTTTAGGTGGTGGATTAAATGCACCAGCTGGTACTTCAAATAAAAATGTTGGTTGGCAGTAATACTGAATCATTACCGACAAGCGTCCATATTCTTTTGTATTGGGTTCAGCAGTAATACGGTCAACCACCTCTTTTTGCAGCATAAAATGCATATCTTTAACTTTGCTGCCAAATTCCAAGAGATGAAAAAGTAAGGGGGTTGAAATGTTATAAGGTAAGTTGCCGACTACACGTAATGGTCGACCATCTTTTACCAGTTCACTAAAGTCATATTTTAATGCGTCAGCTTCTACAATCGTCAAACGTTCAGGATGTGGAACACGTTCTGGTAGACCCGCAGCTAAGTCACGGTCTAACTCCACCACTGTTAATGCATCACACTCCCCAATTAAAGGAGAGGTTAAGGCAGCTAGACCAGGTCCAATCTCGACAATATTGTCACCCGTACGCGGACTTACAGAGCGCACAATTTTGGCAATGACTCGCTGATCATGTAAGAAGTTTTGACCAAAACGTTTACGAGCTTTATGCCCTTCATCTTTCGGGTTTAGGGCATTAATTTGATACATAGAACATTTCCAACATGAAAAATTTAGCTCGCTGCTAAAGATAAAGCTAAATCAACAGCGACATTTAAACTTGAGCTTTTTGCCAAACCAGTCCCAGCCAAAGACAATGCAGTGCCATGGTCAACCGAAGTTCGAATGAACGGCAAACCCAATGTAATATTGATGGCTTCACCAAACCCTTGTGATTTTAACACAGGTAAACCTTGATCATGGTACATGGCAAGTACAGCATCTGCATTTTTAAGATGTTCGGGGGTAAATAAGGTATCTGCCGGCAAGCTTAAACTCATCTTAATCCCTTGCGCCCGATAACTTTCAAGTACCGGATTAATAGTCTCAATCTCTTCACGACCCAAATAGCCATCTTCACCTGCATGCGGATTTAAACCACACACGAGTACACGTGGATCTGTAATTTTAAATTTTGTTTTTAAGTCGTGTAGTAAAATATCAATAACCTGATGCAACCGTTCTTTGGTAATTGCATCTGCTACATCTCTTAAGGGTAAATGTGTAGTTGCTAAAGCAACACGCAAGGTTTTGGTTGCAAGCATCATAACGACACGTTCCACGCCTGCAAACTCTTGATAGTATTCAGTGTGGCCACTAAACAAAATACCAGCATCATTAATAACCGATTTTTGCACGGGTGCCGTAGCGACTCCGACACTTTTACCAGACATTGCGTAATCAGCTGAACGACGTAGTTGTTCTAATACATAAGCTGCATTTTCTGGATTTAATTGACCATCAATTACCGCAGCATTCAAAGGCACATGCTCTATATAAAGTTCATTCAGAGAGGATGATTCAGGCTGTCCGGTATATTCTATAAATTGAATATCCACACCAAGTTTTTGGGCGCGTTGCGCTAATAAGTCTCGATCACCCAAGATCACAACTGGTCGCGGATCGACCCGCTTAGCTAAGCTCAAACAAATATCCGGTCCAATACCAGCCGGTTCACCAGAAGTGACATATAATGGCAGCACAATCACCCCAGACACATAACAAGAATTTGTCTGATTTTAACATATCTGACATTCATCAGTTTATGGATTAAATTATATGGCTTAAACTGGATTTTTCTTGTGACTTTGAACAAACTCGTTTAGAATGCTCGCTCCTTTTGTTTGGACAGATTCCATAGTCCAAACCAACTATAATAGGTAGTGGTTTAATGAAAACTCTCAGCGCTAAGCCAGCTGAAGTTCAACATGACTGGTATGTTGTTGATGCTTCTGGCAAAACTTTAGGTCGCCTTGCGACTGAAATCGCTCGTCGTTTACGCGGTAAGCACAAAACTTCTTATACTCCTCACGTTGACACTGGCGATTACATCGTTGTGATTAATGCTGAACAAGTTCAAGTGACTGGTAAAAAATCACTTGATAAGAAATATTATCGCCATACTGGTTTCCCTGGTGGTATCCGTGAGACTAACTTCGAGAAGTTAATCGCGCACAAACCTGAAGCTGTTCTTGAAAAAGCGGTTAAAGGCATGTTACCAAAAGGTCCTCTTGGTTATGCAATGATCAAAAAAATGAAAGTGTACGCTGGTACTGAGCATCCGCATGCTGCTCAACAGCCACAAGTTTTGGACATCTAAGGGATACAGCACATGGCTACTAATTATGGTACAGGTCGCCGTAAGACCGCAACTGCACGTGTTTTCTTGTCAGCTGGTACAGGTAAACTCGTTATTAACAACCGTACTTTAGAGCAATATTTCGGTCGTGAAACTGCTCGTATGGTTGTTCGTCAACCTTTAGAACTTTTAGAAGTTACTGAAAAGTTTGACCTTTACATCACTGTTAAAGGTGGTGGTATCGGTGGTCAAGCTGGCGCGATCCGTCACGGTATTACTCGTGCACTTATCGCTGCTGACGAAACTTTAAAACCTGTTCTACGTCAAGCTGGTTTCGTTACTCGTGATGCTCGTGAAGTTGAACGTAAGAAACTTGGTTTACGTAAAGCTCGTAAGCGTCCTCAATTCTCTAAACGTTAATTCGTTTATCGAGTTGGACAAAAAGCCTTGGATTTTTCCAAGGCTTTTTTATTATGAAAATAGAGCTATAAAATACAAACTTATAAATATAAACAAACTATCTCTTTAGAACCGTGATTTCCTAGAGCATTTTTAGTATCCTAATCGATTCACTCAACCACGTCGTCTTGTGATATGTCGGTCGAAAACACCTCTATTCAGGGGATTACCCTTTACAGTCATGCTGATGATTTCCGTTCTCACTGGATTCGTTTCTTATTAGCAGAAAAACAAATCAAATATCAATTGATCGTAACTGACCATGAAGACGAAGATTTGGCCAGTTTAAATCCTTATAACCAATTACCAATGTTGGTCGAACAAAATCTTAAGTTATTCTCAGCGCCTATCATTGCTGAATATTTAGATGATCGTTATCGCCAAAGTAAGCTTTATGCCGATGCACCTATGATGCGTGCAGAACAGAGGCAGTATATCTGGAGACTTGAAAACGACTGGTTTAAGTTGGCAGATCACATGTTAAAACATGCGGACTCTTTAAATGTCGAACAAAAACAAAAAGCTCAAAAAGAACTACGTGAAACATTAATTTCACTTACTCCCCTATTTCAACATTTCCCATATTTCATGTCTGAGAATTTTACAATCTTAGACTGTATGCTTGCCCCTATCTTTTTAAGATTAAATAGCATGGGAATTGATTTACCAAAACAGCACTGTCGACCTATATTTTTGTACTGTAAACGTATCTTTGAGCGGCCTTCTTTTGCTAAATCGATGACGCCTCAAGAGAAAAACCGTTACAATGAACTATTAAATATGGAATAGCATGATATGTCTGAGCAAACTATTGATTTAACCCCTACACGTCCTTATCTTGCTCGTGCAATCTATGAATGGATTTGTGATAACCAACTTACGCCTTATCTATTAGTTGATGCGACACAACCACATACCGATGTTCCACAACAATTTGTTAAAGATGGGCAAATTGTTTTAAATATTGTGCCGCATGCTGTCCATCAATTACTTATTGCAAATGAAGCTATTACTTTTTCAGCTCGTTTTGGGGGAGCATCAAAAGACATTTATGTCCCTATTCAAGCTGTTCTAGGGATTTATGCACGTGAAAATGGACAAGGTTTATTCTTTGATCCTGAAGAATATGCCAATGTAACACCTGTAGAAGATACAGTAGAGTCAGAAGTACAAGAAGCAACTGAAACAACATCGACTAAGAAAAAACCGACGTTAAGAATTTTAGATTAAATTTAGAGGAAGAAAGCATGGCATTTGATTTAGTCCAATACTTTGCTGAGCAGATAAAAATTCAAAAGCCTCAGCTTTTAAATCAATATCCAGTTGATGAGAAAAATAAACTGATTGAAGAGGTAAATATTCTTACACTAGGAAAACTAATTAGTTTATGGCGTCAGAATGACAATAAGATTTATCAAGAAATCAAAACCTCAGATCCACTTTATATTCAAGAAGTTGCTCGTCATTTAACGACTTCTAAATATAATCAGTCGACTTTAAAAAATTCAGAACTCGAACAGAGTATTTCTGAAATTTTAACTTTGCAGTTAGCAGAACTTAACCAGCTCGATGAGACAGGTGGTTTTGGGCATAATGGCTTAAAAGAATTAATTTTAGGTCAGATCGAGCATTTATCAGGTCAAGCAGAAGATTGGGTTTGGTCAACAAACCATCTAAATGAATTAATTGGTTCTAAACCTGTGGAACAAGAAGAGCTATCATTGGATACAACAATGAAGGAGTTCAACCAAATGGTTCACCAAGCCCAACCTCATCATGATGACGTGCATATTGAAGTACAAGCTGTCGAAATTTCTGTACCTACATGGTCAAAGATTGTTGCCCCTGTAGTTGCTTTAGCGATTTTGGGCTATTTGTATTATGCTTATACACAATTAATTGCTTAAGAATTTGCCTATACAATCCGCTAAATGCCACCCATAAAAGGTGGCATTTTTTATTAGGTTTGAATCGTAAATAACATTTGCCGTTTTTTTACTTGTTGCCCTTGCTGACCTAAAACATCATCAACTATTCCATCAACATCAGACTTAATCTGCTGCTGAATTTTCATGGCTTCAAGAATTAATAGAGTTTGACCTTTCACTACTTGATCACCTTTATTGACCAAGATATTGACTACAGCACCATCCATTGGTGCACGAATTTTGCCATCACCAGCCACATCAGCCATTTCTGGGGCGGCATAAGTCACATTACTAATCGCAATATTGCCATTATCTTGATCTAAATAAAGCTGCTCACCCTCCAATACATATTGAACACGGCGACGTACACCATCAATTAAATAAATCAACTGTTCTGCAGTTCTTTCAAGCACTTCAAGACAAACTGATTGATCGCAGAGCTGTACCGTAAACGTGTTATTTAGCGATGAAAGCTGTAATTGAATTTTTTGATCATCATATTTAAGCTTTAATGGTAATGGCACACCTAGGCCAGTTCGCCACACTGCCGTACCGTTACTTTGGCTAAATAATGCAGCAGCAATCGCTAAGGTTTCTAAAGATAGAACCTGCTTATGTAGACTGCTGTCATTTTGAAAATGCTGTTGAATAAACGCTGTATTGGTATCTCCTGCAACAACAATTGGATGGCGTAATAAATTGACCAAGAATTGTTTATTGCTGTTTACACCAAGCAAAACACAATCATCTACAGCACGAGCGAGTAAGCGAATCGCATCCTCACGGGTTTTCCCATATGCGATTACCTTTGCTACCATCGGATCGTAAAATGGACTAACCTCATCAGTTGCTAACATACCATGATCAATTCGTACATTTGGCAAAGTCGCTGGCTGCCAACGCAGAACTTGACCTGTTTGCGGTAAGAAATCTTGGCGCGGGTCTTCTGCATACAAACGTACTTCGATGGCATGTCCAGTTAAGGTCAATTCTTGTTGCTTTAATGGTAACTGCTCACCATTCGCCACACGTAGTTGCCATTCAACCAAGTCCAATCCAGTAATGAGTTCAGTGACTGGATGCTCTACTTGCAAACGGGTATTCATTTCCAAGAAGTAAAATGCACCTGATGCATCAAGTAAAAATTCAATCGTTCCCGCACCGACATAAGCACATGCTTTAGCGGCTGCTACAGCTGCCTCACCCATTTGCTGACGTAGTTCAGGAGTCATAACTGGACACGGGGCTTCTTCAACAACCTTCTGATGGCGTCGTTGGATCGAACAATCACGCTCAAACAAATACACATAATTGCCGTATGTATCGCCAAAAACCTGAATTTCGACATGGCGCGGAGCAATGACTGCTTTTTCTAAAATAAGTTCGCCTGAACCAAAGGCATTTTCAGCTTCAGAACGAGCTGTTTGTAATGCCTCAACTAATTCGGATGACTGCTGTACCAAACGCATTCCGCGACCACCACCACCTGCTGAGGCTTTGACCATAATAGGAAAACCAATCTGCTTTGCTTGCGCTGCTAAATATTCAAGGTCTTGACGATCGCCTTCATAACCCGGTACACAAGGAACACTCGCTTCAATCATGGCAATTTTTGAAAGGCGTTTACTGCCCATTAACTCAATTGCAGAAGCTGTTGGTCCAATAAACGTAATCTGATTATCGATACATGCCTGAGCAAAATCGGTATTTTCAGACAAAAAGCCATAGCCTGGGTGAACCGCATCTGCCCCCGTTTTTTTGCATGCATCTATTATCTTGGCAATTGAAAGATAAGACTCGGATATTTTAGATGCCCCAATGTAAACAGCTTCATCAGCTTCTTGCACATGGCGAGCATTACGGTCTGCATCAGAATAGACCGCTACAGTTTGATAGCCCATTGCTTTGGCTGTTTGCATAACTCGAACTGCAATTTCACCCCGATTGGCAACCAGTACTTTTGAAAATTTCATTATTTTTTATCCTAATCTCTTATGACTCATCAGCCCAATTTGGCAAACGTTTCTGGATAAAAGCCATCGTTCCTTCTTGCCCTTCAGTTCCACCAACGGCTTGGGCAAACTTCTGTGCAGCATCATCTAGCAAACTACTCAAAGGTTCATTAAGCGTTCTATGTAACAGCGCTTTAGTCTCACGCGAAGCTTGGGGAGCTGCTCGTTTAATGTGTTGAATGGTTTCTTGTAAAGCTTGTTCAAGTTCAATTTCATTATGCGCAATTTGATGAACCACCCCAGCACTAAGTGCGGTATGACCTTCAAAACGCATGCCGAGCAAAGCAAGTCGACGTGCCTGAGTCAGACCAATACGTTTCACCACAAAAGGTGCAATTTGCGCAGGAATCACGCCAAGTCCTGTTTCAGGTAAACCAAACTGTGCATTGTCACGGCTAATGGCAACATCTGAAACACATACCAGACCAAAACCACCACCTAAAACAGCGCCTTCTAAAATCACCACAACTGTTTGCGGGGCGGCATCAACTTGCTCAAGCATGGCACCAAAACGGCGGTTAAAATCAGCATAAGGTCGTAGGCTACCAATATTAGCCGCCTCAACGCGTAAAGCAGCCATGTCTTTAATGTCACCACCTGAACAAAAAGATCCACCTTCACCACGAATAATCACCGCACGAATTGAAGGGTCATCGTGAATGGCAGCAAAAACTTGTTGAATCGCATTGACCATATTCAAGTTCATGGCATTGCGACTTTCTGGTCGATTTAACCAAAGATATAAAATACTGCTGTCTTGTTCCAATTGGATGCTGTCATCAATATCTAAAGCTTGTAGAGATGTCGAAAGCGTCATGACCTACTCCTTATTTTTGTTTTCTTGGCAAGATGTCCATTAATTTACAGATAATCCCTAACATGATCTCATCTGCACCACCACCGATAGAGCCTAAACGACCATCACGATACAGTTGTGATGCAGGGTTATCCCACATGAAGCCATTGCCGCCCCAATATTGGAGACAGCTATCAGCAACTTCACGGGTTAAACGTCCAGCTTTTAGTTTTGCCATAGAGGCTAGCTTAGTCACATCTTCACCCGCGATATGCTGTTCGCATGCTTGATAAGTTAATGCTTTGAGTGCTTCTACTTCAGTCATCAGTTCAGCAAAACGGAAATGAATATATTGGTTATTGATGAGTGGCTGGCCAAATGTCGTACGTTCTTTGGTATAGTCGATGGTCTTCTGGATTAAATTTTCCAAACCACCAATGGCATTGGCACAAGCCCATAGGCGCTCTTCCTGAAATTGCATCATTTGCATCATAAAGCCCATGCCTTCAACGCCAACCAAATTACGCTGTGGTACACGGACATTGTCCAAATAAACTTGCGCTGTGGTCGTTGAACGCATCCCTAATTTATTAAGGGGTTCTGAAAAACTAATTCCTTTAGTTTTCGTCGGCACAATAATCATCGACTTATTGACGTGGGGCTTATCATCAGATGTATTGGCTAAAAGACAAAAAAAATCAGCTTGCAATGAGTTGGTAATCCACATTTTGCTGCCGTTAATGACATAGTCATTGCCATCTTTTTTAGCGGTCGTTTTAATAGCTGCAACATCCGAACCAGCATGCACTTCTGACACTGCAATTGATGCCACATACTCCCCGGCAATCGCTGGTGTTAAAAACTCATCGCGTAATTCTTTACTACCAAAACGAGCTAAGGCTGGTGTTGCCATATCAGTTTGCACACCAATCGCCAAAGGCACCCCGCCACAAGCCGCATATCCAATTTCTTCTGCGACCACAAGGTTATAAGAATAATCTAAAGCCAAACCACCATTTTCTTCTGGCTTACAAATTCCTAATAAACCAAGATCGCCCATCTTCTTAAATACTTCATGGATTGGGAAAAGTCCTGCGGCCTCCCATTCAGGAATATGTGGATTCAGCTCATTTTGAACAAATTGACGCGCTGTGCGGCGCAATGCTTCATGTTCGGCAGTAAATTTCATGGTGTTATTCCTATTAATTTTTTTAATTGCGGTAAAGGTTGATTAAAAACGAGATACACCAAAACGAGTTGGATTCAACTCTCTTTGCTGTGCTTCATAAATAGTTTGTAAAAGGAAAATTAATAATTTTCGGGTATCTCGCGGGTCAATAATGCCGTCATCATGTAGCATAGCCGTATTGAAAAGTGCGGTTGATTGCTGTTCCAATTTCATGGCCGTACTTTGCTCAAGAAAATCCAGCATTTGCGGATTCGGCTCCTGCCCTGACGCTTTTTGCTTTCCTTCGGCTACAATACGTAATACTTTTCCAGCCTGTGCAGAACCCATTACAGCAACACGCGAATTCGGCCAAGCAAAAATAAAATCTGGCGATAAACTCCGACCGCACATCGCGTAGTTACCAGCACCATATGACCCTGCCACAACGACTGAAATTTTAGGTACAGTACAATTGGCAACCGCTTGAATCAGTTTCGAGCCGTGTTTGATAATACCGTTTTGCTCTGCATCAGTTCCTACCATAAAACCTGTGGTGTTATGCAAGAACAATAACGGACGCTTAGTCTGTTCACACAAATGTATAAACTGAGCTGCCTTCGCTGCCCCTTGAGGTGTAATCGGCCCATTATTAGTAATAATACCGATATGCAAGCCACCAATTTTTGCCCAACCACATACCGTTAAATCATCATATTCCTGTTTAAATTCTAGAAAATCCGAATCGTCAATAATGCGAGCAACCACTTCTTTCATATCAAATGGTTGTTTAGGGTCACTTGGAATAACACCTAACAGTTCCTCGGTATCGTAACGAGGTTCTTTATAAGTTGTTTCAACTGGCTTGATTTGCTCTTTCCAGTTCAGGTGTTCAAAAATTTCACGTGCAAGTCGAATCCCATCGGCATCATTTTCAGCCAAATATTCTGCAGTTCCGGCAACCTGCGCATGCATTTCTGCACCGCCCAATTCCTCAGCTGTTGCAACTTCACCAGTTGCTGCTAAAAGTAAAGGTGGCCCTGCAAGCAACATCTCAGTTTGCTTACGCACAGCAATGACATAATCTGAAAGGCCGGGCTGATAAGCACCACCTGCCGTTGCATTACCATGCACCACTGCAAGTTGGGGAATACCTGCTGCAGAAAGACGTGCCTGATTGGCAAAAGTCATGCCGCCATAGGTAAATACTTCTGCAGCATAATTTAAGTTAGCGCCACCACTTTCAGTCAGTGTAATTAATGGGAGCTTTTGTTCTAATGCAATTTTTTGCAAACGTAAGGTTTTCTGCACCCCCATAGGTGACATGGTTCCGCCTTTAATTGCGCTATTGCTTGCAGATACTAGACAACGCACACCGCTGACAAAACCAATGCCAGCAATCACCCCGCCCCCAGCTTCCGAGCCATCTTTATCATCATGCATGTTGTAGCCAACTAAACCACAAAGCTCAACAAAAGGTGAATCAGCATCTAGCAATAACCGCACGCGTTCATGCGGCAAAATTTTGCCTTTTTTATCGAACTTTGGTTTAGCGGCGTATGATTTATCAATACTTTTTTGCTGAATTGCACGGACCTCACTCAACTGAGCAAGGAGTACATCTTTATTCTTTTGATACTGTTCACTACCTAGAGCAATTTCAGATTGGAGAATGGTCATTCTTTATTCCTCACTCCAAGCCTGAATTATTGTTTTGCTCAGCTTTTTCAGTCTTATATTTTTTAAAAATTTCAGGGATAAACGCACGATGGAAACCGTTATAAGATTCGCTATTTGTTGCCTCACCTAGTGGATACATACGCGTACCTTGCGATGCAGCACCATCAATACGCAATGTTACACCCGACACAAAAGCCGCAGCATCAGATAACAAATAGCAAATTGCTGATGAGACTTCCGACTCAGTTCCCATACGCTTTAGAGGTACATTGCCAGCAAGACTTGGAATAATCACTTTGGCAAAATCACCGCTATAATTATCCATACCCGATGAGACAATCCATCCTGGTGCAACCGCATTTACACGTACACCAGATTTACCCCACTCAACCGATGCTGTTTTGGTTAAGTTATCAACTCCCGAACGCGCAGCACCAGAATGTCCCATTCCCGGCATGCCGCCCCACATATCAGCAGTCATGTTGACAATACTGCCACCATGTTTAGCCATCCATTGGTTATAAGCTTCACGCATTAAATAGAAAGTTGAGTGCAAGTTATTACGTACGACCGCATCAAAACCATTCGCAGAGATATTTTCTAAAGCTGACGGAAACTGACCACCCGCGTTATTCACCAATCCATCGAGTTTGCCGAATTTCTCAATCACTTCGGCAATCATATTTTTCACTTGCTCTTCTTCACGGTTATCACAAACAATGAAATGAACCAGCCCACCATCTTCTATAATTTCTTGGCTCACCTTTTCCAGTTTTTCAATTTTGCGTCCTGTAATCACTACTTGAGCACCAAGAGCAGCGAGCTCATGTGCCGTACAACGGCCAATTCCTGAGCCACCACCCGTCACAATCACTACTTTATTTGCGAAAGCATCTGGTCTAAAAATTGATTGATAACTCATCTTTGTTTCATCCATTTATTTTATTTTTCTAAAAGATGTGCCGGAACTTTGACAGGCATATCCAATAATTGTTGTGCAAAGGCCTTTCCTTGCGGATCTATACGTAGGCTTGCAACACCACCGCCACCCAAGGCATTTTCAAGCATAAAATTCAGTGCATTTAAACCCGGTAACTCATAACGAATTACCCGTCCTTTCTCTGCATCCAAGACATGTTTCATATAATTTGCAACCGCCTGTTCAGTCAGTGCCGCACGAATCCATGGTAAATATTCTGCTTTACGCACAATCACACCGATATTGCTATGATTACCTTTATCACCACTGCGGGCATGTGCAATTTCAATCAAAGGAACTTCAATTTCATCTCCTTGATAAACTGCATTTTTGCCAGCTGTTAATGTAGGCAATTGCTCTGTAAAAACTCCTTGTGGAACCTCAACTGGATAACGTTTGCCTTCAAAATCGATTTCGACTTTGATCTGATTTTTATCGACTAAAAAAGAAAATAATTTAATCACTGGAGATGCTTTTGGACGTCCACCCACAATACCAGCCAAAGCTGGAGCCATGCCTGTTGAAGCCTGGGCAATTTCAGATGCAAAGAACATACATGCTTCTTTAAATATATGCTTTACAGCTATTTTGACCACGACTTCACGGCTATTTAATGCTTGAGCATTTGCGCCATAGGTACTTTCAATCCCTAAAATTTCAACCGATTTTTCACTAAAAGGTGGCACTGAGCGCATTGCTAAAACACGTTCGCACTTAGTCAAAATTGCATCGGCAATGACTTGTGCTTTTTGTGGTGCCTCACGACCTGCAATTAAAAAACTGACTAAAACCCGATAACCATCTGGATAGGTCGTACTGACTTTATATTGCGCAGTCGGTGCTTGGCCTTTTGCACCAGTCACACGAACTCGGTGCTCTCCGACTTGTTCCAGATGCACCTGACTGAAATCAGCAATTACATCGGGTAGTAAATATGCTTGAGGATTACCAATTTCATAGACAATTTGCTCAGCAACCGTGGCAGTAGAAACTAGCCCCCCTGTTCCCTTGGGCTTAGTCACAACGAATGAGCCGTCTTCACTCACTTCAACCACTGGAAACCCCATGTTGTCGAAGCCCTGCACCAATTGCCAATCGGTAAAATTACCACCCGTACATTGGGCACCACATTCAATCACATGACCTGCCAGCGAACCTTGCGCTAACTTATCGTAGTCATCTAAAGACCATTGATATTCATGAAGTAAAGGAGCAAGTACCACAGCAGAGTCAACAACACGGCCAGTAATTACAATATCGGCGCCCAAGCCTAAAGCATTGTGAATAGCTACTGCACCTAAATAAGCATTACTGCTCGCCACCTGTTCTGGCAAAGCTTCTCCACAAAACATTTCCTGAATATTCTGTAATTTTAAATGTTCATGTTGCGCTAATAGGTCATCACCTAACACCACAGCCACTTTCAGATCTAAGCCATATTCTTTAATTATTTTTTGCAAAGCATCTCGACAAGCAAGCGGGTTAACACCACCAGCATTACTAATCACTTTAATCTTTTTTTCTGCAATTTTTTTAAGCAAGGGCGCCATGACACGACTGACAAAATCTAAAGCGTAACCATGCTTTGGTTCCAACATCTTCGCTTTTGCCATAATCGACATGGTGATCTCAGACAAATAGTCAAAAACCAAATAATTAATATCGGTTAAATTTACCAATTGAAAAGCAGCAGTATTGGTATCCCCCCAAAAACCTGAGGCACAACCGATTTTTACGACACGCTTATCAGCCTGCTGATTACTTGCCATCTTATTTCTCATTATTTTGTTTAAAAATTACACTCAACATTACCAAGCAAGCGCTTGGTTTGTAAAGAGCAAAATGTTATTGTGAAATTGACTAAAACTGCCAAACTCGACAACCCGCCTAAAACATGGTGAGATTTAGCAAAATTTTTTCCGTTAAATATTTTTATATAAAGGATTCGGCTTTCGTATGATTGCTACTTCAATTGAACAAATTCCAAATATTTCTTGCTTTGATGATAGTCCGCGTGGCCGTTTATTACAGGGGGCTGCCTATCTATTTCACAAACAAGGCTATGACAAAACCACTGTACGTGAACTTGCTCAATTTATTGGAATTCAATCGGGAAGCTTATTTCATCACTTCAAAAGCAAAGATGACATCCTTGCTCACGTCATGGAGCAAACTATCATTTACAATCTTGCTCGTTTACAAGATGCAGCTGCTCAATCTACAGATCCAGAACAACAATTACGTGCCCTTATTAAAGCTGAACTTATTTCAATTACTGGAGATACTGGAGCAGCCATGGCTGTTTTGGTGTATGAGTGGTTTGCGCTGTCAAAAGAAAAACAAGAATATCTTTTAAAGATGCGTAACGAATATGAGCAAATCTGGTTAGATATTATTGAAAAGTTACGCATTCAAGGCAAGATAAAACATGATGCTTTTATCTGGCGACGATTAGTTGGTGGTGCGATTTCATGGACCGTAACTTGGTATAAATCTGAAGGTCAAGTCAAAATTGATGAGTTAACGGAAATGGTTTGGGAAATGGCTTTGAAATGAGTTCTGTCTACTTGCGTAAACCTCATATAAGTGACTTAGCTGAAATTCAAGAAGCTTATAAACGTAGTGTTCAATTGCATTTGCCTTGGACTTATCCTCCAGCTAACTTTCAAACATATTTAGAACAAGAACATCGTTATTTTGTTTGCTTAATTGAAAGCCATTCAATTATCGGAACATTTAATATTTCGAATATTATCCGCGGTCACTTTCATTCAGCCTATTTAGGTTATGAAGCCTTTCATCCCTATCAAGGTCATGGCTATATGAAGCATGGTCTAAAATTATTACTCAAAGAGGCATTTGAAAATTTAAATTTGCATAGGTTAGAAGCGAATATACAACCTGACAATATTGCCTCGATTCAACTAGTTGCCCAAGCAGGTTTCATTAAAGAAGGTTTTTCTCGACAATATCTTCGAATTGGAGGAAAAACATGGAAAGATCATGAACGTTGGGCAATTTTAAATGAGAAGTGGATAGAACCATCTCAGTAGACTCTAAATGAGATGGTTTATACAATCAAAACATACTTAAAAATCAATAACCCAACTGCTTACTAATCAAATCTTTCATAATTTCCTCAGCACCACCGCCAATCATATTAACTTTCACTTCACGGTAAATACGTTCAGATTTGGTACCTCGCATAAAGCCCATGCCACCTAATGTTTGTACCGCTGCATCAGCACAAAATTGCATAGTGCGAGTCGCAACATTTTTGAGCATTGAAATTTGTGCCACCAACTCAGGTCCTTGTAAATTCGGCTGAGTCATTTTCCATGCGGTTTCTTCAAGTAATGCCCGTGTTGAGGTTAATTGCGTTGCCATATCTACCAATTTATGACGAACTACTTGATGATCAATTAATCGTTTACCAAAAGTCTTACGTTGCTGGGCCCAATCTAAAGCTTCTTCATAACACACTAATGCATAACCATAAGCCACTACACCTAAGAAAAAACGCTCCATATTAAAGTTATTCATAATGACTTTAAAACCAGCATTTTCTTTACCAAGTAGATTTGATGTAGGAACTCGTACTTGGTCAAAATGCAAATGAGCTGTATCAGAAGCCCACCACCCCATTTTCTTCAAAGATGTTTTAGTAATTCCTTCGCAGTGCGCATCAACCAACAACATTGAAATACCTTCTGCACCTGTTTTAGTTGGATCTGTACGCACTGCAACTGTATAGTAATCTGCACGAATTCCTGATGTAATAAATGTCTTTTCGCCTGAAACAATATAATAATCACCATCACGAACAGCTTTAGTTTGTAATGCAGCCACGTCAGAACCACCACCCGGTTCTGTAATCGCCAACGCTGAAATTTTTTCTCCAGAAATAATCTTTGGTAAAACTTTAGCTTTTAATTCTTCACTACCAAAATGCTGAATCGGTGGGGCGCCAATGGTATGTACCATGAGTGAAATATGTACTCCACCCGAACCAGCTTTTGCCATTTCAATACCAGCCAATAACGAATAAAATGGATCTGCATCAGGAATACCGCCATATTCCTCAGCAAACCCTAAACCCAATAAACCAATTTCAGCAGCCTTTCTATAAAGCTCTCTAGGAAATGTCTCAGCCTCATCCCATTCATTAACGAAAGGGGCCATTTCTTTTTGTACAAATCGACGAACATTATCAGCAAAAGCAATATGTTGTTCATTATAGTAAATTGGATTTGGTTGCATTTTTACAAATGTCCTGATGTTTTTATTTAATTCCAGAACCTATATTGTCATGTTTGACGTCAATCAAAAGTTGCAAGAATCTCCAATTTCTTGGCATAAAACATCAAACCTAATACTTATTATGAAACTGTAAAATCTATACTCTTAGACAGCACCGAAATCCACGAGCGGCATAATAGGACTGCGCTCCATTATGATAAATGAAGACCCGACCATAACGTCGGTCAGCAAAAATAGCTCCATCTAACTGTCGAATTTCATCTGGGGTTTTGAGCCAACTTGATGTTTTAAGATCAAACTCCCCTAACTTTTGTAATTCATAGTATTGCTCTTCTGTGAGAAGTTCAGCTCCCATTTCTTTAGCCACATCGATTGCACTATTTTTAGGAGGATGATCTTTTCTAGCCTCCAGAGCCTCCCGATCATAGCAAAGGCTTCTACGACCTTTAGGTGTCTCAGGAGAGCAATCTACAAATAAATATTCATCTTTCTGCTGATCATAAGCAATAACATCAGGCTCCCCTCCTGTATTTTCCATTTCCTGCAGTGACCACAGTTTATCAGGAACCTTAATTAGTTTATTTTGCACATCCGACCAATTCATTTCTGTATGACGATGTGTATTTTTTTCAAATCTATTCTTTAATAATTCAAGGAGTAACTCTATTTGCTTTTGAGTGAGCTGTTTTTTATTTACCATTAAATAAGTCCTTATATTTATTAAATTGAATGGCCATCAAAATAATTTATTTTCTTTAATATCAATATCTTACATACAGACAATATTAATTACAGAGATAGAACTAAATCCAATATCTCTACATTAGGTCCCATAATTAAGATAATCAATAATCTTTTACTATATATTTAATTCCAAAAGTGTCCACAACGCTTACATCTATTACCATTTTTAAAAGAAAATAAAGGTAGGCAGAAAAACATAAACGCTAAAAAGGTAGATTTTTTTCCTTTAGTATTAACTTCTATATCCAAACTTCCACACTCAGGGCAACATTCTTTACTCTTCCCGAACTTTTGTTCAAGCTCGTCACTAAAGTCTTTTTCAAGAAATGACTTTGCTTCATCAACATAGTTCTCTGGAACTAACAAACGAACCCCACCTAAAGCATTAGAATAAAACCAATCCATATTAATGGTATGTTCATTTTCAATATAAACTGGAATTCCAAAAAGCTTCTAATTGAGTTTTTGCAATTTGTGCCTCATAAGGAAACGAGAAAGTTTTAACTACCATCCATTGCATATTAAATTTCTAATTAGGTAAATAATTTTAGAATAACTTTATTTTTTATAAATTGAATTAATTTTAATGTTTAAAGAATTGGAGACTAAATTTCCATTTTATTCCGCCCATAAAAAACACCCCCACTCAAAGAGTGGGGGTGTTTGTAATAATGA
>NZ_LRPE01000017.1 GCF_001605885.1 Acinetobacter lactucae | reverse complement strand
GAATAAATACAATAATCTCTATTAAATTTACAAAAGTAACATAAAGTAATGACTTACATTATCGTAAAATTCTCTTTGTCAAAAAGGATATATATTTCCTTTTTGTGCATTTTATAGCCTACATTTTCCCCAAGATGTAGGTTTTTTTTATGCATAATTTTTAGTTTTTATAAACTCTCACAATAAAAATAAAAAAAAGCCAAAATGGCTTTTTATACAGTTTCTGCTTTATTCAACTCTTGTTGAATGTACAGATTCATATAGTACTGTTCGATATAATCATCAGCATAATTGTTTGCCAAAGTTTTTGTTGCCACTTGCTCATGTTTTAAATAGCAGTTTGATTCAAGATCTTTTTCGAGTACCCACCATTTACGGTTAATACGACGCACCTGAAACTTGTCACTTTTGTATTTTCTTTTAGCCATTTTCCGAAATTTGCTATTCAATTATTGAAAGAGAATTTCTACTGGAGTTAAGAGCTCAAGTCAACAGATGGAAGGTTAATTGATTATTTTATGTTGGCAGTTATGACCTAACCTTTAAAGCTAAAATAATTAAGCTCTCGTAAAGAGAGCTTAATTACTACTTATAAAAAAGTTTTTATTTGATTTTAACGAGAAAGGTTTTTTAAAAGTAATTTTAGACTTTCCATCATTTTTTCTAGCTGTAAAGGAGTGATTCCTTCAAAGGACTGCTCAAGTACTACACTGGTTAGGTCATTGATCTTGTTGATCATTTCAATACCTTTATCTGTGAGTACTACACGGGTAATTCGACCATCAGTCTGGCAAGAATATGTTTCAACTAAACCTTCATCTTTTAAACGATAAACGATTTTTGTGGTGGTCGACATTTTTGAAATAATCATATCTGAAAGTTCAGAAACACTTGCATGGGGCTTGCTGCTTAAAGCCAACATGATGCGTCGACGTGAGTTATCTAAGCCATATTTTTTTAAAGCATTATCAATGTTTTGTACATATTGAGCATGTACTTGAGTAATCCAATAATATGGAAAATCTTCAAGAGTAAAAGATTCTGTTGTAGGTAAAAAACGCGCATACTTCTTTGTCATTGACTTTTCCCCATACCTTGGTGGATCGCATTTCTGGTGAACTATCTTTAATAGTTGAAAAATATAGTTTCATCAAGCAATTTATAGCAGGACTTTACTTGATGAGCAAAAGTTATATAGCTTCATTTAACAATGACATGTTTTAACAGCTATTATCTTTATGGAGCACAACTATAACTTTGCATAAACTTAAAATATTCTTCATCTATCATCAAAGATTATTAGAGTTTAATACTGCTTAACAAAGCAGTATCTAAAGTTCTTTGAGCAGATATGTAAGATTGCATTTAAGATTGCTTGATCGTTAATTGAACGATATTGCTTGCAAGGGCATCGTAGAAAAAAAATTATGATTTGAACGTGGCATTGAACGAGAAAGTTTTTGTCTCTAAAGTCATAATTATGAAAAATCAATATATTTAAATAATAAATAAATATACATATCAATAGCTTGTGTTGTTTTGGTGTTGGTGAAATTTACCATACATTTAACATGAAACATCTCTTATTTAGTAAAATAAAAGTATTTATTTAATTAACTAATTGATTCTTATTGAAAAAACAAGAGGTTGCTCCAAGACTGTAAGCTTGTGAAATGGAGTTGTTTTTTTCTATAAATTATATTTTTTATAAATTTTACTTCAAATGTATCTGCTAAATCGCAAAAAGAGCCAACTCTAACCGTAATGCTCGTAGAAGAAGTACCAGCACAAATTATGGCGAGAGCTATTCAGATTAAATGATCCAAACTTTAGAAAATTAATTATTAAATGGTTTTTAATTTTTATTTGAGAAAGGATATTTAATTAAAAAAAAGGGAGAATTTATATTCTCCCTTTTTAATTATGAAATAGCGACAGGTTTTTCTTCTAACTTTTTCTTAACAATCGCATAGCTTATACCTGTAACGATACTACCCGCAGCAATTGCAGCAAGATATAACCAAGCATGATTAATTGCATTAGGAATTAAAAGAACAAATACACCGCCGTGAGGTGTAACCAACTCGCAATGGAAGAGGGCAACAAGTGCTCCAGTCACAGCTCCACCTAAAATACATGTCGGGATTACACGCATTGGATCCTTAGCTGCAAAGGGAATAGCACCTTCAGAAATAAAACATAAACCTAATACGAAAGCAGCTTTTCCGGCATCTTTCTCTCCCGTACTAAATTTATTTTTAGCGATGAAAGTTGCAATAGCCATACCAATTGCAGGGACCATGCCGCCTGCCATTGTGGCTGCCATAGGCATATAAGTATTTGTTGTCAGTAATCCGACAGTAAAAGCGTAGGCTGCTTTGTTGATTGGACCACCCAAATCAATACACATCATGCTTGCTAATATAATTCCCATTAACACAGCATTTGTTGTACCCATGTTATTTAAGAAGTCTTTCATTAGCTCAAAAACATGTGCTACAGGTTGCCCAACCACATAGAACATAATAAGGCCAACAAATAACGTACCTAATAGAGGGATAATTAAAATCGGTTTAAGGGCCTCTAAACTTGTAGGAAGCTTGAGTTTTTTTGCAATAAAAAGTGCGATATAACCTGCTAGGAAACCTGAAACAATACCACCTAAAAAACCTGCTTGTAGCTGAGACGCGAGTAAGCCTCCAATTAAACCAGGTGCAAGGCCAGGACGATCAGCAATCGAGTAGGCAATATAACCAGATAACATTGGAACCATAAGCATAAATGCTGCGGCACCAATTTGTTTTAATATAGCTGGTAAGCTACCCGCTTGCTCAGCTGCATTGAGACCAAAGCATAAAGAAAGAGCGATTAAAAGACCTCCAGCAACTACCATAGGCAGCATAAAAGAAACACCAGTTAAGAGATGTTTATATATGCCAACTTTTTCAGTTTTATCTTTGTTTTCTGCAGATGTTTGTTGCTTACCTTGTTCTAAAACTTGTGCATTGCTGATTGCCTCAGCAAAGGCTTTATCTGTTTGCTTTAGTGCAAAACTTGTACTACATCGATAAACACGTTTACCTACAAAACGGTCTGTATTAACTTCAATGTCAGTCGCAAGAATCACAATGTCCGCTTCAGCAATAGCTTGAGCTGATAAAATATTTTTTGCACCAACGGAACCTTGTGTTTCTACCTCAATGTCATAACCGAGTTTTTCTGCGCCTTGCTGTAAAGCTTCAGCGGCCATAAAAGTATGTGCAACACCAGTAGGACATGCAGTGATTGCTACAAACTTTTTAGCAGTAGTTGCCGCCACGTTGTTATCATTTTGCCAGTCATGGGCAAACTTAAAATTGTCTAATGCTGTTTGCAACGCTGTGTGAGCATCATTTTTGATCTCTTCAATGCTAATGAAAGCTAAAGAATGTGTACCAAAAATATGAAGATCTTTCGGCCGTTGTCCAATCACGATGACTTGATCAAAGCTTTCATTCGGATCGAATTCGTTGATCGTGGTAATGCTATTTTGATAACCCTGTTGGGAAGCGACTTGTGCAAGTTTGCGAGCTAAAATCAAAGCATTGACTTGCTGTTGCGGACTATTAATAACAAATAATAAACGTTTAGCAGTTGGCATCAGATTCACTCAATGAATTGATTGTAGTTTGGGCTTTTAATTGGTTTAGCTTTTCAGTATTAGGAATACGAAAGCCTATTTGTGTTACAGCGTGGCTCGCAATAGCCGTGGCTGTTTTTAATGTTTCTTCGGCAGAAAAACCATTTATTAAACCATGAATCATAGCTGCTAAAAGAGAGTCACCCGCACCAACGGTACTTTTAACTATCACTTTAGGGGCTGTAGCATGAAGTGGGTGAGTGTCGTGTAACCAGTTTACACCGTCTTCACCCATTGAAATAACGACATGCTCAATTTTAGCTAACTTTTCAAAAAGCTTTTTTTGTTCAGCATAAGTTGTAGTAGGGAGCTGATAACTTTCTACTAACTCATCTGTATTTGGTTTAATCATCCATGGTTGGCATTCAATGGCGGCAACCAAAGCTTTACCGCTAGTATCAAGTGCAACTTTTTTCCCGTGGTCTTGAATGAGTTTAATAAGTTGTTGTAATTCATCAACACTAAAACCTTGTGGGAGACTTCCAGCAATAGCGACCACATCGATCTGAGGCAATATCATTTCGATTTTTTGGAAGAGGTTTTTTTTATCTAGTTCAGAAACTAAGAAACCTTTTCCATTTAAATCAGTCATCCGTCCGGAATCTTCAGCAATTTTTATATTTTGACGAGTTTCACCTTCAACATAAATAAATTCAGGTTGAAATTGAGCTTTTTTAAAATGCTCATCAAAAATCTGTTTGTTAGTTGTTCCTAAAAAGCCAGAAACAATAACCTCATGCTCCAAATCTTTTAAAACTTGTGCAATATTTAAGCCTTTGCCTGCTGCATGTATTTCTACAGATTCTTGACGATTCACTTGACCTATCTGTAACTCATTGAGTTGTATAGTCACATCAATTGCAGGATTTAAAGTAATTGTTAAAACTTTAGCCATTACCATTCCTAATCTTTACATTTCTTGTTCGGATAACTGACGTACAGCAGGGGCGCTATCACATTCTAGTGCACGCTTTGCAAGCAACTGAGCTTTGCTGTACTTGAGTGTACGAATTTGAGCTTTAACCAAAGGAATACTATTCGGCGACATACTAAGCTCATCTACACCTAAACCTACAAGAATTGGTACAGCTTTTGGATCAGCAGCAAGTTCACCGCATATACCCACCCATTTGCCATGTTTGTGTGCAGCTTTTACAGTTTGATCAATCAATTGCAAAATACTTGGGTGTAGTCCATCTGCTTCAGCCGAGAGAATAGGGTGTCCACGGTCAATGGCTAAAGTATATTGAGTTAAGTCATTTGTTCCTATACTAAAGAAGTCCACTTCTTGAGCGAGGATAGGCGCAAGCAAAGCAGCAGAAGGTACTTCTATCATAATACCGACTTGTAAATTATCACATGGATGTTGAACCCGAACTTCATCAAGAATGGCTTTCGCTGCACGCCATTCTTCTACACGGCCAATCATTGGAAACATGATTCGTAAAGGGCGGTCATCCGCAGCTTTAAGCAATGCGATAAGTTGTTGACGCAACAGTTCTGGCTGTCTCAGCGTTAAACGAATACCTCTTAATCCTAAAAATGGATTTTCTTCTTCAGCAATTGGAAGGTAAGGGAGTGGTTTATCACCACCTACATCTAGAGTACGTACTACAAGTGGTCGACCTGCAAGAGCATCTAAGACAGTGCGATAATCTGCTTCTTGGGTAGCTTCACTTGGAGCGCTACTATGAGCCATAAAAACAAGCTCTGTTCTCAGTAGGCCAATTGCTTCGGCACCATATTCTACTGCATGGGCGGTTGCTTGAACTTTTCCGAGATTGGCAGCAATTTCAATTTGATGCTGATCTAGAGTAATCGCAGGCTCTTGGCTGTGTCGCTCTGCCTCTTCACGAATTTTCTTCTGAAGCTCACGTTCTTGTTTGGCATGTTCAATTTGCTGAGTGTTAGGATTTAAGATAAAGGCTCCTGTATCACCATTAATTAATAGAGAACTTTTTTGCTCAATATCTAGTACTTGATCACCAGCACCAACAATTGCGGGTATACCTAAAGCTCGAGCAACAATAGCACTATGTGCACTTGCACCACCTACAGCTGTCAAAATACCTGCAACTCGATCTTTATTAAGGCGGGCCACATCACTTGGTCCCACATCATACATAATTAAAATATAAGGTTCTTTAGGTTCTTCGATGATGACCTCACCACAAAGTTGAGCCAAAACGCGATCACCAATATCACGTAAATCTGTGGCACGCTCAGCCAGTAATCGATCTGGTAGAGCTGCTTGCTCTTTGGCTGCTGCTTCAATATGTTCATGCCAAGCAGCAGGAGCAGAAAGGTTTAAGTTAATTTTTTGATAAACACCATTAATAAGATCTGGATCGTCAAGCATTTCTAAATGTGCTTGGAAGATCTGCTTAATTTCAGCCACTTCAGATTTTGCAATAACTTGGTGAATGTTGTTTTTAACTGCATGAAGGGCAATATCAAGTTTTTCTTTTTCTACTTTGACGCTCAAACCCATACGTTCATATTGATAAACTTTGGGTTTAATGACATGTACAGGGCCAAAAGCTAGACCACTAGAAGCCGGAATACCTGTATTTGAACTAATTCTTTTTGAGGGAGCTTCAATTTTATTTGGTTGTTCTACTGTGATGTCTGAAGATTGAAGAGGTTCAACTTCTTCCCCTAAGCCTTGTTGTACTGCTTGAATAACTTTATCTAAACCTTCAACTGCATCCGTTTCTGGTTCGGCAATGAAACGTAGAGTTTGTCCACGTTTACATCCTAAAGCCAAGAGGCGCGTCAAACTTTTAGCGGAAACAAAATTTCCTTCATCTACTGCGACCTGAATATCACCTTGAAAACTTTTGGTTAAGTTCACTAAATGAGTGGCTGGTCGAGCATGTAATCCATGTGCATTAGCGAGTGCAACAGAACGATGAGGCCAATCTGGAATAACATCTGCACCAATGATTTTGGCAATTTCATTTGGCGCTTGTGTTTGATCTAATTGTGCAACTTGCTCTGGGTTAAACAGAATATCAATTAGCCGATTAAATCTCTGGCTATCTAATTGCTCATTGGCAGCGATACATACGAGTGTATTTAACTTTTTTCCACCAAGCTCTAATGCATGGCGAGGCTTTACGATACTGATTGCTGGTTGTTGTACGAATTTGGTACTTGAAATAGACCAGATTTGATCTTGTAGTTGAATAACTTGATCTGGATCAAGCGAACTTAGAAAACCACATTTTACAAAATTGTGTTTTTTTAGAATTTGAGATGCTGACCAAAACAAATCTTCAATATCTTGGGATTCAATTTCAGTTTGAATTAAATTTTCATGTAAATTTAAAGATAACGGCTGAGCTTGTAATATTTCAATAATTTGCTCAGGTTGTTTCGCATTTTTTACCTGTTCACTTACATCATGCATTAAAGCTCTGGTTAATATTTGTAGGACTTGTAAGTGTTCATCTGATTTTGCTGCAATAACAACAGCTAAATAAACTCTGTTTTCACCATCCCATATTATTCCTTCGGGGAAGTGAGCTAAACGGATACCTGTTTCTAAAATACATTCACGAGATTGAGGTGTGCCATGGGGAATAGCAATTCCTTGGCCCAAATACGTTGCACTTTGCTGTTCACGATTGATGAGTCCTGTAATATAGTCAGGTGTTACTAACCCATCTTTTACCAATATATCTACTAGACACTGTAATGCATGTGTTTTATCAACAGCATGTTGATTCATATGAATATGTCGAGGCTCTAGTGCTAGCATATTTATCCTTGAACAATATGTTTGGTTTTAGCTAAAACAGAAAAAAAGAAGCTGTTTGTATTAAAACAGGTTTATTTAACCGTTTTTAAACAACAGCTTCGTATAAATTACCATAGCAGAACTTTAAGGCTATATCGACGTATTTACGTAAAAAATGCTTGTTTTTAATACAAAGGATAATCCATTATTAATATTTTAAATTTTTATGATAACTGTAAAGATAATAAAGCAATTTTATAATAGAAATTGAAGACATATATTAAAAAAATACCTCTACACCGGATTACGGGTATAGAGGCAAAAGTAAAAAGATTAATTAAAATTAGTGTTGAATTTCTTGTTCCAAGAGTGACCACAACTTTTGATGTGATTTTTTAAACATTAACATGTGACCAATTGATTTATATCCATGTTTGATAGGGTTTAGTTCTAGCATTTTTGTGGGTGCATTAGGATAAAGTTTTAATAACTCTTCTACGTTACGCTTGGTTGCAATTTCATCGTCACTTGCCCAAATAGAAGTAATAGGGCAGATAATTTCATTATGAAAATCATGGTGGACTGTTTTACCAATTGCATTTTTCACATAGCCTGGACGACTACAAAACTCGCGCCATTGTTGAGCGACTTTTTTTGGTAAGTTTTCTCCCATTCCAATAAATTGTGTTGCTCCGTATCCTTTTAAGGCACTAGAGATTGGGAAGATAAAATTGAACATGACTGGCGCTAAAAACTTGGTTTTACCTTTGAGACCCCTTACATGGCCCGTAGAGCCTGCGACTGCAACAACTTTTGCGACTTTATGAAAATTAGGCACAATTCCTAGTAATTGCCCACCAGCACTATGGCCAAGAAGGGTAACTTGTTCTGCTTTAGTTTTTTCTAATAATGTATCAATTGCACAAGGAATATCGAGAATTCCCCAATCATTAATACTTGCAGTACTTTGCTTCAGAGACCCGTGTAAGGAGTCTCCAATTCCACGGAAGTCAAAGCTTAATACGTCATATCCTTGTTCGCTTAACCATGTAGCGAAAGAATGATAGAAGTTTTTAGTAATACCTGTGGCTGGGCAAATTAACACAGGAGTTGCTAGTTGTTTTGATTGTGCTGGATAAAAATGTGCAGCAAGTTGATAACCATCTTCGCAGGTCATCCAAAATGATTCAAAAGTGTTATCCATAATATTGCGTAATAGTTGGTTTGTTGATATCTGTAATTTACATGAGTTCTAAAATGATACTTGATTAAAATGTGACTATAAAGTCAATATTTATGTTATACAGCTCATTAAATTTGAATAAAACAAATAATTGGAAAAAAGATGGATTTACCGAAAGCAGTACAACTTGCAATTGTGTTTAGTGGCATATTTTTATGGGTAGGGATGTTAACTGGGGTATGGAAATATTGGCAAATACGCCGTTCAGAATTAAGTCGTGCGCATTATTATGTAGATATCGCTCATCGAAGTAGTTTGTTATATGCAGCTGCTAGTCTCATTCTAGCTGTATTAAGCTATTTTACTGTTTTAAATGAAAATATTGCTTTGTGGTGCGTGTTCGCAAATATTCTATTTTTTAGTTTTTCAATTCTGATTTATATCGTACATGGCTATTTACAGGACACGACAAATCAATTTAAACGTCCACATAAGTTGGGTCATTTTAGTTTGCCTTCATGGTTAATGTCTTTAATGATGATAGGTTTGATTGTGACTGAATTACTAGCTACAGCTATTTTAGTTATTGGAACAATTTTTTTATTTCTAGGTGTGTAAAATAAAAATGGATGATTGCTCATCCATTTTTTAAGTATTCAAATTTTGTTGACTAAGACGTCTTTTAGCTAGTTTTCGCATCTTATGGTCGACAAAGGCCCACACACAAAATATGAAAGAAACAACCATCGCATACATAAAGTATTCGGGTTTCAGATTTCCTTTAATCATACCTTGAAACAGTAAAGTCAGCATAAGAGCAAGCGGTGTTACTCCATAAACAACTGAATCTTTGCTGTTCAGAGTGTTAATGAAGACTTGTTTGTTGAAATGTAATGATAACATCTCCATCCCTCCTTGTGGTTGTGCTAAAACCGTATGTTTTAGTCAAGAATAAGTTTAATGTTGTACTTCTATTTTTAGTGCAATTCAATAGTGAATAGAAAATTTTTTGAGCAGTTTTATAAAAAACTCTATATTTATAAAAGGTTAAGGTATTAAAAAAGTAAATATTAAATATTTTTGTATAAAATACTTAATTTTTTAGAAAAGAGAAATATTTAAGTGAAAAGTGTAATAATTTCTCTTTTCTATAAGTTCAGTTTAGCTATTTTGTTTTTTTAAAAAGGTATCAATTGCATGTTGAGCAATTTCTGCATCTTCAAAAGATTGAACACCAGACACACCAATCGCCCCTAAAATTTGGCCGTCATAAAGAATTGGTTTTCCACCTTCAAGCATTCCTTGAGCACTAGGCATACTTAAAAAACCTAAGCGACCACTTTGCAGAAGTTCTTCATAGAATTTTGAAGGTCTACCTGATATTGAAGAGCATTTTGCTTTTTCTAAACATAAATGGGAGGATAAAGGTGAAGCACCATCTAAACGCTTCATCAACAGTAGAGAACTTGTTTCATCAACAATAGCGATACTGACTTTAAAGTTGTGTTCAATTGCATATTTTTGAGCTTCTTCCATTAAAAACTCTGCATCTGCTTGTGTTAGGTAATATTTACTTTTCATTGTTGCTCTTCTTTCCTAGTAAGTTAAAAATTATTTTAGTGTAATTTTACAGTAAAAAATGATTATATCTATAGTTGATTTGTCATTGAAAGTAGTGTGGAAATAAAATGCTGGTTGGGTAAACTCAGCATTTTATTCAATATATAAAATCATGTTTGGGTAAAACTCGATTTCAAAAGAGACACTAGATTAAATGTTTTTAAATTTAACTTTGTCGATAATTACGGTAATTGCTAGAACAACTAAAGATGGGATCAACCAAGCTAAGTTTTGTTCATTTAAAGGTAAATGTTGAAGAAATGCAGGTAAATAATCACCAAAACCAGCAACCTTAATGCCGTCAATAATACCGAAAATTAAAGCAATACTTGTTACTGAACCGACAATAAAAGAAGGTTTGTGCCAAAATTTCCAAAAGAAACTCAGCATAATCACAACAATTGCTGGTGGATAGATTGCACTTAAAACAGGTACTGATACAGCAATAAGTTTGGTTAATCCAAGATTAGAAATAATGAAAGAGAAACCAACTAAAATGAATACTAAAAGTTTGTAAGGCAATTTAGTTAACTGGGCAAAATACTCACCACAAGCACAAGTTAAGCCAATTGCTGTCACCATACATGCTAGAAAAATTAGGCCAGTTAAGAATAATGAACCCATATTGCCAAAAGCATGTTGAACATATGCATGTAAAATTACTGCACCATTTGCTGCATTTGGTGCAACTTCATGACTACCTACACCTAATTTGAATAAGCTTAAATAGACTAAAGTCAGGCCTGCACCAGAAATAAGACTGGCAATAACCGCATATTTGGTCACTAATTTTTTATCTGTAACACCACGCGAATAAATCGCTTGAATAATTACGATACCGAATACTAATGCGCCTAAAGTATCCATAGTGAGATAACCATTTACGAAACCTTCCGAAACAGGAGAGGCAACGTAATCGTTGATTGGAGCAGGGACATAACCCGCAGGGATCATCACTGCTGCAATGCCTAAAATTGCTAAAGCAATAATTTTTAGGGGAGCAAGCACATGTCCAACAGTATCCAACAACTTGTTTGGATAAAGTGAAACTACAGTTACAAATGAAAAATAAATTGCGCTGTAGATTAAAAGGCTACTACTTGATGTTCCAAAATAAGAAGAAAAACCAATTTCGTAAGAAACAGTAGCTGTACGTGGAGTAGCAAATAAAGGGCCTACTGATAAATAACAAACAACAGTTAAAATCAGACTTGCTACACGACCTAGAGGAGAGCTAATTATTTCAATGGAACCCTGCATACGAGAGAGTGCCATGATGGTAATTACAGGTAGACCAACTGCAGTAATCAAAAAGCCTATAGCGGCTAGCCATACATGATCACCGGCTTGTTGAGCGACAATGGGAGGAAAGATAATATTGCCAGCCCCAATAAAAAGGGCAAAGGTCATAAAACCTAAGGCAATAATATCTCCAGTACGAAGATGTTGCATAAATTAAAATGAATAAAAAAGAAGGAATTTTAGAGCAAAAGAAAGCATGATCAAGCGGTATTTTATGTGAAAAAGATTTTTTTCGGAGCGTAAAAAGCTTTAGTAGATATTAAAAATATCAACTGGTTAAGGTATCTATTTGAAAAACCATTGAAAGAAATTAGGAAATCATTTTTTGTGTCTGACTTTTTAAAGAAATTATGCAAAAATAAAAGTATAGATTTCTATTATGAATGTTGAATATTTGGGCATTTAACGCTTCCAGCCTATCCTATATCCGTTCTAAAATATTCTAAATTAACTTACATTTTTGTAGGCATTGCAAAAGCAGGGTCTACGAGGATAAAACTGAATGAGAGCTTCTACTGTTACAATAAAAACTGAGCAAGATCTGGAAAAATTAAGAGTTTCTGGTCGCTTGGCTGCGCAAGTTTTAGAAATGATAGGGGCATATATTAAACCAGGTGTATCTACTGAATATTTAGATAACTTGTGTAATGACTATATTGTAAATACTTTAAAAGTTATCCCTGCTAATGTGGGATATCATGGTTTTACGAAAACAATATGTACATCAGTAAATGAAGTTGTTTGTCATGGAATTCCATCCCCGAATAAAATTTTAAAAGATGGCGATATTATTAATATTGATGTTGCAATTATTAAAGATGGCTATTTTGGCGATACGAGCCGCATGTATTTTGTGGGTAATGTAAATCCACAAGCAAAGAAACTTGTTGAAACAACATATGAAGCGATGGTTGCTGGTATTCATACCGTCAAGCCAGGAGCTACATTAGGTGATATCGGTTACGCTATTCAGTCAGTTGCTCATCGAGAAGGGTATAGCATTGTTCGAGAGTATTGTGGACATGGGATTGGTAAGGTTTATCATGAACAACCTAATATTTTGCATTATGGACAGCGTGGCCAAGGTTTGGTTTTAAAGAAGGGAATGGTTTTTACCATTGAACCGATGATTAATGCAGGCAGACCGCAAGTGAAAGAGTTGAATGATGGATGGACCGTCATTACTCAAGATCTTTCATTATCAGCTCAATGGGAACATATGGTTGCAGTAACCGATACAGGTTTTGAACTATTAACGCCTTGGCCTGAAGGCGTTGGAAATTATCCCGCAATTTGAAGAATATAAAAAAAGTTCGATGATTATCGAACTTTTTTGTTTTAATTCATTTTAATGCTCAGAAAGATGTTCTACTAAATAGTCAATAAATACACGAACAGCAGGTAGCAACCCTCGGCGTGATGGATATACGGCATGTAATATACCGTGAGGAGCTTTCCATTCCGGTAATATTTGTATAAGTTGACCTGATTTTAGAAAATCTTCTGCTGCACTTTCTGGTAATAATGCGATACCACAGTTTTGACTCGCCAATTGTGCCAACATATGGATGTTTGTACCCATTACGATAGGACTAACTTTGATTTTCTTTTGCTGATTATCTGGCCCATGCAAAAGGAATTGCTGATCAAGATGCTCTTCAGATAAGCTTAAAATGCGATGTTCACTCAGCTGCTCAGGCGTTTTTATATCACCAAACTCATTTAAGTAGGCCTGACTTGCGAATAGGCTTTGCTCTATAAGAGCAAATTGTCGAAGAACTAGACTTGGGTCATCATCTAGTTTTGAGCGAACTCGTAAAGCAAGATCAATCCCTTCATTGATAACATCTACTCGACGATTGCTGACCATAAGTTGCAAACGAATTTCTGGATATTTTTTTAGGAAAGCAGGCAGAATTTTAGGAAGTTGATTTTGAGCAATATCAACAGGCACACTAACCTTCACAACGCCTCTAGGTTGAATGCTTAGATGATCAACCAAATCATGAGCGGCTTGTGCGGCATTCATCATGACTTGGGCATGTCTATAAATATCCATTCCAATATCTGTAACAGCAAAATGACGAGAGCTGCGTTGAATCAGGCGCACTCCTAAGTTTTCTTCTAGACTATATACGCGACGACTTAGTTTTGATTTTGGTATATCCGTTACACGCTCAGCAGCACTAAAGCCTCCGTGCTCAACGACGAGAGCGAAACAATAAAAATCATCAAGATCTGTGAGCATTAAAATATCCTATTTCTGCAACACCCATGATTTTACATTATTATTTTTGCAACGATCATTCTTAAAATAAATTTTTTGTAATTAAAACATAGACTAACTGTTTAGTTGGAAATAATAATTTGAAATTATATTGTAATTACGATGTAATTTTAATGTATGTTTTTTTGGGTAAGTGTTCTTGCCTTTTATAGAACTTTCAATTAATTTCTTTTACACTACAATTTTCTCTAATTCTCCACTCTAATGCATTATCAATTAATTGAACTTAACGATGCTTCTGCGAATATTGAATGTCCTTTGTGCAAACACGCGATAATTAATTGGGCACAAGAACAATATCTTCAGCCATGTGAACATACTTTATTTATTGCTATGGATTTAGGATTCGAATTTATTGCTGATCGATTTGAAGAATGTATGAATCAGAATGTAGATGAGTTACACGAAGATCCGAATATGAATGTATTTGAAGCTTTAACGACAAGCGATTATGAAAATCTAACTATTTTGAAGTCTGATTTAGGCGTAGAAAATTTATTTCGCTATGTGGGGATAAGTGATCGTTAGAATTGAGAGTATAAAAAAGCCAATCGATTGATTGGCTTTTTTATTATTTACGCTTCTGGAGCTGCGCTGTATTGTTCAACTAATGGTTTTAATTCGCCATTTTGGAACATTTCAAGCATGATATCGCTACCGCCAATAAGTTCGCCGTTTACCCAAAGTTGCGGGAATGTAGGCCAGTTCGCAATTTTCGGTAAGATTGCACGAATATCAGGGTTTTCCAAAATATTTACATATGCAAATGGACGACCAATTTGACTGAGCGCCTCTACAGCACGTGCAGAGAAACCACATTGTGGAAACTGTGGAGTGCCTTTCATGTAAAGTAAAACGGGATGCTTCGCAATTTGATCGCGGATTAACGCTTCAGTATCACGTGCTTGTTCAGTCATAAAGAGATCCTCAACTAATCTAGCAGCATTATAGGGCGTGTTCACATCGCTTTGCAAACCACCTGATTACTTAAAGTTGCATTGAATATTCAATATTTTATTGTATAAACCGAAGTCATAGCAAAAAGAGGACGAAATTTTAGATAAATGCGTGATGAGACTTTTCATCAGAGCTAGTTTTTGCTTATATAAACCCTTCTTAAATCCTCATACAGACAGAGTTCGTCATGACTGATATTACCCTAGCTCCAATACAACCTGATCAACCATCACACTTAATGGCTACTTATGGTCGCCAAGCGATCAGTTTTGTACGAGGCCGAGGGGCATATCTATATACCGAAGATGGCACAGAGTATCTAGATGCTTTAACGGGTATCGCCGTATGTGGTTTAGGTCATGCACATCCAGTCATTGCAGAAGCAATTGCTGAACAAGCTGCAACACTTGTACATACGAGTAACTTATTTGAGATTCCTTGGCAAACGGCTGCTGCTCAGAAGCTTGCTGAAGTTTCAGGAATGGAAGAGATCTTCTTTTCAAACAGTGGCGCTGAGTCAAATGAAGGAGCAATTAAAATTGCTCGTAAATTTGGTACTCAACAAGGTGTAACTTCACCAAAGATTATTGTGGCAGAGCAATCATTTCATGGTCGTACTTTAGCAACACTTTCAGCCACTGGTAATAAGAAAGTACAAGATGGTTTTGCTCCTTTAACCAATGATTTTATTCGTGTGCCATTTGGTGATGTAGAAGCAATTCAAGAAGCTGCTTTGCAGCATCCCGATATTGTTGCGATTTTAATTGAACCTATTCAAGGTGAGGGTGGTATTAATACAGCGCCTCAAGGCTTTAGCTATCTTGAAGAAGTCCGCAACATATGTAATCAACATAACTGGCTCATGATGCTAGATGAAATCCAAACTGGTAATGGTCGTACCGGTAAGTATTTTGCTTATCAGCACACCAACATTGTGCCGGATGTTCTTACGACTGCGAAAGGCCTTGGTAATGGCTTTCCAGTAGGTGCTGTAATGACACAAGGTAAAGCTGTAGGTTTATTAGGACCTGGTAGCCATGGCTCTACTTACGGTGGAACTGTGTTAGGTTCTCGTGTGGTTTATACAGTAATTGATACAATCCAAAAAGAAAATGCTGTAGAAAATGCGGCAGTCGTTGGTGGTTATATTGTTGATCAGTTACGTGCTCAATTGGCAGATAAAAATGTACAAGTACGTGGCTTTGGGATGATGATTGGTATTCAATTGCCTAAAGACTGTGGTGAGCTCGTTGCAATTGCTCGTGATCAACATAAACTGATTATTAATGTTACAGCTGGTTCTGTAGTACGTTTATTACCACCAATTAACATGACTCAGGCACAGGCTGATGACTTACTAGAGCGTTTAATTGCTTTAATTAATAATTATCTTTAAGTTTTTAAATCAATAAAAAATGGGCATATAAATGCCCATTTTTTGTGTGAAAGAATTAACCAGAAATGTACTGTTTTAATTGTTCAATGAGGTTTTTCTGATCTTCCATTGCCGCTTTTACTAAGTCACCAATAGAGATAAATCCAACTAATTTTTCATTGTCTAATACTGGTAAGTGACGTAAGTGACGGTCTGTCATAAGTTGCAAACATTCTTCAACCGTATTATTTAGGCTTACCGTAAGTACTTTGGATGTCATAATTTCAGCAACTGTGGTGCTATATGATGAACGTTCCATGAGCGTTACTTTTCGTGTGTAGTCACGTTCAGATAAGATTCCGACAACTTTTTCACCTTCAGCTACGACGAGTGCACCAATTCCTTTATCAGCCATGATCTTAATTGCTTCAAGGACAGTGGCTTCTGGAGAAATTGTAAAAATATTTTGCTCTAATTTGTTCTTGATTACTTGTGCAACAATTGTCATTTCTTCTGTCCTGTGTTTTATCATTTTGATTTAAAGTAGCTCGATTTTATAAAAATGCAAAGACTGAATAGTCATTCAAATACAAGTTTTGTATTCAAGCGTTCAAAAAGCATTCTATATTGATCAATAGCTACCAAAAGAAAAAACCTTATGCTCCTTGCCAATGTGGATGTTTAAAAAAGAAATGCTGCATTTGCTGAGTAGATAGCTTTAATTTTCTATGTGATGAATTAAACAAAGCAGGAGTGACGTTAAGTCGAGTTAAGGTTGGTAACAAAGACTCATGGAAATCTTTAGGGGTAATTCTTCTTGGTTTATAATGCGGCCAATGTTCTTTTGCATAGCGATGTGCTTGTAAACCATTAAGCCAAAAAGGAAAAATAAAATCTTCCTGATCTGATTTAATAGCCCATCCTTGATGAAATAAACCCCAAAGAACGCCGCAGTACATCATAGTTCTTAAAATATAAATCTTAATCATCAAGTCTTTTGAAACCGGTTGTAGATTACTTAAACTTTTCATTGTGAATATAAAGGTTCCTAACTTATCTTGCTTATTATAGAAAAATCAGATGACATTTCAGTTTAAACAGGTATCAAATCGTAAACAAATATTCCAGCTATGAAATTATATTCCTCTACTTAAAGTGTCTAAATTTTTAAATTAATTAATAACTTTAGGTAATTACAGGCAAAAAAAAACGCCACCTGAGCAAGACAAAGCGACTAAAGCTTTGGCGAAGCGCAAGACAAACGAAGTGCGTAGTAAATTATATTTATAGAATGTTTTTACGGGCATAAAAAACGCCGCCTGAACCATGACTGAAGTGGAGAAATTAAGGCTTTAGATAAATTGATAACTTTGGGTTTTTACAGGCATAAAAAAACGCCACCTAAGTGACGTTTTTTTATGCTTGCATTGTGGCTAACTTTTGCCAGTATTGTGCTTTAAGTGAGTCACGTTCGACACGGAAACCTTGATAATACAATTCTGCTAAAAACAAAGCAGCTTTACCATGCCCAGCGCGAGCAACTTCTTCTAACTGTGCAACTGCATCCTGAAAATTCATTTGAGAATGAATTGTGTTTACTGCAGTTGCGTATACATGTTCTAAATCATGATGAGAGATACGTTGAATCATAGAAAACTCCTTATTGTAATTATGATTACTTTTTCTAAAGGCCTCTGCCTTTAAATTAATTTAACTTAGTAATGTTAAACTAATATTACAAATTAATGGATTTGTCAACTATTGGTGCAAACCACTTTATTCACTATTAGGATACATGATTAAACATTATTCACAAATAATTTTGAGTAAAATCAATATGAGAATAAAAGACAAGGAGAATAAAATATGACAAATACAATCGACGGCTTTGTTTTTGATACTCCACCTAGAGAGGAACAAATCATTGAACTAGCCCATTATCATCGCAAACTATTAGATGAAGCGATCTTCCATCAAGAGATCCATTTAGGGGACTATTGTCTTGCTCAGCGCAAAAGAGTATTTGACTTTGCTCGGCACTTGGAACCTGCACAAAAAAACTGGTTTTATCAAGTCTATGATGGCGAACTGAGAAAAATTGCTGATGAAGACGAGTTGCATCCAGCGGATGCAGAAGAAGGACTAAGTATTTTTGCCATGTTTTTAGTCTTGGTGATTATTGCTGCAATTTTATACTTTTCTGTCATTCGTTCACTAATAAGCTAAGTATTATTATCCAGTAAGGTACGATTCTTGGCCTTACTGGATGTTTGATCTTGTGCTTATGAGTATTGAACCCTACACTACACTAATTCGAGGTAGGTCATGCTCATATTCAAACAAAATTTCCTTAAATTAAAGTCTGAGTTAAAAGTTGATCAATGTTTTAACCTATTTGTGGTTATTGTCATTGGTTGTATTTTTGTGCTGTCATATTTAGCATTACTTCGGCCTATTAGTCCGAATCAATATCAACGAATTGTACAACTCTCTCATCAGGCAACTTATCCTAGAACTCAAGATATGGCTGAGTTGCTTATAGCTCAATCAGAAATTCATAGAGCAGAGTATTTAAAATTAATGCATGCATATCAATTTGAAGGTGCTCATATTAGACAATATCCAGCACTAGCTCAGGAAGATACTCAGTAAACTAGTGAAATAGCCTAAATCTTGGTTTCCAAAGCTTTTTGAGCAGTATTGTGGCAGGAAAAATTTTGAATTTATGCTAAACTTTATCTTTTTAAACACGCTGCTTTTCAAGGAATCCGCATGGAGCAACAATCGAATATGCAAAATAAATTCTTGATAGATGCTGAGATCGGTGATGACGATGTCACATTACCTAATTTACCTGCTATCGATGTTCCCATCGTTGAATCTCCTGTTAAAACACAAGAAAGTATTGAAGCAGCCAAAGTTGAATTAGCTTCTACAGAAACAGCGGCTGAACAACCAAAAACTGGTTTCTTTGGCCGAATGAAAGAGGGTTTAACCAAAACTCGTCGTAATTTCGCTGATGGTATGGTCAATATCTTGATTGGCGGAAAGGAAATTGACGACGAATTATTGGAAGAAGTCGAAGAGCAATTACTCGTTGCAGATATTGGCGTTGAAGCAACAAAAACCATTATTACCAATTTAACGGAGCGTACAGCTCGTGGGGATTTGATCTATTCCCATTCTTTATATAAAGCGTTACAAGAAGAGCTGGTTGCTTTGTTGGCCCCACGTGTAAAACCTTTGCATATTGACCCTAATAAATCTCCTTATGTGATTTTGATGGTTGGGGTAAATGGAGTGGGTAAAACTACAACTATTGGTAAGTTGGCGAAACGTTTACAAGGTGAAGGTAAAAAGGTGATGTTGGCGGCTGGTGATACATTCCGTGCCGCAGCAACTGAACAATTACAGATCTGGGGTGAACGTAACGATATCTCAGTGGTAGCCCAAGGTCACGGAGCTGATAGTGCTTCTGTTATTTTTGATGCTTTTGAAAGTGCGCGTGCTAAAGGAATTGACGTATTAATCGCAGATACGGCAGGTCGTTTACATAATAAGAGCAATTTAATGGAAGAGCTCAAAAAAGTTAAACGTGTTATGCAAAAAATCGATGCAACTGCGCCTCATGAAATTATGTTGGTGGTAGATGCCGGTACAGGACAAAACGCGATTAACCAAGTGCAAGAGTTTGATCAAGCTGTAGGTTTAACGGGCATTACCATTACGAAGTTGGATGGAACAGCGAAAGGTGGCGTATTGTTTAATATCGCAAGCCGTACCCATGTGCCAATTCGTTTTATTGGTGTTGGTGAAAAAATTGATGATTTAAGACCATTCTCGGCTAAGTCATTTGTTGCTGCACTGTTTGAAACTGATAAGTAGTAAGTAGGTTTTTTAACCTTAAAAGCTTCACTAAATCGTGAAGCTTTTTTATATCTATATCTTTTTTATTGTTGCGAAAATAAAACGAACTGTCATATTTTTAATGCTGATTATAAAAAATGACTTTAATACACTGTATTCATTCCCAAACAACGACCCTTGGTCAAATCAATAGGTAGGAAATAACAAAATGTCTACTTTCTTAGATAAAATTAAAAACCGTCGTACAATTTATGCAATTGGTAAAAACGTTGCATTAGATCGCACAAAAATTGAAGAAACTATCCGTGAAGCTGTTAAACATAGTCCTTCAGCTTTTAACTCACAATCTTCACGAGTAGTGACACTATACGGTGAATCTCATGCTAAATTCTGGAATTTAGTTCGTGAAGCATTGCGTAAAATTGTTCCTGCAGATGCTTTTGCCGGTACAAATGCAAAAATTGATAGCTTTGTAGCTGGTGTTGGTACGGTTTTATTTTATGAAGACCAAGCTGTTGTTAAAAGCTTACAAGAGCAATTCGAATTATATGCAGACAATTTCCCAGTATGGTCTGAACACTCAAGTGCAATTGCTCAATTTGCAACTTGGACTGCGCTTTCAGAGCTTGGTTTAGGTGCATCTTTACAGCACTATAACCCAATTGTTGATGCAGACGCAGCTGAAGCATTTGATGTTCCTGCAACTTGGAAATTACGTGCTCAATTAGTATTTGGTTCGGTTGAAGCACCAGCAGGTGAAAAAGCATTTATTAATGATGCTGATCGTTTCAAAACTTTCAATTAATTTAATTGAAGTTAAAAAGAGCACCTATTTTAGGTGCTCTTTTTATGTTTTTGGAATTAATAGGAGGAATACATAAAGCGAAAATTTATGAAATTCAAATGTATATTTCAAAATAATAAATCAATAAATTAGTCGATAACTGCATTGTCATAAAATAGTCACAATCATATTGCATATTGCTCATGATTTAATAGCTTATCAAACACAGAGAAAGAGACAGATGACTTTAAGATTAGGTGTTGCTGCAATTGGTTTATTACTCAGCGGTTCGGTATTTTCAGCAGTTACAATTACAGCACCAGAGGAAATTGTAATCCTTGCGGTGAATGGTCAGGAAGTCAACTCTGGGTTATTTCGTTCATCTAAAAATAATTATAAAGTCGATGCTGGTGAAACAAGCTTAAGTGTGCGCTACCAAGAATACTTTGAACATTTAAGTGGGGAGCATGACATTGTTAAATCTGGAGTAGTCACAATTCAAACTCCAGCACTCAAGGATGGGCAAACTTATAAGCTCGCAATGGTAGATGCACCAAAGCAATTTGAACAAGCTAAGAAATATGCTGAGCAACCAACTGTGGCTTTGTACAGCGCAAATAATGAATTAATCGTACAACAAACTGGTGCAAACAATGAGGCAAAACCATGGTTTGCAACAGGCTTGCTAGGTAAAGTTACTGACTTTACGACTAAATCATCTAAATCGCAGCCTGAGGCAGTGTATGCCTCTGCCAAACCTACTTCTGCTCAGGTAGCTCCAACATCTATGCCAATAACAGGTGTAGCCCAAACGAATGATCAACGTTTAGTAGAAACATGGCAGAAAGCTTCTAAAGCTGAGCGTCAAAAATTTATGGCATGGTTAGCTGAACAATCGAATTAATTTAATATGAGTACCTATTAAATTAATCGAAATGAAAAAAGACCTCAGATGAGGTCTTTTAAATCTAGGTTAGGAACCAGATGTAATAGCCTAAAAACATGAGAGGCCAAGCCACCCATGGGCTAAATAGCCATTTCCATAACCAGAAGTTGGGTACGAAACCCACTCCGTAAATAAAGCCACCAGAAATACCAATCATCACCAGCATAAGCTGGCTATGATTGTAGTGTCCATTAGCATCAAGCATGAGTGAAGGGTAAACCAACAAAATTGCAGCAAGAGGCAATGCCAACAGAAAAGAAAGGGCCATTGCAAATGCTTGTGCTTTTCGATGATTTGATGCTGTCATTGCTTTTGCCATCATTTATTCCTCATCTAGATTTTGATGATGTTCGATATACAGCGCACTAAGTACACCTGCAAAACATGCCATCAAAATGCCTAGAATCCATGCGAAATACCACATAGTCTTCTCCTTAATACAAGCTATGCGAGTTTGACTCGATATGTTTGTTAGTGATGACTCCCCACATTTTGTAATAAGACCAGCTGGTATAGATCAAAATAAGAGGAACAAAGATGCAGGCAGCAACCGTCATAACGCCTAAAGTAAGGTGACTTGATACAGCATCCCACATTGTCAAACTAGAATTAGGATTGATACTAGATGGAAGTAGGAATGGGAATAGGGCAAAACCGGCAGTTAAAATTGCTCCTACAATCATTAAACTTGTACCAGTAAAACTTAAGCCCGCTTTTGCTTTTGAAGATGCAAAAATTGCAATGATCGCGCCTAATATGGCAAGAACAGGGGCAACTTTAGTCACTGGATAGGTGCTGTAATTGTTCATCCAACCCGGATTGCTATTGGTAATCACTTCTTTAGCTAAAGGGTTAAGCGCAGCATTTGGGTCTATAGCAACAGCATAGCTATAACCTGGAACTTGCCCGAAATACAGCCATGCTCCAATTACAAGGAAACAAATTAAAAATATAATCGCCATAATTTGAGTGGCTTTGGCAGAGCGCTGTTTTAAAGCTTCATCAGTACGGAGCATGAGCCATGCACCGCCATGTGCACAAAGCATAGATAGACTTACCACACCGCAAACTAGAGCAAAGGGGTTAAGAAGGGCAAAAAAGCTGCCTGTATATTCAGAGCGTAATGTACTATCTAAACTGAAAGGAATACCTAAAAACAAATTACCGAAGGCCACACCAAACACAAGCGCTGGAACAGCACCACCGATGCATAGCCCCCAGTCCCAAGAATTACGCCATTTGGTATTTTCAAGTTTAGAGCGATAATCGAAACCTACGGGTCTTAGGAAAAGTGCAAATAGAACTAACAAGAGTGCCCAGTACATTCCTGAGAAAGCGACTGAGTAAACCATTGGCCATGCAGCAAATAGTGCACCACCTGCAGTAATAAACCAGACCTGATTACCATCCCAGTGTGGGGCAATCGTATTGATTGCGGCACGGCGTTCGCTATCAGTTTTTCCAACGAAAGGCATGAGAGCCATAGAACCCATATCAAAGCCATCAGTAAGAGCGAAGCCTATTAGCAATACGCCAACTAACACCCACCAAATGATTTTTAATAATTCATATTCAATCATGATAAGGCCTCCCCATTAACAGCCGCTTTCGGTTCTTGCTTTTCAAAATGATATTTGCCAGTGTGTAGAGAGCTTGGTCCTAAGCGAGCAAATTTGATCATTAAATACATTTCAATAATCAAAAGAGCGGTATAGAACGCTGCTAGCGCAATAATCGAACCCCATACGTCACCAGTACTTAAACTAGAAGTAGAGAGATGGGTTGGTAAAATCTCACCAATAGACCATGGTTGACGACCACCTTCAGCTACATACCAACCAGTTTGTGCAGCAATCCAAGGAAGCGGAAGAGCAAACAATGCATATTTCAGTAGCCAAGGTTTATTTTCAGCATTTCTTTTTGCTACAGCCCAAGTCGCTAAAACGAAAAGTAAGAGCATTAAGAAACCTGAGGCAACCATTGCACGGAAAGAGAAAAATAGCGCTGTAACATTTGGAACAGTATCTTTTACAGCTGCTTTAATATTTTGCTCGCTTGCATCAACTACATTTGGTGCATATTTCTTAAGAAGAAGGCCATAACCTAAATCTTTTTGATTTTTTTCAAAAGAGGCTAATAACTCTGGTGAACGAACACCTGCACGTAATTTTTCAAGTTCAGCATAGGCAAGCATACCGTTGCGAATACGAACTTCGTGTTGTTGCATGAGATCTTTAAGGCCAGTAACTTCTTTGGTTGTTGAACGAGTTGCAATTAAACCTAATGCATATGGAATTTTAACTGCGTAATCTGTCCGCATTTCTTCATGGTTTGGTACGCCAAACAAGGTAAACGGAGCAGGAGCAGGGTGAGTATCCCATTCGGCTTCGATCGCAGCGAGTTTAGTTTTTTGAACATCACCGAGCTCATAACCAGATTCATCACCTAACAAAATCACTGAAAGTGTAGATGCAAGACCGAAAATGGCAGCAATTGCAAATGAACGACGTGCGAAAGGAAGATCACGTTTCTTAAGTAAATAATAGCTTGAGATGGCAAGTACAAAAATTGCACCAGTTACATAACCCGCAGAAACGGTATGTACGAATTTCACCTGAGCTACAGGGTTAAAGATAAGCGCTCCGAAATCAACTAATTCCATACGCATTGTTTCAAAGTTAAATACAGCACCTACAGGGTTTTGCATCCAACCATTCGCCACTAAAATCCAAAGCGCTGACATGTTAGACCCAAGAGCGACTAACCATGTTACGCCTAGATGCTGAACCTTACTTAAACGGTCCCATCCGAAGAAGAATAAACCAATAAATGTAGACTCAAGAAAGAATGCCATAAGGCCTTCAATTGCTAATGGAGCACCAAAAATATCACCTACATAGTGTGAGTAATAAGCCCAGTTTGTTCCAAATTGGAACTCCATTGTTAAGCCAGTTGTTACCCCTAAAGCAAAGTTAATACCAAATAATTTTCCCCAAAATTTAGTCATATCCTTGTAAATTTCTTTACCAGAAATGACATAAGTGGTTTCCATGATGGCAAGGATAAATGCCAAGCCTAGAGTTAAAGGGACGAAAAGAAAGTGATACATTGCGGTCATCGCAAATTGAAACCGCGAAAGATCAACCACGCTTTCAGAAATCATCAACGTGTCTCCTTAATGTGGGAAATGTTATCGCCAGCAATATGCTCGGCGACCTGATTGTCAAAATTTTTGGGGATGGTGGGAGCATCAAACCAAATATGTTTGATCGTTAAGAGGAGCACTATTTTTATTATTAGAATAATAGTGATTTCTTTAACTAAACGACCATTAAGATTTTTAAAATTAAGGCTCATAAATTAAACCTCATTTGATATTAAATTTATTATTAATCAAAATATAAT
>NZ_LRPE01000016.1 GCF_001605885.1 Acinetobacter lactucae | reverse complement strand
TGAGTGGGGGTGTTTTTTATTGCAGAAAGAAAAATAAAATAGAGAACTATAGAACAGGAGGGTAATTAATTAAACAAAATTAAAAGAGAGCGAGTTCCTCCTAATTAACTTCTTATAACAAGATTTCATGTCTGACTTCTATGTGAACTATCTTTGATAGAATTAATTTAATAAGATTATTTTTATAATTGGAAAAACCTCTTTTTTCTTCTACAAATTTTAGTTGGATATGTATGACAAATGGAGACTATATGTTATAAATATTGAATAGGCATGATTTTTGCTTGTTTTATGGAAACTAAAATATATGAAATTATCTGTTGGATTGAAAGTTGCGAATTCTCTATCGTTAACACCTCAATTGCAGCAGGCGATTCGTTTATTGCAACTCTCTAGTTTAGAGCTTGAACAAGAAATTCAGATTCAATTAGATAGTAATCCTTTACTTGAAAAAATAGAAGAAGAGTCGTTAACGGAAAGTCTGTCTACATTAGAAAGTAAAGAATCAGATGATTTAACAACTGAACTAAATGCAGATCATTTACCTGATGATTTGCCCGTCGATACTGAGTGGGATGACGTTTATACACATCAGTCAACGGCTTTAGCTACTCCAGAATTTGAAGAACGAGAGGATAATCGCCAAGTTCAATTATCTTTAAAGGAACATATTTTAGAACAAGTTAATCTTTTGCATTTTTCTAAAATAGATCAATTAATTGCTTATTGTATTGTTGATGCATTAGATGACAAAGGTTTCTTAGATGCTGAAATAGAAGAAATAATTTTAGCAGCACAACAGTTGTTGAATGAAATGGATATTGAAGAAGAGATTGAAGAGGATGAAGTTTTAGTTGTTTTAAAATATATTCAACGACTTGATCCATTAGGAATTGGTTCGCGTAATTTAGCAGAATGTTTAAAAGTGCAGCTCGAATTTTTACCGAAAGATGTTGAATATTTAAGCGAGGCAAAAAGCTTATTGCAGTATTACGAACTTTTAATAGCAAATGACTTAAATAAATTGCTTAAACAAACAGGTCTAACGAAAGAACAATTAAAGTTTGCAATCAATCTTTTAAAAACGTTGAAACCTTATCCAGGTATGGATTTTGATAAGCAAGAATCAGACTATCAAATTCCCGATGTAGTTGTTTCAAAAAAAGATTTACATTGGCAGGTTCAGCTAAACCCAGATGTGCTTCCTAAATTAAGAATTAATTCTTTTTATTCTAGTATGATTCGTAGAGCAGATCAGAGCGAAGATAATTTATATTTACGTAATCAGATGCTTGAGGCGAAAAATTTTATCAAAAGCATTGATGAAAGGCATAAAACGTTATTAAAAGTAGCTTCATGTATTGTGGAACATCAAAAAGCCTTTTTGGAAATAGGGCCTGAAGCAATGAAACCGCTAGTTCTTCGGGATGTGGCGGAAGAGGTCGAATTGCATGAATCTACAGTTTCTCGTGTAACTACAAATAAATATATGCTTACTCCACGTGGACTTTTTGAGTTGAAATATTTTTTCTCTAGTCATGTGGGAACAACTGCGGGGGGAGAGGCTTCTTCTACAGCGATTCGTGCAATGATTAAGAAACTAGTCGCCAATGAAAATCCACGTAAACCCTTGTCAGATAATGTAATTGCTACATTATTAAAAGATGAAGGAATTGAAGTGGCTCGAAGAACGGTCGCAAAATATCGAGAATCGTTACATATTCCTTCATCGTCTGAAAGAAAAGTCTTGATCTGAAATTTGAAGTGTGGCTATTCTAGAGATTCATTATGACGAAATAATGAAATTTCATTTTCACCAAGAGAGTAACTAAAATGGTTTAATTGTCCCAATTTTTCTTTTTGATCGCATTAAATCGTTTTAGTTCTTCTTTAGATAACCTAAAAAAGGTGAGGGATAGAATTATGCAAATAACGATTCGTGGACATCATTTAGCAATTACACCAGCTATAGAAGAAAATATTAAATCAAAATTTAATCAGTTAACGAAACATCTAGATCAGGTGAATAGTATGCAGATTAAATTAACAAAAGATCATCAAATTGATAAGCGCTCTCATAAAGGTAGTTCAAACCATGTTGCAGAGGCTATTGTAAGATTGCCGGGAATTGAGTTGTTTGCTCAGGCAGCTGCTGATGACATGTATACTTCAATTAAAAAACTGACTGAAAAATTAAAAAAACAATTATTAAAATATCGGAAAATGCAGTGTACTTATTCACAAGTTGCTGTTTCTATTCAATAAGTTTTTTATAATTAAGAGGGGCTTGAAACATAGCCTCTTTTTTATTGATAAAATATAAACACGTACTGAATTCTTTGAAAAAGTTATAGTAAAATACTTCGTTTTACACCTTAGGTTGTGTCAGAGGTCTTTGCAATGAATAGTGAACAGCTCACTCAAATTTTAAAAGAAGCTTTCCCTGAAGCGGAAGTAGCGGTGAGCGGACAGGCCGGAAAATTTGACCTCCGTATTGTGGATGATCAATTTGACGGTAAGCGTACTGTTGCTCGTCAACAATTAGTTTATGCACCATTAAATACTTATATTGCAAGTGGCGAAGTTCACGCAGTAACAATTCGTGCAATGACCAAAGATGAATGGCGTAAAGCAAGCCTTTTCGGAGCTTAAATATTAATGGATAAATTTTTAATTACGGGTGGTGTTAAGCTCGACGGGGAAGTGCGCATTTCTGGTGCTAAAAATGCGGCTTTACCATTACTTGCTGCAACTATTCTTGCAGACTCTCCAATTACGATCACTAATGTTCCAAATCTTAAAGATGTAAATACTTTGGTCAAATTGATTGGTGGATTAGGGGTTACAATCGGCTATGAAAATGACACAGTAAAAGCTGATACCTCTACTTTAGATAATCAGTTTGCTCCTTATGAATTAGTAAAAACAATGCGCGCCTCAATTTTGGTTTTAGGACCATTATTAGCGCGTTACGGTAATGCGAAAGTTTCTTTACCAGGTGGTTGTGCAATTGGATCACGTCCAGTTGATCAGCATTTAAAAGCTTTAGAAGCTTTAGGTGCGCATATTGAAGTTGAAAATGGTTATGTCCATGCTTCAGTTGAAGGTCGTTTAAAAGGTGGTGAAGTTGTTTTCGATATGGTTACCGTTGGTGGTACTGAAAACATCTTGATGGCTGCTGCACTGGCTGATGGTGTTACGACTATTCGTAATGCAGCTCGTGAGCCTGAGATTACTGACCTTGCTCAAATGCTCATTAAAATGGGTGCTAAGATTGAAGGTCTTGATACCGATACTTTAGTTGTAACTGGTGTAGAAAGTTTGCATGGCTGTGAATATGCTGTGGTAGCTGACCGTATCGAAACGGGCTCTTATTTGGCAGCAGCTGCGATTACGGGCGGTCGTGTCAAAACTACACATACTGACCCTGCATTGCTTGAATCTGTTTTGGATAAGTTTGAAGAAATGGGTGCTGAAGTCACTCGTGGTGATGACTGGATCGAACTTGATATGTTGGGCAAGCGCCCTAAAGCAGTAAGTTTTAGAACTTTGCCACATCCGGAGTTTCCAACAGATATGCAAGCTCAGCTTATGGCTGTAAATGCTATTGGTCGTGGATTTGCAACGATTTCTGAAACGATTTTTGAAAATCGTTTTATGCATGTTCCTGAACTGTCACGCATGGGTGCTAATATTCAGGTTGAAGGTCACGATGCTGTCGTAACTGGTGTAGAAACTTTACAGGCAGCACCTGTAATGGCAACAGATTTACGTGCTTCGTTCTCTCTAGTTTTGGCTGCTTTAGTTGCAGAGGGAGATACCTTAATTGATCGTATCTACCATATTGACCGTGGTTATGAGCATGTCGAAGAGAAACTTCAAGGTTTAGGTGCCAAAATTAAGCGAGTAAGTTAATGAATGATGTAAGAAACGATGATCCTAATTTTGACGTGATGGGCAATTTTGATCATGGTTTGACCTTGGCACTCAGTAAAGGGCGTATTTTAAAAGAGACGTTACCTTTACTAGCTACAGCGGGTATTAATTTGCTCGAAGATCCGGAAAAGTCCCGTAAACTGATTTTTCCTACTACGCATAAGCAAGTACGTATTTTGATTTTACGTGCATCTGATGTGCCTACTTATGTAGAAAATGGTGCAGCAGACCTAGGTGTAGCAGGTAAAGATGTGTTGATGGAACATGGTGCTCAGCATGTATATGAGTTACTTGACCTGAAAATCGCTAAATGTAAATTAATGACTGCTGGTAAAGTGGGAATGGAGCGTCCAAAAGGACGTTTAAAAATTGCCACGAAATATGTCAATCTTACACGTCAGTATTATGCAAGCTTAGGTGAGCAAGTTGATGTAATTAAACTCTATGGTTCTATGGAGTTAGCGCCTTTGGTTGGGTTAGGTGATTACATTGTGGATGTGGTTGATACTGGTAATACGCTAAGAGCGAATGGTCTTGAACCATTAGAGGAGATTTGCAAAGTCTCTTCACGTTTAATTGTAAATAAAGCTAGTTTTAAACGTAAGCAAGCTCTATTAAACCCAATCATTTCACAGCTTGAGCAAGCCGTTCAATCACGTTAAAAGCAATTTCCCATCACGCTTTTGTGATAGTTGCTTCAGATGATGCCCACAAGCGCTTAGAAAAAGAGTAAACTTGGTTTTTCTTTTTTCGCCTTGTGGGTAAATTGATGCGACGTTTATCGACTCAAGATCAGAACTTCAAACAGGTTTTTGCTGAGCTTTTAGCATTTGAAACCGTAAATGATCTTAATTTAGTGCAAACAGTAGATCAAATTATTGCTGATGTTCGTCAGCATGGTGATGATCATGTTTTAAAGCTCACTCAACAGTTCGATCGACATCCAGCGCATCAATTCTCAGATTTAGAATTATCTCAACAACAACTTAAAACTGCTTTTGATAATTTAAATCCAGAAATTCGCGATGCTCTTCAGTTAGCAGCAACTCGTATTCGTACATTTCATGAAGCTCAGAAACAAGATAGCTGGACTTATATAGATGATTTGGGCAATACCTTAGGGCAAAAAGTGACACCTCTAGACCGTGTAGGTATTTATGTACCCGGCGGTTTAGCATCTTATCCATCTTCAGTTTTAATGAATGCTGTGCCAGCCCACGTTGCCGGTGTACCTGAAATTATCATGGTTGTTCCAGCATCTAATGGTGAACTGAATCCATTGGTCCTTGCCGCAGCTTATCTTGCTGGGGTTAGTCGAGTATTCACCATTGGTGGGGCGCAGGCTGTAGCAGCTCTTGCTTATGGTACTCAAACTATTCCCCCTGTAGATAAGATTACTGGTCCTGGGAATCGTTTTGTAGCAGCTGCTAAACGTGCTGTGTTTGGTCAGGTCGGGATTGATATGATTGCTGGACCTTCTGAAATTTTAGTATATGCAGAAGGCGAGAATAATGCAGATTGGTTAGCTATGGATGTTTTATCTCAAGCTGAACATGACACAGTTGCTCAAGCTATTTTTATTACTCCAGATGAAGCTTTGCTTAATGCAGTCGAGTTGGCAATTGAAAAGCATTTAAATGAATTGCCAAAGGCAGATATTGCTCGAACTTCAATTGAAAACCGTGGTGCTTTGGTATTAGTCAAAGACCGTGCAGAAGCAATTGAATTAATTAATCAGGTTGCACCAGAGCATTTAGAACTTTGCTTAGATGATGCTGAAGCCATGAGCGAACATATTCGTCATGCTGGAGCAATTTTCATGGGACGTTATACACCTGAAGCAATTGGTGACTATTGTGCAGGTCCAAACCATGTATTGCCAACTTCTGGAACAGCCCGTTTTTCTTCTCCTTTAGGCGTTTATGATTTCCAAAAGCGTTCGAGCTTGATTATGTGTTCGAAAGATGGGGTTAAAACGTTAGCTAAAACAGCAGATATATTGGCTGTACAAGAGAACTTAGATGCCCATGCACGCTCAGCTCGCTATCGTTATCAATAAGCTTATAAACCTTGTAGTGTTTTAATTATTACTCAGGGCTGATTTTCAGCCCTTTTTTGAGATAAGACCATGACTTTATCTACAGCACAAATGCGCTTTTGGAGTCCAGAAGTTCGTGAATTAGAGCCTTATGTTCCGGGTGAGCAGCCTAAAATTCAGAATTTATTGAAACTCAATACCAATGAAAATCCATATCCGCCATCGCCCAAAGTAGTTGAAGCAGTTCAAGCTGTTTTAACTCAGCAAGCTGATGCATTGCGTTTATATCCAGACCCAGATGCAACAGCTTTAAAGCAAGCAATTGCTAAACAACAGAATATTGAGGTGTCTCAAGTTTTCGTTGGTAATGGCTCAGATGAAGTGCTTGCTCATATTTTTAAAGCATTTTTCCTTCAAGATGAACCGATTCTTTATCCTGATATCACTTATAGCTTTTATCCAGTTTATAGTCAGTTTTTTGGTACAAAGACTAAAGAAGTTCCACTCAATGATAATTTTGAGATAGAAGCTAAGGACTATGTACAACCAAATGGTGGGGTTATTATTACAAACCCTAATGCTCCAACAAGTATTGCACTAGGCTTAGCAGAAATCGAACAAATTTTAAAAGCAAATCCAGATCGGGTGGTGGTGATTGATGAGGCTTATGTTGATTTTGGTGCAGAATCAACTGTGAGTTTAGTAAATCGCTATGAGAACCTGGTTGTGTGCCAAACAACTTCAAAATCTCGCTCTCTTGCGGGTTTACGCGTTGGCTTCGCGATTGCTCAGTCTCATTTAATTGCTGCACTTGAAGCTGTCAAAAATAGTTTTAACTCATATCCTATTGATCGTTTTGCAATTGCAGCAGCGGTAGCCTCTTTTGAAGATCAAACTTATTTTGAAGAACAATGTCAAAAAGTTATTTCTAGTCGTGAAAAATTAGTCGATAACTTAACTGCTTTGGGCTTTAAAGTTTTACCTTCTAAAGCAAACTTTATTTTTACTTCACATCCATCGCATGATGCAGGTCAGCTTGCACAGCAATTACGTGGGCAGGGCATTATTGTGCGCTATTTCAATAAGCCTCGTATTAATCAATTCTTGCGAATTACTGTAGGAACTGATGAGCAAAATGAGCGTTTAATACAGACATTAAAAGAAGATATTCTCTAAATTTTACTCTGCTGTGCTGTTCATCAAGTTCAGCATAGCAGAGACTTTATCAAGACTTTCTTGATATTCTGCTTCAGCATTTGATGCAATTGTGATACCTCCACCAGCCCATAAAGAAAGCTGATTTTGATATTGTTGAAAACTACGGATAAGAATATTCCAGCGGCCAGTTCCATCAAAATTGAAGTAACCTAACGTCCCGCAATATGCACCTCTTGCTGATTCTTCTAACTCTTCAATGATTTGCATTGCCCGAATTTTGGGAGCTCCTGTGATTGAACCTCCTGGTAAGGCAGAGAGCAGCATTTGCATGGGATTAATATCATCTTTAAGCGTAGCGACAATCTCACTGACCATATGATGAACTTGATTAAAACTCTCAATCTCGAATAATTTTGTTGTTTTTACAGATCCTGTATTGGCATAAATGCTCAAATCATTACGTAATAAATCGACAATCATTACGTTTTCTGCTTGGTCTTTTTGAGAGTTTTTTAAGGTTTGTTTAGAAATAAAATCTTTTTCTATATTTTCATAGCGAGGCATTGTGCCTTTAATTGGTCTAGTTTTAATTTGTTTATTTTGATTGAATTCGATGAAAAGCTCGGGCGAGCAACTTAATAATTCAAAATTATCTAATTTTAAATAACCTGCATATGGAGCATTTGTAAGTTGCCATAGGTCTTTAGCTTTATTTAATAAGGATCCTGAAAATTTAGCTTTAAACTCTTGGGTTAAATTAATTTGATAGCAATCCCCAGCCTTAATATATTCTTGTATTTTATAGAAAGCATCGAAATATTGTTTTTTAGACCATCTTGGTTGAATGGTGGTTTTTAAATTAAATGTATTTTTAGAATGACTATAAGTAGAATTCTTTATTTTATTTTCAATATATGAGAATAGATCAAGTGCATTTGATTCATCACTAAAAAAATACCAGTCATTATCTATATATTTTAAGAAAGATCGATATTGACCTAGGAATAGAGAAGGTTGTATATGATTTTGTCCATTAATAAATTGATGTGCACTGAAATCGTAACTAATAAAGCCAATATATCCACCTGTAAAACTTGTTGTTGTTTGAACATCTTTATTTAAATTTTTTTCTTTAAATTGAATAAAATCCAATAATTGACTTGATTTTAAGGTTTTTTTATATTCATTAATGTTTTGATGTTGAAATTCTAAATAAATTTCATTTTGAATGATAATATAATCTTGTGGAAGAAATCCAATAGTTGGGTTGTTGTTGTCATTTAAATAAATAAGCCCAGTTAAACCATCTAAATTTTTTAAAATATCGGCAGCATTTTTACTATATAAAGAGATTTTTTTCTTTAAATGAGACATTTTTTAAATAAAAGAGTGTTTAATGAGAGAGTGGTTAGTTTACTATAAGTTGTACTTCATCAGGAGAAAGTCTTTTAAGTACTAAACTTTTTGCTGATAAAATGAACGAAATTTTAACTGAGAATTTATTGTTTTTAGCAAGGTTTGTGTAGAAAAACTTGAGTGTACCGTTTGTCGGGTAGTTGGCAAAAAATGCACAACACTAGTTGAACAAAAATTAACGTAGATGTAATTTAGTAATTGCTAAGCAAAACTACTCAAGGATTGGAAGTTTCGGTTGCCATATAAAGAAAAATGCAACTTGAGACAATAGAGTGGTTAAGTCAAAAAATAAATGCTCTTGGGAGAGTGCTCAATGAAAATGTTTACTAAACTTGCTTTAGTTTCTTCTTTAGCTATCAGCGCAAATGCAATGGCAATGCAGTCAATGGACGATGCTGCGCTTAGTGCTGCTACAGGTCAAGATGGTATTAATATCGGTATCGCTTTAGGTGCTGGCGGTATTTCTATCGATAAAGTATTTATTCATGATAACGATGGTTTAGACCCTGCTACAGGTATTACAGGTGCTGCAGCAACTGCGGGTGCGATTGTAGTAAGCGGAGTAGGGGTTACACAAGTAGATCCAACAACAAACTTGTTAGACCTTAAAATTGATAGCGTTGGTGCTTCGGGTACAAACGGCGCGTTTTTAAACGTTGCTGCAAATGTAGGCGCTGTTAATGTAAGTGTTGGTTCTATTGGTGTGGGTACTTCTGGTACTTTAAATACAACTACTGCTGTACGTGGTATTACTGAAACTGCTCCAACTGAAATTATCTCTGGTTTAGATTTGTCTCTAGGCGCAATTTCAGCGAATGTACAATTAGGTTCTACTCCACAAGGAGCAATGATTAAAGTAAATTCAAGCTTACAGGGTGGTTTAACTTTATCTAATTTTGGTATTAAAGATGCTGCAGGTGGTGGTGAAATCTTCTTAGATAAAGTTATGGTTCGCGGCGCTGGTAATACGACTGGTGATTTAGATGTTGATGCTAACATTTCAGTTGTACCAACAGGCTTAAAAATTCAAAATAATAGTGCACAAGGCATGAATGTTTATGTACAGGGTGTACATTTAGGTGCCGCTGCTAATGCTTCAATTGGTGATGTTGAAATCCAAGGTTTAAATGTAGGAACTTCTACAATTACAATCTCAGGTCACTAATTTAAAATTTTTAATTAAAAAAGCGCGTTTAATACGCGCTTTTTTATTTATTAATTCAGTCAATTTTGTTCTATAAAGTATATTTCTAATCGATAAAAATAAGCTATTAAATTAAAAATCGATTTAAATTAATCACACAAGTCTCTCTATTTTTATAAAACTAAACGTTCATCAAAAAAAATTAAAAAAAGGCTGTTTTTTTCAAAAAAAAAAGGTATCTTCAACACACAGGGATGTAGAGCTTTTGCTCTAAGAATAAAATGAATAAGGCCGGTTAGGCCACCATTTAGAACAAGTGCTTATGTTAGAGATTGCTTTGGGCTCAGCATTGATATATTACTTTGCGACAGAAGCCTTCGAAATAGAAAAAAAGCCACCGGGAACTGTCTATTATACAGAAACCGCCGATTCACGTAATTTGTCTTTTCGCCGTAATCATATTGAACCAGTTCAAATTAAGCCAGCTGTAGAAGACCAGTTTCGAGGCATCGTTCGACAAGCTTATGACTATAGCTGTGGTTCAGCTGCTCTTACTACACTTCTAAATGGTTACGTAGGGACTAGTTTGACTGAACAGCAGACGATGAGTGGTTTGCTACAGTATGGCGAATATCAACGTATTATTGAACGTCGAAGCTTTTCACTACTTGATATGAAGCGCTTTGTAACCGCAATTGGTTTAGAGAGTGGGGGGTATCGTGGAGAATTTTCTGATTTAGTTAATCTTGGGCAACCTGCAATTGTTCCAATTTCTTATGCTGGTTTTAAACATTTTGTCGTATATAAAGCTTATAAAGATGGACGAGTCTATGTTGCTGATCCTGCATTAGGGAATATCAGCTTTGATGAAAATCGTTTTAAAGAGGTTTGGGATAATAATACATTATTTGTTGTTTCTGTTCCTGAATCTCAACGTAAAGACCTATTGGCCTTAAAAGACTCAGATATGCGTCATGTGGAAGATGCAACTGTTAACCGTTATGCCTTTGTGGATGTGCAATATCCAACATTCAATTATGACCGTTTAGCAAATAAAGCATCAACCATGCGCCGGGTATTGGATAAAGACCCAAATTCTGCAACCTATAATCAGCCAATTGAAACGTATATGCGTCTTTACTATAAGCGTAAATAATCAAATATGAATTGAGTAAAATAAATACATTAGGTGGGAAGAAATATGAATAATCGATGGATGAAGATGAGTGTGTTGGCATTAAGTATGAGTGCTATTACAGGCACACTTTATGCAAATGACCAAGTCGCACAAACTGAAGCTGAAGCACAAAACACCACTGTTGTTTCTGATACGAGTACAGGATCGGTAGTAACATCAGCAACAGATTCAGTTCAAGAAGTGAGTACGCCCCCAACCGCAGATGTTGTCACTACTGAACCTGCGCCTGTTGTACCCGAAAATACTGGAGCTAATCAAGCTGCGACTGCCTTACAGAAAAAAGAAGGTGATGCGACTCAAGAAACAAATTTACAAGAAGTATTTACTTCAAATGAGCGCCAATATTCATTGATTAAAAGAGGCGTATTTTCAGCCTATTACGATCTCGATTACACCTATTATCGTGATACTCGAATTGATTTAGCTTTAGCTGATGATTCATCTCAACTCAACCGTTTACGTATTGAGGAAGATGCGAACCATACTTTGACGAATAGTTTTACTGTTCAATATGGTGTATTGGACAACTTAACATTATCTGCAACAGTTCCGTTCGTTGCTAAGTCTGAAATTGTTCGAGATACAACTGCAGCTGGTTTAGGTGATATTTCTTTAGGGGCGCGCTGGGAACCTTTCCCATTAAAGCAAGGTCGTCTGCCATTAGTGTTGTTCGGTAACCTATCAACAAAAACTGGGGATAGCCCTTACGAAATTGGTTTAGATGAGCTTTCAACTGGTAAGGGTTATTACTCTGTTGGAGTGGGAGCAAGTACCCGTAAATATATTGATCCAGTGGTTTTATTTGCCTCGGCATCTGCCAATTATGGATTTAAAGAAACGGGTTTAAATCAGGCACGTGGTGGTGGGGCTAATGGTCCTCGTTATCTAGAGAGTTTTGATCCCGGTATTAGTGGTGGTTTCTCTTTCGGTTTTGCTTACTCATTTAACTATGACGTTTCATTAACAATGTCATATCAACAAAGCTTTAACATGGATGCTGAGTTTCAGTTTAAGAATGGTGAATCCTATCAGTCACCAGACCAAAGTAGTGCGATGTTGTCGTTTGCTTTAGGTGTACGTGTTTCACCTGAAACGATTGTTAATGGCACAGTGGGTATTGGTTTAACCGAAGATGCACCAGATGTTTCGCTTGGTCTGTCTTTCCCGCTAGATTTTATAGGCTTTGGCAAAAAAACAAAATAAGGAGATATGCAGGTGAGATATCCTAAATTATGTCCTTTAACGGCGGCAATTGTGATCTCCGGTTTTTCTAGCTTTGCCAATGCTCAATTAGGACAAAACCTAGCTGTTGATATTCGTTCACTATCAATGGGGAATGCTGTAACTGCAGATCCACCTGGTATTAGTGCAGTTCACTTTAACCCTGCGGCTTTAGCAAAAATTGATGGGTTACAGACAGATGTGCAAGGAATTTTAGCGAATTTTGATATTCAACGTGAGTTCTCTGCACCTCCTGGTTATAACGTTTTTGGCTACTCAGATGACCCTCTTGTTTGTAATGATGGCCCAGAAGTTACAGCTAATATTTGTACTGATTTTAAAGGCCCTGTGCGTGGTGATGTTGAATACGCCAGCTTATATGTGCCGATTCTAAAAAAAATGGTTGATTTAGGGGAGGGGTATCCACTCGCTGCTCCTACCGCAGGGATTGCCTATAAACCACCAGGTTCAAAGTTGACCTATGCTACTGCAATTTATGCACCTTTAATTGCAGGTTTTGGCGCTGAAAATGGTAACGCTGGAAACTTTATGGGGCAGCAGGTGGCTGTTGAGCGGATTACTTATTTGTCTCCATCTTTTGGTTATCAAGTAAATGACCATTTGTCGATCGGTGCGTCTGTGGGTATGTCTTATAACGCTCTTGCTATGAAAACCGATTTGCGATTTCCCAATGATATGATTGGGGTGTTGCGTATGGTTGATGACGTAGTATGTGGGCCTTTTAAAGATAATAACGATATGATTACTAATCTATTGTTATTTGGCTTATGTAATACTCAAGAAGGGATGGACCCTTTTAAGAAAATGGGATCACTTCAAGTTTCTATGGAGCAGTCTTTAAGCCCAAGCTATAACTTGGGATTAATGTGGGAACCAACGGACGATTTTGGCTTTGGGATGGTTTACCAAAGTGCAGCTAAAATGCGTATGAAAGGGAAATACCTAATTAATAATGCTAAGGCTCCTCAAGAACTAATTAAAGGCTTAAACTCATCAGCTACAGGTCAGGTTTTGGCGGCTATTCTCGGTTTACCAGGAAGTGTCCCAAACTCTGAGTCTGGACTAGCCGCAATGGATCTTGAATATCCAGCACATTTCCAAGCAGGGATTAAATATAAAATATTCCCTGATTTGCAAGTTAATTTTGATGTGGGTTGGACTGACTATTCTGCTTGGGATAAGTTCAAATTTGAATTTGATCGGCAGATTACCTTACTCAAAGTCGCTAAACTTTTATCAAATGATGTTACAGATTCTTCACTAGGTTTACCTTTAAAGTTTACCTCGCCATGGAGTTGGGGGATTGGTTTAGAATATTCGGCAACAGATCGTTTGAAGTTACGGGCTGGTTATGAGCCGCGTGCTAGTGCTATTCCAAATGATAAACGTAATACCATGATTCCAATTAATAATGCGCAGTTATTTGGTTTAGGTATTGGATATCGATTTGATGCAGATACAGATCTGGATCTTTCAGTTGGATTCTTACGTAGTCGCGATAATATTCCAGCAGGGACTAGTACCTTATCTAATAAAACAGGAGTTGATAATATCCTGTTAAACCCTTATGCCGGTTTGGATGTTAAAACCAATACCAAAGTTACAGTACTCGGGTTAAATTATAGAACAAAATGGTAAAATTAAATTGCGAATGGATGTCTCGACCTAGGTTTGCTATTGCGATTTTTTTTGTTGCAATAGCAACTAACTCTGCTGTTTATGCGGATGGTTTCTATACGATTATTGGTCCCGATGGCCGTCCAATGATTGTTCCGAGTAAAAGGGTTGAACGAAATGTTAATCCGTCTAAGGTAGTAACAAATCCAGAGATAAAGGCGACTCGTCCAGAACAGCAGGTATTGCCAGAAACGTCTTTAAAATCAAAAGAATTGCCTAAAGTAATTACAAAATCGTCTAATACTGCACCAACTGCACCAACTGCACCAACTGCACCAACTGCACCAGTGCTAATGACAGAAAAATCTAATGACTCAAAACTGGGAAAAATAAGTAAAGAAAAGGCAGAAGTTAGTGATCAAAAATCTACTTTAGAAACTAGTAAAGAAAAATCAGTAATGACGGATTCTGCTTCCCAACAAAGGAATGAAGAAAAAGTAAAGTCAAATCCAGATTCATCTTTGTCTAAGCAAGGTGTGACTTCATCAGCGACCACATCCAAAAAGGATGAGACGAAGTACACTACTATTGATGGTGTGGAATACGTCAATAATGAATATTTAGAAAATCAAGAATTTAATCTAGAAGGTAAAAAGCGTTTTTATATTATGCCTGATGGGTTAGGCCGAACTGAATCTATTGAGCGCAAAAAAGGTGTTAGTCAGTCTATCCTCGATAATGTATTAAACCGATCACGAGAAGATCAAATTTCCCCTGTTGTATTGGCACCTACATATTTACGACTTTCACAACAAGAATTGGCAAATACTTTTGAAAATGATTTGTGTTTTATTAAAGGTTATAACAAATCAATTAAAAAATTGAGCCAGAATAAAGAAGTTGGGTTATGGCCCAGAAAACCTCTTAAAGAAAAGTTTGAATACGAAGTCGTAAAATTAGATTCTTCTATCAAGAATATACAAGTGGCTTCCTATGCTACAACTCATGATAAGCCTGTATATTATTGGCCACTGGCTGTTTTCTTGGATGAAAAGGGCTGTGTTTTAGAAGGTGCTAGTGGTTTTAAAAGTAAGTCGTATCCTGCGACGATTTTGCAACATGCATCGATTTTAGGTGTTTTACAAGTGCCAGAACGTACGCACTATATTATGTTAACGCCTTTATCTTCGGCCGTGGATATGCCGGATCAAGAACTATCTAATCAGGGACAAATTAAAATTTCAGTATTACGTTAAAAATAAATAGGAATGATGATGAGTAAAAAAATTTTATTACCTTTTGCATTATCCGCATTGGCAATTGTATTAAATGGTTGCGGCGGTGGTGGCTCAACAATTAATGAAGATCCTACACAAGGTGGAGGTGAGATTCCGACCACTAATTTGGATTGTAAAGCAACGGATGAGACATGTCTGAATTTTGAATTAAATTATCCAATAGCAGGATTGAATTTCGACTGTAGTTTATCTCCAAATCAGCGGTATATTACTAAATTGGTTGGTAACTCGGTTGGCGGTGCTTGTAGTATCAGCAGCAGTAAATCAGATGAAACAATTACGCTTTATCTACAAGGTACTAATACTCGCAAGATTGCGTTAGGTACTTTAAAACTTGACACATTAGGAAAATATGGGACAACACATTTAACAGTTTTGGATATGGCTACCGCATTAACAGGCCAACCTCCTGCTTCAATGAGTAACGCTGATCCAACTATTAAAGTGGCTATGGCTTTAGTTAAGTTATTCCAAAGTATTGGTGTTGAACGTGGCGATAATGTGGTGGGTGATTTACAACCAACACAATTTACTCAAGATAAGAAAAATCTTTTAACGAGTTTGACACAAGATATAACCGCAACGGAATGGAAGAATGGACAATATGTAACTCTTCTAAAACCTTGGTTAGATGTAAGCAAAGTATCTGATGCACAAGCTTATGCACTCGTAGTTCAAGTAACGAATTTGGCAAACGCTGCATTATTTCAGGCAACTGAAGCAACTTATGCGGGATTTGCAGACCCTGTAAGTTCACCATTACCACTCGGTTTTTATGGCTGTAATCAGGCATTAGCAGATTGCTTTAATAAATCTACTACTAATTTACGTCATATGATGGCTAACCTGTTCATGCTGACTGACCGTGAAGGTTATGCAATGGGTTACGGTTTACAATGGCGAGGGGATGCTACTTTTTACAAAGATAAGGAGGGAAATGTGACTGGTGTTGCTCCACCGGTTTTATTGTTTACCAAGGCGAAACCAGTACAAATGGTCATTACTGCACAACAGAATGGTTGGCTTAACCCAATTTCAAAAGATATTCAGTCGACTCAGCCATTACGCTTGAGCGTTGATAGCAATGCGAATAATGATTTACAAATCTATCAAGGCAAGCTTCTCAACGATTATGCGGTTGCGGGTAGTGAAGGTTTTTACAAGCAATTAACTCGTTCGACAGCCGGAAATATTCAGCATTATGGTCTATGGCGACAAACGGTAGGCACAGAAAATTATAAGGGTTCACTTGATATCATTAAAGTCAATCCAATTAGTTATCTTGGAAAAGAAATTTTTAAAACAGCAGCTAACGTGAGTTCTGGTCAACGTTATGTTTTCCCATTATATGCAACTTTAACATTCAGATTTGATACTACAGGGATAGCTCCAATCGATTTAGGTATTGTTGTTAATGAAAAAGGAGATATTCGTACGGATATTAAACCAAATGCAACTGCAACAGATATGTCTGGTCAATGTGCAACAGTAGCGGACAATAGCTTAATTGATAGTAATGGAGTACAACAATATAGACTTGGTACTACTGGAGGAACGCAGTCATCTGATAATGATAGCTCTATTCCTGTTCGTATGATTTTATCGAATCCACAGCTAGGTAACCTTAATGGGATTTTGATGGGACTTAACTCTGTAATAAAACAGGATTCTGATCCAAAGGATAATATAGATGATTCGATTTCAGTGGGTGGTGCTAAGATTAACCTCTATAATCTATTAGCAGGTCAAAACAGCAGTAATAGTATTAATTTAAGTGATTATGAGAACAAGCCTGCGCGCTGGGTTAATGCCTATGCTTCCTATCAAGCTGTCTATAATAATATTAAAGATATTAGCCCAACAGATGCTGAAAAAGCTTTGGCCGAACGTAGGAAGGGGACAGTGTCAATTAAATTAGCGAATCAATCTATTCCAGCTTGTAATGCAATTAAGACTAAACCTTAAATAAAAGATAAATAAAAAAAGACCGCGAAAGCGGTCTTTTTTTATTGTTTAACTGATTAACCTGTATGGTCTAAACGAGTCCCTAAAGTTTCCAGATGGGTTGGGAAAACTTGCTTCTTACGATCTTCAAAATAATGTCTTAATGTATGTTCGACACTAGGGAAGGCCAGTTCACCCCATGGAATTTCATGTTCTTCAAACAGACGACTTTCAATGCTTTCTTCACCTGCACCAAAAATGCCATCTTTCAGCTGTGCTTTGAAAAGAACATAAATTTGGCCAATACGAGGAATATTGTACATACAATAAAGTTGTTCTATTTCTATCTCGGCTTCTGCTTCTTCACGAGTTTCGCGTGCTGCACCTTGCTCCATCGTTTCGAACAATTCCATATATCCAGCGGGTAGTGTCCACAAACCATAACGAGGTTCAATTGCTCGACGACAGAGTAATACTTTGTTTTCCCATAACGCTAAGGCACCGCAGATTACTTTGGGGTTTTCATAATGAATATTGCCACAATGAGTACAAACACGGCGTACTTTATGATCACCTAAAGGAATTTTTTGTTCGGTTTTATGCCCACACGCTACACAGAAACTCATAATTATCATCGAGTATAGAGATGCCTCAGCATAACTGAATTTTCAGACTTACGCATCAACTCTATTCCCTAACTTTGATTTTCAGATATGATGCAAAGAGAGACAGAATAATAGGTGAAAGGTATGGAAGAGCACTTGCTAACACAAAAGTTACAGCAAAGATTGCGCTTTTCCACCCGCATACAAGAAGCACAAGCTGCAGTACTTATCGCAATTACGAATGAGAATGATCCTAAGGTACTGCTTACACGCCGTTCAATACATATGAACAACCATGCGGGGGAAGTCTCTTTTCCTGGGGGAAAGCGTGATCCTAGTGATACCAGTAATATTGTTGTAGCGTTAAGAGAAGCTCAAGAAGAGACAGCTTTAAACCCGTTTGATGTGCAGTTGTTAGGTGATTTGCCGATGCAACGTGCAAGAAGTGGCTTGTCTGTAAAACCGATTGTTGGGCTTATTCCTCCTGAGGTCACGTTAATACCTCAGCCTACTGAAATTGATCGAATTTTCTTTGTTCCGTTACAGCAACTTATTGAGACGCGACCGACACCCTATGAAGTTCGATATGCTCATCAGTCTTTATATTTTCCAAGCCTACAGATTGATAATGAAATTATCTGGGGTTTAACTGCTCGTATGTTAGTTGCGCTGTTTAAATATGGATTAGGTTATCAAAAAGATTGGCCCTTTTTACTTAACTCACCAACCTTTGGAATGCCAAAGTTTTCTCATAAAAAATAAAGATCAGGATTGATAAATTATGATGTATAGCTATCAAGGTCAGCACCCAAAAGCCTTACATGAGCCATGGGATGGCTGGGTTGCTCCAACTGCAACGCTTATTGGGCAGGTAGAACTAGGCCGTCAGGTCAGTATTTGGTTTGGTGCGGTAGTGCGTGCTGATAACTGTGTAGTTCGAATTGGTGATTTTTCTAATATTCAAGAAAATTCTGTATTACATACCGATGCTGGACTTGAGCTAAATATTGGTGAATACGTCACGGTCGGTCATAAAGTCATGCTGCATGGTTGTACGATTGGTGATAATAGTTTGATTGGTATGAACGCCGTAATTTTAAATCGGGCTGTGATTGGTAAAAATTGTATTATCGGTGCTAATGCTTTAATTCCTGAAGGGAAGGTGATTCCAGATAATTCAGTGGTGATGGGTTCACCTGGCAAAATTGTCAAAACTTTAGATGACGATGGTGCCGCAAAAATACGTTTGAGTGCATTGCATTATGCTGAACACTTTAAAAACTATACGGATTTAAAAGAATTCCACTTTTAAAATTTGAGTAAGATATGTTCTATGCCAAGCACAAGCTTGGCATTTTTATTTAGAGAGAGAACAACTCGCCTATCAGAGCCGAGTGGGGTATCATAACCCTCGTTTTTAATCTGATTTAATACTAAGGTTGTGCATGAAATTGCTGGCGTTGGAAACTGCAAATGAGCAGTGTTCTATTTCATTAGTCGATGAAACCCAAGAACTGTTTTTTCAACTCGATACGCGGGCGAAAGCACAAACCCAGACCATTTTGCCCATGATTGAGCAGGGGCTACAACAAACAGGTCTTGAAGTTGCTGGTTTAGATGCAATTGCCTTTAGCCGTGGGCCAGGTTCTTTTAGTGGTGTTCGCATTAATGCTGCTGTTGCTCAGGCATTGGCATGGTCACAAGATTTACCAGTCATTCCAGTTTCTACTTTACAAGCTTTAGCTCAAGCGGCATACCGACTTGAAGGTTTGGAACAAGTGACTGCAGTTCTCGATGCTCGTATGAACGAAGTTTACATTGCAAGTTATGTTCTAAATGAACAAGGTATCATGCAGTGTATTGATGAAGAAAAATTAATGGGCTATGAGTCAGCGGCTGTTTACGCAAAGCATTGCTTAATTGGTTCTGGCGCAAAACTACTTCAAGCTGATGCAGAGCATCAAACAATCACTGCAACTGCACAAGACATTGCTTCGATTGCACGTGTTTATGCAGCGCAAAAGCAGTGGGTTGATGCTGAACATGCTTTGCCAGTTTATTTACGTGATGATGCATGGAAAAAAATAGCGGATCAGGGTAAAGCAAAGTAAAGGCAGTACTCATGCATATATATTTTGAAGAAGATTTTCAAGAACAAGCACAGCACTACCAAGCTGTGCTTTGTTCTAGAGGTATGACTGTCGATTTACAGCCAATCGAAAAGCTGAATGCACGGTTTTTACGCTTCAATCCTGAAATTGCCCTTTGTGTAGATGAAAATGGACTTTGGTTATCTGCTAATGGCATGAAAATGCAGCCTGACTGGAAAGCTGAAATTCCACGTTTAAAACGTGCAAGTCTTAAATCGGAAATGATTGCCCGTGCTTGTCAGTTAGGTGAAAAGCCGGTACTGGTTGATGCTACAGCGGGTTTAGGCCATGACAGCTTACTTATGGCTTACCTTGGCGCACAAATACAATTGGTTGAACGCCATCCAATTTTATTTACCTTACTTGAAGATGCAAAAGCACAAGCTGAACAAGATAGCTTTTTAAGCCAGTTTATGGATCGGATTCAACTGATCTTTGCTGATTCTGCAACTTATTTACAACAGTTACAGCAGGAAGCCCAAACGGTTGATGTGGTGTATTTAGATCCGATGTTTCCGCAGCGTGATCAAAACCATCAAGCAATCAAAAAACAAGCTCAAGTCAAAAAACAGATGCAGCTTTTACATCTTCTTTTACCCGAAGATGGTGAAATGGATTTAGGGGATAATTTGCTGGTTTTGGCGCAGAAAGTTGCTAAACGTGTAGTCGTTAAACGGCCACGTCATGCTATTTTTTTGGCAAATCAAGAGCCAGCTCATCAATGGCAAGGAGATGCTTGTCGTTTTGATGCGTATTTTCAGTAGGCTTATGTAAGGTTAGGTTTTATTGCTTGAATAATGCACAAATATATGTGATATAGTTCAAAAGCATGATTGCTAAAATTCTTAGCAGGCATACACTTAAGATGCCTGTCAAAAACGAAATTTTTGAAAACCTTCTATGATTGATCTTAAACCCTCCATTAACTTTTGGCATGATTTTAAAAGCAACCAAATTGCCGGAATGTGGCTGTTTTTGGGGTCAAGACGTTCTTTACAGATTGTGCATCCATCTATCCTTCAGCTGATTGTTTGGGGAATTTTAGGAGGGTGTACCAACTCTCTTTATAGCTGGCTTGTAGCAGGTCAAATCGGTGATTTCAATTCACAAGGTTTAATTGGTTATGCACTCTGGCCATTCATTGCTTTAATTGTCGGTATTTTCTTATCACAGCGAACCAATCAACCTCGCTTAATGCTAGTACCTGCTTTATTATGGTTGGTTCTAGATACGAATATCTTATTAATTCAATGTTTGATTCAATATTTAGGTTCTAATGGTTATCTCAACTTTATTCCTGATGCTATTTATAACGGAATTTTACCGAGCTTATTTGTAGCTTTGTTTGTATGGCAAAGTTTAGCGGTAATTTGGGTTTTCTCACGTGAGCTCAAGTGGCCTTGGTGGGAACGTGCACTGGTTATGGTTGCGACTATTGCAACGATGGTGGTTTGGCAACTTTCTGTAAAAGACCAACCGATTTGGAAGGTCGAAGAGTCTGCTCCAACGTTTGCTGAAGATGCTTTTTATGCGCAAAGTAAACTATTAAATGATTCTTTAGAGCAAGTTCAATATGGTGAGCTCGCCAAAAGCCATTGGTATTTTTTAGGTGTTGCTGGCGATAGTTATCAAGATGTTTTTAAATCGGAAGTGGTCCGTATTAAAGAACAGTTTGATACACGTTTTGGAACAATTGGACGCTCAATGATGCTGGTCAATAATCCAGACACCCGCACAGAAATTCCAATTGCCTCTAAAACCAGTATCGAATTAGCCCTACGCCGTATGGGGCAGCAAATGAACCGTGATAGTGATGTCTTATTTCTATATATGACTTCACACGGTGAACAAAATCACTTTGAAATTGAAAATGCACCATTAGATTTAGGGCAAGTAGACCCTAAATGGTTGCGAGAAACACTTGATAAATCTGGTATTCGCTGGCGTGTGATTGTTATCTCAGCCTGTTATTCAGGAAGCTTTATTCCTGCTTTACAGTCTCCTGATACTTTAATTATTACCGCATCAGCCGCTGATAAAACTTCTTTTGGGTGTAATAACGAAGCTGACTATACCTATTTTGGACGAGCTTTCTTTGATTTGGCTATGCGAGAGCAATCGTCGATGAAAGATTCGTTTAACACAGCTAAGCAAACAGTCACCAAATGGGAAGTGGCTCAAGGTGTTGAATCTTCAGAGCCTCAGTGGATGATCGGTAAAAATATGGAACTTATGCTACCTCAGTTGGAAAAGTATCTATTTCCTCAACAAAATACGGGTAGTGTAGATATTGCTCAAACAAAAACAGAGGCTAAAAACGATGCAACTCCTGCAAAAAAACCGCTGCTTTGAGGGCGAGCAGCGTATATACCAATTTGAATCTTCTTATTTAAAAGGACCAGCTAAGTTTGGTGTTTATTTACCACCAGCAGCTTTAGAAGGTAAAGCTTGCTCAACTTTGTTTTACTTAGCTGGGTTAACGTGTACTGAAGAAACTTTTGCCATAAAAGCGCATGCACAGCATATGGCAGCACAACTGAGCCTCGTACTGATTACACCTGATACTTCTCCTCGTGGAGAACAAGTCGCAGCAGGGGATCATTGGGATATTGGGCAAGGTGCGAGCTTTTATATTAATGCAATACAAACACCTTGGTCTGAGCATTATCAAATGGAAAGTTATTTAATTGATGAGTTATATCCACTCATTTTAAACAGCTTTCCTGTAAACGCTCAACAAGTCGGTATCTTTGGGCACTCAATGGGTGGCCACGGCGCATTAACTTTAGCGTTTAAATATCCAGAAAAATTTAAGTCGGTATCTGCTTTTGCTCCAATTTGTGCACCAACTGAATGTGCATGGGGCGACAAAGCCTTTAGCAATTATTTAGGTATAGACCGCGAAAGCTGGCTAGCTCATGATGCCACAGCGTTGGTCTCAAAAAATGGAGCAGTATTTGATGAAATTTTGGTTGATCAGGGCTTAGATGACCAATTTTATGAACAACTTCACCCTGAAAAATTTAAGCAAGCATGTTTAAAAGCAGGACAACCTTTAACTTTAAGACAACATGCTGGCTATGATCATGGCTATTACTTTATTCAAACCTTTATGGATGAGCATTTACAGTTTCATGCAATCCAGTTAGAAAAGGTTGGTGACTAATTAGTGTTGCCACTCCACCTGAAATTCTTGTTGAGCCATACGGTTTAGATGATCAAGTACCACTTTTTCTAAGTGGTCGTGGTTATCTAATTCGCTATCAATAGCAACATTTAACTGCTCTGTTTCTGGTGCAAGTGTAATCGTTGCTGTAGGCATTAAGATTTTAAAATCTTGTTCATTTTCTTGTACTTCGAATTTGTGTTTCCAATGATTAACCAGACGTTTTGCAATGCGTTTTCCATCGTTTGTTAATAGATGAGTTGTGCTTTTCATTATCAATCCTCACATTGGTTTAATGTACCTTAACAAATTCGTTTCGCCGTTAGCATTCTATTGTTGCAACGTTACGTTGCAAGTTTGAAATGTTGTCATTTAAGCAAGGAAGGGCGGACCAAGTAGGTTCTTTTTTGTTATAATTTTTAGTCTCTCCTTAAACTTCTAGCCAGGTCATCCACCTATGTCCAAGCCTTATTTGATTGCTCCTTCTATTTTATCTGCCGATTTTGCTCGTTTAGGCGAAGATGTAGACAAAGTGTTAGCCGCAGGTGCAGATGTAGTGCATTTTGACGTGATGGATAACCACTATGTTCCAAATTTAACTTTTGGTGCAGGTGTATGTAAGGCTTTAAAAAATTATGGCATTACAGCTCCTGTTGATGTGCATCTAATGGTATCTCCAGTTGATCGTATTATTGGCGATTTCCTAGAAGCAGGCGCAGATATTATTACGTTCCACCCAGAAGCATCTCATCACATTGACCGTTCATTACAGCTTATCAAATCTGGTGGTGCTAAAGCAGGGTTAGTTTTTAACCCGGCAACGCCATTGCATTATCTAGATTATGTACTTGATAAAGTTGATCAAATTTTAATAATGAGTGTAAACCCTGGTTTTGGTGGACAAAAGTTCATTCCAATGACTTTAGAAAAATTACGTGAAGCTCGTAAAATTATCGATGCAAGTGGTCGTGATATTCGTTTAGAAGTTGATGGTGGTGTTGGTCCTGCAAATATCCGTGAAATTGCAGAAGCTGGTGCAGATATGTTTGTTGCTGGTTCAGCTATTTTTGGTCAACCCGATTATAAAGTTGTGATTGATCAAATGCGTGCAGAGCTTGCGAAAGTAGGCAGTGTAGACGCTTAAAAAGTATGTTGAACTGAGAATAAACTTGTGGATAACTTTGTTTATAACTGTATGGATAACTGTGTTGATAACCGTATGGATAAGTTGTTGGTAAAATAAACAAAATTAGATCAACCGTTTATTTGCTAGACAAAAACGATGAAAAAAGAACGTTTTGGCGTTCTTTTTTTATGCGTGCTGTATATTTTATTATCTGGTTTTTTATTAAGCTTTACTAAAAAATAACCTGTGTAAAAAACGATATGGCTCTGTGTAAAACTTTTTGTGCCTCTATACGTATAAAACTGTAAAAGTGTCATGAAAAATAAAGCTAAATTTGGTTTAATAAGTTTTTAGTAAGAGACCTCGATAATTAATGACAGTAAAAATTTTAGCGGTAGATATGGATGGGACTTTTCTTAATTCCAAAAAGCAGTACAACAAAGCACGTTTTTTAAAACAATACGAACAACTAAAACAAAATAATATTCATTTTGTGGTAGCCAGTGGTAATCAACTTGCAAAACTTGTTACCTATTTTCCAGAAATTAATCATGAGATTGCATTTATTGCAGAAAATGGCGCACATGTTGTAGATGCTGGGCAAGAATTAGCTTTTGCTCATTTAAGTCAGCAACAATACGTTGAGATTTTAAAAGCGATTGACCCCGTGTATACCTCAACAATGGTGATCTGTGGAAAACAAAGTGCTTACGTGCATAGCAGTATGAACGCAGAGGATTATGCCAAAGTTGCGAGATATTTTGAAAAGCTGACAGTTGTAGATGACTTTTATGCCCTAGATGACTTAGTGTGCAAAATTACTTTTACGGCTCAGGAAAATGAGAGCTTTGCAATTTTTGAGCATTTTCAGAAGCAAAGTTTTGTAGCAGATAAAGTTTTGGTACCTGTTTCAAGTGGTTTTAATTTTATCGATTTGATTCTTCCAGACCAACATAAAGCCCATGGTTTAAAGCTATTACTACAAAAATGGCAGGTTGAACCTGATCAGGTAGTCGCAATTGGTGATAACAATAATGATATTCAGATGATTAAAGCTGTGGGGTATGGGTTTGCAGTTGAAAATGCAGTAGATGCTTTAAAAGCTGTAGCTCCTTATGCAACTGTAAGTAATGAACAAGAAGGTGCATTAAAGGTGATAGATTTAGTACTCCAGCGTCAAACACCATTTTCTTAATCACTTAAAAACAAACAGTTAAGAATGAAAATTGTATCTGTTTTAAAACTTGGTTATGCTAATGGAATTAAGATTATTCATCGGCTCTAGGCTATAAACCACAATGGCTCTACAACACTTACGCAAGTATGCTTGGTTTGTGTTCCTAATGACTTTGGTCATTGGGTGGAGTGGTGTGTCTATTGCTCAGACGCCTATGCAGCATGATCTTCATACTATGCCGTGTCATAGTGACAAAACTTCGCATAAGAATATGCATGTTCAAACAGATGATCAGACTGCATGTCATCAAAATATGACACAGTCTCTTCATTCGCATGGTGAACATTGTCAGGACTGTAACCCAGTCCATTGTCAAATTGTGAATTTGGCATTACAGCAAGCTGTACCAGATATTGACTCGCAATTCATTCCTATTTCCTCTCAATTTAGCAGTATTTATCAGGCTCAGCATTTAGCCGGATACTGGCAAGAGATTTTACGCCCACCTAAAGCTTAATCCTTTCTTACTTATTTTTTTAGTTCAAAGGATTACAGCAATGTCTCATAAAACAATTAGCAGCCTTGTCGCTGTATTTGGTCTATTGGTTTCACCATGGACGCTCGCAGCAATTAAGGAATATCACCTTAATATTAATGAACAACAGGTCAATATTACGGGTCAGTCGCTCAAACGAATTACCGTAAATGGCAAGTTTACAGCACCACTCCTTGAGTTTGAGGAGGGAGATGAGGCTGTGATTCATGTTCATAATCAATTAAAGAATCAAGACACTTCTTTACACTGGCATGGTTTGTTATTGCCAGGATTAATGGATGGTGTACCGGGTTTTAATAATTTCAAAGGAATCGCGCCAAACGGAGATTTTGTTTACCGTTTTAAGGTGAAACAAAACGGCACATATTGGTATCACGCCCATAGTAAAGGCCAAGAGCAAGATGGTTTATATGGTCCACTTGTGATTTATCCAAAAGGCAAGATACCTGTTGCTGCTCATGAAAAAACGGACCGTGATTACGTAGTGATGCTTTCAGATTTTCATAACTCTTCTAGCGATAGTATTATGAAGAATTTGAAGAAATCTCCTGAATATTATCAAATCCGCCGTGAAACTGTATCTGATGTCTGGAAGCAAGTTAAAGCACAAGGCTTAAAAGCAACTTGGCAAGATCGTTCGATGTGGAATCAGATGCGGATGTTAAAAACTGATATGTCTGATGTGACGGGCTACACCTTCTTAGTCAACGGTAAGACACCGCAGCAAAACTGGACAGGTGATTTTAAGGCGGGAGATAAAGTCCGACTACGTTTCATTAACGCTTCTGCCATGTCATTTTTTGATGTCAGAATTCCAAACTTAAAAATGACAGTTGTAAGTGCAGACGGACAGCCAGTTAAACCTGTGGCAATTGATGAGTTTCGTATTGGTACAGCCGAAACTTACGATGTGATTGTAGAGCCTAAACAGCCAAATTATCAGATTGAAGCAGAGTCTATTGACCGAAGTGGTTTCGCTATCGGTAGTTTGCACAATGAAAATACGCAAGCTGTAGGGTCAGTTCAAATACCGCAGCCACGTCCACGTTCTTTGTTAACCATGGATGATATGGGCATGAGTCATGGCAATGGGGCGAGTGATGAACATACTGGCCATCAAATGAACATGCAATACGACATGTCGGCTATGCCTGAAATGAAAAAAGAAGAGAGCCAGACTAATCATGATCATACGATGATGAACATGAGCCATGACATGAAAAATATGTCATCTGAAAAACATGATCATTCTATGATGCAAATGAAGCATGACATGTCAGCAATGCCTGAGATGAAGCATGATATGCAGGCAATGCCATCGAGTAAGCATGACCACGCTATGATGAATATGAAGAATGAGATGCCTGCGCAATTTGAGAATAAGGCTAAAAAGGATGAGCCCGTTTATGGCTGGGCAAATGCTTCGACACCAGAGGGTATGAAAGCACTGCAATATAGTGATTTGCAATCTTTAACACCTCAGCCAGACACACGTGCACCAGAACGAGAGCTTGTTATTCGTTTAGGTGGCAACATGGAGCGTTATATCTGGACCATTAATGGCAAGAAATTTAGCGAAGCTGAGCCATTGCAAGTTAAGTATGGTGAACGTATTCGCTTGAAGTTCGTGAATGACAGCATGATGGCTCACCCAATGCATTTACATGGCATGTTTATGCAATTAGAAAATGGCCAACAAGCTGAAAACTTACCAAATAAACATACCGTTATTGTTCCACCAGGAAAGACAGTTACTGCGTTATTGACAGCCGATGCTTTAGGAGAGTGGGCGATTCATTGCCATCTGCTTTATCACATGAGTGCTGGAATGATGAATAAATTAATTGTGGCTCAAGTGAATGATGGAGCAGTAGATCCATCTCAAGCACCTCTTCAATCTGAAGATGAGAAAGGAGCTAGTCATGCGCATCACTAAGTTATTTTCTCAAATGATATGTTGCGGTATTTTCTCTGGTGTATCGGTTCTTGCTTTGGCACAAGAACCCTTAACGCATGATCATTTACGTGAACATGGTGGACAAGTTTATCAAGCAACAAAAATTGATACTGGCTGGACCCAAAGTGAAGAAGGAGAAGGTAGTTTTTCTTCTGAATTAGAAACTTGGGTGGGAACGGATGAAAATAAATTGTTCATTAAAGCCAATGTTGATAAAGCCGAGTCCGAAGATGCTAATTATGGTGGTTCAGTACTTTATAGTCGGAATGTAGCCGATTATTGGGATGTACAGGCTGGAGTAAACTACGAGCGTTTACAGCGAGCAGACAACAAGCAAGATCGCTGGGCTGGTGTAGTAGGTTTACATGGCATGGCACCTTACTTTTTTGAAACAGATGCTTATCTTTATGCAGGTGAAGATCAGCTATGGAAGCTAAGTTTAGAAACGGAAAGAGATTTACTCTTTACCCAAAAGTTAATTGGTAAACCTTATTTAAAAGCAGATGTTATTTTGCAAGATGAATCTCGCTATGCCAGTAAAACAGGTTTATCAAGTTTACAAGCTGGTTTTCAAACCCGTTATGAAATCAACAAAAAGGTGATGCCATTTGTTGATGTCGGTTACGGCTATGAAAAAGGTTTAAAACAAACTGCTTGGCAAACTGGAACCGACTCTGAACATGGTTGGTATTATGGAGCAGGGTTAACACTTAAGTTCTAATTGCCGAACAAAAATTAAGCTTAATGACATGCCATTGGTTTATACTAATGGCATTGTTTTTTGTGTCAGTTATGGTGCACAGATGGCTTTAGAAAAACAACAGAATCAAATACATTTAAGTAAAACTAGTTCTAGCTGCGGGTGCTCAAGCGCACCGTCACAGGAGTATTCCACTCCTAGTGAACCTGTGACTAAAAAGAGTCAATGGGTAAGTTATTATCATATTCCTCGTATGGATTGTGCAGCCGAAGAGCAAATGGTGAGGATGGCTTTGGCCTCTTACGCTGATGATATCCAAGAGCTTCATTTTGACTTGCCAGCACGACATTTGGCGATTTATCACAGTGTTCAAGCTGAAATGATTACTCAAAGTCTACAGCGTTTAGGACTAGGGGCCGAACTACAACAAACACAGCCACATTATGAACCCGTTGAAAAACCAAAAAAGGTACGAGCCAGTTCTTCAAATGCAGCACAAAAGCAAGTTTTACAATGGTTGTTGCTGATTAATGGCGTCATGTTTGTCATTGAGTTGATGGCAGGCATTATTGCTTCATCGACAGGTTTAATTGCTGACTCACTTGATATGTTTGCCGATGCTGCAATTTATGGCATTGCTTTATTTGTGGTAGGTAAAAATCTAAATGCACAATTAAAGGCTGCGCATCTTTCTGGATGGTTTCAGTTCGCTTTAGCCATGGTTGTGTTAGTTGATGTACTGCGCCGTTTTATTTACGGCAGTGAACCTGTTTCAATTCTCATGATTTTAATTGGCGGATTAGCTCTTGCGGCCAACATTAGTTGTCTTTATTTAATGAGAGACCATAAGGAGAGCGGGGCACATATGAAGGCGAGTTATATCTTTTCTGCAAATGATGTCATCGTAAACTTGGGTGTGATTGTCGCGGGAATATTGGTTGCCATGACAGGCTCTCGTTATCCCGATTTGATTATTGGATTGATTATTGTTTTATTTGTTTTAAATGGTGCACGAAAAATTTTACAGTTAAAAAATGAATAAGATTCTCTAAGACAGGTTTACTTCGAGTAGGGTTTGCCTTCATTTTTTATTTTAAAGTAAACTGAGTTCTTACATAAAGGAGGAACGACCTCCCCCATAATGGGTCATCATGTCGGGACGACCTGACGCTATAAAAATTAGTGAATGTTATGGCTTGGGCTATTTTAATTTTAGCAGGTGTATTCGAAATCATTTGGGCATATTCTATGAAAATGTCCGAAGGTTTTACCCGTTTAACCCCTAGTATTATTACCGTAGTTTTTATGATTTTGAGTGTAATTCTACTTTCAATTTCCATGAAAACGTTACCCCTTGGCACTGCCTATACGGTTTGGACAGGAATTGGCGCAATTGGGTCATTTCTAGTCGGTATTTTCTTTCTTCATGAGCCTGTTGGCGCTATGAGAATGATTGCCGCTGTATTAATTGTGTCAGGTTTAGTTTTAATGAAAATTTCATCGCCGTCCTAAGAGAATAAACTATGTTGCTGTCTTATAAGTATATCAATTCGCCTGTTGGGCAATTAAAGCTAGTTGCGAATGAAAATGCTTTGGTGGCAGTACTTTGGGACAATGAAAATCCAAAACGTGTTCGGCTGGCCGAGCTGGTCGAACAACTTGAACATCCCGTTTTATTAAAGACCGAACAACAATTAGAAGAATATTTTGAAGGTAAACGCCGTGAGTTTACATTGCCACTAGATTTCGAAGGAACCACATTTCAAAAGCTGGTCTGGTCTGCTTTACTGACCATCCCTTATGGTGAAACAAGAAGTTATAAAGATATTGCCGTTCAGATCGGAAATGAAAAAGCAGTGCGAGCAGTGGGTGCTGCAAATGGCAAAAACCCGATTTCAATTATTGCACCTTGTCACCGAGTCATTGGTGCGGGTGGTGCTTTAGTGGGTTTTGCTGGCGGGCTTGATAAGAAAGATATTTTATTAAAACTAGAGCAACAATGAACCGTTTTTGCGCTCGATTTTTTTAGACTTTTCTACTAAGCTGTCAACTATGATATTTCATAAGGTCGGTGCTTTGCTGCATTGCTTTTTTTGAAATATTGTTCTTATTCAACAAACTTTGGATGTTCTAAAAATGGCTGTCGGTGACGTAACAATGCCACAAATGCATGTGGTAAAAGGTGTAAAAATTGGCTCAACAGAAGCATATGTACGTTACCAAAACCGACGAGATTTAGTCATTTTTGAGTTTGCAGAAGGTTCAAATGTTGCTGGTGTATTTACTCAAAATGCATTTTGTGCAGCGCCTGTTCATGTTTCTAAAGCCCATCTTGCCGAAGGTAATCCTCGTTATTTAGTGATTAATACGGGTAATGCCAATGCGGGAACTGGACCTACGGGTTTGAAAAACGCTCAGGATACTTGCGCGAAGTTAGCGGAGCTTACTGGAGTAAACAGTTTTGAAGTTCTTCCATTTTCTACGGGTGTGATTGGTGAGCAGCTTCCAATGGAGCGTTTACTTGCTGGATTGCAGCCGGCGTTAAATACTTTGCAAGACATGGCTTGGAATGATGCTGCATCTGGCATTATGACGACAGACACAGTGCCTAAAGGCGCATCGGAACAATTTGAGCTTGATGGCATTACTTATACCATGACAGGTATTAGTAAAGGCGCTGGAATGATTCGCCCGAACATGGCAACCATGTTGAGCTTTGTGGCAACAGACGCACCTATTCGCCGTGATTTAGTACAAAAGCTATTAAAGACCACCGTTGAGCATTCATTTAACCGTATTACGATTGATGGTGATACCTCAACAAATGACTCTTGTATTTTCGTAGCAACAGGACAGGCAGGCGGGGCTGAAATTACATCGGACAGCGATGTACGCTACACTAAAGTGTTAGAAATACTTGCTCGTGTAATGAATCGTTTAGCACAGTTAATTGTCCGTGATGGTGAAGGTGCGACGAAATTTATTACTGTTGCTGTAGAAGGCGGCGCGAATACTCAAGAATGTTGTGACATTGCTTATAGCATTGCGCATTCCCCACTTGTTAAAACTGCACTTTTTGCGTCGGACCCGAACTGGGGACGTATTTTAGCTGCGATTGGCTATGCAGGAGTTAAAGACTTAGATGTGTCTAAAATTCAAGTATGGTTAGATGACGTACAAATCTGTAAAGACGGCGGCGCAGCTGAGGACTATACCGAAGAGGCGGGCGCGCGTGTTATGGCTCAAACCGAAATTACCATTCGTGTTGATTTAGGGCGTGGTCAGGCCAAAGACACGGTATATACCTGTGACTTATCTTACGACTATGTCAAAATTAATGCTGATTACCGTTCTTAAATATCAGTTATAATCAAGCCTCGACAAAGAGGCTTTTTTATTAGCCCCATCTTTTGATATTAAATGATTCAATCCATAAATCATTTAAGCAGTAACGTTATATGCGAGCAGGTATGCCAGCATGAAGGATAGAGAAGACGTTTTATGAGTGATGCGACTTTAATTGCCAACGATGCAAAAAACATTGTACAAGCGCATTTAGACCGTTTAGGTGAGCCAAAAGACAATCGCTTAAGTGAAGAAGCAAAACAACAAAAGTTTGCACAGATCGAAGCAGAGCTCAAAAAACGTGATGCTGTCCTTGTTGCTCATTACTATTGCGACCCTGAAGTACAGGAGCTTGCCGAAAAAACAGGTGGATGCGTTTCTGACTCTTTAGAAATGGCCCGTTTCGGACGAGATCATGCTGCCTCAACACTAGTAGTTGCGGGTGTAAAATTTATGGGAGAAACAGCTAAAATTCTGTCTCCTGAAAAAACAATTTTAATGCCGACACTTGAAGCAACCTGTTCACTCGACTTGGGCTGTCCAGTTGACGAGTTCACAGCATTTTGTGATCAGCACCCAGACCACACCGTAGTTGTTTATGCCAATACATCGGCTGCTGTTAAGGCACGTGCAGATTGGGTGGTAACTTCAAGCTGTGCTGTAGAAATTGTTGAGCATCTAGATAGCTTAGGCGAAAAAATTATTTGGGCACCAGATCAGCACTTAGGTCGCTATATTCAAAAGAAAACTGGTGCAGATATGTTGCTTTGGGATGGCGCATGTATTGTGCATGAAGAATTCCGTGCACGTGGCATTGCCAACATGAAAGCACTATACCCAGACGCTGCGGTATTAGTACATCCGGAGTCACCAGAGTCGGTGGTAGAAATTGCAGATGCGGTAGGTAGTACTTCTCAGCTGATTAAAGCTGCACAGACTCTGCCAAATGAAAGACTCATTGTGGCAACAGACCGCGGTATTTTCTACAAAATGCAGCAAGCGGTGCCTAATAAGATTTTAGTTGAGGCACCCACAGCGGGTGAGGGAGCAACTTGTCGTTCATGTGCTCACTGTCCGTGGATGGCAATGAATGAACTCGACGGAATTTTAGAAGTTTTACAAAAAGGTGATCAGGAAATACACGTTGATCCAGCGCTTGCTGAACGTGCCAAAATGCCTTTAGATCGAATGTTAGCCTTTAGCGCATCGTTAAAACGTTAAAAAACCTCAAAATGCTTGTTAAATATACATTTGATAAGGATTTTTAACTTTTTTTGAGAATAGGTGTTGACGTCTGAGGGCGTCGCGCCTAGAATGCACACCGTACCGCACGATGTGCGATACAGCAAAAGCTGAGATAGATCGGAGCATAGCACAGCCTGGTAGTGCACCTGGTTTGGGACCAGGGGGTCGTAGGTTCGAATCCTACTGCTCCGACCACTTAAAATAATATTTTAAGATCGGCGAAGTATCGCATGATAAGTATCATCGGTTAAGCGCCTGTAGCTCAGTTGGATAGAGCATCCGCCTTCTAAGCGGATGGTCACAGGTTCGAATCCTGTCAGGCGCGCCATTCGGTAGCTTGGTACATAGAACTTATTTGATGGTGGATGTAGCTCAGTTGGTAGAGCCCTGGATTGTGATTCCAGTTGTCGCGGGTTCGAATCCCGTCATTCACCCCAATTTCGGAGCATAGCACAGCCTGGTAGTGCACCTGGTTTGGGACCAGGGGGTCGTAGGTTCGAATCCTACTGCTCCGACCATATTTAAAAGCGTTCAAGCTTTCTAAAATATCCCAAATATTAAAATCATTTCTTCTAGTCTTACAGATAGAAGGAATTTTTTTGTTTTCTAGTTTGAAATTTTAATTCATACATACTCCAATCTTTGAACTTCTTTATATAAGCTCTGTTCTCTGTTCTCTGTTCTCTGTTCTCTGTTCTCTGTTCTCTGTTCTCTGTTCTCTGTTCTCTGTTCTCTGTTCTCTGTTATTGATATTTCTGCCTTAACTCATCTTTTTCTTGTTCTGATAAAAATGCGACCTTTAGTCCATTTTCTTGAGCTGTATAAATTTGCTCAGGACTTAAACCTGCTAATGGGGCAACAGTTAAATATTCATGCTGTATTTCAATGCCTTCTACCGCAGGGTCATCTGTATTAATAGTGGCAAGCACACCATGTTCTAAAAATGTCTTTAATGGGTGCTCTGCTAAAGAAGGCACTGTGTTAGTTTGAATATTTGAGGTGAGACAAGATTCAATACCAATCTGGTGTTTTGCCAAATAATCTAAAAGTTTTAAATCCTGAACTGCTTTAACACCATGTCCAATTCGTTCAGCACCTAATTCTTCAATGGCTTGCCAAATACTTTCTGGGCCAGCCGCCTCGCCTGCATGTACCGTAATGTGCCAACCTGCATCGCGTGCTTTTTTAAAGTGATCAATAAATAAATTGCCCGGAAAACCAAGCTCATCTCCAGCGAGATCCAATGCTTTAATATCATTTTTATAGGCAAGTAGGGCATTTAATTCTTTTTCGCAGGCTTCTTGGCCAAAAGTACGACTCATAATGCCAATTAAATTCGCTTTTACCCCGTAAGCTTGACTGCCTTCTTTCACACCAGCAATAACTGCTTCAACAACACCTTCAAGGGGAAGTTGATGTGTCATTCCCATATAACCCGGTGAAAAACGCAGCTCTACATAGTCTAGGCCTTGTTGTGCTGCATCTTGCATGTTTTCAAAAGAAATACGTTTGCAGGCGTCTAAACTCGCTAATACTTTTACACCCCAATCGAGCTTTGATAAGAAACTTAATAAGTCAGGTTGGTTATCCATCACTTGTACGTGTGGTCGTAACGTTTCAATGTCGTAGGCAGGTAAATCTAAATGGTATTGTTGCCCCAGATCTAAAATAGTTTGAATGCGAATGTTGCCATCAAGATGACGGTGTATATCTGTAAGTGGAAGCGTTTTTGTAATCATAAATCTCTTCTTATCTGTTTGTATTAATTCATCATGCCTGTTTAAGACTGCTGATAAAAGTTTGGTTTTGCTATGTTTTTGTGAAAAGCTTTGAGTTGAGTTTTTTGAACTTACTATATTTGTATAAGTTTTAATTTTGATGACATTGTTCTGGCCTAAGAAGACAACGCAGTCTGTGTAAGATACAAGCACCAAGATTTTTATTGTTTTTAATTTCGCTGAGCCTGTTTTTGTTGACTCTTCAAGAGTGGATTGGCTGAAGAATGGTCATTGGTATTTTGCCTTTTACTTGTAAAGATGAATAAAGGCTTGCTAAAGACCAAACTGATAAAGCGATTAATTTATCTGTAGAAATCTATTTCTGGCAAGTAAATGAAAAAGAAGAAATAGGAAGCACTCAAATGAAGTCGGTACTTTGTCATCAAGCAACATTGCAAGTCGTGGACCAACCGAACTTAACGCCTGCAAAAGGGCAGGTTTTATTGGAAGTGGTGCGATGCGGGATCTGTGGTTCAGATTTACATATGCAGCACCACTGCGACCACATGCATGATTTGGCTGCACGTGTCGGGTTTCATGGTTTAGCCAAGTCTACAGATCCGTTTGTATTGGGACATGAGTTTTGCGGCAAGGTTTTAGAATATGGCCCAAAAACACGCCACAAATTTAAAGCCGATACACTCGTTTGTGCAATGCCGCTTTTAAATGTAGATCAGCATGGTTACTTATCTACAGGGCTTTCTCCAAATGCATCTGGTGGTTATGCCGAGCAAGTACTGGCTCAGTCGAGCTTGATGTTTGAAGTACCCAACGGCTTAGATGCAGATAGTGCTGCCATGACTGAACCTATGGCGGTTGCATTGCATGCCGTTCGCCGTAGCCGTGTGAAAACTGGTGAACCTGCGATTGTGATTGGCTGTGGTCCTGTTGGGCTAGGTGTCATATTAATGCTTAAAGCAGCTGGGGTTAAAACTGTAGTTGCCAGCGACTTTTCACCAAACCGACGTAAGCTTGCTGAGCAATGCGGTGCCGATATTGTGGTAGATCCTAAAGCGACATCGCCATTTGCCAACTGGAAAGAGTTTGGTTTGCTTGGCAATGTTTCTGATGCCATTAACATGGGCATGGGGCTGTTTGATAAGTTGCAAGCAACACGCTTACCTTGGTGGCATGGATGGCGCATGATTGATAAGTTAGGTGCTCTGCCAAAACGTCCTGTTATTTTTGAGTGTGTGGGCGTACCAGGTGTTTTGCAGCAAATTATTGAAGGTGCACCTTTATTTTCCCGAATTGTCGGGGTGGGTGTGTGCATGCAAAGTGACAAAATCGAACCCGCACTTGCGATTAATAAAGAGTTAGAAATTCAGTTTGTGTTGGGTTATACACCGCTTGAGTTTAGAGATGCGCTGCATATGATTGCAGAAGGTAAAGTGAACTGCTCACCGCTCATTACTGGTGTTGTCGGCTTAGAAGGTGTTACCAATGCATTTGAAGCATTACGTGACCCTGAGCAGCATGCCAAAATCTTGATTGACCCGAAACGTAGTGGTTCAGATATTCAATTGATGAGTCATTAATTCAAAGTTATTTACGTTTAACTAAAAGGTTGTGATCTTCATCAATCACAATCTTTTTTTATGCGTATAGAACGCAATATATGGCATAAATCAAACTCGGTGGGCTAATTTGTATTGGTCTTTAGTTGTTCTAGTTCTTGGTAAATCCACTCAACAAATTTCTGAATGGTTGGTGAGATGTCTTGGCTTGAGTGGATGAGATAGTATTTTCGGCTACCTTTTAGTTTCTTATTGGAAACAATCACCAGTTCCTTCTTTTGTAGTTCAGATTCAATCAACATTTGCGGAATTAAAGCCATTCCCATGTCATGGCTAGCAGCCACAGCAAGCATTGAAAATAACTCATGGCGCTGACCATCAAAAGGTTTAGGGTGCTGCATGTGATGAGTCAGAAACCATTCTTGCCAAATGCTAGGTCGAGTGGTTTGTTGTAGTAGGGGAATTTTCAGCAAATCTTCCGAGCTTAGATCATAGGTATTTTCATTAATCATTACCGCATATGGAAAATACTTTTCGATGAGTCTTGGTGAGCACACAGGTACAATTTCTTCATCCATTAAATAGTGTGCTTGTATGCCGGGCCAATGGTTAATTTGTTGCTGCGTACCTGCAAAAATAGCGGCATCAAAAATATTGTCATTAAATAAAAAGGGCTTGGTACTGGTTTCTAAATGAACGGTAATTTCAGGATACTTTTGATTTAAAAGATGAAGTTTAGGTAACAGCCAGCGCGTTGCAAAGGTAGGAACCACACCTAACTTTAATGTTCCGCCTAAACCTTTGTGAGAAATCACATCGGCCGTACATTTTTCTAAACCTAATAAATAGGGCTTAATGCTTTTAAAATACTGCTGACCTGCAATGGTCAGCTCGACGCCATGCCGAGTACGTATAAAAAGTTCGACACCCAAGAAATCTTCTAACTGCTGAATTTGGCGCGAAACTGCACTTTGAGTAATGCATAGCTCTTGGGCAGCATAGGTATAACTTAGATGTTTTGCTGCACTTTCAAAGCAAATCAGGCCCTGAATGGACGGGATACTTCTTCGCATAAATAAATCCTTTTATTTGTCGTCATATTTCAAAACAGCATATGACCTAAATGCAGATATCAAAGTTTAGTATAAAAATAAGCCATTTTTAATGAAATACAACGAATTAAATAGTTAAATTTAACGTGACTCATTTTAAATATGCGTAAGTTGCATATCTGCATGAACATTTATCGTTTGATTACTGCATTTTTCACGCATAACATCGAGTTAAATAAAGAAGATCAAATCAAGCAGAGGATGCGATGAATCACATGGTGACAACAAAAAAAGCAAAAGTTCAATTTAACTGGCAAGACCCATTTTTAATTGAGCAGCAGCTTAGCCCAGATGAGCGCATGATTCGTGATGCGGCTCATGCCTATTGCCAAGAACGCTTGCAACCCCGTGTACTTGAACAATTCCGTCATGAAAAAACAGATCCATCTATTTTTCGTGAAATGGGAGAGCTTGGCTTACTAGGTCCAACCATCCCTGAGCAATATGGCGGCGCGGGTTTGAACTATGTGAGTTATGGTCTGGTTGCGCGTGAAATTGAATATGTCGATTCAGGCTATCGCTCTATGGCGAGTGTGCAAAGCTCATTGGTCATGGTTCCGATTCATGAATTTGGTACCGAAGAACAAAAGCAGAAGTACTTACCTAAGCTAGCTACAGGTGAATACATTGGTTGTTTTGGTTTGACTGAACCAGACCATGGTTCAGACCCGGGCAGTATGATTACCCGTGCTAAAAAAGTTGACGGTGGTTATCGTTTAACTGGCGCAAAAATGTGGATTACCAATAGCCCAATTGCTGACGTATTTGTCGTCTGGGCAAAAGAAGTTTCTGCTGAAGGTAATGTGGGTGATATTCGAGGCTTCATTTTAGAAAAGGGCTGGGAAGGTTTATCTGCACCAGCCATTCATGGCAAGGTTGGTTTACGTGCATCGATTACAGGTGAAATTGTAATGGATAACGTATTTGTACCTGAAGAGAATGCATTCCCTGAAATTCGCGGTTTAAAAGGCCCATTTACCTGTTTGAACAGTGCCCGTTATGGTATTGCATGGGGCGCAATGGGAGCTGCCGAGTTCTGCTGGCATACTGCACATCAATACACCATGGACCGCAAACAATTTGGCCGTCCGTTGGCTGCAAATCAGTTAATTCAAAAGAAACTGGCAGATATGCAAACTGAAATTGCATTAGGCTTGCAAGTAGCTTTACGTTTTGGCCGTATGAAAGATGAAGGCATTGCCTCAGTTGAGGGTACATCTCTAATCAAGCGCAACAATTGTGGAAAGGCGCTTGATATTGCTCGTATGGCACGTGACATGATGGGTGGAAACGGCATTAGTGACGAGTTTGGCGTAGCACGTCATTTGGTTAACCTTGAAGTCGTAAATACCTATGAAGGTACACATGACGTTCATGCTTTAATTTTAGGCCGTGCGCAAACAGGCATTGCCGCATTTAGTAACTAACTCATTTATTTTTAAAAGATCGAGGTGTTCTTTCGAGAGCACCTTTAGGGATTTTTACGCAAAAATTTATGGAAAATGACAAGATTCATCGTAAGGATACTCATGTAAAGATGTGCCTCTGTGTACTTAAAACCAAATGTAAAATGATGAAAATATAGAAGATTAAGTCATACAGAAAACATAAGTAGGCTACCGATGACTCATTTGGGAAAATGAGGAACTAAAGATGAACAATGACGTTCAAGTAATATCGAAAGAGTTAAGAACCACATTTCCAAGTAACCTTGGAACATATGAAAAGATTGGACCAAATACATGGAAATGGGCGTTGTTATTTGCCTATTTTGCAATGGTGGTCGATGGCATTGATATTATGCTGCTGTCTTACAGCTTGACCAGTTTAAAGGCAGAGTTTGGTTTAAGTACCTTTCAAGCGGGTGCCTTAGGTAGTGCTTCTTTAGCAGGTATGGGTATTGGCGGAATTTTGGGTGGTTGGGCATGTGACAAGTTTGGTCGCGTACGAACCATTGCCAACTCGGTAACCTTTTTTTCGGTAGCGACCTGTTTATTAGGCTTTACGCAAAGCTTCGAGCAGTTTATGGCTTTACGTTTTATTGGTGCTTTGGGTATTGGAGCACTCTATATGGCTTGTAATACCTTAATGGCTGAATATGTACCAACCACGTACCGGACAACGGTCCTGGGCACGCTACAGACGGGTCAGACCGTAGGTTATATTGCTGCGACGTTATTAGCTGGCGCAATTATTCCAGATCATGGCTGGCGTGTTTTGTTCTTCCTGACCGTGGTGCCTGCTTTTGTAAATATTTTTCTACAACGATTTGTGCCAGAACCAAAATCTTGGCAGCTCACCAAAATTGAAAGCTTGCAAGGCAACAGACAACCTAAAGAAAGAGTGGCGGCTGAAAAGCCGAAAAGTAGCAGCATTTATAAGCAAATTTTTAATAACTTTAAACACCGCAAGATGTTTTTGCTATGGATGACCACAGCATTCTTCTTACAATTTGGTTATTACGGCATTAACAACTGGATGCCAAGTTATTTAGAAACAGAAGTGCATATGAACTTTAAAAACTTAACCAGTTATATGGTGGGTTCATATACTGCAATGATTTTAGGAAAAATTTTAGCGGGTTATCTTGCAGACAAATTTAACCGTCGTGCTGTTTTTGTGTTTGGAACAATTGCCAGCGCCGTGTTCTTACCAATCATTATTTTCTTCAATACCCCTGACAATATTTTATATCTATTAATCACCTTTGGCTTCTTATATGGCATTCCATACGGTGTAAATGCGACTTATATGGCTGAAAGTTTTTCAACCGATGTGCGCGGAACAGCCATTGGTGGTGCTTATAACATTGGTCGTGTCGGGGCAGCGATTGCACCAGCTACCATTGGTTTCTTGGCGTCGGGTGGTACGTTTACCATGGCTTTTATTGTGATGGGCGCTGCGTATTTTGTTGCAGGTGTATTGCCAGGCTTATTTATTAAAGATCGTCAGTACGATCCGCAAAAACAATCATAAACAATGATAAGAAGGTGCTTTGGGCGTCTTCTCAAAGATAAGGGTAGCGTTATGGGTGCATTACAAGGAATTCGGGTTTTAGATTTAAGTCGTGTGCTTGCCGGGCCATGGTGTGGGCAAATTTTGGCAGATCTTGGCGCAGAAGTCATTAAAATTGAACGTCCTCGAGTCGGTGATGATACCCGCATGTGGGGACCACCATGGATGCCCGATCAAGATGGAAACATGACCCGTGAATCTGGCTATTTTCAGTGTACCAACCGAAATAAATATTCGGTTGCGGTCGATATTACGACGTCAGAAGGTCAGGCTTTAATTTATGAAATTGCCAAGACTGCCGATGTCGTTATTGAAAACTATAAGACAGGATCTTTAGCTAAATATGGTTTGGACTATGCATCATTAAGTGAGCTGAACCCGAACATTGTGTATTGCTCGATTACTGGTTTTGGGCAAGATGGCCCACGTGCAGAAGAACCCGGCTATGATTTTATTATTCAAGGTATGTCTGGTTTAATGAGTATTACTGGTGAGCCTGATGATGTAGCAGGTGGCGGCGCACAAAAAGTTGGAGTTGCCGTTGTGGATATTCAAACTGGATTGTATTCAACCATTGCGATTCAGGCGGCCTTGATTGCACGCTCGCACACGGGGTGCGGTCAATATATTGATATGTCATTGCTAGATGTGCAGGTCGCAGCACTGGCAAATCAGGGAATGAACTATTTAGCTTCGGGTAAAGCCCCGCAGCGCATGGGTAATCAACACCCAAGCATTGTGCCGTATCAAACTTTTAAGGCTAAAGATAAAGAATTTATTATTGCTTGTGGTAATGACAAACAGTTTAAAGATTTGTGTATGGCGATTGGTTATCCAGAGTTACTCGAAAATGAAAAGTTTGTGCGTAATCAGGATCGAGTCAAATATAGAGATGAACTGATCCCTTTATTGTCGGAGCATTTTTTGCAAAAAACTGCAAAAGAATGGGTCGACATGATTCATGCCTTAAAAGTACCCGTAGGTGTTATCAACTCTATTGAAGATGCCTTGGATGAACCACAAATCGTACATCGCAATTTGGTGGTCAATATTCCTCATCGTTTAAATGAAAACTTCCAAACCATTGGCTCACCAATCAAGCTGTCTGATACTCCAGTTGAATATCATCACGCACCGCCAGAGCTAGGTGAACATACGGCTCAAATCTTATCGAGATTTAAAACAGCAGAAGAGCTAGCTGAGTTAAAAGAGAAAGGCATTATTGATGGGAAAATTGCTTAAGCTATGGTCGTTTTTAATGTGATTCAATTTAAATGTAAACTGTGATTTGCAATAAATCACAGTTTTTTATTAAAAAATAAGACTCTTAATATTTAAAAATAAGGGGCAGCTCTGGTCTGAAATCATGAATCATTCCTTGAGGCTTATGATCAAAACTAATTTCCATTAAATGCTCTGATCCATCGATGACTTCAAAACTATCAAGCGAATTGAACAGTAATGAAGTTGGGTGCTGTTCTAGGTTTGGTATGGAAACCTTAATCGCGGTGATTTCTGATAAATCTTTGCTATGCACAAGAGGTTGTTGTTTTTCTTTTGCGGCTAGATCTGGTCGTGAAGCAAATGAGAGGAAGAACCACATTGGCTCAGATACAATAGAGTCTTTGGCAACATTTACTTCTAAGTTGGTTGGCAAATAGCTTGGCTTATAAACCCAATTAGGAAATTTTGCGACGTTATCATCTTTATTTTTAGGTCTAAAGCAAATTCCAAAAGGGGATGCGATATTATCTTTAGCACTGAGTCGTTCAAAAAGCAGAGTTGGTTTGGTGAGATTGCTTGAGGCTTCTTCTTGATTATTTAAAAAGATTAACTCGATAAAACTGTTTTTAAAGAAAAAGCGTCTGTTTTCTGTACCTTGACCTGGGTGCTTATTGGATGAACCTTCTGTTAGACCGAATTTTTTTAAAGTTTCAGCTTCGGGAGCGCCTGATTGTACACAAATAAAAATATGGTCCACTTCCATTTTAAGTTCTCATGCTAAAGTTTATGAATATTAAATAATTGATTAATATAATTTTTCATGTTTATCGCAAGTGTTTCATCGAAACCATCGACTAAAAAGCGGCTAATTAATCCTTCAATCACCGTATAGATCAGCTCAGATAAAGTTTCGCCATTGGGCATATTACAGTTTGCCGAAATGAGTTCTTTAATCCATTGTTTATGGGCTTTAGAAATAGAAATAATGTCTTGATCATCTTGGTTAGATTCAGCGACTGCTCTTACAAATAAACAGCCCTTAAAAAAATCTTGTCTAAACCAGTTGGTATGCCAATCCAGAATTTTATTGATGGCCTCTAATCCTGTCGCATTTCCCACATAGCCTAAAAGGCTTTGCTTAAACCGTTCATCACGTGCAACGAGCACAGACTTAACCAATTGATTTTTATTTTTATAGTATGTGTACATCGTGGTTTTAGAGCAGCCGGATTCATCGCGAATCAGGTCGACGCCAACCCCGACAAAACTATTTTCATTAAATAACTTCTCGGCTGTATCTAATATTTTTAAGGCAGATTTTGACATAAAACTTTTCCAAAAAATAAAATAGTACAGATCTGTACTATTTGAAATTTTATCTATATGCTTTTTAAAAAGCAACTTTTTGTTAGAGGAATAAAACCATGTTCTCGATCTTTTATGGCAAAGAAAAACTGGCTCCTTCGCCCAATAAAATTGAGATTTTGAGAAGCCTTGTTGGGGGTACGCTCAGTATTTTTATACTTCTGTGGTTGAGCAAGCTCACAGACAATATTTTTATCATGGCACCGTTTGGTGCGACCTGTGTATTGCTCTATACCGTGTCGCAGTCACCTTTGGCACAGCCCAGAAATATTATATTTGGGCATCTCATCTCGGCTTTTGTCGGTTTGTTTTTTCTAAAATTTATCGGTGTTTCAATTTTTACAATTGCTTTTTCAGTGGGCTGTGCAATAGCACTCATGCAAGTTTTTAAATGTGTTCATCCACCTGCTGGGGCCAATCCTTTGGTTATTTTACTCACTGCAAGCAGCATACATTACGAGTGGAGTTTCTTAATTTTCCCTGCTTTGGTCGGTGCAGTGTCTTTAGTTTTGGTGGCGATGCTGATTAATAATATTAAAGCGAGTACCAAATGGCCGATGTATGGTTTAGGAATTTTAAACAGTAAAAAGTAGTGAAGGTATGAAGTGTTTTGAGCTTAAAAATAATAAAAGTATTCACTATGCCAAGATAGTGAATACTTTTGAATGACATTATGACTTCTTAGAAATACGTTCTTCGATGGCAAATTTGAGTAAAGACGCACTGCGGTAAAAACCGTGTGCGAACTTTCCAAATGGCATGGTAATAAAGAAAGTCATGACCGTGGCTAAATGGAAAATCAGTAAAAGTGCCATGTAAGGGGTATTGCGAAATGCCATGAGTGCTAGCCCTGAAGCGCTAACGATAAGTAGAAGGAAAATAAAGCCTCGATCTACAGGTTTTTGCTCACGGTCACCATGCAACGGATGACGTTTAAGATTTAAATAGAGCAAGCCAGATGGTCCAATCACTAAGCCAATTCCACCCAAAGTTCCTAAAATGACAGGCAAGCTTAGGTAAGGATAAGGTGCATGTAAGTCAAGAAAATAGTGATATAACGTCGCTACACCTGTGGCTGCAAAGCAGAGCATAAAGCCATAAAAAGTTAGGTGATGGAACACACGGCGGATTTGTGTGTAACGGTCATCTTGTTCATTACAACCTTTGCCATGGCCACCATCTAAATATTTAAGCGTTAATACATTTTGGGTGGCTTGAACCAGATCGGGTTTTTCAACTTTGCCATGGATAACTTTAGAAGTTTGTCGCCAAAATTTGCTGATCCCAATAAGTAGTAAAATGATTGCAACCGTAAAGGTAAATCCAAACAGTAGTGCTAAAAAGTTATGTGGGAAAATTGCATAGAAATTACCTTGGTAACCTGCAAATAGGTCGGTGCCTTTGTACCACACCACGGCTAACATGCAAAAAAAGAAAATAAGGGTTAACACTGAAACAAAAGGAATTCCCACAGACTTATAAAGTCGTCCTAGAGGCTGAGGTGTAGCAAACTCTTGGTAAGTTTCTAAACGTACTTGTGCCATCGCTTTTGGAATATTTACACCAAATTCGTGGGGTGGAGCATATTGGCAAGCATGTAAACATGCACCACAGTTATGGCAGAGGTTTGCCATATAATGAATATCGGCTTGGTTAAACTCTAGGCGCTTGGTCATAGCCGAAAATACAGCACAGAATGATTCACAGTAGCGACAAGCATTACAAATCTGTAGGGCTCTTTGGACTTCTTGTTCGTGATCAGAGAGCTGAACAACTGGAATTAAGGCTTTACTATTAGCATTCATGTTCAACTCCTTGTGATAGTGCATACTGGGCTGCATTTTTTCCGGCAATGCGTCCAAACGTCGTTCCGATCGACATGCCAACGCCTGCGGTATAACCCTGACCGAGTACGTTACCTGCCATCATTTCACCTGCGACAAATAGGTTTTGGCTTGCTTTATTGTTAAAACGTACCGCAGCATCATCTTCGACTTTTAAGCCTAAATAGGTAAAGGTAATGCCGGGTTTGAGTGCATAGGCATAGAATGGTGGGCGATCGAGAGGAACGGCCCAGTGGGTTTTGTTGGGCACAATATTTTGGGTGGTGCAGTCATCTAAAACGGTATGGTTAAAGGTGCCTTGCACACAGGCTTGATTAAATTCTTCTACCGTGTGGCATAAGGTTTTTGCATCTAGTCCGATTTTTTCGGCTAACTCTTGAATGCTATTTGCTTTTACACCAGCAAACACAGGTGGCATAAAGCGACCAATCGCTTTTGAATCAATAATCGAATAGGCAATTTGCTGAGGTTGTTTGGCTACAAGACGTCCCCAAATCGCATAACGTTTTGGCCAGAAATCTTCGCCTTCATCGTAAAAACGCTCGGCTTTGTTATTGACCACAATTCCCAATGAAACGCAGTCAATACGTGTACAAATACCGCCGTCATATAATGGTGCTCGTGCATCTACGGCTACGCAATGTGATTGTGATGGGTCACCAATAATATCGGCGCCTTGATCTATCATAAATTTAAGTAAGTTGCCCTGATTAAAGCGGGTTCCACGGATAATGAAATTATCGGCAGGCCATTCGCCGTTTTCATTTTGTCCCCATGCTTCTCTTAACCATTCGAGATTTGATTCAAAACCACCTGCGGCCAATACACAGCTTTTTGCTTTAAATACACGACCATCTTCAGCAATTGCCGCTTCAAAATGCCCTTGATTTAACTTTAGTTCTTTAATTTTTGTGTTGTATAAAATTTCGATACCAAGTTCTTGGGCGCTACGGTAGTAGGCATTAATGAGGGCTTTACCGCCACCCATAAAAAAGGCATTGGTACGTGCAACATGCAAAGCACCCGATAGCGGTGGCTGAAAATTCACACCATGTTTACGCATCCAGTCGCGGCAGGAGGCAGTGCTACGAATGACCAAACGCGCTAAGTGTTCATTGGTTTTTCCAGCAGTTACTTTAAGTAGGTCTTGCCAATATTCTTCTTCGGGGTAGGCATCAACCAATACGTCTTGAGGAGCATCATGCATGCAGCGAAGGTTACGAGTGTGTTGTGAGTTACCACCACGCCACTCTGTAGGGGCTGCTTCTATGACAAGCACAGAAGCGCCACTTTCTTTTGCTGTGAGCGCGGCACACAGCGCAGCATTCCCACCACCAATTACAATCACATCATGCATCGATTTCTCCCTTTCTCAGCTAGGGCTAATGTAGCTTTAAAAGGAAAGGTGAAGTGAGAGGCTAGGCTTGAATAGGTGTTTAGTAAAAATAAATACTAATCGCTTAAGTGTTTATGAGTTTCGCACCAGGCCAGCGACTTTCATTAATCAGGTTGGTGACACAGGCACGAATTACTACTTTAGTGGCTAAAGTAGCAGGTGAGAGCTCTTCTTCAGAGAGACTGATTAAATAGTTAATACGCTCAATAGCAGGTTCTATAACGCGTAGCAGGCATAAGTCTTGTCGTGAGTTTAATGATGCACCTGCGGGTTGAATGGTTGCCATTTCGAGTTGGCTAATGCTTTCCATTAATAAATGTAGCCCATCAATTTCATAGGCCACTTTAAGTTGGTGAATTTTCTGTTCGAGCAATAAACGCAGTCCATGTCGTTGGCTCGGTAAAATAAGAGGAAGTTCTTTAAGCTGCGAATGAGTAATGGTTTGAGTATCGATACAGCTTTCAAGGTCGTACTGACTCAGCACTTCTTTTGGTGAGATTAAAAACATTTGTTCTTTGACTAAAGGCTGTATGGCCCATTGTGGGTCGACATCGTCACTAAAGATGATAGCTACATCGAGCTGTCTTGCATTGACTAAGGCTTTGAGATCACCCGATAAACCTTCAATTAAACGGACTTTAATATCGGGATAACGATTTCTCATGAGTTTTAAAAAGTGTGTACCAATAACCGCTGCAACACTGGGTGAAAACCCCACGGTGACATGACCACTTAAACGTGAGGAATGCGCAGAATCTACTGCATGGTCTAAGTGCCTAAGTGCCAGTTGAACCTGTTGAAAAAAAGCTAAACCCGCAGGGGTGGGAACCGTACCCAGAGCGGTGCGTTGTAAAAGGCGAATAGAAAGTTCGCTTTCTAATTTTGAGATTTGTTGACTTAATGCAGACGTTCCAATATCGAGATTTTTTGCAGCTTTCCCCAAGCTTCCTGACTCGATCACTGCAATAAAATACTTTAATTGTTTGAGTTCCACGGCAAATACTACATTAACCTTTATGGATTAATTCTACACTGGTTTATCACTCAACATTTTATTCTATTATGCTGACTGAACTACTAAAAGAGAAAAGGCAACATCACCTCAAGATGCTGCCTTTTAGGACTTTTATTGTTTAACCTGCTCAAGACCCTGTTCTTCAATAATATGTGTGGCTTGAGGTGATTTCACAAACTTGATTAACTCTTTTGCGGCTTTTTCATGTTCCGAGCCTTTACCAATACCAGCAGCAAATACGGTAACTTTTTGATATGGTGCTGGGATTGGGCCAACTAATTCAACCTGACCATATTTGCCGGTAAAAGGTTTGATTTCACTAATTTGCTGGAACCCGATATCAAACTGACCTTCAGCAATGCGTTTTGCAACACGATCACCGACTACTTTTTCAGCCTTGCTTGAAATGATTTTATATTCCACAGGTGGGAAGCTTGGGAAAACATCTTTTTCAAGATGTGTACCGCTCGCACTTGCTGAATAGCCTATGTGCTTGGCACTTAATAAAACTTTTTCGAATTTTTCTGCAGAGCTGATATCTGGCTTTGGCGCGCCTTTTGGAACAGCCATACCAATGCTTGAATTTACTAAAGCACTTTGTGAAGTAGGGTCTACATAACCCTTTTCTGTGAGCTTGTTGAGTTCAGGAGCAGCCAAGATCACCACATCAAAGCGTTCACCACGATCAAGTCGATTTGGAATTGCAGTTGGTGATGCACCCATTGATGAACCAGACGAGAGGTGAACAGTGTGACCAGTTTGTTTTTCAAATAATGGAATGAGTTTTTCAATAGATGAATAGAAACCACCTGAGCTAATCACTTCGATTGTATCTGCGTTAGCAAGGGTTGAGCCTAAGCCTACACCAGCTAGGCAAATGGTCATGAAGATAGGGGACTTTTTCATAGTATCTCGCTTTAATGACAGGAGAACACAGTACGGAGACGTAAGATCTGCCGTACTGTTCATTAAAATTTCAGGTTAAGTCGTTTTTTGTTTTAAGCGCTGATTTTTGCAGTTTCAGCAATCGAGTCAGTTTTCTTCTGTTTAGAACCACGGCTTAGATATAAGCTTGAGATTAAGCTACATACCGCAGCGAGCATGAGCCACAAAGCTGGTGTACTTGCATTGCCTGTATTTTCGACAAGGAAGGTGCAAGCCATTGGGGTCATACCGCCAAAAATAGCGGCTGCAAGGCTGAATGCTAAAGAAAAGCCAACTGTACGTACACGTTTTGGCATCACTTCGGCAAGTGTTGCGACCATGGTTCCGTTATACATACCAAAGAAGAAAGAGAAGTAAGCAAGCGTAATAAGTAGGTTCGTGAAGCTAATATCGCTGACTAACCAGCTTAAAACTGGATAACTTGTGAAGATCGCAAGTGTAGTAATGCCTACGAGAACCGGACGACGACCAATTTTGTCTGAAAGTAGGCCACCCATTGGCAACCATATGAAATTAGACAAACCAACAAACACAGTTGCTAAAAGACTATCTGTGACTGACATTTCTAAAGTACGTTTTGCATACACTGTGGTGTAAACCGTAATAAAGTAGAAAGTGGTCGTAGTCATCGCACTCATCATCATACCTGCAAGTACGATGCGCCAGTTGTTCGCCAGTGTGCTGAAAATTTCTTTTGTTGAAGGATGAGTCTTTTGCGCTTTAAAGTCTTCAGTTTCCTCTAAAGTACGACGGAACAAGAAGATTAAAGGAATAATCAAACAACCAATTAAGAAAGGAATACGCCAGCCCCATTCACCTACTTGAGCAGTAGTTAAAATGGTGTTGAGCCCGTAACCAAGTAATGCGGCAAATACAACGGCAACTTGTTGGCTGCCAGACTGCCAGCTGGTAATAAATCCACGGTTTTTATCTGTTGCAATTTCAGCTAGATAAATAGATACACCGCCAGATTCAACACCTGCCGAGAAGCCTTGTAATAGACGGCCAATCACCACCAAGATCGGCGCGATAATACCTATGGTTTCATATCCCGGCACAAAGGTAATTAAGATGGTACCGATTGCCATAAGGCTTAAAGTAACAATGAGGCCTTTACGACGACCAACTCTATCGACATACGCGCCCAAAAAAATAGCCCCGAGAGGACGCATAAGAAAGCCCGCAGCAAACACGGTAAATGTCATCATTAAAGAGACATATTCATTTTCAGAGTGGAAAAATTTTGCCGCGATATAGGTGGCGTAGAAACCGAAAAGAAAAAAATCGTACTGCTCTAAAAAATTGCCACTCGTTACATTTAATATTTTTTTAAAAGTAGCCCTACGCTTATTCACGACATCCATTGGAGACCTCCTTGGCCTGACAAAATGGAAACATTCACGATCTTCAATGCATGGATTTAAATAGAATTTAATAAATCTCAAGACCAAATGGGCTAGAGATGAGATTTAAAGAGATCCTTCAGAGAAAATGTGATGCCTTGTTTCCAGTTCAAACTACACATCTATATTTTGATAAACAGAAAACTATTTATCATTCGACAGAAAATGTAATCTCAAACAGTACAGAGGAGTGAGAGGACAAAATTAATTAGGTATTTAATAAAATTAATGGGTTTTTATAAAATAATTTCAGAACACGGCCAAATTTGATTTTGAATTAGTTCTTTTACACAGGCCTTAATGGCTGACTTTGCAGCAAGTGCAGCAGGTGATAATTCTTCTTCGGCAAGGCTCACCAAGTAATTGATTCGCTCAACTTCGGGTTCTACCAATTTCAGCAATTGAAGCTTATGTTTGTACTCTTGCAGACAAGCACTACCAGGACGAACACTGGCAAGATCAAGGTGAATCAGGCTGTCCATAAGTAAGTGTAGGCCATCAATTTCATAGACGACATTCAGCTGTCCAATCTTATGTTCAAGTAGCTTTCTTAAGCTATGGCGCTGACGTGGCAATACTAAAGGAATGTCACCAATTTGCTGCGACTGAATAATTCCACTTTTAATGCATTCGGCAAGGCCATATTCTTCTAGTACTTCCTTTCGTGCCATTAAATACATTTGCTCGCGTACCAAGGGTTGAATTGACCACTGTTTATCAATTTCATTGGTAAAAATAATCGCAATATCGAGCTGACGCGAGTTAATGGCTTGAATGAGGTTACCCGAAAGCGTCTCGACAATTTCAAGGCGAATGTCTGGGTAACGTTCAGACATTAGTTTCATTAAAGGGATACCAATTAAAGCGGTAATGGTCGGTGGAAAACCAAGGCTGACATGACCTGAAAGTCGCGCAGAATGAGCAGCATCTATGGCAAAGTTCACTTGACGTAAAATGAGTTGAGAGTGTTTTAAAAAGGCGAGACCTGCGGGAGTAGTGGTGACACCAAAAGCATTACGTTGTAACAAACGAATGCTTAGCTCCTGTTCGAGCTTACTAATTTGCTGACTAATGGCTGAAGCGCCCACATCAAGTTTCTGGGCTGCCTTACCAATACTGCCTGATTCAACGACTGTCAAAAAATACTTAATTTGCTTGATTTCCATATATAAATTTCCGTATTAATTTTAGTAAGCGTCAAACCTGCTCGATTTTTTGTATATTAACAGCTGTATATTCTCTTATAAATAATTACCCATTCTTATGAAATTAATCTTTAGCTTAATATTCCAAGAACAATAAAACCGATCTTTTTATAGATCCCAGCTTCCCATTAAGCGGCATAGCTATTTAATTTTACTAATGCCCCCTTTAAATTGTTGGTATCACGATGATTTATTGTTCTGTGCTTTAATCCTCCTAAGTTCGAAAGGGAGAAGATTAAATGCATGATGCACTTTGTTTTTTATCAATATTATTAGCCCCAGCATTTTAAGCTGTTCTGCAAGTGTTTGATTGCTCATTTATAAACTTACTGAATGTCAGGATTTTTCCTTCACTAGGCCAGTTGTTTTAGCAGCTTAATTCATAATTTTTATTGTAACGCAGCATTATTGAAGTTCGCAGCCGAAGAGTGCAGCAAAACATAAGATCAAAACTAAATAACCAGTAAGCATAATCGCGCCAAGGAGGCCGATGCTGATATTGGTAAAACCAAAATATGAATAGATGAAACACGTTATAAGGATGTATGTAACATGAAAAATTTAAAATTACTCGCATTGGCATGTGTCAGTGTGACCATGGTTGGCTGTGGCTCCGGAAATGCCTCTAAAGAAGCTGGACAACCAAAACGACCAGAATGTATCGCCCCAGCCAAGCCCGGTGGTGGCTTTGATATGACCTGTAAACTCATACAATCTGGCTTTCAAAAAACAGAGTTGATCAAAGATCCAATCCGCGTAACGTATATGCCTGGAGGAGTAGGTGCTGTAGCCTATAATAAGATTGTAAATAGTGATCCTGCTAATAATAATGCCGTAGTTGCTTTCTCGACAGGTTCACTCTTGAACTTAGCACAAGGAAAATTCGGGCACTTTACTGAAAAAGATGTGAAATGGTTGTCTGGGGTCGCCGTCGATTATGGTCTAGTTTCGGTACATAAAGACTCACCATTGAAAAACCTTGATGACTTGATGAAAGCACTTCAAGAAAATCCAAAAGCACTTAGCTTTGGTGGTGCAGGAAGTGTGGGTGGTCAAGACTGGATGCAAACCGCAATGTTGGCCAAAAAAGCAGGTATTAGTCCTGCTGAATTAAGATTTGTCGCACTTGAAGGTGGAGGGGAAGTGCTGACTTCATTACTTGGACAGCACATTCAAGTCGGCGTAGGTAATGTCAGTGAAGTAAGCTCATACCTAGAGTCTGGCGATATTCGGGTTTTAGCAGTTTTTGCAAACAAGCGTTTAGATGGGAAATTCTCAAAATTACCTACGGCAAAAGAGCAAGGCTATGACATAGAGTGGCCAGTCATCCGTGGTTTCTATATGGGCCCACAGGTCAGTGATGAAGCGTATGGCTGGTGGAAAAATGCCTTTGATAAAATGATGGTGGACCAGAAATTTAAAGCAGTACGTGAAAAACAAGATTTGCTCCCATTTCAACTGACAGGTGAAGAACTCACCGCTTATGTATATAAACAGACCGCAGAAATGCGTCAGTTATCGCAAGAATACAAATTATCAAAATAACAAATGGACTGAGTTGAGAAGTGATTTTTCAGCTCAGTTTTTTTTTGAGGATAGATGATGAAATCTGAACGGATTCTTACGGCCATTATGGCGGTTTGCGGATTATTTTTGTTGATCTACGCAAGCAATTTTGAAGCACCAATTTCCTACGATCCAGTAGGACCAAAAGCTTTTCCCATTCTATTAATGGGGTTAATCACAGTGAGTGCAATCTATCTCACTGTACGGCCTGCCATTATGTTCGAACCCGTTGAGCTGGGGTGGACAAAACATCTGGTTATGAAGTTAGCGTTGTGTGCAGTGGCTTTAACGCTATATGCATTAGTTTTTGAATGGCTAGGCTTTATTGTGGCAACCCTGTTGATGACCATTGCAGTGGGCAAACTTTTCCATGGCAAAACCATACCAGTTCTGGTGACAAGCTTAGTACTCAGCTTGAGTACCTACTATATGTTTGATCGTTTCTTGGATGTGCCGTTACCACTTGGATTTTTTGGTTAAGGATGACCCGATATGGATGTATTAAGTTTTTTGATGATGGGGTTTGAGGTTGCCTTGCAACCGCAGAATCTTTTAATTGCTTTTATTGGCGCATTTATTGGAACGATTGTAGGGCTATTGCCGGGTTTAGGTCCAATTAATGGTGTGGCAATTTTATTGCCATTTGCTTACGCCTTGGGTTTACCTGTAGATAGTGCTTTGATTTTATTGGCAGCAGTTTATTTGGGCTGCGAATATGGCGGACGTATTTCAGCGATTTTATTAAACGTACCCGGAGATGCTGGGGCCATTATGACCACATTAGATGGTTATCCATTGGCACAGCAAGGAAAGGCTGGCATCGCGTTGTCTTTATCTTCAGTCAGTTCCTTTGTAGGAAGTACTGTTGCCTTTATTGGGATTGTATTGTTTGCTCCGATATTGGCGAAATGGGCAATTGCGTTTGGGCCAGCTGAATATTTTGCTCTGATGGTCTTTGCAATTGTTTGTTTAACAGGTTTAGTTAGTACGCAGCCTTTTAAAACTTTAATTATGGCACTCATGGGCTTAGCTCTTGCAACGGTGGGAATGGATGCCATTACAGGGGTGTATCGTTTTACTTTTAACAGTGTCGGTTTAAGTGACGGAATTGCTTTCACAACGTTAGTCATTGGATTATTTAGCGTAAGTGAAATTTTATTACTACTCGAACGCACGACAATTGGTCAAGTTGCTTTAAAACAAGGAAAACGTTCCCTTTTTAATCTTAAAGAGTTCTTTTTCTCTTTAGCAGCTATCATCCGCAGTTCAGTGATTGGTTTCTTCTTGGGTATTCTCCCGGGTGCAGGTGCAACAGTTGCAAGTGCAATGGCCTATACCACTGAACGAAAAATGGCAAAGGATAGTAGCAAGTTTGGTAAAGGTGACTTACGTGGTCTTGCTGCACCAGAAAGTGCGAATAACGCAGCGGCTTGTGGTTCATTTGTACCTATGTTGACACTAGGTGTTCCTGGTTCAGGTACTACGGCGGTAATGATGGGTGCATTGCTTATGTATAACATTGCGCCAGGTCCACAGTTATTTGTTCAGCAACCTGTACTCGTGTGGTCACTCATTGCATCGCTTATGGTGGGTAATATTATTCTGTTGGTATTGAACTTGCCATTGGTGGGTTTCTTTGCCCGCATGTTGAGTATTCCTAATTATATTTTGATCCCGATCATCGCAAGTGTTAGTTTTGTTGGTGTGTATGCTATTCATAGCAACATCTTTGACTTGCTGTTATGCATGGGCTTGGGTGTAGTTGGATATATTCTAAGAAAATTTGATTTCCCATTAGCACCATTGATTCTTGGTTTTGTACTAGGAGAGTTGATGGAGTCAAACTTACGTCGTGCTTTGTCGATTTCTCAAGGGGAACTTGATGTCTTATGGAGCAGTAACATTAGTATGGGTCTTTGGATTATGTCGGGATTGTTGTTGATCTTGCCAATTGTTCGTAAGTACTTGTTTATCAAAAAGCAACAAGCTTAATAGGACAGCAATAATGGTCAGCATTGGTTGACTGTTATTGCTCAGAATTATGGAAAAAATAAGCTCAAATCTCAAAGGATTAGCAATTGCTCTGGTCGGAGCTTTAATTGCCAAATATTTGCATATTCCCTTGCCTTGGTTGCTTGGGCCTTTATTGACGGCTTTATTGTTCGGTAGCGTTGGTCATCCACTTGCCTGTGACCCTCGTTGGCGACGTATAGGGCAGGTCATTATTGGAATGGCTCTAGGCCTATACTTTACACAAGCGTTGGTACAGGCAGTGGCATCATATTGGGGCTTTATTCTCATTGGGATGGTGTGGTCACTTGTGTTGGGTACATTGCTGGCCGGATTGCAATATCGAGTTAATGCCTTGGATTGGGCAACCGCATGGTTTTCTTCAGCGATCGGCAGTGCCAGTGAAATGGTCAATATTGCTGAACGATACCAAGTACAAGTCGATAAAGTGGTTGCTGCACATAGTTTGAGAATTGTGATTCTGGTGGTGCTGGTTCCAATCTTTATGGAACTTTATTTTCATGTCGAATGGACTGGTTTAAAAATACTAGCGTCCGATCAATTTAGCTTTTTGCAGGTCGTATTGCTGTTTTGTCTGGCTCTATTGATAGGTCAAGTTTTTCAATTTTTTAATATTCTGAATGCATGGATTTTAGGGCCACTCGCGATTATCGGATTGTTATCATTCTTTGGGATACTTCAGATGAGATTGCCTGAATGGTTTACTGCTTTTGGTCAAGTCTGTATTGGTTGGTCATTAGGCAGTAAATTTCCATTTAGCTTTTTAAGAAAAAATAAAAAATTTATTGGAATCACACTGATATTCAATTTACTGGCTTTAGTGTTATCAATAAGCGTTGCTTTATTACTCATCAATTTAAGTCATACAGAAAAACAAATCTTGATTTTAGGCCTTTCACCCGGAGGCATTGCAGAAATGTCACTGATGGCTAAAGCTCTCGGGCTCGCAGTACCCATTGTCGTTTCCTTTCAACTCTCAAGATTAATTTTCGTAATTCTCACTACACGCTTTTTTTATCAATACAGTCTGCAATTGTTTTTTAAATCTAAAAAGTAAGCCCTTTTTTAATATAAAAACTTTGTTGTGCTTACCGCTACACAAACCATAACTTTTCAATATGGCATCTACGGTCAAATCATTGGCGTTTGGAGCTAAGCAGAAGCATTCAAATCTACATAAAGTGAGGAATCAAAATAAAAAATATCCAGGATGGATTTATGAGTTTTGTTGTGAATAAAAAAATATTGATCTTAGGAATAATTTCAATTTGCACAAGCACATTACATGCTGCTGCATTTGATAAAACAGGGCAGTCTGTAGCAGCATTTTTACAATCAGGCAATTATTTTGAAGCAAGTTTAGGAATCACAGACACCGATTTAAGTGGTGTAGAGTCGGGTACAAACCCGTCACATCATTCAATTTCAGATATCGCCAATACAGACTATCGACCTACCGCAGCGTTAAAACTACAGTTAGCACCGCAGTATTCATTTGGCTTGCTGTATGATCAACCTTTTGGTGCCGACACTGAGTATTCAGGTCTAAATGGCTTTGTCGCAACGCCAAAAGACACGGTGATGTTACCCGGCATTACAACCGCAGGGCTTGCCAATGCTACTTCTGGTCAAGTGCCCACAGGAAATGCAAAATCAGAATTTGATATACAAAATTTAAGCTTTATTTGGGGATATCAACCCACAAAAAACTGGAATCTTTATGCAGGGCCAGTTTATCAGAGCTTTAAAAGTCAGGTTGAATTAAGAGGTAATGTATTTAGTCTTTACAACGGCTATGACTTTCACACCAAAACTGTAGGTGACTTGGGGTGGTTAGCGGGGCTTGCCTACCAGATTCCTGAAAAAGCTGTGAAAGTCTCATTAACTTATCGCTCGGCCATTACTCATAAAGTAAATGCCACTGAAAACGCTCCCCTTATTGATATGTTAAACACTCAACAAGGTCGTGATTTAGTTAATCAGCATTTAGACTACATGATTTCTATTGGGCAGATGACTTCACAAAAGAAGGCTTACTTAAATCAGATTATTGCCAATTTGCCCAAACAAGAAGATACAGGTACAACAAAGTTTAAGTCTCCAGATTCAGTAAATTTAGAGTTTCAAACAGGACTTCGTCAGGGGACCTTATTGTTTGGGAGCATACGCTGGGTAAATTGGAGTGATCTTGCTCTACAGCCTTATCGCTTTGGTGAAATTTCAAAAGTTGTTGGAGTGTTATCGACGCCGAGCCGCCCAGAAGGCTTTAATTTGGTTCGCTACTATGATGATCAATGGTCTTTAAATTTAGGGGTTGGACAACGATTTTCACCTAAATGGTTAGGTTCTGTATCGGTAGGTTGGGACTCGGGAGCAGGCGATAAGGTGTCAACAGGTGGGCCAAGTAAGGGATATTACAATTTAGGCGTGGGTGCTCAATATAGCCCGACATCACAATACTTTATTTCTGGTGGCGTGAAGTATTTCTGGTTAGGCGATGCAAAAGCTCAGCTTGGCGCGCAGGCAGGTAGTGATTATTATGTAGGAGGGTTTAAGGATAATCACTCTTTAAGCTATGGATTAAAAATAGGATATAAATTCTAAATAATACAAAAAATTAAAAGAGGAAATAGAGAATGGATTCAATGATAATTACCGTATTCTTACCCATAGCCTTGGCTATTATTATGGCAGGTATGGGGCTGGAATTAACCCTCAAAGATTTCCAACGTGTTCGCCAGCACCCTAAAGCCGTATTTATTGCATTGTTTTGTCAGCTCGTTATTTTAGTGGCTATTGCTTTCATCATTTGTAAGGTCTTTGCTTTACCACCAATGATTGCTGTCGGGCTGATGTTACTTGCTGCCTCACCAGGAGGGGCCACTGCAAATTTATTTAGCTATTTATATAAGGGTGATATTGCACTTAATATTACTTTAACAGCGATAAATTCAGTACTTGCTGCTTTTACCTTGCCCCTAATTGTGAACTTTGCTCTACTACATTTTGTGGCAAGTGAACAACATGTCGGATTGCAATTTTCTAAAATAATTCAAGTGTTTGTTATTATTTTATTTCCAGTCATTATTGGAATGTTGATTAGACATTTCTCACCAAAATTTGCAGAAAAGTTAAATAAACCCGTTCGTGTGTTCGCCATCGTATTTTTACTTTTTATTATTGCGCTCGCGATTGCAAAAGACTATCAAAAACTTCTCGATTACATTGGACTCGTTGGCGGAGCTACCTTACTTTTCTGTGTTTGTAGTCTTGCAATTGGATACTGGTTGCCACGTTTATTTGGCATTAATAGTTTTCAAGCCAAAGCATGTGCATTTGAAATCGGCATTCATAACAGTACCTTGGCCTTAACGATTGCTTTGACTGTGATGGCAAGTTCGGATGCGGCCATGCCAGCAGCAGTGTATTCAATATTAATGTATGTGATGGCAACCTTATTCGGCACATTGTTAAATCAATTAGAAAAGAAAGAGTTAACTAAAAACAAAATAATGATTAACTAGCTGTAAAGATGATTAAAACGGAGCTTCATAGATAATGAACAAATTTTTTAAAAACAGTCTATTTTTAGGTTTGTCGACTTTCATTGCGGGTTATGGAACGGTCCTTTATGCAGAAGCAAGTCCAACAACTTTGCCAGCGGTTTCACAAAAAGCTTTAACCATTATTGATGGGCAAACAGAGTGGTTAAATAAGGTCTATAAAGACATTCATGAACACCCTGAACTTGGGTTTATGGAAACGCGTACTTCAGCAATTGTTGCCAAAGAGCTTAAGTCACTGGGTTTTGACGTTAAAACGGGAATAGCTAAAACAGGTGTGGTCGGCATTTTAAAAAATGGTAATGGGCCAACAGTCATGTACCGTGCCGATATGGATGCCAACACTGTTGAAGAAGCGACTGGTTTACCATACGCGAGTAAAGTACGCGTAAAACTCGATGATGGAACCGAAACGCCTGTAGCACATATGTGCGGTCATGATGCACATGTGACATGGATGCTCAGTATGGCAAAAACATTAGTCGCTTTAAAAAAGGAATGGAGCGGAACTATTATTTTAGTCGCGCAACCTGCCGAAGAGCCGATCACAGGTGCAAAAGCTATGGTGACTGATGGCTTATGGACCAAATATAACTTACCAAAACCTGATTATTTCTTTGCAGTGCATACCACACCTGCACCTGTGGGCGTAGTCATCAATGCACCGGGGCCACGTATGGCAGGAACCGATCAGCTTGATGTTTTATTTAAAGGTGTGGGTGGGCATGGCTCATTACCGATGCTCACCAAAAACCCAATTAGCATGGCGGCCAATGCAGTAAATCAATATCAAACCATTATGGGTAACGCAGTTGATCCACAACAAGCGGCAGTGTTATCAATTGGTTCAATCCAAGCTGGAAATTCGAATAATGTGATTCCTTCTACTGCATTGGTCAAAATGAACTTGCGCTGGTTTGATCCAAAAGTACGCGAGACCATGTTAAATAACATTAAGGCTATGAGTGAAGGCGCAGCTCAAATGCAGGGGATGGGTAAAGACAAATTGCCGACCTTTACTTTTAAAGGTTCAAGCACACCAGTAATTAACAATAAAGAATTTTCGGCACGTTTAAATGGACCTTTAAAAGCACTATTGGGCGATAAACATGTTCTAACTGAGTATCCTGCGGTTATGGGGTCAGAAGATGTTCACCATTTATTAGGAGACCAAAAAGACATTCCTTTTAACTTTATGTTTATTGGTGTGGCGGACCCAGTTGTATTTGCCAATGCAGTAAAACAAGGCAAACCAGTGCCTTATATTCCACATAGTCCAAACTACATTGTTGACTTAAAGGCCTTGCCAGTGGGAGCCAAAGTCACAACGGTTTCCATGTTAGAGCTGCTCACTAAAAAGTAAATTGACCATAAAAAAGATGCATTCATATGCATCTTTTTTATCTAAGTTTTTAAAAGTTAAGAGCAAGCCAAATGTTTTTCTCGATAGTGAACTGGTGATAAATTGGTCCAGCGACGGAATGCACGTGTAAAGCTACTCACGTCAGTAAAGCCAAGAATATAAGCAATTTCAGTAATATTGTGGCTTGAGTTCTTAATATACGACAAAGCCAGTTCATGCCGAGTCTGATCCAATAACTCACTATAAGAGGTGTTTTCGGCAGAAAGTTTGCGTTGCAGACTCCGTATACTTAAGCCTAAACTTTTCGCAACGTCTTGCTGTTGAAAGTCACCTGTAGATAATTTTTCAATAAGTTTTACTTTCACACGAGCCAATATATTTTCTTTATCGAACCGTGCCAGATAACGATTAATAATCTCATCATATTCTTGGGTGAGGGTTGGATTTGCACCTTCTAGTGGCTGTTCTATGGTGGCTGTATCAAACACAATCATGTCTTTGGGTGCATTAAACACGATCGGGGCTTTTAAAATGCTCTGAAAAGTTTCCAGATCTTCGGGCTCTGAACGTCTCAGTTCAATCCTTAATGGCGAAAAAACAGATCCTTGTAAGGCACGACTTGAGCGAATAAAAACGGAAATAAATGCATCTATTGACTCGGGCTGAACTTCGTCGGGAACATGAATAACGAAATAATGGTTATTTCCTTGCCCATAAAACTCTAGCTCTGGAATATCTGTAACCACACGAAAATAACGAATAATTCTTAAGAACATCTCTTTTAGGGTAGTGCTGGTAATTAGTGAATGCCCTAACACATGAAAAGTATTTTGGTTGACTTGGCTGGCAACTTTAAGGCCAAAACATGAATCTTGAGTTTTTTGAACTGCTAATTTCCATAAATTTGCTGTTTGTTTTAATGAATATCGTGCATCAGGATTACCGAGAGCCTGAATATCTAAACCTGCTTGTTCTAATAAAGGTTGACTATCAACACCGGCTTTTTCGAGCGCTTTTTGAATCGCTTTCACCCAGCTAGCCAGTGCCGTTGCTGTCTGTGGCATGTTATGTCCTATAACTTGTGACTCATATTCCTGTGAACAGTATAAAAGATTCAAAACTAAAAAATCTTTTGTTTATTTTGAATCTTTTTATTTTGGCATCCATAGCCAATAGATTGGCGTTTCGAGCTAAGCACACCTAAAGCGATCTAAATAAAGTAGGGACATGAAAAACTGAGGAATAACGGATGACCTACATTTATAAAAATCCTGCCGGAATGACCGATAGCGAAAAAACAGAACATATTAAAAAAGTAGTAACCGCAGAAGGTGTGGCTTTACGCAAACGCTATCCTATTTTAAATCATCAAAATGCCATTGGTGCGATGATTTTATTGATATCTTTGGTCGGCATGATCGCGACTGCCGTGCTCTATATCAATCATCAACTTTCAGCTTGGTTTGCAATTCCGATTATTGCTTTTTTTGCATCGCTCACCCATGAGTTAGAGCATGACCTGATTCACTGGATGTATTTTAGAAAAAAGCCATGGGCACATCATCTAATGATGGGCTTAGTCTGGTTAGCTCGACCAAGTACCATTAACCCATGGAAACGCCGTGAGCTGCATTTTAACCATCATAAAAACTCAGGCACCGAAGTCGATTTAGAAGAAAGAGCTTTAACCAATGGTGAAAAGTGGAACATACGTCGACTTATCGCCATTGGTGATAACGGCTTGGCGGTCTTATTCCGTATTATTTCTGCAAATAATTGGATGGTTAGAAAAGTCATTTTTAAACGTGCTTTTTTAGCTTATTTTGCACTAGGGATTATTCACTGGTCGCTGTGGTATATCTTTTTAGGATTTCACGCAATTGATACGGTTTCGGGCTGGGCAAATGTACCAATTGCTTGGTCGGCGACCACTTTAAATATCATGCATGTGATTAATGTTTTGACTGTGGTTTGGGTTGCACCGAATGTGCTGCGTACCTTCTGCTTGCACTTTGTGACCAGCAATATGCATTACTATGGCGATGTTGAATTGGGCAATGTCATTCAACAAACTCAAGTATTAACGCCGTGGTGGATGATGCCGTTCCAATTGTTTTGCTTTAACTTTGGCTCAACACATGCCATTCACCATTTTGTGGTGAAAGAACCATTTTACATTCGCCAAATGACCGCGCCAGTTGCCCATAAAGTCATGCGTGATATGGGCGTACGGTTTAACGATGTCGGTACTTTTAAAAGAGCAAACCGTTGGAACGTAAATGATTTATCAGAGTCAAAAAGTTAAAACATAGCTGTTTATCTCATTCAAATGGACTAAGTTCTCTATGAAGGCCTCTTAGTCCATTTATCATAATTTCACTATACAGTTTCTTAAAAATAACGAACTCTACTGAAACTTAGTAAAAAGCAGAATCACACCCAATACACATAAAATTGAACCAATCACCTTATTAATCTGCACCTGTTTGGCTAACATTTTTTGTCTCAACAGCATGGATGAAAACAGCACAGCCACCAGTGAAAACCATACGAAATGGGCAAAAGACATAAAAAAGCCATAGGCCAAAAGAATCGTTTTAGGTGTAGTTAAACTCACAATTTGCGTATAGGTGCTAATTACGAATAGGGTGGTTTTAGGGTTGAGGGCATTGGTAAAAAAGCCATATTTTATGGCTTGAAAACTACCTATAGCGGTTAAAGCCGCAGTGTCTAAAATTGGTTTTTGTGTAAAAGTTTTATAGCCAATATAAATTAAATAAATCGCGCCTATATATTTAACGATATTCAAAATTTGCGGCGTATAAGTCATTACAAAGGCAACGGCAACTAATGTGTAGGTCACATGCACCAACACGCCAAGCGATATTCCGAGTGAAGTAAACACACCTATTTTTCGACCGTACAAGTAACTATTTTTGGTCACAATTGCGAAATCAGCGCCGGGGCTTATCACTGCCAAAATCGTAATGAGAATAACTGCAATGAACTCTGCCATTATTTTGCCCCCACACTGAAAACGAGGGAGTTAATCTGTACTTTTTGGAATGTATGTAAGAAGGCGAAAGCATTACTTAAAATTGCTATTCTTTTTGCAAGAGATGTTTGGGCTTTAGTGTTTCGAAGATAGATATAGATATCTAATATATTTTTCATCATCTAAAATAGGTTTTAATAAAGATGATTTTTATTTTGAACAGAAACCTAGAAATAAAAATCGATAAAAACGACTGCACATCTATGAGTTTTTGGAATGATCGAAAGAATATCGCTGAATTCATTAAAATTTTTCTATTTTGTGGCGAAGTATGGCAGCGTCACTTTAGCTGCAAAGAAATTATTTGTGACGCAAAGTGCGGTGAGTAAACAGATTTATAATTTAGAAGAGTCTTTAAATACGGCTTTGTTCGTTCGTAAAAACAAAACACTTGTGATGACCGAGCAGGGTGAAAGTTTATTGAGTTGTTGCCATCATGTTTTTGGTCAACTTGATGAATGTTTGATTCAACTCAGCCAGCCTAAAACTGAAAGCAAACAACTGGTTTTGTCGTGTGAACCGACTCTTTCCATGAAATGGCTCATTCCACGGTTATCAAAATTTAAAAAGCTTGGCCATGATTTTGAGGTTGTACTACTTACAGCAGGCGGCGTGGTCGATTTTGAAAAAGATAATATTGATATCGCAATTCGCAGAAATGACTTTGCTTGGGGAGAGCATATTTATAGCGAAAAAATTGCCGATGAATATATCGCTCTAGTTCAAGCAACCAAGTCATCGGAAACCAACGATGTACTCATTTCGACTTCTAGACCGAATTTTTTTAAAAGCATTAGCCGCATTACTGAATTAAAGCAGAGTTTAAAAGGCTACACCAAAGTTGAACTCGAGCATTTTTATCTATGTTTAGAAGGTTGTTTGGCTGGACTTGGCGCGACAGTCATCTCAATTTATATGATTGAAAAAGAGCTTGAGTGGAACGTACTGCAAAAAAATTCACCTGTTGTGCAAGATAATTCAGCCTATTATTTACTTTCTCATAGTGCTTTTGAGGAAGATTCACGCAAAACCATATTTTTAGAATGGCTAAAAGCAGAGATGAATGAGAGTCAGCATAAATTACTTTAGGTTTAGCAGTTTTATTTAAAGAAAAAAGATTTAGTTGATTGAAAATAATCATAAATTATAAATTTTAAGTCGCTACAGCACGAGCGCTGTATATTGAATTTCTGCTGTCTAAAATTCCCAAAGATGAAAAATATTTAACTTCATACTTATTTATTAAACCCTAAACATGAATTTCACTCAGTTTGTAATGAGACTAAATCATTTTTATTCATGTTGTGATTGCGGTATAAATCTATTCATGCTCTGAAGCGCTCCAGTTATTCACTTTGATAAGACCATAAGGCACAAATCTGACAAGTCTGGAAAGTTTAAAAAGAGCAAAAAGTTTTTATTTAGGTTTATCTCAGAAATTAGGGTACTGATCACAATGAGTAAAGAATTTACATTTACGATTAAGAGTATTTGTTTCGATGAGAACTATCGTCCAGCAGACAATACACGTATTACAACCAACTTTGCTAACTTGGCAAGAGGGATGAGCCGCGAAGAAAATTTGCGCAATACATTGCAGATGATCGACAATCGTTTCAATGCCTTAGCTCATTGGGACAACCCTAAAGGCGACCGCTATGGCGTTGAACTTGAAATCATTTCAGTTGAAATGAACATTGACGCCGAAAACCGTACCAGCGGGCTTCCTTTAATCGAAATATTGAAAACCAATATTGTTGATAAGAAAACCAATGAACGTATCGAGGGTATTGTAGGCAATAACTTCTCGTCTTATGTACGTGACTATGACTTTAGTGTGCTGTTGTTAGATCACAACAAAAACAAGTCGACTTTTAGCACGCCAGAAAAGTTTGGTGAATTGCACGGTAACTTGTTTAAGAGCTTTATTAACTCTGAAACTTACAAAGCCAACTTTAAAAAGGCACCAGTAATTTGCTTAAGCGTTTCGACCACGAAAGAGTACCACCGTACTGAAAACGAACATCCTGTTTTGGGCGTGGAATATAAGCAAGAAGACTATTCATTAACTGATGAATATTTCCAAAAAATGGGCTTAAAAGTTCGCTATTTCATGCCGCCAAATAGCGTTGCGCCGTTAGCATTCTATTTTACTGGTGATTTGCTTAGCGATTACACCAACCTTGAGTTGATTAGTACCATTAGTACGATGGAAACCTTCCAAAAGATTTACCGCCCTGAAATTTACAACGCAAATTCAGTGGCTGGAAAATCTTATCAACCAAGCTTGAAACACGAAGATTATTCACTTACTCGAATTGTGTATGACCGTGAAGAACGTAGCCGTCTGGCTATTGAGCAGGGGAAGTTTGTTGAAGAGCAATTTATCAAACCATACCAAGCGATTCTTGAGCAGTGGTCTGCTAATTACGCTCCTAATTAATCAACATACGGGTCATTGATCATGAAAAAATTATTACCAACTTCAACTGCTGGCAGCTTACCTAAACCATCTTGGCTTGCAGAACCTGAAAAGCTTTGGTCGCCTTGGAAACTCGAAAACGAAGGCTTAGCCGAAGGTAAAAAAGACGCGTTACGTTTGGCTTTGCATGAACAACAACTTGCAGGCATCGACATTGTGAGCGATGGTGAACAAACCCGCCAACACTTTGTGACGACATTTATTGAACACTTAAATGGCGTAGATTTTGAGAAGCGCGAAACAGTTCGAATTCGTGACCGTTACGATGCAAGCGTACCGTCTGTGGTCGGTGCGGTGTCTCGTCAAAAGCCTGTGTTTGTTGAAGATGCTAAGTTTTTACGTCAGCAAACTGATCAACCAATTAAGTGGGCATTACCTGGCCCAATGACCATGATTGATACGCTTTACGATGGTCACTACAAGAGCCGTGAAAAACTTGCTTGGGAATTTGCAAAAATCTTGAACCAAGAAGCGCGTGAGCTAGAAGCTGCTGGTGTAGACATTATTCAGTTTGATGAACCTGCATTTAACGTCTTCTTTGATGAAGTAAATGACTGGGGCATTGCGACTTTAGAGCGTGCAATTGAAGGTCTAAAATGTGAAACTGCGGTCCACATTTGCTACGGTTACGGTATTAAAGCCAACACTGACTGGAAAAAAACACTCGGTTCAGAATGGCGCCAGTACGAAGAAGCTTTCCCGAAACTTCAAACGTCGAACATTGATATCATCTCGTTAGAATGTCACAACTCACATGTGCCTATCGATTTACTCGAACTTATTCGTGGTAAAAAAGTGATGGTCGGCGCAATTGATGTTGCATCTAACCAGATCGAAACACCAGAAGAAGTGGCTAACACATTGCGTAAAGCACTTCAGTTTGTAGATGCTGACAAGCTTTACCCTTGCACAAACTGCGGTATGGCGCCTCTTTCACGTGAAGTGGCACGCGGCAAGTTAAATGCTTTAAGTGCAGGTGCAGAAATCGTTCGCCGAGAACTGACTGGTTATGATCTTACTGCTTAATATTTACCAATAAGTGGTATAAAGGGTTACTTTTTTGATGACAGTTGATAATCAAACAAGTAACCCTCATTTTACTTACTACATGTCGCTCTAATCAGATCGCATGTCGATAGTACCTTCCTGATGGAGTTGGGCGGTATAGCAAGCACACAGGACAAGGTACGGTTCAATTTAGGAATAATGTCATGGTTCAAGCAACAGACTTTAGAAATGCAATGTCTTTACTCACAAGTGCAGTTAGTGTTGTGACTACGGCAGGCATGTCTGGCCGTTTTGGATTTACTGCCTCTGCTGTTTGTAGTGTGACTGACACACCGCCGACATTATTGGTGTGTATGAACCAATCTGCGAGTTCGCATGCACATTTCCTAGATAACAAAATCTTAACTGTGAATGTTTTAGGCGCACAGCACGAACATATTTCAAAAGCATTTTCATCTAAGCTCACACCAGAAGAACGCTTTAAACATGGCGCATGGATTGAGTTAGAAACGGGTTCACCTGTGTTGGATGACGCTTTGGTAAGTTTCGATTGTGAGATTGAGCAAATTCAACAAGTCGGCACACATACAATTTTTATATGTCCGATCGTAGCAATTAAACAAAGCCAACATGACCAAAGTTTGGTTTATTTTAACCGTGCTTATCACCAAGTAGGGCAAACCGAGATTGTCTAAGTCCACTTTCCGTTTTGTTGTCTCATATTAAAAGTTAAAAGATAGAAATCAATAAGCATGGATCGCTTCACTTAATTTAAAAATATAATTAAATATAATATCTTAAATAATAGTTAAGTTAATCTAATGAAAAATAATAAGAAATTTAATTACTTGTCATAAAAGCGACATTGACACTTCTAAACTCTCAGATTATCCTTTGCGTGCTGGCCACATTGCCAGCCGGTTTTAGCAGACCGCATAGTAAGAGCATCAGATTATTCCTTCTGAGGAGTAGTCTTATGTGTATCAATCGTCCCTCGCTCGTTGCGGTAGGACGAGTGAGGGACACCTTCGGGTGTGCTGATTTCTTACTATCAGTCTGCTAACCCTTGCTCGTTCTGCCACCATAATTCCAAGTGAATGCCTTGGCAGAACTCCAAAAATCAGGAGTTGGCTATGCACATCCATTATTTCTTGGCCTTGAGCGCCAAAGGCTATAACGACACAGCTTAAAAATTTAAAGCAGCTTGAACGCCATAAGGTTTTCAGGCTTTAAGTCTTTTTTACTTAAAACTTAGCAATAACAAAACTTGAGATGTGCCAAGCACTGTCTTGCGGCTTTGCTGTGCCTTTTTTTCTCCCAAAAAGGGCACAGGCTTTTTATCTCATCTAGAAACAACAAGAATTTATAACGGTAAAACGATGCCAACTTTAGAAATATCTTCCAAAAAATTACAGGTTGTTCAAACTGCCATCCAACTCTTTACGACGTATGGATTTCATAATGCAGGCGTAGACCTGATTATCAAAAAATCCAAAATTCAAAAAGCCACGTTTTATAACTACTTCCACTCAAAAGAACGCCTTGTTGAAATGTGTTTAATCTTTCAAAAAAGCCGACTGAAAGAAGAAGTTCTGGCAATTGTCTATTCACACCGCTACCCAACCGTAGTCGATAAACTCAAAGAAATTGTCCGCTTACATGTCGATGTAAATAGCCTTTACCATCTTTTGTTTAAAGCCATTTTTGAAATAAAACTGCTTTATTCAAGGGCTTACCGCATGGCTGTTGAATATCGAAAATGGCTACTAAAAGAGCTTTTTGATTTGGTCTTTAGTCTGGAAAACAATGCATTTCATCCCGATGCCAACATGATCCTAAACTTAATTGATGGCTTGATGCTACAAGTGTTGAGTTCAAATAGTGTGGATGAACGGGATGTGGTTTTGGAGAGGTTTTGGAGAAATACATTGATATAAAAACTAAAATATTTATATAAAGGAAAACTTTAATTAATAAATCTTAATTTTAATAAGGCGGTTTTATTAATTTTGTATGTTTTTAATCATGTGTTTTAATTTTATTTTAAATAAATCATTATTGATGAATTTAAATAAATAATATATTTTTAATAATGTGATTTTTTAGAGTTTATAGCCTACCACTTCCCCAAGAGGTAGGTTTTTTTTATGGAAATTATTTATTCTAATAATTGAATTTTATAGTTTTTGTAGGTGTTTAATTGGTTTTAAATATATGTGTTTAAAACTCATTTTTATAATTTAAATTATAAGTAAATTAGATGTTTAGTTGCCGCTGTTGAAAATTAATCATTTTTTACTTTATTTTTTTTCAAAGAAAATTATTCTGAAAATTATTTATTTAAAGTATGGAATTTAATATTTTTGATAATTTTTAACTGAGTTTTGGATTGTTTTACAATATTTCAAGAGATTAGATCTTCTAATGAGTAAATTGCCTTTTTCCCACAATGATTTCCAACTTATAATCAGATCAGGTACGAAGTTTTTTTTATATTTTTGTATTGCTTCTAGTGTATCAATATCAATTACAAAGGCAGAGACCGCGTCTGTTAACTCGGGAAAAAGCTTAACAAAAAAAGTTTCTCAACTCTTTAAACCCACGCCAGATGAAAGCTACCGATCTGTCGATTTCCAAAAATTAAGCAATTTAGGGTTTGATCAGAGCCAATTTCAACGACTAGGAAATGATGGGAACTATTTACCGACTTCTACTGCGATGTGGAACAATCAAGTCAGTTTAATTGATGCGATTCAATATGCAGTTCAACGAAACCCTAATATTTCTCAAGCCATTTCAACTTTAGCAGGCCAAAACGCAGGTATTGATTATGCAAAGGCGGGTTATTATCCCCAGCTTTCAGGTGGTATTACCACAGGTGACTTGAGTAGTGGTGAGCGGGGGAGACAGTTACTCACGTTATCTGCGACTCAAATGGTTTTTGATTTTGGCAAAGTAAAATCAGGTGTATCGGTTGAGCGTGCCAAAGTTCAAGTCGAGCAGGCCAACGTGCTGGTCAGCATTGATGATATTGCACTTGATGTGGCACAGTCGATTATAAATATTCAACGTTATCTTCAATTAAATAAAATCGCCGAGCAGCAAATTGCAGGTATCCAGCGTATTCAGGAAATTGCCAATTTACGTGCAAATGCTGGTATTAGTAGCCAAGCTGATCCAGTTCAGGCACAAACATATTTAGAGTCTGCACAGTCGACACTCATTGCACAGCAATCTTTATTACGTCAGTACCAGCAACATCTAAGAACTCTGGTAGGAGTAGATGTTTTTAATAAGGCATGGGTCATTCCTGATGATTTGGTAAAGCAATCTGGCCTCTATAATGAGCCTGAGTTTAATACCATTCCAAAAATGATCGCGGCTCAAGCGGGTGTTGAAGTTGCCAAAGCACAAAAAGAACAGACCCGACTGAGTCGTTATCCGACTTTGGCGGTAAAAGGTTCGGTGAGTCAGGCCATTAACGGCAGAAACCCGAACAATGATAAAGATGACGGTCTGTACAGTTCTGTCATGCTTGAAGCCACCAGTCAGTTTTATCAAGGCGGAGCCGTTTCTTCTCAGGTCAAAATGGCGAGTTATGCAGAAGAAGCAGCTAAATCTAAAGTCAATTCAGTTTATATGGATGTTCTTGATCAGATCAGAACCAGCCGTGAGCAAATTGAAAATAAACAACGTCAAATGCAGGTACTGACCAATCGCCAAGCCACTACGGTTCGTACACGTGAACTTTATCAAGAGCAGTACAAACTTGGTACACGTTCATTGGTCGATTTATTGAATGCAGAGCAGGCCATTCATAGTGCTAATTCAGAACTCGAAACCGCACGTTATGACATCTACAACAGTATTGTTCAGTACATTTCGGCAACAGGACGTTCCCGCCAAGCCTATGGCTTGAATAATATTTCAATTCAGGGGTTCGAAGTACAACCATGATGACAAAAATAAACTACCAGCCCTGGTTACAGGCGGTCTTAACGATTGCTAAACATTATCGAATTGAGCCTTCAGAAGAAAGAATCCGGTTACAACTTGACTGGAACCAGAATCAAAACCTTGATGATGTTTTACAGTTAATGACACGTCAGGTTGGATTAAACCTACGTAAAGTACCGTTTTCTTTAGAGCTGCTGAACCCGTGGCGGCTACCTGTTATGGTCGAGTTTCATGACGGACAGGTCGGCATTATTGATAAAGCGGATACCCAAGGTAATGTCAGTATCCAGTTTAGTGGGGATCAAGGACTTTCTCAAAATTTAAGCTTAGATGTCTTAAAAAATACAATTAAGAATGTCTATATCCTGCGTCCTGAAAGTTCTATTCCCGATGCGCGTATTGATGAATATATCAAACCCTATGAAGCAAGCTGGTTCTGGTCAATTGTTCTAAGAGACTGGAAGCGCTACGTTGATATTATGTTTGCCTCACTCATTGCCAATATTTTGGCACTGGCAACCATTGTTTTCTCAATGCAAGTCTATGACCGTGTTGTGCCTTCACAGTCTGTTCCAACCTTATGGGTGCTGGCTGGTGGTGTACTGATTGCCGCTATTTTTGAGTTTATCTTACGTGTGTCCCGAGTTTATCTATCCGATATTATTGGTAAACGAGCAGATTTACTTGTTTCTGACCGTGTATTTGGTCACGCCTTACGCATCAAAAATAAAGATCGTTCAAAGTCTACAGGTAGTTTTATTTCCCAGATTCGCGAGCTCGAAGGTGTTCGTGAACTGGTGACCTCTACCACCATTAGTGCAATTGCCGATTTCCCATTCTTTTTCCTGTTCCTGACCATCTTTGCCATTATTGGCGGAAAGCTGTTTTGGGTGATGTTGCTGGTTGTGCCGCTTATGATTTTGCCGGGTCTTCTGGTGCAGAAAAAGTTAGCGCAATTGGCACAAGAAGGCATGAGAGAATCTTCAATCCGTAATGCCATTCTGGTTGAAGCGGTGCAGGGTATTGAAGATATCAAGCTATTACGTGCCGAATCGCGTTTCCAAAACCAATGGAATCACATGAATGAAGTTTCAGCCGATATTGGTATGAAACAACGTAAAATTGTCGGTACCTTAATGGCATGGACCCAAAAGATTCAGGGCTTAACCTATGCAATTGTGGTTTTGGTAGGATGTTTTGCAGTGATGGAGGGTGAAATGACCACGGGTGCTTTAGTTGCCTGTTCAATTTTATCTTCACGCATGTTGGCGCCGATTGCGCAAATTACTGGTGTATTGGGGCGTTTACAGCAGGCGAAAGTGGCTAAACAGAGTCTGGATGAACTCATGCAACGCCCGATTGATCAGGCTGAGCGTTCACATCTGGTACACAAGGCTGCTTTAAATGGCGATTACGAATTAAAAAATGTCTTGTTCCAATATAGTGAAGATGAACCACGTCCGAGCCTTGCAATTCGCCATTTAAAAATTCGTGCTGGTGAAAAAATTGCAATTCTGGGGCGCAATGGTGCTGGTAAATCGACACTGCTCCAGCTTCTATCTGGCATGCAGGTCCCTGTTCAAGGCGCAGTGCATTTAGATGGTCTGGATCTTTCTTTAATTGACCCATCTGATGTACGTCGTGATATGGGTTTACTCAACCAGAATGCACATCTTTTCTACGGTACGATTCGTGAGAACCTCACTTTGGGCGCACCGCTTGCAACGGATGAAGAGATTCTTCGTGCTCTAGTGGTGACGGGTGCATTACCTTTTGTTCAAGAGAAAAAAGAAGGACTCGATCACCTGATTCTAGAAGGTGGGGTTGGTTTCTCGGGTGGTCAGAAACAAGCATTGTTATTGGCCCGTCTATTGATTCGTCAACCCAACATTTTATTGCTGGATGAACCGACAGCAGCGATTGATGATGTGGCAGAGAAACAACTGATTGATCATTTAAAAGGCTGGCTGGCCCATCGAACCTTGGTGGTTGCGACTCACCGCCGCGCTGTTTTAGAACTGGTGGACCGTATTATTGTCGTTAACGACGGCAAAATCGTGATGGATGGTCCAAGAGATCAGGTCCTTAATCAATCAACAGCCCAACAAAAACAAGTGCAAGGGGATAATTCATGAGCGAACCAAAACAAGAACTCACCCGTTCAATGAATGTCTCTTATAGTGAGCCACCATTACCACGTGCCAGCTTAGTGATCTGGATTGTGGGGATTGGCTTAGTTATTTTCTTTATCTGGGCATGGGTATTTAAACTTGAAGAAGTTTCTACAGGCACAGGTAAAGTGGTTCCGTCATCTAAAGAGCAGGTCATCCAGTCGTTAGAAGGCGGTATTTTAACCAAGCTGAATGTACAAGAAGGCGACATTGTTCAAAAAGGTGAAATTCTTGCGCAATTAGATCCAACCCGTTTGGCATCGAATGTCGGTGAATCAAGATCTTTACTGATTTCTGCTCAGGCAACCTCAGCACGCTTACGTGCAGAGGTGAATGGTACTCCATTAGCTTTTCCTGAAATTGTGCTGAAAGAGCCAAAACTTGTACATGAAGAAACAGCACTATATGCGTCCCGCAGAGCTAATCTCGAACAAACACTTGCAGGTTTTAGACAGGCTTTGCAATTGGTACAACAAGAACTGGCAATGACGGAGCCTTTGGTTGCTAAAGGTGCGGCCAGTGAGGTTGAAGTTTTACGTTTACGTCGTGAAGCAAATGATTTGCAAAATAAAATGAATGATGTGCAGAACCAGTATTTTGTGCAGGCTCGTGAAGAGTTATCGAAAGCCAATACTGATATTGAAACGCAGCAACAAGTCGTACTGGGTCGTAGTGACAGTTTAGATCGTGCTATTTTTAAAGCACCAGTACGTGGTGTCATAAAAGAAATTGCGGTCACCACCCATGGCGGTGTTATTCCGCAAAACGGCAAGTTGATGACTATTGTACCGATTGATGAACAGCTGCTTATTGAAGCGCGTATTTTGCCGCGTGACATTGCTTTTATTCGACCGGGACAAGAAGCACTGGTTAAGATTACTGCCTATGACTACTCAATTTATGGTGGTTTAAAAGGTAAGGTTACGGTTATTTCCCCAGACACGATTCGTGATGAAGTTAAACAAGACCAATTCTATTATCGTGTTTATATTCGAACCGATTCAGACAAGCTTTATAATAAACAAGGTAAGGCATACGGTATTACACCGGGTATGGTGGCAACTGTAGATATTCGTACGGGTCAAAAAACGGTACTCGATTACTTGCTTAAACCATTCAATAAAGCCAAAGAAGCATTACGAGAAAGATAATAAATGTATATCTATATGGTTTTTAAATGTTTAAAAGCTATATAGATATTAATAAAGATAAGATCTTGTTTTAAATGTGTGGTTTTTATTGTTTGTGTTTTAAAACATAAAAATATTAAAAGCATATTTTGACTATTATTTGTTAGTAAGTTTTTGAAAAACAATATTTATTATTTTAAAGTTTTATTTGGTTAATAAATAAACTTATTACTACTACTTTTTTTGTGACGCAATTCATGTTTACAATTACTTTATGCGTTGAGGTTGGCCTTTGTTTTATCTAATTTATTCCTTAATTTGGGCTCTTCTTATTTAATGAAATTTAAGAGCTCTAAATTGGATTGGTTTAATTAAATAATCCTGTGAAGGGGAAGAAATATGTCTGAGATAAGAGTAATTTCTAAGGAGAGTCATGAAACCTTAGAAATTACAACAAAGGATACAGTCTCTCTTTCCGAAGCATCAGTTATTTTAATAAAGGTAAATAAAGATGATGTTTCTGAAATTAGACAAGATGGTCGAAACGCAATTGTTACTTTAAAAAATGGTGAACAAATAGTAATAGTTGATTTTTTTAACGGGAGTAATTATTCAACTGATAATAGTCTAGTTTTTGAGGATAATAATCATAAGTTAATTTGGGTACAATTTACTGATGCCAATGGGGCATTATTAGAAAATATTACTTATAGTTATATCGATAGTATAGAACCACTGCTTTATCATGATGGAGCTGCATCTCCATGGGCATGGCTATCTGTACCGCTAACCGCAGCAGGAATTTTGTGGTGGGCTCATGACAGTGATAAAAATAATAGTTTAGAAAGCGATTCTGATTCTGACAGTGACTCTGACAGCGATTCGGACTCTGACAGCGACTCGGACTCTGACAGCGACTCGGACTCTGACAGCGACTC
>NZ_LRPE01000015.1 GCF_001605885.1 Acinetobacter lactucae | reverse complement strand
CCATCCAATTCCCTTTGCAAGGGGTATTTCAACCTTTTTCACTTGAGTGCCGTTTTTTTCTACTATTTTGCGAAAAAAGTGATATATATGACTTTTTTTTAGGCGTTTCTATCACTTTTATTAATTCTTATTTTGGGAAAATAAACTTCATCTTAGATTTTTGATGTCTTCAATAGAGTTTATAGACATATATAGTCCCTTAATTCCAAAGAATCCAAAGAATCCAAAGAATCCAAAGAATCCAAAGAATCCAAAGAATCCAAAGAATCCAAAGAAGTAATAGAGTAAATACTCTACCCCGCTTTATATTTCTTATTGTTTTTTAATTTAATTCTTTAACTATATAAGTATGCTTAGATGGTTCCACGTGGAACGTTTAATTACTTTGGTAACTCTAAAATAAAAAAGCAGGATTACTCCTGCTTTTATCACCATATAACTTTCTTATTAATCAGTGAAAATTACACGTGCAATTGCTTTCTTACCTGACTGAATAATGAAAGTACCGTTTTCTTTTACAGAGAAACTTGCATCAACCGCGTTCCAGTCAACTTTTACTGCTCCACGAGCTACAGCATCTTTTGCAGCTGCTGCATTCGGATTTAGGCCTGCTACACGTAGAATGGTAGCAATAAAGATTTCTCCACCAAACTCACCACGTGAAATAGTTACTTCCGGTGTGTCTTCAGGTACTTCACCTTCTGTAATACGGTTGCCCGCACTCTTATGGGCATTAGCAGCAGCTTCTGCATCATGGAAGCGCTCAACGAGCTCAAGTGCAAGAATACGTTTTACTTCTTGTGGATTACGACCAGCAGCAATTTCATCTAATAAAGCTTTGATCTCATCAAGAGATTTGAAACTTAATAAATCGAAATAGCGTTCGATTAAAGAGTCTGGCATTGATAAAACTTTTTGGTACATTGCCCCTGGTGTATCAAATACACCAATATAGTTACCTAAAGATTTAGACATTTTATTTACGCCATCTAGACCTTCTAGAATCGGCACAGTGATACACACTTGAGATTCTTGGCCATAACGACTTTGTAAAGTACGACCCATAAGTAAGTTAAAGGTCTGGTCTGTACCACCTAATTCTACGTCTGCTTCAAGTGCAATAGAGTCATAACCTTGAACTAAAGGATATAAAAACTCATGAATTGCGATCGGCTGATGATTGCTATAACGCTTTGTAAAGTCATCACGTTCTAACATGCGAGATACGGTTTGCTGGCTTGCTAACTGAATAAGGTCAGCAGCAGATTTTTGATTAAACCATTCTGAGTTAAAACGTACTTTTGTTTTATTCGGATCTAATATTTTGAAAACTTGTTCTTGATAAGTTTTAGCGTTAGCTTCTACTTGTTCACGTGACAACGGCGGACGAGTTGCGCTTTTACCAGTTGGGTCACCGATCATCGCTGTATAGTCACCAATCAAGAAGGTAACTTCATGGCCCAAATCTTGGAAAGTTTTTAATTTATTAATAAGAACGGTATGTCCTAAATGTAAATCTGGTGCTGTAGGATCAAAACCAGCTTTAATTTTAAGAGGACGATTCTCTTTAAGCTTTTTCAGTAAATCTTCTTCTGAAATAATTTCGTGCGTGCCTCGTTGGATGAGGGCAAGCTGTTCTTCGGCGGGCAAGAAATTTGACATCACAAAACCTAAACACATCAGTTATTCAATTTGTGCGATATACTAACATTTTTTCAGCGTCTTGCAGGGGAAGTTGCATATGAGCGCAATCTATATCGGCGTAATGACTGGCACTAGTATGGATGGTGTGGATATTGTTGCGGCTTCATTTGAGCCACTACAGCTTCATGCCACACTTACAGTTCCATTCGAACCCGAGTTACGTGATGAGCTTATGGCATTAACTTTACCCGATGACAATGAAATTGACCGCATGGGTAAAGCTGATGTTGCTCTAGCCAAAATGATTGGTGATGGGATTAATACTCTCATTGAAAAGCACCAATTAGACCGTAGCCAAATAAAAGCAATTGGTTCACATGGACAAACTATTCGTCACCGTCCAGAACATGGATTTACACTACAAATTGGTGATCCCAATATTATTACTGAAATTACTCAGATTCCGGTGGTTTCAGATTTCCGTCGTAGAGATATGGCAGCTGGCGGTCAAGGTGCCCCATTGGTTCCAGCTTTCCATCAAGCATTATTTCAACATCCGAGCATTCATCGTGTGATTTTGAATTTAGGTGGTATTGCCAATGTGAGTATGCTGCCTGCCAATAACCCTGAAGGTGTATTTGGTTTTGATACGGGCCCTGCAAATATTTTGATGGATGCGTGGTGTCATCGCCATACAGGTCATCCATATGATGAAAATGGTGATTGGGCTGCTTATGGTCATCCTATCCGTTCTTTGCTCGATCGTCTTCATGCACATGAATATTTTTCTAAAGAACCGCCTAAGAGCACAGGACGTGAAGACTTTAATATTGACTGGTTAGATGACCAGTTAATCGATTGGCGAAATGATTTAACTTATGATGAGTTAGAAGATACCCCTGAAAACATCCAAGCAACGCTATTAAAACTTACTGTGCGTGCCATTCAAAAAGCGATTTATCGCTCTGAGATGGAAACAGGCGAAGTATATGTTTGTGGTGGTGGTGCTTATAACTCTTATTTATTAGAACAATTACGTTGGCGTCTTCGTAAGCATAATTGGTCTGTTCAACCTACAGATGTTTTAGGGCTATCCCCTACTTGGGTAGAGGCTACAGCATTTGCATGGTTGGCAATGCGTTTTGTAAATGGTTTAAGTGGTAATTTGCCAGCAGTAACAGGTGCTTCGGATTTCAGAATCCTAGGTACGATCACGGCGGTATAAAACTATTTATTGATTGGTTTGGTTAGATTCGACCTCATAGCACATTTACTGACCCGAAATGCTGTTATTTAAATGAGCATAAAAACTCATGATAAATGCCAACAAAAATAATTTAAGGCTTTTTTTCATGGATCTGACCAACCGTATTCATCAATACACACGTGGGGCTTGGACATTCGATGTGATTGATTCAGGGCCTATAGATGGTCCTCTCGTTGTTTTATTGCATGGTTTTCCAGAGACTGCTCATAGTTGGGAGCAAACCTCTGAATTATTGCATCAGCATGGATTTCGAACACTTGCGATTCATCAACGTGGTTATAGTTTAAATGCTAGGCCTCAAAGCCGATTTCAATATTCATTGAGTGAACTTGTAGAAGATGTGGCGAGTTTAATTGAGCAACTTGGTCAGCCAGTTTATTTAATTGGGCATGACTGGGGCTCGGCAATCGCTTCGGGGGTTGCCATGAAATATCCACAATATATTCAACATCTCACTTTAGTTTCTGTGCCCCACCAAGCTGCATTTTTAAAAGCTTGTTTAAGCAGTAGACAACTTTTTAAATCTTATTATTTTGCAATTTTTCAGCTACCGATTCTGCCCGAACTTTTATTTAAAAAGTTGCCTAAATTGGGTCATAAGTTTCTGAAGTCATCTGGCATGACCGAGCAGCAAATTGAAATATTCGAGGCTGAGTTTATAAAGGAAAAGAGATTATCTACGGCGTTGAATTGGTATCGTGGCTTTTTTTGGGACAAGCCTCAAAATCCATTTAAAGCCATAGATGTTCCTACTCTCTTTATTTGGGGTAAACATGATATTGCCGTTACAGAAAAAAGTGCGGAGCTAAACTCACGTTATTTTAAAAATAGTTATGACGCAGTTTTTATGGATGCATCACATTGGATTCCCTATCAGAATGCACCTGAACTCGTGCAATGTTTTTTAGAATCTATCCGTGAAAAATAATAATTTGATCAATAAAAAAAACCTCTCGTTACGGAGAGGTTTTTTAAATTTTAAAATTCTGTTAAATCGAGAATGAAGAACCACAACCACATGTTGTTGTTGCATTCGGATTTTGTACGATAAAACGCGAACCCTCTAGGCCCTCTACGTAATCAACTACTGAACCAATGAGATATTGGTAGCTCAGTGAGTCAACCAGCATTTTTACATCGCCATTTACGAATTCTGCATCATCTTCATTTACGCTCTCAGCAAAATTGAAGCCATACGAAAACCCTGAACACCCGCCTCCCGTTACATATACACGTAACATGAGATCGTCATTCCCTTCACTATCACGGAGTTGGCGTACCTTATTGGCAGCATTATCTGTCAAAACTAGAGCTTGGGCATTCATGATGATTGTTCCTCGGATTTTGCTGTGCCTTTCAAAATAAAAAAGACCCTATATTGAGTATAGCATAATCAATATAGGGTCTGTCTTCGAAGTTTAAAGCGAATCTTGAGTATTTTTATCAAGATTATTTGTAATTCTCATCTTGTAAGCCACATTCGAAGTTTTTAGCATCTTGCTTACAACGGAATTGCCATAGTAATTTCATCATACGTTTATCGTACACACCGCGTTGTGTAAGGTTAATTCGAGACTCACGCATGAGCTTTTGGTAACCTGGTTTATCGGCTGCTGGGACATCCATCCAGTATTTTTGTGGAATATCAGCTTTCATTTTACCCAAGATGGTAAAAGCACGTGGTAGTTGACCCGAAACCCATTCTCTAGATTTTTGCCCAAAACCAGCAGGGAATTTATCTGGACGGATAATAATATTTCCCGTGACCTGTAAGATTGGATAATTCACAATCGCACCTTTTGTGCCCAAACCTTTTTGTAGCTCCAAAGGTTTAAATGCTGCTGCTGGCGCACCAATAATATCAACTTGATGGTTATTAAATTTCGCACCGAAATTTGTTACGTCCGCACTCACAGCCTGTGCCCCAACCTGCTGAACCATAATTTTTTGTGCTTCATCATAATCAAGAACAGCAATTTTCTTACCTGCAGCTTTTGCTACCGTATTGATGCTGCGATCATTTACTAGAAGGTAAGCATCACCAACCGGAATAACACCGACAACTTCATAGCGACCATTCACCATATATTTACTAAAAGTTGGACTCGCTAAACCTTGCATCACTTTTACAGCAAGCTTGAGATCAGGAATGGCACCAATTGCGTCTAATGACCCTGTGAATGAGTTAAATTGGCGTCCACGCATCCCTGACACACTAATACCATCACATTTACCCGCTTTAAAATCTTCCGCAATCACGGCTTCATTCTGGTTTACTTTAAGCTCGATATCAGCTCCCCAGTTTTTAGCGGCAAGTTGATAATCCTTCATCAGTGCATAGACATCGCCATTTTTTCCAACGAAGTCAAAAACACATACTGTTTGTTTAGCCTGAGCTGCAAAAGAAACTGTGGTAAGTCCCATCGCAAGTAATAGCATTTTGGAAAATTGCATATTCTTTTTCCTTTCCTTGTGGAGTTTTTGTTTTTCGATACCAAGAAATTTCACACCATCAGGTATGAATCGGATAGACCTCATCTAAAAATCATGTTGGAGTACTTTTATAGACCGTATTTGCTTTTATGATTTTATTTCCATGAAAAATAGATAGCGATTAACCTACCTATTAGCAATTATTTTAATCACTTAAGTCCTTGATCCATTTTTATACCTTCATGTTTCCTTATGAAGTTTTTATCTAAATTTAGCTTAACGTCTTTCTAACTAACCACAATGGCAGAACTGACAGCACATATAAAACAAAAAGCCTAGAACTCAGTCTAGGCTTTCTGAAAGAAATTAAGATTATTCACCAGGCATTGAACATTCAAAGTTAGCCTTGTCTACAGAACAACGTGCTTTTTTAAGTACAGACATCATTCCTGCATCGTAAACACCGCGTTTAGTTAAGTCCATACGGCCATCACGCAACATTTTTTGATACTTAAGCTTATCTTCTGCACTTAAGTTCATTTTGTATTTGCCAGGAATTTGCGCTTCTAAACGGTTGATCATTGCAAAGTTCTTAGGCAACTGTTTAACAAACCAGTCACGAGATTTTTGACCAAAACCAGCTGGGAATTTATCAGAACGTAATACTAGATCTGCTGTAACGTGTAATACAGGGAAGTTCCACATTACACCGTTTGCGCCTAAACCTTTATTTAATTCTAATGGTTTATAAGCATAAGCAGGCGCACCTACCATATCTACCTGACCATTGTTAAATTTCGCAGCGAAGTTTGAAATATCAGAAAGAACCGCTTGAGCGCCTACGCGTTGCACCATAATTTTTTGTGCATCGTCATAACCTAATACAGCGAATTTTTTACCCGCAGCTTTTTCAACAGAGTTGATGTTTTTGTCACGTACGAAAATGAATGCTGAACCTAGCGGAGAAATACCAGCAACTTCGTATTTTTTACCCCCCATATTCGTGGTCATTTTTGCTGCATTACGCGCATCTAATACATAAGTAATTGCACGTTGAGCGATTTGGTTATTTGGAACACCACCAAGTGAGTCGATAGATCCTGCGAATTTGTTATATTGGCGTGCACGCATTGCTGTCATTGCTACAGCATCACATTTACCCGCTTTAAAATCATTATCAGCAACAGCCTCGTCCTGACGAGGAACCAAGTTAATTTCAGTACCCCAGCCTTTTGCAGCAAGAGCCCATTCTTCCATCATTTTATATGAGTCGCCTGCTTTTCCTAAGAGGTCGAATACACATACGGTACTCGCTGCTTGCGCTGAAGCAGAAAAACCAACAACAGAAGCGGCAGCCATAGCAAGTACGATTTTTTTCATTTTCTTCATCCTTCCACGGAACAGATTTTTTGTTTGAAGTTTCCTTTCAAACACAGATATTAATCATGTTTTTTAGAAAAAAATAGAGCTTTTACTCAAATATTTTTATCTCATTGAACCATTGTTTGTTCGATTTAAATTATTTATTAAAAGGAAAAATTGCTAATTTTCCGTAAGTTATTTTTTATATTCACAATTTTCATACCCATATTCAGCTTTGAAATATATGTAGCGTTTTTGTGTTTAAAAAATAAACTACTCCCCATTAAGCGTACATTCAAAATTTGTTCGTTCAACTGTACAGCGAGCACGCTTAAGCACACTCATCATGGTTGCATCGTATACACCTTGTTTTGTTAAGCTGAGGCGGCCTTCGCGTAAAATTTTTTGATACTTGGTTTTATCTTCTGCTGAAAAATTCATTTTAATTTTTGATGGTACGCCCATTTCCAGCCGTTTTATCATGGCAAAGTTCTGAGGTAATTTTTGTATAAACCAAGCACGTGACTTTATACCAAAATCTGTGGGGAACTTATCACTTCGGGCAACTAAATCCCCCGTAACGTTAACCACGGGGAAAGTAAACATTGCTCCTTTTACTCCAACGCCTTTACCAATCTCTAAAGGTTTATAAGCATAAGCTGGCGCAGCAATTGCATCGACTTGTCCACTATTAAACTTTTTCACAAAATCGGTAATTTCTGAAGGAATAGGCTGGGCACCTACACTTTCCACCATAATCTTCTGCGCTGCGTCATATTGTAAAATAGCAAACTTAGTACCGCGTACTTTTTCAATTGAGTTGAGGTTTTTATCCCTCACAAATAAATAGGCCAATCCAATCTGGACAATGCCAACAACTTCGTAATTGGTTCCATTTTGTGCTGTCACCATTCGGTGTTTATTACGTTTATCTAAAACATAACTGATTGCTTTTTGGGCAATTGCATTACTGGTTACCCCACCAATCGCATCAATTGAACCTGCAAATTTATTGTAATTTCGCGCCCGCATGGAAGTCATATAAGCGGCGTCACACTTACCTTCACGCAGTCTACGGTCAACTAAGCCTTCATCTTGAAATGGAATTAAAGTGATATCTGCTTGCCATTCTTTCGCTTCAAGCGCCCACTCTTCCATCATTTTATAGGATTCACCTGACTTTCCTAATAAATCAAACACGCAGACATTTTGTCCTGCATGTGCTGCCCCCATAGCACAGCAAAATACTGCACTAATTATCCCCAATCTTGTTTTCATTTGACTTTCCTTAGTCTAGTTTTATTAGTGGCTTATTAATCAACCAAACTTTAAACTGTTTTTATTTTAGCCACATTTTTCTAAATGTGTTCTATCTTGTTCAATATTTTGAAAATTTCAGATGAATAGCGAAATTTAGAATGTCTGGATATATCTAATTATTAATACCTACTCACTAAAATCCGGAAAGTTTTGTTTTCATCGGCAGTTCTCTTTAAAATACAGCATCCCTAACTCACCTCGATACAATAAGATGATTCAATTTGACCAAGTTTCTTTACGCCGCGGTGGACGTGTTCTATTTCAAAAAGCGTCTATGCAATTACACCCAGGTTGGAAGATTGGTCTAACTGGGGTAAATGGTGCAGGTAAATCGACTTTATTTGCTGCATTACTTGGCAGTTTAGGTGCAGATGAAGGTTCACTTACTCGTCCGACAGGCTGGACCGTGGCGCATATGGCGCAAGAAGTAAAAGCCCTAGATATGCCTGCAATTGATTTTGTTCTTTCAGGTGATGAAGAGTTTTGGGATATTCAAAATAAGCTTGCTCAACCCGATCAACTGACTGATTTTGAACTGGCTAAATTGCATGGCCGCTTTGATGAAATTCATGGTTATTCAGCTCCATCTAAAGCTGCTCAGCTCATGGCGGGTCTTGGCTTTCTAGAAAATCAGTTACGTTTAAACGTTGAGAGTTTCTCAGGTGGATGGCGTATGCGTTTAAATTTGGCGCGTACATTGATGAGTCGTTCAGATTTACTATTACTAGACGAACCAACCAACCACTTAGACTTGGATGCAATTTTGTGGTTAGAAGATTGGCTTAAAGCCTATGAAGGTACTCTCATCTTAATTTCGCATGACCGCGACTTTTTAGATGCGATTACAGATCATATTCTTCATATTGAAAATCAAGAACTCACGCTTTACACCGGAAACTACTCTACATTTGAAACCACGCGTAGTGAACGTCTTGCTCAGCAGCAGCAAGCTTTTGAGAAGCAGCAAGAAACACGTGCTCATCTACAAAAATTTATTGACCGATTTAAAGCAAAAGCGACTAAAGCTCGTCAGGCACAAAGTCGTATTAAACAACTTGAACGCATGCAGCAACTTGCACCCGCTCACATCGATACGCCATTTACTTTTAGTTTCCGTGAACCGACTAAAATGAGCTCTCCTTTGCTGACTTTAGATAATGCCAGCATTGGTTATGGTGATAAACAGATAGCCGAAAAAATCAGATTACAAATTACACCAAACTCACGTATTGGTTTGCTTGGGATGAATGGCGCAGGTAAATCAACATTAATTAAAAGTTTGGTTGGTGATTTACCACTCTTGGCAGGTGAACGTAAAGCTTCCGAGCTGCTTAACATTGGTTACTTTGCACAGCACCAAATGGATGCTTTAGATGGCAATGCTAGTCCAATGCTACAGCTTGCCCGTATAGCAGATAAACAAATTAGTGAAGCCATCCTACGTTCGTTCTTAGGTAGTTTTGGCTTTAGTGGTGAACGCATGGATACGCCATGTGAAAGCTTTTCTGGTGGAGAACGCGCTCGTTTAGCCCTAGCACTCATTGTATGGCAGCGTCCAAATGTTTTAATTCTCGATGAACCGACAAACCATTTAGATCTTGATATGCGTCATGCACTGAGCATGGCATTACAAGATTTTGAAGGTGCAGTTGTTCTGGTTTCCCATGAACGCCAACTCATTGCAAGTGTTTGTGACGAGCTTCTTTTAGTACATGGCGGTAAATGTACTGAGTTCGAAGGCGATTTACAGGATTATGCAAAATGGCTACGTGAAGCACGCCAGCAACAAATCAATGCTCAGACTGCAGTAGCACAGACTAACTCATCCTCTACCACTGTTGCCCCAGCTAAAGTTGATAAAGAAGCACAGCGTAAAGAAGCGGCTCGCCGTCGTGAACAGACTCGACCTATTCGTAAAAATATTGAAAAGGTTGAGTCTCAAATTGAAAAGCTACAACCGCAGCTTGCCAAAATTGAAGAATCCTTAGCTGATTCTTCTTTATATGACGCTGCACGTAAGGATGATTTACTTAAGCTTATGAATGAACAGACAGAGTTGAAAGCTAAACTTGAACAATATGAAGAGCAGCTGTTAGAACTCATGATGGAATTGGAAGAAATGGAAGCTTCTTTTGATTAATCTATTTTCTAAAATAAAAAAGCCGATTTCTTAATCGGCTTTTTTATTGATTAGTAAGGCGTATAAAAAGCCCCTAATTCATTTAAATTGGTATTGATCGGTAAAGGCCAAACATTGCTTGATAGACTGTCAGCAATATATAAATCGTAACCACCTCGACTGCCTGTTTGTCCTGCAAGAGATACAACCATGTAGCGCTGATCTAAAGGAGCTGGATCGGAAGTATCATAATTAATACTGTTAAATGGTAAACGTATAGTTTGTTTATTAGCCATATCATAGATATAGATCTGGTCATGAGGATTTGTTGGACTGTACCAGCGTACATATAAGAACCGACTTCCTTGCCACCATATTGGATAATATGAAGCTATATTGGTCAGTTGTGTATCATAAGCACCCGACTGATCAATACTGAAAATTCGAGAATTATTTCCAGCACCTTTCGCATATAAGATTTGAGTAGTATTCACCATTGGATAAGGCATCGACTCTTCTATGTCCCAACCATTTTGCGTGACAGAAGTCATCGTCCGATCAGTCATTTTGACGATTTTTAGATCGCCATTTTGTTTAAAAATAATACGCTGGTTATCTATGAATTTAGGATCTTCATCGCGCTTATTATTGCCCTGAGTTAAGTTAATGGGTAACTCAGTGCTTCCGACTTTCCAAACATATACATCCCATGCATCACCATAATGCTGCCCAGAGTTCACTCCCATGAAAGTTAACCATTTTCCATCTGGAGAGAAATGGCCATTCATCATATGGTCAATTTTCCAATTTGTGCCCAGTAATGTAGTCTGCTGTGTTGTGAAGTTATACAAATAAAGCTTACTGTCCCATGCGTCATAATCACTATAACGATGAAATACTAATTTTCCGTAAAAGGTGGGGGCTATCGCAGCATGCAGTTGAAATAAACAATTAAAAAAAATGATCCCAATGCATAAGAGTATGTGAGTTTTTTTCAAAATTATATTCTCTTGATATAAATAAAAACTACCACTTAAACGGCAGTTTAAAAGTTCAGTTCTTATAAAAGAAAAGGCTTTGTCTTAAACTAAACAAAGCCTTTTCTTTAAATATCATAAACAATTATCTAAATTTTTTATGATTTTCATTTCGTATTGTGACTAAATTGATTGCTTCAGTTTTGGCTTGATCTAATTGTCCTTGCTCAACCAAAGCAGTTACTTTATCAATCTCGGCAACAAGCTGATCTAAACCGGCTTGATACTCTTTTACCTTTACATTTTCTTTTGGCAAACCTTCGAGTTTATGTGGTAAATATTGCTTAGAAGAAACAGCTGCTTCACGCATTACAACAAGCTGTTGTTTCGCGTTATCAGTATCTTTTGCTTCAGCAAATGCTTTAGTACTCTTAGCTAAAGTTTTCATATTCGTTTCTAGGTCTGCCGCCGAAACAGCAGAACTTCCTAAAACCGCACATGAAATTAAAAGGCTAGCTAATAACTTCTGACTCATCATTCTCTCCCTAGACTGATTTAGAATCATGTTATGAATTAAGCATCAATATCCGCATTTAAAGCATTCTCTTCAATGAATGCGCGACGTGGTTCAACGTCATCACCCATTAAGCAAGAGAACATACGATCTGCTTCAATCGCATCGTCAATGGTTACCTGCAACATATTACGGTTTTCAGGATCCATTGTCGTTTCCCAAAGCTGTTCAGCATTCATCTCTCCAAGACCTTTATAGCGTTGGATCATCATACCGCGACGAGAATCTTGCAAAATGTGTTGCCAAACTTGATGGAAGTTAGCCACTTGAATACGGCGATCACCTTTTTGTAAATAAGCGCCATCTTCAAGTAAAGTGAACCAACTCTTCGAGTTTTTCAACAAACGTGCATACTCAGCTGAATTCAATAAAGCTGCATCAAGCAAATACGCGTGTGGCAGGTTATGAACATACACCGTAATACGCGGCCAATAATGCGCAGATTTTTCACCTTGAGCATTTTCACGTTCAAATGCCTCTAGTGAAATTTCCGGACGTAAGCTTGGCTGTAATCTAGTAATGATATCGCGTACCTGATCAGCCCATTGTTGTACATAAGCTTCATCGTGGTTTTGATCGCTCTTGAATGCTTCTACTTCAAGTAAAGCATCCAGTAAGCTCGCTGGATAACGTAAAGTTAAACGCTGTAAGCTCTTTTGTGAAACTTGATAGTCCTGAATCACTTTTGCAAGAGCTTCACCTGTAATTGCAGGTGCTTCAGCATTGGTATGCAAAGATAACTCATCAATCGCATTTGAGATGAGATACGTTTCTAATGCATCATTATCTTTGATGTATTGTTCTTGCTTACCTTTTTTCAATTTATACAAAGGTGGCTGAGCAATATAAATATGACCACGCTCAACCAATTCTGGCATTTGACGGAAGAAGAACGTTAACAACAAGGTACGAATGTGAGAACCATCGACGTCAGCATCAGTCATGATAATGATTTTATGATAACGAAGTTTATCAGGGTTATATTCTTCACGACCAATACCACAGCCAAGTGCAGTGATTAAAGTACCCACTTCCTGACTTGAAATCATTTTGTCAAAGCGTGCACGTTCAACGTTCAGAATTTTACCTTTCAACGGTAAAATAGCCTGCATCTTACGGTTACGGCCTTGCTTAGCACTACCACCCGCAGAGTCACCCTCGACTAAATATAATTCAGAAAGTGCTGGGTCTTTTTCCTGACAATCTGCCAATTTACCTGGTAAACCAGCAATATCAAGTGCACTCTTACGACGCGTCATTTCACGAGCTTTACGCGCAGCATCACGTGCACGTGCAGCATCAATAATTTTACCGGCAATCGATTTTGCAGCTTGTGGGTTTTCAAGTAAGTAAGCAGAGAACTCTTTGTTCATTGCTTGCTCAACCGCTGGTTTTACTTCACTCGATACCAGTTTCTCTTTAGTTTGAGATGAGAATTTCGGATCAGGTACTTTGACCGAAATAATCGCCGTTAAACCTTCACGAGCATCATCACCTGTCACATTGACTTTTTCTTTCTTGAGAATATTTTCATTTTCAAGATATTGGTTCAGACCACGTGTTAAAGCCGCACGGAAACCAGCTAAATGCGTACCGCCATCTTTTTGAGGAATATTGTTGGTAAAGCAACGCACATTTTCTTGATAACTTTCGTTCCACTGCAATGCAACTTCTACACCAATACCATTTTCGGTATCTGCAGTGAAATGGAAAATCTCGTTTAGATGAGTTTTACCTTCGTTAATATATTTTACAAACTCAGATAAACCACCTTCGTAGTCATATACATGCTCAAGGTTAATACGTTCATCACGTAAAACAATACGCACACCCGCGTTTAAAAATGAAAGCTCTCGTAAACGACGCGCTAGGATTTCAACGTTAAAAATAGTTTGACTAAAAGTTAGTTCACTTGGCCAAAAACGTACAGTTGTACCACTCTTATCCGTTTCACCAATCACACGTAATGGATATTGAGGATCACCGTGGTGATACTCTTGTTCGTGCACTTGGCCAGCGCGATTAATAATTAAATGCAATTTACTTGAAAGCGCATTTACAACTGAAACGCCTACGCCGTGCAAACCACCTGAAACTTTATAGCTGTTATCGTCAAACTTACCGCCTGCGTGCAAGATCGTAAGAATTACTTCTGCTGCAGAAACCCCTTCTTCAGGGTGGATATCGGTTGGAATACCACGGCCATTATCAGAAACACTCACTGATTCATCTTCGTGAATAGTGACAATAATTTCATCACAATGTCCCGCTAAAGCTTCATCGATTGCGTTATCGACAACCTCGAATACCATATGGTGTAAACCGGTACCGTCGTCTGTATCCCCAATATACATCCCCGGACGTTTACGAACTGCATCTAATCCACGTAATACTTTAATACTAGAGGAATCATAAGCCTTTTCATTGGTTTGTTCTGTTTGAGAGGCTGATTGAGACTCTGAACTCATGGTTTCTCCCTAGCAAATATAGGTTTATTCAAAGATGGGTAACATCAAAAAATTATGGTGAAGCAAGACTAACTTGACCGGATTCAACATTGAATAATTGATATGAAATAGACAGATCATGTAAGTGTTTTTTTACCGATGCATGATCTAAAGTTGTCATAAAAACCTGGCTACCAAGTTGGCTTAATCGTTCAATTAAACGTTGTTGTGCGGTTAAGTCTAATTCTGCTGTCAGATCATCTAATAATACCACAGTTTCCTTATTACTCGCATGCAACATTGCAATTTGTGACAGTTTTAAGGCAATAATCAGTAGTTTTTTCTGACCTCTTGATAAAACAACATCAGCATGTCCAAACGGGGTTTTTAAGCGCAAATCTGCACGATGTGGACCATATTCGGTATAGCGTCTTTCGATGTCTTTTTGGTGTTGATTCAGCAAGTCTTGCATAAGTCCCTGCTCTGTATGAAAACCTGGACTATATTCCAGTTCAATCTCCAGATCAGGTAATAATTGCCTTAAATCATTTTGAAAAAAGACATTCCATTGTTCCACAATACTTAAACGTTGAGAGTGTAAAATTTCACCATAATCACTCAACATTTTGTTCCACGGCTCTAAATCCGCTAAAGAAATATTCCGTCTGGTTTTAAGTAAGGTATTACGCTGTTTTAATGCACGAGAATAATATTGCCAAGCAAAATAAAACTCAGGTTCCACGTGGAACATCAACCAATCTAAAAGCTGGCGCCGAGGTTTCGCCCCATGGTCAATAATATCTGTACTTTGTGGATCAATATGTTGCAAAGGCAGCAGTTTAGCCAATTGCCCTTGTGTAGCCACCGTATCGCCATTGACCTTCATCAACTGCTCACCAGTGGCTAACTTTTGCATGCCAATTTTTTCAGTTGCAGACTGGGCGAAGACAATCGCATCTTCGGCAGAATATTGAATATAATTTTTGGGGATATGGGTACGGAATGACCGCCCTGTTGCAAGCAAATGGATTGCTTCCAGAATTGAAGTTTTTCCTGAACCGTTAGCGCCATAAAATACATTAAACGGTTGCAACCCTTGGAGTGCAACCGTTTTTAAATTACGCACACGTTCAATATTTAAACGCGTAAGATGCATATTAGATAGCCAGATTATACACGCATCGGCATAACGACATAGGTTTGATCAGGATGTGCCGGATCTTGAACCAATACAGACTGGTTTGCCTCAGTCATGCTCATATTAACATCATCACCATCAAGCACACCTAAAACATCTAGTAAATATTGCGCATTAAATGACATTTCAAGCGGTATGTTTTGATACTGAATCGCTAAATCTTCAATCGCTTCGTCTTGTTCAGGGTTATTTGCACGCAGTTGTAAAGAGTCTTGATTAAAATTCAAGAAAACACCACGTAACTTCTCATTACTCAAAATTGCGACACGTTGTAATGATTGTTTAAACACATCATGGCTAATTAACACATGTTTATCGCCACCACGTGGAATTACACGACGATAATCAGGGAATTTTCCATCAATCAATTTCGTCGTAAAACGAACAGTGATATCGCCCTGCTCTTTGTCACGGCTTGGTGTATTAATCGTTACATTTAACAATTCACGGCCAATGAGTAACGTTAATTGTTCATCTTCAATACTGAGTAAACGCTGCAATTCACCCACAGCTTTACGAGGCACAATTGCTTGAACCAATTGAGATGATGTAGAAGAGGCAGTAATTTCACAAAGTGCTAAGCGGTGTCCATCTGTTGTTACTGCACGCAATTGATTTTCATCAATTTCTAATAAAGTACCAGTTAAATAGAAACGCACATCCTGTACAGCCATCGCAAAAGCAGTTTTTTCAAATAAACGCTTTAACTCACGTTGGGTGACCTGTACTTGTGTACCTTGACTATTTTCAGTCGTCAATAATGGATAATCTTCTGCCGGTAAAGTACCTAATACAAAACGGCTATTACCAGATTTTAAGATACATCTTTGATCTTCAGTAATTTGTAAATCAATCAATGCAGCTGTAGGCAATGATTTACAAATTTCCATCAACTTACGAGCAGGAACAGTTGTTTCACCTGCTTCAATGCATGCCCCTTCTGTTAAAACAGTACTGGCAACCAGCTCGACTTCTAAATCAGAACCAGTAATGGTGAGTGCCTGAGCATTAGTCTGAATTTTGACGTTTGAAAGAATATTCAATGTATGACGACGTTCTACCGCACCGACAACATGCGATAAAACATTGAGTAAGCTTTCTTTAGCGATTTTCAAACGCACGATTCATTCCTCTAGCAACTTGGAGCAAATATTTCATTTTTTAGCTGTGTACTATGCTGCACTTACGTAGACTTTGCAACAACGTCTTATTATTTCATTAACTCTGAAGTAGACGCAGTAGATTTTTATAATCTTCGTCAAAAATCGGATCTTCCTCTCGAAGACTCACAACTTTTTCACAAGCATGCATCACCGTACTATGGTCACGCCCACCAAAAGCCATTCCAATTTCAGGAAAACTATCACCCGTCAACTCACGAGCAAGACCCATTGCTAACTGACGCGGTCGAGCATAGATTCGTGTCCGTTTTGGTCCAACCAATTCTTTTAAAGGAATACGGAAATATTCACTGACCACACGTTGGATATTTTCTACACTAATTGTACGCGCACGAATTGCCAATACATCTTTTAAAGACTCACGGACAACATCAAGATCGATTGGCGCACCTTTAAAACGGGAAATTGCAACAACTTTATTGAGCGCACCTTCAAGTTCACGTACATTGGCAACCACTTGTTGTGCAATAAATAACGCACAGTTCCGAGGTAAATCAACGCCGCTATTTTCAGCTTTCTTCAATAGAATTTCGATACGAGTTTCAATATCTGGTGGCTCAACACCTACAGAAAGTCCCCAAGAAAAGCGAGATACCAAACGCGGATCTAACTCGGTCAATTCTTTTGGATAACGATCTGAAGTTAAAATAATCTGTTTAGATTCATCAAGTAAAGCATTAAATGTATAGAAGAATTCAACCAAACTTGCTTCTTTACCAGCTAAGAGATGAATATCATCAACCAACAGTAAATCTAAAGAACGGCAATTTTTCTTAAATTCTTCAACTTTGCCTTTTTGCAAAGAACTTACAAAATCCTGAACGAAGCTCTCAGAGGTCATATACATCACCCGTGCATTAGGCTTGGCTTGTAATAAAGCATTACCAACCGCTTGCATCAAGTGAGTCTTACCCAACCCTGTCGGGCCATATAAAAATAATGGGTTGTGCTGTGAGGCACCTAATTGAGTTAATACTTTTCTACATGTTTCAGCAGCCATCTGGTTTGAACGGCCCTCAACAAATAAAGAAAAAGTAAATTGAGGATTTAATAGCTTCTTTTTCGGTGTTTTAGTGTTTACAACACCACTAGTAGTTGAACTAGAAATTGAATCCAGTTCTTTTTTTACTTTAATAGTTTGTTGAGGTGCACTGTGTAAAGCAGCTGTTGTAGTTGCTGGCTGTTCACTCGATGACAAAATACTGCCAGGACGAGAATCAACTAAAATCTCAACCTGACGCACACGTCCCTCAGATAACTGTTCGGCCAATATAGAAATTAATTCTAAATGGTTCTCTTGAATGTAACGCGTCCAATAAGGGTTAGGTGCATAAAGACGCAGTATTCCTTCTACTTCTTCAGCAACTAATGGGCGAATCCACATCGCAAAGACGTTATCAGATAGCTCTTGTCGCAAGCGAGTTAAGCAGTCTGTCCAAAGCATGTGTATCCCCTATTTCTGCGTTTTTAAATTCAAATAATCTAAAGATTAACCCTTCCTGATGAGAAGGGGTCGCCATTCTAACCAAGTTATCCACATCTGTCATGACGATTTCGTTTGATTTTGCCTAAAAAGAAATCTCTTGTGAATAAATTTAAATTCAAAACGGCTTGTGTATAACTTTTTGCACAACCTGTGGATAAATTAACACATAAACTTATCCACAATCCATAAATATAGTAAAAACAGAGTTATCAACAACTCAAATATTTGTTTTTTAAATTTAAAAGTGCGAAATCCACAGAAAAAGTTATCCCTAATAAGAATAAATTTAAATTTCTAAATTTGAATTTATTTAATAGGAGGATAATCTTTTGTGGATAACTGCAAAATATGAATTTAAATTCAAATGAAGCAAATCAAAAGCAAAATGATATCTGGTTTTGTTGATAAATATGTATATAAGGTGTGTATATATTAAAAGTTCTAATAAAAATAGACAATTACTTTGTGTATAACTTTTAAAGCTATATATTGCACTGAATTATGGCAAGGATAAAAAGAAGTAAAGAGATTAAAAATTTGGGTTAAATACAAAACTTTCTTGGTTTTTCATTGACAGCGTAAACATTGCACAATAAAATCGCGGACCTTTATAGAAAGATCATTTTTGGGAGTTTCAATATGAAACGTACTTTCCAACCATCTGAATTAAAGCGTAAACGCGTTCATGGTTTCCGTGCTCGTATGGCAACTAAAGCTGGTCGTCAAGTATTAGCTCGTCGTCGTGCAAAAGGTCGTCATAGCTTAACTGTTTAATACTGTTACGCTGACCAGACTTGGGTGTGATGACACTTTACAGTTTTAGCACAGACGTGCGAATACGCTGTGCTGCAGATTATAAAAGTGTATTTGATGGTGCGCTTTTTAAAGTGCATCAACCCCATTTTTTATTTCTTGCAAAATTAACCGAACAGCCTAAAAGCCGTTTGGGTATTGTTGTTGCTAAGAAAAAAGTGCGCCGTGCGCATGAAAGAAATCGAATAAAACGTCTTGCTCGTGAGAGCTTTCGTCTACATCAGCCGAATTTTGGATCAGACATAGATGTTGTGGTGATGCCGAAAGTTGGTATAGAAACGATTACGAATGCTGAGCTATATCAACAATTAGATTTTGCTTGGCAAAAATTACAGCGCTTAGCAAAAAAACATTCTAAAGTTGGCACAACCTCGCAGAATTAAGAGATAGCCAATGGTCCGTTTTCTACGTTGGTTGATTCGACTGTATCAAATTGCGATTAGTCCGCTTCTTGGACCCCGTTGTCGTTATATCCCGACTTGTTCCCAATATGCGATAGAAGCATTGCAAACTCATGGTGCGATAAAAGGCGTTTGGTTATCTTCTAAACGGATTTGTCGTTGTCATCCGTGGGGAGGATCTGGATATGATCCGGTACCGCCAAAAGCAATTCGTTTTATTTCGTTTCATCAAATAGATTCTCAAACGCATCATGTTGCTGTACCCTTTCGTGATCGTTTACTGAAGCAAAATCTCTCTAACCATTTGGGGTAATAGATATGCAACAATGGGCCAGGTTTGCAATTCTCGGGGCCATGTTTGTCACCGCATATTTGCTCATTTTGGCTTGGCAAAAAGATTATGGAAATGCTGCAACTGCACCGCAACAACAAGCGGCGGCTGTAAGCTCGCATGAAGTATCTGCTGATTTGCCAAATGCTAAAAATGCAACAGTGGCTTCCGATGTGCCACAAGCAAATATTGCGCAGTCACAAACCACAGATGCAACTGCACCTGTGAATCAACAGCTTATTTCAGTACAAACTGACCTTTACCATATTTGGATCAATCCAAAAGGTGGTGATATTGTTCGTATTGAATTACTCTCACACGACAAAAGCAAAGACAGCGATCAACCTTTTGTTATGCTTGAAAATGATGCCAAGCGTACATATGTTGCTCAATCTGGCTTAATTGGTTTGAATGGACCAGATAGTAGTCGTGGTGGTCGTCCATTATATGCTGTTGAAAAAACATCATATACTTTGGCTGATGCTAAAGGCGTACAGGATCAAAAGGGTCAAACTGGAAAAGTTTTAAACGTTCCGATGGTATTTAAAACACCTGAAGGCGTTGAAATTATTAAGACTTTTACTTTCACCCAAGGTCAATATCCAATTGTTGTAAAACATCAAGTCATTAACCGTAGCCAACAAAGCTGGCAAGGTCAGATGTTTGGACAATTAAAGCGTGATAATTCTGATGATCCTGGTAAATCTTCTCAAGGTATTTTCACTCTAGGAACTTTCTTAGGTGGAGCTTGGGGAACGCCTGATGCACATTACAATAAGCTTAAATTTGCTAATTTCTCAGAAGAAAAAGTAAATACTGAAGCGAAAGGTGGATGGGTTGCGATTGTTCAGCATTATTTTGTCAGTGCTTGGATTCCTGGAAATCTTAAGTTAACTCAAGCCAATGGCCAGCCTTATGTGGCTAAACTTGAATCTCGTCAATCTGCTGATCATATGAATATCATTGGTTTTACTTCACCAGTGATTAATGTTCCGGCAGGCACTTCAATGGAAGTGGATGCAAAACTTTATTCAGGTCCGAAAGTACAATCTGAATTAAAAGATTTAGCTGTTGGTTTAAATCAGACTGTTGATTATGGTTGGTTATGGCCGATTGCTAAGTTACTGTTCTTAGGTCTTCAATTCTTCCATAACATTGTGGGTAACTGGGGATGGTCAATCATTTTACTTACGATTTTAGTAAAATTGATTTTGTGGCCTTTATCTTCAAAAAGTTATCGTTCTATGGCGAAAATGCGTGTGATTGCACCAGAAATGCAACGCATGAAAGAAGAGTTCGGTGAAGACCGTATGCGCTTCTCGCAAGAAATGATGGCTTTATACAAGCGTGAACAAGTAAATCCACTTTCAGGCTGTTTACCATTGTTGCTACAAATGCCAATTTTCCTTGCTTTGTACTGGGTACTCATGGAAAGTGTGGAATTACGTCATGCACCATGGTTAGGTTGGATTCAAGACTTGTCAGCGATGGATCCTTGGTTCATCTTGCCGTTAATCATGGGTGTTACCATGTTTGCTCAGCAGATGTTGAACCCGCAACCAGCTGATCCAATGCAGGCAAAAGTGTTCCGCATTATGCCGATTATGTTCACTGTATTTATGTTGTTCTTCCCGGCAGGTCTCGTGCTGTACTGGATTGTGAACAACAGTATTACTATTTTACAGCAATCGTTTATTAATAAGAGTGTTGAGAAAAGTCGTATCAGTAAGACTGAATCGGCTTCTTAATCGTTGAACTTTTGCTGAATAAATCCGCTTAAGATGGTAATCTTAGGCGGATTTTTCTTTGGCTGGATTTTAGGTTTTTAGGTGAATAATATGCAAAGTCAAACCACGATTGCTGCAATTGCAACGCCACCTGGGCGTGGTGGTGTGGGCGTGATTCGCCTATCTGGACCTAAGGCTTATGAAATTGCTCAAAACCTGACACAAAAAAACTTGCCTGAAGCACGTATGGCGGGTTTTCGTAAGTTTTATGATGCTGATAGCAACATTATGGATGAAGGGATTGTTCTTTGCTTTCCTAATCCACACTCGTTTACAGGTGAAGATGTTGTAGAGCTACAAGGTCACGGCGGTCCGGTCATTCAAAATGCCTTGCTTGGACGCTTATTTGAGCTTGGTGCAATTGCTGCAAAAGCCGGTGAATTTTCCATGCGAGCTTTTGAAAATGGCAAGATGGATTTGGTACAAGCAGAAGCAATTGCAGATCTGATTGATGCGACTTCGCAAGCTGCGGCACGCTCTGCAGTTCGTTCTTTACAAGGCGCTTTTTCAACAAAAATTAATACCGTTTTAGAAAAACTGATTCATTTACGCTTGCATGTTGAAGCTGCAATTGATTTTCCTGAAGAAGAAATCGATTTTTTGGCAGATGGCAAAATTTTAGCTTTACTTGAAGATGTTCAGCAGTCGGTACATGCAGTTCAAACCTCTGCACGACAAGGGCAATTATTACGTGAAGGTTTACAAGTTGTTATTGCAGGTAAACCAAATGCGGGTAAATCAAGCCTGTTAAATGCGCTTGCAGGTGTTGAGCGTGCAATTGTGACGGATATTGCCGGTACAACCCGTGATGTATTGCATGAAAAAATTAGCTTAAATGGTCTACCAATCACTTTAACAGACACAGCCGGCCTTCGTGAGACAGGTGACATCGTTGAAAAAGAAGGGATTCGTAGAGCAATCAAAGAAATTGAGCAGGCTGATTTGTTATTGCTGGTTTATGATTTAAATCAAGGTGATGACCCCTTAAAACTTGCTCAAGAATATTTTGCTGAGCACATTGAACCGCGTCGTTTAATGTTAATTGGTAATAAATGCGATTTAACTGGTCAATTAGCTGAAATAAGCGATTTTCAAGGGTTCCGTCATATAACCGTTTCTGCAAAACAAGAAATGGGCGTACAAGGCCTCGTAGATGCGATTACAGCGCATGCAGGCTTCCACCCTGAGGAAGACACCTTTATTGCAAGAACACGCCATTTAGACGCAATGAAGCGCACACAGCTCTATCTTTTAGAAGCACGCGAGCAACTTGTTGTGTTTAACGCAGGTGAACTGGTTGCTGAGTCTCTACGTCTTGCCCAAAATGCTTTAGGGGAAATTACTGGTGACTTTAGTGCCGATGACCTATTAGGCAAGATTTTTGGTTCATTCTGTATTGGAAAATAATTACAAAATTCTGAATGATGCACTTAGCTGCGTCATTCAGTCACTCGTTAACCGTATCTTTTTAGAACCTTTAAAAACTCATCTAACTCATTCTGATCGACTTTTGCTTCTTTGAGCACATGATGATGTAAGTGCTGTTCCATCAATTCACTCATTAGACCATTTATCGCCCCTTTAATTGCAGCAACTTGTTGAAGTATTTCTATACATGAAATATCTGGCTGTTCCACAGCATGCTCAATACTATTAATTTGTCCTTTTAGTCGTTTTACACGATTAACTATTTTTTTATCCTGACCGACGTGACTCATCTGTGTTCTCTTGTATAATTTAATATACTGGTAGGGAGTATATTGGGTTTAAATTTTATGCAGGATCATAGTGTATCACGTCATCATCAACATCAGTTTGATGAAGGAAATCCACTTGCACAAAAACGTATTTTGATTGCAACAATTTTAACTGCATCCATGATGGTGCTAGAAATATTGGGTGGATGGTTTTTCAATTCAATGGCACTTCTGGCTGATGGTTGGCATATGAGTTCACATATGTTGGCTCTCGGTTTAGCCTATTTTGCTTATCGTGCGGCTCGTCATTATTCAAAAGATCGCCGGTTTAGTTTTGGAACTTGGAAAATCGAGATTTTAGCGGGTTATAGCAGTGCAATTTTGTTGATGGTGGTCGCCATTTTTATGGCGCTTCAATCGATACAACGTTTATTTAATCCAGTTGAAATTTTTTATAATGAAGCTATTCCGATTGCGATTTTGGGTTTGATCATTAATTTGATTTGCGCATGGTTACTTCACGATGATGGACACCATCACCATCACCATCACCATCACCATCACCATCATGATCATGATCATGATCATGGGCATCATCACCATGATTTAAATCAAAAAGCTGCTTTTTTACATGTGGTTGCAGATGCTGTGACTTCTGTTTTCGCAATTATTGCACTTTTCGCAGGTAAATATTTCGGATGGGATTTTTTAGATGCACTTTTAGGAATTTTAGGTGCTATTTTGGTTGCAAAATGGTCTCTCGGCTTAATGAAAGAGACAGGAAAAACTCTCTTAGATGCTGAAATGGATCATCCTGTGGTTGAAGAAATTCGTGAAGTCATTGCTGAATTTCCTAAACATATTGAAATTACAGATATTCATGTTTGGAAGGTCGCGAAAGGTAAGTTTTCTTGTATTTTGGCACTCGAAACTGATGATATTTCTTTAACTGCAGACCAAATTCGCCATGCTTTATCCATTCATGATGAAATTGTGCATATATCGGTAGAAATTAATACTCTAAAACCTATTTATGTTCCACGTGAAACATTGGCATAAATGAGTGGCAGTTTGGTTATAACTCGGTAATCAGTTCTGTTTTAAAAAGCTGAACTGATTAAAATAGTTCCTCTCCTACCTATGAGTCGGTTTTATGCTTAAAAAATTAGGAATATTGGCACTATTTAGTTTAACTGCAAGTGTGAGTTTCGCTAATGTGGATACTGTTAGGGAAAATATTAAAAAACAATATCCTAATTTGAAAATTAGCAATATTCAGAAAACTGAAATGCCTGGGCTATATAGCGCTAATCTTGATCAGCAAATCATTTATGTTGGTGAAGATGGACAACATATGTTTATAGGCTCTATGATTCGGTTAAAAGACCAGAAGAACTTAACCAAAGATTTAGTTTTAGGACAGAACTCAATTGATTGGAAACAGCTACCTCTAAAAGATGCAATTAAAACAGTCAAAGGTAATGGTCAGCATATTTTAGCAGTATTTTCTGATCCAAATTGTCCTTATTGTAAGCAGCTTGAACCTGAACTAGACAAGCTTAAAGATGTGACTATTTACACGTTTATCTATCCTTTAAAACCTCAGTCTATTGTGGTTTCTAGACAAGTTTGGTGTGCACCAAATCAATCTTACTCATGGAAAAAACTGATTCAACAAGGCGTTAAACCAACAGTTACGAGCTGTGCAAACCCAATTGATCGTAATTTGGAATTAGGAAAAAAACTGGGTTTTAATGGCACTCCGACCTTAATTTTTGCAAATGGTTTTAAACTGGTTGGAGCCCGTTCTGCTGAAGAAATTCAGGCAGTGTGGAAAGAGTTAGGCCTTTAAAATAAATTAAAAAAAGCACCATTAGGTGCTTTTTGATTGCCTAAAAGTAATTAACTTTTTCGTGCAATCAAGTTGTAGATAAAAAGAATAACGACGGCACCAATCACGGATGCGATAAAGCCTGCAGCTGAGTTTTCGCCGTAAAGTCCAAGTAAACGACCGCCATAAGTGGCTAAAAGTGAACCAGCAATACCAATCAAGGTAGTTACGATGAAACCTGCTTTATCGTCCCCTGGATGTAAAGCACGAGCGATTAAACCAGCAAAGAAACCAACCACAATAGCAACAATAAGTGACCACATATTTGTTCTCCAGTTGTTTTTTTGATGAAGTTAATGATTTTGCTTCATATTCTATCGTGCGGTAGAGCTGTCTATTTTGTCTGTAGCAGATTGCGACTTTTTGTGTCTTTTTTGTTCAAAGCTCAGGTTTTATATAAAAAAATAGCACCTTGCGGTGCTATTTTTATGAAATTTATAAACCAATTTCACCAATAAAAGGTAAGTGGCGATATTTTTGGTCGTAGTCTAGGCCATAGCCCACAATGAATCTGTCTTCTACTTCAAAACCTAAAAATTTCACTTCAAGATCAATTTCACGGCGAGATGGTTTACTCACTAATGTGCAAAGTTGAATCGAATTTGGCTCACGAGTTTGCAACATTTCAACTACTTTGCTTAAGGTATTGCCTGAGTCGATAATGTCTTCAACAACCAATACATCTTTACCGCGAATTTCACCGTCAAGATCTTTTAAGATTTTAACATCTCGACTTGAAGTCGTACCGCCGCCGTAGCTAGACACTGTCATGAAGTCGAGTTCATGCGGTTTGGTAATTGTACGGCACAAGTCTGCCATGAAAATAACAGAACCACGAAGTAATCCAATAAGGACTAATTCTTTATCACTATTTGCATAGTGAGCGTTAATTTGCTCGCCGAGCTCTTTGACTTTTGCTTGAATTTCTTCGGTTGAAATCATGATGCTCATTGCAACAGTCATGGCAGATTCCTACAAGATATAAAAGAAAAAATAAAAAAGGTGTTGACCTGCAACACCTCGAAAATCTGAGTTAATGGTAAAATTTTAAAGCAAAATGACGTTTCATGCACCCTTTGATGACTGTGAAATTTCATCATTTTGCGGACTATGTCTATCACGCTTTAACGCAAGAGCACATATTCCAAATAATAACAAAAACTTAACAATGCCTTTTTTATTTGGCTGTTTCTTTTTGATAAGCACGGTTTCCATAAATATAAGTCGCTTCAATATTACGGTCATCACCTAAAGTGAATAATGCAAACAGTGAATCTTCAACAGATTTGGATTTAGACTGGCGAAGTTCCTGTAATGCTGTTGGCTTGAGATTCAGTACCACAAAGTCTGCTTCTTTACCGACGTTGAAGTTGCCTAACTGATCTTGCAAATCAAGCGCTTTTGCTCCACCTAAAGTTGCATGATAGAACGCTTCATAAGCTGAAAGTTTATCGCCTTGTAACTGCTGTACCTTATAAGCCTCGTTAACAGTTTGCAATAAACTAAATGATGTACCAGCACCGATATCTGTACCCAAGCCCACTTTTACTTGTTTTTCCCATGTTTTTTTCAATGGGAATAAACCACTGCCTAAGAACAAGTTTGAAGTTGGGCAAAATGCGATAGCAGACTGCGTATTATGCATGCATTGCCATTCTTCATCTTCTAAGTGAACGCAATGCGCAAAAACGGAACGCTTACCAGTCAGGCCATAATGTTGATAAACATCTAAATAGCCAGCTTGTTCAGGAAATAAAGATTTCACCCAAGCAATTTCATCTTTGTTTTCACTTAAGTGGGTATGTACATATACATCCGGAAATTCTTGTTTTAACTGCCCTGCTCTTTCTAATTGCTCAGGTGTAGAAGTCGGTGCAAAACGTGGCGTAATCGCATACAGAGCACGGCCTTTACCATGCCATTTTTCAATAAGTGCTTTGGTGTCGCTGTAAGACGTTTCTGGTGTGTCACACAGCGCTTCAGGTGCATGCCGGTCCATGAGTACCTTACCGGCAATTAAACGCATCTGAACGTGTTCTGCGGCTTCAAATAAGGCATCAACAGATTCCGGATGGACTGTACAGAAAACCAGTGCTGTGGTTGTACCATGTTTTAAGAGTTCTTGAACAAAGAACTGGGCAATTTCACTTGCATATGCTTTGTCCTGAAACTGGATTTCAGTTGGGAATGTATAAGTATTAAGCCAGCTTAAAAGCTGTTCGCCGTATGCTCCAACCATTTCAGTTTGTGGGAAGTGAATATGGGTATCAATAAAGCCAGGTACAATCAATTGTTCTGGGTAATGTTGAACCTCAACTCCAGCCGGTAGATGCTGTTGAGCGTCTGCCCATGCACCAAACCATTTGATTTTTCCATGTTCACTAATCAATACACCATCTTCTAAATAACGCACTTGATTTGGAATATCAGTTGGCTCAGAGACAGTTTGTTGAATATCTAAAAAACGACCACGCACAACGGTGGTATTTGCAATCAATGACATGGAAAGCCTATATATTTTCACTTTTTTCGGTTGATTGTACCCCAGTTAGCCAAGATTTAAACGGTATAACGTTTACTTAGTCCCCATTCTGCCAAAATCCGTCGATAAGTCGTTGATGAACGGTCTGCTTCAAAATGAGCTTCCATCATTAAATCAAGCGGTAGTTCTTCTGGCTTTTGTGATTCGATCATATCTTGGTCTTCAGCAAAAATTTGCGCATTAAATGCATATACCTTTTCTAAATCGCCAGTTTGGTCAAAGTTACGCGTGAGTGGAACAAATAAACGGGTTTTATTACTTGAAACAGGACAACAAGCATTCAAGATTTTTAAGACACCGCCTTCTGGAAAATCGACCGTGAGTACGGCTGAAAAAGGTGGATAGACATCAAAGGTACGTTTCCACAAAAAGCCTTCTGGTTCGAGATGCTTTAGCTCATGCGGATAGTTACTGACATTGCTGATATAGACCGTTTTTAAGCCATATTCAGTACATTCAGTGTGATATTTAGGGACGACGGGATTATCACGACTCGCAAAGGCGTTGTGATGTACCCAAGCAAAATGAGCGACATCAATAAACCCTTCAAGTTGACGTCCGCTAGAGCCGCCAATATCGACAAAAGGCGGTAAAATTGATTGATGTTCTGCATGCTCCCAAGTATCTAATACAGGAATACTGGCTCGAGTAATATCACGACCATGAATACTGGTCCAAATCAGGCCATATCGTTGCACGACTGGAAATTTGGTCAGGGAAAAGCGATCAGAAATTTTGGTTAACTCAGGTTGTGCTGGTATTTGGGTACATTTTCCTTCGGTGTTGTAGCGTAGGCCATGATAAGGACACACAATCTCCTCACCATCGACCCAACCTTTGGTTAAAGGCACCCCACGATGTGGACAAATGTCTCGAACCAGATGAATTTCACCGCTTTCTGTTTTATATAACGCCATATTGACGTCTAGTAGCGTGACGCGTTGAGGTGCAGTAGAGACATCTTGAGTACGTGCGACGGGATACCAGTGAGTAGATAAAATTTCCCAATCTTTTGCTTCAAAACTGCTGTTACATGGCATGGCAAGGGGCGTTAAAGTTGGAATCGCATTCATGGCATCACTCCTTAAAAAAATCAGGGCTCTCGCGAGCCCTTAAAATCTAGGCTTTTTTCTTTTTAGGAGATGCAAAGAGCTTGCCAATATTAATTTTTAATTAAAGAAATAAAGATAAAAGTATTAAATTACATAAGATTAAGTCATTATATTTTTGAATTTTTGTTCTAATTTGGCTTTTTAAAAAAGAACGTTGATTATTTACTATGTACTTAGAATGCACTGATTGATTGCGTTGATGGCACAATAAAAAGCACTTTTAAAGTGCTTTTTTAAATATATTTAGGCGTTTATTACTCAATAAAATAATGTGCTGCAAAGTGAGCATCATTACCAATAATGTCATAACAATCTTCACGAATAGACATCCCTGCGCATTGATGTCCCATCATCCATAAACCGAGTGTAGGCAGTTGCCCCGAAAATAATGGGGTGTCTACCCATTTCTGTACGACATAACCATATTTGTCGTAGTCATCAAAATAAAAGCTACCAGAAGCTGCACCTTGGTCATGACCATTTTGTAAAATTCGAATATTGGCTCCTTCCCTTGCCAAAATCGGCTTTTTCACCCATTTACCAGACAAAGCTTGTTGCGGTTCATACGTATGGGTTTCGACCAACAATGGATGGTTTGGATAACGTTTCCAAAGTTCAACCAGAATTGCTTTATTTGAAAATAACATTTTCCAGCAAGGTTCAATCCATTGTGTTTGTGGATGGATATATTGAGAAAATGCTTCTTCCCAAATCCATTCCCATGGGTAGAGCTTAAATATGTTTTGAATGGGGCGGTTATGAAGATCGACAAAATCTTGGTCGTTCCAGCCTATGTTTTCCATAGAAAGCTCGGAAACTTGTAGATGAGCTTGATAAGCCGTATCCATCAAGTACTCTAAATTACCCCAGTCTTCCCTTCCAGCCTCCTGACAAGCAGCAAAATGCACATGGCTACCACGCGGTAAAATTGTCTTCCAGCGTTTGATTAGGTCTTCATGAATGCTATTAAATTGATCTCGGTTTGCAATGCCCGAGACTTGTTCTATCCACAGCCACTGCGCAACAGAAGCTTCAAGTAAGCCAGTCGGGGTGTCGGCGTTATATTCCAGCATTTTGATATTTCGCCCATCGTAAGCGAAATCAAAGCGGCCATAGAGCATGGGTGCATTCTGTTTCCAAGAATGTTCAATATGGTTTATAGCGACTTCAGGAATTTGAAAATAAGTTGGATAATTGCCCCGTTGAATGAGATCTCCTACCACCGATAAACACATCTGATGCAGTTCATTTGCTGCATCTTCAAGTTGTTCAATCTGCTTAAGTGTGAACTCATACGCAACTCCTTCAGACCAGTAAATTGAGCCATCAAGAGAAGGTAAATTAAAATAATCGAAACCAATATTTTGATGCTCCACTTGCCAGTCTGGGCGTGGAGCAAATATTTTTCTTTTCATATTAAGTAAATGCCTGAAGATTTAGCCGCCGAAAGAAAAACCGCTACGGCCAAAACCACCACGAATTGGGGATGAAAAAGACGAACTTTTCGCTGTGCTTGAAATGATGGGACGACCCACACTCAAATTGCTGTAAGGATGTAAGGTATTGCCGTGAAAAGAAACTTCCCGATTATTTTGATAATACGCAGGCCCTAAATAGCGTGTTCCAACATAACTAGAACCATGCCCACTTGAGCTATTTTCTTCTTCACAAGTTTGGGTATTCCAGTCGCGAGCACAATCATATTGGTTGTTATATACGTCTTGTACTAAAGGACCATCATTATGGCTACATGCCGTGAGTAATAGAGGGACAACGACAAGATTAATTTTTTTAGAACGCATGAGACTCCACACATTTTAATAAGTATGTTCGGCATAAAATACCGAATAGCTGTTATCTATTATGTTTCTGATTAGGAAAGATAAATTTTAAGTTGGCATATGATATTGATCAGCGCTTTTAAAGTACAGAGCTTCTATGTACTATTACATGGTGGATGACTTTAGTATTTTTCCAAATATGACAAATATATATAATAATTATCAACAAGATTTTATTGATTTGGTGATGAAATCTCCTTGTTTATTAAAGATATTAGCTATCATTTCTCAATTGCATCCAAAAGTTTATTTAAGTGCTGGCGCTGTGAGAAATACTGTTTGGTCATATTTACATGGCAAAACTTATGATTTAAATACAAGTGATATGGATGTGATTTATTATGATGCTAATGAATATGATGATAGTTATCAAAAAGAATTGCAAAGTGATTTAAAAAGCAAATTTCCAAATCAAGATTGGGATGTTGTTAATCAGGCTTTGGTACATACATGGTACCGTAAAGATAATGGTGAAAAAATTCAACCATTAACTTCGATTGAGGAAGCATTATCATTATGGTCAGAAACAGCAACAGCTGTAGCAATACGTTTCGACACTTTCGGTAATTTAGAAATAATTGCACCTTTTGGCTTATCAGATTTATTTGAATTGAATCTACGTTGGAATTCAGCTCTAGTTAGTTATCAGACTTTCAAAAATCGTGTAGAAAGCAAAAATTGGTTACAACAATGGCCAAAATTAAAAATAGTCAATTCCTAATTTAAAAAGGGCTTTCTATGAAAGCCCTTTAATATTATGTAAGTAAAAATTCTATGAGATTTGTCGCTTATTATGACGTAAAGAAAGGTAAGCAGTGATTGCTAAGACTATTACGATAAAGCTTAACGAGATCCAGATTGGCATGTGGAATACATCAAGCAACAACATTTTTGCACCAATGAACAATAAGATAATACCTAAGCCGTATGGCAAGTAATGCAATTTAGTCGCAGCACCAGCAAGTAAGAAGAACATTGCGCGTAAACCTAAAATTGCCATTAAGTTCGCTGTTAAAACAATAAACGGATCGCTAGTTACCGCGAAAATAGCAGGAATAGAATCTACTGCGAAAATCACGTCTGAAGCTTCAACCAAAATCAAAACTAGAAATAACGGCGTTGCCCACAATAAACCGTTTTGACGTACAAAGAACTTGTCACCTTCAAGCTGCGGTGTAATACGCATATGGTTACGTAACCATTTTAAGAGCTTGATATCTTCAATATTGGTTTCTTCTTCTTGGCCTTTTAAGAACTTAAAGCCTGTATATACCAAGAACGCACCGAAGATATAAAGCACCCACGAGAACTCTTGAACGAACCATGCACCAATAAAAATAAAGAGGGTACGAAGTACAATTGCGCCTAATACGCCGTAGAGCAAAATTTTACGTTGTAACGCAGCAGGAATAGCAAACGCAGCGAAAATCATTAACCAGACGAAAACGTTGTCAATTGCGAGGGACTTTTCGAGTAAGTAACCCGCAAAGTATTCCATGGTTTTTTGGTTTGCTAAGGTCACTCCGACCGTTTGTTGTAGATAAAGCCATAAACCACCACCAAATAAGGCTGCGACGCTTACCCACGCTACACTCCAATAAGCAGCTTGCTTAATTGAGACATCCTGACCTTGCTTTTGCTTAAATCCTAAAAAGTCAATTAAGAGCATTACAATGACGATGCCAAAGAATGCTACGTACAGCCATAGATTGCCGATCGATTCCATAAATCCTCCCTACATCCGGCAATTGGGCATAAAAAAACCTTGACCCGTTGCCAGATGAATTAAACATCTGTATCAACATGATCAAGGTCTTGCCTACATCATGAATTTCACGATGCTCAGATACCGACTTTTTAATAAAAGTGTATTGACGATATCTGACACATAACATTGCTGTTATGTTTGGAGGAGGCTACTCCCCTTGTCAAACTAAATTCTGTTTTGGATAAAACATATCCAAGTCCACATAGAATGGCAGATTTTTTTGTATTACGCAACTGAACTTAATGTCGAGGGTGAATGCAAAAAAGATCTATAGGTTATTTAATGAAACCGCGGTCTAAAAGTGGTTTGCATATAATTTGATAAAGGTGAATAAAGAATGCTGTTAAATGCGTACCATAAGCATTCCAGAAGTAATAACCCGCCGTATTGACCAGTAGTGCGACAATAAAGGCCCCTAACATGTCTAAAGGAAAATGCACACCTAAATAAATACGTGACCACGCCACTACAAATGATAAAAATAAAAGAATGATTCCAATCATTTTGCGCTGAGCAAATAAATAAGACAGGGCAATGGTGCTAAAAATTAGCATATGATTACTTGGGAAAGATGCAGTTGGTGAATGTTCAATAAAAGTCGTACCAACACCCATTACAAACGGTCTTGAGTGATGGTAAAACAGAGAAATAACATAACCTACTAAAAGTGATACGCAGGTTAAAAAGACAGATTTAATGACCCTATTTTTTAAATCTTGATCGCCATAGAACCATAAAAATGTAAGGATGAATAAGAGAATATAGAGGAGATCATTAGCAAAAAAGATAGCAAGACGAATGATAAATTGACTCGCATCCTGAGCCCCATTAATCACATGGAATAAGCTAAGGTTGAGTGTTTCTAAAGACATTCATATTCCAAACAAGAACAAAAACGTGAGCTATGATAAAGAATTAAGCTTAATGTCTTGATAAAGAATTGTCACAAAAATGAAATATAGTCTACTGATGAGTAAAGATTAAACAGTAGGTCTATATAATTTTTAATGCGTGATCTGAGCGTTGAGATTAAAGTGTTAACGTTTCGGCACTTTATTCGAGAACATTGTTTCATGACTACTCAAGAAGAACAGAAAAAATTAAGTTTGAGGCCCCTATCTCCAAGAGATCCAAAACAACCACATAGAGCAGCGACTCCCCTCGAATTATTGTTCGATTTAATTTTTGTGGTCGCGATTGCAACAGCTGGTCAGCAGTTACACCACGCAATTATTGAAAATCACCTCTGGCATGCATTACCAAGCTACCTGATGGTGTTTTTCGCGCTGTGGTGGGCATGGATGAATTTTTCATGGTTTGCTTCGGCATATGATAATGATGATGCATTGTATCGATGCCTTACTTTTGTACAGATTGTAGGGTCTTTGGTCATGGCCGCAGGTATTCCTGATGTATTTCATAGTCAGGACTTTGACATCATTATTGTGGGTTATGTGATTATGCGTTTAGCGCTCGTTACCCAGTGGCTACGAGCAGCAAAACATGATCCTGAACGGCGAATTACGGCTTATCGCTATGCGATAGGTATAGTCTTAGTACAAATTGGTTGGTTAGTGGCTAATTTCGCCCACATACTTTCTATCCCCGTATTTTTATTTTTAGTGGTGTTGGAGCTTATTGTTCCGATCTATGCAGAAAAATATTCTCCAACGCCGTGGCATCCTCATCATATTGTAGAGCGCTATGCCCTACTCACAATTATTGTGTTGGGTGAATCAATTATCGGTAGTTTTAATGCGATTCGTGATGCTTTAGCAACTCAGTCAATAAATATCCCTGCAGTCTTCTTGATGATTGGTGGATTGATACTGATGTTTGCAATGTGGTGGGCTTATTTTGATCGTAGTGAACATCACCATCATATTAAAGGTGTACGTCCTTTTGTTTGGGGATACGGCCATTATTTTGTTTTTGTCACTATTGCTGCGGTCGGTGCTGCGCTGGCTGCTGCCGTAGATGTCACAACCCATCATGCGCATATTTCCGATTTATATATGGGAATAGTTGTTGCGGTGAGCGTGGTGCTCTATACCACCTGTATTTGGATACTTTACGAGTTCCAATGCTTATCTGGAATCACAAAATGGTTTTACCCGATTACCGCGCTTATTATTTTATGTATTCCGTTTATTTGTAATAACGTGGGATATAGCGTTTTTGCGATGGGTATTGTCTATAGTTTACGTTTAATGGTTTCTAATAAATTTATGACTACTATAGAACCAGAAAAAGTTTGAAAAGTAATTGATATAAAAACGGGTTTCAATTTGAAACCCGTTTTTTATTGAATCATCTAAAGCGGAGGTTAAGCAGCTTTCGCTTTTAATGCGCTCATTAATTTTTGATGTAAGCCACCAAAGCCACCGTTAGACATAATCACAACAGCATCGCCCTCGCCCGCTTCATTGACAATACGTTCAATAATTTCATCAAGTGAACGACTGACTTGAGCACAATTAGAAGCAGCTTCAATTACAGGTTGTAAATCCCAATCTAAGCCTTCTGGCTGATACCAGATCACTTCGTCTGCTAAGCGTGCTGAATGTGCTAAGCCATCTTTATGACTGCCCATACGCATTGTATTTGAACGTGGTTCAATAATGGCCCATAAACGGCGTTCACCTAAGCGTTTACGTGCACCATCTAAAGTGGTGTCAATTGCTGTTGGGTGGTGAGCAAAGTCATCATAAACTTCAATGCCGTTGACTGTGCCGAGTAACTCCATACGACGTTTTACACCGCCAAAGTTAGACAAAGCTTCACAAGCCGTTTCAAGTGCAACGCCTACATGTTGAGCGGCTGCAATGGTTGCCAAAGCATTAGCGACACTATGTTGCCCTGTCATAGTCCATTTAACTTCACCAACGGCGTTGCCATTTTCGAGTACTTTAAAATGGCTGCCATCAATTGAAATTAATTCGGCAGACAGAGCAGCTTTTTCATTCGCTTCTAAACTTGTACGAATCACTGGTGTCCAGCAACCCATTTCAAGTACTTCATCAATATGCGTTTCAGTAATCGGCGCAATAATACGGCCTTCACTTGGAATGGTACGAACAAGATGATGGAATTGCTTTTGAATCGCTGCTAGGTCATCAAAAATATCGGCATGGTCAAATTCAAGATTGTTTAAAATCGCCGTTTTCGGATGATAATGAACAAACTTAGAACGTTTATCAAAGAAAGCAGAGTCATATTCATCGGCTTCAACACAGAAGTATTTGCCACCACCTAAACGAGCGCTTTCACTAAAACCAAGTGGAACACCACCAATTAAAAAGCCCGGATTTAAACCCGCCTGATCAAGTACCCAAGCCAACATAGTCGTTGTGGTTGTTTTTCCGTGAGTACCCGCTACACCAAGCACGTGTTTACCTTGTAAAACATGGTCGGCTAGGAACTGTGGCCCAGAAATATAAGGCAAGCCTTCGTTCAGCATATATTCCACGGCATCAATACCACGTTTCATGGCATTACCGACAATAACCAAGTCCGGATGAGGCTGTAAATGACTACGGTCATAGCCTTGCATGAGTGTAATGCCTGCATTTTCTAACTGGGTAGACATTGGAGGGTAAACGTTTAAATCGGAACCGGTTACCTTATGTCCTAAATCACGAGCCAAAAGTGCTAAAGAGCCCATAAAAGTTCCACAAATACCCAAGATATGCAGATGCATTGCTCGCCTTCTCCACTGCTTTTGTACACAACATTAAAATGAATTGCTATGTGTGCATTATTGATAAATTTGCCAGCAACGATAGCAAGGCTAAACTCGAAAAGATAGTCAAAAATCGTTGTTGTTCTATGTGTTTGAGGCCCTAATAAAACTACAGCTTTATTTTTTAGATTTAAGCTGAATTACAGTTTTATCTTTTATAATATTTTGTATCGTTAAAATACTTAAATCATCGTGATGATGAAGGATGTGCCTTTGAGCCCAACGGTTTTAGCTTTTACGCTATTAATTATTTCTAACTGCTTTATGACGCTCGCATGGTATGGGCATCTTAAATTTTTGCACCACGCTCCACTTTGGCAAGCGATTCTATTCGGTTGGATTATTGCCTTACTTGAATACAGTTTTATGATTCCAGCCACTCGTATGCTAAGCGCGCAAGGCTGGTTACTCGGTGAAATGAAGATCACTCAGGAAGTGGTTACACTGGTCGTGTTTGTACCTTTTATGATTTTCTTATTTAAACAACCATTTAAACTCGATTATTTGTGGGCAATGTTATGCCTATTTGGTTGTGTTTATTTCGTATTTAGAAGCCAATAATCTGTAACGGCTTGTGAATTAAATGATTTATTCTATTTTGTACAAGCCATTGCTCTTCTAAATACCAGATTATTTTGTAGGATGTTTACACGCTTTTTTTAGAATTTTAGAAAATTGTTGATCTCTTAGTGTTGGGCTTTCATAGTCAAAAGCATTGATTTGATTAAGCGCGCTATATTAATAAAATTTGAGGATGTTTCGCTGTTAAACCATGACATTTTTTGATGATATTAAAAATATTCGCAGAGCTGGTCAGTTAAATTTTCGTGAGATGAAAAATCAGTCTATAATAATGAGCTTCCGAACCATTTAAAACTTGGCTCTCGTCGAGATTTATCTTCTTTTACTTTTGTCTCTGGAACATTAGCAATGAATGCGGCCGCAGCACAAGACGCTCAACCTCTCGTTGGAATTATTATGGGTTCTCAATCTGATTGGGCAACTCTCGAAAACACAGCCAATATGCTTAAACAGCTTGGTGTCCCATTTGAAGCGGAAGTGGTATCTGCTCATCGTACTCCAGATCGTTTATTTGAATATGCAGAAACTGCGCGTGATCGCGGTATTCAAGTGATTATCGCCGGTGCAGGTGGTGCAGCGCATTTACCTGGAATGTGTGCCGCAAAAACTGATTTACCAGTTTTAGGTGTGCCAGTTAAATCATCAATTTTAAATGGCGTAGACTCTTTGCTTTCAATCGTACAAATGCCAGCTGGTATTGCAGTGGGTACTTTGGCGATTGGTCCAGCAGGTGCGACGAATGCTGCAATTATGGCAGCACAAATCTTAGGTTTAACTCGTCCTGAAATTGCAAAAAATGTTGCTGATTTCCGTGCTGCGCAAACTGATAAAGTTGCAAGCAAAAATATTCCGGGTCAGGTGTAAGAGGCTGAGATGGATAAAACTATCGGTATTTTTGGTGGTGGGCAACTGGGTCGAATGATGGCTCAAGCGGCGTTACCATTAAATATTCAGTGTACTTTTTTTGAAGCAAATACAGATTGTCCAGCAGATGTTTTAGGCCAAGTCTTTTCTAGCCAAGATGAGCAAGGTTTAAAGCAGTTTATTGAAAGTGCTGATGTTTTTAGTCTTGAGTTTGAAAATACGCCAGTTGAAGATGTGGATGTTTTGACACAAACCAAAACGTTGCACCCTCCCCGTATTGCTTTAGCAACTGCGCAAAATCGTTTGTCAGAAAAAGCATTATTTGATGAGCTTGCTATTCCGGTTGCGCCGTATCGTGCAGTAGATAGTCTAGAAAGCTTGAAAAAGGCTGTTGCTGAGCTTGGTTTACCGATCGTGCTTAAGACTGCAACGGGTGGATATGACGGCAAAGGTCAGTTTGTACTTCGTTCAGAGGACCAAATTGATACTGCTTGGGCTGAACTTGGGCCTGCAAAAAGTCTAGTTGCCGAAAGCTTTGTTAAATTCTCTCGCGAAGTTTCAATTATTGCGGTGCGTGGCCAAAATGGTGAAGTAAAAACTTGGCCATTGGCTGAAAATCATCATCATAATGGTATCTTATCGCATTCAATTGTTCCTGCACCGAATAGTGAAGCTTTGCAACCCGTTGCTCAAGACTACATTACACGTTTGCTGAATCACCTCAACTATGTAGGCGTATTGACTCTCGAGCTATTTGTAACTGAACAAGGTTTGTGTGCAAATGAGATGGCACCGCGTGTGCATAACTCAGGCCACTGGTCAATTGAAGGCGCCGTATGTTCACAGTTTGAAAACCATATTCGAGCTGTTGCAGGATTACCACTAGGCTCAACAGAAGTTGTTCGCCCAACGGTTATGATCAATATTATTGGTCAGCATCCTAAAACTGAAGATGTACTTGCCTTAAATGGTGCTCATCTGCATCTTTATAACAAGTCAGAACGTGCTGGCCGCAAATTAGGTCATATCACTTTAATGCCTGTGGATAGTAATGAATTGACGAATTTATGCCGTCAATTGGCAGAAATTTTGCCAGAACCACTTGCTTTAACAAAAGATATGACCCTCTAAAAGTATTTTTAATTCTCTAAAAAGCGATCTTCGGATCGCTTTTTTTATCTTTTAAATTTAAAAATAAGAGAACTCACATATTTTGGTGCTGTGGATAACTTTAATTGGGGTTTTTGAATTTAAAAAGGCTACCATAATTTGAATTTAAAATCATAAATGACTGTTTTGGGTACTTTTGAATTTAAAACTAGTTATCCACGAAAGTATTTTTAAATTTAAATGAGGGAATTGGATGTGCATTTTTAAATTCAAAAACAGAAGTCTATTGGTATGAGGTTTTGAATTTAAAATTTTTGGCTGATCTTTAAATTTAAAAAATACGGGTTTCTGTAGTGATTGGCTCCAGCCTGTAATAAATAATAAGGTGATATAGAATAGAATTAAGGAATAGAAGTGGTTTTTGCTCTGTTGTGGATAAAGTTATCCACAATAAAAGAAGTTTGTAGTTTAAATTTAAAAGAAGTACTTTTGAATTTAAACTTGAGTATCGGTTTTGAATTCAAAACTAATAATTTCAATCAGGAGAATTTTAAATTCAAAAATAAAGTAGAAAATTTGAATTTAAAACATAGGAAATGAATTTAAAGTAGAGATTATGAATTCAAATTTACGTTTTCTCTCTGAAATTTTGGACTCATAATGGTATGGTACTTACAAATTTAAATTTAAAAATCGAACTAGGATAATATGCGACGTTTTTCTTGTATTGTTGGCTCTGTATTTTTAGCGATGACTCAGGCTCAAGCAGAGCTCGTAATTAATGGTTCTACAATATCTAGCAGTGCTACTGTTCCAGTAGTGACGAGCGAAGATTATACGCCTAATAATAATTTCCAAAGCTGTTTGGCAAATTTACGTTCTCAAGCAATTGCTGCTGGTGTGGCTGGTACAACTTATGATCGTTATACTCAAAACTTGACCCCAGATTATTCAGTTATTGATAAATTAAATTACCAACCAGAATTTTCGACACCAATTTGGGATTATCTTTCTGGTCTAGTTGATGAAGAGCGCGTTGAGCTTGGTAAACAAAAACTGGCGCAACATCGAGATGTTTTAAACCGTGCTTCTCAAACCTACGGTGTGCCGCCGGAAACAATTGTAGCAGTGTGGGGTGTCGAAAGTAATTTTGGTGATATTTCTGGAAAATATCCTTTATTACAAGCACTCGGAACTTTAAGTTGCGAAGGTCGTCGACAAAGTTATTTCCGCACTGAGTTTTTTGCCACTATGCGTATTTTACAACGTGGTGATTTAACCGAAGATCAATTAAAAGGTTCATGGGCTGGGGCATTTGGTCATACTCAATTTATGCCATCTACTTATGAACGTTTAGCTGTTGATTTTGATGGCGATGGCCGTCGAGATTTAGTGTCGAGTACAGCTGATGCGCTGGCTTCAACGGCTAATTTCTTAAATAAAGCAGGGTGGCAAACAGGAATGCCGTGGGGTTTTGAAGTTAAAGTACCCCAAGGTATGTCAATTGATGGAGAAGGGCGACGTTCAAAGAAAGCTTTAAGTAGCTGGAGTGCACGAGGGGTAACTCGAATTGATGGTTCTCCACTTATTCAAGGGGCTTTATCTAGCAGTACTTCAGCGGGTTTAATGGCACCTGCAGGCGTAAATGGTCCAGTATTTTTAGTATTTAAGAATTTTGATGCTATTTACAGCTATAACGCTGCGGAAAGTTATGGACTTGCGATTGCCCATTTATCTGATCGTTTAAAAGGTGCTGGTCCATTTGTTTCATCTTGGCCAACTGATGATCCAGGAACTTCACGTGCCGAGCGTCGTGAAATCCAACAGTTTTTGATTAATCGTGGCTATGATATTGGTGCAGTTGATGGCCTTATTGGTGATAAAACCCGTGTAGCTATTCGTCAGGAGCAAACCCGTTTAGGTTTAAATCCAACGGGACGGGCAGGGCAACAAATCTTACGCGCATTCCGTCAAGAACAAGCTCAAAAAATGATGCAATAATCTGAAAATAATAAAAAAGGTCTGCATGAGCAGACCTTTTTTATAGGCAATTATGTAAGCTTACTACTCTAATTTAACCGCTTCCAAAATATCAAAAATAACTGAAGTAACATCTTGGCTTAAGTCACGATCATTAAAGATTTCATATGCAGTAATGGTGACATCAGTATCACTTGGTAACTGCTTTTGTTCTTCTTCAATTAAATGTTCAATCGGTAACAGTGTTTGTTTTACTTCAAGATGGAGAATATCTTTATATTCGATATTTTCATCCTCAAGCTCGATTTCATGCTCATTGAAAAAGGGAATTAGAATAGAATGGAGGTATGGTTTAATTTCAATAATATCAAACAGTTCAATATCTCTTGTCTGTTCAATTGTGCTGATATGATCATTTACTTCAATCAGGATATGATAATAACTCATCTTGATCTCCATTCTATTTTCGTTAGCTCTTATGACCACAATAACATGACTTTGATATCAATTTCGATGTATCTATATAGAAATAGATACATCATTTTATATCAAGTCTTTAATTATTGAGGTAAAGCACTTAATAGATCACGATCAGCATCTGTAAGGCCAGTGATTTTTTTGTCACCATCTTTACGAACTGAGTGCATCAATGCATTTGGTTGATCACTATGTTTTAAGCCAAGCGCATGTCCTAACTCATGAGCAATCGTTAAGCGTAAATCATCAATAGACTTAAACTCATAAATCACAATTTGTTTGCCGTTGTAGATACCTTTTTTAAAGACATCCGCTTGAGCATTTTGCTTAAATTGGTTCAATGAATTATTAAACTCATTATTAATCTGATTAAAATGAGTAACTTTTACATTTAAATCTTTAGCTTGCTGATTATAAGCAGCAATTTCTTTCTTTAAAGCAACAGTTTGTTTTTGCAAATCTTTCTGAGTTTTAGCCAGAGATTTAGCACTATATTCAGGTGCTAATTTACCTTGGTTAAATTGCATCATTTGCTGGTCAAAATTTTTCAATTTTTCATTCAAAATCTGCTTTTTACTTTCAAGGTTAGACTGAGTTTGACTTAAAGTTTGCTTCAATTGCTTAATTTGTTGCTGCTCATCAATTACACGTTGCTGTTCTTGTTGGAACTGAGCTGCGATTTTTTGACGCTGTTCAGAACGGCTTTGACTATTATCGTAAACTAAACGAATTTCTAACTTTGCATTTGGATCATAAGTAAAATAATCCTGTCCCGTGCCTTGCTTCCAAATGTCCGCAGCTTGTTGACTAATTTGAATTAATTGGTCTTGGCTTAAACCAAAACGTGGATCAATATCAGCAATTTTATAAGTCAAATGTTGACCTGTTTTTTGCTGGATTTGAGTATGAGCTGGAGTTGCAAGATTAGCATTAGCCTGAAAATTAGAAAAAGCAAAGGCTACGCCTAATAACAAAGATGTTAAACGCATAATCGAAGGGGGGAGATTTTAAAAAAAACGTATTATAAGAATATAAAATGAAAAATCAATCAAAAAACGTACAAATCAGGAAAATAAATGAGACTTTAGTCTCATTATTTTTTACCAAATGCCAAATTATTTTTTAGAAAAAATTTAATTTATTTAGTTTTGTTTAGTTTTTTTAATCATTTAACTTTAACGATTTTTCCTTAATTTGGTCTATAAATTGAACCTAATAAATCTAAATCTGAATCTGTTAATTTAAAGTTATGAATATCTTGCTCTTTTAAATAGGGATACATTAAAGATTTAGGATTAGTCGTATGTTTGAGACCTAAAGCATGGCCAAGTTCATGAGCAAGGGTCAAGCGTAAATCATTTAAAGAAGCATAGCCGTAAATCTGGATTTGGTTTTGACTGAATAATCCTTTATGGAAGGGTTGAATACTAGTTTTTTGCTCTAACTTGAATTGTGTTTTTAAGGCACTTAAATCACTTTGCTCTCGATTTAGCTCTTTAATCTTTAAGTTAAGTGCTTGAATTTTAAAATTTAGACTGTTGGATTCAATTCGTAAATCTTCCGATTTCTGTTCTAGTTGTTTTTTCCGTTCTTTTAAATTATCGGCCCGATAGTACTGCTGTTCTCCTTGATTAAAGCGTATTACGTCTTGTTGATATTGTTCAAACTCAGCTCTTAGACTTATCTTTTTCTCATTCAAATCAGTTGATAGTTGTGCAACCTCTTGTTTATTTAAAACAATTTCTTCATTTTTAATGCGCCATGCTTCCTGCTTTTGCAAAAGTCCATCCAAATTGTTTTGTTGTTCATCTTTAAGCATTTGATGATCATCATAGATTAAGTTAATTGATAATTGAGCCTGTGAATCATAAATAAAATAGGTCTTCCCAGTTTCTTTTTGCCAGATTTCAGCCGCTTGTTGGCTTACCTCAACTAATTGTTCTTTGGTGATTTGAAACCGCGGGTCAATAAAAGCAATTCGGTATTTTAAAGGTTGTTGAGATGAATTAATTGGCAGATTGCTTTGAGCAAAAAGTGTTGTTTGTAAGCCCATGCATAAGCATAAGCTCAATCCCCACCATAGAAATTTTTTCATGGCAAAATAAAAAATATAAATAAATCTTATTGTTAGCTAGTTAATTTAATTCGTCAAAATGATAAAAATCTCAATAGATTAGGTGGCGTTTGTGATATTGATCGAAAAATTAAAAAAGATGTTCTCAGACTTGGCAATAATCAAATAATTAATGTAGTAAATAACAGTGGTCTTTTAACAAAAAAATATTATTTAAAATTAAATATTTAATTTTTATTATTGATCTTTCTGACAGAAATATTTGGATAATATCATTAAAAATCTTATTGTTAATTTTTGTAACTAATAAAAAACCGCGCCTAAGCGCGGTTTTTTATTAAAGAAACAAATTATTTTTTGTCATCTTTAACTTCAGTGAATTCAGCATCTACAACGCCATCATCTGCTTTTTGTTGACCCGCATCGCCACCTTGGAATGCATTTGGATCAAAGCCTTCAGCGCCACCAGCTTGTTGTGCTTGTTCGTAAGCACGTTGAGTGATAGGCATCAAGATGTTTTGTAAAGCTTCAGTTTTCGCTTTGATATCTTCTACATCGTTTTCTTTTGTTGCTGCTTCAAGTTCAGAAACGGCAGTGCTTACAGCTGTTTTTTCATCTTCAGTAACTTTATCACCAAGATCTTTAACTGCTTTGTTCGAGCTTGAAATTAATGCGTCAGCTTCGTTACGAGCTTTTGCAAGTTCTTCAAACTTACGATCTTCTTCAGCATTCGCTTCAGCATCTTTAATCATTGCTTCGATTTCAGCATCAGACAAACCTGAGTTTGCTTTAATCTGGATAGATTGCTCTTTACCAGTGCTCTTATCTTTAGCAGATACTTTCAAGATACCATCAGCATTGATGTCGAAAGATACTTCAATTTGAGGCACACCACGTGGAGCAGGTGGAATGTCGCCTAATTGGAAGTTACCCAACAATTTGTTTTGTTGAGCCATCTTACGTTCACCTTGGTAAACTGAAATGTCTACAGCAGGCTGGTTGTCAGCAGCAGTAGAGAACACTTGTGATTTCTTCGCAGGAATCGTCGTGTTTTTCTCAATGATTGGTGTTAATACACCACCCATTGTTTCAATACCTAAAGTTAATGGTGTTACGTCTAATAAAAGAACGTCAGTTTTGTCACCAGACAATACCGCACCTTGAATCGCAGCACCGATTGCAACTGCTTCGTCAGGGTTTACGTCTTTACGTGGCTCTTTACCAAAGAATTCTTGTACTTTTTGTTGTACAAGTGGCATACGAGACTGACCACCAACCAAGATTACGTCAGAGATGTCAGAAGTCGAAAGACCAGCATCTTTAAGAGCGATTTTACAAGGTTCAATTGTACGAGCAACCAAATCAGCAACTAAACCTTCAAGTTTCGCACGTGTTACATTGATCACTAAGTGTTTAGGACCAGTTGCATCAGCAGTGATGTATGGAAGGTTGATTTCAGTTGCGTTAGATGAAGAAAGCTCGATTTTTGCTTTTTCAGCAGCTTCTTTTAAACGTTGTAACGCAAGTGGATCATTTTTCAAGTTCACACTTTGTTCTTTCTTAAATTCTTCAACTAAGAATTCAATTAATGCGTTATCAAAGTCTTCACCACCAAGGAAAGTATCACCATTTGTTGATAACACTTCGATTTGTTGGTCGCCATCAAGGTCTGCGATTTCAATGATTGATACGTCAAAAGTACCACCACCTAAGTCGTAAACTGCAACTTTACGGTCACCTTCTTTTTTGTCCATACCGAACGCAAGTGCAGCAGCAGTTGGTTCGTTAATGATACGTTTAACGTCTAAGCCAGCGATTTTACCCGCATCTTTAGTTGCTTGACGTTGAGCATCGTTAAAGTAAGCAGGAACAGTAATAACTGCTTCAGTAACTGTTTCACCTAAATAGTCTTCTGCAGTTTTCTTCATCTTTTTCAAGATTTCAGCAGAAACCTGTTGAGGCGCTAATTTTTTATCGTTTACTTCAACCCAAGCATCGCCATTGTCTGCTTTGATGATTTTATAAGGTACAAGACCGATATCTTTTTGTACCGCTTGATCTTCATAACGACGACCGATTAAACGCTTGATAGCGAATAATGTATTTTTCGGGTTAGTTACTGCCTGACGCTTAGCACTTTGACCTACTAAGATCTCGCCATCTTTATAAGCAATGATCGATGGAGTTGTACGTGCGCCTTCAGCGTTTTCGATTACTTTTACTTTATCGCCTTCAAGTACAGCAACGCATGAGTTGGTAGTACCTAAGTCAATACCAATAATTTTTGCCATGTGACGTTTTCCTCAAAAATTCTTTTGCAATGTTTTTGCTTGTTATCCGATATGAGAGTGAATCTATTTTTTTCAAGCGTTTTAGCGAAAAAAAATCTAAAAACTCTCAAAAAATTATTTATTGACCAACCATAACCATAGCAGGACGCAATAAGCGACCATTTAATGTATAGCCCTTTTGTAAAACGCTACCGATTTCATTCGCTTTAGCATTTGGGTCAATACCTACAGCTTGATGTAAATCTGCATTGAAGCCATTTTTTGTATCAGCTTCTACAACACCAAATTTTTCAAGTGTGGTTAACAGCGACTTCAAGGTTAGCTTAATACCTTCAAGTACTGGTGTTTCTTCATCGCCAGCTGCTTGAATTGCACGCTCTAAATTATCAACAGAATCTAGTAATTCTTTTGCAAATTTTTCAAGCACAGTCTCTTTATGCTTGTCAGACTCACGTTGAATACGCTCTACACTTTTTTGTGCTTCGTAAACTGCATTCGCAGTACGTGCTTTTTCAAGTTTTAGGCTTTCTTCTAATTTGGTGATTTGTGCTTGTAAAGATTCAACGGTAACGTCGTTTGCTTGCTCTACACCTTCAGCCTGAGTTTGCTCATTAGATTGCTCTGCTTGCTCGTGTTGAATGTCTTGAGCTTGCTCATTTTGCTCATTAGCCATTGATGATCTCCGTTTAAATGGGTTTTTAAACATGTACAGTCCTTTTGGCATCAGCATTTACTGGGTAAAACCTGAACTGCCATGCATATGCTGTAATTCATTAATAGGGATGAAGTATGGGCATTGCCTAAAAATTCAAGCGTACACGGCAATTTAAAACTTTTAATTTTGCGGTTTTAAGTAAAAATCTAAGTTTTCGATCATAAAAGCAATAAATTCTTGCGTTATTTTGGGTAAATGTTGTCTCGAAGCATATACCACCGACAAACTTAACTCAGGAGCTGAAAAGTTTTTAAATAAAGGAACTAATCTTTTTTCTTTTAAATCTTTTTTAACTAATAAAGTAGGTAGCATCGCCACACCTTGAGCATGTACACACATGTCATAAACAGCATTTACATCATTACTTTTAAAGGTAACGTTCAAAGGATAGTTTTGAGGCTGCTGTTCAGTATCAAAAAGTGTCCAAAATTGATGTTGGCTATGATGAGCTAAACAATCATGTTGAATCAGTTGTCTTGGATGGGAGAGGGGACTGTGCTGTTTTAAATAATCAGGATGAGCACAGAAAACAGACTCGATTTGACAAACTGGTCTCGCAATTAATCCGTCTGCAACTTTTTGTGTTATACGTAAGGCTAAATCGACCTGTGCATCAATTAGGTCCATTGTATTTTCAGTCAGATATACATCAAATTGAATATGCGGATGTTGCTGTTTAAATTGGCGAATACATTCTCCAACCCCTAATTGAAATAAAAATAAACCACAGGTAAAACGAATCGTACCATTATGTTGTTCAGGTGCGGCTAGCTCTTGTAAAAGTTGCTGTTGTTGTAAAATATTCTCGCAGTAGAGCAGGGCTTTTTCACCCGCTGGAGTGAGAGATATTTTTCGGGTATTTCTTTGGAATAGTCGAGTTGAGAATGTGTGTTCTAGGTGCTCAAGATAACGAGAAACCATCGCACGTGAATAATTTAGGTGTTCTGCGGCTTTGGTCAAATTGCCATGCTGAGCAATAGAAACAAAAACTTGTATGGCTTTTAATGTGTCCATATGCTTTATCATTATTACAATGTATGCAACAGTTTATCTTAATTTAGTGCATTTACCTTACAGGAATTGCAATTTAAAGTATTTCTCATGAATTTGGAGAATACATAATGAAATTTTTTAAATTAACTGCTTCAGCCCTAGCAACTGCTACTGCTTTAACAGTAACTTCCTCAGCTTTTGCGCAAGATTTGAAAATTCAAAGTTTCTTGGCTAAACCCGAACATTTCGGTGTGACTTCTACTTTAATTGAAGGCGATAAAGAAGTTCTGTTGGTGAATGCGCAATTCTCAAAATCTGAAGCATTACGTATTGCTGCGGATATTTTGGATAGTGGTAAAACACTAAAGACAATTTTCGTAAGTTATGGAGATCCGGACTATTACTTTGGCTTAGATGTATTTAAACAATACTTCCCAAATGTACAAATCATCGCAACGCCGGAAACTGTTAAACATATCCAAGATACTCAAGCGCTTAAAGTGAAATATTGGGGTCCACAAATGGGTGCAAATGCGCCTAGCCAAATTATTGTGCCTCAAGCTTATACTGCTAAAACCTTAAAGTTAGAAAATGAGTCAATCGAAATTAAAGGAAAGAAAGAACTTACTTATTTATGGGTTCCTTCTTCTAAAGCAGTAGTAGGGGGTATTCCTGTCTCTTCAGGCATTCATTTATGGATGGCGGATACACCAAAAGTTAAAGACCGCAATGAAGTGATTCAAACTTTAGAAAATATTAAAGCATTGCAGCCTCAAACAGTTGTTCCAGCTCATATGGTTGAGGGAGCTCCACAAGGTTTAGATGCAGTTAACTTTTCTATCGACTATCTCAAGAGCTATGAGAAAGCGGTCAAAGTAAGTAAAAATGCGAGTGAGCTAAGTCAGCTCATGCAGAAACAATATCCAACATTAAAGAGTGTGGATAGCCTAGAGCTAGGTGCAAAAGTTGTAAAAGGCGAGATGCAATGGCCATAATTTAAGGTGACGCGCTAAAAAAATTCAAAAAAGCCGTGGTCTATACGCGGCTTTTTTCGATGAACTAAGGCATTTTTAAGTAAAAAGTCTCTGTAACATTCTACGCACCTTATATAGCGTTTCTATAAAGAGAAAATTTTTGACTAGAGTAAAAGGCTAAGATAAAAATTAGAAATTGATAAAATTAAACAAAAGCTTAAGTTGTGGCTTCTATATAAAAGGTAGAGGTGAGGCTAAGGAAGAGATTTTAATAAAAAATTGCACAATTTGTACTTCTATTACTACAAAAGACAACCAATGATACGCACGTCAGAAAAAAAAATTGTGAATTATAGGCAGCGCGAAGATGAACTTTGCATTTAAATGTTTGTCGTAATGAAAGGAAAGCGATTATGAAAAAATTAGGTCTTATCTCTGTAGTACTTGCTGGTGTTGCTTTTACAGCTGTTGGTTGTGCATCTGAAGCTGGTTTAAATGCATCAGGTTCTGCTCAAACTAGCGCTAGCCCATCTGGCGTACAAGCTGGTGTAGGTGTAGATGCTGGTGTTTCTGGTCAAGCACAACCAGGTCAAGTTGATGCTGGTGCTTCTGGTTCTGTTTCAGGTTCTGCGACAGCTCAGTAATTCTTAGCGATAAGAACAGTTAAAAAATTATAGAGTCATATATTTAAGATGCCGATTTATGTATGAAGTGAGCTGCTACTCATTACTCTATAATTAAGAGAATTTAGAATTCTCAAAAAAGCCCCAAAAGACTTATCTCTTTGGGGCTTTTTATATAGTAATGAGATTAGTCATCATGACGATAATCTCGGTGGTCATGATCACGATCTTCTAGGCGTTTCTTCTCCCATTCACGATGTCTTTTTCCCCAATCCCGACGATTTCTGTCCAGTTCGCGAACATCTTTACGTTGTTGTTCGTATATTCTTTTACGCTCTTCCCAACGTTTTCGCTCCCAATCACTATATCGACGTCCATCATTACGGTCATAACGATCATCATCATGATCATGGTAACCATAACCACCGCGATAATAAGGGTCATCTGTATAAGCAACACAGCCTACAGTTAAAAGACTGGTTGCTAACAAAGTAACAACTAGTTTTGCTGACATAGCACAATCTCCTTTTGTCTGTTAACAATAATTGGCAAAAAAGTCCTGTTTTAAACGACAGATTTGTTAATGACATTTGCTATAAATCAGATTAGCGTAGATTGGTTTTTACCTTTGTATCTTGATTACATGAGTTGTATGCGAATATAGTCAAACAACAAAGAATTCTGTAGAAAATATGAAGGATAAGAGGAATTCATGGAGATAGGCATGACAGCATTTAATCAAAAAATTCAAACATTGCTAGATAAGGGCCAAGGGCCTGCTGCTCGAGCTCTTGATAAGTTACCTCGATTGGCCCAAGAGTCACTTGCCAAAATTCTAGGATATTCCTACCAATACCCAGATCTCGACTCGTTCACTAAATGTATGATGGCCGTACAAATTAAACAGGGACGTATCGGTTTTATTGGTTCAGATCCTTTAGAGTCTAGACGGCAATTCGATACACAAATGTTGGCTATCCGTCAGAAATCAACAGAAGTAGACTCTGTAGAAGATATTCGCTTACCGCTTCAAAGCGGAACTATTTTCGCAAGACACTATCACCCGGCACCTAATAAAAAATTACCTCTATTGGTTTTCTATCACGGAGGAGGTTTTGTCGTGGGTGGGTTAGATACTCATGATGAGGTGTGCCGCATATTGGCCAAATACGCAAAAGTACAAGTACTCAGCATTGATTATCCTCTTGCACCAGAAGTCTCACCTCAACATTTAATTCAATCATGCGAAGATGCATTGGCTTGGGTCTATCAAAATCGTAGACAGCTAAAAATATTAAAAAATCGTATTGCTGTAGCAGGCGATAGTGCAGGTGGAAATATCAGTACGGTTGTAGCTCAACGATCAGTAAACAAACCTTATGCTCCACAAGCACAGCTTCTCATTTATCCTACAGTTGATTTTAAAAGCCGACATCCTTCTTTTTATGCTTATAACGAAGGATTAGTTTTGACGGATAGCGATATTAATTATGTCACTCAATATTATGCAACTCAGCATAATGTAGAATTAGATGATCCAATTATTTCTCCAACTTATGGTAATTTGAAAAAGAATCCACCAGCTTTTGTGATTACGGCTGGTCATGACGTACTGCATGACGAAGCAAAAATTTATAGCTATAAGCTAAGACAAAATGGCGTCAAAATGCATTATGAAGAATATCCAGATCAAACCCATGGTTTTATAAATTTGACACCTATTTCGAAAAAGGCAAAACGCTATACCATCGAGATCAGTAAAAACTTCAGAAAATTTTGGGATAAAAATAGCTAAATAAAAGTTTAGTCCATGTTTCACGTGGAACATGGACACATCCAAAATATTAGGCCTTAAATAAAAGATAATAAATACTCACTAGAATTCTTTTATATAGACGATTAAATTTAACCTCTATTAAGTTTTTGCATTTTACTGTAGGAATATATGAAAAAATTATTAATGCTATGTTGCTTAGGTCTAAGCAGTCATTCAGTTTGGGCTGATACTTTAGTTGAAATGCAAACAAATTTAGGCAACATAGAAATACAACTTTATGACGAGAAAGCCCCAATCAGCGTAAAGAATTTTAAAACCTATATAAAGTCGAACTTTTATAAAGATACGATCTTCCATCGCGTAATTCCTGGTTTCATGGTGCAGGGCGGTGGACTTACTGCAAATATGCAGGAAAAGACAACCCGAGCACCAATCAAAAACGAAGCTGGAAATGGAATTGCTAACACACGAGGAACTTTGGCAATGGCTCGTACAGCAAATCCTGACTCAGCTACTAGTCAGTTTTTCATAAACGTTGCAGATAATAATTTTTTAAATCGTTCTGCAGGTAATCCTGGTTATGCAGTTTTTGGAAAAGTAATTAAAGGAATGGATGTGGTTGACCGTATTGTTCAGGTCCCTACATCAAACTATGGCATGCATCAAAACGTACCAAAACAGCCTATAAAGATAGTAGATATAAAGATCAAAACTCTTCAAAAATAAATTAACCATATAAATCAGTCAGTTGTATGTTTTTGAGATTTTATTTGGCTGAAAAAGAACCGGTCGAGCGCGCATATTTATAAAAGTGCTTGCGTACCAGTTTTTTTTCCCTATAATGCACTCATCCCGACGCGATACACGAGAATATCTTAGCTTACAGGGTTGAGATGAAAGCTTAGTATTGCGTTGAATTCTGTCTCTGACGAAGAGCAGAAAAATCATTAAGAGAATTGAAGA
>NZ_LRPE01000014.1 GCF_001605885.1 Acinetobacter lactucae | reverse complement strand
ATTTTATAAAATTCATTTTTATTGAAATTATGAAATTAAAATAAAATATTTTTAAGTAATGTGAATCAGGGTCTTTCAAATTTTCTTAAAATTAAGTTTTTATTAATTAATAGAATGATAATTCTTTAGAAACTCTATAGAATAGAGGGGGTAAAAATAAATTTACCATTTAATTAATATAAAACAATACGTTAGTGTGGTTAATTGATTTTTTGTTAAAAAAAAGACTTGATTTTTAAGCTGAATTTTGGAATTATAGTTAGGCAAATTGTGATCTATTTCCCACAATTTGTATTTCAGGTTAAGTGGTTATCACTAATGCTCATTTGCTATTTTTGCTTATGAGCATTTTTTTATGTGATTTTTAAATATAACTACAGAGTTTTAAAAAGATAAAATTTTAAGTTTTTTAATAAATCGTACAAAGATAAATTAATCATATTGAATAGTTACGGTTGCTGTTGCCCTAACCTCGCCTGCGGTTACATTAGTCGCTGTTTGATAGTAACGAGCAGTTAAGGGAATATCATATTCTACAGTCTGATTTGAACTGACAGTGCCAATGTTTTGTTTGGTCATTTTTTGAATGGGACTGTTAGCGCCATTCATATTCCAGAGCAGTTCTACACCCACACCATTCGCTTTGATTGAGTCTGCTGCACTATTATTGATGACCTGATTATTTGAGGGGTCAGAGTTATAATCAAAACTTAAGCTGATCGTGTTGCTTGTCGCTATACCAGAGTTATTTTCACCGCCATTACATAAAATGGATAGGTTAAAGCTCTGTTCTCCTTGTGTTGAACCAATCGCTTTAAAACCTGACTTTGTAACAGTCGGGAGTTGAATTGGTATATCTACACCATTTTGAATTTCACATGATGAGGAGGCGATCAGGACAGGAGCACTACTTAACATGGTTGTAGTTAGAAATGGGCGATTTTGTTGCCCCGATACATAATAAGTGCTGTAACGGCCTGCTACCAATGCACCTGACCCTGTTACCATCGCAGTTTTAATCACTTCCATAACAAAATATCCCGGTGAAAGGGTATATGCTGTATTAGGTGTTAACGTGCGTCTATAAGGATAATATCCAGAAAAGTCTGATGCATCTGCTGCTTCACGATAAAGGCGAATACCAATGCCGGGAATATTGGTTGCATACACATTATTACCTATTGGGCTAACTGGATAATTTAAGGGGAGAGCTGCAATAATTTGATCACTAGCACGATTGCATGTTGCAGTAGAATTATTGGGAGAGATCGTAAAAGTATTCTTTTGTAATATAGTTCCTATTGGATCTGTCGGCTTTACGACGATTTTACCAATGTTCATCGGAATATCGACGGTGGTAAATCCCTTACTTAAATTACAATTTGCATTTGTATGGCTATAGGCAAATAGACTCACTGCCAAAAATCCAATTTTTTTTAAAATCTTATTCATTTACAGACTGCCTTTGTCATAATAATTGGTTGATTGTTATGCTTTATTTGATCCGCTATATCGTATTCAAGTTCGCATTTTTCAGTATTCTTCTCTCCCCATTTCACATATAAACGGTCATGGCTTAAGGGAGTTCGTAAATAAATACGGCTGCCTTGCGCAACAATACCTATTACTTTGTTATTCTGGTTATATACCTGTGCGGCAAAAGGTAAATGTGAGCCATCTAAACTGGTTGTACTAATAAAAAGTGCATAACCTTTTTTTGTTGTGAATTGAACTTTAGTGACTGAGCCTGCATAAGGGGCGATACGTAAGCTACTTTCAGCAAGCTCAACTTGTGTAGACATATTTTGTGGGTCAAGGCTAATGTCATTCATACGGTAAGGCGTAACATAGGGAATAACGGCATATCCGTTTTTATTAATGCTGAGCCCTGGTGTATTGCTGACTTGTGCTCCTGTCGCATCTGGTGCGTAGACCACTACCATTGTTTGGGCTTGGTCTGGTCCAAATAGTAGTCCTTGGGAATGTGCAATGATATTGCCACTTAAGTTAAGCATTTCTTGTTGATAGGAATTGGCATAACTTATTGAAGTGCCTATGGTTGTGTAGTTTGTTCTATAGTTACCATTAATATTGAGATTCGTTTGACCCTGATCTTGACTAGAAATTGATGCGCCGTAGTTCAAACGACTTCCTGTAAACCCGCTTAAACTTAAAATTTGGCTATCTTCACTTAGAACACTATTCAAATTTAAAGAGGTTTTCTTAAAATCTAATGGAAAGGATAGGGACGCTAGGTATTGAGTATCTTGGTCTGCTCGCCCGCCAGCTTGAATAGTTTCACTATTAATTGCAGATAAACTATAAGTTAAATCTTTAAATTGGTTGCTATAACCTAATTGGAATTGCTTATTAGTAGTAGACTGGTTCCAATAGTTCGTCCACGAACCTACTAAATAGAAATTTCCCCATTGGTTTGGAAGAGCTTGATTTAAATTAATCTGAAATTCACTTTTTTGTTTACCTATCGAAAAACTATCAATATTTTGCTCTTGTAAGTCTTGAATTAAAATTGCGTCGCGCAGTTTGAGATAGTTTTGTGTTGAATAACGATAAGTTGCTAATGTTAAGTTGGTATGCGTTGGAGAAAACAATTTATTGTAACTTAGACGATAACTTTGCCCTGTCATTTTAGATTGATCAGAAAAATTGGCATTTGATTGAGTTGCGTCAAAAGAAATAGCACCAATCGGTGTTGAGAAAGCTGTACCTAACAATACAGAGAAATACTGCTGCGTTCCTTGAATTGCACTATAAGTTGTAAGGTAATTATTGATTCCACGTTGATATTTACCCTGTATTAGCCATGGATTTAACTTAATGTTTGAGTCTCGAAATTGTCCTAAGGTGAGTGAATATCGACTCATTTGAGGACGTAGCATTTCAATGACAGAAGCATATGGAATAGAAAATTTTTGAATTACTCCATTGGATTCAAATACCGAAACTTGTAACTCACCTCCAAATCCTGTGGGATAGAGATCATTAATTTCAAAGTTTCCGGGTGGGACTGTGGTCTGGTAAATTAAATTACCTTGTTGTCTAACTTCGACTTTTGCATTGGTTTTGGCATAACCTCGAACTCTTGGAGCATAACCGAGCATACTATTTGGAAGCATTCGGTCATCACTTGAAATATTCATTCCACGATAGGGCAAAGAGTCAATAAAATCGCTATTGGTAAAATAATCTCCTAAGGTCAAAACCCCATGGATATTGGGAAAAGCCTTTTGTACATATGTATTTGTCGGGGTATAAGAAGAATTATTAGATTGAGAGTTAGACTGACTTTGCCATTTCCATTGTCCATTATGGCGAAACTGCCAACTTGCTAAATTTGCTCCAAGATTGGTTCCCATAAAAGCATATGTATTTTCACGCTGTTCATTCACTATTCGATATGCTGTTGCGTTATAGTTTAAAAAAGCTGCATTAATACCGCGATCCCACAAATGTGGATCAATATAACCTTGTACATTTTTTTCTAAGACGGCTTGTGGTATCGAAATATCAATTCTTAAATGGGAACTATCAAATACGTAAAAGGCATTGTCTATCCATGAAGCAAGAGCTTTACATGAAAGAGATGAAGTGGAGTCATGTTGACTTAGAACATCAGCTTTTACCCCATATTCAAGCAACATGGCCTCTGTAAAACATGTTTCAGCATTTGTGTTAGAAATTGAGGCAGTAAATCGCATACGCCGTTTACCGAACCATTGTCCATTAATATAAACATCTAAGCTATATTCACCAGGCAAGATCGGGTTCCCGTATTTGAAGCGAGCTATATCAATTTTTTGTGCATTACCTACTAAGAAGTTGTTATCAAATTCAGCCTTTGTAAAATGTGGAACGTCAGTATTATTTTCAGCGTATATAGCCATAGGCATGAATAGCGTAATACTTGATACGACGTAACAAGTAAAAGGGCTTTTTAAACATATATAAGGTATAAACCATTTAGACATAGTTTTAGAGCCTATTCATGATAGGTATTTAAGTTTTCCTAAGTAATACAAGGAGGTTAGAACTTTATTGGGTGCTCTACTCGTCCGCCGTAATCATTGATATATACGAAGCTCATATCTGCTAAGTTTTTATTTTTTAGTTTTATTTTATCCTCTGAAAAAGGGGAAATCATTAGACCTTGCTGTAATAAGTCTGTTTTATGGCCTTCACCTCCTTGAAAAATAGAAGTGATAGTAAGAAAAAAAGGTGTCGGATTTTTTATCACTAGATATTGATTATTTACTTTCCACTGAGCTTTCTCACTTATTTGGTCAATATTGTCTTTTAGATCTATAGGACGATAAAAGAATTTAATTCGCGAACGAACAGCGAGCTGTAAAAAATTATTAGAAATTGGGGTACTTTGGTCTTGTTGAGTTTTACCTTCGGGTTTAGGAGGTATATCTAAAACATTAAGCCAGAAAATTGATTCTTGTTGCTGACTTAATTGGGACGAATTAGGTAGAGCTGTAATTCTTAAAGTTTGTCCCTTAGCTGCTTCTACGCGTGAAATCGGTGGTGTAATAATGAAAGGCACATTTGCTTCATCGGGTGTCAATTTTGCATTTCCATCATCGATCCATGCTTGAACAAGAGATGGGGCAGTACCGTTATTACTCAGTTGTAATGTGATCTCACGTGCATTTGAAGGATAAATGACACGAGTACCATGTAAAACAATTTCAGCATGACCTGTAGTAGTGAGTGCTACCTGTAGGCAAGCTAATCCCCAGAAAAATTTACGACCACGAAAAAGCATCAGTCATATTCTCAATAATAAATAATAGGAAGTAGATTGCTTCTATTCATGAATAGAAGCTTCTAATTTAGTTTTATTGATAAATAATCGTGTATTTTACTTGTGATGTTACCGTACCAGCAGTAGAAGCACCTGTAGCATAATATTCAGCATAGTAGTTAAGATCAGCACTACCGCCAGCTGAAACATTTACCCATTGTGAATTCGTTTGAGTTTCATTTGCGCCTGTAGCAAGTACAGGAATTACGGCGTTATTACTGCCAAGTAACTGAATATTGACATTTGTTGCTGCACCAGAAGTTGCTTGGTTTAATAAACGACCCGTATTAAAGTCAACGGTTGCGCCTGGTTCAAAATAAGTTGCAACTTTACCTGCAGCGGCACAGTTCGTTAAATTAATTTGAAAAGGTGTGCGACCAGCTACATCACCAGCATTTTTTAAGGTTTGAGATGAAACAGTAGGCAAATTGATTGTTAAATTTTTATCTCCAGTATCAATAGTACAAGTATTATCCGTAACAAGACCATTAACAGTAATCGTGCCATCTGCTGCTTGTGCATTTGCTATATTTAAAAGAGAAACCGCCGCCACAAAAACAAATTTTTTCATAAAATCCCCAGAATAGCTTTTAAAATAAAATCCATTACTTTTCAGTAAGTTTATTCTGATTAAGTAAGGCGAAGGAAATATATCACTTTTCAATCAGAAAACAAGAAAAACATTATATTTATATATATTTTGATCAATTATTTTTATTAAGGAAAATTAAAAAATTATTTTTTATCATTTGGTAAAATAGAAAAATATATAGGAATAAATATCCATAATTTTATTCAACAGAAGGGGTGATTTTTAAAATTATTATATTTTTCATTGTTTTATTGGGTGTTTTTTTGGGTGTTTGGAAATTGTGGGTTATGTTGAGTCAATTTTTAAGCATCTGATATCACATTTAATAGTTTTTTAATAAGTTAATTTAAATTTTATAAATAAAATATTAATTAGATTGAATGAATAATTGGATGGTATTTAACCTTGAGGAGGCAGGTGTAGGTTTTGATTAATAAATAGACTAGTATGTCTTATATTCTTTTTTTAATTGAATTTATTATTTGAGGTTTTAATTAGATTAAAATTCTGTGTTTGTTTTGAAGATAAATAATTTTCTTAATATTTTAGTTTTTGTTAAACGAATAATTCTGTATTAAGACTTTATAAAGATAAGATGATGGGTATTTTTTTAATTGCTCAGGAAGGTTTGGTTTTTTCTTAACCATGTTATTCTGGTTTTACAAGGTAGTAATATAGCAAGACGTATATTGAGTATTAGTATCAACCCTTAACTCCTGTTTAATAGTACGTACAGAAATATAAATTTTTATCTTAAAAAATTGTCTAACTAAATATGATTTAAGGGCTATGTCATGCCGATTTTTCTTGACGAGCAATTGAGCCAAGGAAAGTTTTCCAAAGCGATTATGAGCATACAAACACGATTTTTTATGAAAAAATGAATTGGAAAAAAAAGCGGGGAATAGGACGCATTTTGCTTAAAAGATCAGCATTAATAAAAGCTTTTGTCACATTTTTTCAGTATATTGCTATTAATTTCTTTATTTATAAATTCTAAGTTTGTATGGAACAGGACCAAGCACGCATACCTAAATATATTCCTATTCGCGATGCGATTGCCCATGATATTGAATCTGGCGTATTAGAAGCCCACGCAAAACTCCCATCGGAAAGAGTACTTTCTGAACAATTCCAAACTACGCGAGTGGCTGCACGTGAAGCTTTGTTGGCTTTGGAAACTGATGGTTTGATTTATCGATTAGACCGCCGTGGTTGGTATGTTCGTTCTCCTCGTATTATTTATCACCCGCAATCGACAAAAAACTTTAATCAGTTTGTGATTGAACAAGGCTATGAACCTTCTACAGAAGTGATTTCCAGTGAACTAACAATTGCAACTTCGTGGGATGCCAAGCATTTAAAAGTTGAAAAAGGGCATCCGATTTATTCAGTGTGGCGACGTCGTTGTATTAATGGACGACCTGTGCTGGTTGAACATTTACGTGTGAATGCCGAACTTTTTCCTGAGTTTTTAGCTCATGATCTCAAGCAATCCATTACTTTACTGATGGCAAATCAATATAACTGCCATATCACTAGAGCTGACATTAACCTCTATCCAACAGCTCTATCGGAACAACAGGCCAAAGCGCTTCATGTCAATGTTGGCGCGCTTGGGTTATATATTTGCCGTAGTAACAGAAATGAAAAGGGCGTAATTACCGATGTTGACCAAGAATATTGGCTACACGATGTCTTAGATTTACATTTCGAAGCACGAGCATAAAAATAAAATCTGGTTTAAACCAGATTAATCAAACTGTCATATAAACCTGTTGAAATACGATCATCAAATAATTGCATTCGATGGTTTGCAGATGAAACAGTATGTTCAACAGTCAATTAAACTTGGCACTGCATCAGTTTTAGGTGTAGTGGTCGCTATTCAAATGGGATGTTCATCGGCAACATCAAAAAACTCAGAAGAAATTACCGTCTATACGGCAGTAGAAGCCGACCAGCTTAAACAATACCAAGAAGAATTACATAAAGCCTATCCAGAACTCAAAGTAAAATGGGTACGTGATTCAACAGGTGTGATTACCGCGAAACTTTTGGCAGAGCAAAAAAATCCACAAGCGGATGTGGTTTTTGGTGTGGCTTTAACCAGTTTGCTGGTTATGGAAAAGAAAGACATGCTTGAGCCTTTTAAACCAGAAGGCGTTGAAAATCTAAAATCGGAATTTGTAAGCCAAAAACCTGTACCGACTTGGACGGGTATGGACGCATGGGAATCTGCAATCTGTGTAAATAAAGTCGAATTAGAAAAGCGTAAGTTACCAATTCCAAAAACCTGGAAAGATTTAACCAATCCAATTTATAAAAACCTGATTGTGATGCCAAATCCGGCTTCGAGTGGCACAGGGTATTTAGATGTGACTGCTTGGATGCAGATCTGGGGTGAAAAGCAGGCGTGGGATTATATGCAGGCTTTAGATAAAAACATTTCGCAATATCCTCACTCTGGTTCAAAACCTTGCAAAATGGCCGCACAAGGCGAAATTCCAATTGGTATTTCTTTCGGTTATCCCGCATTTAAATTAAAAGCAGAAGGTGCACCTTTAGAAGTGGTTTATCCAACTGAAGGGTTAGGTTGGGAAATGGAAGCCTCAGCAATTGTAAAAGGAACCAAGAAATTAAGTAGCGCACAAAAATTTATAAATTGGTCGGTAAGCAAAGCGGCAAATGAAGCCTATGCACATAACTTTTCAATGGTGGCCTACAAAGGCATTGAGAATACCACCATGAGTTTCCCGAAAAACCTTCCTCAAATGCTTGTAAAAAATGATTTTTATTGGGCGGCCGAGCAACGTGAACGTATTTTGGCTGAATGGTCAAAGCGTTTTGAAAAGTGATCTTTTGAATAAGGGCCTCATTATGCAAATACCTTCGTCATTGCAATCATCGCTGCTAGGTCAAAACCCAAAGGGCGAGTTGGCAGGGCATTTATTGTCGACATTAACGACCTATAAATATCCTGAACATGGCCCCTCGGTTTTAGAGGTGGTGGATATTCAAAAAAAGTTCCAACACTTTCAGGCCCTCACGCATATTAATTTAGACCTGAAAGCAGGCGAGTTCGTCAGCTTTTTGGGGCCATCAGGGTGCGGTAAAACCACATTGCTACGCATAATTGCGGGTCTTGAAAAACCTGATTATGGAAAGGTTATAAAAAAGGGAACAGATATAACTTTGCTAAGTGCTGAAAAACGGCACTGTGGCATTGTGTTTCAAAACTATGCGTTATTTCCAAATTTAAATGTCGAAGAGAATATTGCTTTCGGTTTAGACAAAAAAAAGTGGGATAAAGCACAGCGTAGTCAAAGAGTTCAGCAGTTATTAGAGCTGATTGAGTTACCCGATATTGCTAAAAAATATCCCAACCAATTGTCGGGTGGGCAGCAGCAACGTGTTGCGCTTGCTCGAGCAATTGCACCGAATCCGGATATTTTGTTGCTAGATGAACCCTTATCTGCACTTGATGCTCAGGTACGTTTGAATCTAAGACAAAAGATTCGCTCAATTCAATCGCAGCTTAATTTGCCCACCATTATGGTGACGCACGATCAAGAAGAAGCTTTAAGCATTTCTGACCGTGTTGTGGTGATGAATCATGGCGTGATTGAGCAAATCGATACGCCGCACAATATTTATTACAAGCCACAAACCCAATTCGTTGCCAAGTTTATTGGCACCATGAATTTTTTAAAAGCTACTTGTGCAATACAGAATCAGCTCGATGTTTTAGGTTTTATCCCTCTAAATCTAGAACAGCAAAAGCTAAAAACTGGGCAAAACTACAGTATGGGTTTTAGACCCGAAGTAGTCGAGTTGGTAGATGATTTCGGTAGTGATAAAGAATCGCTGTATCTGCCAATTAAAGTATTAAGCACTGAATTTTTAGGTGCAAAACGCCGTTTGTTTTGCGCCATTCATATTGATGGAATTGAGCAGGCAAAACATCTTTTGCAAATTGAAATTGAAAATACCAATTTCAAATCTTTGCAAGAATTTATGTTTATAAAAGTGCCTAATCAGCTCATTCATGTCTTTGACGAACAAGGGTACGCACTATGTTAAATGAAACTGCTTCAGCGGTTTTAAAAACACAGCCGCGTCGAAAAACTGAATATTCATTAAGATCGAACATTGCTTTGTTTGTTGTTGCAATTGCTTTAACTTTAGCGATTATTGCACCTTTAATGATGCTGTTTGAAACCGCATTTTTTGACGAAAATCAAAAGTTTGTCGGTCTTGAGAACTTTTATAATTATTTTGGCAGTCCAGCTTTACTCAGTTCTGTATTTAACTCTGTTTGGATAGCTTGTACTGCTACTGTCATTACAGTGTTTCTTGCCAGTATTTATGCGTTTGCACTGACCAATATCAATATTAAAGGCAAAGGCTTCTTTAAATTGGTGGCTTTTTTACCGATTTTGGCGCCGTCACTTTTGCCTTCGTTGGCATTGGTTTATTTGTTTGGCAAGCAAGGTGTATTCAAGCCTTTATTGGGTGATGTACAGATTTATGGGCCAATCGGTATTTTAATCAGTTATTGCTTTTGGCTATTTCCAGCCATTTTGATGTTAATGATGGTCTCTTTTAGAAGTGTCGATCAGCGTTTAATTGAAGCCTCTTTGTCGCTGGGTAAAAATATCTGGAAGACGCATTATCATGTAACTTTACCTGCAATTCGTTATGGTTTAATCAGTGCAAGTCTGGTGGCTTTTATTTATGTACTAACAGATTTTGGGATTCCAAAAGTCATTGGCGGTTCATTTAACATGATGGCGCTTGATGTCTATAAACAGATTATTGGACAGCACAATATGAGCATGGGCGCGGTCATTTCCATCTTGTTATTGCTACCAGCAGTTTTTGTATTCATTTTCGATCGAATACAAAGCAAGCGCCATGCACGTTTTCAAGCTTTTCAGGCTAAACCTTATGTCTCTGCACAGAATAAAAAACTTGAAGTCGTTCTGAGCTTATTTTGTGGCGTGGTTTCAGGTGCGATTTTACTGATTATCTTTACGGCGGTGCTGGCGTCATTTATCCAGTCTTGGCCTTATGATTTGTCTTTGACCTTGCGACACTACAGTTTTGAATATGTCGATGGTGGTGGTTGGGCTGCTTACTTTAACTCAGTTCGAATGGCACTCTTTAGTACAGTTTTTGGTACAGCACTGATTTTTATGGTAGCCCTATTAACTGAACGTTTTAAGGCACATCCACTTATTAAAAATTATGTACAAGCTTTGGTTCTATTACCTCTTGCGGTGCCGGGGCTGGTTTTAGGTATTGCTTATATTTTGTTTTTTAACCAACAAAGTAATCCTTTAAATGTGCTGTATGGAACCATGACCATTTTGGTGATTTCAACCATCATGCATTACTACACTGTGCCACATCTCACGTTAACCAATGCCATTAAACAGATTCCGCTTCAGCTCGATCAGGCAGCAGAAACGCTAGGTACATCGAAGTGGAAAACCTTTTGGAAAGTGTATTTGCCTATGTGTTTCCCAGCACTATGCGATGTATCGGTCTATGTTTTTGTGAATGCCATGACCACCGTATCGGCTGCGATTTTCCTTTATTCACCAGATACCAGTTTAGCTGCGGTTGCTGTGTTAAATATGGACGATGCAGGAGACACGGTAGCTGCTGTTGCGATGAGTATTTTAATTTTGACGACCTCCTGTGTTGTAAAACTCATTCATTGGTTATTTACCCGAAAAATCATGGCAAGAAGTCAGCAATGGCGTGAAAGCTCTCATTAAGTCTTAGCTAAACACAATTTTTATTTAATCGACTGAAACGAAATGCTTTGTTCAACAAGGCTAGGGTTTGTTCATCCTAAATTTCGCAAATTGGAAGTCTTATGAATAACGTACAATTTGATTTAATTGTTGTCGGAGCCGGTATTTTAGGTTTGTCCGCTGCCATACAAGCGCATGAACAAGGCTTAAAAGTTTGTATCTTCGAGAAAAATGCTCAACCAGTGGGGGCAACTCGCCGTAATTTTGGCATGGTCGGAACATCGACATTAACGCACCCTGAGCAATTGTGGCGAAAGTATGCCCTTGAAACGCGTTCTTTTTATCAGCGTATTCAAGCTGAAACTGATATTTCATTTGCTCAAAGACAAGGTATTTATCTCGCCAATACGGCACTTGAATGGCAGGTTTTAAATGAGTTTGCCGAGCGTGCAGGCAAGTACCAGATTCCGGTTCATTTGCTTAGCCATGAGGAACTTGTCACCCAATTTTCCTATTTAAACCCCGAGCAGCAGTTTCAAGGCGGTTTGGTTTTTGAAGAAGATTATTCGGTCGAACCGCATGTGATTGGACAGCGACTGTTGGCATATGCACAAAGTAAAGGTGTAGAGATTTATACCAATGCTTGTGTAGTACAAACCAAATACCAGCAGGAAAAGTGTCAAGTTCATCTGACAAATGGCGAGATTTATCGGGCAAATAAAGTTTTGATCTGTCACGGTGAAGTGATTGATGTTTTATATCCAGATCTTTTACAAAGCTTGAACCTGAAACGTTGTGGCTTACAAATGGCCCTGACTCAACCATTTCAACAAAAATTAAACGCTTCTCTTTATTCAGGTTTGTCGATTTCGCGCTATCCAGCCTTTGAAATTTGCCCTAGTCATGCAGAGCTGGTTAAAGCGTCACAACGAGGGTTTGTTAAAGAATTTGGGATTCATATTCTGATTAAACAAAACGAATTTGGTGAACTCATCATAGGTGATAGTCACGAATACCATCCGCTTGATGAAGCGCCTCAATTTGAGCAACGCGAAGACATTAATCAATTTATTCAAGCCTACTGCCACGAAAAACTGGGGCTGACCTTACCTCCGATTCAAAAGCGTTGGAATGGTTATTACCTCACCCATGAACATGAGCTGGCCTGTGTCACTGAAGCTGAAAAGAACATTTTTCTGGTGAGTGGGATTGCTGGCAAAGGCATGACCACAGGGGCTGGATTTATGAAAGAAATATTAGAACAAAATATTTACTAGTTTGTCATCTGGTTTAAACCAGATTGGTGTATATTGAAATTAACGTGAACGAAACGAGTAATCTTATGAACATGCAAACACAACTCGATATGGATTTAGAAAACAAATATCTGCTTTTGACACCAGGTCCATTATCAACTTCTGCAACGGTCCGCCGTGCCATGCAAAAAGACTGGTGTACTTGGGACCAAGAATATAATTCGCTTGTACAAGATATCCGCTCTCGACTGGTCAACTTAGCAACCAGTCAACCTGAAAAATATAGGGCTGTGTTAATGCAAGGCAGTGGAAGTTTTGCGGTGGAGTCTGTGCTTGGTTCTGCTATTCCACGTGATGGCAAAATCTTGATCATTAATAATGGCGCTTATGGTGCACGTATGGTGCAAATGGCGCGTTGCTTAAATATTGAAGTGATAGAGCTGAACTATTTAGAAACTCAAACACCAGATTTACAAGAGATTGAGCGCGTTTTACAAGATAAAACCATTAGCCATGTTGCTTGTGTGCACTGTGAAACCACCACGGGAATTCTAAACCCGATTCAAGACATTGGCCGTTTAGTTAAATCGGCAGGGAAAATCTGGATTGTAGATGCGATGAGTTCATTTGGCGGTGTGCCAATGGATATCGCGGAGCTTGAAATTGATTTTCTGATTTCAAGTGCGAATAAGTGTATTCAAGGTGTGCCGGGTTTTGGTTTTATTTTGGCGAAACGTGATTGCCTAGAAGCGTGTAAAGGTTTGGCACGTTCGGTCAGCCTCGATTTATATGACCAGTGGAATACCATGGAACAACATAACGGTAAATGGCGCTTTACCTCGCCAACCCATGTAGTACGTGCATTTTATCAAGCATTACTTGAACTAGAGGCAGAGGGCGGAGTAGCTGCACGTTATCAACGATATTTACAAAACCAGCAAACATTATCGCAAGGTATGCAACAGCTTGGTTTTGAATTGGTATTAGGCAATCAAGCACCTCAATCACCAATTATCACGACATTCCTTTACCCGACAGATGAAACATTTAGCTTTCAGACCTTTTACCAAACTTTGAAAAAATCAGGCTATGTGATTTATCCGGGCAAAGTCACCGATCTTAACTGTTTCCGTATTGGCAATATTGGCGAAGTTTATGTTCATGACATTGAAGGGCTTCTTGCTGCAATTGCGAGTTACTGCGAAAGCCACTTAAACCAAGTTGTACCAGCATAATTTTTATTAAATCATTAGCATTGAAGGTAATACATTATGAAGACGAACAATACACAAATTCAGGCTGTTGTTTTTGACTGGGCTGGAACAACTGTAGATTTTGGCTCACGCGCACCCATCTTGGCTTTTATGGCTTTATTTAAAGACAACAAAGTTGAAATTACGGTTGAAGAAGCTCGTGCACCAATGGGTTTGGAAAAACGTGACCATATTGCTGCCGTTTTAAAAATGCCGCGCGTAGCAGCAGCATGGCAGGAGGTATATGGGCAGCCTGCAACAGAGGCAGATATTGACCGTTTATATAAAGACTTTATTCCTTACCAATTAAAATCGATTCCCACATGTTCTGCTTTAATTCCGGGTGCATTGGCGACTTTTGAAAATATTAAAGGTCGCGGTGCAAAAATTGGCAGTAACACAGGCTATGCATCAATGATGATTGGGCGATTGGTTAAAGATGCTGCCGATCAGGGCTATCGACCGGACTGTATTGTTACTGCCAGTGACGTGAAATTTGGTCGTCCGTATCCTGAAATGTTATGGAAAAACTTAATTCAACTTGATGTATCAGACATCAAAACTGTTGTAAAAGTGGATGATACCGTGGTGGGTATTGATGAAGGTTTAAATGCGGGATGCTGGACCGTAGGACTTGCGATTAGCGGCAATGAGGTCGGTTTAAGTTATGAAGAGTGGAGTGCATTATCGGCTGATGAACAGATTGTGTTAAAAGATAAGGCCTATCGAAAAATGAATGCGTCAGGTGCTCACTATGTGATTGATAGTGTCGCAGACTTGCCAAATGTTTTAGATGATATTGAACGCCGGTTAGGACAGGGTGAACGACCTTAAATATAGTTTAGATCAATATATTTTTAAGCTTAGCTCCCTTGGGAGCTAAGCTTACCTAAAAAATTAAAATGAAGAGTAATAAACTCCACATATTTGAAAAGAAGGAGCAACCTTGCGGATTAAACTCCTATTTTTCTCTAACTATCTAAACATATGCTCCAATAGTTAGTTCCATCACCACATATAGATATATGTAATGAATCTCTTTACGACTTTTGTGGGTCGTATATTTTTTCTTTAATGAATAGAGCAGGGATCACACCACAAATCAGGTAAGCTGCACCCATCACGACAAAACCTAAACCAATAGATCCGCCGGATGCTAAGAAGCCGATAGTTGCAGGAGCTAATGCAGCGCCTAAACGTCCAACATTATACGCGCCGCCAATGGCTGTACCGCGAATAGCTGTCGCAAAGCTTTCAGTCATATAGGTTGCATTTACGCCATAAGGGATGCCATAGAGGAAGCCGAAGGTGATGAGTAAATAGAGAATATTGCTTGGCGAGTTATAAAAAACAATCAGGGGTAAGAAAATAGCAGTACCGATTGCACCGAATGCGTAGGTAAAGCGACGTCCTAATTTATCAGCCATCATGCCTGCAAGGACTTTACCTAAAATCATGGCGGTATATGTACCTACCATATAAGCTGTCATTTCCTTGAACTTCATACCCAGTTCACTTTCTAGATATGAGGGCATCCAGTTATTTACGCCATAGTAGCCAAACTGTAAGAAGCCCGCGGTTAATGCCCACAAGATAAACATATTACGGTTTCGTTTATCTTGGAAAATAAGCTTAAATGCTGAAGTTTTCGGAGCGTTTTGCGCCAAAACAGGTTGTTGTAGTCGAGACTTTTGCCATGCTTCTGGTTCGGGTACCAGAATATGCATGAGAACAGCAATAACAACAGGAATAATGGCAACATAAAACAGCATACGCCAGCCATGATCAGGAATAATCCAGCCAGCAAGTAAAGTCGCAACAATATATCCAACAGTCCAGCCAGCTTGTAAGGTTCCAAGGACTGTTGTACGGTAACGTGTTGGGACATATTCGGCCATGAGGGTATTACAGGCGATATAGAGTGAACCCAAACCCAGTGACGCAAAAAATCTTAAAATACCAAATTGAAGAAAGCTTTGAGTAAAACCTAAGCCACAGGTGAGAAGTGAGAAAATTAAAATAGAAATAACCACAATGCGCACACGCCCAAATTTATCGCATGCCCATCCCCCAAAAATGCCACCAACAGCCATACCTGCTAATGTAAAACTGCCAAGCATACCTGCTTGTACCGAACTTAATCCAAAATCTGCCTTAATACTATTTAAGCTATAAGACAGCAGCATCAAATCTGCACCATCTACCAATAGGGCCAGAAAGGCAAAAATGAATGCTATTTTCCACGTATGAGGCTGTATACGAGAAAGACCTTCTTTGTAATTTGTAGCCATAATCCATTACCTACATTTGATTGAAAGCACTTCAAGTCGTTTTAAAGTGCTTAAAATTTGATTAAGACGCAGCGCGAATCATGTTTCGGGCAATAATCACTTGTTGAATTTGAGTGGTCCCTTCATAGAGGCGGAACAAACGAACATCTCGATAAAAACGTTCAATGGCATATTCACTGATGTAACCTGCACCGCCGTGAATTTGTACGCAGCGATCGGCGACACGACCACACATTTCGGTCGCAAACATTTTTGCGCATGAAGCTTCAGTGCTAACGTTATGTCCGGCATCGCGTAGGCGCGCAGCGTCTAAGACCATACATTTAGCAGCGTAAATTTCGGCTTTTGAGTCAGCAAGCATGGCTTGAATGAGTTGAAATTCGGCAATAGGTTGTCCAAACTGCTTGCGTTCGATGGCGTAATTTAAAGAGTCGTCTAGCATTCTGGTGGCTGCGCCGACACTTAAAGCAGCAATATGCAAACGGCCTTTATCGAGTACTTTCATGGCGGTTTTAAAACCGACACCTTCCACACCACCAATGAGTGCAGAAGCAGGTACACGGCAATTTTCAAAAATCACATCACAAGTATGGGCGCCTTTTTGCCCCATTTTTTTATCGCGTTTACCAAGAGAAATGCCTGAGGTTTGACTGTCGACAATAAACGCAGAAATACCACCAGCACCTTTAATATCAGAATTTGTACGTGCCATGACTGTAAATACGCCAGCATGGGGCGCATTGGTAATAAAGCGTTTAGTGCCGTTTAACACATAAAAATCGCCATCTTTTACTGCATTGGTTTTTAAAGAAGCTGCATCCGAGCCTGCATCCGGTTCGGTTAAGCAAAAAGAACTGATCACTTCACCGCGAGCTAAGCGTGGCAAGAAAAATGATTTTTGTGCTTCGGTCCCGTCAATAATCAGGCCACTTGAACCAATGCCATTATTGGTTCCAATCAGAGAGCGAAAAGCAGGAGAGGTACGACCTAATTCAAAAGCGACATAGACCTCTTCTTCCATTGTTAGGCCAAGCCCTTCGTACTCTTCAGGAATGGTTAAACCAAATAATCCAAGAGCTTTCATTTGTTCAACGATGTCTTGAGGAATTTCATCCGTTTCAGCGACTTCATTCTCATGAGGAATTAATACACCTTCAACAAATTGTCGAATCATATCAACAAGTTGATCTAAGGTTTCCTGATCTCGAATCATAGTCTTGTCCTTTTACTACATGCAAAAAACATCAATGTGATGTTCGTAAAATCACCAATATTTGAAGCGATAGTAATCAAAGGATGAACGTAAAACAATATATTTTGAAAATTAATTTCGCAATGCGATACTGTGTTATTGTTATATGTTTGGCTAATTTATTGATTTATTTAAGCTATATTTTCTTATAAAAAATCATTATTTTTAGTGGAAAATTAAAGTTTGATTTTTAAAATGAGCTGTGTATATTAAAAATATATATCGCTATGCGAAATTTTAAATGGATAAATTTTCCAATAGGAAATGAGTCACAAAATATAGTGGGATGAAGATGGGTGCTTTAAATGGAATTCGGGTGCTTGACTTAAGTCGGGTATTGGCTGGACCTTGGTGTGGGCAGATTCTTGCAGACTTGGGTGCAGAAGTAATCAAAATTGAAAGACCGAAAGTAGGTGATGATACTCGTTCTTGGGGGCCACCTTGGATGAAAAATGACTCAGGCCAAGACACTCAAGAAGCTGCGTATTATCAGTCTACCAACCGCAATAAGTTATCGGTTGCTATCGATATTGCCAGTTCTGATGGACAAGAGCTAATTAAAGCCCTCATTCAAGACACCGATGTCGTGATTGAAAACTACAAAGCGGGTTCTTTGAAAAAGTATGGTTTGGACTATGAGTCTTTATCTGCCATTAACCCTAAACTGGTGTATTGCTCGATTACAGGCTTTGGTCAAACTGGCCCAAGAGCAGAAGAACCCGGTTATGACTTTATTATTCAAGGCATGGGCGGCCTCATGTCAGTCACGGGTGAACGTGACGATTTGCCGGGTGGTGGTCCACAAAAAGTAGGGGTCGCATTTTCCGATTTAGCCACAGGTCTTTATTCTACGATTGCCATACAGGCTGCTTTACTTAATCGCCATATAACGGGTTTAGGCCAATACATTGATATGGCTTTGCTTGATGTTCAAATTGCCACAATGGCAAATCAGGGAATGAATTATTTGTCATCGGGTAATATCCCGAAGCGTTATGGTAATGCACACGCCAATATTGTGCCTTATCAAGTGTTCAAAGCTGCTGATCGTGATTTTATTATTGCATGTGGAAATGACACTCAGTTTATTCAGCTTTGTAGAAGTATTGGGTTACCCGATTTACCAAATGATGCACGTTTTGCCCGAAATGCAGACCGAATTAAACACCGTGAGGAAATTATCGGGATTTTATCAAAACACTTTTTAACTAAAACGGCAGATGAATGGGTAGATGCAATCTACGCTGCTAAAGTTCCAGTTGGTGTGATTAATAACTTGGAACAAGCTTTTCAAGAGCCGCAAGTGATAGCACGAGAAATGCTGGTCGAAATGAATCATCCTCAACGTGAAAAATTGAAGGTCATTGGGTCACCAATCAAACTCTCTAGAACACCTGTTGAGTACAAAACAGCACCGCCGCTATTAGGAGAACATACTCAGGCGGTTTTAGGTCGAGTAGTTTCTGCAGAAAAACTAGCTGAGCTTAAAGAAAAGGGCGTAATTGGATAAGTGGCTTAAAGCGGAAGGTTAAAATTATATTTAAAAACAGAAAATAAAATATTTAACCTTTTGCTTTAACGAGTTAAATGAAATTATGTTTTAGAGGCAGACTAGGATGTTTGCTCTTTTGCTATTTATAGAAAAAATAGATTATAATTTTCGCAGTGCGAAACAAAATATGGATTGGTATGACAATGAATGATGCAGTAGATGCAGAGCAAACAGAAAAATTATTAGCGCCGTTAAGGCATGAATTATTACATCCGATTGAAGACATGCAGGATGAAAATGATCGCCAATTTATTACTGCATTAGCACGTGGTTTAGAACTATTACGTTGTTTTACACCTAAGCATCAGCATTTGGGCAACCAAGAGCTTGCTCAGATGACAGGTTTGCCAAAACCAACCATTACTCGCCTTACACATACCTTGTCGCGTTTGGGTTATATCAAACAAGTACCAAACTCAAGCAAATTCCAGCTTTCAGTGGGTGTTCTTGCATTTGGTTATTCCATGCTATCTAACGTGTCGATTCGCTCTATTGCTCATCCATATATGAAAAATTTGGCAGACTATGCTGGCGCTGCTGTTGCCATGGCAACACGCGATCGACTGAATATGATTTATCTTGATGTGGTACAAGGTAAAGGCAATATGACCATGCGCCGCCAAGTTGGAACCTATTTACCGATTCATTTAAGTTCGATGGGGCGTGCATGTTTAGCAGCTATGCCTGAAGATGAAAGAGAGTTTCTGCTAGATGCCATTCGTAGCAAACATAAAGAAGACTGGATCAAAATTAACCGTGATCTAGACAAAGCTTTTAAAGACTATCAAGATTTTGGATATTGTTTTTCGATCGGTGAATGGCATAAAGATGTCAATTCAGTTGCTGTTCCACTCGTTCATGAACAACATGGTTTACTGGTATTTAACTGTGGCGGTCCAAGTTTTATTATGAACCGTGAAAAGCTTGAAGAAGATATTGCACCACGTCTTTTACACATGGTGAATAATATTCGCACTGAGATTAGCTAAACCTATCTGATTTATTTATAAAAGCCAGCAATAATTTCCAAGGCTGGCTTTTTAGTACGCGAACTTTAAGCTGTTTGCTTGTGAAAGTTCGGTTTTCTTTTTTCTTTGAAAGCATTTAATGCTTCTTTAAACTCGGAACCTTGCAAACAATGTGAGAAAATAGTCGACTCATGATCAATACGATTGAGTAGATCATCAATTGGCATATCTCTTAGTAATTTTTTACTCAGTTGTAAGGCTTGGCTTGGTTTGTGAGCCAGTTTAATTGCCACTTCTTCAACTACTTGATCCAGCTCAGTTGCCTCAAATATTTCATTTATTAGACCATAATTTTTTGCTTGGTCTGCCGAAAATTTTTCACCCAGTAAAATAATTTCAGAAGCATGAGCAAAGCCTAATAATCTTGGCAAGATGTAACTTGAACCGGCTTCAGGTACAAGTCCTAAGTTCACAAAGGGAAACTGAAAAATAGAGTTTTGGCTTGCATACACAAGGTCACAGTGTAGAAGCATGGTACTACCAATACCAATTGCCACACCATTTACTTTGGCAATAATCGGTTTTGGAAACGTTGCTAAGCTTTTTAAGAAGACAATGGAAGCAGGTGGTTCGGAACTGGTTGTATCGCGTGTTTCGAATGCGTTGACATCATTGCCACTGGTAAATACAGCTCCCTCACCAGTCAGTATAACCACGTGAACGTCTTGGTTAGTTGCAGCCTCATCTAATGCCTGACTTAGAGTCGCATACATTTCATAGTTAATTGCATTCTTTTTAGTTGGATTACTCATGGTGAGCGTTAGTATATTTCTATCAAAAAATTCATGAATTGTGCCTGTTTTAAGCTCGTTTTGAGTTCTATTGTCCTGCTGCATTATTCATTCCTTTAAATAACTTTCCGTTTAAAATTTAAACCTATTAAAATGATGCTATCGAAAAATAATTCCGTTATCAATTATTTTGTTTTATATTGTGGTATAAAATTTTGTATTGTGAAATTTAACCTTAAATCACTTTAAATGAAGACAGGATTTATGCGTAAATAAGCATCTAGCTCTGCTAAGGAAGTGAGAAGCTAGCTATAAAACATTGAGTGGAAATAATATGAAGACCAAAATTACAGAATTATTTGAAATCGAGCACCCAATTATTCAAGGCGGTATGCATTATGTGGGTTTTGCAGAGCTGGCAGCTGCGGTTTCAAACGCGGGCGGTTTAGGCATTATCACTGGCCTGACTCAGCGTACGCCTGAAAATTTGGCAAAAGAAATTGCACGTTGCCGAGAAATGACCGATAAGCCTTTCGGGGTAAATTTAACTTTTTTGCCTACCGTGAATACTCCTGATTATCCGGGTTTTGTAGAAGCAATTATTAAAGGTGGCGTAAAGATTGTGGAAACAGCGGGGCGTAATCCCGAACAGGTCATGCCTTATTTAAAGGCTGCTGGTATTAAAGTAATTCACAAATGTACTTCGGTTCGACATAGCTTAAAAGCTCAGCAAATTGGGTGCGATGCAGTTTCTGTAGATGGTTTCGAGTGTGGTGGGCATCCTGGTGAAGATGACGTGCCAAATATGATTTTATTGCCTTTAGCTGCTGATGCATTAGAAATCCCGTTTGTTGCCTCAGGTGGAATGGCAGATGGACGCTCACTCGCCGCTGCTTTAGCGATGGGAGCCGATGGAATTAATATGGGAACGCGTTTTATTGCGACTCAGGAAGCTCCTGTACATGCAAATGTGAAACAGGCGATTTTAAATGCAACCGAGCGAGATACACGTTTAATTATGCGTGCTTTGCGAAATACTGAACGTGTTATGAATAATGCTGCTGTAGAAAAAATCGTGGCAAAAGAAAAAGCACTCGGCGATAACATTAAATTTGAAGATATTATTGAAGAAGTTGCTGGTGTTTATCCAAAAGTCATGATTGATGGTGATGTTAATGCAGGTGCATGGTCATGCGGTTTGGTCGCAAGCTTGATTCATGATATTCCGACATGCGATGAATTGGTTAGTCGAATTGTCAAAGATGCAGAAGATATTATTCGCGGACGCTTATTAGGACTTTTATAGATTTATCCTAGCTTCTATAACTCATTATTAGTCTAATTTATATAAGATCAGCACAAGTTTTAATAGTGCTGATTTTTTGCATCACTCACACAATAATAAAGACATAAAACGGCAAAAATTAAGCCTAAAATACAGACACCCATCCATCCGTAGTGTTTCCAAGCATAGCTTCCCGCTGTTGTGCCTAATGCGCCGCCAGCAAAGTAACCTGTCATATAAACCGCATTAAACCGTGAGCGTAATTCTTGATTAAGTTTAAATACGATACTTTGGTTGGTGACATGAACAGCAGAAAGTGAAGCGTAGAGAATGAGTAAGGCAATAATATAAAAGGCGAAATGGTAGGGTAAAAGTGAAAAAAGAATCCAACTTACAATAAGCCCGACGCCACAATAAATTGAAATTTTGTGGATATAGCCTTGGTCAATAAATTTGCCTGAGAAATTGGCAACGAACGTTCCTAACACGCCAACAAAACTGAAAAGCCCAATGGTAAAATCGCTAAAAAAATAGGGCGCTGGAGCTAAAAGCAACGACATGGTGGTAAAGGTTAAACTCACACAAGCAAATGTAAAACCACCAATATAAGTTCTAGTCCTTAAACGTCGATTTTGAATAAAAATCTGCGGAAGTGAGCGGATGGTTTTTGCATAGTTTTCAGATTTAGTCGGTGGGAATAATCCGATATTACGGTGCAAAATAAAGGCAATAATAAGTAATAGAAAACCACTGACCAGATAAATAATGTTCCATGCAAAAAGCGTAGACATCAGCCCTGAAAGGGAACGGGCGAGTAAAACACCCATCATTAGTCCGCTCAGTAAAAAACCAACCACACGACCGCTTTGTTGAATCGGAACCAGACTTGCAGCAAGAGGTAATAACAGTTGGGCTGAACTTGAAAATAGGCCAGTAATGACAGTACCAAGCAGTAAAAGATAGATGTTGTGCGAAAAACCGCTAATAATTAATCCACTTGAAGCCAATAACATAAAGATAAATAGCAGCTTGCGCTTTTCTATTATATCGCCCAACGGCATTAAAAAGAGTAAGCCACATGCGTAGGTGATTTGGGCTAGAGTTGGCACCCACGCTGTAGTTGTTTCGGTTAAATTTAGGCTTACACTAATTGAGTGAATAAGTGGCTGACTAAAATAATTTCCGCCTGTACAAATGCCTGCGGCAATCGCCATTAAAATAATGGTTGGGGTATAGAGTGCGTTTTTCATCATGCCTTAGTCATAATGAAAGAGGAACTTTAACCATCACAACCATTACTTTTCTAAGTACGGTTGTCAGTGCGTTTCATTCAAAGCATCTTGAATATTGTGCACCATATGGATTAAACGTGGTCCAATTTCACCTTCAAGTTTTTCGGGATTTAAATGAAAACTTGGCGCACCACAGTTAAAAACATAAAGACCATGTTTGGAGCTGACTAAAGGTACAGCCACCGAGTTCACTTCTTTATGCCACTCGCCTAAAGACAAACAATATCCATAATCTTGGTAATCACGGAAAGCTCGCTCTAAAGAACGTTTTATAGCTGGCCAGTTTTCGGGATTCTTTTGTTTCAACGCATCGAGTAGAAAGTTGCGTTCACGTTCAGGGGTGGCAGCTAAGCATGCTCGGCCCATTGAACTACTATGAATTGGCAAAGTAGAACCAATTGGACGACGCATATTTAATGCAGTTTCAATTTGCACAACATCGATATACACCATATTCAAACGGTCACGCGTTGCCATCGCTACAGGTGCTTGAACATACTGACTCATCTCTTCCATATATTGATGAGCAATACTGCGAATCGAAATGTTAGATAATGCTGCGTATCCTAAAGATAAGACACCAATATCTAGTGTGTATTTGGTCGAGTTAGGCAATTGTTTTAAATAACCTAATGACACAAGGGTATTGGTAATACGTGCAATGGTCGGTTTAGGTAAACCTGTCATTTTTGCTAATTCTTGGTTACCAAGCACCTGATTATTTGCAGAAAAGCATCTTAAAAGTTCTAAACCGCGTGCTAAAGAAGCAATAAATTGTGGGTTATTTTCCCGATGTATATGCGAAATAGGATCTAAACGTATCTCATCAAAATTTATTGGTTTTTCAGTTTCCGTGTTTTGAGACATTCGATCCTCAAATATAATTAAAGCAATAGTTTTGCCATTATATTTCGCTCTGCAAAATAAATCCATTCATCACTGCGCTGTTGTGATGAATGGATATCTGGTGCAGTTTATGAAACGTTTTCAATCACCATTGCAAGACCTTGACCTACACCAATACATAGGCTCACCACGGCATATTTCTTTTTACGACGAATTAGCTCGCGTGCTACTGTTAAGCTAAGACGAGCGCCAGATGCACCAAGTGGATGACCAACTGCAATCGCACCACCGTTTGGGTTTACACGTGGGTCATTAAAATCAACATTTAAGCCTTTTAAACAAGATAAAACCTGTGATGCAAAGGCTTCATTAATTTCAATAATATCCATGTCATCTAAAGTAAGACCAGCACGCGCAACTGCTTTTTTAATAGCTTCGATCGGGCCAGCACCCATAATGCGCGGTTCAATACCCGCAGCCGCGGCTGATAAAATTTTTGCCATTGGTTTTAAGCCATATTTTTGTCCTGCTGCTTCTGAACCAATCAAGAGGGCTGCTGCACCGTCATTAATCCCTGAGGCATTACCCGCAGTGACCACACCACCTTCAAATAGAGGTTTTAACTTTGTGAGTGCTTCAACAGTTGAGCTTGGGCGAGGGTGTTCATCTTCTGAAACGAGTTTAGGCGGCAATTTTTTGCCTTGAAAAACCTCAATTGGAGTAATTTCATCGGCAAAGAAACCTTCTTCTTTGGCTTTTTGATATTTGGCTTGTGATTGGGCTGCAAATAAGTCAGCTTGCTCGCGGCTAATACCAAAGTCGGCTGCGACGTTATCACCAGTTTCAGGCATTGAATGTCCGCCGTACTGAGCAATAATTTTTTTATTTGGAAAACGAGATCCAATGGTGGTGTCATAAATTTTTGCATCACGGCTATAAGCACTTTCGGCTTTACCCATTACAAAAGGTGCGCGAGACATACTTTCTACACCACCTGCGATATAGAGCTCACCTTCACCACAAGTAATAGCGCGTGCTGAATCAATTACTGCACCTAAACCACTCGCACATAGGCGGTTTACCGTCTGGCCCGGTACAGTGACAGGTAAACCTGCAAGTAACAGGGCATTTCTCGCTACATTACGACTATCTTCACCCGCTTGGTTGGTGTCGCCTAAAATCACATCTTCAATATCTGCGCCCGGTACACCAGTTTTTTCAAGCAACTTTTGAATGACAGTTGCAGCTAAATCATCAGGACGAATTGAGGCAAGTTCACCTGCATGACGACCAAATGGACTACGTAAACCATCATAAATATATGCATTTAACATTGAGAAATTCCTTTTCAAGACTCGTAAGTAAAAGTAAGAGGTAAATGAAGTGCGACTCGACGCTGTAACCATGGGCTAGGGCGATAGCGCGGGTCATGCGTAAGTGCTGTTATACGGTTCAGAATGAGTAAGATTTTTTCGCTGCCGACTTGATCGCCCCATTCAATTGGGCCAAATGGATAACCTAAGCCAAGACGTACTGCAGCATTAATGTCATCTACCGTGGCAACATTTTGCTGGGCAATATCACAGCCTAGATTAATCACCATCGCTAAAACACGCTGAGCAACAAAGCCAATACTTTCATTAATCATGCTGACCAGATTTCCATCTAAATTGAAAATAGAGTGAGCGGCTTGTCGGTATTCAGATTTTGTAATAAGTGAAGGCATCAAGGTGCGGTGCTTTGCAATGCCATAAAGCATGTCGATAGCAACAGCTTGTTCTGGGTTAATCCCTAGGCGGATCGCCGCTTGGGTTGTGTCTTCACCGTAGCAAGCGAGTAAACATAAACTATCTGTTTGGGGTTCGGGGTCGATGTCTAGAGCAATATTTTGCTGAGTTAAATAATCTTCGAGCTGTTTTTTATCGTCTAAGAAATCTGCCGCAATCCAAACTTTTGGATATTGCGCTAAACGCTCTACAAACTTGGCAGGTTGTTCACCTGTTTTTGAACCAGTTTCATAGTTATAAAAACCTTGATTAACCTTACGTCCGAGTTGCTTGGCGTCTAGCATTTGCTTGGTCAGCGGGTTTGGTTTGTAGCGGGCTTCTTCATAATACTGATGATAAATCGACTCCATCACAGGATGAGAAACATCAAGACCTGTTAAATCGAGTAATTCAAAAGGACCCATTCTAAAACCAACGCCGTCACGTAAAATTCGGTCAATTTCGCTGATATCACAGACGTTTTCGTTTAAAATTTTGAGCGCTTCTGTTCCATAAGCTCGGCCAGCGTGATTAATAATAAATCCAGGGGTGTCCTTCGCAACAACAGGACGATGACCAAATGCACGAGACAGATCGTTTAAGGCATCAATAATAAGTGGGTCGGTTTTTAAACCACGAATGACTTCGACCACTTTCATAAGTGGAACTGGATTAAAAAAGTGATAACCCACAACACGTTCAGGTTTTTTGCAGTTTGCCGCAATGGCTGTAATAGAAAGAGAAGAGGTGTTTGAGGCTAAAATGGTGTTTTCTGAAACAATGTCTTCAAGCTGTTGCATCAAACTTTGTTTGATATCGAGGCGTTCAACAATTGCTTCTACAATCAGGTCGCAATTTTTTAAATCGTCAATTTGCTGAGCAACAATTAAATGGTTATTTGCCGCTGCTGCTTGCTCAGATGTAATTTTATTTTTATCGACTAACTTTTGAAATGTGGCAGCTAGTTTTTCTTTAGCCTGTTCTGCTGCGCCTGCTTTGGCATCATATAAATAAGTGGTATGACCTGACTGTGCAGCAATTTGAGCAATGCCACTGCCCATAATACCGACACCAATCACAGCCATGCTTTTAATATCATAAGTCATGTCGATCATCCTGATAATTAATCTATATTTGAAATTAAACGGAAAAATAGGGCTTGGTGATTTAGCTTAAGCATTGTTTATCACCATCAATTGGTAAGATTTGACCTGAAATAGAGCGTCCGCTATCTGAAGCTATAAATAGGCATAAATCTGCAATATGCTTTGGATTTACAAAATATTTGAGCGACTGATTTTTCAGTGCGTTTTGAGTCACTTCTTCAAGTGAGGTATGGGCTACATCAGCACGGGCTTGTAATACACGTTGAACTCGATCACCATCTACCGCACCCGGAAGAATAGCGTTAACTCGAATATTGTCTGCACCGAGTTCCATAGAAAGCGTTTTGGTAAAACCAATCAGCCCCCATTTTGAAGTGGAATAAGCCAATCGGTATGGATAACCTAAGCGGCCAGCAATAGACGACATATTAATAATCACGCCTGCCTGCGCTTTCTTTAAATAGGGAATGGTTAACTGGGTAATTAAAAAAGTGCTATTCAGGTTTAAATTAATCACCGTGTTCCAATCATCAAAACTTAGTTCATCTGCGGCAACAGTTGGGCCGGAGATACCGGTGTTATTGACTAAAATATCAATACCACCAAGTTTCTGAATTGCTTGATTAAACATGAGTTTAATTTGCTCATGATCAGCCAAATCACACGTATGTACATGCAGCTTAGGATAATCTTGTTGAAATTGTTCTAGGCTTTTAGCACTAATATCACAAACGAAAACTTCATCATGATTGTTTAAAAAAACTTCAGCAATGCATCGTCCAATCCCTGAACCACCTGCACTAATTAATACTTTTCTACTCATTTTCATTCCTTTATTTTTTATCGTTTTAAATTATTTACCTTGATAAGACGGTTTACGTTTTTCAATAAAAGCTTGAACGCCTTCATTTTTATCTTCGGTAGAAAACAGTAACTGGAATGATTTTCGTTCTAGAGTTAAGCCTGCATTTAATGGCACGTCTTCGCTCATGAGTGCAACTTCTTTAATTTGTTGCAGGGCAATAGGAGGCATTTTTGCGAGGCTTTGTGCCATTTGAATCGCAGTTGGAATGGTTTGGTCGTCTTCTGTGACTTGTGAAACAAGACCGATGATATAAGCTTCTTCGGCTTTCACCATAGCACCCGTCATAATCATGCGCATGGCATGAAATTTACCAACCGCACGGAATAAACGTTGTGTTCCACCAGCACCTGGCATTAAACCGACTTTAATTTCCGGTTGACCAAAGGTTGCGCCTTTACCTGCAATAATAATATCAGCGTGCATTGCAAGTTCGCAGCCACCCCCTAATGCATAACCATTTACAGCAGCAATCACGGGTTTAGGGCACTGAGCAATCGCATTCCAATAACGTTCGGTATGACGCAATAACATTTCTGTTGAGGTAGCAGTTGCCATTTCTTTTAAATCTGCACCTGCGGCAAAGACTTCTTCGCCACCTGTGAGCACAACTGCATTGATCTCATCGTTAAAACTTAATTCGGTAAAAGCTTGTGCTAATTGTTTGCGAACCTCTGTATTCAGTGCATTTTTTGCTTCAGGTCGGTTAATTTTTACAATCGCTATTTTTTGAATAGAAAAGTCGACTTCTACGAAATTATTCCCTGTTAATATACTCATTTTTGAATTCCTTGTTTCGCATATCAAAACTATATTCCTTTTATGATGCTTATTTTGGAATTTATTTCAAGTCTTATTTAGTCCATTAAAGCAATTAGGATTTATTAAATAAGCTAAGTATTTGATATTTCGTAATGGTGTATTTTTAAATTTCGTTTAACGAAATTAATTTTCAAAAAAGCTTGAAATTTGTATTTTCGTTCTCGTACTATGAAACACATCCGCAGTAAACAAGATTTAAAACATGGTATCCAGACAAGCTGGAGATGGCTGATGGATACGATGGAAATACATAAAAAGGGAGATCACAGATGATCCGTGATGAAGGGATGTTGGAGCAGTTACTTTCAACAATTCGAGATTTTGTAAAAAATGAATTGATCCCTCGTGAAAACGAAGTGGTAGAAAAAGACAAAATTCCGGATGACATTGTGCAGCAAATGCGTGAGCTAGGTTTGTTCGGTCTCACAATTCCCGAAGAATATGGTGGCCTAGGCATTACCATGGAAGAGGAAGTCAGAGTTGCATTTGAACTTGGACAAACTTCACCGGCTTTTCGTTCTTTAATTGGTACCAATAACGGGATTGGCTCAAGTGCAATTTTGATTGATGGCACAGAAGAGCAAAAGCAAAAATATTTACCTCGTTACGCAAGTGGCGAAATTATTGGTTCATTTTGTTTAACCGAGCCTGAATCTGGTTCTGATGCGGCTTCTTTAAAAACTAGTGCCGTAAAAGATGGCGATTTTTATGTATTAAACGGTACCAAACGTTTTATTACCAATGCACCTCACGCTGCAACTTTCACCGTAATGGCGCGAACCAATCCTGAAATTAAAGGGTCAGGCGGTATTTCAGCTTTTTTAGTTGAGGCCAATACCCCAGGTATTACATTGGGAAAAATTGACCAAAAAATGGGACAAAAAGGCTCACACACCTGTGATGTAATTTTTGATAACTGCCGTGTACCTGCTTCTGCATTGATTGGTGGGGTAGAAGGTGTCGGTTTTAAAACGGCCATGAAAGTACTTGATAAAGGTCGCTTGCACATTGGTGCCTATAGTGTGGGTGTTGCTGAGCGCATGTTAAACGATGCATTGCACTATGCGATTGAACGTAAGCAATTTGGTCAACCTATTGCAAACTTCCAGCTGATTCAAGCCATGCTTGCTGACTCAAAAGCCGAGATTTATGCGGCTAAATGTATGGTCCTAGATGCAGCCCGCCGCCGTGATAATGGCGAAAACATTAGTACGGAAGCATCTTGCGCAAAAATGTTTGCGACCGAAATGTGTGGCCGCGTTGCCGACCGCTGTGTACAGATTCACGGTGGAGCAGGCTATATAAGTGAATATGCCATTGAACGTTTTTATCGCGATGTCCGTTTGTTCCGTCTCTATGAAGGAACCACACAAGTTCAACAAATTATTATTGCCAAAAATATGATTAGGGAAGCTACAGCCTAATAAAAAATCAAATGCCATGAGGCATGGGATGCCTCATGTTCCTTCTGAGGATATGGATATGACAACAGAAACAGTTATACAAAATACGGCTAGCAGTGAAGCTATCCAGACACCAAAAAAAATTTGGATTACCGCATTTATATTCGCTTTTTTAACATTGTTGTGTGATGGGGCAGACTTAGGGTTTTTGGCATTAAGCCTGACCAGTCTTAAAACAGAATTTCATTTGACGGGGGTACAAGCTGGAACACTAGGTAGCTTAACGCTTTTTGGATCGGCTATAGGTGGTCTGATTGGTGGTTGGGCGTGTGACCGTTTTGGGCGAGTTCGCATCATTGTATTCTTTATTGCTTATTCTTCAGTTTTAACTAGTGCACTGGGTTTTGCTGATTCTTATATGCAATTTGCAGTTTTAAGAACTTTTGGAGCGATGGGCTTAGGTGCGCTCTATATTGCTTGTAATATTTTAATGTCTGAAATGGTGCCAACCAAACATCGCTCAACTGTTCTGGCTACGCTCATGACAGGTTATACGTTGGGTTCTTTGCTGGCGACTTTATTAGCAGGACATATTATTCCTGAACATGGCTGGCGTTTCCTGTATTGGATTGCGATTACTCCTGTAGTGTTGTCAATTTTGATGCACTTTTGTGTACCTGAACCAGAGTCTTGGAAAAAATCTCGTCAATTAAAAGCGTTAGAAGTCGCTCAAAGTAACCAGCCTAAAAAACGTCAAAATCCATATCTTGAAATTCTAAGAGACAAGAAGCATGGCACCATGTTTGTTCTCTGGATTATTAGTACTGGTGCATTGCAGTTCGGTTATTACGGTGTAAGTAACTGGTTACCGGCTTATTTAGAGTCTGATCTTGGCATCAAGTTTAAAGAAATGGCCATGTATATGGTCGGTACTTTCCTGATTATGATGTTCGCCAAAGTGATTGCAGGAATTATTGCCGATAAATTAGGACGCCGTGCTGTATTCGCCTTCGGAACCATTGGGACTGCCTTATTTATCCCAGTTATTGTTTATTTAAATACACCAACCAACATTTTATGGATGATGCTGTTCTTCGGTTTCCTTTACGGTATTCCATACGCAATTAATGCCACTTACATGACGGAGAGCTTCCCAACTTCTATTCGTGGTTCGGCAGTGGGTGGTGCTTATAACATTGGCAAAGTACTTTCAATCTTCTCTCCATTAACAATTGGTTATCTATCACAACATGGTTCTATTGGCTTAGGGCTTTTAGTAATGGCTGCAGCTTATTTTATCTGCGGGGTAATTCCATTGTTATTTATTAAAGACCGACTATTTAACCCGCAAAAGGCAGAGTGACAGATCAATCTGTCACCTTAAATTAAGGATGAAAAGGGACAAGTGAGATGATAAATAAAATCACCAGTGACATTGAACCAATTTTAACAGCGATTCCTGATGGAGCAACCATCATGACAGGCGGGTTCGGTGTGACGGGGCAACCTGCTGAATTAATTGAAGCCTTAATTGATTTAGGAAAAAAAGAACTCACCATTGTAAATAACAATGCGGCTTCTGGTGATCGTGGTTTAACTAAGCTCATTATTGCGGGTTGTGTTAAAAAAATGATTTGTTCATTTCCGAAATCTGCCGGATCAACCGTTTTTCAAGACTTATATCGTGCGGGAAAAATTGAGTTAGAACTGGTTCCACAAGGTAATTTGGCATGTCGGATTCAGGCAGCGGGGGCTGGTTTAGGTGCTATTTTTACTCCGACTGGCTATGGCACCAAAGTCGCCGAGGGTAAAGAAACACGAATTATTAACGGTAAAAATTATGTACTTGAATATCCACTTGAAGCTGACTTTGCATTGATTTATGCCGATAAAGCCGACCGTTGGGGCAATTTAACTTACCGCAAAGCAGCCCGCAATTTTGGGCCAATTATGGCAAAAGCCTCTAAGACCACAATTGTTCAAGTGAATGATACCGTAGAGCTAGGAACGCTTGACCCAGAGTGCATTATTACACCGGGAATTTTTGTTCAGCACGTTGTAAAAGTAGGAGATATCTAATGTCAGTTCAAAAGCGTTCTCGTGAAGATATTGCCAAACTCATTGCTAATGACATTCCGGAAGGTTCTTATGTCAATTTAGGCATTGGCTTACCGACCAACGTTGCTAAATTTTTGCCAAAAGACAAAGAAATCTTTTTACATTCGGAAAATGGTGTCTTGGCTTTTGGTCCACCACCACAACCGGGTGAGGAAGATGAAGACTTAGTGAATGCCGGAAAAGAACTTGTCACTTTATTAGATGGTGGATGCTTTATGCATCATGGTGACTCGTTTGACATTATGCGTGGCGGTCATTTGGACATTTGTGTGATTGGGGCATTCCAAGTTGCGGTAAATGGAGACTTAGCAAACTGGCATACCGGTAAAGCAGATGATGTACCCGCAGTTGGCGGTGCTATGGATTTGGCAGTCGGCGCTAAAACAATTTATGTCTATATGGAACATGTCACCAAAAAAGGTGAGCCCAAAATTGTAAAAGAACTGAGCTATCCAATAACGGGTGAGCAGTGTGTAAACCGTATTTATACCGATTTATGCATTATTGAACTCAAAGACCAAAAAGCTTACGTCAAGGAAATGGTAGACGGCTTAACTTTTGATGAATTACAGGCAGTCACTGACTGTGAACTAATCGATGCACGTGTAGCCTAAATACACACGGAAAAACACTTCTTTAAGGATTAAAAGATGAAAAAATTAATTTTAGCTGCAGCTTGTGCTGCGGCTTCAGGGACTATTTTTGCAAATTCTTCAGATACCACAGAACAAAGAATTAATTTGCTAGAAACCGAGCTGCAAAAATTAAAAGCAGAACTTGCTGCTCAGAAACAAACTCAAAATAATTTACAGGTCAAACAGGTAAAGATTGAAGAGAACATTGAAAAAACTAAAGCGACTGTAACAGAGAAGCCTGTTGCTCCTTCGTGGGTCACTTGGACGGATAACGTTAAGGTTTACGGTATTGCCCGTATTGATGCAGCGGTCGATTTTAAATCATCACCAGACTCGGGCGGTAGAACGACCAGCAGTCTTTACCGAACACCTTTTGAAAGTGAAAAACGTTCAAATCATGCACGTTCCGATGCCATGATTAATGCAAGCCGATTAGGTGTTTATTTTAATAGTCCTAATAAAGCTGTGACTGGAAATATTGAAGCCGATTTCTTTGATAGCTCTAACATGGGAACGGGGGATGGTAAATTCCGTATTCGCCATGCATTTTTTACCTATAAAGACTGGACCTTTGGTCAAACATGGTCACTCATGTCTAACATGGAAACTCGTACCGAAGCTGTCGATTACACGCAATTTGTAGGAACCTCTTATACACGGACCCCTCAAATTCGCTATGACTGGAAAATTGATGCCAATAATGATTTAAAAGTAGCCTTGGAATATACAGGTTCGAGAGTCTCGGCATTTCCAACTTTAACGGGTCGCTATACCTTTAAACAAGGCCCTTTAACGGCGCTTGCTCAAGGCTTTATTAATGAAAAATCTACGGATGTCGCAACTGCCACGGTGAAGAAAGTAAGCTGGGGCGCTGGTGGCGGCTTAAAATATCAATTAACACCTCAGCAGTCGGTACAAGCAAATTATCAATATATTGTCGGTGACCAAAAATTTATGCCGTATACCACGCAAAGTGGGTTGACAAATTCGACAAGTTTAAATGCCGCGGGTGATTTTTCTTTAAACGAAGACAAAACAGATCTGGTGATGAATAAGTTGAATAGCATCAATATTGGTTATTCATATAAATTTAATGAGCAATGGCGTGCAAACTTATCGGCTTCAATGTTTGATTATGATGATGACACGGCTTATGCCAAACTCAACCCAGATGCTAATAAACGCTTAACTGACTATGCCGCGAACGTCTTTTATTCACCGATTGAGCAAATGGATATTGGTATGGAATATCACCAAGGCAAACGAGAAGTATTTGATGGCAGAACTGCTGATGTATCACGCGTAAACTTTGTATCGATGTATAAATTCTAAAATGGGGCGTAGTTAAAAATGGAAAAAATAGTTGAGCCCAATGCAGAAAATATACTGTCAAAAAGCTTTATTTTTATCATGGCAATGACATGTGGAATTTGTGCGGGTTCAAACTATTATAACCAGCCCTTAATCTATTCAATTGCTGAAGCATTAAAAGTTAATGCAGATCAAGTTGCTTTAACTATTGTGATTAGCCAACTGTCCTATGCAGTTGGCCTTTTTATATTGGTTCCCTTAGGCGACTTCTTTGAAAAGCGTAGTTATATTTGCTTGCTCATGTGTTGTACGGGCTTTGCACAAGTAGGGCTATCCTTAAGTCAAACCTTGCCAGCTTTATATGGCTTTACTTTTTTAGCCACGTTCTTTTCTATTGCGACTCAAGTTTTAGTCCCTTTTGCCGCAGGTCTAGCTGGCCCGAAAAAAAGTCCTCAAGTTGTAGGCACTCTCATGAGTGGTTTGTTTTTGGGAATATTATTGGCGCGTTCTATTGCAGGCTTACTTTCTACAGTTTGGTCTTGGCATGCGGTTTATTTAATTAGTGGAATTGTCATTTTGGTATTTGCTTGGGTGATGTGGGTGAAGTTACCGGTTGCGCGTAAGTCCCACCAGCTCAATATTCTACAGATCTATGGTTCACTATTTTCATTAGCTGTGCATCAACCTCATTTGCTGCGCCGTGGTTTGGCAGGGGGAATTGGGTTTGGTATTTTGGCTCTGATTTTTACCACCATGACTTTTATTTTGGCGAATGAGCCTTATCACTTTAACGATTTCCAGATTGGTTTATTTGGAATTGTTGGGTTGGCTGGTGTATTTGCGACCCCATGGGCAGGTAAGAAAATTGCAGCAGGACTTGAAAATAAAATTGCGGTAATTTGCATGGGGCTATTAATGAGTGCATGGATACCACTATTTTTTGCGCAGCAGTCTTTGGTAGCCTATGCTGTTGGTGTGATCATGGCGTACTTTGGTTTGTCGGCATTTCATGTTTTGAACCAGAATCTGGTCTACCGAATCTCGGCCGAGGCCCGTTCTCGTATTAATTCAATTTATATGACCTTATATTTTGGTGGAGCTGCTTTAGGTTCTTTTATTGCGGTGTACGCATGGAAACATTGGGGATGGGAAGCGTGTGCAGCCTTAGGTTTAGTGATGGCAATGTTAAGTTTCTTGATTGATCGCTTAGATTTTTATGAAATGGGCAAGATTGCAAAGCAAGAAAAAGCTCCCTAAACAGGAGCTTCAATATTTTATTATTTGCGAATAATCATTAAGGTTGCCGAGGCAAAGGCATACACTTTGCCGCTTTCATCTACGATTTTTCCTTCGGTACTAATAATATTGCGGCCCGCATTAATTAATTCGGCTGTCGCATAGTAAGACGTATCAATTTGCATAGGACGAATCATTTTTACATTTAAATCAATGGTTCCATAGCCAACGCCATGTTCAAGTAAAGTGTGAGCTGCACTGCCTGTTGCTGTATCTAAAGCTGTGGCGCAAAAGCCGCCGTGTACACCGCCTTGTATATTTCTATGTTCTTTGCGAGGAGTAACTTTATAAGTTGCTTTACCTTCGGAAACTTCAACGAGCTCCATTGGTATGGTGTGAGCCATAGGTGATGGTGAAACTTCACCATTTTTTAAAGCGGTTAAAAACTCAAGACCTGTGTATTTCGGGCTTTCCATAAATCGTCCTTGGATGATTAAGCAATCTAATCACAATACTATAAATTGAATTTTTACGAAATAAAATTTTGCAATACAAAATTTAAAGTTATTCTAATTAAGCAATGCTGATTACTTTTTATTCTATATTTATATTTTAAAACAAGTGTTTATGTTTTATATCTATTTCTGAGTTACGATAATTTTATTAAATTAGTGAAAATATATTTTGCTATAAGAAATTTTTTGATATTTTGGTGAGATTGAAACAATAAAAGTCCATTTTAAGGAAAAACGATATCTGCCCATGACACAGGCAGAGAGGTGAAAGGAAAAAACTATGCCTTTATATAAAGCTCCATTACGCGATATGCAATTTGTGTTGCATGAAATGCTTCAAACAGAACAGAACTATCAAGGTTTAAGCAAATATCAGGAAAGCGTAAATCGAGAATTAATTGATCAATACTTAGAGGCAGCAGCAGATTTTTGTGAAAATGAATTGGCGCCTATTAACCAAAATGGCGATCAGGAAGGCTGTCATTTAAATCAAGGCGTGGTGACAACCCCGAAAGGTTTTAAAGAAGCCTACCAAAAATATGCTGAGCTTGGGTTTACCTCTTTAACTGCTGACCCAGAATATGGTGGGCAAGGCTTACCGACCTTATTGCGGATTGCCATTTCAGAGATGTTATGTGGTTCTAATTGGGCTTGGGCAATGCATCCGGGCTTGTCTCATGGGGCAATGAGAACCATTGAGCACCATGGTACTGAGCAACAAAAACAGAAGTTTTTGGCTAAGCTCATTAGTGGTGTCTGGACCGGAACCATGTGTTTAACCGAATCACATGCGGGTTCGGACCTTGGGTTAATTAGAACGAAAGCAGAACCAAATCCGGATGGGAGCTACTCCATTACGGGGGAAAAGATTTTTATTTCGGCGGGTGAACATGATCTTTCTGAAAATATTATTCATATTGTTTTAGCTCGTTTGCCTCAGGCACCCGCAGGGACTAAAGGTATTTCTTTATTTATTGTGCCTAAATTTAATGTAGATGATGAAGGTAATTTAGAAGACCGTAATAAAGTCGTCTGTAGCGCGATTGAACATAAAATGGGTATACATGGCAACGCGACCTGTGTACTTAATTTTGATGGTGCAAAAGGTTACTTGATTGGTCCGGAAAATCGCGGTCTCAATTGCATGTTTACCTTTATGAATACCGCACGTATTGGAACGGCAGTACAAGGGCTTGCAGCTTCTGAAATTTCATTTCAAGGCGCATTAAGTTATGCAAAAGAGCGTCTCGCCATGCGCTCGTTATCTGGTCCTCAATATCCTGAGAAAAATGCCGATCCAATTATTGTCCATCCCGCTGTACGCTCGATGTTAATGACCCAAAAAGCGTTTTCTGAAGGTGGTCGTGCACTGGCTTACTTTTTAGCTCAGCATGTCGATATTGTGGAAAGCTCAAACAATCAAGAACAGCAAAAACACTCCGATGAATTACTGGCTTTTTTAACGCCAATTGCCAAAGCTTTTTTAACAGAATCAGGCAATGAATCTGCAAAGCATGGCGTTCAAGTATTTGGCGGTCATGGCTTTATTGTTGAGCATGGAATGGAGCAAATTGTACGTGATGCGCGTATCTCAACCTTGTATGAAGGAACAACAGAGATTCAGTCTTTAGATCTACTTGCACGTAAAGTTCTCAAGTCAGAAGGCAAACTTCTAAAAAATATGACCGATTTAATTGATCAATTTATTGCTCAAGCGCAATCCAATGAAGTCTTGAAACCTTATCTAGAAAAATTAGCTGAGCTTAAGCAGCAGTGGCTGTCACTGACCAAATTGATTGCAGAGAAAGCAAAGCACAACCCAGAAGAAGTTGGGGCCGCTTCAGTAGATTATCTTTATTTTTCCAGTTACGTCGTGTTCGCTTATTTATGGGCGCGAATGGCACAAGTTGCCCATGAAAAATTAGAATCAAGTACACAAGAGGAAGCTTTTTATAAAGCGAAGTTAACGACAGCTAAGTTTTTCTATCAAAAGCTTTTGCATCGTACACAGAGCCATGCTGCTTCTATTGAATCTGGCGCTGACGCTGTGATGGAACTCGATCAAGATGCTTTTGCATTTTAGTGAATAGTCATTTTTAGAATCACTGGGTGAAATTTATGTGCGGAATTTTACCTAGTGATTAAATTTGTAATTTTAGACTCATCAGTTTTTGGTAGGAAAAACCAGTTGAGCTAAACAAATAGAGGGTTAACATAAGCATTAAAACGTGAATTTTCATCAAATATTGATGTTGAATAAGGGCTACGGAAAGAAAATCATGAATGCTTATTATCAATTATTGAATAGAACAATTGGTCCTCAAGGTGAAGTCATTGCTCATTATTGCTCAACTGTTCATGCACAAGGGGCATGGAATCCTCATGAACAGCATATGGCACCTGCAAGTGGCGTAATTGCAGCAGAGTTAGAGCAATTTTCACCACGACAAGATATGCGAATTGGCCGAATTAGTTTTGATATTTTTGGATTGATTGCATTTGGTGAGTTTACGATTAAGACCCATGTGATTCGTGCCGGTAAAACCATTGAATTGATTGAAGCAGAAATGCAAGCGCAAGGTAAAACCTGTATTGTGGCTCGAGCTTGGCGCATGTGTACTCAAGACAGTACCTCTATTGCGGGGCTTGAAGATCAGCCCATTCATCATCCTGATACTTTTACCGAATGGACGGGCATGAAAAGATGGTCAGGTGGTTTTATCCAGACATTAGTCACTAAAACTAATGATCAGCACCGCGCGGGTAAAGGTATTGTTTGGCTCAATAATGATAAAGACATGGTTGAAGGGCAGCCGACCACAGATTTTGCGCATTTAATTGGTATGGTAGATACCGCAAACGGCATTGTCCCAAGACAAGAAGGCGAATTTACTTGGGGCTTTCCAAATCTTGATTTACAAATTCATATGCATCGTTATCCGCAAGGTAAATGGTTAGGTCTAGAAACCGTTCAGCAATATGGGGCGGATGGTATTGGTTTAACTAGTGCAGTTTTACATGATGTGTATGGTCCATTTGGACGAAGCGAGCAGATTTTGACGTTACGTAAAATGGCTAAATAAATTTTTGAGCCAATAAAAAGTCATCCCGAAGGATGACTTTTTATTTTGAGATTTAATTTTTAGCTACGCACTTTAAGAAGTGTTGGTGTAAGTTCATCCCAGCGCTGTTTTGCAGCGTCCATTGCTTTCATTTTAATATGACCATAACCACGAACTTCTGCCGGTAATTTTGCAATTTGTTCAGCAACTGCCAAGTTGTGATTGTCTGGTGCTTCAACAAGTGCTTCAACAAATGCGATGTAACGGTCACGCCAAGCTTGTTCGTGTTGACGCTCTTCTTGACGCGCAAATGGGTCGAGGAAAGTTTCACGAAGCCATTGTAAGCGAGCAAGCATCATCATTGGGAAACGCATCCAGTAACCAAACGCACGTTTACGAACATTTTTCAGACCACCGAGTAACGCTGGTGGAGCAAGATGATACGTTAAACGTAAGCCTTTACCGAATTGGGTTTCGATCGATTCTTTAAAACTTTTACCTGTTAACAGACGTGCAACTTCATATTCATCTTTATATGCCATAACTCTATAAAGCTGAGTTGCAATCGTACCTGTTAATTCTTCAGGTAACTTTTTAGCAGCCAGCTCTACAAGCGTACGGTATTTACTTGCATAAGCTTCATTCCAGTAGTCTGTTAAACGAGCAGAACGGTCTTCAACGAGTTCAGCTAAAGTTTGCGGAGTTTTGGTTTTTGGCATTGCCGCAACTAGACGTGCAGCTAAAGTTGGGTCACTTGCAAGATGACAACCCACACGGAAAGCTTCAAGGTTCTTTTCAACAGCTGTACCATTTAAGCGAATTGCTTTTTCAATACTTTCGCGCAGTAATGGAATACGACCAGATTGCCATGCCATACCGAGTAATAACTGGTTGGTATAAATTGAATCACCTAAGAGTAGTGTTGCAATGCGAGCTGCTGGCAGAGAAACCAGTTGACCTTGACGAACACGACCACGAAGGCGGTCAATTAAATCGCTAATAGGTGCATACCAGTCACGAGATTTAATAAACTCTGAGGTAGGCGTACTGTCTTCATTCACAATAACCAAAGCATCATCTTTTAAGCGAGACAGAGCAGCACTACCACCAGCAACTACAGCATCTGCACCAATCAGTAATTCACATTGACCTGCTGGAATTTTAGTAGAAGAAATTTGCTCATCAGTTGCTGCAAGTTGTACGTATGAATAAACCGTACCACCTTTTTGGGCAAGTCCAGCCATGTCCATAACACGAGTTGCTTTGCCTTCGAGGTGAGCTGCCATACCAAGCAGTGCACCAATAGTCACAACACCCGTACCACCAATACCACCAACCATAATACGACTTGGAACGTCATATAACTGAGGAATAATTGGTGATGTTGGCCAACCTGCGCCAATGCCTTCAAATTTAGCTGGACGTTTCATATCACGTGTATGAACAGTCACAAAACTTGGGCAGAAACCTTCAGCACAAGTGAAATCTTTATTACAGCTACTTTGGTTAATTTGACGTTTAGTACCTAAAGCTGTCTCTACTGGTTCAATAGATAAACAGTTTGATTTTTTCGAACAGTCGCCACAGCCCTCGCAAATATCACTATTAATGTATAAACGCTCAGCTGGGTCAGGGTAGGCATCACGTTTACGACGACGGCGTTTTTCACTGGCACAAGTTTGTACATAAATTAAAGCGGTGACACCTGAAACTTCACGTAATTCGCGTTGAACTGCATCAAGTTCATTACGGTGGCGAATTTCTACACCCGATGCAATGCCGTCTTCTTCGTTTAATAGTTTAACTTCATCAGTTACGATGACTTGTTTTTTAATACCTTCCGCAGCAAGCTGACGAGTTAACTGCGCAACACTCAAATGCCCATCTACATGCTGACCACCTGTCATAGCGACCGCATCGTTGTAAAGGATTTTGTAGGTAATATTGGTTTTTGCAGCGATAGACTGACGAATTGCTAAGTAACCAGAGTGGAAGTAAGTTCCATCACCAAGGTTAGCAAAAATATGTTTTTCATTGGTAAATGGTGATGCACCCACCCAACTTACACCTTCACCGCCCATTTGCGAGAACGTTTCGGTGCCGCGGTCAAGTGAAACGGCAATATAGTGACAACCAATACCGCCTAATGCACGGCTACCTTCAGGAACTACAGTTGAAGAGTTATGTGGGCAACCGCTACAGAAATATGGTTTACGTTCAGCAAGATCAATAACACGTTTTGATTCTTGCTCTGCTTTTAGCAGTAAGTCGATTCTGCTTTGGATTTGTGTTTTTAAGCTTTCTGGAATATCAAGTTTTAAGAAGCGAGCAGCCAGCATTTTTGCAATCGGTTCAGGCTGATACTCATAGTGACCAATGAGTGGTGCTTCTTCAATAGAGGTACTCCATTCACCTTTACCATCAGTTGCTTTACCAATGACACGAGGACGTTTGCCATCAGGCAGTGAGTACAGCTCGTCTTTAATTTGCGTTTCAAGAATTGGACGTTTTTCTTCAATAACGATGAGTTCTTCTAAACCTTCGGCAAATTCACGAATGCCTTGTGGTTCTAAAGGCCAAATCAGACCAACCTGATAAACACGTAGCCCAAGCTGTTGGGCAGTTTCATCTTCAATACCTAAAATACGTAAGGCTTCAATGGTATCTAAATAACCTTTACCACTTGCGGCAATACCGACACGGGCATTTTCACAAGGCCATGTTACGGTGTTGATTTTATTCGCGCGAGCATAGGCCAAAACAGCAGGTAAGCGGTATTTATAAAGACGTTCTTCTTGCTGAATGCCATGATCTGGCCAACGAATATTAACGCCGCCCTCTGGGAAATTAACATCTTCTGGAATAACCGGAGTAACACGGTTTAGATCGACATGAACAGAAGCAGAAGTTTCTACAATTTCACTAACCAGCTTCATTGAAGACCAAAGGCCAGAAAAACGTGAAACTGCAATGGCGTGAACACCAAAGTCTAAAATTTGTTGAACGGATGTTGGGTAGAAAATTGGAATACCACAACCAATCATGACATGTTCAGACTGGTGAGGGATTGTAGAAGATTTACATGAGTGGTCATCACCAAATAAAGCAACGACACCACCACGTTCAGAGGTACCAGCTAAGTTAGCATGGCGGAGTACATCGCCTGAACGGTCAACACCCGGGCCTTTACCATACCACCATGAAGACACTCCATCATATTTGCCTTGGCCTGAAAGGTTAACTTGTTGCGTACCCCAAATTGCGGTAGCAGCTAAGTCTTCGTTTACACCAGGTTGGAATACAACGTTATGGGATTTAAGTAATCCTTGAACTTGCCAAAGGAAACTATCATAGTTACCAACAGGAGAACCGCGATAACCAGAAATAAAACCAGCAGTATGATAACCATTCAACGCGTCACGGCGAGTTTGGGCAAGAGGCAACCGAACAAGTGCCTGAATGCCGGTCATATATGCTGTACCGTTATCACTTACATATTTATCTTCAAGTGACACATCCTTTGTTGCAATAATATTTGGAGTGACTTTTGTAGCTATATTCATTTATATCTCCTTAGAATTTTTAGTAGCTCGGACTACTTTCTTTTTTCAACATCCAGTTGAATATTTGGAGCAAGTGACATACGAAATAAAAAAAGATCGGTTCCTCTTCTTAAAAAAGAATTAGTGCCAATGTATGTACATTTAGTCATTGTGGTTGAACTAAACTGGTGCAACAATCCGTAATTTAGGAAAACATATTTACGTTATGCGCAAAAATCTCGATGGTGGACTATTGCATGCAATGCATGCATTCCTGAAAGTGATTGATAGCGGGAGTTTCACAGCAGCAGCTGAGCAGATGGATCTGACCACAGCACAGGTTTCACGTCTTATCAGCGAGCTAGAAACACGCTTAGGTACAAAATTAATACAACGCTCAACGCGCCAGCAGGCACTGACCGATATTGGTGCGACTTATGCAGAGCGTTGTCGCCAAGTCATTTCAATGGTGGATGAAGCTGAGGCGGAAGTCACAGGAACCGCATCTAAACCCAAAGGGCGTTTACGTGTATTAAGCATGGGAAGCTTTGGGCATCATTATGTTTTTCCAGTGATGGCCGAGTTTTGTAAGCATTACCCCGAATTAACCGTGGAATATACAACTTCACAGTACGTTCCAGACCTGTTGGCAAAAGGGGTCGATGTCAGTCTTTATCTCACTGAATCATTAACAGACTCTCGTTTTGTTGCACGCAGAATTGGCACTATTTTTTCTGTTTTATGTGCTTCACCTGCGTACCTAGAAAAACATGGCGTTCCTCAGTCTCCAGAAGACTTAAAAGATCATGCCTGTTTACGCTTGGTAAACCCGTCTATTACGCCAGATTGGCACTTATTAAATACAAGTGGGGAGTCTTACCAAATCGACATTGGCGGACAACTCATTGCAGATAACCCTGAGTTATTATTAGATGTGGTGCAGCAGGATATGGGTATCGCGTTATTGCCGATGTTTTCAGCTTTAGATGCGGTTCAAAATGGAAGATTATGTCATATCTTGCCAGAGTGGCGTTCACCCGATATAGGGGTTTATACACTATTACCTTCACGTCATTTCATTGATGCTAAAACACGTGCATGGCTAGATTGGGTAGAAGAATATATTTCGCCAAGAATTGAAATGGATGCATCTTATTTTTATAAATAATGAGATAAATTTTTTAAGGATTAAGATAAAAAAGGATGAAGAATAATACGGATTTAGAATAAAAATAGGGTAGAGAATGCTTCTGTTGAGAGAGGCATTTAATACACAGATAAATGATAAATTTTAAAAAATTGTATGAGAGATTTAGTCCCAACTCCTGAACAGAATGAGATAAAGATGAGATAGGATGATCTGGTACTTCGCCTAATATTAAGCCTTATACCAGATGCTGACCTACTTTAATTTATGATTAGGCACACTTGGTTTGCCAATAAGCATTTGCATAATTCGACAAGCTTTTTCGGTTTAATACATTGCTAATATTTTGGCTGGCTTGCATCAGTTTTTCTAAGTCAATACCAGTTTCAAAGCCCATGTGTGATAGCAAATAAAATAGATCTTCGGTCGATACATTGCCAGAAGCACCTTTGGCATAAGGGCAACCGCCAAGTCCTGCAAGGGACGAATCAAAAACACGAATTCCTTGCTGTAAAGACTGATAAATATTGGCAATCGCCATGCCATAGGTGTTGTGGAAATGCCCAGCCAAAACCTTGCTGTCGAGTTCAGCGAGGCATGCTTGCCAAACTTTTTGAACGCGATCTGGTGTTGCGGTGCCAATGGTTTCACCTAAAGACACTTCATAGCAGCCCATGTCATAGAGCCGTTTAACAACTTTTATCACTTGCTCAGGTGCAATTGCACCTTCATAAGGGCAATCGACAATACAAGAGACATAACCGCGCACACGGATGTTATGTGCTTTTGCCGCGCTCATGACATCGCTAAACTTTTCAAAGCTTTCGTCGATTGAACAGTTGATATTTTTACGGGTAAAGCTTTCAGAAGCTGCGGTAAAAACCGCAACCTCTTTGCATCCTACCGCTTGAGCTGTCTCAAAACCTTTGATGTTGGGCGTGAGCAAGCTAAATTGCACATCGGTTGTTTGGGGTAATAGCTTAAATAGCTCATCACTTTGAGCCATTTGTGGTACCCATTTTGCCGAAACGCATGAACCCACTTCAATCGATTTTAGGCCAGCATTTATTAAGTCATTAATGAAGTTTAAGCGTTGTTCAACAGTTAAAGCCTGCTTTTCGTTTTGGAGGCCGTCTCTGGGACCGACTTCCACGATTTTGACAAACTCACTCATGCAACTTCCTCCTGTGCAGGCTGAAACTCCACAAGCTCATCGCCAGCTTTGACTTGATCGCCGACTTGGAAGTAGGAATCTACAATCACGCCGTCTTTAGGGGCGCGGATGGTGTATTCCATCTTCATCGCTTCAAGCGTCATTAAAATATCGTCTTTTTTCACGCTATGATTTGCACTGACTAACACTTGAGTGACCACACCCGGCATTGGAGCTTTCAGGTGGCCTTCATCAGCTTGGCTATCTGATTGATTAAAGTCTTGGCGAATATAAGCAAACTTATAGCTTTGTCCATTTTGGAACAGGGTAATGCCTTGCTGACTTTGGTTAAAAGATAGCTTTTGCTGAGTTCCATTAATTTGAACAGACGCCGTATGTGCATCATGCAATTGCCCCGAAATAGGGTAGCCTTGACCGTTATATTCTGCGGTGAAGCCATCTTCATTTGAGGCAAACTTGATTTGGATATTTTGGTTTAAATAATTCAGTTTAATACTGTGCTGATAAGCAATATTTAAACGCCAAAGCGGTTGAGCTTGCCAAAGCTGTTTTTGACTTGAGCTGTTGTTATTAAGTTTACTTAGAAACTCAATAAATGCTGCTGCAACTACAAGTTCAGGTTTGATATCTTCAGGGCTAAACAAGAAGTTTTGTTCACGTTGAATCAGGTTGGTATCAAGTCTGGCTTGTTTAAACGATTCGCTACGAACAATTTTTTCAAGAAAAGCAATATTGTTGCCTAAACCATCGACATGGAATTGGCTTAAAGCATGTTGCATTTGAATGAGCGCAGCTTCACGGTTTTTACCCCATACGATCAGTTTGGCAATCATTGGGTCGTAATACGTCGTGATTTCATCGCCTTCAACAATACCGCTGTCTACACGCACATATTGGTTTTGAGTTGGGTAGTGCAAATAGTCAATTTTACCAATCGCAGGTAAAAAGCCTTTTTCAGGTTCTTCGGCATAGATTCGTGCTTCGAGCGCATGCCCGTGAATTTGTAATTCGTTTTGTAGTTTAGGTAACGGTTCGCCATAAGCTACACGAAGTTGCCATTCAACCAAGTCTTCACCGGTAATCATTTCAGTCACTGGATGTTCGACTTGTAAGCGGGTATTCATTTCCATGAAATACGCCGTGCCGTCTTGTTCCACAATAAACTCGACCGTACCAGCACCGACATAGTCTACTGCACGTGCAGCATCAATAGCAGCCTGACGCATCGCATCAAGCTTCTCGCTTGGCATTTGTGGAGCTGGAGCTTCTTCTAATACTTTTTGGTGGCGACGTTGTACAGAGCAGTCGCGTTCAAACAAGTGCACATAGTTACCGTGTGTATCGCCAAACACTTGTACTTCGATGTGACGTGGTTGAATCACATAACGTTCGATCAAGACATCATCATTACCAAAACTTGATTTGGCTTCACGTTTACACGTGGCTAAAGCATGTAGAAAATCTTCACTACGTTCAACCAGACTCATGCCTTTGCCACCACCGCCAGCACTGGCTTTAATTAAAACTGGATAGCCAATTTGGTCTGCCTGTTGTTTTAAAAAGTCGGCATCTTGGTTGGTTCCGTGATAACCCGGTGTTAAAGGGACGCCTGCTTTTTCCATTAAAGCTTTAGACGTAGCTTTTAAACCCATAGCTAAAATGGCATCGACTGGCGGGCCAATAAAGCAAATATTGTGTTGTTGGCAAGCAAGTGCAAACTGGTCATTTTCGGATAAAAAGCCGTAGCCCGGATGAATCGCTTGGCTACCTGTATCAATGGCAGCTTGAATCATGCGGTCAGCTTGTAAATAACTTTGAGTCGCTGGCGACTGGCCAATATAGATGGCTTCATCTGCAAGTTTGACATGTTGTGCATTTGCGTCTGCATCAGAGTAAACAGCAACCGTTGCAATACCTAATTTTTTAGCTGTACGAATCACACGGCAGGCAATTTCACCACGGTTCGCAATTAAAATCTTTTCAAACATGATGATCGTCCTTAATTGTTGTTATTCGAGTTAGAAACCCAAGCAGGCTGTTGTTTATTTAAAAAGGCACTCAGACCTTCTTTTGCCTCGCTACCTTGACGAACTTGAGCAATATGATGCGCCGTCTGTTGTAGCAAATCATTGCTCATGGTCTGGTTGCTCACCATTTGAATGAGTTGTTTTGATGCAGCCTGAGCGTGGGGGCCACCAAGTAATAGAGCATCAATAATTTCTTGAACTTTTCTGTCTAAGTCTTCCGCATCTGCGACTTCATGTGCCAAGCCAATTTGTTTGGCGTCACGTGCCGAAATACGCTCAGCAGTTAAAAAGTAACGAGAGGCTTGTCTGGCGCCAATCGCACGAATCACATAGGGACTAATGGTAGATGGCGCAAGACCTAAACGCACTTCAGAGGTTGCAAACTTGGCGTCAGTACTGGCAATACAAATATCACAAGCCGATGCCAAGCCCATACCACCACCAAAGGCAATGCCATGAACGCGGGCGATAGTCGGTTGTCTCAGTGTTGCAAGTGCATCTAACATTTGCGCGAGTTTTAGAGCATCTGCTTCATTTTCTGCTGAAGATGCCTGACCTGCCTGTTTCATCCAATTCAGGTCGGCACCTGCCGAAAAGCTTTTGCCACGACCAGCTAAAACCACAACACGAATATCATCACGTGTATTGATTTGCTTAAAGCAAGCATGCAATTCTTCAATCACTGTTGTATTGAAGGCATTGTGTAGTTCATGGCGATTCAGCCAAACATAGGCAACTTGACCTTGTTGTTCGAGTTGTAAAAATTGATAGCTCATATACACCTCTTACATGCGGAACACGCCAAATTTGGTTGGCTGGATAGGGGCATTCATTGCAGCAGCAAGGCTTAAACCCAGTACTTGACGGGTTTGAGCTGGGTCAATTACACCGTCATCCCAAAGGCGGGCAGAAGCATAATATGGATGGCCTTGGCGTTCGTATTGTTCACGAATGGGTTGTTTAAACTCATCTTCTTGTTGAGCTGACCACTCGGCACCTTTTTGCTCAATTTGATCGCGTTTTAAGGTTGAAAGTACGCTGGCTGCTTGTTCGCCGCCCATCACTGAAATACGAGAGTTCGGCCAAGTCCACAAAAAGCGTGGTGAATAAGCACGGCCACACATACCGTAGTTACCTGCACCAAACGAACCACCAATAATCAATGTGAGTTTTGGTACATTTGCAGTGGCAACTGCCATAACCAGTTTGGCACCATTTTTTGCAATTCCTTCATTTTCATACTGGCGACCAACCATAAAGCCCGTAATGTTTTGTAGGAATAACAATGGAATATTGCGCTGCGTGCATAGCTCAATAAAGTGCGCACCTTTTTGTGCAGACTCAGAAAATAAAATTCCGTTATTGGCAATAATCCCGACTGGCATACCGTAAAGTGAAGCAAAACCCGTAATGAGTGTTGAACCAAAACGTGCTTTGAACTCATCAAAACGAGAGCCGTCTACGATACGGGCAATCACTTCACGAACATCAAAAGGTTTACGCGCATCGCTTGGCACTACGCCATAGAGTTCTGATGCATCAAACAATGGTTCATCAACTTGTTTATTTAAGTCGTTTGGCTTTTTATTTAAGTTAGCAACAATGTTCCGTGCAATCGCAATGGCATGTTCATCATTTTCAGCTAAATGGTCAGCTACACCCGAAAGACGTGTATGCACGTCGCCACCGCCTAAGTCTTCACTGCTCACTACTTCACCTGTTGCAGCTTTTACTAGAGGAGGGCCACCTAAGAAAATCGTACCTTGATTACGGACAATAATCGTTTCATCAGACATGGCAGGAACATAAGCACCACCTGCGGTACAGCTCCCCATCACCACAGCAATTTGGGCAATACCTAGGCTCGACATGCGTGCCTGATTATAGAAAATACGCCCAAAGTGATCGCGGTCTGGGAAAACCTCATCTTGCATTGGTAAATAAGCACCGCCTGAATCCACTAAATAAATACAAGGCAAGTGATTTTGTTCGGCAATTTCTTGGGCACGTAAATGCTTTTTAACTGTAAGTGGATAATACGTTCCACCTTTAACCGTTGCATCGTTGGCAACGATCATGCAAGTGATGCCGTTGACTTGACCAATACCTGCAATTACGCCCGCGGCAGGAACATCATCATCATAAACGTTGTACGCTGCCAATTGACCAATTTCTAAAAATGCCGTGCCGACATCAATCAATTGATCAATACGTTCACGGGGTAAAAGTTTGCCTCGAGCCAAATGTTTTTGACGGGCATTTTCACCACCGCCTAAGGCAATACGTTGGGCAACTTGTTTGAGATCTGTGACCAATGTTTGCATGGCTTGCTGGTTTGTTTTGAAGTCTTCACTTCGAACATTAATCTTGCTTTGTAATTGGTTCATAAGATGCATCCTTATTTATAATTATTATTTGGTTTCATTGAAGAGTTCGCGGCCAATCAGCATGCGGCGAATTTCAGAAGTTCCGGCACCAATTTCATAAAGTTTCGCATCACGCCATAAACGGCCAGCAGGGAATTCATTGATATAACCGTTGCCGCCTAAAGTTTGAATTGCTTCACCGGCCATCCATGTCGCTTTTTCAGCAGCATATAAAATGGCGCTTGCAGCATCTTTACGTAGACTGCGGTCATGGTCAGCTTTATCACAGGCAGCACCAACAGCATAAACGAGGGCTTTACATGCCAACCAAGTTGAATACATATCGGCAAGTTTGCCTTGCATAAGTTGGAATTCACCTAAAGCTTGGCCAAATTGTTCGCGTTGATGTAAATAAGGAATCACCACATCTAAACAGGCATCCATAATGCCTAAAGGCCCAGCACTTAAAACCGCACGTTCATAGTCCAAACCGCTCATCAGTACTTTTGTACCGTTACCAACACCACCGAGTACGTTTTCAGCAGGCACTTCTACATTGTCAAAAAACAGTGGGTAAGTGTTAGAGCCACGCATACCGAGTTTGTCTAAGTGGTTGCCGTGACTAAAGCCTTTCATGCCTTTTTCAACTAAAAAAGCAGTCATACCTTTCGCGCCAGCTTGCGGATCAGTTTTAGCGTAAACCACGAGTACATCTGCATCTCCGCCGTTAGTGATCCACATTTTTGAGCCGTTTAAAACGAAGTGGTCTCCTTTTTGTTCGGCACGTAATTTCATGCTGACGACATCAGAACCTGCATTCGGTTCAGACATTGCAAGGGCACCCACATATTCACCGGAAATCAATTTTGGTAAATACTTTTGTTTTTGCTGCTCGTTACCGTTACGGTTAATTTGGTTTACACATAAATTAGAATGAGCACCGTAAGACAAACCAATGGCTGCCGAAGCACGAGAAATTTCTTGCATGGCAATAATATGAGCTAGATAACCCATATTGGCACCGCCATATTCTTCAGAAACCGTCATACCTAAAAGGCCCATATCTCCGAATTTTTTCCAGAGATGTGCAGGGAATTTGTTGTCTTGATCAACTTGTTGGGCAATTGGTGCAATTTCCTTTGCACAAAATGCGGCCACTGAATCTTGAAGCGCAATTAAAGTTTCATCTAGACCGAAATTCAAGCTGCGTAGGTTCATGATATTTTCATCCTATTGGTTATATTTGTTGTCCATAAAATATTTTGTGGGTATTTGAGATGTACCATACAATGAATTTTCAAAAAAGTGAATACAGATTCATAAAATGATTTACAATTCATTTTATTTGTTAGAGAATAAATTATGAGCTATAAACGATCATCTTTAATGCAAGAGCGGATGGAGCAAAATCGTAAGTCGATTTTGAGTTCAGCCAGAAAGTTAATTTCAGAGGGAGGGTTTAAAGACGCGCAAATACAAACAATTGCAGAGCAAGCGGGCGTATCAAGTGGTCTTGTTTATCGCTACTTTGATAATAAGAGCCAAGTGTTGATTGAGGTTTTGTCTGAGGCCATTAATACAGAGCTATTGGTGATTGATTCGATTACCGAAAGTAATTTATCGGCAAAGCAGAAATTACATAAGGCTGTGGCAACCTTTGTAAAACGGGCACTGAATAGTCCTCAGCTTGCATATTCACTCATGTTTGAACCTGTCGATTCAACGGTTGAACATGAGCGTTTTCGTGTGAAGCAATTGATTAAACAAAGTATTAAAAAAATACTTGCGGATGGAAATGCAAGTGGTGAGTTTGTCTTGGATGATTTAAATACAGCAGCACTGTGTGTTGTCGGTGCCATGACTTATGTGGTGGTTGAACCCCTAGACCCAGCTCAAAATACAAAGTTTGATCATGCGCACAAAGACTATTTTTCAAAACAGATTGCTGACTTTTGTGTAGATGCTGTGCAGAGGAAATAGGGCATATAAAGGATAAAACAACACAAAGTAGGCAGTTTAGAAAAATAGTTGCAGTAACAACAATTAGATCAGGTAAGAAGAGAATTAGAAGAATCAAGGAGAATGATTCAATGCAACAAGAACGGTTAAGCTACGCCTCGGGACCAAGCACGCAGCCTTTATTGGGTATGACCATTGGTGAACAATTTGATCAGGCCTGTCGGCAATATGCTGAAAAGGAGGCAATCGTTAGTTTTCATCAAAACAGACGATTAACCTACAAAGCTTTGCAGGATGAGGTAAACGCTTTTGCTTGTAGCCTCTTAAAATTGGGATTAAAAAAAGGAGATCGGTTAGCCATCTGGTCGCCTAACTGTGTGGAATGGACGGTAACCCAATTTGCAGCTTTTAAAGCAGGGATTATTTTAGTCAATCTAAATACAGCTTATAAGAGCCATGAACTTGAATATGTGTTGAATAAGGTCTCATGTAAAGGATTGATTATTGCTTCTCAATTCAAAACCACTGATTACCAAGAACTACTCACAAAAATTGCCCCTGAGTTAACGACCAGTCTAGATAAAGTGCTTAGTTCAGCACGACTACCACATTTAAAATTTGTTATTAAAATTGATGATCAGCAACATACGGGTATTCATCGCTTTAGTGATTTAGTCACTACGCCGACATCAGAACAGCTAGAAGAGTTAAAGCAGTTAACCAAACAGCTCCAGTTTGATGAAACCATTAATATCCAATTTACTTCAGGCACAACCGGTAACCCTAAAGGGACCATGTTGACCCACCATAATATTTTAAATAATGGCTATTTTGTCGGTGAAGGTATTCGTTTAACCCCTCAAGATAAAGTGTGTATATCTGTGCCGTTGTTTCATTGTTTTGGCATGGTCATGGGGAATTTAGCCTGTGTTACGCATGGGTCAACCATGGTCTATCCATCGGCGGTATTTAATCCTTTAGAAACTTTAAAAGCTATTCATCAAGAGCGTTGCACGGCAGCTTATGGTGTGCCAACTATGTTTATTGCCACCTTAGAACATGAACAGTTTAATGAGTTTGATCTATCGAGCTTAAGAACGGGCATTATGGCAGGCAGTCCTTGCCCACGTGAAATTATGCAGCGAGTTATAGACCGTATGCATATGTCTGAAATCACGATTTGTTATGGAATGACTGAAACCTCGCCAGTAAGTGTACAAAGCTCGGTAAATGACTCGATTGATAAACGAGTAAGCACAGTTGGACATGTTCATCCGCATGTTGAAATTAAAATTGTCGATTTAGAAGGGCAAATTGTTCCGCAAGGCACTTTAGGTGAGCTATGCGTTCGTGGTTATTCAGTGATGGCTGGCTATTGGGGTGAAGAAGAAAAAACCCGAGAAGTGATTGATACTGCTGGCTGGATGCATACGGGTGATATTGCAGAAATGGACCAAGACGGTTTTATTAAAATTAAAGGTCGTATTAAAGATGTGGTGATTCGTGGTGGGGAGAATCTCTTTCCAAAAGAAATTGAAGACTTCTTATACACTCATCCCGATGTAAGCGATGTCCAAGTCATTGGCTTACCAGATGCGAGATATGGCGAAGAACTCTGTGCTTGTATTATTTTGCATGAACATCATCAAATTGATGAAGACAGTATTCGCCAATTCTGTAAAGAGCATATTTCTCATAATAAAGTGCCGCGTTATGTCCGATTCTTTAATGAGTTTCCAATGACTGCTTCAGGCAAAGCGCAGAAGTTTAAATTGCAGGAAATTATGCGAGCTGAGCTTAATTTAACTGGAAATGTCTTTGATTAAAGAAGTCTAAAGCCCGTTCAAAGTGCAGCAAACTATAAATTTAAAGGCAGTTTAAATAGAGGATAAACGAAATGGCAAAAGACTTTAATAGCCCCAAGGTAGTCGAAGGATATGACCAACATATTCGTAAATTAATTCCGGGTTATGAAGTGATCCATCAACAGGTGGATGCCATTTTGCAATCGGTGTCGCCATCAAGTGCGCATATTTTAATTGTGGGCTGTGGTACGGGGTACGAACTCGAATATTTACTTAAAAGACATCCGAACTGGAAATTTACAGCAGTTGATCCATCTTTAACGATGCTGCTAAAAGCACAAGAACAAGTTGAACTTTTAGATAAATCTTCTCAAGTTACCTTTATTCACGGCGAAACGTCAGCTTTACCTCTTGAGAATTGCTTTGATGCTGCACTTTCTATTCTTGTGGCTCATTTTATTGCAGATGACATGAAACCTGTTTTCTTTAAAGATATCTATGATCGCTTAAAAGAAAAGGCAGTTTTGCTGACCTATGATTTAATGACGTGTGTAAACCCACAGCATCTTCAAGCATTACATTATTTATGCTTGGCGCAAGGCTTAACAGAAGAACAATGTCAAAAAATGTTAGAGCGTATGGCACAAGACTTTTTTAGCCTAACCACTGAAGGATATATAAAACTTTTAGAAAGAACTGGTTTTGAAAGTGTGCAGCCTTATACGCAAATTTTGACGTATCAAGGGTTTATTGCAAAAAAATAATGGCTTTGGGAAAGCGTTAATACGGATATAAAACCTGCATATTCTCAATGAGGAAGAGAATATAAAAACTGAAAAAAATTAGAAGATTTAGCTTTACTTAAAACAAATTAAAAAGTGGTTTTCAGGCCGCTTTAGGGAGGTTTTGTCTAAAAAATATGATCGAAGGCTTTTCTTGTGAAAGAAAGGCAAATTTCAAGCACCTATTTTAGATAGGTACATAACAAAAAGGATGTCGAGATCTTTAAGTGTAATTAAAGATCAAAAGGAAAATTTCATGATGAAAGTTTTAAATACAACGGTTCAAAAAAGCCTGTTGGCAGTTTCTGTGACCTTGTTTGTGTCTTCTGCTTTTGCAGGTCAAACAGATCCTGAAATAGCACAACTTCGCCAAGAAGTGAAAGAGCTGCGGGCTATGCTACAAGCCAACATAGAGGCACAAAAATCTTTATCGCAAGAACGGGTGGAACTCGCAAATTCTGTAATACCTCAAGCTGCTCAGCCAATACAGCAAGGGTTAACCAAGTCTGGTGCAGAATTTAACTTATATGGATATATAAGGGCAGATGCTTCTTATCAAATGAAGGGCGCATCGGCTATGTATAACAATATTAGTGGTGTTCCGCTCGAAAACACCCCAGAAGAATCTGCACAAAAAGATCAGTTGCACAGCACGGTTAATGTGACACGCTTTGGGTTGAATTTTAAAACCCCAACTGCTGCAGGTGACGTGGGTGGAAAGTTAGAAATGGACTTCTTTGGGGGGACATCTCGTGATCAGTTTCGGATACGCCATGCTTATTTAACGTTTAACAAATGGCTTGTCGGTCAAACGTGGTCAACCTTTATTGCACCCGAATATTATCCGGAAACGATCGATGCAGGCACATTTGTAGGAAGTGCATTATTAAGATCGCCACTGGTTCGTTATAGTGATAACTTAACTGCCAATACAAGTTTTGCCGTATCGGTTGAAGACCCGAAATATACCGCTGCATCAGACCCCGATAACAAAATGCGTTTACCAGCTTTGGTTGGGCGTTTAAATCATAAATTTGCCAATGGTTCGATGCTATCGGGGCGTAGTTTTGTTGCCGAAAAGAGAACCAATAATGATGAGGAAATGTCTTGGGGTGTTGGCTTTGGCGGTAAATACCAAATTACTCCTGATACATTACTTAAAGCCGATTATTACCATGTCAAAGGAGATGGACGTTTCCTACTATGGAGTAACAGTAGCTATGCCATTGATGATCAAAATAATATGCATAGCAATGAATTTGACACCGTTTCTTTAGGTATTACTCATCAATTTACACCGCAAATTCGCTCGACTCTAGGCTACGGCTATATGAAAGCCAAAGATGATAACCGTTTTGCTGAATTACAACGTAATAGCACCACCCAAAATAAAGAGCTTTGGCAAGGTTGGGTGAATGCGCTTTATAACCCATACAAACCAATCACCTTGGGCGTCGAATATGTGTATGGCGAACGAGAAACTTTTGATGGACGTAACGGGATAGATAACCGCTTCAATATGATGGCGAGTTATGACTTTTAATTTATTAAATAATACCTTGAATAATTTGTTTTTTCTTTAGGGTGCAGTATGTCGTTTTAAAAAATTGAATATGAATTTATCTCACAAAGGAGGTGAGTAAATGACAACATCTAAATTAAATGTAAATGAAGTTATTGATCAGGCCAGATTTACCCCTTTTCACTGGAGTATTTTACTTTGGTGTTTATTAATTATTATTTTTGATGGTTACGATCTGGTGATTTATGGCGTGGTATTGCCTTTGCTAATGCAAGAGTGGTCGTTAACAGCTGTACAGGCGGGGATGTTAGCAAGTACGGCACTATGTGGAATGATGTTTGGGGCAATGTTCTTTGGAACATTGGCAGACAAAATAGGCCGTAAAAAGGTAATTTTAATCTGTGTGACTTTTTTTAGTGGTTTCACCTTTTTAGGTGCTTTTGCATCAAGCCCACTTGAGTTTGGGGTTCTTCGGTTCTTGGCGGGATTAGGCATTGGTGGGGTTATGCCTAATTTAGTTGCACTTACATCAGAATATGCACCTAAACGTATAAGAAGTACGCTGGTTGGGAGTATGTTTAGTGGTTATGCAATTGGGGGAATACTTTCAGCATTGATCGGTAGCTATTTGGTTGAAAGTCAGGGGTGGCAAATTATGTTTTTAATTGCCGGTATTCCATTATTTTTATTACCTGTCATTTGGAAGTTTTTGCCTGAGTCTTTAACCTTTTTAGTTAAGACGGGTAAGACTGAGCAAGCACAGCGTATTATTCAAAAAATTTCGCCTGAACAAAACCTAACGATCACTACGCACTTAGTGCTTAATGAAGATAATGTTCCAACAGGTAGCTCTGTAAAGGGATTGTTTCAGCAAGGCCGTGCGTTCAATACACTCATGTTCTGGCTCGTATTCTTTATGTGCTTACTCATGGTGTATGCCTTAAGTAGCTGGTTACCAAAACTCATGCTGGCAGCAGGATATTCACTCGGAAAGAGTATTTTATTCCTGCTTGCCTTAAATGTTGGCGCAATGATCGGTTCAATTGGTGGGGGTATTTTATCTGATAAATTCCATTTAAAACCAGTAATTATGGGAATGTTGCTGGCGGGTGTTATCGCTTTAGTCGGTTTAGGTTTTAACTCACCAGCCTATGTTTTATATGGTTTGGTGACCGTTGCAGGGGCAGCAACGATTGGTACTTCAATTCTTCTTTATAGTTACGTTGCACAATATTATCCATTAAGTGTGCGTTCTACTGGGATTGGCTGTGCTTCTGGTGTAGGTCGAATTGGGGCTATTGTCGGACCTATCTTAACGGGTTTGTTATTAGGTTTAGAATTGCCACATAAGATGAATTTCGTGATGATCGCAATCCCAGCAATTCTGGCGCTTTTCGCTGTTATGGTGCTTCGACGACATGCAGCAGAAAAGCAGTCTATTACGCCAAAACTTAACGTCGAGTTAGAGGGGAATTAACCAATATTGATACAGGTAGGGAATAACTTCCTACCTGTATCTGGACGTTTTTATTGATTAACTAATTGGTTTAAATCCACCAGATTTGCCATTTGCTGATTGCCTTTATCATTTGGATGTAAATGATCTCCTGAATCATAAATTGGATTTAATCGATCAGGATGTTTAGGATCTTTTAAGCCTTGCTCAAGATCAAGTACGCCGTCAAATGTATGGCTGGTTCTCATCCAGTGATTAATGCGCTGGCGTAATTCATCTTTATTGGGTTGATAGTAATTATCTAAAGGAGTATTGGGTAAAGCTCCCGAAAATGGTAATAAGGTTGCCCCAATCACTTGAATACCTTGCTCATGAGCTTCATCTACAACACGTTTATAACCTTGGGTTAAGGCTTCAAAAGTCGGTATTTGTTGTTTAGGTGCAAATGCAGTACCGGGCCATGAAATATCATTAATGCCTACCAGCACAATTAATGTTTTTACTCCAGAATATTGAAATATTTCTTTTTCCAAACGCTCTAAAGCACTGTCACCCATACCGTTTGTAAGTAGTCGATTTCCTGAAATTCCACTATTAATGACCGCGACCTGATGTGGTGATAAGCGCTTAGCTAAAAAGTCAGTCCATCGAGTATTTGCATCTAAAGTTGCAGTTGCGCCGTCGGTAATTGAGTCTCCAACGACTGCAACAACATGGGATTTACGCTTTGGTTTTACTTCAATAGCCGACAATAATAATCGTGCAGTTGTGGTTTTGACACTGCTAGGCGTATTTAAGTTCGCGGTCTGGTTGCCCGTAATTAGCCAACTGGTTTGTTTGGCATCCCAATGAAAAGTTTTAAATATAGTTGGCTTTTGAATAAAGGTATTGACCATTAAGTGCGCATGATCTGGAACAGGGAGCTGGATTGGATCACTCATCAGCTGTTTGCCAGGTAAAATTTGTGCTTTAAGCTTTCCAGAGAAATAAACTGGATAAGCGTTTTTTGATTTAAGGCTTTGTCCTTTGACTAGCCCCACAGTAGTTTTATCAATATAGAGCGGTTGGTCCCCATATTGATTTGTAAAAACGAGTCTAACAGCTTCGCCACCTAAACTAATTTGGCTGATTTGTTTGATGGTCTGATTAGATATTTGCTCTGGAATATTGGTCGGGAAAACGAAATCTTTATTCCAGACTTTTTGGGGACTGGCTGCCCAAGTGGTAACCCACTGGCTCTTTTGTACTTCTGCTTGTGCAAAGCTCGTAAATAAAATGAGAGAGAATAAGGCTGGTTGATAAAATTTCATCTCGTGAACTCTTTAAAATAAATTAAAGTTATCTTGAAACAAATTACTGGCTTGTTATAGCAACATAAGCGGAATAAGATTTGTGAATGAAATTCATAAATAGATTTTGTTATGTCATATTTTGATATTAATCGGTCTGGTGAGTTGGCAATTTTTATTCGAGTGGTCGAGTTGGGAAGCTTTTCGGCGGTAGCCAGAGCTTGTGACATGACGCCGTCTGCTGTGAGTAAGTTAATTTCACGCTTAGAAAAAAGGCTTGGAGTTAGACTGCTTAACCGTTCAACACGTCAGTTTCAACTCACCAGTGAAGGATGCCAATTTTATGAGCAAGGTATTCACATTCTCAATAACTTAGATGAATTAGAACAATCAGTTACTGCAAATCACATGCCGCAAGGGCGAATTAGAATTCATACCAGTCTTTCATATTGGACGCACTTTTTATTGCCTTGTATTTCTCTATTTAATCAGCGCTATTCACAAATTGAATTAGAGGCTCATTTGAGTGATGAAGTGATTAATTTAGTTGAGCAAAGAATTGATGTTGCAATTCGGACAGGACCTTTGAAAAGCTCAAATTTGGTTGCTCGTTCACTTGGAAGCACTCAGAAATATTATGTATGTTCACCAGCATATATTGAAAAGTATGGTTGTCCGCAGTACCCAGAAGAGCTATATGAACATCAGCTTTTAGATGTGAGTTACCAACGCCAAAATAAAACGTGGCTTTTTAAAAAAGATGATCAAGAAATCACACTTGCACCTACTAAAGTTTTAAGAGTAAACCAAGGCGAAGCAATCTTACAGTTAGCGCTTGCAGGCCTTGGCGTTGCACAGCTTAACCAATTCCAAGTCCAAAAAGCTTTAGAACAGAAACAGTTGGTTAAAATTCTTGAAGACTGGAATACAAATGCTTCTGAAGAATTTCACGCCGTTTGGATAGGACATGATAAATATGTCCCTAAGCGTGTGAGGGCCTTTTTAGATTTCTTGGTCGAGCATGCAAATATTAGTTAATCAAGTTTTTTTCTGGCATTTAACTGGCATTGGTCCATGGTTTCATTCATTGTTTCCACAAAGTGCATATCCGCATCAATATTTTGTAAGCTTACTTTGGGTAAGTTTTCTACAAACTGTGGCGAATAATGTTTTTCTAAAGAGTTATAAATACAGTTGCATTGTGAAAGTGCACGGCCTGCCCAAACACAATGTGTATTAAATTCATTTTTACTAATAGATCTGCAACCTATTAAACTTATAGAACTTATTAATAGGGTGCACATTAAAACAATACGATATAAAAAAAACATCATTATTGCTCTTTGTTGGTTGTTGTTATCGTTCAGTTTGGTTTTGAGATGTTCTAATCTTTAACAGGCGTTAAATATTGAGATCTTTTGTCGAGAGAGATAAGTGTTTGAATGGGCGAAAAAATAGAGAAAGTTTTTTAAAACTGCTTTAAGCCAAATAAAAGGATAGTGAAGAGTAAGAAAAATAAAATAATATAAAATAATAGTCATTAGAGACTCCTTGATGAAAGAAGTTGCGCCCAATCACTGCTATTAATTATGGTGGTGAAACGAAAGAGGGTTAGCAGACTGATACCTAAGAAACCAGCACACCCGAAGGTGTCCCACTCTCGTTCCTCCGTCAAAGGCACGAGGGGCTCCACACCAAAAAACGTGTTTTTAGTGCACTTAGGTAGACGATCTGCTAAAACCGACTGACAAAATAGGTCAGCGCGAGCATCATAAGCTGAGCCTTAAAGCGGGTCAATTGCAAAAATAAAAGATTGGTTTATATAAACAAATATTAATATTTTTAAATTTTTATTAATAAAATAATGAGTTATTTAGAATTTAAAAGATTGAATAAACATTCAAACAAAATTTGGAAATGAGTTTTAATGTTTATATATCAAATATTTATTAATTGTTTATTTGTATATTATTTGTGGTTATTAACTTAACAGGACATAAGTGAAAAAAGGATAAGCGTTTTTATTTTTATGAATATGATGTAATTAAATAATTAGCCATTGCCAAAAAATAATCAAAATATCAATTGCAAGAATAGTAATTTTTTTAGATTTATTTTATTGAGCTTTTTACAAAAGCTTGCACAACCTACAAAACTTAAGAGAACCATAGCGGTAGGACAACATAAGAAAATGTTATTCATAAACCTACATCTTAAGAGTTAAAAGGGTGACTTTAATGTTAAGAATTTTTTGTGCAGTAAGTATGGTTGTTGCAATCGCAATGGGTATGAGTGCTTGTCAAGATCGGGATTCGAGAGATAAAGGAACGCATGGCTCTAATGATCCAGCAACTACTCAACAAATGGATAAAAACTCATAATTATTTTGTGTAAGAAAACTCACATTTATGTGGGTTTTCTTATCGTTATTTCCTATAAAATATGTAACATAATAAAAAAACAAATTTTATGAAAATATAAAATTAATCAAGAAATTAGTAAGTTGAGGCGTTTTTATAAATTTGTTGTTACTGAATTGTTGCCCCTGTAAATTATAGTTTCAAAAAATTAATAAAATAAACACAACAAATTACTTATATTCATCCAAAATTCATTTTAGTGAAAATAATTTTTAAAGGTAAGGATATGCCCCAGTACTTAAGAATAGCTGAGAAAATATATCAAAATGTTAAAGAAAAAAAGGGATTTACAGATGATCCTATTGAAGATCTTAACAATTTGATGATTGAGCTCAGACATGAGATTAAAGGGACAAAGCTTAAACTTTTATATAATTATATTGATTTTGCTGAATTACTGATTAAACCTCTTCAGGAATCTAAAATTAAATTGGATTTAAGCATTATTCCAAAGAGTAAGAATACACAAGAGTTTGTATTGTGGCTTGCTGGTTTTATTGAGCGAATTACTACAGGAGGACAAGAAAAATTGCCTCCGATCCTTGCTAAAGTTGCTCTACCTGTCAATACATCAGAAAAAATTTATCCTTCTACCAAAAGACCTATAAATAATGGGGAAGAAATTATTGAATACTTTAATAAAAAACAAAGTTAATAAATAAATTATGATAAAAGAGCTTATTTCCGAGGGCCAATAGGAAATAAGCTCATGTTTTGAACCAATGGAGCATGCGATTAGAAGAGTTTATCTTCCATTCCACGCATCTTTAATGGCTTGTTTAGCATGTTCCCATTTTAAACGAGATTCAGCTTTTAGTTCTTCCCATTTTTGTTCCAAACCGCCTTCGACATCTTCAAACTGAGTGCCTTGTTCCGATTCAGCACGTGCACGATGTCCTAATTCATAGGCTGTTGAAAAGTCTCTGTCATAATCGAGATCGGGAGTAGTAAGCTGAGCTTCTTGATAATAAGGACGAGTAACGTAACTTTCGCGCCAATAAGTGTCAGAATAATTATGGTCGCCAGCTGGCAGTCGTGCGTTATCGCTATTTTGATCTGTCATCAGTTTTTCCTCATCTATTATTTGATTTTATGATTATGGTAAATTTAGGAAGGTGAGGGCACCTTCCTAAATAAAATGAATGACCGCATCAAATGACATCTAAGTCAACAACGGGTTAGCGTTGTTGATTATTGTTATTTGAGTTTTGTTGGCCTGAATCTTTTTGATTCGAGCCTTGTTGTTGGCGGCGGTTGTCATTTTGCTGTTGTTGCTGATTGTTTCGTTGCTGTTGATCGTTTTGCTGTTGATTGCCGTGTTGCTGTTGGTTGTTACGGTTGTCATTTTGCTGTTGTTGTTGCTGCTGATTATCTCGTTGATTGCTTTGATTATTAGTAGTGCTCATCTTTAATTACCTCATATCATTTATGATGTGTGTTTTATCTGAGAGCTTCAGATAGGTTTATTAAAACATGAAAATTTTTAATTTGTAGTCTTGGGGTGTTACCCTATATTTAACTGTAACTTTGCAAATTAAATAAAACCTTGATTTTTATAAAATGTAATTTTGATCAATGAACATAATTAATATGAAGATGGATAAAATTACATTTAGGTACATTGGAATTAAATAAACACTATGATTATTTCCAAATATGTATTTGTTATCTTTTATAAAAGAAAAGCTATTTTTTATTATCTAATATTATATATTGAATATCTTGAGCAATATAATAGAGGAGTTGTCTAAGCTTAAGGCAGGGTAAGCCTTTAAATATTCGTCTAAAATTATAAAAATTATTTTTATAATAAATAGAATAAAAAAAGGTACCTACAGGTTTTTCTTGAGTTTCAGAACCCCCTTTTTTTAATAACCCGGTACAAGCAATATAAAGATCAGCTTTCAAGAGTTCTTTACCTTTGTTGATCATCTCTACAGTGACTTGCATTGACTCAGGCGTATATTTTTCAATGAGTTCAGGTGAAATATGTAGTGTATTTTCTTTGACACGTAAGTCATAGCTGACTAAGCTTCCAATAAGAATATCACCTGAATAAGGGCTTAAAGAGAAGCGATAAGCTAAATATCCAGCAGAAGCACTTTCAAAAAATGCGATTTTAATTTTTTCCTGTGCTAATAATTTGCAACATGATTTAAACATTTTCTTCTCCTTACAACTGTTTTTAATTTACTTATAAGATTATTTTTAATTTCTTTTTGTTAAGTTTTTATTCTTTATAATTTTAAAGGTAACTCGAATGTAATTATAATTTATAATTTATATATTTTTTATAAAAACAGTAGCTTAAATTATTCTAAAGATGAGAATGTAAGTTTGTGTTATTTTGTAAATTATTGAATTAAAATGATTTTTTTAATTTTAGATTATTTCTTAATAACGTAATACAACAAAGATAAGCTGGGCTTATAGTTTAGTTGAAGTATGGTAGTTTATATCTCACTAAAGGAGAATAGAAATGCCTGTTGTAGTGAAAAAAAGATTATTAGACTTATTACAAGATAATCAACAGAACTATTACGAATTATTTGTTTTTTTCCTTGATCCTGATATTTCTAGTTTTGAAAAAGAGAAGAAAGCAAAAGATTTTCTCAATATAGAAATAGATAAAATAGATCAAAAAGAAATTGATTTTCCTGCAACTATAAAAACGATTAAAGAATGGTGTGAAAAAGACAATAAAGAAAATTGTGAGTTATTTCAGACTTACCTAAACCGTAGACAAAACGGTGGTGAAAGAGAGTACTTCAAAAATGTCGGTCAAGCCTTCGAATTTTTAATTAAAGTATCTCCAACTAAAAAAGTAGACGGTGCATGGTTATATAGTTTAGTTCACTACTGGAATGATCCGGTTTTTCATGACCTTATCATTACCTATCTAGAAGAGCTTGGGCTAGGTGAGCCGAAAGCAAATCATGTATGTATCTATGATGATTTGCTACGCAGTCTCGGGCTAGATAGTTTTGATCTGCTATTAGAAGATGAATATTATCATAATGCCGTGATTCAGCTGGCACTTGGTTATGCTCCGCCTGAGTTTATTCCAGAAATTGTCGGCTTTAATTTAGGCTATGAGCAACTGCCACTTCATCTGCTCATCAGTAATTATGAGCTTGCGGAACTTGGTATTGATTCTAAATATTTTAATTTGCATATCACTATCGATAACATTGATAACGGACATGCTGATAAAGCAATTAAAGTTATAGAAAACATTTATGATAAATATAGAGACAAAGAGCTCTTCTTTAATAAATTGAAGCGCGGTTTTGCGCTTAATAGCCATGGCGTCTCGTCTTCTAAAATTATTCAAAACTTAAGTCTTGAAGATTTAGTTCTTAAAATTTTAAAAAGAAAAGCGCTCGTGGGGCAGCTCATTCATAACGAAACAAGACAGTTTGGATGTAAAACCATTAATCAATGGTTATCAAATCCAGAAGACGTTAAGGGGCTGGTTACACATCTCATTGATCATAAATGGATTAAATTTAATACTGACCCCGAACAAAGCGTGTTCTGGCGAATGATTAATGAAGAAAATGGAAAAATGTTTGGGGTATTTAACCCTGTGGAACGACAAATTATTCATGACTGGATTGCCGGTAATGACCATTCTTCTAACTTTTTAGCTTATAGCAGAGAGCTAAAAAATAGCCAGCGAATTCAAGATTATCTCTTTAGTTATATTTCTGATGGCGAACTAGACGCACTGCAAGAGCGTATACGTCAGACACCTGATCTCGCCATAAAAATATGCAAGCTGACCCCGTTTTTAGCCCCAGATTCACACCATAAAAGCATTGGTCTATGGAGCACACGTAAATATGTTGAACTCCTTTTTCCATATTTAAGTTCCTTTAACAAAAACTAACTCTTGGAGTTTTTTAATTCACCCCACGTTTAACTTTAAAACATAGGTAATGAACATGACTGATAATGTTAAATCAACAAATAAAACAAGTGAAATGGCTGGTGCGGACGCTGCAAATAAAGCCAATACTACCCAAAAAACTGAACAATTAGACTCAGTCAGAGATGATGCCACCAAGGAAGCTTTAACCACAAACCAAGGGGTTAAAATAGCGGATAACGAGAATAGCTTAAGAGCGGGCATCCGTGGTTCGACACTACTAGAAGATTTTATTTTAAGAGAGAAGATCACTCATTTTGACCATGAACGTATTCCTGAACGTATTGTGCATGCACGTGGCGTAGGTGCACATGGTTACTTTCAGGCCTATGAAGGAAATGAGCGTTTTACAAAAGCGGGATTTTTAACCGATCCAAGTATTCAAACGCCAATTTTTGTACGTTTCTCAACTGTGCAAGGCCCACGTGGTTCTGCCGATACTGTGCGTGATATCCGCGGTTTCGCAATTAAGTTTTATACCCAAGAAGGTAATTTCGATTTAGTAGGTAACAATGCACCCGTATTTTTTGTACAAGATGGTATTAAATTTCCAGACTTCGTGCATGCCGTAAAACCTGAACCAGATACAGAAATGCCAACAGGCGCAACTGCTCACGATACTTTCTGGGATTTTGTGTCACTCGTACCTGAGTCAGCACATGCAGTCATTTGGGCAATGTCAGATCGTGCAATTCCACGTAATCTACGCTCAATTCAAGGATTTGGGGTTCATACATTCCGTCTCATTAATGCCGAAGGAAAATCACATTTTGTGAAATTCCACTGGACACCTAAACAAGGCTTAAGTGCTTTGGTATGGGATGAGGCTCAAAAACTTGCAGGTAAAGATCCGGATTTCCATCGTCGTGATCTTTATGAAGCGATTGAGAATGGGGTTTATCCAGAATGGGAATTGGGTGTGCAAATTGTCGAAGAAGAAGATGAAATGAACTTTGACTTCGATTTGTTAGATCCAACAAAAATTATTCCTGAAGAGTTGGTTCCAGTGACACCAATTGGCCGATTTGTTTTGAACCGCAATGTAGACAATTTCTTTGCAGAAACAGAGCAGGTGGCTTTCTGTCCGGGACACATTGTGCCAGGGATCGATTTTACAAATGACCCACTTTTACAAGCACGTCTATTTTCGTACACCGATACGCAATTAAGTCGTTTAGGTGGGCCAAACTTCCATCAAATCCCGATCAATAAACCTGTATGTCCATTCCACAATAATCAACGTGATGGTATTCACCAACATACCATTCACAAAGGTCAGGCTTCATATCAACCAAACTCAATTGATAATGATTGGCCGGCAGAAACACCACCCGCAGCTTCAAATGGTGGCTTTGAAAGCTATCCTGAAAAGATTAGCGGACATAAACTTCGTCAAAGAAGTGAAACTTTTTCCGATCACTTCTCACAACCACGCCTTTACTACAAGAGTCTTGCCCCGCATGAGCAAAAGCACGTGGTCGACGCCTATACTTTTGAGCTAAGTAAAGTGCAACGAAAACACATCCGTGAGCGCCAAGTTCAACAAATTTTAGCAAATATTGATCTTGATTTAGCTCGACAAGTAGGCGCTAATTTAGGAATTGAAGTGCCTGATTTAACGCTCGATTATAAGAAAACTACAGTTGAAAAATCGGCCAAATTGTCTTTCTTAGCTTTCCCACCAGAAGATATTCAAGGCCGAAAAGTTGCAGTGCTCATCCATAATTTGGTGAAATCTGATGAACTGGAAGCTATGAAAAATTGGGCAATTAAAGAAGGTGTAACTCTTCATTTATTGGCGCCAAGTTTAGCTCCTGTAAAAGATCATCAAAATAAAATTATTACAGCTGATGGTATGCAAATGGCTGAACCTTCAATTGCTTACGATGCGGTGATCATTCCTGATGGCGATAACTTAAATGTTGTGTTGCAAGATGGTGTAGCGCGCCACTATGTACTCGAAGCTTACAAACATTTAAAACCAATTGCATTTTTAGGAAATAAATCAGATTTACTTGAACCGCTAGGTTTAGTTGCTGATGAAGGTACTTTAGTTGAAGATGAATTCCAGCAAATTGCTGAAAAATTCAAAAACCTGATTATGGCTCATCGTGTTTGGTCACGAGAACAAATAGCTGCTCACGTACCAGCTTAACAATAAAAAAAGCCCTGAAAGCTTTAACTTTCAGGGCCTTTTTTATATCTTAATAATTAGCCATTTACGATTTGACCACCGTTTACATGAATAACCTGGCCTGTAATATAACTTGCATCATCTGAGGCAAGAAAAAGATAAGCAGGTGCAACTTCGCTTGGTTGTCCCATTCTTCCCATTGGCGTATCTTTACCAAACTCTGCAACGGTTTCTGCATCGAAACTACTAGGAATTAAAGGCGTCCAGATGGGTCCGGGTGCCACACCATTCACTCGTATACCTTTTTTCTGCTTCATTAAATTGTTCGATAAGCTACGCGTAAAAGTCGTAATCGCACCTTTGGTACTTGCATAATCAATGAGCTCATCATGACCTTGATAGCTGGTAATACTGGTCGTATTAATAATACTGTCGCCTTCTTCCATATAAGGAATGGCTTCTTTAGTAAGATAAAACATTGGAAAAATATTGGTTTTAAATGTTTTTTCTAATTGCTCATTACTAATGCTTTCAATTTCCTTTTGTTGATATTGCACACCAGCATTATTCACTAAAATATTAATTTTGCCGTACTGTTGTAAAACTTTATCAATATCTAGTTTTGCAACGTCTGGGTCAGAAATATCACCTTTTAATAAAAGGCAATGTTGTCCTTCTCTTTCCACGAGTTGTTTAGTGATTTCGGCATCTTGATCTTCTTCAAGATATAGAATTGCAATATCGGCTCCTTCACGAGCAAACAATACTGCGACAGAACGGCCTATACCACTATCACCACCACTAATAACGGCAACTTTACCTTTTAATTTCTCGCTTCCTTTATGAGAGCTTTTTATAATTTCTGGTTCAGGATGCATTTTTTCCTGATCACCAGGTTGATGAGATTGAACTTGTGCAGGAGCAGATGTTGGATACTGATTTGTTGAGTTTTCCATGTTTTAACTACCTCTGTATGAATATCTAATTTTCATAGGATGAACTGTTATTGCGTAAATGTGAGTAAAATGAATTTTTTAATAAGTTGTCTTTGTTATTTTATATATAAGGATGTAAAGAAATATTTTTATATTTAAGAATTAAATAATATCGATTAACTTTATTTTATTTTTATCAATCATACTCTCAATAATAGAACGGTTTCCTGTATCTTCTAACCAATTCTCTATCGGTATATTATTAGATAAGTCTAATATTTCTTTAATAATTTTTTTTGCTCCTTCTATGTTTTGTGGAGCTTTATTATCTTGATGCACTATATTATTATCTAGTAATAATTTTATATCTTCTTGTTTTATATCTTTTGATTTAATAATGTATAAGTCCCTTTGGAATGGATGGCTTGCATGTGGCGGATCTAATCTATAACTCCATTCTTGATCATAATTTTGCCATGAATTCTTAGACTTAATATGGCCTAGCAAAATTTCTGGAATAGAAATATGAATATATTGTGGAAGTGATGATTGTTGATCTACTTTCATGGCTAACTCACTCAAAATATCTTAAATTAATTTTTAAATAGTATTTTTTATTACTCAAGTAAAGATTTTAAAGAAATGTAATGATATATGTTTTTGTTTTTTAATAAAATTATTTGTTTTTTTTATTTGTGCTTTTTTAGATTTGAATGTTTCGTAGTTTTACTTTTTGTTTTTAATTAGTCTGTTTTGTTATTTACATGATAGTTTTAAAACTGATTGTAAATATATATTTTAATGTGCGCTTGAGTAATAATGAGTTAATAATTATATAAAAGGTAAAAATGAATAGAATTTAAAATATATAAATTCTTATTTAAATAATAGAGTTATAAAAATTTAAAATTTTAATTTTATATACATTTAAATCGATTGATACAGAGCCTAGGTAGGAAAATATTATAAATCTTCTATCTTATTTAAATCCGTTAACCAAAAGCGGTAGTGACTATAATTAAATATAGGAAGATATAACTATGGCTAATACTAGATATGAAGATGATGATAACAATAGAACAGGTACTTCAAATCGTGGATTTGCAAGTATGGATCCTGAAAGAGTACGAGAAATAGCCAGCAAAGGTGGGCGAGCAGCTCACGCGAGCGGTAATGCACATGAGTTTACCTCTGAAGAAGCTCGTGAAGCTGGCCGAGCAGCCCATGCAAGTGGTAACGCTCATGAATTTACGTCTGAAGAAGCACGTGAAGCGGGTGCCTTAAGTCATAAAAATGATGGCCGTAATGGTCGTGGCCGCAGTCGTGATGACGACGATGATGACGATCGCGGTAGCCGCTCAAGCGGCCGTGGTCGTAGCCGTTATGATGATGACGATGATGACGATCGCGGT
>NZ_LRPE01000013.1 GCF_001605885.1 Acinetobacter lactucae | reverse complement strand
ACAACTGTAACTGGCGTAGAGATGTTCCGTAAACTTCTTGACGAAGGCCGTGCAGGTGAGAACTGTGGTATCTTACTTCGTGGTACTAAGCGTGAAGACGTACAACGTGGTCAAGTACTTGCTAAACCAGGTACAATCAAGCCGCACACTAAATTCGACGCAGAAGTATACGTACTTTCTAAAGAAGAAGGTGGTCGTCACACTCCATTCTTAAATGGTTACCGTCCACAGTTCTACTTCCGTACAACTGACGTAACTGGTGCAATCCAATTACAAGACGGCGTTGAAATGGTTATGCCAGGTGACAACGTTGAAATGTCAGTAGAATTAATCCACCCAATCGCAATGGACCCAGGTCTACGTTTTGCGATCCGTGAAGGTGGTCGTACTGTAGGTGCTGGTGTTGTTGCGAAAGTAACTGCATAATCACTTTCAGTGAAAAAAAGCGCTCTTTTTAGAGCGCTTTTTTTATATTTAATTGTCTAACAATCACTATAAAAGCTGGCCTTAACTGATATTTCAATGTCCTTATTTACACTTAATCCTTTTTATTAAATTTGTATGATAAGAATCAAGAAAACGAACAATAAAGTTTGAGTAACTAAGGTTACTTACTAAGGAGCTTTGGGTATGAATGCTAAAGTGAATATTACGAATCGTGCAGGTGCAAGCTTTCCAGTACGTCGTATGAATTTTGACTTTAATGATGTACCAGAATATTGGATGAATGGTTCTGCTGGACTCACACATTTTATGACTGCATTGTCAGCATTGTTTCCGGCTGGTGAGAAATTCTTTATAGATAGTGTACGAGCAGTACGTTATCACCCGGCGATTAAAGATGATGAAGCATTGCAAAAAGAGATTAGTGCTTTCATTGGGCAAGAAGCAATGCATACTCAAGAGCATGTGAACTTCAATGCTTCTGCTCAAAAGTTTGGTCACGATGTAGAAACGTTAGAGAAGTTTACCGATACAGCGATTCAAACAGCCATTAAAGCTTTCGTAAAAATTGTCAAACCTTTCGGTATGACCAAAGAAATGGTTGACTTGACTGCTACAACGGCTCTTGAGCATTTTACCGCTACTATTGCTTCGCAATTATTGGTCAATAAGCACATTCAAGAGCTTATGACAGATGAGACAATGTCAACAATGTGGTATTGGCATGCTATTGAAGAAAATGAGCATAAAGCCGTAGCTTTTGATGTATATGAAGGTGTGTTTGGTAAAGGCGTAAAAGCTTATGCTTTACGAACCAGCTCTTTAGTGTTTGCTATGACTTTAATCTTTTTGATCCAGTCATCCTTTGTGCTTCGTTTATTAAAGCAAGATAACAAGTTGAATTTAGATGAACTATCAGTAATTTATAAATACGGATATAGCCCATCTAAAGGCATTATTAGTGGTATGGCTAAAGAAATGCTAGCTTACTTTAAACCTGGCTTTCATCCAAATGACCTAGATACCGTTGGTCTATTGAAAACATGGAAAGCAAAACTAGGTTTGTAATTTAAATCTATGTTGATTTGAAAGGGCTCATGAGTAGCCCTTTTTTCTTTTTAAGTATTATTTGCTAACCATAAGTATAAGTAAGTCTATGCACCTTTATGGGGTTATTAATGACCTCATCTGATATTTCTCTGTCCTCATCTGCACTTAATTGGTACATCGAAAGACGTATGATTATAAATATTAAGAAAATAAATAAAGTTATATGTGAATTAGCTATTCACATAAAAGGAGTCTGAGATGAATGCTAAGGTAAATATTTCCAATCGTGCTGGCGCTAGTTTCCCTGTGCGTCGTATGGATTTTGAATTTGCTCAGGTCCCACGTTATTGGGCAAATTATGATGCAGCATTAACACATTTTATGACAGCATTATCGGCCCTTTTTCCAGAAGGTGAGCAGTTCTTTGTAAATAGTACGCGTGCTGTTCGAAATGATCCAAAGCTTGCTGATCCAGATCTTCAAAAAGAAATTAGTGCTTTTATTGGTCAAGAAGCAATGCATTCGAAAGAGCATTTAGCATTTAATGCTTCAGCACAGGCTTATGGTTATGATGTGCGCCATATGGAAAAGCAAACAGGAAAAGTCATTAAGATGGGTACAGCTGTTGTAACCAAATTAATGAAGCCTTTTGGCTATACTAAAGAAATGATTGATTTGACTGGAACCTGTGCGCTAGAGCATTTCACATCGACGATTGCTGCTGAACTTTTACAAAATCCTGAAATTCAGGCTATGTTCCAAGATGACACTATGTATCATTTGTGGATGTGGCATGCAGTTGAAGAAAATGAACATAAAGCTGTGGCATTTGATGTGTATACAAGTATGTATGGACAAGGTCCGAAAGCTTATTTTATGCGTTCAACAGCCTTGATTATTGCAATGGCTTTAATCTTCGCGACTCAGTCTTATTTTACCGCTAAGTTACTCAAGACTGACGATAAATTAACTTGGAAAGATACGAAGTACATGCTTAAGTTCATGTATGGTCGTAAAGGTTTTATGACTCGTCAAATTCCAGAACTACTTGATTTTTTAAGACCAAAATTTCATCCAAATGACTCGGATACCACAGCATTGCTGGCAACGTGGCGTGAAAAACTAGGCCTTTAAAAAATACTGAAAAAAAAGGACAATTTAATTGTCCTTTTTTTTGCTCGTTTTTTCTTGGGAAGTTTTTATAATAAGCACTACTTTAGAATCTTCATTGCGTTGAAACTCATGATTCGTATTATGCAAAACACTGATGTGGATATTGTTGTTCAAATTGAAAAATCAGTTCAAACACATCCGTGGTCAAAACAGCAATTTATTGAATCTTTGAACTCGTATCAATGCACAGTGATTGAGTCACAAAACAGAGTCGTTGGATTTTGTATCTTACAGCCTGTTTTAGATGAAGCGAATTTATTGCTCATGGCAATTGATCCTAAAATGCAAGGGCAGGGTTTAGGATATGAGTTATTAAACTCATCGATTGAAAAATTAGAAAATCAGCCAGTACAAATCTTTTTAGAAGTTCGTGAAAGTAACAAAGCCGCTATCGGTTTATATGAAAAAACAGGCTTTCACCAAATTGACCTGCGCCGCAATTATTATCCTATTCAAGAAGGCGGGAGGGAACACGCGGTGATTATGGTAAAAACCTGTACAGATGATTTCGCATCTTTATTTAATGATTAAATTATTCCATTCAGAAGGTAACGTTGTCATAAGAGACGTTCCTAGCTGTTGAATTTCCTCTGGTGATAATGATCTGTTTAAACGGCGCCATTGTCCATCGAGTAGAAGTTCTAAAGGCGTATATTGCGATTTATAGTTCATTTTAGCTGAGTGTGGCACCCAATAGCCTAAGTAGAGATATTCTAAACCGAGCGATTTCACATATTCGATTTGGTTTAGAATAGAGTAAACACCAAGTGATCTGCGATGCTCATCTGGGTCAAAGAATGTATAAACAGCCGATAGACCATCGTCCATTAGATCACAAGTAGAAACGCTAATTAGACGATTATCTTTCCAAAGCTCAAGAAAAAAACTATCTGTACAGCTATGTACTAAAAACTTTTCAAACTGATCTAAGCTTGGCGGAAACATATCACCATCTGCATGGCGTTCATTAATATAGCGTTCGTATAAATCATAATGAATTTGTGCTGCTTGTCGCGTAGGCAGAACAGTCATGGTGAGATCTTGATTTCGTTTCCATGCTTTTTTTTGCATGCTATTCATTTGAAAATCGGCAACTGGAACACGACAAGACAAACATTGTCTACAAAGGTGACATTCAGGGCGATAAACAAAGTCGCCACTACGGCGAAAGCCTAAACGAGAAAGTTCTGAAAGAGTGACCACATCAATTCGGTGGATGGGGTCTAAAAACACCATGCGTGCAGATTTATTTTCTAAGTAGCTGCAATCATGAGGTGGAGTAATATAATACTGCAGATCATTTAAAAGGGACTTCGGGTGATATGATTTCATGATTGGTCCCTCCTGTTATCATTCCATTAATTTTGCATCTAATGCTATTGTTTTACTTGAAAATACACGTTCTTGATACTTTTTCCAATTGATAGAGGGGTGAATAATTACATCTTGTAACGATTTTAAGTAGTCTTGACGAGAAAGTGTACTGGCTCCCAGACTAATTAAGTGACTGTTTACGAGTTGGCAGTCTATCCATGGTAGCTGATTTTCTTGTCCTATGAGCATTAATGTATAAAAAGCCATTTTTGAAACATCGGTTTCATTACTAAACATTGATTCACCAAAACACCCTTTGCCAATCGTAACACCGTATAAGCCTCCTACAAGATCCTCTTCTTGCCAGACTTCAATACTGTAACCATAACCAGCATTAAACATCTCACAGTAGCCTTGAATAATATCTTCACTAATCCATGTTTCGTCTGCATAACTTCTTGGCAAAGAGCAAGAGCGAATAACTTGTTCAAAGGCATGATTGACCGTAATGGTGTAATCGTACTTTTTCATGTTCCGAATGAGTGATTTACTTGGTTTATAGTTTTGAGGATAAATCACACAACGAGGTTCTGGGCTCCACCAACAAATAGGCTCATCTTCATTAAACCAAGGAAAAAGACCATGTGTATAAGCTTCATATAGCGTAGAGGGAGAGAGGTCCGCTCCGATACAAATTAAACCATGCCCATCAGGATCGGCTTCAATCGGGTCAGGAAAAATGAATTGGGAAAGTGGAAGTGTATTCATAAAAATAAAATAAGATGAGCTTAAAGGTTATGCTATAAAAATTAATATATGTCAGCTAGTCATTATTTTAAAAAAACAGCCGTTATAAGAACGGCTGTTTTAAAATTCTAGAAATCTATGATTTAAAGATTATCTAGATATTTTTCTGCATCTAGAGCAGCCATACAGCCTGACCCTGCAGAAGTAATCGCTTGACGATAAATGCTGTCAGCGACATCACCAGCTGCAAAAACACCCGCTACAGAAGTTGCTGTTGCATTACCTGAAGTACCGCTTTGCACTTGGATATAACCATCACGTAAATTTAATTGACCATCAAACATTGCAGTATTTGGTTTGTGGCCAATTGCAACGAATAGGCCATGAACCTCTACGTCTTGCTTAGCACCATCTTGAGTTGATTTAAGGCGAACACTTGTTACGCCAGTATTGTCACCCAATACTTCTTCAACTTCGTGATTCCAGATAATGCTGATTTTGCCTTCTTTTTCTTTAGCAAATAAATGATCTTGCAAAATCTTTTCAGAACGTAAAGTATCACGGCGGTGTACTAAAGTTACATGTGAAGCAATATTTGATAGATAAAGTGCTTCTTCAACAGCAGTGTTACCACCACCAACAACCATTACTTTTTGGTTTTTGTAGAAGAAACCATCACATGTTGCACATGCGCTGACACCTTGGCCCATAAATTTTTGTTCAGACTCTAAACCAAGATATTGAGCTGTAGCACCAGTTGCAATAATCAAAGCGTCACATGTGTACTCTTCCATGTCACCTTTTAAAACAAAAGGACGTACATTTAAATCCACTTCGTTAATATGGTCATAGACGAGTTCTGTACCAAAGCGTTCAGCATGTGCTTGCATACGATCCATTAATGCAGGACCTGTTAAACCTTCAGGATCGCCCGGCCAGTTGTCAACTTCGGTTGTTGTTGTAAGTTGCCCACCTAGTTGTAAACCTGCAATTAAAGTAGGTTTAAGGTTTGCACGTGCTGCATATACAGCTGCACTATAGCCTGCAGGGCCAGAACCGAGAATAATTAACCGAGAATGACGAACACTCATTGAGGGTATCCTTATTTATTTCGAGAATTTTGAAAATTATACGTGAATTTACCGACCAATAGCGTGAAATCGATGTGGATAATATTGATCAGGTCAATCGAATTAAGTTATATAACAATATAGAAGTGCCTTATGTTAACAACAACTGTAAAGAATCATGCACCTTTTTTGTAAGAACAAGTGCATAATATAAAGTTCATTCGTTGAAGATCTAAAATGTAGTTCTTCACATCTCTAAACCAATAATTAAATGGGTTACAGGACAGTATATGACTGCGGTGTCAAGTGTTTATGCACAGCGCTTATTGATGACATTATTCTTGGTTTCTTTTGGTATTTATATGTTCCTCGCGACAGTAACATATACACCATTTGATCCGGGCTGGATGCATATTTCCAGTGATACTCAGCAAGTATCCAATGCAAGTGGTATTGCTGGCGCATGGATTGCAGATTTGCTGTTTGGTTTTTTAGGATGGGCAAGTTTGCTTATTCCAATTTTCCTTTTCATTGAAGCAATTCAGGTTTGGTGGCCACGTAGTTTCTTAAACCGCCCATTTCGTTATGCTGCACAATTCTTCTTAATTTTAGTTGTATCTAGCCTACTTTATTTACACTGGAATGTGCCGGCAGATACTTTAGATAATGCAGCTGGGGGAATTATTGGTTATGAGTTAGGTCAAAGCCTATCTCAATTGTTAACGATTTACGGTGCAACCTTATTTTTACTGGTTTTCGGAGTAGTGTTATTTACTCTTGCATTTGGGGTGCAATGGAATAAAACATGGATTACGCTCAAAGCCACACCAAGTTATTTACAAGATTTATTTTATAAGAACGTATCTCCGAATGAGTCGGATTATGATTTAACAACGCAACCTGCTAACAAGGCGGCTGCGGTTAAAGTTGCACAAAATTCTGAAATAAATGTGAATACTCCAGATGAGAAAGAAGCACCAGTTCCATCTGAAACAGCTCAACCGCAAACAACAACACGACATGATGCAGTTGCTGAGCGTTTATTTGCAGACGTGCTAGCGAAAGAGCAGAGCCGTCCTGAACCTGTAGTAGATACACCAATTACAAACACTCAAAACTTTGAGCATACGCTTGAACAGGCCCATAAACTTGAACGAGATAGCCAACGTTTAGTTGCGACTGGTGAAGTATGGCGTGCTTTACAGCGTGATGATGCGAGTCATAAGCAAGAAATTGATGCACTTTTAAGAGCAGCTGATGATTCGACAGAGATAGAGCAAGTGCCTGCTCGTGAGCAATTTCAGCAAACAATTTCTCAAGTCAATCAGACTCAGCCTACATCTAAACAAGACTTACATGGTCTTGATTGGAATGATGATGAGATTTTTGATGAACTGCTTGCTGCGGTTCCAAACAGTAAAACTGCAACAGATGTACATACACCGTTTGTTCAAGATCAACATATAGAAGCAGAACCAACTTCGCAATCCGTTAATATTGCGAGTGAAACATCTTCAAATATTTCAAATTTAAATCAGTCACCTAAAAATTTGTCAAACGAACAAATTTTTGAAGATTTTGATGATTTATTAATAGATGAAGACATTGCTCCAGTAGAGTCTGTAAGAGTAAGTAGTTATGCGCAATCTTCAGCATTTGTAAAAGCTCCTATCCAAACGACTATTCAGGCCGACAAACTTTCAAAAGAAGAGTTTATTGAAGCTTGGCAGGAGACTGCTGGAAAACCGCAGGAAAATTCTGATTTTGATGAAGACGATTTCGATTTTGATGCGCCGTTAACAGATGCATCAGGCCGCCCAATGTCTCGTGCAATGCAAGTTGCTAAGAAGCGTTTGGATTTACCAACTTTACCGGGCCTTGACCTACTTGATAAGGTCGATCCGAATAAGAAAGTCAACTTTACTGAAGAGCAACTTTCACGTTTGTCTGAATTGCTTGAAATTAAATTGCAAGAATTTAACGTTAAAGCACAGGTGGTAGAGGCTCAACCAGGACCAGTTGTAACTCGCTTTGAGTTAGATTTGGCGCCGGGTGTTAAAGCTTCTAAGGTAACGAATATCTCGCGTGACTTGGCGCGTTCAATGTCGATGGCATCTGTCCGTGTGGTGGAAGTCATTCCTGGTAAACCATATATTGGTATTGAAGTGCCAAACAGTGCCCGTGAAATGGTACGTTTGATTGAGTTGTTGGAAACACCGACATATCGAGACCCAAGTGCATTAATTAGTATGGCGATGGGTAAAGATATTTCAGGTAATCCTGTACTCACTGATTTAGCGAAAGCACCACATATGTTGGTTGCTGGTACGACAGGTTCTGGTAAATCGGTTGCGGTCAACTCGATGATTTTATCGATGTTACTTAAATATACGCCTGACCAATTACGTTTAATTTTAATCGATCCAAAGCAGTTGGAACTTGCAAACTATAATGATATTCCACATTTATTAACTCCAGTCGTTACTGACATGAAAGATGCGGTAAGTGCTTTGAACTGGTGTGTGAATGAAATGGAGCGTCGTTATAAACTTATGTCGTTCTTGAAAATTCGTAAATTAAGTGACTACAACCGTAAAGTTGAAGAAGCGATTGCGAATGGTGAAGACTTAATTGATCCGACTTGGAAGCCAAGTGATTCTGCGACACAAGAACGAGCACCTCGTTTAACACCATTACCATCTATTGTGATTGTTGCGGATGAGTTCGCCGACATGATTATGCAAGTGGGTAAAAAAGCAGAGGAAATGATTACCCGTTTGGCGCAAAAATCTCGTGCTGCCGGTATTCACCTATTGCTTGCAACTCAACGTCCATCTGTTGATGTTATTACCGGTTTGATTAAAGCCAATATTCCAACGCGTGTAGCATTACGTGTAAACAGTAAAATTGACTCGCGCACAATTTTGGATGCAGGTGGCGCAGAAGATTTGCTTGGTCATGGTGATATGCTGTTCTTAGGCCCTGGTAAAATTGAGCCAGAACGTGTGCATGGTGCATTCATTAGTGATGATGAAGTAAACCGTATCTGTGACGCTTGGCGTGAGCGTGGTGAGCCCGACTATATTGATGAAATCTTGACTCCATTTGATGAGGAGCCAGCATCACGTGGCTTTGAAGAGGGTGAGGGTGGTTCTGACCGAGATGCACTCTATGACCAGTGTGTGTCATTCGTTCTCGAGACTCGAAAAGCGTCTACATCTTCGCTACAGCGCAAGTTTAGCCTTGGTTATAACCGTGCCGCTCGTATCATTGATCAAATGGAAGAGAACGGCATTGTGAGCTCAATGGGCCCTAATGGTAAACGGGATATTCTAGTTTAAGACAATATCATTTAAGCCTCTTCGGAGGCTTTTTTTATAACTTAAATAAAAGTGGACCTATTGATAAATGACTTAAAGATTTTATCGTCTAGTAAAAAATGCTAATGTATTTTCCCTAAATAAATAACAATGAATTAAATCAGGAGAAAGACATGTTATTAGCTCTGATTACTTTAGCCTTTATCCACTTTTGCGCACTTATTACTCCCGGGCCTGATTTTTTTCTTGTATCTCAAACTGCCATTAGTCGTTCTCGTAAAGATGCTATGCTAGTTGTTGCTGGTATAACGGCAGGTGTTATGTTTTGGGCTTGTTTGGCACTGATGGGATTAAATCTTATCTTTGAAAAAATGGCTTGGTTAAAGCAAGGGTTGCTCATTGCTGGTGGCTTATATCTATGCTGGTTGGGCTATCAGATGCTACGTTCGGCTTTTTCAAAAAATCAGCAAGAGGGCAATGTTGCTGTTGAGCTCCCAAAAGCACCTTACTTATTTTTTATTAAAGGCCTGATAACCAATCTATCAAATCCGAAAGCGGTTATTTATTTTGGTAGTGTTTTCTCTTTATTTTTAGCCAATCCTCAACTTGATCAGGTTCACTGGCTACTCTTTATTATCGTCACAGTCGAAACAATTTTATGGTTCTGCTTTGTGACTTTTATTTTTTCATTACCGAGTTTCAGAGCAGCTTATCGTAATTTTTCAAAATGGATTGATGGTATTTCGGGTGGCATTTTTACCGTATTTGGCATTTTCCTGATTGGCAATCGATAAGCCTAGATAAGAAAAAAGCCTCTTTAAGAGGCTTTTTTAATGAGTAAATTTTAGATTGCTTGTATTGGGCTTATATAAAAAAACTGATAAAAATCAGTAGCCACATGATAGATCCTATAATAATTAAAATGATTTGAGGTGTATTGAATTTTTCTTGCTCAATTGTCGTATTTAATTGTTTTTGTGCATAGTTCAACGCTTTAAAGGCTGGGATTAAAAATATAATGCTGCAGAGAGAGATAAGCCAGTAAGGATCAGGTAGGCGAACCAGTAAAGATGTAATGAGATATCCTAGATACATCCAACCTGAAGAGAAATCATTTGGATACCCTTGTTCTTTTGCATATTTTTTTATGTGATTAAATAGTGAATATAAAAAGAGTATAGAAAAAATTGCACGAGCAGCGGGCATAATATTTAAATTATCTTTGATTAGAAAAAATCGCCATGCTTTAAACATCCACCAAATTGGGTATAAGCCCAAGGAAATTATGGATAGAAAGATAATCTTATTAACACTAATAATTTTTAAATTTTCTATATGATTTGATTGGATGGGTTGAGTTTGTCTTAAATTAACAGATTCTGGGTTCATAAATTTATATTTAGAATGAAATGGTGTTTATGACTTTAAGATTATTTGTAATAAATGTAAATAATTTAGGTAATTGAATAAACCACATAATCTATTTCTTAAGTTTTACTAAAATAAATTATGCAGTTTTATTCAATAGAAAAACTAAGCAAACTTTGCTAGAACTTCTAAAAATGGTGCCGATTGACGCGGAAACTTAGCAATTACGTCGTGGATGCGTTGGCCTTCAGGGTCTTTGGCATTAATATCGCGTCCGTCTGCAATAAATTGCGTTAGTAGTCGCTCATAGTCTGTTGGGCGCATATGTTTGAAAGCATGGTAGAGCACATGAAAATCTGCATTCACACCACTTGGAGGAAGTTGGTTGAGGTAGGCAAAAACACGCTCATCGGACCATTCTTCATTGAAAGTTGCTGGCTGTGATAATGCCATGACAATCTCCTCATTTTAAAAAAGGCAAAATAACTTGCGTTATTTTGCCTTGATTCTGATTTATTGAATAGTCAGAAATAGAATTATCGTTCTTCAGGTAAATTGATATTCATTTCTAACATTTCGATATTAGCTTCAGAGCGAACTTGCATTTGAATATGCTGTTCACCTACACCGCTAACATAACGACTAACCACCTGCATGATTTCTTTTTTCATCTGATCAATTTTGTCTTGGCTTAAACGACGGCCTAAACCTTGTTCAGAAGCAACAATAACTTTCAAACGATCTTTGGCAGTTTGAGCACTTGATGGTTTTTCTTCGCTGCTAAATAATTTACTCCAGAATCCTGCCATATCTACGCTCCAAATAGTCGTGCTAACCAGCCTTTAGGTTGAGCTGTGATGTGTCGATAAGGACGGTCTTCGCCAAGGAAGCGTGCAACCAAATCATCATACCCCTGACCAGCTTTAGTTTCTGAATACAGAATAACTGGCTTACCCTCGTTTGATGCTTGTAATACACTTGGACATTCTGGAATAACACCTAATGTCGGTACGCGTAAAATATCTTTAGAAATATCATCAATTGTCAGCATTTCCTGACGGTCAGCACGTTCCGGGTTAAAACGTGTAATACATAAATGTTTACGTATGCGCCCTTCGTTGTGTTCAACTTTCTTGGTTTTGCTATCTAACATACCAATAATACGGTCAGAGTCACGTACTGAAGAGATTTCAGGGTTTGTTACAATAATTGCTTCATCTGCATGATACATGGCTAAAATCGCGCCACGCTCGATCCCTGCAGGTGAGTCACAAATGATGTAATCAAATTCTTGAGATAGCTCATCAATAACACGAGCAACACCTTCGTCGCTCAACGCATCTTTATCACGTGTTTGTGAAGCCGGTAAAATATAAAGGTTTTCGATATCTTTATCGCGAATAAGGGCTTGCTGCAGACGTGCTTCATTATTAATAACATTAACAAAATCATAAACAACACGACGCTCACAACCCATAATCAAATCAAGGTTACGTAAGCCTACATCAAAATCAATCACAACAGTTTTATGACCACGAAGGGCTAAACCTGTTGCAAAAGATGCGCTCGTTGTAGTTTTACCTACACCACCTTTGCCTGATGTTACGACAACAATTTTGGCCACCGAATCCACTCCTATTATGGTCATACACCCTTAAAAGGGCTGTTTTTTGGTGATTTGCTTAATAAATTAAAGTTCTAGAGCTTCAAATTCAAGCTCTTGCTTTTCATTTAAATAAATATGTACTGGTTTTTTTACCACATGTTTAGGGATATCATCTGCGACACAATACGTTCCGGCAATGGAAACGAGCTCAGCCTCTAAAGATTGGCAAAAAATGCGTGCAGCTGCGTGCCCGCCCGCACCAGCAATGACTCTACCACGAACTGTGCCATAAATATGTATATTTCCTGAAGCGATCACCTCGGAACCACTATTCATGCCAGCCTTTAAAATAATATCGCCGTTATCTTGTACAAGGGATTGGCCTGTACGCAAAATTTCATCATGATAAGAGGTAATATGAGCGACCGCTATCTTGTTTAGTGGTTTTTTTGTTTCTGCTGAAGACGAGGCAGGGGCGGTAGCAGGTTTTTCCACAATAGCAACTTGTTCAGCTGTCGCTTTAATGCGCTGTAAGGGTTGATCTGCCGGTAAAACAGGGAATTGAATAGCGCGAGCTTCATCTCCTAAAATACCGTCGATTACCGCCATTGGTTGTAAACCTAAGCTCACCAGAAGTTGAATTAATGCAATTAATTCTTGCTCAACTGTACTGTCAATAATCACTAAAGTTCCCTGATAGGAACCTTCATTTAAAATATTTGATAATTGCTGGCGGATCACATCATGATCATTGGTATCGAAGGTTATCCTGCTAAAGTTAACCATTCTGCCGGTAATCCGTATATCAGCCATAAGTCTTCCTTCAAGGCGTTAAACGAGCTGTAATATCGTTAAGTTTATTGTAAATAGGGCAAATGCTAGAACAATTCGTGCCAATTCTCTAGCGTGATTCATAAAAAATTAAATAAATGCTTATTCTTTGATTCGATCATACTCCGCAAGGGTTTGTTGCCATTGTTTGACCTTGACTTGTTTACGTACAGACTCCAATGTCTCGAACACGACAGATTCAACCAATTGTTCAAGCTGACGATTATTAATATTTATTTCACTTACTCTTTGAGAAATTAATTGGTACGTGGGGTTTGGACTGTTTGGTGATCCCTCAATTAAAGGCTCAATTAAACCTGCACTAATATTTTCACCTAATCTTTGACCAATGCTTTGAATTTGCTGTTCAATACGACCGCCGACTAACGGAATTAAGCGTAATAATTGAGTTAGCTCAGGTGTATCAATAATAGCTTGATCTACAATTTTGCCCACACCTTTTGTAATAGCAGGCTTTTGTTCTTTTAAAGCAGTCGCTAAAGATTCTTGTAATAATGCGGTTAGAGCGACAGTAAATTGTTCACGATGATGATTAACCAAGTCGTGAATAATCTGTTTATGACTAGAACTGGTTTCAAGTTCATATCTAATGCCATCAATCACGGTAATTACAACGCGGTCAGATAATTCTTCCATTACGACGCGATAGTAAAATAGCCCAGTTTTCCGCCAACTTTCCGGAACAACTGGATAGCCCAACTCATGTAAACGGTAAGCAATAATCGCGGCGCGGAATAAACGTAAAAAACGGAGCTGGGGAATAATTGCTAAAATTTCATACCAGTGAATAAACGGGAAAAAGAACCAACGCTTATGGTGCTTATTGATGATTGCAATAGCCCAACGCACAAGCAACTCAACAATTAAAAAACCAATAAACCAAGCTTCTGATGTGATCACCCACGGATGCAGTGTAGTACGATAAAAACTGAGTACTTGGGGCAAGTGAATATGTTCAAAGAACCATGCCCCAATACTGCTCATTAAAAAGAAATTAGTAGCAAGACAGAACAGGTTAAAAATGATAATAAACACCATAAAAATGTCGTAGACCAAAAACAGCTTAAATGAAAGACTGTTTGGATCTACATGATGGTATTTGGTTTTTTTCCCAGAACTGTTTTGCATAATAACGAGTGCTTTCTTAAATATTTGCAGTGGTATATTGAGATTTCATTTGCTCAATAAGTTGATCTTTTTCGGTCCAAATGTCATGGACCCATTGCTGAAAACGTTCACGATAAGCCGCGTCATCTTCATAGTTGCCGCCAAGCACCCAGTCTGGAATTTCAATTTTACGTAAGTTGACTGCAATTTTTGAAACATCGCCAAGCCAGAAGTTGCTATAGCCCGGTACGCCGTCAGGATAGACGATAGTCATATCAACCAAAGCATCGATTTTGTCACCCAAGATATTTAATGCAAGTGCCAAGCCGCCTGCTTTGGGTTTTAGCAAATGCTTATATGGCGATTTTTGCTGGTCATGTTTTTCTTGAGTAAAACGAGTTCCTTCCAAATAATTTAATAATGTGAAGGGCTGACTTAAAAGTTGTTCACAGGCTTTACGTGCTTCCATCATGTCACGGTCTTTAAGCTCAGGATTTTTTGCAATCTGTTCTTTAGTGTGACGTTTCATCATTGGGAAGCCTAAAATTTTAAATGCTTGTCCAACAAAAGGAATAAAGATGAGTTCCCATTTGGTAAAGAAACGGGTAAGGGGCATACGGGTTAAACCAAAATATTGATTTACAGTCGTGTCTACCCAACTTTGATGATTACAGGTCATGAGATAACGACCTTGCATATTCAGAACAAGTCCTTCATCAATGGTAATGTCCCATTTTAAATTGGGTAGAACATGGTCAATGAGCCAATTATTTACCCCTAACCAGCTATTTGTAATTTGAATATTAGTTTCATCTATTTTTGATGATTTTTTTAATAGCTTGGTCAGACCTAATGCAAGAACAGGTGGGCCATGAAAAAAAGTACTTCCTGTGATGACTGTACCTACAGTGAGTCCACGTGTAATTTTTTTTAGCGCAGATTGCTTATTGGGTGCAGTTGACATATAAAAGACCCCGAATGTCTAAAATCCATAGAAAAGTTGTTTAACTATAACTATCGTAATATGAAATACAACGACATCTTAGACAACAATGAAGAAATTGTGATGAGCTAGCATCTTAAAGTGCATCAAAATATTACAAAAACATAACTAAACTGTTTATTATTAACAAAATATCAATGTTTTATACTTCCTTTTTGTTTCATTATTCATCCAGACAACAAAACACACAAAGTGAGGAGGCATGCAATGCGTGCATTAGTTATTTCAACAGTGGTAGGGGCAGCAGTAGTATTATCTGGTTGTCAAACAACTGGTAATAATCTTGGTGGCGTTGAATACGATAAAGCCGCACTAGGTACTTTAATTGGTGCAGCAGCTGGTTATGGTATTTCTAAGTCAAATGCAAACTCTAGCCGTCAAAACAACCGTGCTGCAGCAATTGGTGCAGTTCTTGGTGCCGCTGGTGGTGTCTATCTTGACCAGAAAGAGAAAAAACTTCGTCAACAAATGGCGGGTACTGGTGTAGACGTTGGTCGTAACCCAGATGGTTCTGTTCAATTGATCATGCCTGGTAGCATCACTTTTGATACAAACAAATCAAACATCAAGCCAAACTTCTATGCAACTTTAGACAAAGTAGCTCAAACATTGGCTGAAGATAACAAGAGCGCGATTTTGGTAACTGGTTATACAGATAACACTGGTAATGACTCTATCAATATTCCGTTATCTCAATCACGTGCACAATCAGTTAAAAACTATTTAGCTGGTCGCGGTGTTCCATCTAGCCGTATCGATGCACAAGGTTACGGTTCTTCTAACCCGATCGCAGACAACTCAACTGCATCTGGCCGTGAACAAAACCGCCGTGTAGAAATCAGCATTTATGCAAAACAATAAGATTTAAATTATTGTGTTAAAAACCACCTTCGGGTGGTTTTTTTATGACTGCAGTACAAGAAATAATCACGACATTCTGCGGCGCACAAATTGCATTATTAGACATCATTTATACATATCCGTAGATTTACTATTGGGTTTCTAAAACAGAGATGACTATAATCATGCTCGAAAAATTAAGAGGTAATACACGATGTCATCTGCCAGTCAATTGAACAACAAGCAAGAAGAAGCCATGAAATATACTCAGGGCCCTTTATTGGTGCTTGCTGGCGCTGGTTCAGGTAAAACATCGGTAATTACCCGTAAAATTGCCTATTTGGTGCAACATTGCCGTATTCCAGCGCATCGTATAACTGCGATGACCTTCACAAACAAAGCTGCACGTGAGATGAAAGAGCGTGTGACCAAGCTTTTGTCGCGTGAAGAAGCTAAAGGTTTATCCGTCTCAACCTTCCATACTTTCGGTTTAAACCTTTTACGTTTAGAACTTAAAAATTTACCTTTAAAAGCTAATTTTTCGATTTTGGATGCAGATGACTGTAAACGTATTTTGATGGACTTGATGCATCGCGATAATTTATCGGGTGCAGAAAGTAAAGAATTAATTGCTAAAGCAATGAAGAAAATTTCAGATTGGAAAAATGATCTGATTTTGCCAGAACAAGCACATTCGACTTGTGAAACACCAGAAGACGTACAGTTTGCACATCTCTATCAACTTTATGAACGTAATTTACGTGCTTATAACGCCGTTGATTTTGATGACTTGATTGTTATGCCAACACGCTTATTGCAAGAAAATGCAGAAGTACGTGATAAGTGGCAAAACCGCGTACGTTATTTATTAGTCGATGAATATCAAGATACCAACACGGCTCAGTATATTCTGGTCAAACTGTTAGTTGGAGTAATGGGGCAGTTCACCGCGGTAGGTGACGATGACCAATCGATCTACGCATGGCGTGGTGCTAAGCCTGAAAACATGGCATTGCTTAAACAGGATTTCCCTAATCTACATATCATTAAATTAGAACAAAATTATCGTTCGACCAGCCGTATTTTAAAAGCTGCTAACTGTGTGATTCAAAATAACCCACATATTTTTGATAAGAAATTGTGGAGTGATAAAGGGCATGGTGAAGTCATCCGAATCATTACATGTCGTAATGATGACGATGAAGCAGAGCGCGTGGTTAAAGACCTACTGACTCATAAACTGATGAACGGTAAGAACTGGAAAGATTATGCGGTGTTGTATCGCGGGAACTTTCAGGCTCGTGTATTAGAAACCCAGCTTCGCCAAATGCAAATTCCCTATAAACTTTCTGGCGGCACATCGTTCTTCGCGCGTGCAGAAATTAAAGATGTGATGAGTTATTTACGTCTTATTATTAACCCTGAAGATGACAGTGCTTTCTTACGTATTATTAATACGCCTAAACGCGCAATTGGCCCTGTTACTCTAGAGAAGCTCGGTTTATTTTCTCAAGAAAACAATTTGTCTTTACTTGGTGCTTCTGCTGACCAGCGTTTAAGCATGGTGCTTCCTAAAAAGGCGGAAACACAGCTTCATGAGTTTGCCGATTTTATTGCGACATTTACTCGTGAATTGTTAGAAGATGATGAGCCTGTGCCTAAAGTTCGTCAAATGATGAATGAAGCGGGTTATATGGATTACGTTCGCGAACAGTCAGCAACACCTGCACAAGAGAAAAGTAAACTCGATAATATCGAGAACTTATTTACCAGTATTCAAAATCTGATTAATCGTGCAGAAGATGTTGATGAAAAGAATATTGAAAGTGTCATCCGAAAACTAGTTTTGCTCGATCTGTTAGAACAGCAGCAGGAAGAAGAAGATACAGACAAAGTTAACCTTCTTACTTTGCATGCAGCAAAAGGTCTGGAATTCCCATATGTGTACATTATGGGACTTGAAGAAGAACTATTGCCTCACAAGAACTCGATTGCAGCAGAAACCATTGAGGAAGAGCGCCGTCTCATGTACGTGGGAATTACCCGTGCACGTCAAGGTTTAACGTTAACTTTAGCGGAACAGCGCAAAAATGGCGGGCAGATGAAACAGATGACGCCTAGTCGTTTCCTTGATGAACTTCCACAAGACGAGCTCGAGTGGTTAGGGCGTAAAAAGAAAATTGCGGCTAATGTTGACCCTAAAGAACAGGCTCAACAATATCTGGCAAATTTAAAAGCTTTATTAAAGCGTTAATTTTTTAATTTTTAGGAAATCCCATGAAAGTTCAAGTGAAATTGCTCGATCCGCGTTTAGGTAAAGAATGGCCTTTACCTTCATATGCAACAGCAGGTTCAGCGGGTTTAGATTTACGTGCCTGTTTAGATGAAGCAATTGATATTGAACCAGGCCAAACTGTTTTAGTTAAAACAGGTATGGCAATTTATATTCATGATGTAAATTTTGCTGGTTTAATTTTACCGCGTTCAGGTTTAGGTCATAAACACGGTATCGTGCTTGGCAACTTAGTTGGTTTGATTGATTCGGATTATCAAGGTGAATTGATGGTTTCTGTTTGGAACCGTGGTCAAAGCACATTCCGTTTAGAGCCGGGCGAGCGTTTGGCACAGTATGTTTTAGTGCCAGTTGTACAAGCTGAATTTGAACAAGTAGAAGAATTTGAAGAAACTTTACGTGGTGCTGGTGGATTTGGACACACAGGTAAACAATAAGTTTTTTGAAATCTTAACGAAAATCAAACGCCTGTTGAACAGGCGTTTCTTTTTACATCTTGAATGTTACAAAGGATTATATTACAACACGCTTTACTCATATTCTTTTAACTTTTTTAGCAAACAAACCTTTCAAAAATTTTGAATAATCTATGTTTTTGCGATAGATCGAATTGATCTTTAAATAGAAGATACGCTATGAATGTAAGACACTCATTTCCAAAAAGTATTTTTCGTGCTTACGATATTAGAGGCAAACTTTCTTACTTAACCACGGACGTTGTCCGTTCAATTGCCTACGGATTGGCACAACAATACAAACAAGCAAAACAAACTCGATTAGTGATTGGCTATGATGCTCGTCTGACAAGTCCAGCCTATGCACACTTAATTGAAGAAATTTTAATAGAACAAGGTTTAAAAGTTACTAACATTGGATGCTGTTCCTCACCCATGATGTACTACATTGCCCGAGATTTTGGTGGTAATGGCATTATGGTGACTGCAAGCCATAATCCAAAATCGGATAATGGTATTAAGTGGATTTTAAAAGGTGAACCGCCGTCTCCGGAAATGATTCAGCAGGTAGGTGAAGAAGCTCAAACTTATGTACCATCTCATGCAATTTCTGTACTTGAGTTAATCCTACCTCAATTTAAAGCTGAATTTTGTCAGCAATACCAACAAGCTATTTTTAAAGATATTCAATTAAAACGTCCTTTAAAAGTTGTTTTAGATGGTTTGCATGGTTCAGCAGGGCATTGCTCAAAACTAATCTTGGAAAAAATGGGGTGTGAAGTCATTGCTTTACGTACCAATCCAAATGGAGATTTTCCAGATCATGCGCCAGATCCGTCACATGCAGCACATTTAACTAATTTGCGTAAAGCAATCATTGAGCAGCAAGCGGATATTGGCATTGCTCTTGATGGCGATGGAGACCGTGTTGTTCTCGTCGATGAAAAAGCACAGATATTGACAGCAGACCGCTTATTGTCGCTTTTTGCGCAAATGTGCCTTGAGCAGCACCCAGAGCAAGAAATTGTTTTTGATGTCAAATGTTCACGTATGGTTCAAGAGACTGTCGAGAAACTCGGTGGAAAAGCAAAGATGATCCGCACGGGAAGTAGCTTCCTACGGGCTTATTTGTCTCAGTCGGGCGGACGTGCCATTTTTGGTGGAGAATATGCGGGTCATTATGTGTTTAATGATGGCCGTGGTTTTGGCTATGACGATGGTTTATATGCTGCATTACGAGTAATGGAGTATTTTACCCAATCTGATGCCGCTACAATTTCTGAATTATTTGCTCCATACCCAGAAAGATGTTGTACAGAAGATACCTATATTGGTACGTATCAGTCTGATCCAAAGTATGTATTACAAGATATTGAAATTTTAAGTCATCGCTTAGGGGCACGTATTAGTAAAATTGATGGCGTACGTCTTGATTTTGATGATGGTTTTGGCATTATTCGAGCATCAAATACTGGTGAATACTTTACAGTAAGATTTGATGCAGATAATCCTTTACGATTAAAGGAAATCCAGCAAAAATTTGTAGATATGTTGCAAGAACACTATCCGCAAATTGCACAAGAACTTTCAGAGGCCTAACTAAGGAGAGGCGTAATGCCACAACATCAGCATATCGGTGTCGACAAAGCAAAAATCTTGATTGAAGCTTTGCCGTATATTCAACGTTTTACTGGTAAAACGCTGGTGGTGAAATACGGTGGCAACGCAATGACTGATCCGGAGCTCGAGAGTTCATTTGCTCGAGACATCGTTTTACTTAAAACTGTAGGATTAAATCCGATTGTTGTTCACGGTGGTGGGCCACAAGTGGACTCATTCTTAAAGCAGTTAGGCCGTGAATCTGACCGTATTGACGGTATGCGTGTAACTGACGCTGCAACCATGGAAGTGGTTGAAATGGTGTTGGGCGGTAGCGTAAATAAATCAATCGTTAATCTGATTAATAAACACGGTGGACGTGCGATTGGCTTAACGGGTAAAGATGGTAATTTACTTCGTGCCCGTAAATTGCTTATGGAAAAGCAAGAAGAAGATGGTTCTATCAAACATATCGACTTGGGTATGGTTGGTGAAGTGACTGGCGTTAAAACAGATGTATTGGAAATGTTTACCCAAAGTGACTTTATTCCAGTGATTGCGCCACTAGGTGTAGATGAAGAAGGCAATACTTATAATATTAATGCTGATTTAGTTGCAGGCAAGGTTGCAGAAGCACTAGGTGCTGAAAAATTAATTTTGCTCACGAATATTAGTGGTGTGCTTGATGAAAATAAAAATCTTTTAACTGGTCTTACGACGCAAGAAGTTGATCGCCTCATTGAAACTGGTGTGATCTATGGCGGTATGATTCCTAAAGTAGGCTGTGCGCTTGACGCTGTTAAAGGTGGCGTTGTGAGCGCACATATTGTTGATGGTCGTGTGCCACATGCCACATTACTTGAAATCTTCACTGATCATGGCGTGGGAACACTGATTTCTAACCGTACTAAAACAGCTTAAGAAATCCGTTATTCTCAATAAAAAGATCACCCTAGGTGGTCTTTTTTTATACCATCTTGATTTGGTCATTTTTTTGTCATGAGCTTTGACTAGTGTAGGGGGTGTCACTAGGAGCGTTCATTATGCTGGAAAAATTTAATCAATATCGCCAAACCTGGACTTTACCTTTAAATCGTCATAAAGCAATAAATCAGACGCAATTTCGTTTTGAATGGGTTGATAATTTAAAAGAATTACAAGATGTACAACGGTTTCGTGCACAACAATTTAGCCAACAATTCGGAATCAAGTTTGAAGATAACTTAGACCAAGATATTTACGATTTTGGTTGTGAACATGCGGTCTTGCGTGAAAAGTGGACTGGAGAAATCGTAGCGTATACTCGTTTAAAATTATTCCAAGGCCACGAAATTGCACAAAGTTACAGTGCACATGAGTTTGATATTGTTCCTCAATTATCTCATCTTCCAAATGTGTTAGAAATAGGCCGTACTTGTGTACATCCTCGCTTTCGTAATGGTAAGGCGTTGTCGATGCTGTGGTTAAACCTTGCACCGAAAGTGCTATGGTCAATGCGCGCTAAATATTTAATGGGCTGTGTCAGTATTCATTTGCAAGATAATTTAGCTAGAGCGTATTACACACATCGCCAGATTCAACAGTTATCTGAAAGCAAAACGATCGATATCCGTTCGAAAAAAATCTATGAACCTGAATATCCTGAGTTTAGTTTTCCGCAAGATGAACGTATGCCAAAGCTATTCCAAATGTATTTGAGCATGCAGTCAAAATTATCGAAACAGGCATTTTTTGATGAAGAATTTAACTGTTTAGATTATTTTGTATTTCTTGAAGTGAATAAAGTCGCGACCTCATTTGTAATGAATAAAATGGGGCAGCGTTAATCATATTTCCTATTTTGTAATAGCCAGCACATATTGAGATTTGCAAGCACTTTTACTCTCATGCACAATAGAGCAGATGGGGTAATTAGAAGTAGTTTAAAAGCGATATGTGCCAGCTATTAGGAATGAATTGTGCAACACCAACGGATATTACTTTTTCCTTCCGTGGTTTTTCACAACGTGCAGGAATTACCTCAGACCATAGCGATGGATTTGGTATCGCATTTTTCGAAGATAAAGCGTGCCGTTTATTTGTTGATAATCAGTCGGCAGTTGAATCTCCAATTGCCGATCTTATTCGTAATTATCCTATTAAATCACGTAACGTGATTGCACATATTCGCAAAGCTACTCAAGGCAAAATCACTTTAGAAAATTCACATCCCTTTATTCGAGAGTTGTGGGGGCGACACTGGATTTTTGCTCATAATGGCGATTTACATGATTTTAATCCGCCGTTAAGTGGACGTTTCACACCAGTAGGCAATACCGATAGCGAGCGGGCATTTTGTTATTTGCTTGATCAACTTGTTGAAGCATTTGGTTATGAAGAACCAAGTCTTGAACAGATATTTGAAGTATTAGAAAAGATTTCTCCACAAATTGCGGAATACGGCACATTTAATTATTGTCTATCTAATGGCAAAGCATTATTTAGTTATGCCATTACTAAATTACATTGGCTCGTTCGTGAATATCCATTTAATCAGGCTCATTTAATTGACTTAGATGTCGAAGTTGATTTTAGCCAAGTAACCACACCTGAAGATCGTGTGGCAGTTATAACGACTGAACCTTTAACACATAATGAAAATTGGACAGCATATCAACCTGGTGAAATGATTTTATTTCAACATGGTAAACCAATTAAAAAAGCTCTAACTTTTGTAGAAAGATTAAAATGCGAACAGGAAAATCCTGAACTTAAACGTATTACACGTGCTGATCAGTATTAATATAAAATATATTTGAAATATATGAATAAGGATATTTATATATTTTAATCATTTAATAATAAAATAGTTTGTTTAAAAAATACTTTATTATTTTAGTTGGTTAATTTTAATTAAAATATATAAAAACAATAACTTGTGTTAAATATGTTTTTTATAGGCTAAAGCCGACAAAATAGGTTTGTTTTTATTTATATTCTTTAAATATATCATGGAGTTTATGCAACAATCATTAAGCATCATTGGGGAGATGTATGAAAATGAAATGGGCTTCAGAATATAATACGGGTATTGATGTTATTGATGAGCAACATAAACGAATACTTGATTATATTAATGAGATTGATGATGTAAAAGATGAAGAGGATAGACGTCGTATTAAAGATGTTTTAGACAATATTATCGATTATACGCAATCACATTTTACTTTCGAAGAAAGTTTGCAGGAGGAAGCTGATTATAAATATCGTGTACCTCATAAACGAGTACATGACTTATTTATTAAAAAAATAGAGTTATATCGTGAGCGTTTTGAAATGGGCCATACGATTGAAGCGGAATTACAAGAAATTTTGGCTAAATGGTTAATTAACCATATTCAACATGATGATGCCGATTATGTGGGGGCAGTAAAAGAAAATATGATGGGAATTATTAGAGAAAAAGAAAAAAAGAAAGGGAAAAACTGGTTTGCTCGGTTTTTCTCATAACCTGAAATAAAAATAACTCATAATTTCAGTTAGCGCGGCAAACTATCGATTCGGTAGTTTGCTTTTTTTATTGAGCAAACTTTGATTTTCAAGCATGACACGGGCAAAATATCTATAGTCTTTTTCAAGGAATGCATAATGCAGGACATACCTATGTCACGATGGTTATCGCCCCTGATGGCGTTTTGCTTATCTTTCATCATTATGGCGACATTGGCACCCACGATGGGCATCCAGATTGATCGTCAACTCGATTTCTGGTTATTGTGGTTAGGCACAATGTTGCTATTGGCACTACCAGTTTGTTATTTGGAAATTGCTTTAGCAAAACGGTCGAAGACTACAGCCTTAAATGCGTTATCAAGTTTAACTCGTGAAGCAGATAGTTCCCCAAAATGGCGTTTGGTTGGCTGGCTTGCAGTTATTTTTATTCCATTTTTAGCAGGTAATGTATTAAGTACCGCTGGCAATTTACTAGCTACACAACTTAATAATAGCGTTTCTGGGCAGCTTGTTTTCGCAGGTCTTGCTGTTGTGGGCTTAATTTTATCCTTTATTCCACGTCAGATTTTAATTTTATTGATGACGGTTGGTGTAATTGCTTCTCTTGTTTTAGCTAACACAATGGGAACGACTTTACAGCCTTGGCATTGGACCAATGTTGAGTTTAAAGAATGGGGTAATGCGACTGTACTTGCACTTGTTGCGAGTGGGCTAGGTTTAGGACTTTACTGGCAAAATAGTGTAGGTGCTGTTCAGTCGCAAGAAGGTGCAACTAAAACTGTTCTTCCAATCTGGTTAGCTCAGCTCATTGCTGTGATTGCCTTTGGTTTCTTTTCTTTGCAAGCACAGCTTCCTGTTTTAACTTGGATATTTACCGCAGTCATGACAACAGCGTTATTTGTGCAATTGGCTAGAGAGCAGCTTGCTCAGCGCCAGCTTATGCCTATTTTACAGTGGGTGATTATTGTTGTAGCGATTGCGGTTTGGGCTGTACCTGAGCTCCATAGTATCTTTACGTTAATTTTGATGCTTTGGGGATTACTCATTTGCCTGATCTATGCCATTTTTGCTGGCTGGATTATGAAAATTAGCCACTTGCGTAAATCTATGAATTTTAGCAATGAGTTGTTTTATAACTTATGGCGTATTGCGGTACGAATTGTATTACCGCTTTCAATTATCATTGCCATGGTTGCGGTAATTGGACAAATGATCTGATGGAAAAACCTCAGCAAGTGTGGGTTGCTTTTGCAGCCCCAGAGCAACAGTTTTTAGTTGCTATTCCATTTGAAGCTGGTATGACTGCATTACAAGCAGTTGAGGCGAGTGGGTTGCAAACACAGGTGAGTTTGCCTGAGCCATTACAACTTGGCATCTTTGGTGCAAAAGTTGAGGCACATGCGATTTTGCAAGCGGGTGATCGAGTTGAGGTTTATCGACCTTTAACCATTAATCCTAAAGATATACGCCGTAAACGCGCCGAGAAAAACCCTGTGGGACGATATATTAAAAGTAATCGCTTTAAGCAATAAGCCCCATAAACAAAACCCCTCAAAGTTTTTCACTTGAGGGGTTTATTTTTATTAGAAAAAACGATTATAGTGGTGGTGCAGTTAAAATCGCTTCTTTAGAAGCAGGTAAACCTGGTTGCGATTCTGGAATAGTTTCTAAACCTTCAATTTTAGTTACTGTGCCAGTTCCATCAAAGTAAATTTTTAAATGCTGACCATGTGCTGCGGGGATTTTTGCTTTTTTCGCATAAGTTCCCGGGATATAGTTGTAAATGTAGTCCCAACGTAGAGGATTGAGGGGATCAGTCACAGTTGGACTACCAAGTAAAAAACGCACTTGCTGGAAATTCATGCCGACCTGTACTTGAGAGGCTTGAGCTTTGGTCAATGGAGTCCCTTGAGGAATATCAACCTTATATACACCAAAGATTGAACAACCAGCAAGGAGTGAAGTGACTAATAACGTCAGCACGAGTTTTTGCATTTTGCTACACTATCCCAATAAATTATGATGCATTTGATCAAAGGATAGATCATACTTCATCTAAATTCTATTGCCTATTCCAACTTGAGATTTGTTGAGAGACCTTTTTTCATGCCTATTTCCAATCAAGATTTGCGCAAAGCTGGACTTAAAGTTACCCTTCCACGAATTAAGATTTTGGAATTATTAGAAAATTCAAAACAACATCATCTTAGCGCTGAAGATATTTACAAGACTTTGTTAGAACAAGGGGAAGATGTCGGCCTTGCGACAGTTTACCGTGTGTTAACACAATTTGAAGCTGCAGGTATCATTCAGCGCCACCATTTCGAAAATAATCATTCTGTTTTCGAAATTATGCAAGAAGATCATCACGATCATTTGGTTTGCCATAATTGCAACAAAGTTATTGAATTTACTAATGATGTTATCGAGAAGGAACAGCATGCTGTAGCAGAGCAACATGGGTTTACCTTAACGGGTCACTCATTAAACCTCTACGGTTACTGTAACGAACCTGAATGTCAGGAAGTACTGCGCAAGAAATAATCGTTTTCACACAAAGAAAACAAATAAAAAAGGAAGGTTACGTTTAACCTTCCTTTTTTTATGAAGAAATTACTGTCTGTCGAAGGTTAAATGCTGATTTGTGCCTGCAATTTGATCAGGACCTTCTTCGGCAAGCTTAATTGTTAAACGTAAATCGTTTGGTGAATCGGCATGTTTTAATGCATCTTTGTAGGTAATTTGGCCTGACTTATAAAGATCAAACAGCGCTTGGTCAAAAGTTTGCATACCGAGTTCACGTGAGCGTTTCATTAAATCTTTAATTTCATGAATTTCGCCTTTACGAATATAGTCTGAAATTAATGGTGAGTTAATGAGAATCTCAATCGCTGCACGGCGCGAATTACCATCAGGTGTTGGAATAAGTTGCTGTGCAATCATGGCCTTTAAGTTAAGTGATAGGTCCATGTAGAGCTGGCTGTGACGATCACTTTCAAAGAAGTGAATAATACGATCAAGTGCTTGGTTAGCGTTGTTGGCGTGCATTGTGGCTAATACAAGGTGACCTGTTTCAGCAAAGCCAATTGCGTAGTCCATTACTTCACGAGAACGAATCTCACCAATCAAGATTACATCGGGTGCTTGTCGCAAAGTATTCTTTAAGGCAATTTCGAATGAGTCTGTATCGATCCCGACTTCACGTTGGGTAATAATGCAGCCAGCGTGTTCATGAATAAACTCGATAGGGTCTTCAATGGTAATGATGTGACCTTTAGAGTTATGGTTCCGATAGCTAATCATTGAAGCCAATGAGGTCGATTTACCTGTACCTGTTGCGCCTACAAAAATAATGATACCGCGTTTGGTCATCGATAAATCTTTAAGTACAGGCGGTAGTTGTAAGTCATCAATTGAAGGAATTTTAGTTTCAATTCGACGTAATACCATGCCCGGCATGTCACGTTGCTGAAAAGCACTTACACGAAAACGGGCAGATTTATCTCGGTTCATAATGGCAAAGTTACATTCACGAGTCTCAGCAAATTCTTTGCGTTGTTTTTCACTCATGATGGAATGTAACAGTTGACCAATAATTTCGCCTGAAAGACTATTTTTTGAAATTGGAACAATTTGCCCGTTAATCTTCATCGATGGTGCAACGCCATCTGTAATAAAGAGGTCGGATGATTTTTTTTCAACCATCAGGTTGAGTAGGTCATTAAAATCCATATTTATTCTCTAATTATTTTTTATAGGAATGATTCAGGCTGTTTAGCAGCAGTACGAGCCGTTTGCGGGCTGATTACACCGCGAGCGACTAAACCTTTTAAGCTTTGGTCGAGGGTGGTCATGCCATGATTTGCGCCTGTCTGAATAGCTGAGTACATTTGCGCGACTTTGTTTTCACGAATTAAGTTACGAATGGCAGGAATACCAATCATGATTTCATGAGCTGCGACACGGCCACCGCCATTCTTTTTAAGCAAGGTTTGTGAAATAACAGCCTGTAAAGATTCAGACAGCATGGCACGAACCATGTCTTTTTCTTCGGCTGGGAATACGTCAATCACACGGTCAATGGTTTTTGCAGCAGAAGTGGTATGGAGCGTACCAAACACTAAATGGCCTGTTTCGGCAGCAGTAAGCGCTAAACGAATAGTCTCAAGGTCACGCATCTCACCGACCAAAATAATATCTGGGTCTTCACGCAGTGCTGAACGTAGCGCTTCATTAAAGCCATGTGTATCACGGTGTACTTCACGTTGGTTAATCAGGCATTTCTTTGACTGATGTACAAATTCGATAGGGTCTTCAACTGTTAAAATATGGTCATAACGGTTTTCATTAATATAGTCCATCATCGCTGCAAGTGTGGTCGATTTACCTGAACCTGTTGGACCTGTCACCAGTACAATGCCGCGTGGATAGTCACAAATATCTTTAAAGATTTGACCTAGGCCTAAATCTTCCATGGTGAGTACTTTGGAAGGAATAGTACGAAACACTGCACCGGCACCACGGTTTTGGTTAAATGCGTTAACACGGAAACGTGCAACGTTGGGTACTTCAAAAGAAAAGTCGGTTTCGAGTTTTTCTTCGTAGTCACGACGCTGTTTATCATTCATGATGTCGTAGACCAGACGGTGAACATCTTTATGATCTAGAGCAGGTAAGTTAATGCGACGGACCTCACCATCAACGCGAATCATTGGTGGCATGCCAGCAGACAAATGTAAATCGGACGCGCCATTTTTCACAGAGAAGGCGAGTAGCTCTGTAATATCCATAATTTCCCCAAGTAAATCAAAATATGTCATTATTTTGTAGAATAATATACGGCTTTCACCGAGGCTTACCAACACCTCGCTTTAGGTGAAAAGCAAAAAAGTTTTTTGAAAATGAGAACCTTGTCAATGAATTACCTGCAAGATGCGCGACAGCACGTATTACAGCAAATCAAAGTTGCTTGTGAGAATGCTCAACGTGCGCCTGAAACCGTACAACTTTTAGCCGTATCGAAAACACATCCAAGTGAAAGTTTGCGTGAAATGTATGCAGCAGGGCAAAGAGCATTTGGCGAAAACTATTTGCAAGAAGCTTTAGATAAAATTGAAGCTTTACAGGATTTGGAAATTGAATGGCATTTTATTGGTCATGTTCAACGTAATAAGACTAAACATTTGGCTGAGAAATTTGATTGGGTACATGGTGTAGATCGTTTAATTATTGCCGAGCGGCTATCTAACCAACGTGGCGATGATCAACCTGCTCTGAATATTTGTTTGCAAGTGAATATTGATGGGCAAGACAGTAAAGATGGTTGTGCACCAGATGAAGTTACCGAGCTGGTTGCCCAAATGAGTCAATTACCAAAAATCAAATTACGCGGTTTAATGGTTATTCCAGCCCCTGACAATACTGCCGCTTTTGCAGATGCTAAAGCCTTGTTTGATGCGGTGAAAGAAAAGCATGCCCACCCAGAAGATTGGGATACTTTAAGTATGGGAATGTCGAGTGATTTAGAAGCTGCAATTGCAGCTGGTTCAACGATGGTTCGTGTAGGAACGGCATTGTTTGGTGCTAGAGACTATTCGCAAAAAGGTTGATGTAAGCTTTATCTTACAGAAATTGCGGCCTTTTGCGGCTATGGTAGACGACGCTTTTTTCGTACTATGAATTCATCAGGAAACAGGATGTTTCTAAGAATAACAATAAACAGTGATGAATGGATGCATACAGGTACGACAGGAGTTATACCAACGCAGAATCTAAAAAAGCCCCGACAGGATGTCGGGGCTTTTTAGTTTTAACCTACTACTTCAATGGTACTTGCGCCCGCGCCGAGTGGTTTTACCTGAATTTGTACAGGAATACGCTCATGCATTTCTTGAATGTGTGAGATGAGAATGACCTGACGTCCCTGATTTTGCAATTGGTCTAAAGCATTCATGACCATATGCAAAGAAGAGGCATCCAAAGTACCAAAGCCTTCATCAATAAACAGTGATTCAATTTTCATTGAGCCTGAAGCCATATTCGCGATGGCTAACGACAAAGCAAGGGCAGTTAAGAATGACTCACCGCCAGACAAAGATGCAACGGAGCGAGTTTCTCCATCCATATCGTGGTCAATGATGGCAAGGCTTAAAGACTGATCTAGACGTTTTAGTGTATAGCGCTGAGACAGCATCGCCAGTTGCTGATTGGCATGTTCAACTAAAATATCTAAATGATATTGCTGGGCGTAGTCGCGGAACTCTTTTCCTTTGGCATCACCAATCAGACCTGAAATTTTGCTCCAGCGATGTTCTTCTTGCTGAATATTTTGAATTTGCTCTGCATATTGTTGCTGCTTCGCAAGGTTTTGCTGATGTACTTCAAGCTTAAGCTTCAGTCGATCACGTACTTCAAGTTGTGCTTTAAGCTCTGCAATATTGTCTTGAATGAGACTAACGAGCTTTTCATGCTCAATATCTGGCTGAGTTTGTAAGTGCTCACTCAATTGCTCTTGCATGGTTTTAAGGGCAGAAGAGGCTTCACTTAATAAACGCTCGGCATGATTAAGACGGTTACGAATGTCTTGCTCTTGGGCTGAATTGATCTGCATGAGCGCCGTAAGATCATGTGGCTCAAAATCAGTATGGGCTTTTAACCAGTTTTGAATTTGTTCATCAATCTGCTGCTGATGTTGTGCAGTGTGTTGATGTTGATGCTTGAGCTGATCGAGTGCTTGTTTTTGCTGCTCAAAGTACTGTCTGGTTTGTTCAAAACGTTGTTTAGCCTCGTGATACGCCGTTTGTTGTTGCTGACGTTTAGTGTCATGCTCAATTAACCATTCATGCGGTTTAATATCAGCGCGGCCCGTCATTTGCTGAATGAGTGACACTGCTTTTTCATTATTTTGTTGGCCTTTAAGCGTAATCTCTTTGAGATTTTGGTCAATCTCATCAATTTGCTTCGCCATTTGTTCAAGGTTGGCAGTCAACATTTTAAGGTCTTGTTGCTGCTGTTCAAAACGCTGTGCAAGCTGTTCTTGTTGCTCAAGTTGCTTGGCGCGTGCATCAAGAATAGCCCAAGTCTGCTTAGCTGTTTGGCTACTTGCTTGCTGCCATGCGTGCTGTTCGGTTTCCGATAAACACTCGACAATATGTTGAACTTGTTGTTGCCATTGCTGTGCTGTATTAAGCAAGCTTTCATTGCGTTGAATAGATTGAACCAGTTGATTGTGCTGTTTAATCGCTTGGGTTAAACGTAAGTTTTCTGAGTCAAATGAACTTACGGCAGTTTGTGTGGCTTGTCTGAGTTCATTAAGTGTTTGCAAGATTTTTTCAGGGGCTTGATTAAGCTCAATATTTAACTGATTGAGGTTAAACGCTTGCTCAAGCTCTTGTTGCAGGCTTGATTGTTTTGTTTGAAGTTGAGCTAGATATTTCTGAACTTGCTCAAGCTCGGCACGATACTGGGTGAGGGCATGCTGTTGGGTTTGCCACGCATTAAATTTAGTTTGCTCGAGTACAATAGCTTGCTGCTCTTGTTGTTGCTGCAAGTCGAACAACGCCTTGGAGACTGCACTGTCATCAACACGATAGGGGTGATGTGTACTTCCGCACACTAAACAAGCTTCACCTTCTTTAAGATTCGCTCGTAACTGTTCAATATTTTCAGTATGTAATAAGCGCTGCTGTTGCAGGATGTGCTGTAACTTTTCACGTTCAGTTTTTGCTGTTTGGTACTCTTGCTCTGTGGACGGGCAAACGGTTTTAAGCTGCTGTTCTTGGGCTGAGACTTGAGTTTGTTTTTCAGTGAATTGCTGAAGCTCAGCATATAACTCATGATAAATTTTAACTTTCTGTTGAGTCAGATCTAGCTGAGTGATTTGAGCGAGCTTTTGTTCTTTGTCTTTACGTTGCTGTTCAAGCTTTAACTCAATTTGTTCAACTGTGCCGAGTGAAGCTGTCAGTTGTTCAAGTTCACTTTTATCTTCCGCTAGCTTTTGGCGGGCAAGGGTAGGGTTTCCGAGTTGTTGTTCAATCGCTTGGTAATTTTGAATAAATTGTCCGAGCTGATGCAGATGCGCTGAAAGGCCTTTGTCCAATACAGCATATTGCTGAGTTTGGGTAAGCTGTTGTTGCAGATGAATTTGGTTCTGCTCAAGCTGCGCAATGTGCTGTTGCACAGTGTTTTGGTGCTGGTGCAGTGGACTAAGTTTTTGCTCAAGTACGTTTCTTTTTTCTTTGCACTTTTTATATTCATCAGCAATAAAAGCACGTTCTTGAATGGACTGTCGAACTTGATTTAAAGCTTGTTGATGCTGTTGCTCAAAATCGAGGGTTTGTTTGAGCTCTTGTTCTGCAAGTTGATATTGTTTTTGTCCCGTTTCAAAAACTTGCACCAACTCATTAAACTTGGTTTGAGCTTGCTGAATTTGCGGTTCAAGCTGTTGTAGCGTTTGTAAATTTTGAGCTTGCTGAAAAGCTTGTGGGCGTATTTCAGAGAAAACTTCAAATCGTTTTAATTGCTCACGTTCACCAGCCAATTGTTGATGATGATTTTGCTGGGTTTGAAACTGTTGTTGTTTAGCTTGAACTTCTTGCTCAAGTTTCGCCTTACGCTCAAACCATTGTTGCTGTTTGTCTAAGATATTTTTTTGCTGTTCTAACTGTTGATGATTTTGTTCAGCTTGCTGATATTGCGTAGTAAAAGCCGTAATCTCTTCATCAGACAAAATTTCAATGTGGCCTAAGAACTCTTCAAGCTGTTTACGCTGTTTTGCAATATCTGCTGTTTTACGAAAAGCCAGTTCACCGATTTTGGCGAAAATGCTGGAGTTGGTCAGGTACTCGAGTAACTCACCGCGTTCGCTATCTCGTGCTTTTAAAAATGCGGTCACTTCGGATTGGGCAAGTAATACCGCACGAGTAAACTGTTCAAAAGAAAGCTGGGTAATTTGTTTAACTTTTTCATCAACCGCTTTGGCTTTGTCGGCAAGCACCACGCCATCGGTCAGGCATTTTAAGTGGCGTTGTACGCTTTGTAATTTACCATTTGGGTTTTCACGTGCCCGTTTAATTTCCCAGCGTGCCAAATAGCGTTTTTGATCTTGTGCGACAAAGCAAAGCTCAGCAAAACCATGGCCTGTACCACGGCGTAAGACAGTTAAAGGTGAATTGGTCAGTAACTCGGAACCATCAACATCTTTTAATTTGCCATCACTGTCTTTTAGACGAGGAACCCGATTAAACAAAGCCAGACACATGGCGTCTAAAATAGTCGATTTACCAGCACCAGTTTTTCCCACAATCGCAATCAGACCTGCATGGGCGAGAGGCGCGCTTTCAAAATCAATAAAGTGTTCATCAGAAAGAGATGCCAGATTTTTTATTCGAATGGATAAAATTTTCATGACATATCCTTAAGGTGTTGCATCATTTTCAAGATGTTTTTGTGCTTCTTGTACTAGACTTAGAAAATCTTTTAAGACCGCATCATCGGCGCTGTAACCTTGTTTTTCCCAGATATTTTGAAAGAGTTTTTCTGGTGTTGGTGGTTCAAGGGCGATTTGCTGAGTAGTATTTGAGTCGATCGAGTCTTTATTCACATATTGACGAGAAATACGCACTAAACGATAGCGGTCAGGTGGTAGGGCTGCTTCAAACTGCTGACGTAAATTGGGCTGCGGCGGCGTTAAGCTATAATATTCAATATCGACATATTCACGGTGGTCAATATTTTCAATCACGCCGTTTGGCAAGGCTTTGAGTTGTTGTAGCACTTCATTTAACTCACCACGAATGCGGTGCAACTGTATACAACGTGGAATTTCGACAGCGTCAAATTGCAAACGGCTGTCTGTGTCTTGAGTCGGATCAACTTTGACTTCAACTACTTGGTGCTTATAGTTAATTTCGCTGAAAGAAAGCGGAATTGGCGAGCCACTATAACGAATGTGCGGCTGACCCACTTTTTGTGGTTTATGTAAGTGCCCTAAAGCGACATAGTCGACAGCATCTTCAAATAAAGTCGTCGAAAGTGCCTCTTCATTACCAATAATAATTGGGCGTTCAGAGTCAGATGTTTCTCCACCTTGCATGTGGGCATGCGACATCAAAATCAGCGCTTGGTCTGGTGTTTTACGACGTTTTGCTTCGGCAATCAGTTGCTGATGTAAATAGGCAATCGCATTTTTGCTGTTGGTGGTATGTTCATTAAAGCCCGTAATTTCGGCTGAACGTAAAAAAGGCAGGGCAAGACACCACGCCACAATATCTTGATTTTGATTATAGATAGGTAAAAGTAGTCGATCGAGATCTAGAGTTTTATCCTCATTCCAGCGAACCACGCCCACGGTTTTTGCATTATATTTTTCTAATAGTGGCTCGACCTGTTCAATACGGTAGCCTGAGTCGTGATTACCGGCAATCATGAGTGTTTGCATGTGCGGCGCAATACGATGCGCATCTGCTAAAAATTGGTAAAGTTGTTTTTGTGCTTGAGAGCCCGGGTTAATGACATCAAAAATATCGCCGGCAATGAGCAGAGCATGCGGTTGTTTTTCTTGAATTTGAGTGAGTAACCAGCTTAAAAATTGTTGGTGTTCGTAGTGGCGTGAATGATTATAAAAAAACTGCCCCAAATGCCAGTCAGAAGTATGTAAAAAATGTACGGACATAGAAACAGACATCAAGCCAAAATAAACACAGATACGTTAGCATAAATTGGCAGGAGATTTTATCAAGACATTTTAAAGTGCTCGTTATTTAAGCCTAAGTTGAAACTTAAATTAAATTTTTCACTTTAAAGTTTGCTTTGTTACTATCGACTTAAACCATGAACTTTGAGAACAAAATGGCTATTCATAAATACCAAGTAAAAATACAGTGGGAAGGCAATACTGGAACAGGCACTTCATCTTATCGTTCATATAAACGAGACTTTAGTATTCAGCATCCTCAAAAGGCCACTATTCAAGGTTCATCAGACCCAGCCTATTTAGGGGATGTGACCAGATGGAACCCAGAAGATTTATTGGTTGCATCAGCTTCAGCTTGTCATAAGCTTTGGTATTTGCACCTATGTGCAGTCAATCATATTCACGTGCTGAGTTATGTCGATAAAGCACTTGGTTTTATGGAAGATGCAGATCCAGTTAAACATGGTCACTTTACTCAAATTATTTTAAGACCAGAAGTTGTTTTAGAAGAAGGTGCTGACCAAGAACTTGCAGCAAAATTGCATGAAGAAGCACATCATGAATGTATGATTGCCAATTCGGTGAATTTTCCAATTACATGTGAAGCGAGTTTTAGCTTTGCTGAATAATTAATATGAAATAGCCACCGATAAAAAGGCGGTGGCTATACATTAAAAAATAAATAGAGTCGTAAAATAAAAGCTTTAAGCTGCATTTTCATCGATTTGGAAAATACCAAAAACGTTATGGTCTAAGTCGACAAAATAACCATGCCAAGCGCGGCCCGGAATCGCGAATTTATCCATTGCGACAATACCGCCTTGCGCTAAAATTTTTGCAGCTATGTCATCAAAGTTTTCCACCTGAATCGAACAGGTAAATGCATTGGTGCCATATTCCATTGGAGGTGTTTGAGCAGGGCGTTTTAATAGTCCTCCCATCATTGAAGGTGTCTCTATGCGGTAATATTCAATCGGTAAGCTTTCATCGAGTTTAAATTGCCAGCCGAACACAGCTTGGTAAAACTGCGCATCGCAGGCAGGGTTTGAAGACTGGATTTCAAAATAGGCAATGTTGTTCATATTATTTAAATCATATTTTTATGGTACAAAAAGTATACGCATAGCCTTTATAGCCATGAAAGCACGATTGTGTATGTTGAACGTAAAATAAATGAAAGTGCTAAAAAATAAAAACCGACGATTCGAGTGATGAGAGAATCGTCGGTCAAAAGCTTCATCAAGGGTTTCGGCTGCTAACAAAACCTAATCCGAAGGAAGAAAAGCGTCGTAATGAAAGGTCACCGAAACAATTTTGCGGATGCCGTGCAAAGGAAGTATTCGGTTGCTGCGACCTTGTTACCCTATATAACGTCAAGAGATCAGGATTGGTTGACAGAAAAATGAAAAAAAATCGAAAAAAATTTATAATTATTTTTTGAACCCATAAATTAGGCAAAAATATGACCAAATTACGTTCTTACTTTCTCTGGTTTTTTGGTTTATGCATCGTGCTTACCTTAATTGTAGGTGTGGTTGCAGCACTATTACCAGCGAGTGTAGGTGGTATTTTAACAGCCGTTCCATATTTAGGCGCAATGATTTTTGTCTTATTTAAATTTTTAAAGAAAGAACGTCGTGCTCCGACTGTACAAGAAAAAAAGAAATTTACTTTAGGTTTTACCCTGATTTTTTGGGGTTATAACCTATGTGGCGTTTTATTTGGCCTATTTTTATTTGCCAGAAAAGACCCTGAGATTTTGCAAAACTTTATGCTTTACCTCAAACAGCCTCAATTTTTAAGCATTATGGTGATTATGCTTTTAATGTTAGCTATTCCGCTTTATTTAATTACCTATTGGTTTTATGGCAAACAGGCACAGCGAATGGCAAACAAAATGTTTAACGAGCAATAGATCACTACGAAAACTCATACGATTAAATATAAATGAGTCTTATACAATTAAATAAAACTTGAATCCTCAGCTTGGGAGGAAATATGAATAAGAATATATTAATTACGGGTGCAAGTGGTTTTATCGGAACGCATTTAATTAAGTTCCTACTACAAAAAAATTATAACGTGATTGCTGTGACACGGCAGGCTGGAAAGGAATCTGATCATCCGGCCTTGCAGTGGGTGCAAAAGTTTGAAGATATTTCGACCCGTCAAATTGATTATGTTGTGAATTTGGCAGGTGCAAATATTGGCGAAAAACGCTGGACCGAGTCACGTAAAAAACAACTCATTGAAAGCCGTGTAAATACGACACGAAAGCTATATGCGTGGCTCAAGCAGTCTGAAATTTTTCCTGAAGTAATTGTTTCTGGTTCGGCCATTGGTTATTACGGTATAGATGACCAAGAAAAGTGGACAGAAGTGTGCACAGAACAAAGCTTGCCACAACCTATTTTTATGTCTCAGCTTTGCCAAGAGTGGGAGCGAGCAGCTTTAGCAGATGCTCAGCAAAATACTAAAATTATTCGTTTAGGTGTGGTGTTTGGGCAGGGCGGTGGTATTTTGCCTAAAATGTTGCTTCCGATTCGACTCAATTTGGTCGGTCAAATTGGTCATGGCCGTCAGCCTGTGGTTTGGGTACACATTGAAGACGTGTTAAACGCCATCGAGTTTATATTTCAGCATCCTCAATCTGCTCAAATTCACAATGTTGTAGCGCCAGAAAATGTGACTCAAAAGATCTTTGTTGAGCAAGCTGCTGAGGTTTTGAATAAGAAACCACTGTTGTCAGCGCCAAGCTCTGTTTTTCGCTGTTTGTTGGGCGAACAATCGCAATTGATTTTAAATGGTCAGTACGTCAAACCCGCAGCCTTACAAACTGAAGGATTTGAGTTTGCTTATCCTCAGTTAAAAATGGCTTTAGAGAATATACTCGCGTCAGGCTAAGATTTTATTTTGCAAACGCTCTGGGGAATATGCTTTGGCATCAACTAATGTTGATTGATCTAGCATAAGCTGACGGAGCAATTGCGCAGAGCCTGCGCCCATGCATAAACCATTTCTAAAATGACCAAAGTTTGCCCATAGGTTGTCCATTTCAGGCATTTTGCCAATGTAGGGAACGCCATTTGGTGAACTTGGTCTGAGGCCTGCCCAGCGCTGTACAATCGGGAAATCGGCCAGTTCAGGCACCATTTCTAAACATGCTTCTAAAATATTGTGCTGGGTGGTTTCATCGGTAGAGGTGTCAAACCCGCGATGCGCCATGCTAGATCCACATACAATATGACCGTCCATACGTGGAATCAAATACATGACTCGATTCATGCACATGGTCGGTAGCCAGTGAGCAGGGGTTTTAAATAACAGCATTTGACCTTGAACAGGTTCGACTGGAATTTCGAGTTGTAATTGTGAGTTCCAGTAATGGCTCCAAGCGCCCGAAGTTATTACAAAATGATCTGCTATATGTTTGCGTCCATCTTCGGTTTGTAGGGCTTGTATTACATCCCCCTGTTGAATCAATTTTTTAACAGTAGTGTGTTCAAAAAACTTAACGTTTGGATGTTGTTTTAAATAGCTAATCAAGGACTGTAAAACGCGTGGATTGCGAATATTAGACAGTTCGGGGAAATAAATCGCTTCTTGGAACTGATCGGAAATATGTGGATTAACTTGTTCTAATGCATCTCGCTGTAAATATTCGCAGCGCTGCATGGGTTCTTGATGTTGTTCGGCATAGGAAAGCCCAACGTCAAAATCCTCTTCATCAAAAATTAGCATGCCTGTGTCATGAATTTCAAAATCAATTCCTGTAACAGGGTAGAGCTTTTGGTTCCATGCTTGATACGAGGCTTTACCAAATTGAGCAAGTTGGTTCACTGCATGCACATAGCGCCACGGGTACATCGGAGAGAGAATACCTCCGCCAGCCCAAGAGGCTGCTTGTCCCGCTTGTTGTTGATCAAAAATGCTGACCGTACAGCCTTGTTCAACCAACTCCAGCGCAGACATTAATCCACTTATACCCGCGCCAATGATTGCAATATGCATGCAGTGTTATCCTTTCTCTGCGAACTTAGTTCATTTCCTTGAGTTTTTCGGCAGCGGTTTCTGCAAAGTAAGTCCAGATTCCGTCTGCACCAGCGCGGCGGCAGCACATGAGTGATTCTAAAATCACTGAGTCTGATAACCAGCCATTTTGAATTGCGCCAGCTAACATTGCATATTCGCCACTCACTTGGTAGATGAATGTCGGAACACCAAAGGTATCTTTCACTTCACGTACCACATCCAGATATGGCATGCCCGGTTTTACAATCACCATGTCGGCGCCTTCTTGAATATCAAGCGCGATTTCATGTAATGCTTCGGCACGGTTGGCAAAGTCCATCTGGTAGTTATATTTATTACCACCTTTTAGGTTGGATGCAGAGCCAACAGCATCACGGAATGGACCATAGAAGCTAGATGCATATTTTGCAGAGTAGGCCATGATGTTGGTGTAGATGTGACCATTGGCTTCTAAAGCCTGACGAATAGCGCCAATACGACCATCCATCATGTCACTTGGTGCAATCACTTCGACACCTGCTTCTGCGTGACTTAACGCTTGTTTAATCAAGCATTCTACAGTCTCGTCGTTTAGCACATAGCCTGTTTCATCAATAATGCCGTCTTGACCATGCGTGGTGTACGGGTCGAGGGCACCATCAGTGATTAACACCATTTCTGGTAATTCTTTTTTAAGCAAACGGCAAGTGGTTTGTACTAAACCATCTTCGTGCCATGCAGCTTCTGCGGTGAGGCTTTTATCTTCTTGCGGGGTAACTGGAAAAAGAGCCAGTTTGGATACGCCCAATTCCAGAAGTCTTTCAGCTTTTTTCAGTAACAAATCTGCCGACAAACGCTGAATGTTTGGCATACTTGGAATATCTTGGGTCTGATTTTGTCCCGGTAATACAAATACTGGATAAATCAAGTGATTGGTAGTGAGCTGTGTTTCGCTGACCATCGCACGCAACTGGTCATTTTTACGGATACGGCGCATGCGAGTGGCTGGAAATGCAGGACGATTGAACGTATAAGTCATAACAATCTCGATGTTCGGTATTACACTAGGATAGGTTGGCGGATATTCCATTACTGTCAACCGACTGCTGTATTGTAGCCCCATAATGCTGGATTTGTACAAAATTATGGGTGTTTATCATGCTTTTAAATTTAGGCAACGTATGAGTGATGAAAAGAAAAGTTGGACTGGGAACATCCATTTAGGCGCAAAAACTGACCTAACTGTGGTACTCAACCAATTATGTAAGGCGTTTAATAGCTCTCCTTTTTTTAAGCATAGTGGAATGATTATGCGTGTGGTGGACGGGCATATTGAAGGCTATATCGAGATGCAACCCAACCTGATTGGCAATCTGGCATTTCAGATTTTACATGGCGGTGTTGCTGCAACTTTGCTCGATAGTATTGGCGGAATTGTGGCAATGGAACACCTCTATCGCCGTTCAACTCCCGAAACTTTAACTGAAACCATTAAGCAAGTGTCGCGTTTGGCAACAGTCGACATGCGTGTAGATTATTTAGCACCAGGGCGTGGTAAATATTTTATTGCACGTGCCGAAGTACTCCGCTTAGGTCGTAAGGGCTGCACCATGCGCATGACCATGGTCAATGATGAAGATAAGCCGATTGCTGCGGGCATTGCCTCATATGCCTATTAAGCAATGAATTGAACTGTTTAAAAGCGCCAAGTGCGCTTTTTTTAGTGTTTAAAAAAGCAGAAATTTTCATAAAAACTTTGAGATAAACATTAATTTAATTAGAACGAACGCATTAGTTATAATTTTTTATTCTCATATTATGAGGTTTTAGCGTTAAAATTGGCTCCTTTGACAATGCGGTATGTCTTGTTTATAGAAAAATAAAAACTCTATAACAAGGTGTAGTGCGAGATTGATGGCAAAGCCAACTCATCTTTAGGAACATACCATGACTGATGCACAAAGCAATGTACAAGAAACAGTGCCAACAACATCTGCCTCGGATGAAAACAATCAAAACAAGCGCAAAAAATTTCTTGGTTTTTTTGCGCTGATTTTATTGATCGCCGCTATTTTGTATGCAATCTGGGCATTATTTTTAAATCACTCGGTGAGTACGGATAATGCTTATGTCGGTGCAGAAACCGCGCAAATTACTTCAATGGTGAGCGGACAGGTCGCTCAGGTTGTCGTAAAAGATACTCAAACGGTACATCGTGGTGACGTGCTGGTTCGTATTGATGACCGTGATGCCAAAATTGCATTGGCTCAAGCTGAGGCAGAGCTCGCCAAAGCAAAACGTCAATACAAACAAACTGCGGCAAACAGTAGCTCTTTAAACTCTCAAGTTGTGGTTCGTGCTGACGAAATTAACAGTGCCAAAGCACAAGTCGCTCAAGCACAAGCCGACTATGACAAAGCTGCTTTAGAACTCAACCGCCGTGCGCAACTTGCAGCATCTGGTGCAGTGTCTAAAGAAGAACTCACTAAAGCACAAAGTGCAGTCGAAACAGCCAAAGCAGGGCTAGAACTTGCCAAAGCTGGTTTAGCGCAAGCGTCTTCGAGCCGTAAAGCTGCCGAAAGTACCTTAGCTGCAAACGAAGCGTTAATTCAGGGTGTAAGTGAAACTTCGACTCCGGATGTACAAGTTGCACAAGCCCATGTTGAACAAGCTCAGCTTGATTTAGAACGTACCGTTATTCGTGCGCCAGTGGATGGTGTGGTTACGCGTCGTAATATTCAAGTCGGTCAACGTGTGGCACCGGGTACGAGCATGATGATGATTGTGCCGCTGAATGATTTATATGTAGATGCGAACTTTAAAGAAAGTCAGTTGAAAAAAGTCCGTCCGGGTCAGGCTGTCACGCTAACTTCAGATTTATACGGTGATGACGTTGAATATCACGGCAAAGTGATGGGCTTCTCTGGTGGTACAGGCTCTGCCTTTGCCTTAATTCCGGCTCAAAACGCAACAGGTAACTGGATTAAAGTGGTTCAACGCTTACCGGTTCGTATTGCACTTGACCCGAAAGAACTTGCTGAACACCCACTACGTGTTGGCTTGTCGATGGAAGCAAAAGTCGACTTATCTGCGAAGTAAACGCTTATGAAAACGCAAACACCTTTTGCCGAACTAAGCGGTGGCCGTTTATTACTGGCAGCGTTTGTTATTGCCTTGTCTAACTTTATGGTCGTGCTCGATACGACCATTGCCAACGTATCTGTACCGCATATTACCGGTAACCTCGCTGTTTCAAGTACACAAGGCACATGGGTTGTTACGTCGTATGCTGTTGCAGAAGCGATTTGTGTACCTTTAACAGGTTGGCTGGCAGGTCGCTTTGGAACTGTTCGGGTTTTTATTTTTGGCCTGATTGGTTTTACCATTTTTTCTTTTTTGTGCGGTCTAGCAAACTCCTTAGGTATGTTGGTGTTTTTCCGTATTGGACAAGGTCTATGCGGTGGCCCTCTCATGCCGCTCAGCCAAACCTTGCTGATGCGTATTTTCCCTCAAGAAAAGCATGCACAGGCGATGGGACTATGGGCAATGACGACCGTCGTCGGGCCAATTTTAGGGCCAATTTTGGGTGGTCTGATTAGTGATAACCTGTCTTGGCACTGGATTTTCTTTATTAACTTACCTGTTGGGATTATTTGTGTTTTAGCAGCAATGCGCTTATTAAGAGTAGCTGAAACAGAAACAATTTCTTTAAGAATCGATACAGTCGGTTTAGGTCTGTTAATTCTCTGGATTGGCGCGCTACAGCTCATGCTCGACTTAGGGCACGAACGCGACTGGTTTAATAGCACGAGCATTATCGTTTTAGGTTTAACTGCCGCCATTGGTTTTGTGGTGTTCCTCATATGGGAACTCACCGACAAACATCCCGTCGTTGATGTCAAAGTCTTTAGGCATAGGGGCTTTGCAATATCGGTACTGGCCTTGTCGCTTGGTTTTGGAGCCTTCTTTGGCAGTATTGTACTGATTCCGCAGTGGCTGCAAATGAACCTTTCCTATACCGCAACATGGGCCGGATATTTAACCGCCACTATGGGCTTTGGTAGTTTGACCATGTCACCGATTGTGGCAAAGCTTTCGACCAAACATGACCCACGGGCGCTGGCGAGTTTCGGTTTGATCTTGCTCGGTGGTGTGACCTTAATGCGGGCATTTTGGACCACAGATGCCGACTTTATGGCACTGGCTTGGCCGCAAATCCTACAAGGTTTTGCTGTGCCGTTCTTCTTTATTCCACTGTCCAACATTGCACTTGGTTCGGTACTCCAGCAAGAAATTGCATCTGCTGCGGGCCTCATGAACTTTTTAAGAACCATGGCAGGGGCGATTGGTGCTTCAATTGCAGTGACCGTGTGGGACGACCACGCCAAAGTTGCACGTAGTGAAATGGTGTCAAACCTAAACGCAACCGAAGTTCAAAATAACCTGATGCAAAATGGTTTTTCGGCTGACTCGACGCTCGGAATTATTTCAAACCTCGTCGATAAAGAAGCCATTACCATGTCGGCGAACCATGTATTTTTACTGTTTGCGATGGTGTTTGTCTTTGCGGGACTGGTGATTTGGCTATGTCCAAAACCCAAAGGAAATACAGGCGGTATGCCATCCCACTGAACATCAAAAGCATCTTTTCGAAGGTGCTTTTTTTTAGCGCTATTAAAAAATAGGCTAGGTTCGTAAATGGTAGATTTTGCCTGTATTTAGTTGAATAAAGCATGCCAGAATCGGGCAGATCAGTTATAAAAACGTGTGATATCAAGCAAGGAGGCATAATACAGGGCACAGGATAAAACGCCCTCAAACATTTACTATTATAAAATCTTATTTTTATCAAAGATTAAAAAAACTTAATACCTGAAAACTAGAGAAGCTTGCATGGCAATTGCATGGATAGGCAAGCGTATATATTGGAGTTATCACGTGAATAAAAGATATTCATTTTTGTTCAGTAGTTTATTAGCAGTCGGTTTATTACAAGGATGTGGAGATGATTCTTCAGATCAACCCAAGGATGATTCAAATACAACCCCGCCCAATTTAATAGTTGATAATGACCCCATCAGTTGTAGCAAACTGGCCCAAGACGGTTCAAGCGTGGTGGTCGGTTCAAACCAAAATGGTGACCCCGCAGCGCCTGAGGGTGCGTCGGGTTATAGACTCGGTAACACGGTTAAATACGCAGATAAATATATGGTGGTGGCAAACACGCCACTTGCGGTAAAAGCGGGCTGTGATGTGTTAAGAGCAGGCGGTAGTGCAGTCGATGCAGCCGTTGCGGTACAAGCCGTGCTCGGTTTGGTTGAACCTCAATCGAGCACGATTGCGGGTAGTGGTTTTATGATGTATTACGACGCCAAAACCAAAAAAGTCACGGCTTATGATGGACGTGAAACCGCACCAGCCGCAGCTAACCCATATTATTTAATTCGCCAGAATATGGATGACCCAAATTCACCAGCACCTGTACCAAGTGCGCGCCGTAGTGGTCGCTCGATTGGTGTGCCAGGTGTGATGCGTTTATTGGAGCAAGCGCAAAAAGAACACGGCAAACTCAAGTGGAACCAGTTGTTTGATGAAGCCATTGGTTTAGCTGACAATGGTTTCCGCATTCCGGGTCGCTTGGCCGATGCCATTGCAAGTAATGCAAACAGCTTAGCGCTCGATGCAAATGCAATGGCAACCTATTTCTATCCAGATGGTTCACCACGCAAAGTGGGTGAAATCATGACCAATAAAGAATATGCAAAAACGCTTGAAGCACTTGCTGTACAAGGGGCAAATGCATTACACACTGGGCCAATTGCTCAAGCGATTGTGGCAAAAGCAGGGCAAACAGTCGGGGATGACCCAGCAAGAACTCCAATTACGCCAAGTTTGATGACCTTGCAGGACTTATCAAACTATGAAGTGAAAAAGCGTACTCCAATTTGTACCACTTACCGTGATAGTTTCTATGTATGTACCATGCCACCTCCATCTTCGGGAGGGATAGCAGTTGCACAAACGCTGGGTATTTTAGAAAACTTTGATATGTCGCTTTACCCACCTAAAAACCCTGAAAATGAAGGTGGTGTGCCGGATGTGATGGGTGTGCACTTAGTGTCTGAGGCAGAGCGTTTGGCTTACGCTGACCGTGACAAATATGTGGCAGATACTGACTTTGTGCCTTTACCAGCACAGGGTATTCCAAGTTTTATTGATAAAAACTACTTAAAACAACGTGCAGCACTGATTAACCCGAACCAGAGTATGGGCGTTGCACCAGCAGGTAATTTCAATACAGCGGCAGGAGTGGATACTACTGTTGAACACGGTACAACTCAGTTCACCATTGTAGATGCCTATGGCAATGTGGTTTCAATGACTTCGACTGTTGAATCGAGCATGGGTTCTTTCCACATGGTGGATGGTTTCTTGCTATCAAATCAGTTAACTGATTTTAGCGCGAACCCTTATGACAGCACTGGGGCACTGGTTGCCAACCGTGTAGAAGGGGGCAAACGCCCACGTAGTACCATGGCGCCAACTTTAGTGTTTAAAGGCACCACGCCAGATGAGTTTTATATGGCAACAGGTTCACCAGGTGGCGGTACCATCATTCAATATGTAGTTAAAACTTTGGTGGGAGCATTGGACTGGAACTTAAATGCACAGCAGGCTACCTCGCTTGTTAACTTTGGTGCGACCAATAGTAAAAACACCAATGTGGATAGTTCGAATGTACAGCTTTCTTTAGTTGACCTGATTGAAGGTTTAAAAGCAAAAGGTCATGGCATTTCTAACACTGCGCAAACCAGCGGTATTTCAACGATTATGAAAGTAAATATAAATAATCAAACTAAATACGCAGGTGGGGTAGACCCACGCCGTGAAGGTATTGTGTTAGGTAATGGTGCCTTATAGACCACACTAAAAAAAAAGCTGTCATTTTTGGCAGCTTTTTTATGTGGCCCTTGAAAAAAACAAAAGGCTCTCCATTATGTAAATATGTTCATCAGTAGCAGACTGTTGATAAATTGCACAGCATTTTATTTTAGTTATGCTATGATGTTCAGACATTCATGGGGATGTTATTGGCTTCGACGCCGGTGATGAAACTCATAGATGCATGCCGAGAGCGCATTTTCTCTCGTAAATCAAATTTGCATTTTAATAGTCGCAAACGACGAAACTTACGCTCTAGCTGCCTAAGGGCAGTTTGTCCGCTTCCTAGAATACTTGTGGTTTAGGAACCCGACCGTAGCGCACGCACACAAGTCCGTATAGAGTCAAGCCTCGGGGCTTTATACCAAACTTAGAGGATCGCACCTTGTACCCTGTTCGTCGGGTCACTTGGTGTTAAAATAATAGACGATATCTAAGCATGTAGTATTCTCGAGCGTAGTGCTGGCGGACGCGGGTTCAACTCCCGCCATCTCCACCAAAATTTGAAGATTTTCAAAGATCTTCTGCTAAAGGCTTGAATCCTAAGGGTTCAAGCCTTTTTAGTTTTTTAATCATTGCATATCATTTAAGAGCTTTTTCAAGTGAAGTTATATACATTTGTGTAATTACATAAATTTGAATCTTAATAAATACTGTATTAATCAGATTCAAATTAAGTAGTTAGGTCTTGTTCATGAAAAACCTACTCAGACGATACTTGTCTAAATGTGTACTAAGTGTATTTATATGATGAGCAGATGTACTAAGTGGTTAAAAATAAATCTGCTTTTCATCTGGTAACTTATGTCATGAACACTGCTTATTGTACCATGTGATAAAGGGTATAAATAATTCGACTGAATATATATGGGCCAGCTTCAACAACAACTTCAGAAAATACTGAAAACTGCTGATTTTCAGCATAAGTCCTTAGATGATTTTTATGATGAACATATTAATTTATGGCAAGGTCTAGCATTAAGTAAAACACAGGTTGAGCTATGGAGAAAGTTGGTTCAGCAAGCAAATAATGCTGAACTAAAAGATCAAATATGTATAGAAAAGCATGTTTTAACTTTGTTACAACAGGCTGCAAGTGAACGAATGCTACTCACACAAATTTTACAAAGATTACCAAGCAATGTTCGGATGACCGAGCAACAGCTTAAAAAGATCATTCAGCTTATGGCTGAACTTGAAATTAAAGGCCCTTTTGTTGTGCTTAAGGGCTAAACTTTTTATTGAAAAATGATGTTTTAAATATGGCTAAAGATATCAAACAAGCTGAACAACGTGAACAATTGAATCAATTCATTGAGCAATTACTCAAAGAGTATTCTGAATATACGTATCAGACTGAACTTGTCGAAACGCATGAGTTTGCACAAGCAATGTTGATTCAAGGCATGGTTGAAGGAAATGTAACGCCTAAAATTCTACTTGTTGCTTTAGTAGATGGTCATTGGGGAACTGTGGCGGATACGGCGAAGTTTGATGAGTTTGCTTATACTTTATTACAAGATGTCTCGGGTGAGTGGCCAGTATTCGCTGTGATTAAGGATAGTAGTAATCAAGCGATCTTAAGTTTATTTGGTAGTGATGGCTCAGCAGCTACGCACATGATTGATAAACTGCCAGCACTTGAAGAAATGCGCAGTTTTGATCGTTTGGAGCGAGATCCAACTTTTCGCTGGTCAATGAAAATCTATACGCGTTTAATGCAGCGTTTTGATGCTTTCCATGAAAATGTTTACCGTGTAACGAAAGATAAGGTCAATGATAAAAATGACATTATTGAAGAAGTGGCAAAACTTCTGTTTTTAGAAAGTTTCCGTATCTATCATAAAGATATTACTTTCGTAGATCGTCATGGTACTACACATCTTTTTGCTGATGTATTTAATACGGTATATATACGAGAACATGGTAATAGAGCTGTTGAGCAAATTAAAGATGCCTTTGATACTTTTAAATCTCACCCAGATTATATTGTGATTAGCGATGATGGTTCTAAAAATGCTATTTTCTCTGACGAAGTTCATTTAAGGCTCGCGAATCCGAAAAATTTCGAAGATTTACTTGATGCTATTCAAAATCTTGGTCAATTGACCACCAATGATGGCAAGATAGTTAAAGAGCGCGGCACTTTAGGTGATGTATCAGGTGATTTACTTGGACGTGTTTTTGACGTTTTTCTACGTGCCAATTTTGAGTCTAAAGGTGGTCTAGGTGTTTACTTAACCCCAAATCCTGTAAAGCAAGCTATGATAGAAATGGCGATTCACGACTTATCTAGTGATGATGAGTTTATGGCACGTTTCTCAAATGGTGATTTCCGTTTCTGTGACCCAACTTGCGGTTCTTTTGGTTTTGGTTCAGTTGCTTTAAGTCAGTTTGATCATTTGATTGATACACAATTAGTGGGTTTAAGTGAAACTGAAAAAAAGAATTTAAAACAGAAAATACGTGATGAGTCTTTAGTAGGTGCGGATGCTGCACCACGTATGGTAATGCTTGCACGTGTCAATATGGCATTACAAGGAGCACCAAAGGCTAAAGTTTTTTATACGGATAATTCTTTAACTGCACCTGCATTAAAACCATGTTCTTTTGATTTGATTTGCACTAACCCACCATTTGGAACACCGAAATTTGGTAATGATAAAAAAGGCAGCGATTCCAAAAAAGTATACGAAGCCAATATGGAACAAATTTTAGGCGGTTTCCGCCCTGCAGAGAAAACAGTAGAAAGCTATAACGCTTATTATGATTATCTTAAAATGAGCTGGCAGGACGTAGGTCCACTTGAACTTGATGAAAATGGTGAACCTATATGGGCTGGTTATCGTACTGACTTACGTCCTGTGGGTACAAAAGGCAAAAATATACTATATGGATTATTCCCAACAGTTAGTGGTTTAGCCTTAGGTAGTAAGCCTGATAATAAAGGCTATTGGAAACCTGTGGGTGCAAATATTGATCCTGCAGTATTGTTTATTGACCGTTGTTTACAGTTGTTAAAACCGGGTGGTCGTTTGTTTATTGTGTTGCCAGATGGTGTGCTGTGTAATTCGGGCGACCGTTATGTGCGTGAGTACATAATGGGTAAAAAAGATGAACAAACAGGTGAGTTTGTCGGTGGTAAAGCCATTGTAAAAGCGGTGATCTCATTACCAAGTGATACCTTTAAGTTATCGGGTACGGGTGCAAAAACCTCGATTTTATATTTGCAAAAACGCGCAGCAAGCCCAGAAAAACCTGAAGAATTTTTAGCAGAGCCACAGACGGATGTCTTTATGGCAGTAGCGGATACTTTAGGTTATTTGGTGAAAAATAATATTGAAGATTATAACGCTGGTGTGCCAAATGATTTGGATACTATTGTCACGGCTTATAAGCGAGGTATTTAATCATGGCTGTAATTTATAAGCAGACAGTAGAAAATCTATCGGAACGGCGTATTGACGCTTGGCATTATCAGCCCAATTTTCAAAATCAAATTAATAAGATTAAGCAGAATGTTGGTGTAATTTTCTTAAATGATGTTATTGATAAGTCTAGAGGAGTAGCGAGTGGAGCGACTCCATTAGGGGCTAATTATCTACAAAATGGTAAAGTGAAATTTTATCGTACTTCAGAAGTTGAAGGGATGTTTCTTGATAGTCAAAAAGCAGTTTATATTTCTGAAGATGATGACGAAAAATTAGCAAGGAGTCGCTTAAAAGCAGGTGATATTCTATTAACAATTACTGGTGCGAAATTTGGTAAATCTGCTGTCGTCTCAGAATTACATTTGCCAGGAAATATTAGTCAGCATTCAGTTAGATTCCACCCCAAACCAGAATTAATAGATAGTTATTTTTTAGTGGCATATTTGGAAAGTGATATAGGTCAAGACGTTATTTGGCGTGAAGCTTATGGTGCGACTCGACCGGCAATTGATTTTCCTAGCGTACGAGTATTAACACTTCCCAAAGTAAATTTAATCGCTCAAAAATATATTGGTGATAAAGTTCGTCAAGCTGAGTTACTGCGCGAGTGGGCGAAAAGTTTAAGAAAACAAATAAAAAGCTACTTTGATAATTTGTTTGAAGGTCTTAATTTAAGTAGTCCTGTACAGCGTTATGGTAGAGTATCATTAGATAACTTAGTCCCGAGATTGAATGCAGAGTATTATGCTGAACAATATCTACAAGTTGAAAAATATCTAAAAAATAAATTTGGGGTTCTAGCCACTATTGGTGAATTGTCTCCGACAGTTAGAAGTAAAGTAAGACCTGAGACAAACTGTATTTATAAGGAAATTGGAGATTTAGATACCGCAACTGGGAAATTTGGTCAGGGCACACATTACACTTATTTTGATGTGCCTAATAATGCTCAAAGAGTTTTTGATGCAGGAGATGTGGCTATTTCTACCAGACGACCAAATAGAGGGGCGATAGCTGTTGTTGAAGAGTCATCACAAGATATTTTTTACTCTGTGTTTTTAGCAAGATTAAAGCCTAAGAATAAAAGCTTTGGCTATTGGTTAAAAGAGTATTTACGCCATGATGCAGGTAAATTACTTCTACTTCAGCGTTGTACATGGACAACATATCCTGTGATTTCAGAAGATGATTTGGAAACAGTACCTGTACCAGAACTAGTTGATGATTGGGAACATATTGCTAAATTGTCTACTCAATCCGTTTTGCTAGAGGAATATGCAACAAAATTAACGCATGTTGCAAAAGAAATAGTGGAGGGTTTGGTTGAGGGAATGATTACTGAAGATCATCTAATCCAAGCACATAATGTTTTAGAACAGGGCGTTACAAGTTTAGATCGTGCCATCTTAAGCCAAATGACTGAAGACGGTTATGCTGTGGCTGGTAGTAAACCTTTATTCTCAGATTTAGATGAATTCTACGATCTGCTAGAACAAGCCAAAACACTTGAGTAGGTGAAGTATGACATCTACTCCTGAACTTTTAACCAAAGCTAATAGAGCCATAAATGCGCAAAAGCATTTATGGCAACACACGGCAATAGAAGTAAGTCAAAAAGACTTGCTTCTGCCGGAGCTATTGCAATTACTGCAACCTATTTCGAATGGCGAACAAGTCACAGGCTATGGTCTAATAAAAGCACTGATACAAAGTCACGCTGCCCTAAACAATAGTGCGGAATGGCATTTAAGCTTACTTGCTTTAGATCCTGAAATTCGTAAGTATTGGGTTGGTTTGGCAATTGCACGTTGTAAAGAAGCACAACACATACAAGACTCTATGGTCCTTATACAACGTATCCAAACCTTGGGAGAAGCAAGTGGTTGGCTACTGGAACATGTTGAAGCACCTGCCCAGCTTGAAGCAACGCCGTTGGCTAGCCTTGAACGTGAATTACTTGGCTGTGAATTACATGAAAATTCAGCATACCCAATTTTATTTAGAATTCTAAAAGTAGCATACGACTTACAAGCGACACAGGCAGATATTCAGACCCTTGATGAAATTGATCTAACACACAGAGACTTTGAAAAAAATTGGTCAGCAGGCAGACTCATAGTATTGGCTAAAGACCAAGGCTATGCACGAGAGCGATGGGCATTACAAATCAAATCACCGCAAAGTACAGTGTATTTAGATGTGTTAAATGCTAATCCTTGGCTGATGCTTTTGGCGCTAATGGTATATACCCAAGATGTTTGGGCTGCAGAACACGGTGCAGGGTTTAACTTAAGCTTAGCTCAGGGACAAAGTCATTACGCAGCACATGAGGTCAAAGTTATTGCCATCGGTGTAGAAGGTGATGAGGTTGAGATTGGCACGCTCGCTGATTTGATCTTAAAAGTTTTGAGCGCATTGGGAGTAATATGTTATCCGCATACATCAACACTGAATGATTTAAACCAAACTTTAGCAGCATTGATTAAACAAGCATTAGAACTCAAGCTATGGCAATATCGAGATGGGGGAATGGGTGAGTTGGGGCAATTCAGTATTCACCCTGCATTGAGTGATGCGTGTTATAGCTTACCTCTATCGCCAATTTTTGGGCGTAAAAGTAAATACATACAACAAGTCATCAAAGACAGTGTAGTAGAGCGACGCCAAAACTATCTACTTTCAAAAAATTAAATCGTATTTAAAGATATTCAAAGAATTGTTCTGAGGGAAAAAACATGCGTTTAGAAATTGACAACGACATGATCACAAATTTAGCTCAACAACACCGTTGGGCTGCAACAGGTGTGTCAGATTATCCACCGTGTGATCCATTGGTTGGTCAAAGTCGGTTCTTTAAACGCTTTAAAACTTTTATTCAGACGGTTGATCATACACAAGACCAGTTTGCTCATGTATTTGCTGTTGAAGCAGAATGGGGACGTGGTAAATCCCGTCTAGGGCATGAACTTATTGCTCAAATCAATGAATCATCAAAAGGATGGTTTGTACGTGATGAAAAAGGTCAATTACAGAATCAAACACTTTTTGATCAAGCAAAACGTGATGAATATTTGGCTTTATATATTCGCTATTCACAGGTTGCATCTGATTATCAAAACTCAGATAACTGGTTCGCGTATGGCTTATATAAAGCCTTACTACCGCTTGCAACACAAGAGTTCGATCATTCCATTCAAAGTACAATTGCAAAACAAGCTTTTCAGCGTTTAAAACCCATCGGATTTTCATCACAAAAGTTGGCTGACATCTTAGAGTTAGAGAAACAGCATTCTGAAGAAATACTATATGAAGATACAAAATTAGTAGTTGGTTTGGTGCAACAAGCTTATGAATATATTAAAACCTTTGGTATTCAATATATTCTGATTGTGTTGGATGAGCTAGAAACTGTTGCGGAAGCCGCTTCATTTGGCTTAGAAGATGACAATAATCAGCGATTAGATGGACAAGCGATTCGTTTGATTGGTAAGGCAATTAAAGAAGAAGATCCACGCCGTAAACTACCATGGTTACGTTATGTCGCTTTGTGTTCACCGCTTTTAGGTCAGCAACTTAGAGAAATTCAATCTGTTGCTCGACGCTTTGAATTAGTCGAGCTTGAACACAACGCATTTGCTGATGTGTCGGACTATGTCGAGAAGCTTAAACAACAAAAGAAACTCACCTATGACTATCCAGTCGGTTTAGTTGAAGCAGCTTATGCGATGAGTGCTGCGAACTTCGGTTGGTTTAACGTCATCATGGCAAATATTGATGCGGTATTAGAACAATACAGACAAGCCAATAAAGACGTTGAAGATATCGGTGAGTTATTTAATGCAGTTTTAGCAGGTTCGGGACGTGTCGAAAAACATGTACTCGATAAAGGGGCGGTTGAAGGTATACAAACACGTGATCAAGAGATTCTCAAACACTGCCAAACATTGTTATATGGTCAATTGCCGCTTCCTTTAGCTCATATAAATAATGCAGCGGCTATTTTTGCATTAAAGAATGAACATCAAGAACCTGTGGCAACACGATATAAGTTGATTTATTTAGATCGTTTAGAGTGTCGTAAAGCATTAGAACAGGCCAAGTTTGTTCGTGAGCGTAACGATGAATGGTTATATCCTGCTGTTGAGCAAGTTTTGAGTTTAGACACGTTGCTTGATAACTTGAAAACCTTTTCTATCAGAGAACAGAGTAATAAAGGCAGACAAGCCTTCCTGATTCCTTTATCTAAAATCGAATTTAAATATCTATTAAATCTACTTTATGACCATCCTGCCGTTGAATTTGCAGCAGATGCTTTATGGCAAAGTATAGTTGGTCAATCTTTGGAGCTTTTAGAAGAGGAAGCAACGCATATTGGCCCAAGCATATCGATGCTGATGAATTTAGATATTCGCTATAAAAGTGCTCAGCAAAACTCGTTAATATTTAAAGAGCCGAATATGAGCGATGGGCTAGAAAAAGCCTTAGATGAATTACAACAGAAAAGTAGCCAGCAACCTTTACTGAAACTCGCTACACGTGTGACAGGTCTTATTCGTTTGTTGGATAATAATTGGTCTTATAATCAATCTATTTATGCAATTTCAGTAAATAGTCCAGCGAAGGATTTGGTCATTTTGACAGAACCAAGCAATGGTTTAGTCACTTTAGATTCATTTAAGTTAAATCCTAAAGGGAAAGCCTTATTCGCTTGGGTGAGTAATCGCCAAGAGCTCGATGCACTTCATACATTTTCAGCAGATTATCGTAGAGATTCAGGGCGTACTCCAGTTTTAGCTTTAACGGCATCTGTGAATCTGTATGAGCAGTATATTCGTTTAGACGCTGATGATGCGTTGCGAGATGCAATTTTGCTGCATTATGTAAACCCAACCGAAGTGGATCAGTTAGAACGTATAGGTTTAGATTTAAGTATTTGTAAAAAATACAAGGTTGATCTGACCTTAGATAGCTTTATTAAAAAATTTAAAAGCAAATTAAAGGGTATTGCAGATAATGTCCAGCAGTCTATTGTCAATTGGCGACAGCATCTGAATGATAAAGGCCAAATTGCTTGGCCCTTGCGTATAGATGGGAAGTTGTCAGAGGAAGAGCGTAACATCCTATTCAAAGCATGGTATCAATTGGCAATAGAGCAGAAAGAACGGACCAGTATTCTTTCTACTTCCTTCAAAGATATAGATGTCAAAGAGATTGAAAGTATTTTGAATAAACTCAAAGTACCATCAATCTATGAGGCTAAAGGTTATCAAAAACATGAACATGCTGACTTGTTTTTGAATTTAGATACACCGCAATTGAGTGTAGCAAATATCCCTATATTTCTTGCCAAAATTGTGGGTTTAGACAAAACAGAGAACACATGGAGTTTAGAAAAAGCAGAGCAAGATTGGTATTTTGGCTATGTCTCATTTTCAAAAAATACCAGTAAAAATGTTTTTGATGACTGGATGTGGTGGTGTCATAAATTACATTTAATTGAAATTCTGGACCCGACTGCGCATAAAGCTGTTTGGAAAACATATCCTATAGCCAAGCTTTCAAACATGATTGAAGAAGCTCAATTATGGTTTGAGGGCAAATCGGATGATAGCTATGCAAAACAAATTGAGATACTGGCAACCACCTATGGCTATGATCAAATTCAACATCATTTTGCACCGCTCAACAGTACAACCTTAGGGGTTCAAACTGTAGAGGCAAAAGATAGCTTAATCCACGCACAAAATTTATTTGAACAACTTAAAGCGACAACTGAGTCATTAGATAGCATCGTTTTTAAAGAAGATGTACTGAAAATTAAACCGCTTTTAAAGCAAAGAAATGAAATCATCGCTTTGGTTGAAAAGGTAAAGCCACTGCATCTGCAAAAGACTGCATTAAGAGATGTTAATACCTTAGATATTGCTGATCAGCAATTGTCTCTTTATGAAAGAGTACAGCAGGCAACTCTTTATGCAGAAAAAGTGCAAATGGCTTGTCGTAAAATCAAAGAGCGTAGTAGTGTGCTAATTGACATTATGGAAAAAGATGCCAAAACGCATCATGAATTTTCAGTATTAATTTTCAAAATGTGTCTAAATACCATCGGTAATATTGTTGATGCTGTTTTAAATAATGATAATGCTAGTGAGACGGCAAAGAAACAAATTCAAGCGAGTAGTAATACATTTATTCATGCACTTCGGACAATGAATTTTGTTAAAGCGGACGAGAAGCTATTAGAGCTAGCAAATGAAGTCGGGTTAGATATTTATACATATAATATGAAAGATATCAATAATATATCGAGTGGTTATATTGTTCCTAACTATAAAAAATGTTTGGATAGACATGAAAGTATTACTTCAAACTTAAAAAAGCATCGTTTAATAGTTCAAGAATTGCTATTTAAGTTGTCTGGTGCTGAAGTATTAGCCCAATTCTCTTCAGATATTGAAGCTCTCGAAATAATCGAAGACAGAATTTCAATTTTAGAGGAAAGCCTGACGGATATAGAAGAGAAAGCAGATGAATACCGTAAAAAATATAGAGAACAAATGCAAAAAGGGGATTTTTCTTCTTTAGATGGCTTAACTGAGCATCTTTATGATGGTATTCGCCAGCAATTAAATTCTTCAGTTGCAGGTAAATTATTAGTTATAGAAAATCACTGTACAGCTTATAAAAATGAAAAAATTAATTTGTTGCAACAGGAATTTCCATGCTTGAAGCCATTGCTTGTAGATCAGGTAAATCATCAGAGCTTTATTGATGTAAATGAGCTAAGCACACTTAGCCTCAAGGATTTAGAGCAAGCATGTGATGAAAAAATGAATCAGTGGACTTTACAAGCAGAGAGCGTTCTAAGCTCATTAGAACTTGATTTGGTAACTTGGAAAAAAGCACATTATGCCATTGCAAACAATCAAGAGCAGATTCCATTGAGTCCAGAGCAACAACAAAAATTAGTTGAGGCTGGGATTTTAAAAATGAAATTATCTTTTGTAAATTAGTAAGTGGAGAAGACTTTGATTTTTCTCTCTGAATATTTATCAGGTGTGAGTAAAGGTCGTATTTTAAAACGATTGATTAAGCCTGAAATTACAGGTCAGACTTTACCTATATCTGGATTATTGTTAATCAGTGCTAAAGAGTTGAACGCAGACAATATTGAGAGTTATGTAGACTGGTCTCAACAGGCAGGATGTGTACTCTTGATACTCGAGCCTGATGAACAGCTAATGAAACTCTCTAAGCAAACAACTTTCGGCCTAGATTGGAAACTTGAATATCTAGAACATAGTCTCTGTGAAAATAGAGTGTTTGACTTTCAAATCCTACAGTCAGAAATATTGCAGTCATTAAGTGGATATAGCGGTAGTTATGAACAAGTTAAACATCATATAGGTGACTTAGTTCACACGCGTTATATTCGAAAACACTCAAATAGTGGCATATTTGCGATTACAACCTTACCCATATGGTCAGTTAGCCTTCTTGATGAAGCAAATCATGTGAAAGCGTGGTTGAATTGGTTTATTGTTCATTGTGGTACAAAATCAATTGAAACTCATACCCCTGAGGTTGTTGAGAGTTATACGCTTAACAAACTAGATTATACAGTTTTGTTACTGGTTTATCTTTTACCCGAGTATTCACCTAGTGAAATTGGAAAAAAAGTTGAGACATTGGGGATTTTTGACTTGAATCAGCTAGATCTTATCAATCGATACGAAATACTTGAAAAAGAGAATTATATTTTAAATAAAAATCTTACACTCAAAGGCATTTCAGCCTTAAAAGCCTCCTATCTTTGGAATTATGTCGAACCTTTAGCTCAGCAATTAAAGGACTAAAATACTTTGAAAACAATAAATCTTGCTCAATCTCTTGCGATTGACAGTCAATTAAGATTACCAGGCAGTGCTGGCCGAATATTAAAAAATATTCGAGATATTGAGCGAATTGCTCCAATATTTCGCGATGTAGGATTGGTTAAACCTGTACCAAAATTAAGTATGGTCGATATGAGTGTGGCAGGTATTTCTACAAGATCGTGTGTCACAAAAGCGTTGGGTGGCTTCATTTATGTCAGCGCGGCTGTCCGTATAGATCTATTGATTGAACAAAATAAATTAAGTTCTGGAGCAACAGACAGTATTTCTGAATTAGATGATATTGATTTTGAAGCTCAAGCCAAACGTTTAGAGTTAATACAGATTCGACAAACTTATTCATTGCTGGAAAAGATTTTCAATTCTGCTCATAGCTATAATCTTATCTTAATTGATACGCCTTTCTTTCTAGCAAGAGATATGGCTCCACTTGACAGACATAAGAAACATAAACAGGAATATGAAAAAACTAAAAAATTAATTGAAAATTTCTGGGATACGTATCGCCAATCAATTTTTCCTTGGCATCCCAATGGACCAGTCGTAGCAAGTATTTTAGCTGAGCGATTTTCAGCAATTGTGAGTATTGCTAAGCAGGATTTAAGAACTGCTGAAGGTAGGAGTCAGATCCTTGAAAATGATGGATTTGATGCTCACATGATTAAGCAGTTAGATGAAATTGAAGAACAGCTTATAGGGATTGGGGATTTAAGATTTATTAATGGAATACTTGGAAATTTTACAAGAACCATAGCTTTTAGATCACATCAATCAGAAAAACGAATTGAACCTGTTCAAGAAGTACAACAAGGTTTAATCGGCTTTCATTTTAGAAGCTCTAGACAGGGACAAATTAAGTTCGTGCAACTCGTTGGAGATGAACCAGCTTGGACCAGCAAATCACTTGATATCGTGGCATCAAGATTAATGACACTGGATATGCAAAATAAAGGGAAAGCTATGCCATTGCCACAATTACTAGGATATCAACAATTAAATATATTGCCTCAATTCGGGGAGTTTTATCGTAAAGGTTTACATAACGCAGTAAAGCAAAATGAAGTCGAATTAGGTTGGCTAGATGGTTTGGAAGGGGAAGAATAAAATGGGTTACAAAGTACTAGGGAAATTAGTTGGAAATACAGGTGATACAAGCCAATTAACAATGGTCATTCAAGATTCTTTTTCTGTGCGCCGTGGAGAGTTTGTGCGTATTATGCACCAAGAGCGTCAAGATGAAAGAGAGGTGGCTGTTCTTGGCCGTGTAGTTAAAATTAACCGATCTAATATGTTATATAACTCTGGTTTTGGTGATGGTGTCACTGAATTAGAGTTATTACCAGGTGCTAGCGTAACTGGTGAAAATATTTATGCGCATGTAGAGTTGGTTGGTTATCGAGATCCACAGACCCGTCAAATTAAAATCCCTCGTCGTCCTTTAAATCCTGGTACATCTGTTGAGACTGTCGATTTTCAGTTTTTAAGTGATTTTTATGAGTTCAATGAGCATACAAGTCTACATTTGGGTAATTTAGTTGGCTATGACAAAGGCCAAAACACTGTACCTGTATTTATTGATGTGAATAAATTAGTGACTGAGCACATGGCCATTTTAGCGATGACGGGTTCAGGTAAGTCTTATACTGTTGGTCGAATCATTGAAAGATTGGTTACCTTAAATAATGGAACAGTCGTTGTATTTGATCCACATGGTGAGTATGGAAAAGCTTTATCTAAAGGTGAGTTGCAGTTCTCTGATCATCTTGAAGATATTGAAGATGTACGAGATCAAGAAATCCTACCTAAAATTAAAGAAACTTTTAAAAAGTTACAAAAAGCTGGAGCAGGGATTCAGATTTATTCACCTCAGCAAGAATCATTTAAGTACAAATACGCGAGTAAAAATATTCCACTTGCTTTGCAGTTTGACCATTTTGAAATGGATGATATTGCAGAAATTTTACCTGGTTTGACGGAACCACAACAACGTGTGCTCGATGTAGCAATTCGTTATTGGAGAGCTGCAGATAAGACAGAACCAAGAGATATTAATCGTTTAAGATATTTCTTAGGTGATGGTATCGAAGAATTAAAAGAATGGGATGATTTATCAGAAGCTGAAGCAAAAGCCCTATCCGGCCGAAGTGCCGCTGTTGCTTCTATGAAGTTATCTCGAGTGCTTAACGAAGCACAGAGTTTTTATTCTGCAACAATGAAAGAACCAACAGATATTTATAAAATGGTTGGGCGTCCGACAAATCAGCAAGGTCGCCTCGTTGTAGTGGATTTACAAGGTTTAAGCGACACAGCAAAACAAGTCGTATGTGCTTTGCTGTCTAGTGAAATCTTGAAAGCCGCATCAAGCAAAACTGATCCACTTAGACCGTGTTTTATTATCTATGAAGAAGGGCATAGCTTTGCACCAGCAGGCGGAAACGCTGTAAGTCATAGAGTCATCAAAAAGATTGCAGGTGAAGGGCGTAAGTTTGGTGTTGGATTTGGAATCGTTAGTCAGCGACCATCTAAACTTGATTCTGATGTTACGTCTCAATGTAATACATTAATCACAATGAGATTAAAAAACCCAGATGACCAACGTTTTATTGCCAAAGCATCTGATATGGTGAGTAAGGCTGATTTAGATGAATTACCAAGTTTATCTACAGGTGAGGCGTTAGTCTGTGGTCGTTCAATCCCTGCGCCATTATTAGTGAAAGTGGGTAGTAAAGCCTTAACTCATGGTGGTGAATCTCCAGAGGTATTACGTGTCTGGGGCAGTTTTAATGGTTAATACTAGTGTACCTTCCATTGAATGGGTACAACGATACTTTCCGATCATGACAAATGGTCTGTTGGGTGATCGAGATGTATTTGTTCATAGTATTGGTTGCAGTATTTGGAACACTTTTGGGCATGAAAAAGGTTATATGGCTATTATTGAATGTCCTGCACCAAATACACATGCTGCAGATATACGCTCTGATTCGGGATGGTTCAAGAGCCATCAGGACCATCCGAGTTGTTTAATAGAGTTTGAACGTTATCAAGGACTTCAAGATCAGCATAAAATTGAATGTAAGCTTAAAAATTTGATGGAAGCTTGTAGCCGTTGGGAATTTAGTTCGGATGTACTCATTTTGAGTATTTGGAGCAAAGGTATAGTCCCTTCTCCAGACCTTGTGGCTCTAAAAAATATTTTTTATCGTGGATTTCTAAGCTCTAAAGGTCTGCGAATTCAATTGCCATCAACTATTACGGTGATATTAAATCGATTTTATTTTGTTGATAATGGTACTAGTATTAGCTTGCACGATATTAAAAGTGAGTTGTTAAAGTGAATATTCGTTCAGCACATTTTTTACCCGGAAATCAAAAGCAGCTAGGTAATAAATACTTGCTTCTAGAATGCTTAGGCGATGGAAGTCATGGTTGGGTATGGCGTGCTGAGCGCCTTTTAGATGGTGAAATTGTTGCTGTTAAAATTCCGAAAGACATTACTAAAGAAGATAGAGAGTTAGTGGAAGGCAAAGAATTATTAGGATTAGATCCTCATCCCAATATTATTAAAATTTATGATATGGGGCGTATTGAGAAAGAGTGGTTCTATATTGAAATGGAATATTTTCCAAGTCAAACTTTAGCTCAAAAAATGGATGTAATTGGTAGCAAGTTCGGTCAAAGCTATGAACGTGTTTTTAAAATTTATCGCCAAATTTTAAATGCAGTTCATTATTTAGCAGAACTTGAGATTCCCATATCTCATGGAGATATCAAGCCGCATAATATTCTCATTGGAGATAATGATTTAGTTAAGTTAACTGATTTTGGTAGTTCTGCACTACCAGAGGAAATTTATGTACGTACTCGAGAAAATGGTGGCACAGTATTATACTCGGCGCCAGAATTTTCTTATGTAGTTAGTCGTAAAGGTAGTGCTCAAGATTTACTTTTAGGTGATATATATAGTTTAGGTGTTTTGCTATATCAGCTTTTAACAGGACAACTACCTCATAACACTCCAGCAGCAGTTTATAGACATACAAATTTTCCTAAACCATCAGAGTTAAATATTTCTATAAATGAAAAGTTAGATCTATTTGTATTGAAATGCCTTCAAAAAAATCCAGAAGAAAGATTTCAGAATATGGTAGATTTAAAGAATGCTTTTGAGAAGGCAGTTAAGTTTCAAACATTAAACAGTGCTCAGACATTGATAAGACAATATGATCCAATTGCTGATTGGTCTACTAAAATTGTAAATTTGTTGTCTGAACGAAAATATTTAAAAGCTGCATATTTATCGAAACAAGTATTTGATTCAGATCAAGATATATTGGCTTTTCATCACTATTTAATTGCCTTATATAAGGATCAAAGATTCTTAGAATTATCAGAAGCAGTAAGAGCAAATCAAGATATTATTTTAAATAATACGCTCAATGATGATTTGGAGTTATTAGAACTCATTGCCAAAGTTTCATTATTGCAAAGGGATATACTGTTTGCTAATAAATGGATTGATCACATAAAGATTAAGTATACGGTAGACTCTCCGGAATATATGAAATTGAAAGCAGTGGCCCTCGGTTTAGATGCTCGCTACTCTGAAGCACGAGATTTATTAGAGTGTTTAAATGAGAGGGAACCTCGTCAAATTAAAATCGTTAAGCAGCTTATTCAAGTCTGTGAACAATTGAGAGATTATAGCTCTGTTATTGGATATCTTAAACTGGCGCTTAGATTACGGCCTAATGATTCAAGTCTTTTAGAAAAAAAAGATTTTTATCAAAGGCTTAGTTTTATGTAAAAGAACTATCATAAGTTAGCAAATAAAATTTTTCTAATTAATATAAAAGAGGAAAGAATTTGAAAAATATTATAAAATTTATATATTATAGAGTTATTTAGCTTCTGAATTTTTACTTCTCTAATAGCTATTTTATTCATTGATTATTTGAACATAAAATCTCTTTCGTACCATAACAAAAATTTAGAAATTCCCCCAAGGCCCCCGTGCCACAACAGAACTTTAATTTTTTGCGCTGATTTTAAAGTCATCCACCATTGCGGCACAGAGATAAGGGAGCTAAGCCAAACGCTTAGCCCATGTCTTCTTTATCGCACCGCCGCATCACGCTAAAAAAAGTAGGGGCAAAGTCCTGTGGGAGAGCAGGACTTTGCAAACTGACATGTTCTAGACGTTGCATGAGCTTAGGCGAATACACTTGTTCAAGCCGTTGGTATATACAGTCGCAACTGGCTTGGCTGTGCCCACCAGACAGGCAAATTTTTTCAAACTCCTGCTGAGTGCGGAGGCCACAACCCGAAACGCTGTAATCGCCGATCATCAAACCTAAAACTAAAATAGTTTTATAAAATTTCATATTATTCTCGTAATGATTGGGGATATATCAATGAGAAAAAATAAACCGCTATATTTAAAGTTTAAAATCATTTTTAAAGGCAATAGTTAACCCGCCTATAAAAGCAATAAAATAAAATGACTTAAATTTTAAAATAAAAATAATTTATAGATTTAAAAATTAGATAATAGAAAACCTAAATTTTAAATAAATAAAAAGTTTATAAGGGAGAGGGGATTAATCTAAAAAAGGTCATGGTTAACTCCTGAAAATTTATGGAGCTCTACCACCAAAAATCACCGTCAATTGATTATGGTGGTAGAACGAAAGGGGGTTAGCAGACTGGGATCCAAGGAACCAGCACGCGCGAGCGCGTCCCCCTCCCGTCCTACCGCAAAGAAAAGGGACGCAAGGGTCTAACGACTTATAGTGGAACTATAACCCGCCATGGATCTACGGTCTGCTAAAACCGACTGGCAATGTAGGCCAGCGGGACCATAATAATCATAAGTTTTTAACAGGTCAATTCAATTTAAATAAAATATTATAAAAATTTTAAATATAAATTTATATTTTAATTAAACTCAAAAGTTAATCTATTTAAAGCCATAAATTAATAAAAATAATAAAGCTAAACTAAACGTTTAGCCTGTGCTTAAAATGTATAACGGTAATTAATAAATACACGGTGCTGGTCCCAATCTTTCCGAGTTAAACCATTTATCTTTTCACCTAGGTTTGCATTTTCAAACTTTGACTCATAATGTAAAAATGAATAACGCACATCTAAGTTTTTTACCCACGGCAGGGCATAACTCACGGTAAAGTCAAAGTAACGCTCTTTACCCTCAATATCACTGCTGATGTTACTTTGGTGAGCGCCAAAGCCATAAATATACTTCGCTTCGGTTTTTAAGCCTTTCACATAGTCTTTCCAGTTATATTTCAGCCGAAGGGCAATGGCGGTTTCATCATTATTGGTAAAGTCAGGGCCAATGGTCGCAGAGGTCGGAAACGGGTTAGTGCCGTGGTCTTGCGTCAAAACTGAGTTGCGGTCGGAGTGCACGGCAAAGTTATCTTCAATCCAAAAACCATCAAACTTTGAAATGGCAATGCCGCCTTCGAGGTTATTCTTGGCCACATTTATATCGACAAAATAACCATTGCCACGGTTGTTAATGTCTTGGCCTTTGACACAGTCCAGCTCGGTTTCGGCACCGCATTTAAACAGCTTGCCATCGTCACGTGAGAAAAAAGCACCTGTGTTAAATGTCCACACCAAGCCATGAAAGGGCAATTTATATTGAGCAATCGCCCCGTACTTTTTTAAATAATCTTTGCTATTTAAATATTCGGCATTCACGCTCCAGTTTTTGTATTGATACTTGGCACCAAGCAAACCGACATAATCAATGCGCTCGTCATTTTCAGTCACCAGTTTTTCAAATGAGTCCATGCTGCGCGGTTTCCAGCGGTCATAGTAAGCCATGTAAGTCTGTAGCTGATCATTCAGTTGAAACTGCCCACTCGCACCCGAAAAAGTGTCGGGCACTGCGCGGTTGTTGGTGCTTTTAAGCAACAGCGAGTCGTGCAACTGGCGGCCTAATTTAATTTCGCCTTTGTCGCCGAGTTTTGCTTTGATGTAGAGCTGCCCTAAGGTCGCAAAGTTTTGATCGAGCTTGCCGTTATTTTCAACCTCTAAAAGCTGAGCGCTCGGCTTACCAGAGTCAAATAACTTGGTGACTGCATAGAGTGAGCCATCTACCCCCAGCCAGTCCCAGATGTAAGGTGACTGATAATTTAACTCAAGCCCTAAGGCACTTTGTTCATATTCACTCGACGAAGGCGAAGGGTTGGCAAGCGTGGGGTGGGCAGTGCCTTCATCGTTCCAGTAGCGGGTGTTAAGTTTTAATTCTAACTTGCCAAATTCTTGAGGAAGCTCTGCATAAGCGTTGCTCACGCTGCCTAAACCAATACAGCCCCATAGCAAATATTTATTCATTTTAAATTCCTTTTTTAAGCATGAATAAGCCCTTTGCCTAACGCTGAGGTTAGGCAAGCTTTTTATGAAATGGATGAATTAAGGAGAGAGTTTTTCGAGCACTTGGCCTTTGGTTTCAATGGCAAAGAAGAATGTCACTAAGCCACCAATGAGCGCCACAACCGCCAGCACACTAAACACATATTGAATGCCATAGCCACCAACTACGAGGCCCACCATAACAGGCCCAATTGCAGAGCCTGCACGTAACCAAGCGGTACTAAACCCGATGCCCATCGCACGTAGGCGAGTAGGGTAAAGTTCGGCAGCGTAAAGGTATAAAGAGAATGAAATGGTCTGCAAAATGGCATAGCTCAGCGTTGCCAAAATCACAACTTCCATGGCCGATTTTGCACCTAAAATCGAGAGGCTCATGAGTGGAATAATTGCTAAGAAAAATGCTGCACTGTACCAAGGGCGGCGGCCGACTTTATCAATCATTAACGCACAGATAATAGAAGCAATTACACCCACGCCCGACGTAATCCAGCCATAACCTAAACTGGTTTGAAGTGACAAGCCAAAGTGTTGTTTGTAGAGAGATGGTAGCCAAGTCACCATGGCGTTGTTCACCATATACACGCAAAACCACATGCCCCACAGGGTAAAGGTCCGTTTACGGTAAATGCCACGGAACAGCTCGCGCCAATCGGTTTTTGCCATGCCTTGCGGGTTAATTTCTTTAACCACAGGTTCAGGCAAAGTTTTACCGCTTTTGATGGCACCATCTTCAAAGCTTTTAACCACTTGATCTGCTTCTTTAAAACGGCCTTTTGAAGCCAGCCAGCGTGGTGACTCAGGCAAGAAAAACCGTAAAGGAATCACCAGTAAAGATGGAATCAAGCCCACAATAAACATGACTTTCCAGCCGTAAATTGGCATCAGGAAAAACGCTGCCATGCCTGCAAACATAAGCCCGAGTGGGAATAAAACTTCATAGAGCAAGAAAAACTTACCGCGCTTTTCTGCACCAATAAACTCATTAATATAGGCACTCGCAACAGGCACTTCACCACCGGTACCAACACCTTGTAAGAAGCGGAAAATTAGCAGCGACATTCCGCTCCAAGCAAACAGACAGGAAATGTCCATTGCCACAAACAGTAAAATGGTAAAAGACAGCACTTTTAAACGACCGACTTTTTCGGCAAGAGAACCAAAAAAGATCGCACCGACCAGTTGCCCGACATAGCCTGCGGCAATGATCGCACCGACATAGGCAGGCGTCAGATGCCATTCGGTAATGAGTTGGGGTAAAGCAAAGGCAATCGCAAGAACAGTATAAGCGTCAAAAAAGGTCGCGATCCCAATGGTAATTCGCATAAATTGCAGTCGACCAGTGACGGGTAGCCGTTCGAGTCTTGCAATAATTTCCGCATTTTTTTGATGATGACTAATTTGTTCTACATCCGCTAGATTTGTCATCTTCTATCTCCTTATTACTACATTCCTCGTAGTTTTGTTGTTCTATTTCGCACTACCTGTTCACCACAGTTTGCATGCTTTTTATTATTATTTTTAAGAGACATGCCCGATGTTTGGCCTCAGGCAGCGTACAGGAAAAAAAGGCTAGCGTACATGCTAGCCCGAATAGAATTTAAGCAACGGCTTGGGTTAAATCGACCTTGCCAATTCCGGCTTGACGCATTGCATCATGAATTTCTTGTTCAGCACCATCTGCCAGTGGAAGCAGTGGCGAACGCACAGTGGCATGGTCCAAAATTCCGCGAGCAACCAATGCATGTTTAAGCGCGACCGTACCTTCCATATGTGAACCACGGTGATAAACATTGCGAGTCACTGGTAATAGTTGATCGTGAATGGCACGAGCTTTTGCATAATCTTTAGCTTTACCTGCTTTAATCATTTCAATTAAAAGTTCAGGGGCAATGTTGCCGTAGCCAACCAATGCGCCGTCTACATCAAACATGGTGTGAAGCAAATATTCATCGTGGCACGTCAACACTTGTAAGTCTGGACGTTCACGGCGAATAATCGGAATTTCAACATCCCAGCGGCGCATGTTACGCACACCATTTTTCATGGCAAACACACCTGGCTGTGCAGAAATATCGAGTAGAGTTTCTAGGTCGTAAGTGGCTTTAGTCGCATCTGGATATTGGAATAAAATAGATGGCAAACCACTTTCTTCATAAATTGCTTTATAGCGGTCTTGTGGTGCGCCTTTTTGATAGCCAAAACGCAACCAGCCATGTGAAGGGTAAATCAAACCTGCCGAAGCACCCGCGCTCACTGCACGTTTTGCTTCTTCTGCTGCAACCGAAGTACCTTCGAGCGTAATCCCTGCGATTACCGGAATTTTGTCATCTACCGATTTAACAAAGCTTTCGATGACTTGCATTTGTTCTTTTTGCGACAAGAATGTTCCTTCACCTGCATGCCCAAGAACAACCAAGCCTTTCACACCATCAATACTGCCTAACCATGAACCTAAACGTTGAATTGCATCATGGTCTACTTGTCCGTCACGGGTAAAAGGAGTCACAGGCGCTGGGGTTAATCCACGTAAATCTAAACTCATAATCGTACTTCCTATACAGTGTAATTAAATATTCTCTGGTTCTTAATCTGACTTAAATCGTGTTGTAGAGAACATGATTGGAGTATAGAAATAGGTGAGCTATGTAGGAATTACCAATTCTTGAATTTCAGTTATACTGAAAATGTATGGCTCAAAATGCTGCCTAATTACGATTTAGGAAGAATCGATGAATTATGAATTATGGAAAATATTTTTAGACGCGGTGGAACTCGGTAGCTTAAGCAAAGTCGCCATGCTGCATAACACCAACCAACCGCAAATCAGTCGGCAAATGAACGAGCTCGAAGCCCAATGCGGAGGCCGTTTGTTTAATCGGACAGGACGCGGTGTCGAGCTGACCGATTTAGGCCAGCATTTACTTCCTAAAATTCGTTCATGGCTGAACGTGACCGACCAACTGAATAATGAAATTTTGCATTCGACCGATACACCGATTGGTACGGTTCGTATTGCCAGTTTGCCGTCTACTGCACATCCGTTGTTATCGACTCTGTATAAAGCGCTTCAAGAAAAATATCCCTTAATTAAACTCTCGGTGCGTGAAGGGCAAGGGGTGCATTTAGAAAAATGGCTTGAAGATGGCAGCGTCGATTTAGCCATACTCTATCGGTTTAACCCAACGCCTAAACAGGGCGATATCTATCTTACCGAAGCCGATACCTATTTGATCGGTTGTGAAGGCGATGCGCTCACTCAGGCCAGTGAAGTCGACTTTAAAGCAGTAAGTGAGTTACCACTGGTCACGTTTTGCAGGCCAAGTAACTGGCGCAATTTTTTAGACCACATGGCTTATGAAAATGGGTTGGAGCTGAATATTGTGTTTGAAGCTGACTCGATTAGTTTACAAACCCATTTGGTTGCCGAATCTCGGATGTATACCATGCTGGGGCCGCAAGCGTTAAAAAAAGCCAGCCAATATACGTCTATACAAGCTGCAAAAATTATTAATCCCGCACTCAAACGCTATATTTCTTTGTCTATTTCTAAGCATGGCTATTTAACACCTGCGTGTAAGGCGGTGATGGAAGAAATTAGAAATCTTGCCGATTTGCTTTAAGAGAAGTGCAGCAAAGCGAGCGGTCAATTAATTCAATTTGTTAAACAGTGATTTAAGTTTTACTTGAATTATTGCTTGACTTGTTTAAATGATAATTATTATCATTTGTAAGTTCCTTGTTTTGAGTCCAATTGCTGTGAACAAAACTTCTTTGCTTGTAGATCAGTTATATAGAAGTCACCAAAGCTGGCTTCACCAATGGTTGAGACAAAAATTAGGTAATACTGAACAGGCCGCAGATCTGGTTCAGGACACATTTATTAAACTGCTACAAACCCGAGACGAGCTATTCGGCATTAAGGAACCGCGTGCCTATTTAACGTCGATTGCTAAAAACCTGCTGATTGACCAAGTGCGCCGTAAACGCATTGAACAGGCCTATTTAGATGGCTTGAGTCAAATGGAATATATGCTTGATGCGGTGGCTTCACCTGAAGACCAAATGCAAATTATTCAAGCCATTAACCAGCTTTGCAAAGCACTTGAAGGTGTATCTGAAAAAGCACAGCAAGCCTTTATTTTGCATTACCTCGAAGGCTATACCCATAAAGAAATTGCCGAACGTTTAAATGTATCGACCAAAATGATTCAAAAATATTTGGCGAGCTGCTTAATTCAGTGCTACCAAAACCGACAAGACATGGACGCCTGCATTTAAATGGCCATGGATAAAAGCAAACATCACCAACTGGTTGAAGAAGCCGCGCTTTGGATTGTTCAACTGAGTTCGGATGATGAACGTTCACGAAAAACCGCCAAACAAAAATTTGAAGAGTGGAAAAAAACCAGTGAGCAACACCGCCAAGTGGCTGCTGATATTGAACAGTGTATTGGTTCAATTCAAAAACTTTCACAAACCAGCGGACATAAAAAAGTCACTAAAGTTGCCCTTAAAGCTGGCTTAAGCTCAGGCAAAGCCTATAAACATTTACGGGCAGGAACAGCTTTTGCTGTCGTGTTTGTTGCCATGAGTGGGGCGTTATTTTATTTAACCGATACCACAGTGGCCTATGTGACGGCTGATATTCAAGGGCAATCAGGGCAGTGGACCACGCAAACCTTGCCAGACGGTTCGCGTTTAATTTTACGTGGTAAAAGCGCAGTTAATCTTGATTTTAAAACCAACCAGCGAGTGGTTGAGCTGGTGCAGGGGCAAATTTATGTCGATGTTGCCAAAGACAAGACTAGACCGTTTTTGGTCAAAACCAGTCATGGACAAATTCAGGCACTCGGCACAGCTTTTAGTGTCAATTATGACCCTTCGGCAACCGAACTTAAGATGTTGCATTCGAAGGTAAAAGTAGAAGCGACGCAGGTTCAAACGACCCAATTGCATGCGACTCGTCAGGCCATTGTTGAAGCAGGGCAAGCCATTAAACTGGACAAAAATGGCGTACAAAAACTGCCTGCACTGAATGTTTATAATGAACAACAAAAATGGCAAAAGCATCAGCTTATGGTAGAAAACTTGCCATTGAATCAAGTACTACAAGAGCTAGACCACAACTACAAAGGCAAAATTATTTTTAATGATGCGGCGCTGCAACATGTACGGGTTAATGCTGTGTTGCCTTTAGACCAAACCACAGAATCACTTAAGCTTTTGGCTACGGTTTTTCCAGACCTGAAAATTAAGCAAATCACGCCATTTATGGTCATGGTTTCTTTAAAATAATAAAAAATTAAATTTATTTTCGATTTTAGGTTCCACTTTTTTGAAAGTCGTTCGTCATAGTAAGTAGAAGCAATAAATATGGATCATTTTAATTGGTTGTATTGAATGATTCTTATTACAATTTACTGGGGCGGGGCAAATGAAAAAAGTGGGAACGGGGCAAAAGCGGAATCGATCGATTTTTCGATTCTCAACACTGGCGTTTGCCATACATGCTGTGTCGATGGGTGGGCTTGTTGCTCTGCCTATGCAGCAGGTATATGCAGAAACAGCTGGAGTCAAAAGCTATAACATTCCTGCTGGTCGCCTTGCGAATGTACTGAATCAGTTTGCCGAACAATCGGGTACTTCAATTGCAATGGATGCCCAGCAACTCCAAGGGCTACACAGTCTAGGCTTAAAAGGTAGCTTTGCCGTCGAGCAAGGTTTTGAGCAGCTTTTAAAAGCAACCGAATTTAATGCTGTAAGAGTTGGGCAGGGCTACACACTCAGCAAAAAATCTACACCACGGGTCACTTCATCTAAGGTTCAGGCCGCTAGCCTGCCGCCAAGTAGTGCCGTAATTGAAGAAGATGCATCAGTACGACTCACGCCAATTGTGGTGTATGGCAAAGAAGACCGTGACACAGAAGGCTATAACAAAGTTTATGACGCAAACCGCTCTTCGGTCTATGTGGGCAAAGACTATGTTGAGCGATTTAAAGGAACCAACCCAGCCGATGTTTTACAAGGCATGGTGGGAGTCTATAGCGGCGATGCTCGTAATAGTGGCGCACTCGACCCAAGTGTACGTGGTGTGCAGGGTGTTGGCCGTGTGCCTTTAACTATTGATGGCACTGAACAGTCGATTGCGGTGTGGCGTGGCTATAACGGGGTAAACAACCGAAACTATATCGACCCCAATCTTATTGCGGGCATTGAAGTCATTAAAGGCCCATCTTTAGAGCGCAATACCACAACTTCTGTTGGCGGCGGTGTAGTCGTTAAAACGCTAGAGGCCGATGACATTGTTCGTCCGGGTAAGTCTTTTGGTGCCGAGTTAAAAGTAGAAGGCTCAACCAACTCAATCGATCCATCTTTGCCAGACATGAGTAAAGTAGGTCAAAACTATGATAACACCACGCCTTGGATCGACATGGGCGGGTCAAAGTATGACCCGGATATTTATAAAAAGAACCGGACCAGAAGTGATAACTCTCATTTTTCGGGCGATGACTTGGCGGGCCGATTGGCGATTGCCACCAAGCAAGATAAATTCGATTTACTTGCAGTTTATGCAGTACGTGAGCGTGGCAACTATTTTTCGGGGACACATGGCGCGGGCTACTATAAACGAGCGACGCCAGACAGTAGCCTCGATTTTATTCCTTACTTTGCCTATGCCTATCAACCGGGCGATGAAGTTCCAAACACTTCAAGTCATATGGAGTCATGGTTATTAAAAGGGACCTATCGTCCAACCGATCACCAGACCCTTAAACTAACCTACCGAGATACTAAAAATATTTTTGGTGAAATTATGCCGTCTCGAATTGTTTGGGGCATTACACCTGACTTAGGTGTTCCGCAGTGGCCTTTAAGCAATATTCACTCTAAAGCTTATAGCCTCGAATATAAGTTTAAGCCTGAGAATAATCGCTGGATTGATTTCTATGCCAACATTTGGCAAACCGACACCGAAAGCCAGACATACACACGTGGTGGGTGGCCAACCACGATCGATTTTAGAGATAACACCATTATTAACACGGCGATAAGCCATTCTGACAATACGCGTAAAGGCATTACGGTCAGTAATAAAACCCATTTGTTAGACCAGCTTGATTTGACGCTCGGTGGAAGTTTCTTAAAAGAAAAACTAAGGTCTGACGATGTGTATGGCGAATATGGCCCAAGTTATTCGCTCTATCAGGCGCTGCCACGCGCAGGGCGCCGTGAGGAAAAAACGTTCGACTTTAACTTTAATTATAGACCGTTGTCTTGGTTAAGTTTTGATGCGGGCATGCGTTATCGTTCATATTGGGCCGTTGATGACTTTTTAAATAAGTCTTTGCAGAGCGAGATTGACCCGAATTTAAATCCGCTTTTTACCAAAAAAAGTAGACTCAAAGAATATACCTTTGAATATCAGACCATGCCTGAGAGTTACACCTCGACTCAGCAGCGTTTAATCAATGTTTTAAAACAGCGCTATGCCACAAAAAATCCTGATTGGGATGGGCAGCTCGACACTGTGCCTGCATCAGAGAGCACGTTGTATAACATGATCTGGTCACAGAAAAATACGCTGAGCTGGAAAGCAGATGCGAATGGACAATTGTCGCTTGCCGATAATCCTTTAAACCAGCTCAATGCCTCTGGCCAAAAGTACGTCGTAACTGGCGGGAACTTTATGTCGGTGGTAGACCAAGTTCCAGTTGAGTCTGCCGACAAAGTTAAAGATAGCGGCTGGGCACCGCAGTTAGGTGCCTCAATTCACCTCACGCCAAACAGCAGAATATACGCACGCTATGCAGAGGAATATCGCTTACCAAGTTTGTTTGAAAGCACTGTTGGTTTTTCTGCCATGTTGCCATATCAAGCAATCAAACCTGAACACGCTTTTAACTACGAAGTGGGTTATGTCTATGACATGCGCGATTGGTTCAGCACGGCACGTAATGCCGACATTAAGCTCGCCTATTACTACAACAAAACCAAAAATGTGATTGAGCGTGACCAAAACCTTATTTTTACCAACATGGATGAGCAAAAGCTGTCAGGTTTAGAGTTACAAAGCCGTTTTGATAATGGTGGTTTCTTCACAGACTTGAGCGTGGCCTATAATTTAAAAAATGAAGTGTGTGACAACAATAGTGCCATTAACAAAATGATTTTAGGTGGCACGGTTCAAACCGAGCAGGGCCTTGAGTTCCGTGAACCTTATCAGCGTTGTGTCGATGATGGTTTTCCAAATGGCTACTTGGTGACCATGGCCACTCCTGAACTGAGTTTCCACGGTTTGCTTGGCGCACGCTTTTTTGATGAAAAGTTAGAGCTCGGCGCGCGCGCAACATTCTATAAAGCTTATGAAAGCCCGCTACGCAAAAACAATGATGCTAGCGTCAATAAAGGTTATTACCTCAATGTGCCTTTGGCTTGGGATGACACATGGATTTTTGATGCCTATGCGCGTTATCACGTCGATAACTACAACACAGTTGAGTTTGTCGGCAGTAATCTTTCTAACCAGTTTTATATCGATCCTTTAACCCGTAGTGCCATGGCCGCACCTGGCCGAACCATGAAAATCAGTTGGACCACCAAATTTTAAACAGAATTTGATTCCCTCTACACATACATAAAAGGGGAGTCAGGTAACGGTAAATAATAATATTGAATGATTATTATTTACAAAAAACTGAGTAGGTTTGCAGCTGGGCCTACTCAATAAACTAAAAAATAGCGAAATCGTTATTTTAAATTAAACAATAACTTAGTTTTAAAAAGATGGAGTAACAACAAATGAAAATCTCTCAATTGTTCTTGGGTCTCGTTGCTTGTTCAACTGCATTTGCTTATGCAGGGATTGATGGTATTTCGAGTAATGAAAGTAACATCAAAATCGGTGCTGCTGCCAATGCAAGCCATCCGGGTGGTGTAGCAGCGGTGTCGGTTCAAGCTGCGGGTGCGCCATATAACGCTTTTACAGGTTTTAGTTCGTTAAAAGGTTTGGCTCAGGCTTTTGCCGCTCAGGGAACAAGTAACACCAATGTAACGGTTGGCAGCAAAACCTTTAATATTTCGCATATTCCAGTGTCTGCAATGCCACCTTCACACAGTGCATTAGGTAATTTTAACTTTGGTCAGGTGGGCACACAGGAAGTCTATTTTGGTGAATGGTGGAAAGCGGGCGACACGCCGGCAAGCGCGAGCCATACCGTTTACTACGCGGGTGATAATACTAATACCACTGTTCCAACCGCGGGTACGGCAACCTATACCGTTACAGGAATTAACGGCTCTGCAAGTAATCTGTTAAGTGGTACGTTCACGGCAAATTATGGCGCGGGCACACTTGAAGGAACGCTTACAGGAACAGGTACAGCTGTTTCATCATTAAGCCTAGATGGTGTGGCATTTAACCCGGGTACTGCTGCGTTTGCAGGTTTGGCAACGGCTAACGGTACGGCTGGTGTCGACAACTCTGGTGTGGTGCAAGGTCAATTCTTCGGTGCAAATGCTTCGGCTTTAGCGGGTATTGCCCAGTTTGATAATGTGTCTTACAACACTGCTTTTGGCGGTGCTAAAAATTAATCAATGCAAAAGGAATCTACGCACGTAGGTTCCTTTTGTTTTTTGGGCTTTTGCTTGGTTGCTTCAGGTTTATTGTTTTATGAAACGAACGCTTTTGTGCTGTTTGACATTGTTGAGTTGTCCATTTTTATATGCCGACGAAGATACACAGCTTCGTCTTAATCAAAGCTTGGACCAAACGCTTTTACAAGAACAGCGACAGTTTCACGAGCAGGGAACCATTCGTAGTACCGAGCAATTACCTAAACTTCAAATTAATGGACAAGAATATAGTGTTGAGCAAAACCCGAATGATCTTGCCAAGGCTCTATATTTGGCAGTCATGCAAAAACAGTGGCTCAAAGCCACGGTTTATTTAGAACATTATAAGAAATATGTTGGCTACGATCGGGCTTTAACCGACTTTGCCGAAGGGGCAGTTGCACGTTCTCAGGGTCAACTGAAATTGGCTGAACAAAAATTTCAAAGCAGCTTAAAACAACAACCACATAACTTAATTTGTGAACTTGAGTTAGCGCGCGTGCTGTTTGAACAACAGAAGAATAAGGAAGCAGCACGCCTTTTTATTTCCATTCAAGACCAACTGAAACAAAGTGACCCTGCTGTAATCCCATCTGGGGTTTTAACCACAGTGAATACCTTTGTACAGGCATTAAAAAAACGAGACTCTTGGCAAGGCTCGGTTTCAGCGGGTTATACCTATGTCAGTAATTTAAATAGTGCCTCTAAACAGACTAAAACTTGGATGTCTTATCAGACAGATAATAAAGGTAATATTATTGGGGGGCGGAAAATTACTAGTGAAAAGCAAAAAGCTGAGTCAGCATCGGGTTTAGATTACGAAGCCAGTCTTATCAAACGCTATACGATTAAGGGGCATCATGGCGTGGCTTTACGTGCGCTGGCGTTTGGACAGTCCTATAATGACCACGCAGCATTTAATGAATCTACCATTAACATTAATGCAGGCTACAGCTACTTTGACTTAAAAAATCAAATGGGGGTGAGTCCGCTTTTTGAACATAAACGTTATGGCAATGATGGTCTTTACAGTGCGTGGGGCGCGCGTGCCGAGTGGATGCATTTTATCTCGTCAGATAAAGCCTTTAAGCTTGAAGTTGAAAGAAAAGATTTTAATTATCAGAAATATAAAAGCTTTGATGGTATAGAAAATTCAGCTTTTGCCACTTTCTGGAAGATTTTTCCAGACCAGTGGACTGTTTTTGGTGGTCTAGATGTAGTTGACCATTCTGCAAAAGAAAAATATGTAGCTGCCTACGAACAGCAAGGCGTACGATTAGGCTTAAGCAAATCTTGGAGCACAGGATTTAACACCACTTTATTGAGTTCTTACCGTTGGCGCCAGTTTGATAAATACGCTGTAAGTTACTTAGCTCGTCGTCATGATTTTGAACAGAACTATACCTTTGTTGTGCAAATGCCGCGCTTTGAGTTTTATGGCATGACGCCTAATTTAACCTATCGTTATAACCAAAATAAAAGCAATGTCGATTGGCTGTATTCCTACGATAAACACAACATTAGTCTCAAGCTTGAGCATCGTTTCTAGGGAATAAGCCATGAAATCAAAATCATTATTCCCTACCCATAAGCCGATGGTGATGTTGCCTTTACCACAAGGGCCAAAGCATTTTTATAAGTGCTTAACCGTAGTCGTGGTGATTGGACTACATGTGTTTGTTGTCTGGATACTGAGCCATTTAATTGAACCCTATACTTTTGCGACATCACCAAAAGTAGATGCCTTAAAAGTAAGTTTTGTGTCGCTGGCACCTGCTAAAAAGCCATCAAATGACCAGACTGAAAGTAGGCCTATCGAAAAAAGTTTAACGCCTAAATTTACATTAAACCGTTCGGTATCTTCTATACCTGAAGAATCAAAAAACTCGTCTAAAAATGTTCAAACATTAGTGTCAAAAACTGCCTCTAAAGAGGTGGTGCAAAATAACTTAAATGACAAACAGAAAGCGCAACCAAAAACGAGTTTAAACAATTTAGCTTCGTCTCAAGCAGCGCAGCCTACAGAAAGGCGAACGGTTCATACAGATAAACAACTGGGTTCGACCGATATTGAACAAACGAAAACTGAGCATTTGCCACAAAACACCAATAGCGAAACTAATAATGGCGGCATCAAAAAACTCGCAATGCAGCAAGAATATTCCAAAGCACCGAGCACGCAAGTTGAACATGATGATGCTGTTCAGGTGAGTAGTGTGGATGTGCTGAGTTTTGGTGGGCTTGACTATGATGACCGCGAGTTAAAACAACAAAATCGTTTGGTTGAGCTTCGGATTCGCATTAATGAAAAGGGACAGCCGATTGACATTCAATTACGTCAAAGTTCAGGCATTCAAAGCCTTGATGAACGGGTCATGCAAGCTACCCGTAAATCCAGATTTAAACCCCACAAAATTAACGGTCGAGCCGTGACCATTGTTGTGGATTTTCCAGTCCAACTCAAACTCAATCGGGACCGCTAACCGATGAGTAATATCCATTTTGCAGGAGAAAGATGATGAACTCATCTACAGAACAAATCATTAGCAACAGCTTGTCTTTACGTTTGAAACAAGAAACTGCTGCTGAACACGAACGTATGCATCAATTAATGTCTGAGGCAAAGGTGTTTTCAAGTAAAGAAAAATACGCACAATTTACGTTGTCTCAATATTACTTTCAGCGCGAAATTGAACATCTTTTTGAAAAAGAGGGGGTAGCAGGACTGATTCCAGACCTCGACATTCGTGGCCGCTCAAAACAAGCACTCGCCGATTTGAATGATTTAGGTATTCAACCCAACGAGCAGCAATTACAGAGTGAAAATGTACAGCTACCCGAAGCTTTAGGCTGGATTTATGTGTCTGAAGGTTCAACCTTAGGCGCTGCATTTTTATTTAAAGAAGCTCAAAAGCATTTGGGGTTTTCTGAAACGTTTGCTGCGCGTAATTTAGCTGCCTATCCCGAAGGGCGCGCTAAAGTCTGGAAACGTTTTGTACAAGCACTTGATGAAACAGGCTTTAACCAAACCCAGCAAGACCGAGTTGTTCAAGGAGCCTTAGATGCCTTTGGATATTTTGGTCAAGCGCTTGATCAGCTTGATGAATTGAAATAATAAAAAGTGGATAAAGGGAATACCCGATATGGATAAACTCAATCAAGTCAATGTAATGGTAAAACATGAGCAATCATTAACGCCCACTCAACCAGTCAGTAAACTTGCTCGTTCTATGTGGGCGCGCTGGGTATTTATTGGTTTGGCTTGGTTGTGTATCGCGCTTGGCATATTGGGTATTTTTATTCCGGGTTTACCTACTGTTGATTTTATAATTTTAGCTGTTTTCTTTGCGGCTCGAGGTTCTGAAAAACTTCATCAATGGTTTCGAAATCATCGTTATATCGGTCCACTCATTCGTGAATGGCAAGAACATCGGCGTATTCCCAAAAAGGCGAAATACATTTCGACCTTAAGTATGAGTCTGGCCGCGGGACTGATGATTTGGACCATTCCGCATCCGTGGTTTGTCTATCCGGCAATTTTATGTATGGCTGGGGTATTAGCGTGGATGTGGCTTAAAAAATAAAATTATGACTGGCATTTTTGCATGGTACGCATCATGGACTTTACAAAATCACGCGGTATTTCAGGACTTTGTAAACTCAAACTTCCAAGTCTATGCATGAGCTTAGGGGAGTATTGGCGTTCTAAACGATGATAAATGCATGTACAGCTTGCACGGCTATGACCAGCCGCAATACATTTTAAATAGAAATCACGATGAGGACTGTTTTTTTGACCCGCAAAGGCAACAGATACAAATAATAATCCCCCTAAAAAAACTGAAAAATTATAAAGTGACATATATCTACTCGTGATTGTTGTTATTGATTATCCATATCTTGGCATAACTTTTTTAGGTCCAAAACCAGTTGCTATCAACCAGCGGCTTCATCATAGTGAGAACAGTTTTAGAGGTCAAATTGATTTGAAGCCGATAACCTTTTATTGTTTTAAAAATAGTCAATTTTGATTGTTGCCATTTCAAAGACAGTGTTGCGACATAACAGACTCTATGTTTTTACATGTTTTTTTGCTTTTATAAACGCTTTAGTTTTGATTTGTTTTTAAATATTTAAAACATCTTTGTACTGAATTAATGACTTTAAAATAATAGGATGCAGTTTATGCCAGAGACTTCAATGCAACAAGAGAAACAAAGTACTTGGGCAATTTGTCGAGATCCTGTTTTGCTGACCATGGTCGGTGGGGCAATTGATACTATTGGCTTTATTGCGTTATTTGGCTTTTTCACTGCGCATGTGACGGGAAACTTAGTGTTGGCGGGGGCGGCGTGGGTTAAAGGCGGCGCTGGTTTATGGATAAAGCTCGCAGCCATTCCGCTATTTATTTTGACAGTGGTCATTACCAAACTGTTAATTGACCGTAGTCAGGTCAAGCACAAAACGCTATCTTATTTATTTTTATTTGAAGCCATTTTTCTATGTGCTTTCATGATTGCAGGACTTTATTTCGAGCCATTTAAAGATCCGGATGCACTAACAGTTGCGGTAACAGGAGGACTGGGCTTAATTGCTTTGGCTATTCGTAATACTTCTAGCAAAACCCTCATTAAAAATATTAGCCCCAGTACTATGATGACAGGCAACACTACCCAGCTCGGTATTGATATTGCCAACTTACTTAAAAACAATAACGCAGCCAATCGGGCTAGTTTTCTAAAAAGCGCCAGTATTGTGATTGGGTTTGTAATTGGTGCTTTCTTGGGCGCGGTACTTTATGTCTATTTTGATTTCTGGAGTGTAGCGCCGTTTATCTTACCCATTTTGTATTTTTCATATTTAGCTTCACAGCAAAAGTTCAACCAAGCTTGATTTGAAAAAATAATAAATTAGCCAGAATTAAAATGAGTTCAGGCTTTTTTCATCATAAAGAAAAACGAAAGCTGAGCCGAAATTGTTCGTTCACGGCTTTACAGGCATAATGACCAGATGGGGAATACATTCGATTAAGGAATGCAGAATGACAAAGTCTTACCATTATTCATTAATAACAATAATGGCTTTGCTCAGTGGCTGTCAGGTTATTTATTTGAAAGAAACTAATTTAAGCAGTGCTTTAAATAGTAAAAATGAAAGTATTTTGACCGCAAATACCTTAAGCCATCAAACTCAAAACTTACTGTATTTGGTTAAAGAAGACGAAAAATCTTGTCTGCAAAATTTTGATGATTGTTTAAATAAAATTCAAAGCTTGTCTGAAAATAGCAGTCGAGAAGAACGCTATGCTGCGCTGAGTGAAATTTATTTAGCCAAGGCTTTAGACGTTGGGCGTAGTAGCCAGTGTAATGTCATTAATAAAAGTAGCAGTTGCCTTGAGCAAGAGTTAGCGCTGTTTGATAAAAGCTTGCGCTATAGTTATGTCTATTTATTTGACTCTGAAGAGTCGCCGTTCGATCGGGTATTTGACCATCGCCAAAATCAGGTGCGTATTTTTTATAACGTTGCCTTGTCGAAGTTAATGACCACGTATTTTAATCATTTAAATACGCATCGTTTTCCACCGTTGCTTAAAGCAGAGGGGCATGAGTACCACGTCAATTTTGACCATGCATTAGATGTACAAAAGATTGAAGTCGATACTTTTCGCTCCAGCTATAACATGAACTTTTCTGGCTTTAATACCGTCAACCGTAAGGATGGTTTAGGAGCAGAGTTTATTGTTGGGCGTAAAGAAAATGATGTAAATCACGGCTTCATTTTAGACCCCGATGCTTTTTATGCTCAGCAGAATAATCCCAACATACATTTACCACGCTTCTTTCCGGTCACGGCGATTGCTTATCCAAAACAAAAAGCTACAGCCGATCAGGTCATTGCTGGGGAAGAGTTAGAAATTGCGATGTTTGATCCATATCGACAAGACCGCGTAAAGGTTGAAGGTGTGGACTATCCGCTCACTGCAAACTATTCGGCACCTTATGGGCTTTGGCTGTCGAAATATAATTTAGGTGCAGCAGGTTATTGGTCTTTAATTAATAAAGAAGCCAATTTGATCATGCCGCATTTATATATGCTGGAACCTTTTAACCCAAATAAGAAAATCATTGTGTTTATTCATGGTTTAGCGAGTAGTCCAGAGGCTTGGGTGAGCTTAACCAATGATATTATGGGCGATGCCGAATTAAGACAAAACTACCAAGTTTGGCAGGTATTTTATTCAACCAATATGCCGATTTTTGAAAGTCGTTTTCAGATTTATTCTTTGCTGAATCAAGCTTTTCAAAACGTTGCTAAAGGCAGCTACGCTGCACATGATGCCGTGCTGGTTGGACATAGTATGGGCGGTGTCATTAGCCGCCTCTTGGTAAGTGATGCCGATGTTTCAGAGCAAGCCATGCAAAAAATGAATGAAGCGCAGTTAAATCGGTTAAAAGAAAATCCAGTCATTCGTGAGCGCTTTCAGTTCAAGGCTTTGCCATATTTTAATCGGGTTGTTTTTGTATCGGCCCCTCATCATGGTACAGACTACGCTGACCGATGGTTTACCCAAATTGCACGCCGTGTTATTCGTTTGCCCGCTGATTTTTTATTGCAGTTGAAATGAGAGATGAGAAAAATACAAAACTCAGAAAAGGCTTAATTGAAAATGGGGCAAGTAATTTAAGTCGTTCCTCTAACTTCATGCAGTTGACTCAAGCCATTCAACCATCGCCACAAGTGGTCTATCACTCGATTATGGGCAATATTGATGGCACGACTGATAAGTTAAAAAGCAGTGATGGCATTGTGCCTTATCAAAGTTCGCATTTGGGTGGGGAGCAGTCGGAGTTGATCATTAAAGGTGGGCATTCGATTCAAACTAGCCCTGAGGCAATTTTAGAATTACGCCGTATTTTAAGATTGCACTTAAAGCAGTCGCAGGCTTCAAAATAGAAATTTTTGTTTTTAGAAAACCACTGCTGAAATGATTCAACAGTGGTTAAAATAATTAATTAAGCTGGTTTTGTTTGAGGGATTTTTTGTGCTCAAAATAACTGATTGAAAAGATAACCAAGCCCACCAAATACAACACGCCAGACAACATAAGTAAGACTAAACCTGCTGCATAGAGCAACCAAAGCGCATAGATTGAAGCGACACTTGCAATCGCAATATGCGGCATGCGTTTATGGCGAATGGATTCTTTAAGGTAAAAAGCTGACACCAGAAAATAAGGTAGCAAAATCATGACCGATGAAATCAATAAAAGCTGAGTGTAGTTTTTATTGAAAAAATACACGGCAATGAGTGAGCCTTGCACGACAAGCGTTGTCAGCCAAAGGGATGAAATAGGTACATTGTTCTGATTATTCTTTAAAAATAATTTAGGGAATGCACCATTTTTTGCTGCTAAATATGGAATTTCAGTTGCAAATAAAGTCCAACTTAAATAAGACGATGCAACGGAAATAATCAGCCCGATGGTAATAATGATGGTACCTGGCAAGCCGATCAGTTGCTGCAAAATGGTCGCCATTGATGGGTTGTGCATGCCTGCAAGCGCTTCACGGCTCACTACGCCATAAGCCAATACAGTGACCATGACATAAAAACTTAACGCTAGTAACACACCTAAAATGGTCGCTTTTCCAATATCATGACGTTTTTTTGCACGTGATGATAAAACTACAGCACCTTCAATACCAGTAAATACCCAAAGGGTAATGAGCATCAGGTCTTTTACTTGTTGCCAAAGTGGAACTTGCAAAGAAAAGTCATGTAGGTTGAGTTTGAACAAATCAAACTTAAATGCAATGAAGGTAAAGAAGATGAAAACCACCATTGGAATAATTTTGGCAATCGTTGCCAGTAAATTCACAATCGCAGCTTCTTTAATACCTCGGCTCACTAACCAGTGCACCAGCCATACAAAAATGCTTGAGCCAATGAGCGAGTAGAGCGTATTGCCTTCACCAAAAATAATATGGTCTTTGCTATCGGTAAACATGCCGACGCCTGAAAAGGCAATCACCACATAACCCACAATACCAATGGTGGTACACAACCAATAGCCCCAAGCCGAGCAAAACCCAATCAGGTCTCCAAAGCCTTCGCGCGCATAGTTATAAATACCGCCATCTAGATCTGGTCGTTGACGGGTTAAATGTAATAGCGTGAGAGCCAAGAAAATAATGCCGACCCCAGTAATGAGCCATGCAACAAGAAGGGCAGAGCCGTTAGCGACTTGAGCCATATTTTGGGGTAGGCTAAATACGCCTGACCCCACCATAGAACTAAAGACCAGCGCTGTAAGAGACAATAGTCCAATTTTGGCAGCAGACATGGTATTTATTCTTTAAAAAATTGAGAAAGTTCAGCAATGTGTTCTGGACCAATGCCACAGCAACCGCCGACTAGACTTGCACCTGCTTTCTGCCATTGCTTAGCAAATGCAAGATAAGCTGGAGCGTCTAAGTCTTTACGAATTTCATCCAGACCATCGTTGGCAGTAGCACTCTCATCTTGCGGTGGAAAAGCATTGGCATAAGCACCAATTTGTACAGACTCTGGAATAAGTCCTTTAATTTCATTAATCGCTTGCAAGATTACTTCGGGTTGGCAGCAGTTAAACAATACAGCTTTGGCATTTGATTGTTTGATGAAATCAGCCACTTGTTGCATGTTTTCGCCTGAGCGAAGTAGTGCTTGCTCATGTTTGATTTCGTCTTGCAGCGTGAAAGATACCCAATAGTCCTTACCATCTTGTGGTAATAAGGCATGCACTGTTTCTACTTCTTTTAAGCACGATTGAGTTTCAGCTAACCAAAAATCAACCTCTGGTGCCAATGTATTAATGATTGGCTCAGCAAGGTTTTTAGCCTGTTCAGGTTGGAACAAGTCTGCACGGTAAGAACCAAATAGCGGTGGTAAGCAGCCTGCAATTTTGACATTTTTGCCGCTTTCTTTAACTGCATTTTTTGCTTGTTCGATGGCAACTTTAATTAAACGCTCGCCGTCAGTTTCAAAGCGTTCTTGTCCAATATGAAATGGCACAACAGCATAGTTGTTAGTCGTAATCACTTCTGAACCAGCATTGATAAAATCGAGATGTACTTCTTTTACTGTTTCAGGTGCTTCAATCAGTGCAAGCGCAGACCACTCTGGTTGACGAAACGGAGCGCCACGGCGGGCTAATTCACGGCCTAAACCGCCATCTAAAATCTTCATAAATTACAACATAAAGGGAGAAAAATAATTCAGCTAATCTAACGTGTAGATGAATTGTGTTCAATCGCGAATATGCTCGATACATTTCTAAATAAATTAGATTGTTATGAATAATTTTTCTTAAGAGGATTTCTGTAGATGATGTTCAGTTTTACTGATGAACTTCATGTGAAAATGAAAATATCTTTAATTGAAAATCTAGAATAAAAACGATTTTATAGCGCGCCATATTGCTGCCAACTTTCACCTGTGTGCTGCGTTTTATAATAGTCATTAAGTTGCTCAAGCTGCGTAAAATGTATGCCTGACCAAATCAATAAACTAATGAATATTAAAAATTTAGATAAGCCACGAACTTTTTCTAGGCGAGCAAAAGTCAATAAAACAAAAAATAGGGCAGGTAAAAATATAAAGAATTGAACAGGCGAGAAAAATAAATGAGCAGTACTGAAATATAATGCCACTGCACTCATCAGCAGATTTAAAACAGAACATAGCTTTTGATATTTACCGAGCTTAGATGCATAAGCTGTTATGACAAATAACACGGCTGAGCTGACATAAATCGCTGTACCGCCAATCATCCACATATAAAACCCGCTTACCAAAAGATAAACCAGTAGCAAAACAAGCACCAGCTTAAAACCAAATGATAAGAGGCGAGATGATAAGTTTAAATGGGTCATAGCGAATCTAAATATCTCAAGTTGGAGCTTAAAAAACAAAAGGACGAATCGAAATTCATCCTTTTGATATTTTATTTATACACCGTCAAACTTAGTTTGCTTTTGCAACTGGGGCAGTAGCAGTTTCATCGTTTGCCGCTTTGAACGGAGATGTATAGTTCAAGCCAAGCGTAGAACTTGTGTACTGGCGAACTTTGTCGAGTAATACAGGGTCTTTGCTTAAGTCTTGTTTGTAAGACACTACAATTTCATGAAGCTTTTGATTCCACTTACCTTCAGTTTGCTCAGGGAAAGCTTTTTCAAGTAAGTTAAGCATAATGTATGGAGAAGTCGAAGCACCCGGAGACGCACCTAACAATGCAGTTACAGCACCATCTTTAGACGCAAAGATTTCTGTACCGAACTGAAGTGTTGCAGGTTTACCTGGTTCTTTTTTGATGATCTGAACACGTTGACCACCTTGGCTTAAACGCCAGTCTTCAGCTTTCGCATCTGGGTAGTATTTACGAAGTTCATTGAGACGGTCTTCATCTGACATCATGACTTGGCTGACCAAGTATTTAACAAGATCAAGGTTTTCTAAGCCAACAGTGGTCATTGGTAAAACGTTGCTTTTGTTTGTTGATGCAAGTAAATCAAGCTGAGAACCATTTTTCAGGAACTTGTTTGAATAGGTTGCAAATGGGCCAAACAATACATATTTTTTACCGTCAATATAACGCGTATCAATATGTGGTACAGACATTGGAGGCGCACCTAATTCAGCACGGCCATAAACTTTTGCTGTGTGTTCAGCAGTAATTTTTGGGTTGTCCGTAATTAAGAACTCACCGCCAACAGGGAAGCCAGCATATTGTTTAGCTTCTGGTAAACCAGTAAGTTGCAATAATTTAACTGCTGCACCGCCTGCACCGATAAATACAAAACGTGTTTTAACGTGATCTACTTTACCAGTTTTCAAATTTTTGAAAGACACAGTCCAAGTTTTGTCATCATTTTGGCTGATGCCAGTCACTTCAGTTGAAGTCTGTAATTTGAAATTAGGATTTTGATTTAAATGACTCACTAATTGTTTAGTGATTGAACCATAGTTAACGTCAGAGCCAACATCCATACGAGTTGCTGCAACTTTTTGACTAGGGTCACGATCATTCATCACTAAAGGGGCCCATTGTTTAATCACAGCTGGGTCTTCAGTAAATTTCATACCTTTAAACAACGGGCTTTGGATCATGGCTGCATAACGTTTTTCTAAGAATTGAACGTTATCGCCCCAAACGAAAGCAATGTGCGGAACCGGGTTAATGAATGATTTTGGTTCAGCTAAAACGCCTTGTTTTACCTGATGTGACCAGAACTGTTTAGCAACTTCAAATTGAGAAGCAACTTTTTCAGCTTTGGCAATTTCCATCTTACCGTTTTTCTCTTCGGTATAGTTCATTTCCATAAAGCCAGAGTGGCCTGTTCCGGCATTGTTAAAGCCGTTTGAACTTTCTTGAGCAACTTGGTCAAGACGTTCGTACATACGAATTTGCCAGTTTGGTTCAAGCTCAGTCAAATAAGTACCGAGAGTGGCACTCATGATGCCGCCGCCAACAAGAACAGCATCAACAACGGGTTCATCTTTTGCAGTTTCAACTTGTTTTGACGTTGTCGGTCTAAACAAGAACGCAATACCTGCAATTAGAATAAGAATGATTAATACCAGAAGGTATTTCAAAAACTTTTTCATATAAGGGGGACCTTAAAATAAGTTATTTGAGTCACTTAAGGTGTGAGGAAACCTAGACAGCGTATCCAGACAAAATGGATATAAATGCGAAAGTAAATTCTCAAAATTAGAGAACTTCAAAAAAATAAAAATGAATTGGGATTATCGCAAACACACTATATTTTAGACTAATTTTGCATTGACAAGACAATTTTTATAATAAATGGGGTTCATCAAAATCATAAATATGATTTATATTTAGCCAAGTTGAGCTTTAAAAAGATAATTTAAGCTTACTATTTTTATGTAAATAATTGAAATTAAATTAATAATTTTAATTTGCTTAAAGTTGAATCATTTGAAGAATATTTCCCTATAAAAATCGATTAATTTTTATTTCACACCATATTTATGTAAATAAGCTGCTGGTAAGTGCTTATTTTCTGTCATACATCGTTCTTATTAATATTGGCTCTATAGATTTAAATTAAGGGCATATCTCTGTATAAGAAATATGCCCTTTAAGGTTTTATGATGCTACATAGAACGGTGCAGTTGAACGTGGTAACGCTTCACGTCCACGAATTTGGTCTGCAATTTTCTCGGCAATCATAATGGTGGTTGCGTTTAAGTTACCGGTAATAATGAGCGGCATGATTGAGGCATCGACTACACGCAAACCATGCATACCGTGTACGCGACCTTGACCATCTACAACAGCCATTTCGTCTTCGCCCATCTTACAGCTACAAGACGGATGGTAAGCGGTTTCTGCATGGTTACGAACAAAGTCGTCAAGCTCTGCATCGGTTTGCAAATGTTTGCCCGGGCTAATTTCTTCACCACGATATGGGTCAAGTGCGGGTTGCTGCATGATTTCACGAGTAATACGAATTGCATCACGGAACTCGCGCCAGTCTTGTTCAGTCGACATGTAGTTAAACAAGATACTTGGATGCTCAAACGGATCCTTCGATTTAAGTTTGATACGACCACGTGAAGGCGAACGCATTGAACCTACGTGTGCTTGGAAACCATGTTCTTTCACTGCATTACTACCGTTGTAGTTAATGGCAACCGGCAAGAAATGGTACTGGATATTTGGCCATGTAAACTCATCCGAACTACGGATAAATCCGCCTGCTTCAAACTGGTTACTTGCACCAATACCTGTACCATTAAATAACCACTCGGCACCAATCGCAGGTTGGTTATACCATTTTAAAGCAGGGTATAAAGAAACGGGTTGCTTACATTTATACTGTAAGTACATTTCCAAATGGTCTTGCAGGTTTTCACCTACGCCCGGTAAATCATGAACCACATCAATGTCCATTGATTTCAAGAAAGTACTTTGACCTACACCTGAGCGCTGTAAAATTTGTGGTGAAGCAATTGCGCCTGCACACAGTAACACTTCGCGTTTAACCAATGCACGTTGTAAGTTGTTTTGATCAGCACCAATAATATATTCGACACCAATCGCTTGCTTTTGATTAAACAAGATTTTATTGGTCGTAGCATGAGTCAGAATGGTCAGGTTTGGACGGCCTTTTGCCATATCCAAATAGCCACGTGCAGTGCTTGAGCGACGTCCTTTTGGGGTAACCGTACGGTCCATTGGACCAAAGCCTTCTTGTTGGTAACCATTTAAGTCATCAGTACGTGGGTAACCTGCTTGTACACCAGCTTCAACCATGGCATGGAACAATACATTGTTGCCATTTTTAGGTGTTGCAACGGATACGGGGCCATTGCCGCCATGGTAGTCATTTTCACCAATGTCACGCGTTTCGGCTTTTTTGTAGTAAGGCAAACAGTCAGCATAAGACCAGTTTTCAAGGCCCTTAAGAGTTGACCATTGCTCTAAATCCATGGCATTACCGCGGATATAGCACATGCCATTAATTAAAGATGAACCACCTAAACCTTTACCACGACCACATTCCATACGGCGGTTATTCATGTGTGGCTCAGGATCAGTTAAATAAGCCCAGTTATAGCGGCGGCCTTGAAGAGGGTAGGCCAAAGCTGCCGGCATTTGTGTACGGAAATCCAAGCGATAATCTGGTCCGCCCGCTTCTAATAATAAAACGGTGGTATCTTTGTCTTCAGTAAGACGCGCAGCGAGTACATTTCCGGCAGATCCTGCGCCAATAATAATGTAATCATATTCTTTAATATTCATAACTATCCTTTTTTTACTAACAGTTTGCCTGAGCAATCTATAAAGACTGCTCGGCATATGTGATTTAGGTTGAAGTGTTTAGAGCGATTGGGGCATTAAAAAATGCTTTGATAATCGCCAAGTTCAACTTGAATAGATTTGATACGGGTATAGTGCCCAAGCGTGGTTAAACCATTTTCACGGCCTACACCAGATTGTTTGTAGCCACCGACTGGCATTTCTGCAGGCGATTCGCCCCAAGTGTTAATCCAGCAAATACCAGCTTCAATTTGGTGAATAATGCGATGAGCGCGGCTGATGTCTTGAGTAACAACGCCAGCAGCTAAACCAAAGGTCGTGTCGTTAGCACGGCGGATGACTTCTTCTTCGGTTTCATAGCTTAAGATGCTCATGACAGGTCCAAAAATTTCTTCTTGAACAATGGCCATCTGGTCGGTGCAGTCGCTAAATACAGTCGGGAGCACATAAGCGCCTTTGGCAAGTTCGCCCTCAGTTGCGCGGCCACCGCCAATTAACACTTTAGCGCCTTGTTGTTTGCCTGACTCAATGAAAGACAACACTTTTTCCATATGAGGGAAGCTAGTGAGCGGTCCGAAGTTTGTGTCTTCAGCCATTGGGTCGCCAATGCGAATACGTTGTACACGCTCTACAACCGCTTTTTCAAAATCGGCTAAAAGAGATTTCGGAACAAAAACACGCGTACCGTTGGTACATACCTGACCTGAGCTAAAGAAGTTCGCCATGACGGCAATATCTGCTGCACGGTTCAGATCGGCATCTTCACAAATAATGAGTGGTGACTTACCACCGAGTTCCATGGTCACTTCTTTCAGCGTAGAGCCAGCAGCGCTTGCCATAACTTTTTTGCCGGTTTCCACACCGCCAGTGAATGAGATTTTTTCAATCACAGGATGTTCAGTGAGCCACTGACCAATTTCACGGCCTGGCCCTTGAACTACGTTGAATACGCCGTCTGGTACACCAGCTTCTGTATAGATTTCTGCAAGTTTAAATGCAGTAAGAGGGGTAGTTTCACTAGGTTTGAAAATCATGGCATTGCCGGCAGCAAGGGCAGGGGCAGATTTCCATAAAGCAATTTGAATTGGATAGTTCCAAGCACCAATACCGGCAACTACGCCTAAAGGTTCACGGCGTGTATAAAAGAAACTTGATTCGCGAAGTGGAACTTGTTCACCTTGAATGGCTGTTGCAAGTCCTGCGTAATATTCGAGTACATCTGCGCCAGTCACAATATCAACTGTCGATGTTTCGCTATAGGCTTTACCTGTGTCGAGAGTTTCAAGACGGGCAAGCTCATCATTTCGTTCACGAAGAATGTCGACAGCACGACGTAAAATACGTGAACGTTCCATGGCAGTCATGGCAGCCCAGATTTTTTGTCCTTGTTGGGCACTTTGTACAGCAGCTTCAATATCTTGTTCAGAAGCTTGTTGAAGAGTCGCGATGGTCTCGCCGTTGGCAGGGTTAATACTATTAAATGTTTTTCCACTGGTTGCGTTAACGTAGCGTCCATGGATATACAGTTGATGAACTTGTGCATCACTCATTTTGTCTCTCCTGCAAAGGCTTGTTCGCAAATTGCAATTGCGTTTGTACATAATCGTAAGCAATGGAACGGGCAAGGTTGCTGTCAAATTCGTTATGACGGCTTAAACTGCCTCGTAACCATAATCCATCAATCAATGCTGCCAACCCTCTAGCGGCAACACTGGCCTGTTGTTCATTCATTAACTTGAGGAAATAAAACTTCAAGTTAGAGTACAGGCGTTGATCATTAATCTTTTGCAAGCGGCTTAAGTCTGGTACATGCATACTTGCTGACCAAAAGTCTAACCAAACCCGCATTGCTTTTTCATTAACCTGACTAATGTCAAAGTTAGAGTCGATGATGGCCTTAATCTGGCTCTCTGGATGCGAATCTGCTTCTGCTCTGTACTGTTCGGTTTTACGACGCAGAACATTTAACATTTCTTGCATACAGGTATTTATCAACCCTTGTTTGTCACCAAAATAATGGCTGACAATGCCGGTCGACAACTCGGCTTTTTTTGCAATTTGTGCAATGGTGGTATTGGATAACCCCACTTCATAAATTACGTCGAGTGCAGCGTTCATGATTTCTTCACGTCGCACATGTTCTGGTTTTACTCTGCGTTTTGTCATGGTTGTCCACATCAGCACTTTTTAGGGGTGCTTAAAATTCAACATGTTAACTTGCAGAGCATCATAGCACTTTTTTATCATACTTGTTATTGATTGAACGTTCAATCAATAACAAGTATGATATGTAAAAATCAATGAATTTTTGAAGATAACTTCTGGAATAAAGAGGTGAAATCAAAGGTTCTTAAGGATAGGATGATGCGCATAAGTACAGTACTTATCACGTTATTTTGAGAAAAATACACCGATTGCAAGGAGCAATAAGATGGTGTTGAAAAGTGATAGATATTCTTCAGACCATATTCGGTTAAATCGTTTCGTATTTTGGAGTTCAGCCATCAGTATTGGCATTTTTGGCCTACTTTTTGTGCTGTTTCCAGAAAAAAGTCAGTTTTGGCTAACTTATGTACAAGAGCAGGTAAATCACTTTTTTGGGTGGTATTACATGCTGGTTATTGTGCTGTGCTTGGGCTTTGTCGCTTGGCTTGCTTTTTCAAAGGTAGGACAGATTCCTTTAGGTAAAGATGACGACAAACCTGAGTTCACTTATCTCGCTTGGACTTCAATGTTGTTCTCGGCAGGGATTGGTATTGCGCTACTTTATTATGGTGTGGCCGAACCTGTTGACCATTTTTTAAGACCGCCAGAAGGCGAGGCAGGAACGATTCAGGCAGCCCGTAATGCGATGACTTATAGCTTTTTGCATTGGGGGATTCATGGCTGGGTACTTTATGCTTTGCTTGGAGTTACTTTAGGTTACTTTGCTTTTAGACAAAACTTGCCATTAGCACTGCGTTCAGCACTCTACCCAATTTTTGGAGAGCGAGTGCATGGCTTAGTGGGTGATTTTGTCGATGGCTTTGGAATTTTAGCGACAGTTATTTCCTTGGTCACCAACTTGGGAATTGGAGCGTTGGTGCTGGTATCGGGCATTTGTTATTTACTTCCTCAAATTCCTGATAATTCTGCAACCTTAATTACTGCTGTTCTCATCATGATGTTTGTTGCAACCATCACAACCGTGGTGGGTATTGAAAAAGGTTTAGCGTGGTTGTCGCGTATTAATTTACGTCTGCTGTATGCCTTACTTTTATTTGTATTCTTAACAGGTCCGACAAACCATTTATTAAATGGTCTTGTGCAAAATACCGGTGATTACCTTAATAATTTTATGGGTAAAAGCTTTGATATGTATTTATACAACCAAAAAGCCAGTGGCTGGTTGGGTTCGTGGACCGTGTTTTATTGGGCATGGTGGATTGCTTGGGCACCTTTTGTCGGCATGTTTATTGCGCGCATTTCAAAAGGACGTACCATCCGCGAAGTTGTATTAGGTGTGTGCCTGATTCCACTTGGCTTTACGTTGGCTTGGATCTCGGTTTTTGGAAATACTGCAATTTATTTAATCTTGCAGCAAAAACAGAAAGTTTTGGGTGATATGGTCTTAACTGATCCAGCTTTATCTTTATTTAAATTACTGGAATATCTGCCGTTTAATCCTTACGTTGCCGGTATTGTTGTTGTGATTTGTTTCGTTTTATTTTTGACACCGGTTGGCTCTGGTACACTAATGATCGCTAATTTGTCCTCAAAAGGGGGCACCAATGATAGTGATTCACCGATCTGGTTACGCGTCTTTTGGTCTGTGGTAATTACCATTGTAAGTATTGGCTTGCTTTTAGCCGGTAGTTTTAACTCCATGCAAAGTGCTGTGGTGTTATGTGGTTTACCATTTTCAGTGATTATTTTGCTCTATATGTTTGGTTTAGCCAAAGCGTTAAAGCAAGATGATTTTGACCCTCAATTAGTGAAAAAACAGTTAGCTGTTTCAAAAGACATTTCGGTCCCATCGAATTGTGACCAGAATAAAGTGACCGAGGTTTTATAACCTCAATCGATCACATCTATATATTATTTTTTGCGTTTAAAGTCGTCTTTTCATTGTTTTAAATAAGAGTGAAAAGACGAAATTAAATATTTTGTTTTTATTTTATTCCTTGAGGATTGTATGGCAACAGATAATCCAAGAGCAGTTGATGATTTAACATTATCTAAATCTAAAAAAGACCCGCTCAACCGTGTGGTTTTTTATTTTTCAGCTGTACTTATTTTAATTTTTTCTCTCGTCACGTTTTTGTTCAACGATTTTGCAAATCGAGTCATGAACGCCGTACTTCAGTGGGTAACTTCAACCTTTGGTTGGTATTATCTGCTGGCAGCAACGCTCTATATGGCCTTCGTGATTTTTATTGCCTGCTCAAGATATGGCAGTATCAAATTAGGACCTAAGCATTCAAAACCTGAATTTAGTTTACTTAGTTGGTCCGCCATGCTGTTTTCGGCGGGTATTGGTATCGACCTCATGTTCTTCTCGGTCGCTGAACCACTATCTCATTACATGCAGCCTCCGGTCGGAGTAGGTCAAACCTATGAAGCAGCGCGCCAAAGTATGGTGTGGACCTTGTTTCACTATGGTTTAACTGGCTGGTGTATGTATGCCTTGATTGGTATGTCATTGGGATATTTCAGCTATCGTTATAATTTGCCACTGACTATTCGTTCTGCTCTCTATCCAATCTTTGGACAAAGAATCAATGGGGCAATTGGGCATAGTGTTGATACGGCTGCCGTGATTGGGACAATTTTTGGTATTGCGACGACCTGTGGGATTGGGGTAGTACAGCTGAATTATGGCCTACATGTGTTGTTGGGATTACCAGAAAATATCTGGATGCAATTTATCCTGATTGCTGTTGCGGTGGGTATTAGTGTTATTTCGGTGACATCTGGGGTCAATAAAGGCTTGCGGATTTTATCTGAAATTAATATTTATGTTTCGGTCGGGTTATTGCTGTTTATTTTATTCTTAGGAAATACTGAGTTTTTACTCAATGCTCTTGTGCAAAATATTGGTGATTATTTAACTCGTTTCCCTGCTTTAGCATTACAAAGTTTTGCTTTTGAACAGCCTAAAGAATGGATGAGCAGTTGGACTTTCTTCTTCTGGGCGTGGTGGATTGCTTGGTCTCCATTTGTAGGACTCTTTCTGGCACGTATCTCAAGAGGGCGTACTATTCGTGAGTTTGTATGCGGTACCTTAATTATTCCACTTCTATTTACACTCACGTGGTTATCCATTTTTGGTAATAGCGCATTGCACAGCGTTATTTTTGAAGGCAACCAAACCTTAGCAGCGACGGTGTTAGCAAATCCGGCTCATGGTTTTTATGACCTGTTAGCGCAATATCCGGGCTTTACTTTTATTGCTTCAATTGCCACCGTAACAGGGCTTTTGTTCTACGTGACTTCTGCCGATTCGGGAGCGCTGGTTTTAGGTAACTTCACGACTAAACTTACTAATATCGATAATGATGCTCCACGTTGGTTAAGCGTGTTTTGGGCAGTGGCGATTGGTTTGCTCACATTAGCGATGCTCATGACCAACGGCATTACCGCCTTGCAAAACGCAACGATTATTATGGGGTTGCCGTTTAGTTTTGTGATGTTCCTTGTGATGGCTGGACTTTATAAGTCGCTCAGACTTGAAGATTACAGGCATGCTAGTCGCAGTATGAATGCAGCGCCAGTGGTAGGGAACGTTGATATTCTGAACTGGAAACAACGTTTAACTCGAGTCATGCATCATCCGGGAACTACTGAAACACAGCGCATGCTAGATACGGTGTGTTTGCCAGCTGTTCAGGCTGTTGCCGATGAGCTTGTTAAGCAGGGTATGAATGTAGATGTGCAGCAAACACCGTTAGAAGATGAAGATACGCTTTACCATCTAGATCTCACTATCCACTTGGAAGAAGAGCAAAACTTTGTTTATCAGATCTGGCCTGTACGCTATAGCGCGCCGAACTTTAGCCAGCGTGTAAAACGAGGCAAACAGTTCTATTTCCGACTTGAAACCTATCTTTATGATGGCTCTCAAGATAACGATCTGGTTGGCTACAGTAAAGAACAGGTCATTAACGATATTTTAGATAAATATGAAAGACATATGACGTTCTTACATATTAATCGTATTAGCCCAGGGAATCGTCCATTGTTCCCAGATCCACAAGCTTAAGAGGAAAATGCATGGCTTCTCCTTATCTACATTCTTTTGCTTTATTTTTCTCATTGCTCAATCCTTTTTTAATGAGCATTTATATGATTGGCTTAATCCGCCATTCAGAAGCTAAGGTGTTTAATAAAGCACTGATTCAGGGCAGTTTAATTGCTTTTGTCGTGTTCATGCTATTTGCATGGGGCGGCGAAACAATTTTTAGTAAATATCTGAATGTACGTTTTGAAGCCTTTCAGATCTTTGGAGGCCTCATCTTTTTGGTGATTGGCTATCGCTATGTGTTTCAGGGTGCCGATACCATTGGTGAAATGCGTGGGGCACCAGAACATCTGGCTGGCACCATTGCCATGCCATTTATGATCGGCCCGGGCACCATTAGTGCGGCTGTGGTCACAGGGATTGAAATGTCAATTGGTGAGGCAGCTCTAGTGATTGCCTTCACCTTGTTTTTAACTTGCAGCATTTTGATTTTGATGAAATTTTCACATGATCATTTACGCTATAAACATGCCAAACATATTGACCGTTATTTTGATATTGTCGGGCGTTTATCTGCTTTATTAATCGGTACGATCGCCATTGATATGATTATTAATGGTGTGACAGGCGTCATTAATAAAGTTTAGCAAGTCACTCATAAGAACCTGCTATGCCATTGAACATGGAATAAAATGGCATAGCATCTTCTAAAAAACTCTAAGATAAATAAAAGTAGCATTAAAAAATAACTTTAAAAATAGTGCCTTAAAAAATTAAATTTTAAAAAACAATCAAAGATATTAAAAAATACAATGCTATGTTGTGGATTTAAGCATGTTTTTTTTGTGAATTATCAACCATAATGTTGACTGAGCTTGTTTTAAGACAGAGTTGAGCTATGCCTACATTAGATGAAATGACCACAGCAACTGATGATCAGTCTGAATTGACGATGTCAGTTTTGATGACGCCTGATATGGCAAATTTTTCAGGTAATGTTCATGGTGGTACGATTCTAAAACTACTAGACCAAGTTGCTTACGCTTGCGCAAGTCGTTATTCGGGTGGCTACGTGGTGACTTTATCTGTAGATAAGGTGAATTTTAAAGAACCGATTTATGTAGGTGAATTGGTCACCTTTTTGGCAAGTGTGAACCATGTAGGTCGTACTTCTATGGAAGTCGGTATTCGCGTTGAAGCCCAAAATATCCAGAAGCGGACAGTGCGCCATACCAATAGCTGTTATTTCACGATGGTTGCTGTTGATGAACAGGGTAAGCCATGTGAAGTACCCCAATTAAACCTCAATACTGAGTGGAAACGTTGCCGCTTTGAAGCAGCTGAGCACCGTAAGGTTTTACGTCTTCAAGAAAACCACAATCCATCTTGTAGCATGTACAAAAAATCTTCATAAAAAAAGGATCGAACCGCAGCATGGTTCGATCCTTTTTCTTCTTTACTAAAATTCAGCGTCCATTTTTCATTTCAGTAAAATTATCTCTGAGCTTGGAGGAGAATGCTGAGAGAATTAACGAGTTGCAGGAGCAGCTTCAGAAGCTGAACCTACAGCGTCAGATGCAGCATTTGCAGTGTTTGCTTGTTCTTGAGTTGAAACAACAACTTTTTCTTCACCAGCAGTGTTATGTGCTTGGTCGTGCTTAGAAGCAGCGAAAGTTGAAGCAGCAGTTAAAGCGAGTGTAGTAGCAAGTAAAGTTTTAGCTAATTTCATTTTATGGCATCCTTAAATTTCATTTAAAAATAAATTAAACTTAATCGTTCATACATACATGAAACCTGCATGGCTGAATGACTAAGCTAGGACACATGCTAAGCCGAGGTTTGGATTACATCAATTAACTTAACAATCTATTACGGCTATCTTAACAATATGAAATATACGGCCCGTTTATGTGCGGAATCTGTAAAGTTTAAGGGCGTATTTACACCTTAAAATGTGTAAAAATATTTCGTTTTGAATGAAAAAAAACCAGTTTAGTTACGCAAAGAAAACACTTTGGCATGAATTGTGAATATGGATGAATAGGATATTTCGTTTGAATTGTGGATATTAAAAGTTAATTTAGATAATTGATGAGATGCCTGTCACATATTTGATGCTTTAGCCCGATAATTGAAAAATATATCTTCAAAGTGAAAAATCATTTTCATGGTACTTAAACAGTGATATATCTTTCTTAGTTTTTAAACCTTGTTGACTTGAGCCGCTTGTGAAATTGATTGCCCAAAAAACTGTTCCTACCCATATTATTTCTGGTTTTTTAGGGGCAGGAAAAACCACATTATTACAGCATTTATTAAGTCAAAAGCCTAAAAATGAGGTTTGGGCTGTATTAATGAATGAGTTTGGGCAAATTGGAGTAGACCAACAACTCTTACCTCAAGATGAAGGATATGCAGTCAAAGAACTATTAGGTGGTTGTTTATGTTGTAGCAGTCAATTACCTATGCATATTGCTTTAGCCCGTCTATTGAGTGAACAAAAGCCAGACAGGCTGTTTATTGAGCCGACTGGGCTTGGGCATCCTTCTCAGTTATTTGACCAACTGACTGAACCTCATTGGCAAAGTAGTTTAGCCATGCGAGCGTTAATTACGGTGGTTGATGGCAGTCGTTTGCACGATACCAATTGGGTTAAACAAAACCTTTATGAAGATCAGTTAAAAGCTGCTCAAATTGTGGTGGTGTCACATACCGATGTAATGACTTTTGAAGATAATCAGGCGCTTGAGCTATTAAAAGACGAATACCAGCCTTATCACCAAGAGTGGATTAAAATTGAACATGGTCAGTTAGCGTTAAATAAAATTGACATCGCTGCTCGTTTAATCGAGCGATCTATACAACCTTTACTTAAACTTCAAAAGCAAATGAGTGAGAGAGAGGTCGTAAAGGAAATTCAGCAATTACCTTATCATTATGTCGAGTCGGCACAAGGTTATATTGTGGCTGGTTGGAAGTTGCCTAAACGCTGGAAATTCGAGTTTTATGCTTTGCTAGATTTATTATGTGCACAGCAAGACTGGCTACGAATAAAGGGAATTTTTAACACAGATCAAGGGTGGAAAGTTTTTAACTTTAATCCTGATCAGTTTAATTATAAGTCTGGTGAAGAGGGCATTGATAACCGTATTGAAATCATTAGCGAACATAATCATGATTGGTTGGCTTTTGAAACAGCATTACTTGCCTGTCAGCTTGAAGAATAGAGAACATTAAACCAAAGACGATTTAATGTTCCCTAAAACTGATTTTAAGGTTTTGTATCTAACACTGCTTTGGCTTGAGCATGGTCAATATCTTTTTCCCAGTGAGCAATCACTACGGTCGCGACACAGTTGCCGATTAAATTGGTACAGGCACGAATAATTCCAATAAACCAGTCAACTGAAAGTAGCAGCACTAAGCCAATTGCAGGGAGACTTGGTATCACTGAAAGTGTGGCTGCAAGAATAACTAAGGCCGAGCCGGGAATACCGTGAGCGCCTTTAGATGTAATGAGCGAAACCAGCAAAATAGCCAGTAAGTCATGCATAGACAAATCAATATTGCAGGCTTGCGCAATAAAGATCACCCCTAAAGTTAAGTAAATTGAAAATCCATCTAAATTAAAAGAATAACCAGTTGGAATAACCAAACCGACTGTTGAATCTTTGATTCCCAAATTTTTGAGTTTTTTCATAATTTGTGGAAGCACAGAATCAGAAGAGGCTGTACCTAAAACAATAGCGAGTTCATCTTTAAAATAGCCCACAAATTTGAAAATGTTGAAACCGGCAAGTTTTAAAATCGAGCCTAAAACAATAACGACAAATAAAATGCAGGTTGCATAAAACAGTAAAACTAAATAACCCAATTGTAAGAGTGAATCTAAACCAAATTTAGCAGTGGTATAGGCCACTGAACCGAATACACCAATTGGAGCTAAACGTATAATGAGCCCCATAATTTTAAAGAAGACTTCAGAAAAAGCTTCAAGCGCTTGACGCACCAGCTCTGCCAAATGTTTAGGAATTAAAAGTAGGGAAACACCAAATAAAATAGCGATCAATAAAACCTGTAAAATATCGCCGTTTGCAAAAGCAGCAGTGAAGGTTTTTGGAATAATATTGAGTAGAAATTCCGCACCTGTATGCATTTCATGGGCGCGTTCGGTATAGGTACTTAAATCTTTTGCATCTAAATGGCTAATATCAATATTCATACCGACGCCTGGTTTAAATACATAAGCCACAACAATGCCTAAAATTAAGGCAATACTGGTGACCACCTCAAAATAAAGAATAGTTTTTGCACCGACTTTGCCCATTTTTTTGATGTCATTTGCACCATAGATTCCCAGTACAACCACACAAAACACAATAGGGGCAATCAGCATTTTAATTAAAGAAATAAAACCATCACCTAATGGCTTTAAAGATAGGGAGAAATCATGAAAGCCGATTCCAACTGCAACCCCAAGAAAGAGAGCACAAAGAACCTGTAAAAATAAACTACGCTTGAGCTTTAGCCACATAAGTCATCAATTTTAGAAAGAGGAGAATATCTCTCTCTAAAGCAAAAAACCGGCCAACTATAAAATAAGCTGAGCGTTTTGGAAGAATATGCAAATTTCACATGACTATGCTTTGTATTGTTCAGTTTTTTTATAATTTTTTACCTAAAATCGAGTATCCTTAGCGCCAAATTTTTGGACATATTAATCATGGCGCTTAAAGCAACAATTTATAAGGCAGACTTGAATATTGCCAATATGGATGACCATATTTATGGTGATTACCAGCTGACGCTTGCCTTGCATCCTTCGGAAACTTTAGAACGTTTAATGGTTCGTTTGATGGCTTTTGCCCGTTTCGCAAGTGATGAGCTTGAGTTTACTAAAGACCTTTTTGAAACTGACGAGCCAGCATTATGGCAAAAAGATTTAACGGGTCAGTTAGAAACATGGATTGAAGTTGGTCTACCGTCTGAAGATAAAGTCAAAAAAGCCAGTGCGCGCTGTAAAACAGTTGCGCTTGTTGTGTATGGCACACAAGTCGAAGACTGGTGGAAACGAAACAGTAAAATTAAAACGTTAAGTAACGTTCAGGTGTGGCAAATTGCTCCTCAAAGTACAGCAGAGCTTGAACAACTTTGTGAACGTACCATGCAGCTTCAATTAAATGTTATGGACAACGAGTGGACGCTTTTAGGTGAAAAGGGTCAGGCAAGTGTTGTGTGGACACAGTTACAGTAACATAGAAAAGCGCAACAAATTCTACAGATTCAGTTGGTACACTAAGTACCAATTGCGATTTTCAAGATTCAGATTAAGGGGTAAACCATGTCAAATGAATTAGAAATTATCGATTTAAAAGTAGGTGAAGGTAAAGAAGCGGTTAAAGGTGCTTTGATTACAACTCACTACACAGGTTGGTTAGAAGACGGCACAAAATTTGATTCTTCAATTGACCGCGGTAATTATTTTGAATGTGTAATTGGCACAGGCCGTGTGATTAAAGGCTGGGACCAAGGCATTATGGGAATGAAAGTTGGCGGCAAACGTAAACTCATCGTGCCTGCTCATTTAGCTTATGGTGAGCGTAAAATGGGTAAGATCATTCCAGCAAACTCTAATTTAATTTTTGAGATTGAATTATTCGATGTCAAAACTCGTGACTAGTGAAAAATTTAAAGCCCTTTAGGGGGCTTTCTTATTTATATGAGCTTTAAATATAAATACATTATTAATTTATATTTTAGCTTTTTAAATATTTAAGATTATTTTCAGATTATTTGATTATAAATGCCAAATGAAAAACTGTTCATTTGTAGGCAGTGTGATATTAAGACCAAATTTCAAATAGTTTGTGCCTTAACATCAAATTTCACATAAATAATCTATATTGATATTGAGACGCTATTTCATGACTATCCGCTTTGCATCTCCTTTGTTGAACATATCACTTGGCTTGGCCTTGGCAGGTTTGTCAGGCATGGCATTAGCTAAACCACCTAAACTGGACGCTTCAACACTCACGGTGATTGGTTATCATGAAATTACCGATACTAAAAATGCCTTAATTCCTCAATATGCAGTGACGACTCAACAATTTACACAGCATGTTGAATGGCTACAAAAAAACGGATTCCATTTTATTACGGTTGATCAGCTGATCCGTGCTCATCAGGGTAAGGCTCAACTGCCTACAAAACCAGTTTTATTAACTGTAGATGATGGTTATCAATCTTTTTATCAAAATGCTTATCCTGTCATTAAAGCTAAAAAAATTCCGGTTGTTCTTGCTGTCGTAGGTTCATGGTTAGAACCAAAAGCAGGGCAGAAAGTTGATTTTTCAGGGGAAGAAATCCCACGTGATAAAATCTTAAGCTGGGGTGAGCTCAAAGAGATGCAAGATAGTGGTTTTGTAGAGATTGCAAGCCATAGCTATCATTTACACCGCGGTATTACAGGCAACCCGCAAGGTAACTCTGAACCTGCTGCAACAACTCGTTTTTATGATGTTAAAACTCAAACCTATGAGAACGATGAACAGTATCAATCACGTATTTATAATGACTTAAAGAAGAATAATGAGCTACTCAAAGCGCATGGCTTACGTTCACCACGTATTATGGTGTGGCCATATGGTCGCTATAATATGCAAACTGTCCAAATTGCGAAAAAATTGGGTATGCCAGTAACTATTACACTGGATGATGGGGCTGACCACGCAAAACAATCGCTACAAAATATGAGCCGTATTTTGGTAGAAGGCGATATGACGACGGATGATTTGGCTCAAGAAATCAAAAATCGTGAATTGAATTTAACGGATAACAACCGTCCGCAAAAAATTATGCATGTCGATCTGGACTATATTTATGATCCAGACCCGAAACAGCAAGAACGTAATTTAGGTCACTTGTTAGACCGAATTAATGCGATGGGTGTAAATACAGTTTATTTGCAAGCTTTTTCAGATCCAGATGCGAATGGCTCTGCTGATATGGTGTATTTCCCAAACCGCCATATTCCAATGCGTGCTGACTTGTTTAACCGTGTAGCATGGCAAATTCAAACCCGTACGCCTGTAAGTCGTATTTATGCATGGATGCCTTTATTGGCATGGGAATTACCAAAAACTGATCCTGTTTCTAAGGATTTGGTGGTGACAGAGCAAGCAAAAGCAGGTGAGCACCTCAACATGGGGTATATCCGTTTAAGTCCATTCTCACCAGAGGCACGCCAAACTATTCGTGAGATTTATCAAGACTTGGCTAAGTCATCTTCATTTAACGGAATTTTATTCCATGATGATGTCACTTTATCTGACTATGAAGATGCAAGCCCCGATGCATTAAAAGCCTATGCGAAACAAGGCTTACCAACAGATTTAGCAAAAATCCGTGGTAATGATCAGGACTTGCAGAAATGGACGGCATATAAGACAAAATATCTAGATGATTTTGCCATGCAACTCGTTGATGACGTGCGACAATATGAACCGTTCTTGCTTACCGCACGTAACTTATACGCGCAAGTTGCTTTAAAACCATATGCAGAAAACTGGTATTCACAATCGCTTGAAGAGTCGTTAAAACGTTATGACTTTACGGCTATTATGGCAATGCCTTATATGGAACAGGTCGATAATGCCGATCAATTCTATAAAGATATGATTGATCGTGTGAAACAATATCCAAATGGCATTAAGAAAACTGTTTTTGAATTACAGGCAACCGACTGGCGTAAAAACGAAAAGGTACCATCGGCTGAAATGGCAGCAACAATTCATTCTCTTTATCAGCAAGGTGTCATGCATGTTGGATATTACCCAGATGACCCGATTAAAGATCATCCGGATGTAAACACAATGCATAAAGCATTTGCTGAAAAATCATCTCGTCTTGTGCCGTAGTTGAGGCTAAAACATGACAATCTTTGCTGCAATATGGTCGCATGCCTTAAAATTCGTTTTCTATTATCCATTATTCATGTCGTATTTATGGATGATTGGCGCGATCATTTTCTATTGGAAAGAACGTCAGGCTCCGCCTTACGATCAACCTGTTCCATTAGAAAGTTATCCTAAAGTCGCTGTGTTAATTCCTTGTTTTAATGAAGGGGATAATGCAGAAGAGACTATCAGTCATGCTTTAAAACTGGACTATCCTCATTTTGAGGTGATTGCGATTAATGATGGTAGCTCAGACAATACAGGAGAGGTACTCGACCGTTTAGCAGCACAACATGAAAAATTACGTGTTGTTCATTTGGCTCAAAACCAAGGTAAAGCCATGGGGTTGCAAGCCGGAAGCTTAATGACTGATGCCGAGTTTTTAATTGGTATTGATGGGGATGCTTTACTTGATCCACATGCAGCAAAGTGGATGATTCGTCATTTTCTGGAAAACCCAACCATCGCAGCTGTTACGGGTAACCCACGTATCCGTACTCGCTCAACTTTACTAGGACGTATTCAGGTCGGAGAGTTCTCTTCGATTGTCGGCATGATTAAACGTGCACAACGTACCTTTGGTCGCTTGTTTACCGTATCGGGTGTAATTACCGCTTTTCGTAAGAGTGCTGTTCACCAAGTCGATTACTGGTCTCCCAATATGTTGACTGAAGATATCGATATTACTTGGAAATTGCAGCGAGCAGGCTGGGACATTCGTTTTGAACCGAATGCCTTGGTCTGGATTTTAATGCCCGAAACTCTAAATGGTTTGTGGAAACAGCGGTTACGTTGGGCTATGGGTGGGGCACAGGTATTAATTAAAAATATTGATGTGTTTACCAAACCGAAATTAAATTTTCTATGGCCTTTAATGTTTGAGCTTTGCTTAACCTTAGTTTGGTCATATTTAATGCTAGCGATGGCTTTGTTGTGGTTGGTACATTTTATTTTACCGGTCCCTGCTTTAGCCGTTGTGAGCTCTCCGTTTTTACCTTATGGTAGCGGTATTTTATTGGGGGCAACCTGTCTCATTCAGTTTGCTTTAAGCAAGTGGATGGATAGTCGTTATGAACCACATCTAGGAAAAAACTATTTCTGGATGATCTGGTATCCATTGGTCTTTTGGCTAATCACCATCTCGGCAACTATTGTGGCATTTCCAAAAGTTTTAAAACGTGGAGATGAGAAACGTGCGCGTTGGGTGAGCCCGGATCGGGGCATTCGTGGATGAAATGCAAGAGTCATGAGATTTTAAAGATCGTGCTGTATTGATGTCTGGGGAAAAACCACAGCACTTCGTTAGGTAAAGAGAGAAATGAAGACAAATTCGTTGATTATTGATTTACGCCGTCAATTACCATGGCATAAACGCTATGCTTCTACAACAAGCACAGCCATGATGTGGGCGGTTTGGTTGTTGTTGTGGCGTCCATTCGTATTTATTTGGGTATTGGCTGAGCTCCAAAAAACACATTTGGTTCACCGTTTGTTTAGTGCCTTCGGTGTAGGCATTGAACATGGCATTACTGCATTAATTGCTTGTGCAATTTGTTTATTGTTGTGGAGTCATGTGCTACCGGAGCGTCGTGTTGGTGGTAATGCGCTTAAAGCAAAACAGACAGATGACTATGCGCGCTATTTTGATTTACCTGAACATGAAATTGAGCAGGGGCGTAGTCAGAAAATTACAGTCGTTCACCACGATGAATTAGGTAAAATCGTTAGAGTTGAATAAAAAAGATTAATCAAAAAAGCCCGCATCATGTGGGCTTTTTTTTACGCTAATTTCGGTATATCCATAAGTTTTAAACTGTAGAGCGCAGTGCTTAAGTAGATGTTATTTACCTTTAAAAATAGGAGGTCTTTTTTGCAACATGGCAAAAACACCTTCTTGAACATCTTCTGTGGTGAGCAAAGGCTGAAGATGGCTTTGCAATTGCTTAAAGGCAACCTCGTAACCTTCATTCATAGCTTCACGTGCAGAGGCAAGGGTCGCTTTTACAGCAAGTGGTGCAGTTTGCGCAACATGTTCAGCAAGTTCTATTGCACGGTTGAGTTCCGTACCTTCCGGGCATATTTCTGTAATCAAGTTCATATCAAAGGCAGTTTTGGCATCAAAAGAGTCACCAGTGAGTAAATAGCGCATGGCTTTGGCCCAACCCGCAGCTTGAGTAAAACGTGCAGTTGCTCCGCCAAAAGGTAAGATGCCACGTTGAACTTCCATTTGAGCAAATTGTGTATTTTCACTCGCTAAAGCAATGTCTGCATTGAGAAATAGTTCGATACCAGCGGTATAACAATAACCTTGTACTGCCACAATCAATGGTTTACTGAGCTTTCGGCCTACAGTGCCCCAAGGGTTAATTTCATTTTCACTAAAATCAAACACACCTGTAGCGAGTTTAGGTTGTAACTCAACTAAATCTAAACCAGCAGTAAAATGCTCGCCGTGAGCAAAGATAACTGCACAGCGCAGCGCATCATTATTTTCATATTCAGTGAGAGCTAGGGATAAATCTTTAATCATGTGGCTATCAAAGGCATTACGTTTTGCTGCCCGATCTAAGCCAATTAAAAAAATATGTCCGCGAGTTTCACGACTGACTTTTCCTTCTTGATTTGACATATTTTCACGCTCTTTTATTTGTCTTTCATTATCTTTTAAACAATCATTTAAAAACGATCAAATACAATTTGTTGATGACCTGATAAGTATTTCTTTTATCTACATATTGAAATAAATCGATGTCATTTGAAAAGTATAAACTCTCATATCATGTTAATTTCCATGATTTATTTAAATTAGCAGTTTGCTTAACTTTATATTTTTCTCATAATACGCTGTCAAAATGATCTCAATAAGCAGCTGTTTTATGTCACCTCTAGAAATTTTTGCGGTCTTGATTAGCCTAATTGGAGTCGGATTAACTGTCATCCGTAATATGTGGTGTTGGCTGTTTAATTTCTTTGCCTTCGTTTTATATGCCTATTTGTTTTATGAATTTAAGCTTTATGGCGAAACGATTTTGCAGTTCTTTTTTATGGTCGTCAATTTTTATGGCTTTTACTATTGGCTTAAAGGAAAGCAGCAAGATCACGACATTCGAATTGAACCTATTGCAGTTCAAACCGCTATCATGCAAATGGTTATTGCTGCGGTAGGCGGCTTGCTTTTTGGCTTAATTCTTAAAAACTTTACTGATGCAGCAGTGCCCATGCTCGACTCACAGCTTGCCGCATTTAGTCTGCTTGCCACTTACTGGACAAGCCGAAAGCATATTGCGACTTGGATACTGTGGGTATTTGTCGATATTATTTATGTCGGCATGTTTATCTATAAAGATTTATTTTTAACAGCCGCTTTGTATGCAGCATTTGTTTTGATGGCAGCTTATGGTTGGTATCAATGGGAAAAAGTCAAAAAGAAACAGCTTTTAGCCACTAATCAGCTTTAATTTGGAGAATGATCATGTTGTTGAGCTTAGAGGTTTATAAACAACAACAGTTTGATACTATGGCCCAAAAAATTATGGCTGAACCCACAAAATATATAGATTTTAATTCCGTATCAGATTTTTATAAGGCTGCATGGCTCAAGGATTTTCCACAAGGCAGCCAGATTTCTGTTACAGGTTTAGATGATGGTGCTGAAGAGTTTTATGCAATTATTCAGTTTAAAGAGCAGTATTTAAAGTTTGATATTAAAGATCATCATTCGATACTTATTTTTCAAGATATGAATGGAAAAGTATTTAAAAGTAACTTTTAATTTATAAAATAAACTTTCATAAAAAAGCGACTTAACGTCGCTTTTTTTAATAAATAAATTTGGAAATTTTATTTGCTGTTTCAATGACGAGGTTTGCGATATCTTCTTTAAAAGTTTTTTCGTCGTAAGTGGTAATTGGGCAACTCACTGAAATAACCGCGACCATTTTACTATTTGACTGTTTAAAGATAGGTGCCGCACAGGCTGCCATATCATGATTGTAATGACCCCAGCTCACCATGGTTTTTTGAGTTTTTACGTAAGAGAGCCTTTGCAATAAAGCTTTTAAACTGGTTGGAGTCAGTTCAGAGAAACTGTCCCAATCATTAAAGTTGCGGTAACGCTGACGTACTTCAGTTTCAGGTAAATCAGACAAAAGCATTTGACCAATCACGGTGGCATGAGCAGGCCAGCGAGTACCTAAGCTAATGTTGCTCGTAAATGTTCCCATCGACTGAATATTATTTACAAAGACAATATGAGTGCCTTCTAAAATTGAAAGATGCACCGCAAGTTTGGTTTGGTCACGTAGTTCTTTCATTAATGGTGTCGATAAATCGAGTAATGAAAGTTTAGATAAACTGTTAAAACCAAGTTCCATCACTTTAGAATCGAGAGCATAAGTTTTTTGAGATGCTTTTCTTAAATAACCACAAGATTCGAGGGTATAGATCAGACGAAATGCACTAGAACGGTTCACTTCTAAAATTTCAGCGATTTCTGTAATTGTCATTTCTTGCGCTTGTTGGTTAAATGCTTGCAAGATAGCTAAACCCCGCACAAGTCCGGGTACTAAATATCGATCATCATTTCTTGTAGTTTCTGATTCTTGAGAATCTTCTTCAATCGCTAGGCTCATTCGTGTCTTTTTCCTATAAATAAAACAAGGTTCAATTTGGGGCATGCTGCTTTATTTTAGAACTATTGTAATTGTTAAAAATACATAAAACAATTTTTATATTTAAAACTTTGTTTCCAGAATGAAACGTAACAAAATATTTAAAATTTACTAAATAAATGAATTTTATATTTATTTTTACTTTGACAAAAAATGATCAAGGGTATTATGCTTAGCTTGTGTTTTGAAAGTTAAATTATGTTTTGTATATAAAACAAAATGAGGACGCAAGGTATGAGTTGGATCTCAGTTTGTCAGCAGGGTGACGTTAGCGAAGATGAGCCGAAAGCCATCGAAATTGAAGGGAAAAAAATAGGCGTATTTTTCGTCGATGAAAATTACTTTGCTATCGAAAATGTTTGCCCTCATGCGTATGCCTTATTAACCGAAGGATTTATCGAAGATCAGACTGTTGAATGTCCATTGCACGAAGCAATTTTTGACATTCAGACAGGTGAGCTAAAAAGTGGACCAGGGTGTAGAAACCTATGTACGTACCCAGTTCGTGTTGAAGGACAGGATATTCAAATTCAACTCTAGTCCTCACATGTACAAGGAAGCAGAACAATGAAGACATTTAATGAAAAGTTAGCAAGCTGGATTCATGCAACGCCGGCAACCGAAGCAGGTATCAACAATATTCAAGTTCCAGGTCAATCTGAATTGTTGGTTTGGCAGACACGTTATAAAGAGCCAACTCTCTACGAACAAGATTTTGTAAAGAACTTGATTCAGGCATTTTCTGCGGGCGCAACAGAGTTAGATGACGTTGTTTCTGCACTTAATCAACAGGGTTTCCGCTGTGAATCTGGTGATGAATGGACTTCTGCAAGCTTTACAGAAGAAATGCAACGTTTAGGTTATTGATTCAGGGAAGAATAAAATGAACGCAATCGTATCAGCTTCACAAAGCGCTGAAGAATATTTAGAACTTGGTTTACGTGATCAATGGCACCCGGTTTTAGCAAGTTGGGAAGTCGCTGCTAATCCAGTTGGAATTACTCGTTTAGGCGAAAATATTGTGGTTTGGCGTGATGCCGAAGGTCAGGTTCATGCGCTTGAAGATCGCTGTCCACACCGCGGTGCTCGTCTTTCACTGGGTTGGAACTTGGGTGACCGAGTTGCTTGCTGGTATCACGGTGTTGAAGTTCGTGCTGACGGTGTAGTTGCTGACGTACCAGCCGTTCATGAATGTCCAATGACTGGTACTAAATGTTTAAAGAGCTATCCGGTCATTGAGCAACATGGCGCGATCTTTATCTGGTTTGGTATTGATGTAAATGAACAGCCAAAACCGCTTGAGTTTCCAGAGCAACTTGCAAGCGAAGAGTGGAGTTCATTCCTTTGCCAAGCAGACTGGAAAGTAAACCATCAATACGCAATTGATAACGTGATGGACCCAATGCACGGTACCTATTTGCACTGTACTTCACACTCGATGGCAGACGGCGAACGTACTGCAGAGATGAAGCATCGTACAACCGATAATGGCTTTGTTTTCGAAAAAGAAGGTCAAACAGGCGTGAACTTCGACTGGGTTGAATATGGTTCAACAGGTGCAAGCTGGTTACGTCTTTCAATTCCTTACCGTAAACAATTTGGTCCGGGTGGTGAATTCTGGATTGTGGGTTATGCAACCCCAATTGATGCAAACAATACTCGTGTATTTTTCTGGCGCTGCCGTAAGGTAAGTGGTTGGCAACGTAATGTATGGCGCTTCCTATATCGCAATCATTTAGAACAGTTGCATTGGGATGTATTGGAACAAGATCGCATTATTTTAGAAAACCTTGCGCCAAATGCGCGTGCGCGAGAGTTCTTATATCAACACGATGTGGGTCTTGCACGTTTACGCCGTTTAATGAAAAAAGAAGCTGAGAAGCAATTAAAGAAAATTGCTGCGCTAAATGCATCAAACCGTATCGAGATGCAGGAAGAAGCTCATGGCTAATGTAGCGTTGTTGCAAGGCAAAAAAGTTTTAGTGACTGGGGCTGCACGTGGTTTAGGCCGAGATTTTGCTCAAGCCATTGCCGAGGCTGGTGCTGAAGTTGTGATGGCAGATATTTTATCTGACTTAGTGCAACAAGAAGCACAAGCTTTACAGAAACAAGGGCTAAATGTTCATGCAGTAACAGTTGACCTTGCCAATGCAGACTCTATTGAAAATGCGGTTGCAAAAAGCGTGGAAGTATTACAAGGACTAGACGGACTTGTGAACTGTGCGGCACTGGCGACCAATGTCGGTGGAAAAAATATGATTGATTATGATCCTGAACTTTGGGATCGGGTCATGAATATTAATGTGAAAGGCACATGGCTAATCAGTAAGGCATGCGTTCCCCATCTAAAACAATCGGCTGCTGGCAAAATTATTAATGTTGCTTCCGATACAGCACTTTGGGGTGCACCGAACTTGATGGCTTATGTGGCAAGTAAAGGTGCAATTGTTGCCATGACACGTTCAATGGCGAGAGAGTTGGGACAGTTCAATATCTGTGTCAACACCTTGTCACCAGGCCTTACTCTGGTTGAAGCAACTGAGTATGTGCCACAGGAACGTCATGATTTATATGTGAACGGAAGAGCGATTCAACGTCAGCAACTTCCACAAGATTTAAATGGAACAGCATTGTATCTACTGTCGGATTTGTCCTCTTTTGTGACAGGTCAAAATATTCCGGTCAATGGCGGTTTTGTCTTTAACTAAGGAGTAGTCAAATGATTACAGGGATCGAGATTTTAAAGTTTGGAGTTGAAGATAGAGCCGCTTCAAACAAGTTTTTAGCAGATTTTGGTTTAAGCCAAAGTACTTCGGATATTGAAGGCGCTGATCTTTACCAGACTCAAAACGGTAGCAAAATTTATTTATTTAATTGTGATGATGACCGTTTGCCTGCTGCCATTGAACAAGGTTCAACTTTACGTGAAGTCACGTGGGGTGTTGAAAGCACACAAGACCTCGAAGACTTAGCAGCTCGTTTGGCCGATGTAGAGGGTTTTAAACGTTCTGAAAGTACAGTTCAGTGTCTTGACCCCAATGGCATGACCATTCGTTTTGAACAAAGTTTTGTTAAAGAAGTACCAGAACTTAAAACGGAAGGTATTAACCAATACGGCAACATTCAACGTGTGAATGCAGCAAGTCCTGTCTATGAAAAAGGCCAACCTGTTGCCATTGGACATGTGGTGTTCTTCACACCGGATTTGGCAACAACTGAAAACTTCTATATTGAAAAAGTAGGCTTTCATTTATCTGATGCCTACAAAAATCGTGGTGCATTCTTACGCTGCCGCGGTGAAGGTTATCACCATGATTTATTCTTACTCAGTGTTCCAAATAAACCTGCTGGCTTAAATCACGTTGCGTTTGTAGTACGTGATATTCATGAGGTGATTGGGGGCGGTTTAAATATGAATCGTTCGGAGTGGTCAACCTTTATTGGACCGGGACGTCATCCAATTTCTTCTGCTTATTTCTGGTACGTCAACTCACCATTGGGTGGTGCATTTGAATATTACACCAACGATGATTATTTGACAGAAGAATGGCAGCCACGTGTAGAAGAACATCGTCTAGAGCTTTTCACCGAATGGGCGATTGAAGGTGGTCTTGATGACACAACTCGCCGTCAGGTGAAGCCTGTTTAACAGGCATTGCTTTACAAGGAAGATGGCTATGGAAAAGATCGTAATTGTAGGTGCCGGACAGGCAGCGGGTTGGGCAGTAAGTACCTTACGTCAAAATGGGTATGTGGGCGAAATTCACGTGGTTTCAAATGAAGATCAAGTGTTTTATGAGCGTCCACCATTGTCTAAGCAAGTGCTTTCAAAAGAAGCAACTTATGAAAGTTTGAATCTGTTCTCTCCTGAACAGGTTCAAGAGTTCAACGTTCAATGGCATAAACCGGAAATTGCAACAAAAGTCGACCGTGAGCAAAAACAGGTTCATTTAGAAAGTGGCCAGATTTTGCCATATGACAAATTGCTGATTGCAACCGGAAGCCGTGCACGTGTACCGGTTAATACATGGCAGTTTATTCCAAATGTTATGACCTTACGCAATGTGCATGACTGTGAACGTTTAGCTGAAATTTTAAAGAATGCAAAAAATGTCGCTGTGATTGGCGGTGGCTGGATTGGTTTAGAAATTGCTGCAACTGCACGTAAGCAAGGTAAAGATGTTCATATTTTTGAGTATGGCGACCGTTTATGTGCAAGAAGTGTGAGTCCGGAAGTTTCTGCATTTTTAAAAAATATGCATGAGATCCAAGGCACAAAAATTCACTTAGACAGTAAGAGCCTTCATTTGGTTGAAGCGCCTAATCAAAAAGTTGAAGTGGTGAACCATCCTCAAAATAGCCAGTTATTTGACTGTGTTGTGGTAGGTGCAGGCGCCGAGATTGCCAAAGAGTTAGGTGTACACGCTGGTCTCGATGTGAAAGATGGCATTGTGGTGAATTGTTTTGGGCAAACCTCAGATCAAAACATTTATGCCGCAGGCGATGTCGCGATTCATCCGGGTTTGGGGTATTGCATTCAGTCTTGGGCAAATGCGCAAAATCAGGCGATTGCCGCAGCAAAATCAATGCTCGGAATTGAAACTGAATATACTGATATTCCATGGCTTTGGTCTGATCAATATCACTTCAATATCCAGATTTTAGGGACGTATCAGCCTGAAAAAACCAAAGAAGTGGTGATTCGCCAAGGTGGTGAAGATCAGGTGAGCTATTTATATCTGGACCATGAAAATCGTTTGCTCAACATGATTGCCATTAATGATTCTAAACTGATCAAACTGGCGAAACGTTGGATGCAAGCCAACACCGTTTTAGATCCAAAACTATTAGCAGATGCTGAATTTAATGTCATGAAGTTAAAACCGTAAACATTAAATCTGGTTCTCATTACCAAATCGAAGGAATGACACATGAGTAATGAAGAAAAAAGTGGATTGAAGCATTGGGTACCTGCTTTTGTCCTTATGGTGTGTGTGGTACTGGCATTTTTCGACAAGATTAGTATTGCGGTTTTATTTTCAGATCCTCATTTTCAAAGTGCAATGGGAATTGCTGAAGATAAGGCCAAGCTTGGATGGCTCATGACAAGTTTCTTACTTGCTTATGGTTTTTCATCGGTCTTTCTAAGCTTTTTAGGTGACATTTTTAACCCAAAGAAAATGCTGTTCTGGAGCGTAACATCGTGGGGAATACTCATGTTTTGCATGGGGTTCACCACTAGTTATTCAGGCATGTTGGTTTTACGTGTACTGCTTGGTTTAGCAGAAGGTCCTTTATTTGCCTTGGCATACACCATTGTTAAGCAGACTTACACAGACCGTCAGCAGGCACGCGCTTCTACCATGTTCTTACTTGGAACGCCAATAGGTGCATTCCTTGGTTTCCCGATCACTGCAAATGTTTTAGCTCACCATGACTGGCACACCACTTTTTTTGTGATGGCTGCGCTAACCCTGATTGCGATTTTTAGCATTGTTTTTGGTCTGCGTAACTTGCAGCTCAAGAAAACTGTCGAAATTGAGGGTGAGAGTAAACGTACCAATTTCAAAGGTCACATTGCCAATACCAAGATACTTTTGAGCAATAGAGCATTCTGGTTGGTTTGTCTGTTCAACATTGCATTGATGACGTATTTGTGGGGCTTAAATAGCTGGGTTCCTTCTTACTTAATGCAAGACAAAGGATTCAATCTCAAAGAGTTTGGGATGTATTCAAGCTTTCCATTCATTGCCATGTTAATTGGCGAAATTATCGGTGCGTTTTTATCTGACAAGTTAGGCCGCCGTGCAATTCAAGTATTTAGCGGTTTATTACTCGCGGGCATCTTCATGTATGTGATGGTCATTATGACCGAGCCATTATTGATTATTGCTGCCATGTCTTTAAGTGCTATGGCGTGGGGTTTTGGAGTAGCAGCTGTATTTGCTCTGCTTGCAAGAGTAACGACCTCAAATGTAGGGGCGACTGCGGGTGGAATATTTAACGGTTTAGGTAATTTTGCAAGTGCAATTGCGCCTGTTCTTATCGGTTACATCGTGATGCAAACACATAGTTTTAATTTAGGAATTACCTTCTTGGCTGCTGTCGCTGTCATTGGGTCGTTGTTCTTGGTTCCTCTTTTAAAACGTTATTAATTCACTGTATAGGAGTTTAAAAAATGACTACACAACAATTCGAATCGTGGGCACAACCAGAGGGTGCTTCTTTAGAAGAGTGGTTAAACACGCGTATTGCTCGCTTTGAGACACGTAAATATGACTTTGATGCTTTGAAGTTCCAAGCAGATTACGACCCTAAATATCGCCGTGCACAAATGCGTTACATGGGTACGGGTGCAACAGGCGTTGCAAATGACGGTAACACCGTGCCAGCAGAAAACTTCACATTTTCAACGATGGTTCTGCCACCACAGTGTGAAGGTCCTTTGCACATTCACCACGATGTTGAAGAAGTGTTCTTTATGCTCCGCGGCGAAATTGATTTGTTCATTGAACACAATGGCGAAAAATTTGAGACCCGTTTAAAAGAGCGTGACCTGATTTCAATTCCACCGGGAATTTACCGCGGTTTATTTAACCCAGGTCAAGAAGATGCCTTGATGTGTGTGATGTTGGGAACAGGTAAACCAACCATTCCGAACTATCCACCAGAGCATCCATTGTCTCAAATCAAACGTTAATTGTTTGATGAAGTGAATGAAAGGAAAGAATTGAAAATGATGACACTCATTGAAAAGTTAGCAGAATTTCCGGTGAAAACCGTGACTGTTCAAGGTCAGCAACAAGCTTATCGGGAAGCCGGTCAGGGCGAGTACCTTGTGCTGTTGCATGGCATTAGTTCAGGTTCTGCTTCATGGGTAAACCAACTTGAAGTGTTGTCTCATCATTTTCATGTCATTGCCTGGGACGCACCAGGCTATGGCAAATCAGATGAACTTTTAACTGATCAGCCAAATGCGACCGACTACGCAAAGCGCTTGGCTGCGTTGTTCGATGTTTTAAAAATTGAAAAAGCCATTGTGGTTGGACACTCATTAGGTGCCTTACAGGCGAGTGCATTTGCTGCACTTTACCCAGAGCGAGTGGAACATTTAGTTATCGCTAACTTAGCTCAAGGCTACCAACGCCACGATGAGCAAACACAAATTCAGGTTTTTGAAAAAAGACCAAAAATGTTGAAAGAACTTGGTGCTAAAGGAATGGCCGAAAGTCGTGGACCTCATTTGATTTATAAACAAGAGCCACAAGCCTTAGCTTTAGTTTCAGAGGTGATGCAACAGTTGACTCTACAGGGTTTTACCCATGCATCGTACTTACTCGCATATGACGAAATACGTAATTATTTAACCCATTTAAAAGTTCCGTGCACAGTGATTGCAGGGCAGCAAGATCAAATCACTCCTGCGTTAGGTATACAAGAGCTTGCTCAGGAATTGCAGTTGGAACAGCGCTTCATCATAGAAGATGCAGGACATTTAAGTTATGTCGACCAACCGCAAGCATTTAACCAAATTATGTTGACGATTCAGGAACAATCGTAAGAGAGATTAAGGATTATGAGCTTCCAAGTTGAAGGAAAAGTTGCAGTTGTTACCGGTGGCTCATCTGGGATTGGGCTGGCTGCTGTTGAAATACTGGTTGCAGAGGGTGCAAAAGTAGCGTGGTGTGGTCGCGATGAAGAACGTTTAAATGCTTCTAAGCACTATATTTTAGAAAAATTTCCGCATGCCAATATTTTTACTAAGGCATGCAATGTATTGAAAAAAGAAGAAGTTCAGCAATTTGCTAAAGACGTCAAACTCAATTTGGGCAATGTGGACATGCTCATTAACAATGCTGGGCAAGGTCGTGTTTCAAGTTTTGAAAATACGCAAGATGAAGACTGGATGAAAGAAATCGAACTGAAATATTTCAGTGTATTACATCCGGTACGGGCTTTTCTTGATGACTTAAAACAGTCGGCAAATGCCTCAATTACTAATGTGAACTCATTACTGGCATTGCAACCAGAACCGCACATGATTGCGACTTCATCTGCACGCGCTGCACTGTTGAATTTAACCCATTCGTTGGCGCATGAATTTACTCAATATGGTGTCCGTGTGAACTCGATTTTACTGGGTATGGTCGAATCTGCGCAGTGGAAACGCCGCTATGAAACCCGTTCAGATTTAAATCTGTCATGGGAAGAGTGGACTGGCAATATCGCAAAAAATCGTGGCATTCCTATGCAGCGTTTAGGCCGTCCAGAAGAACCTGCACGTGCTTTAGTTTTCTTGGCATCACCATTGGCATCTTATACCACAGGTTCGGCAATAGATGTCTCGGGTGGTTTTAATAAACATTTATAAATATCAGGTGCTGTCATGAAAAAGTTGATGATGATTGGTTTTGGCGCAATGGCAGCAGAAGTGTATGCCCACTTGCCTCAAGATCTGCAACTCAAATGGATTGTCGTGCCATCTCGCAGTATTGAAAAAGTGCAGTCACAAGTGTCTTCCGAGATTCAGGTGATTTCCGATATTGAGCAATGTGATGGTACGCCAGACTATGTCATTGAGGTGGCAGGTCAAGCAGCTGTGAAAGAGCATGCTCAAAAAGTTTTAGCGAAAGGCTGGACCATTGGTCTGATCTCGGTGGGTACTTTGGCTGATAACGAGTTTCTTGTTCAGCTTAAGCAAACTGCCGAAAAAAATGATGCCCATCTGCATTTACTGGCAGGCGCTATCGCAGGCATTGACGGTATTTCTGCAGCCAAAGAAGGTGGCTTGCAAAAAGTCACTTACAAAGGCTGTAAAAGTCCAAAAAGCTGGAAGGGCAGTTATGCAGAGCAATTGGTCGATTTAGACCATGTTTCTGAAGCTACGGTCTTTTTCACAGGAACTGCGCGTGAAGCTGCGACCAAATTTCCAGCCAATGCCAACGTTGCAGCAACCATTGCACTTGCAGGGCTTGGAATGGATGAAACCATGGTTGAGTTAACTGTTGATCCAACTATCAACAAAAACAAACACACCATTGTGGCAGAAGGTGGCTTTGGACAAATGACCATTGAACTGGTGGGGGTGCCGTTACCAAGTAACCCAAAAACATCAACTTTGGCTGCGCTTAGCGTGATTCGTGCTTGTCGCAACAGTGTAGAAGCAATACAGATTTAAGAAGGATTTGATCATGGCAAAGGAAATTTATATTGCAGGTGAATGGCGATTAGGCCGTGGTGCAGTCATTCAAAGCCTGTTTCCGGCAGATCAGTCGGTAAACGCTGAGCTTTCAACAGCAACGCTTGAAGATGTAAATGAAGCAATTGAAAAAGCGGATCAGGCTTGGCGTCAACCGAGCTGGAGAAACAGCTTGCCGCATGAGCGTGCACGTATTCTCTACAAAGTTGCAGATATTATTGAAGCGCGTGTAGATGAATTAGCAAAATTACAAACACGCGATAATGGTAAGCCTTTAACCGAAACTCGTGGCTTAGTGATGAGTGCTGCGGCGACTGCACGTTATGTTGCAGCTGCATGTGAAACGTTGAATGACGAACTCACCACTCAACGTGCTCCAGACTTTATGACCATGAGTGTGCATGAACCTGTAGGCGTGGTAGCAGCAATTACTCCTTGGAACTCTCCAATTGCAAGTGAAGTTCAAAAGCTTGCTCCAGCTTTGGCAGCAGGAAATGCAGTGGTGTTAAAACCAGCAGAAGCAACTTCACTGATTGCTTTAGAGCTTGCCAAAATTTTTGAAGAAGCATGTTTACCAAAAGGCTTACTCAGTGTGTTAGTGGGGCGTGGTTCTGTGATTGGTGATGCCATTGCTCAGCACCCATTGGTTCGTAAAATTTCTTTTACAGGTGGAACAACCACTGGGCGTCATTTGGCACACATTGCCGCTGACAAACTGATTACCACTTCACTTGAGTTGGGTGGAAAGTCCCCAACCATCGTTTTGCCGGATGCAGATGTCGAACTGGCTGCTAAAGGTGTCGCGTATGGAATTTTTAGCTCGGCAGGCCAAGCGTGTATCGCAGGTTCTCGCTTGTTTATTCATAGCAGTCTTTACGATCAGTTTTTAACACGTTTGGTTGAAATTACCAAAGGCTTACGTGTGGGCCATCCGGAACAGGCTGGTGTGCATTTAGGGCCATTGGTCAATGACAAACATTTGCAGTCAGTTGACCGTTATGTGCAGCTTGCCAAAAGCGAAGGTGGTCAGGTTTTGATTGGTGGTGAAGCGCTTACGACTGGTGATTATGCCAAAGGAAGTTATTACTTACCGACCATTATCACGGGCTTAAATAATAGTGCTCAAACCTGTCAGGAAGAAATTTTTGGCCCTGTTTTAGTGGTTATGAAATATGACAACGAGCAAGATTTAATTGCTCAAGCCAATGACAGTTGTTTTGGTCTTGCCGCAGGCATCTGGACTGAAAGCTATCGCAAAGCTTGGCGTATTGCACGTGCATTAGAAGTGGGAACAGTGTGGATTAATACCTACAAAAAATTCTCGATTAGTGCACCGTTTGGTGGCTTTAAAGACAGTGGTATTGGGCGCGAGAAAGGCCGTTTGGGTATTTTATCGTACATGCAACAAAAGAGTATTTATATGGGGCTGAATGAACAGCCTAACCCTTGGTGCGATTAATAAATTCAAGGACTGAAAAAACAAATTTTGAGGAACAGACATGACTGAACGTGTAAATGTAGGCGAAGCAATCGCAAGAGTTTTAGAAGCGCACCAAGTTGATAGTATTTATGGTGTTATTTCCATCCACAATTTACCTATTGCCGATGCAGTAGGACGCCGTGAAAAAATGCGCTTTGTCGCAGCACGTGGTGAGGCGGGTGCGGTCACCATGGCAGATGCACACTCACGCTTTAAAGGCCTAGGTGTGGCGTTGACCAGTACGGGTGCTGGGGCAGGAAATGCGGTGGGTTCATTGATTGAAGCAATGAATGCAGGTAGTCCTGTATTGCATTTAACGGGTCAAGTTGAGCGTGAGTATCTCGACCGTGATGCAAGTTTCATTCATGAAACTAAAGACCAACTTACGTTTTTACGTGCATCAAGCAAAGCGGCATTTCGCATTACTAGTCCAGACAATGCTGTTGGTGTGATTCGTGAAGCCATCCGTGTGGCAACGACTGTTCCAATGGGACCTGTCAGTGTCGAGCTACCAATTGATGTACAAGCAGCAGAAATTGATTTGCCATTTAACTTAGGCCCAGTGAAAGCACTTGAATTGCCACAGGCAGAACAAGCTGAAATTGATCTTCTTGTGAGTGAAATCAAAAAAGCAAAACGCCCGATTTTCTGGATTGGTGGTGGAACTTTAAATAGTGTTGCCGAAGTTAAAGCAATTGCAGATTTAGGTATTCCGGTTGTTTCATCTACACACGGCCGCGGTGTGTTGGCAGATGACCATCCACGTAGTTTAGGTGCATTCCATAACTCGGCAGGTGTTGAGCAACTATTAAAAGATGCTGACTTAATGGTTGTGGTGGGTTCTCGTTTACGCAGTAATGAAACCAAAACTTATTCGGTTGAGTTCCCTGAAAATATTATTCAGGTTGATGCAAACCCAGTGGCTCAGCAACGTAATTACAAAATCCGCAACTTCATTTGTGGTGATGCCAAAGATGTCTTAACACGTGTGTTGGAACAGCTTCAAGGAACTTCAAAAGTTGATGCCGATTACGATGCTGCTGTAGTGGAGGCTAAACAGGCTGCAATTGATGCACTGCGTAAACAAATCGATCAGTACGCATTAATTTGTGATCACTTACGTGCAGCTTTACCGCAAGACGGCATTTTTGTACGTGACATCACCATGTCGGGTAGTACATGGGGCAGTCGTTTATTCCCTGTACAAGCACCAAACCAAAACATCCACTCACTTGCGGGTGCAATTGGTTTAGGCCTTGCAACAGCAATTGGTGCTTCGGTTGCTAACCCTGACAAAAAAGTGATTGGTTTAGTAGGCGATGGCGGCTTAATGCTTGGCATTGGCGAGATTGCAACCATGGTGCAAGAAAACACCAACATGGTCCTCATGATTATGAATGATGGTGGTTATGGCGTAATGCGTGGCATTCAAAATAACTACTTTGGTGGTCGTCAATATTTCAATGAATTGCATACACCGGACTATAAACTTCTTGGCGAATCAATGGGTGTGAAGAGCTGGAAAGTTGGTAGTGCAGATGAGTTTAAAACGGTTATTCAAGAGGCTGTCGCTTTTGAAGGACCAACTGTGCTTGAGCTCGATATGAACTCGATTGGGCCATTAAACTTTGCGGGTCCACCGCAAAAGAAACTGTATTAACCAGTTTGGATGGTTTAGTACATATGCGATGGGAGCTGCTAAGCCATCCTTTTTTTAGATAAAATTTTTTGTCTAAAAAACAATAAAAACTAAGTTTTACAGGTAAAACAAATAAAGTTCCAGCAGGACGCTGGAACTCAATCAAGGATGTAGAGATGAAAAAGACTTCATTGATCATGGCATTCATTGCACCGCTTACGCTGGGGGTAAGCGTCAATGCATTTGCAAAAGATTCATTGCTTGAATGGAAAAGTGATGATGGCACCGATTCATTAAAGTTAGGTGGGGTGGTGCGTTTAAATCAGCGTTATGAAGATTGGGAAGGGCCGAACCGTGGTTTTGGTAAGCTCCATTTTGATATTTTTAAGGTAGATCTCAAAGGTAAGTTTGATGATGCTTACATCAATGCCAGTTATATGGTTCAAGACCAACAAAAAACGTCCATTGAAAAAGCATATGTCGGCTATAACTTAGATGCCAATAACAGCATTGAAGCAGGTCTGGTTTATAAACCATTTACGATTTATCCCTATCCACAAAATGGCTGGACCTACCACATTCCATTCTTTTTAGGTTATGGCAACAACATTGCGCCCGGGATCAACTGGAATTATCACAACAAAGATTGGGATGTAAAACTCGGTTATTACCCGCAAATGTTAGAGACGAACTTGCGTTATTCACCTGAGAGTGCAACTTATGATGACTTGGCAGGAAATGCATTTCCATCTCAAAAAGCCTATCAAAATGAAAAGCGCAATCAGGTGAATACCCGCATTGTTCGCAAGTTAGAAACTGATTTTGGTAAACAAGAGTTTGGTGTTTCGGGTGCAATTGCTCAGCTACATAATGATATTACCGATAAAGACGGTAAATATTATGCAGTCGGTTTGCATACCGAAAACAACTACAAGCGCTTTAACTTACAAAGTTCGGTCATTCACTATCAGTACGATGCTAAAAATCCAGATGGTGTAAATAATGATATGACTTTGATGGGGGCAAATGGTCTTACACCTGCTTATTTCATTGCTTCGGAAGGGACCATTGCCAGTTTAAACCTTGCTTATACGTTGCCTGTGACCAATATGGGTAAGCTAAAAGCCATTAAGTTTTATAATGACTATAGTTATCTCGATAAAAAACGTGATGATTGGTCAGACTCGCAAATGAATACCACAGGGATGATGTTTATTGCTTCACCATTTATGGTTTGGGCGGATTATACGTGGGGTAAAAACTCCAACATTATTGGTGGCTCTACAAACTCAACGGGTTATACCTCTGCAACCTCGCCAAACAGCGACAAATGGTTATACCGTATTAACTTTAATATTGGGTTTACTTTCTAAACTGAACTGCATTAAAAAACCACGCAATCCGCGTGGTTTTTTAATGAGTAAAAACTTTTAATATCTGTTTTTTTCAAACTTATTCCAAAATACAAAAGCAGTCACAAAGGCTAAAATAGTCAGCGCGAAAATATAGTACATCGCACCAATATCACTATATTGACTGAGCCAATGCACTAAAGGCAGGGTCATACCACCAACAATTGCATAAGACAAATTATAAGAAAATGAAATGCCCGAGAAACGCACAGGCGCGGGGAACATTTTAACCATACTGCTCGACACCATGCCGACAGTACCAGAGCATAGGCCCAACAGCATATATAAACCAAAAATAGTTGAATGTGCGGCATGCCCCAAACTGTTATAAAAAACTGCTGCTGTGAGTGCTACGGCAAGCGCACCAAACATCATGACTTTGCCACAACCAAAACGGTCAGCAAAATAGCCTGCCAAAATACAACCGACCATTTGCATAACAATCGCGGCACTTTGCATTTCAAAAGTCTGTGCGCGCTCAAAGCCAAACGTACCAGTTAATAAATTTGGCATGGCTAAAATCACCACTACCACACAGCCTGTTAAAAACCATGTAAATAACATGCCAATCGCAACGGCTGTTTTATGCGTTTTTAATACTTGTTTTACAGGCATTTCTTTTGAAATTTCTTTACGAGCCTGCATGGCTTTAAACACAGGCGTTTCTTTTAAATAAGTTCGTAAATAAAGTGCAACCAAACCAAAAATACCACCTGCAATGAAAGGAATACGCCATGCCCAGTCATGGATTTGTCCTTCACTAAAATTCAGTGAAATCCATAAAGACATGAGCGCGCCTAGTAAAATTCCTAAAGACAGCCCAGCGGTGAGTAACCCATTTGCCAGTCCGATTTTTCTTTCAGGTACATGTTCAGACACAAAGGTCCATGCGGCTGGAATTTCCCCCCCAATTGCAATCCCTTGTACTACACGCATGAGTAATAAAAGTAGTGGTGCCAAATACCCAATATTTTCAAAAGTTGGCAAAATCCCGATAAACAGGGTAGGCAGTGCCATCAGTAAAATAGAAAGCGAAAATAGTTTTTTACGCCCGACCAAATCACCAAAATGGGCCATAACAACCCCACCCAAAGGCCTAAAAAAATAACCTGCTGCAAAAATACCGTAAGTATTAAGCATGGCCCAAAAAGGGCTAAGCGTGCTTGGGAAAAAGAGGTCGGAAATGATTTTGGCGTAAAACACATAAATCACAAAATCGTAAAATTCTAAAGCTCCACCCAATGAAGAAAGGGCAAGGGTTCGTTTATCTTCTTTATTAAGATAGTTCGCATCCTGCAAAGTTAAGTCCTGATCCATTTTTTACTTAATTGTTGTAATTGAAGTTTGGATATTAATGGAAAAGTGAAGTAAAAGTAAATGGAGGAAATTTGTTCTATAGGACGATGTCGATTGGACTTACTCAGAACAAAAAGCTTTAAAACAAAAAACGCTTTAGATGAAACAAAAACAGATGTAGGAATGACTTTTCTTTTGAGTCGTTCAGCGACACAATAAAACTTGTCATAGCCAGTTTAATGAGAGATTCAAAGGATGAGTGTAGTTCTACCTGTCGCGAAGCGTGGCGAAGATATTTTAAAACTAATTGCGGTTCCCGTTTCGGTAAATGAGTTAAACAGTAATTGGCTTTATCAGCTTGCTGACGCTATGCATGCAACAATGCTTGAGCGTAATGGGGTAGGGATTGCAGCACCGCAAGTTTACATCTCTAAACGCGTCATTATTGTGGCGTCTCGACCAAATCCACGCTATCCGGATGCACCTGAAATGGAAGCTGTAGTCATGGTGAATCCTGAAATTTTAGAGTTCTCAAACGAAGTGTGTTTAGGTGAAGAAGGCTGCTTAAGTGTACCGGATGAGCGTGGACAAGTTGAACGTGCAGAAATGGTGAAGGTGAAATATTTAACACTTCAGGGTGAGGTGGTTGAGACAGTTTTTCATGGTTTTCCTGCTCGTATTGTTCAACATGAGGTCGATCATTTAAATGGGATCTTGTTTGTAGAAAGAATAATCTAATCTTTAGTTTAAAGTTTTGAAAAACCTATAATGAGCTTGAAATAGATAAGACATCGGAATTAGAATACTTATATCGTGATTTTTAATCCATTACAAAAGATATAATTTTAATATTATCAGCAGGTTGTGCTGAAATTTTGCGCGATGTTGTGAATCTCCTCATTTAAGGTTACTGACCATGAAAACCCCTCTCCCAGATTATTTGGCAAATGTTATAGAAGCCTGTGACATCGATAACAGCGGTCATCTCGCTGATTATATTCCTGAGTTGGCAAATGCAAACCCAGATCGATTAGCTTTAGCAATGTCTACGGTAGATGGTGAAATTTATTCGGTTGGCGATGATGATGTTGAATTCACCATACAATCGATTTCTAAACCATTCGTATATGCCTATGTTTTACAACAGCTTGGCATTGATGCAGTGCTTGATAAGGTAGGGGTAGAGCCTTCAGGTGAAGCCTTCAATGAAATTTCATTGGGTAAAGATGGCCGTCCAAAAAACCCGATGATCAACTCTGGCGCAATTACTGTACATTCCTTGATTCAGGTCAAACATGGTTTGCATAGCGCAGAAATTCTACGCCGTTTTATGAGCGAGCTTGCAGGTCGCGAATTAAGTTTTGATGAGTCTGTCTATGATTCGGAAGTCAAAACTGCTTACCGTAATCTTTCGATCGGTTATATGTTGCGAACTGTGGGGATTTTAGAAACAGACCCAGTCGATATTGTGAATGGGTACATTCGCCAATGTGCGATCATGGTTACGGTTAAAGACTTGGTACGTATGGGCAGTGTGCTTGCCAATGGTGGGGTAGACCCTAAAACTGGAAAACGCCTATTGAACCGATCTGTGGTTAGACAAGTGCTCAGTGTCATGATGAGCTGTGGTATGTACGATGCAGCGGGAGACTGGCTTTCAACTGTAGGTATTCCTGCTAAAAGTGGTGTGGCAGGTGGTATTTTAGGTGTGTTACCGGGTCAGGTGAGTATTGCCGCTTTTTCTCCTCGTTTGGATGAGCATGGTCATAGTATTCGAGGTATCGATATTTTAGAGCGATTATCTCGTGACATGGGGCTACACCTCATGGAAGGTACACCTTCTGCACAAACCATTGTCCAAAGCCATTATCGTACAGGCAAGGATGCATCATTAAGTGTGTATGTGCTTCGAGGCGTATTGAAATTTACCGAAGCTGAAATGTTGTTGCGTATTTTACAAGACGAGACTACTGACCAAAGCACAATCGTGATTGATTTAACCCAGATTTCACTTATTCATGATGTGGGTAAACGTATGTTCTTAGAAGGGGTAGACCGTCTGATTGATGATGGTCATACCCTTGTTTTGGTTGACCCCGAACAGCGCCTAGATCATGCGAGAACCGCCAAAGATCGAGAACTTCATGTCTATCATGATTTCGATGATTTATTGGAAAAGCATGAGATCCGCGCTAAAAAAAAGACTTATAGCGACATCGCGGCACTTCTAAACTGTTGAGGTGTTTTTCCTAGATGTCGCTTAAACATTGCACTAAACGCGCTGGGGTTTGTATACCCCAGTGACTCTGAAATTTGAGCAATAGATTCACCATTCGCGATTTTACTCAAGGCAAGTGCAATATGCATTTGCTGTACCCATGCCCGATAAGATAGCCCAGTTTCTTTTTGGAACATACGCATTAAAGTTCTAGAGCTCGCGCCAATATCATCAGCCCAATCTGTTAAATCTTTTGAATGGTCAGGCGTATGTAATAACTCTTGGCAAATTTTTAATAATCGTTTGTCTTTCGGCCACGGAATCTGAATAGGCAACAAATTAGCGCGATGAATTTCTTCAAAAATTAAGATTTGTAAAGAACGTGAAAGCTCTTGGGAAGTCGCAGTATTAGGCGCGTCTTCTCGTTCAATTTCATTTAAACGAATTAAAAGTTCATGCAGCAGATTACTGACTCGAATAATAAAACAATGTTGTCCCATTAGAGCGGCTGCATTTACTTCAACCAATGCCGTATTTAACTTCACGTGACTCAGTGAAATCACGCTGTGCTCAACATGTGCTGGAATCCATAACGCACACATGGGCGGCACAATCCACACATGATTGGGTGTAAAAACCTGAATATTTCCTGTAGACGCATATAAAAACTGTGCACGTGTATGCGTATGGGTAGGGGTGATTTCTCGGTAAGAATGTTCAGAAGAGAGTCCAATCACAAGTTCAGACAAATCAGACTGAATAAGAGAATCGGACATAAATTATCCTAAAAATTGTCACTTATACGATGATTATTGGAAGATAACTTTATAAGCGACAATTTACAATAAGCATCTCATTTAAAAATATTGGAGTTTTTCAGGTATGACGTCTTCAATACAATTGAAAGATGGTATTGCCAATACCGTTGTAAATGATCAGCCTCAGGGAATGATTATTAAGATTGTAGGCGCCGTGGCGGTCGCACATTTACTGAATGATTTAATTCAAGCAGTGCTACCAGCCATCTATCCAATGCTAAAAGCAAACTTTTCGCTGAGTTTTGCTCAAGTCGGCCTGATCTCGTTTGTATATCAAATTACAGGTTCGCTGCTCCAGCCTTGGATTGGACTTTATACCGATAAACATCCAAAACCATATCTGCTCCCACTCGGAATGGTGGTCACATTCTGCGGCATTATTTTGTTGGCATTTTCACCAAGTTTTGCTGTGTTGTTATGTGCATCTGCGCTAATTGGGGTAGGCTCTGCAACTTTTCATCCAGAAGCTTCGCGGGTGGCGCGAATGGCATCGGGTGGACGCTTCGGTACAGCTCAGTCCACTTTCCAAGTGGGCGGGAACACGGGTACAGCCATTGGCCCATTGTTGGCAGCTTTACTGATTGTTCCATTTGGACAGCATGCAGTTGCGGGCTTAGTGATATTTGCACTTTTAGCGATTTGGGTTTTATTTGGTGTAAGCCGTTGGACAGTGAGCCATGCTAAAAGTCAGGTGGTTACACGTGCTACCCAAGCACATACTAAATTGCATGGTCGTAAGCTAATTATTGCTTTGAGCACAATTAGTGTGTTGATGTTTGCCAAATTTACCTACATTGCCAGCATTAGTAACTACTTTACCTTTTACTTAATTCAAAAGTTCCATATCAGTATTCAAACAGCTCAGTTGCATTTATTTGCCTTTTTGGCAGCCGTTGCTTTAGGTACATTTGCAGGTGGTCCAATTGGTGACAAAATTGGCCGTAAAGCAGTGATCTGGGTTTCATTTGTTGGTATGGCACCGTTTGCATTAATGATGCCGTATGCAAACTTATTTTGGACAACAGTTTTCTCAATTATTGCAGGTTTGGTGTTGTCGTCGGCTTTTGCAGCAATGGTGGTCTACGCACAAGAAGCTGTTCCGGGCCGTGTGGGCATGATTGCAGGTTTAATGTTCGGTCTCATGTTTGGGGTAAGTGGTATTGCCGCAGCAGGCTTAGGACATTTAGCGGATATTAACGGCATTGAATGGGTATTTGGTTTATGTTCATTGTTGCCATTACTTGGTTTTGCAACTGCATTTTTACCAAACACAAAAGTTAAATAAATGAAAAGACTCTCAGTCATATTCAACTGAGAGTCTTTTTTAAATAACGTTAGTTCTAAGTAAAAAACTATTTTTGAATACCAAACTTAAATACGGTAACACTGTTATACGTTTGATTTGGGTTTAAACGTGTAGACGGGAAAGATGCTTGATTCGGGCTATCTGGAAAGTGCTGCGTTTCTAATGCTAGCGCGTCTGCCTGTCGATAGAGCACACCATTTGCGCCAACAATATTTCCTAATAAATGATTGGCTGTATACATTTGAACACTTGGTTCAGTGGTTAAAACCTGCATGGTCCGTTTAGATTTTGGATCAACCACACTAGCTGCAAGATTTAATTTCCCTTGAGACTTTTGATTAATTACCCAAGTTTGGTCATAGCCGTATCCATAGGCCAATTGCTGATGATTCGCTCGAATATCTTTCACAATGGCTTTAGGCGTCCGAAAATCAAAAGGCGTACCTGCAACTGAGACAATTTCACCTGTTGGTAAAGAGTTTTGATCGGTTACCAATATACGGTCTGCATTGAGTTGTACCACATGATCTAGTACGCCATAAGGATTATTCCCAGCGCCTGATAAGTTGAAATAACTGTGGTTGGTGAGATTAACGACTGTAGGCTGATCAGTTTTAGCCTTATATTCAATTTGGAATTCATTTCGATCTGAAAGACTGTAGATTACTTCTACATCTAGTTTTCCGGGAAAACCTTGATCTCCATTTGGACTGGTTAACTTCAGAGAAGCTCTAACGGTTTCACCTTTAGAAACGAGGGGCTTAACTTGCCATACACGTTTATCAAAACCAGGATTCCCGCTATGTAATGAATTCGGCCCATTATTTTTTTCAAGATTATACGTTTTTCCATCTAAGCTAAATTTAGCATTACCAATACGGTTAGCATAACGGCCAATCAATCCGCCAAAATGAATACCTGCATTGGTGTCAGTAACTTCATAACCTTTTAGATCATCAAAGCCCAAAACGATATTGTTTTTTTTGCCTTGGGCATCGGGAGTCAAGATTTGTGTAATTACACCACCAAAACTAATAAAAGATACCGAGACTCCATTGTTATTACTCATGGTGTATAGATCAACTTTTTGGCCGTCTTGAGTTGTGCCATATGGCTTTACATTTAATGTTGCTGCATTTGCAAGTTGCGCAAAGCTATAAATGGTAACACCTAAAATTACTAATTTTTTCATGCTTATACTCTATATTGTAATAGTTGGACTGGATGAATATAAAATTGATTTTTCATCTTTTTAAAGAGGTTTTTATTATATGTAGTGTTAATAATAATCGAGTGGTTAATATTCAATATTGGAAAACTGGTTCAATTTACGCTTATAAAGAAATTAAAATTATGAGCAATGTTTTTACTTACTTTGTATTTGTTCGAGAGATGATGCATCACTTAAGAGTTGAGAAAATTCAAATCATTTAAAAATTACTTTCTCAATCTGCCAACTCATCATGAATCCAGCTTAAAAACAGCTCAATTTTAGGAATAAACTGATGGGTCCGTGGGTATACCAAATGATGAGCAGAAATAGGAATCGACAGCTCATCTGCGAAAACTCTAACCAACTTTCCAGATTCCAAATAATTTTGAGTAAGTAAATTACTTTCTAAAACAAAACCTAGTCCATGTGTGGCTGCCTCAAGTGACATATAAGAGCGGTCAAAACTCAAAGTATAGGGAAACTCAGGAATGCTTAAACCCTGATGGGCAAACCATTGGGGCCAAGTAACTAAGGTTGAACGCGATAAAATCAGTTCTTTCTTTAATAAATCTTGAGGTTTATGCACAGGACTACGTTCAAGTAGCTTGGGGGATGCAAGCACTTCCAGCTTTTCATTACGAATGGTTCTGATTTCTACGCCTGTCCAGTTGGGCAAACCATGACGGATATCAATGTCAATCTTGTCACGGGTGAAGTGCAAATTTTCATATGAACATGACAAGTTGACCTGAATCATTGGAAATTTTTCTTTAAATGACTCGAGGCGAGGGAGCAACCAAAGCAAACCAAAACTTGGGGATGAATGAATATATAAACTGTCTTTCGGGCTTTTATCGGCAGCTTTTTCAGTTGCTAACATCAGGTTATGCAAAATGGTCGTGACATCTTGAAAATAGCGTTCGCCAGAAGGGGTCAGTGTCACACCACGGGCACCACGAATAAATAAACTCTGCCCAATCATTTCTTCAAGCTTAGCAATTTGATGACTCACTGCGGAAGGCGTGAGATTCAAATGCTCCGCTGCCTTGGCAACATTGCCGAAACGGGCGGTTTGTTCAAAAGCCTGTAATGTTTTAATTGAGGGCATCTGATTGAAATTGTTTTCACTGCTATCCATGAAATGATCCGATTTTATCTCTAAAACTTATTTGAAAATAGCATAGACATGAATTTTTTTCATGCCTTGTTGAATTCGAGCTGATTGCTGGGCTTTGTGAAAAAAGAGATTCTAAGTCAGAACTCAGGAAATAAAGCGTAAAAAGAGGATTGAACATGTTACTACAAGGAAAAGTGGCATTAATTACGGGTGCAGCATCAGAACGTGGAATTGGGCGAGCAACCGCAGAAATCTTTGCACAACAAGGTGCCAAAGTCATTATTGTTGATTTAGATCTTGCTCAAAGCCAAAACGCTGCAAAGGCGCTTGGTGAAGGACATTTAGGCCTTGCTGCAAACGTTGCGAACGAAGAACAGGTCAAAGTAGCTGTTGAACAAGCATTACAGCACTATGGCAAGATTGATATTTTAATTAACAATGCGGGTATTACTCAGCCAGTTAAAACACTTGATATTCAACGCAATGACTATGACCGCATTTTAGATGTTAGCCTGCGCGGAACACTCATTATGTCGCAAGCTGTTATTCCATCAATGAAGGCAAATGGTGGTGGAAGTATTGTGTGCCTATCTTCAGTTTCAGCACAACGCGGCGGTGGTATTTTTGGCGGGCCACATTATAGCGCTGCAAAAGCAGGTGTGTTAGGTCTGGCAAAAGCGATGGCTCGTGAGTTTGGTGGAGATCAGATTCGTGTAAATTCTCTTACTCCGGGGCTGATCCAGACTGATATTACTGGCGGTTTAATGAATGATGACCGTCGTCACGACATTTTGGCAGGTATTCCACTTGGCCGCTTAGGTAAAGCACAAGATGTTGCAAATGCAGCATTATTTTTGGCAAGTGATCTGTCAGCTTACTTAACTGGTGTCACACTCGATGTAAATGGTGGCATGCTGATTCATTAAGGCTTGTCATTTAAAAACTAAAAATAGAATGATGGTCACAAGAGGATACTGTGGCCAAATGTAAAGGGATTCGCATGATGGATACAGTATTTTCATCTGAAGTAGATACAACGGTTCGTAAATCGGCGTATCGAAAAATTGCATTTCGGCTCATGCCATTTTTAATGCTTTGTTATTTTTGTGCCTATTTAGATCGAGTAAATGTAGGTTTTGCCAAGCTCCAGATGATGAGCGATTTACAGTTTAGTGAAGCTGTATATGGGTTAGGCGCAGGGATTTTCTTTATTGGTTATTTTCTCTGTGAAGTGCCAAGTAACATTGTACTCCATAGGGTAGGTGCGAGACGTTGGATTGCCCGTATCATGATTACTTGGGGTGTTTTGTCAGGCTGTTTTGCCTTTGTTCAAACCGAATGGCAATTTTACACCTTACGTTTTTTACTGGGTGTTGCCGAAGCTGGTTTGGCTCCGGGATTGTTGCTCTATCTTACTTACTGGTTCCCGTCTTACCGCCGTGCACGCATGACTGTACTTTGGTTTATCGCGATTCCAATTTCGGGAATGATTGGTGGGCCGCTTTCAGGCTTAATCATGGACCGGATGAGCGGTGTACATGGTTGGTTTGGCTGGCAGTGGATGTTTGTGATCGAAGCTATTCCTACTGTACTTGTTGGCCTATTGGTACTCGCTGTTTTAAAAGACTCTATTCAAGATGCTAACTGGTTAACCCAAGACGAAAAAAACTTGGTGAAGCAAGAGCTTGCTCAAGATAACCAGCACAAAGAAGGTCATGCTAGCGTTAAAGATTTCATCGCAGATAAACGGTTATGGTTACTGGCGGGCATCTACTTTTGTGTAGTGATGGGCCAATACGCCATTACCTTTTGGTTGCCAACTCTTATTCGTAACTCAGGCATTAGCGATAACTGGCATATCGGTTTGCTCACAAGCCTGCCTTATATGTGTGCCATTGTGGTCATGATTTTGGCAGGGCGTAGCGGTGACCATTTCCAAGAACGCCGCTGGCACTTAATTATCCCGATGTGTGCAGGTGCTATAGCACTCACATTTGCGACCTTATTCGCTTCAAATCTAACGCTCTCTTTAATTTGCCTTTGCATCGCAGCTTCAGGTGTGCTGACGGCATCCTCTTTATTCTGGATGCTACCGACCAACTTTTTGGGTGGTGTTTCCGCAGCGGCAGGTATTGCAGCAGTGAATAGTTTCGCTAACCTTGCCGGATTTTGCTCACCTTATCTAATTGGTTGGATTACTACCAACACAGGTTCCAATGCAATCGGCATGTTCTTAATCACAGCAGTATTAATTTTCGGTGCCAGTCTGGTTCTGCGTGTTCCGGCAAAACTGGTCAATCGTTAATAAGGAAATAGTAAATGACAATATTAAATGTTGATAAAGCAGGCCAAATTGCCGAGTTGCAACAACGTGCCTACCACATTCGCCAACATGCTTTACGTATGGGGCAAGTACAAGGTCAAGGTTATGTCGGACAAGCTTTAGGTGCAGCAGATCTACTGGCAGTATCTTATTTCCATGCCATGAAATATCAGCCAGAAAACCCTGAATGGGAAGGCCGTGACCGTTTTTATCTGTCTATTGGGCACTATGCGATTGCACTTTACGCAGCCTTAATTGAAGCAAAAATTATCCCGCTTGAAGAACTTGAAACCTACGGTGCAGATGACAGCCGTCTACCGATGTCGGGCATGGCTTCATATACACCGGGCATGGAAATTACAGGTGGCTCATTGGGTCATGGTCTTGGAATTGCAGTCGGTGCATGTCTAGGACTGAAACAGAAAAAATCAGATGCTTTTGTCTATAACTTACTGTCCGATGGAGAGCTAAATGAAGGCTCAACATGGGAAGCTGTAATGTCTGCTTCTCATTGGAAACTAGATAACTTGATTGCGATTATTGATGTGAATAATCAGCAAGCAGATGGACACTCAAGCGAAATTTTAGCGTTTGAGCCGATTGTAGACCGTTGGCAGTCATTTGGTTGGTACACGCAGCGCGTAGATGGCAATGACGTGGAAGCTTTACTTACGGCATTCGACCAAGCACGAAACCATGAAGGAACATGCCCACGCGTCATTATTTGTGACACCAAAATGGGTAAGGGCGTATCGTTCTTGGAAAGCCGTGAAAAAACACACTTCATTCGTGTTGATGAACATGAATGGGATGACGCTTTAAATATTTTGACCCACTACGGACAGTAAGGAATACACCATGAGCCAGTTAGCCAATCCTCCTAAGAAAAAACTAACCACTTCGGCAATGATTGCTTCTATTGCTGCCGAGGGTCAACCGACCAAACCAGCACCATTTGGCCATGCACTGAATGCCTTGGCAAAAGAGCGTGACGATATCGTAGGTTTATCAGCAGATTTATCAAAATATACAGACCTGCATATTTTTGCTAAAGAAAACCCAGACAAGTTTTTCCAAATGGGTATGGCAGAACAACTTTTGATGAGTGCAGCAGCAGGACTTGCTCGTGAAGGATTTGTTCCTTTTGCAACAACTTATGCCGTGTTTGCATCACGCCGTGCCTACGATTTTATTTGTATGGCGATTGCAGAAGATAACCTGAATGTCAAAATTGTGGCAGCACTTCCGGGTTTAACTACGGGCTATGGCCCAAGTCACCAAGCGACAGATGATATTGCGATTTTCCGCGCTATGCCGAACTTGATGGTCATTGACCCATGTGATGCCTTAGAAATCGAACAGGCAATTCCACAAATTGCTGCGCATAATGGCCCTGTATATATGCGTTTATTACGTGGTCAGGTTCCATTAGTACTCGATAAATACAATTACCAGTTTAAATTGGGTAAGGCACAGGTGATTAAACCGGGTAAAGATTTACTCATTATTTCCACTGGTTTATTGACCATGCGTGCGCTTGAGGCAGCCGAAGACCTTGAAAAAGAGGGCATTGAAGTTTCAGTGCTGCATGTGCCTACCATTAAGCCTTTAGATGAACAAACCATTTTGGATGAAGTTGCAAAAGGTGGCCGACCTGTTTTAACTGCCGAAAATCATTCAGTCATTGGTGGCTTAGGCGAAGCAGTTGGCTCACTACTTCTAAGAAATGGACAACATCCTCGTTTTGACATGATTGGTTTGCCTGATGCATTTTTAGATGCAGGGGCATTACCTACTTTGCATGATCGCTATGGTATTTCAACTGAAGCAGTTAAAGAGAAGATTAAGTCACATTTGAATTAGAAATCTTAACTTACCAAATTGAAGAGGGCGTGACAGGATTTACCTTCACGCCCTATTTTTTAAACGGGGTTATTTAAAAGCTTAAACAATCGAATCATCTAAATTCGGCGCTAACCAACGTTTAGCTTCATCCAGTGTCCAACCTTTACGTTTCGCATAATCTTCAAGTTGGTCTTGAGAGATTTTACCCACATTAAAATATTCACTTTGAGGGTGCGAATAATAGAAACCACTTACCGAAGATGGTGGCATCATTGCAAAGTGTTCAGTGAGTTTAGTACCGATTTTGTCGGTAGAACCTAACCAATCAAACAACACTGCTTTTTCAGAGTGCTCAGGGCAAGCAGGGTAGCCTGGGGCAGGGCGAATACCGACGTATTTCTCTTTAATCAGTTCTTCATTGCTAAGCTGTTCATCAGCTTTATAACCCCAGAACTCTTTACGAATGCGTTCATGCAAGTGTTCTGCAAAGGCTTCAGCAAAACGGTCGGCTAGTGACTGAACTAAAATTGCAGAGTAGTCATCACCTTTGGCTTTGTATTCATTTGCCAATTCTTCTGCACCAAAAATCGATACAGTGAATCCGCCTAAGTAATCCTGTTGCTCACGGTCACTACGAATGTAATCTGCCAAAGACAAGTTTGGTTTGCCTGTCACTTTGTCAGATTGCTGACGTAAGTGCTCAAAAGTATGTGTAACATTTTGACCAGCTTCATCAAATACGCTCACTGTGTCGGCGTTAGTGCGCTGAGCAGGGAACATACCAAATACAGCACGTGCATCAAAACGATTATTGTCGATAATATCTTTCAACATCGCTTGAGCTTGATTGTACAAATCTGCTGCAGCTTCACCAACCACTTCATCTTCTAAAATTTTCGGGAATTTACCTGCCAAGCTCCAAGAAATGAAGAATGGTGTCCAGTCAAAATACTCTACAAGGGTTGCAAGAGGGTAGTTAGTGAGAACTTGTGTTCCCAAAAGATTTGGTTTTGGTGGTACATAGCTTTCGTCAATTTTAAAACCGTTTTCAACTGACTCTGCATAAGTCAATTTTGCAGCTTTTGGCTGTTTGTTGGCTAAACGCTCGCGAATCTTGGCATATTCCGCACGGTGCTCTGCAATAAAGTTTCCACGCATTTCTTTCGAAAGTAAGGTTGTTGCAACACCTACAGCACGTGAAGCATCAGCCACATAAATCACCGCATCGTTTTGATACTGAGGATCAATTTTTACGGCTGTATGTGCTTTAGAAGTAGTCGCACCACCAATCAATAAAGGAATGTTAAACCCTTTGCGCTGCATTTCTTTCGCAACAAACACCATCTCATCTAAAGATGGGGTAATCAGGCCAGATAAACCAATGATGTCACATTTCTCATCAATAGCAGTTTGCAAGATTTTCTCGCAAGGTACCATTACACCAAGATCAACAATGTCATAACCATTACAGCCGAGTACTACGCCTACGATATTTTTACCAATATCGTGTACGTCACCTTTAACAGTTGCCATGAGGACTTTACCTTTAGATTGGCTACCTGTTTTTTCAGCTTCAATGTACGGGTTGAGCCAAGCCACAGCCTGTTTCATGACACGTGCAGATTTCACAACCTGTGGTAAGAACATTTTGCCTGAACCAAACAAGTCACCAACCACGTTCATACCATCCATCAAAGCGCCTTCAATTACATCTAAAGGACGTTTAGCTTTGAGGCGAGCTTCTTCGGTATCTTCATCAATATAAGTCGTGATACCTTTAACTAATGCATATTCAAGACGCTTTTCTACAGATTCATTACGCCATTCAAGGTTTTCAGCTTCTTTTGCAGCACCGCCTTGTCCACGGTATTTTTCAGCCACTTCAAGCAATTTTTCAGTCGCCGCCTGACCAGACTCACCTTGGTTTTGATTTAAGATGACATCTTCAACTGCTTCTTTTAGCTCGGCTGGAATATCATCATAAATTGCCATTTGGCCAGCATTTACAATACCCATGGTCATTCCTTGCTTGATGGCATGGTACAAGAACACAGAGTGAATCGCTTCACGAACAGGTTCATTACCGCGGAATGAGAACGAAACGTTCGATACACCACCAGAAATCATGGCGTGAGGTAAGTTTTGTTTAATCCAACCTGTGGCCTCAATAAAGTCGACGCCATAGTTATTGTGTTCTTCAATACCTGTTGCTACTGCAAACACGTTCGGGTCAAAAATAATATCTTCAGCAGGGAAGCCTACATCGTTAACCAATACATCATAAGAACGTTTACAGATTTCGCGTTTGCGCTCAGCAGTGTCGGCCTGACCTTTTTCGTCAAATGCCATGACAATAATCGCAGCACCATATTGACGGCACAGGCGAGCTTTTTCGACAAACTCGTCATAACCTTCTTTTAATGAAATCGAGTTAACAACGGGTTTACCTTGTACGCATTTTAAGCCAGCTTCAATGATTTCCCATTTTGATGAGTCAATCATGATTGGCACACGTGAAATATCTGGCTCGGAAGCTACAAGGTTTAAGAAATGCACCATCGCGTTTTGCGAATCGAGCATCCCTTCATCCATATTAATGTCGATAATCTGTGCGCCAGCTTCAACTTGCTGCTGTGCCACTTCTAAAGCTTCGGCAAAGTTTTCTTCACGAATTAAGCGTAAGAATTTTTTTGAACCTGTAACGTTGGTACGTTCACCCACGTTTACGAAAAGTGAGTCATCATAAATATTAAATGGTTCTAAACCACTTAAACGACAAGCCGGTACAGTTTCAGGAACTTGACGAGGTGAAATATCTTTTACCGCATTGGCAATTGCACGGATGTGGTCAGGCGTTGTACCACAGCAACCACCGGTAATATTAATTAAGCCACTTTCTGCAAATTCTTTTAAGAATGCCGCAGTTTGCTCTGGTGTTTCATCATATTCACCAAAAGCGTTTGGTAAGCCAGCATTTGGATGTGCTGAAACAAACGTATCTGCGACATCAGAAATCGTTTTAACGTGAGGGCGCATTGCATCTGCACCAAGTGCACAGTTAAAGCCAATCGATAACAAGTCGCCATGACGTACAGAGTTCCAGAAAGCTTCAGCAGTTTGACCTGTTAAGGTACGACCTGATGCATCGGTAATAGTCCCTGAAATCATAATTGGTAATTCGTGACCAATTTGTTTAAAGACTTCTTTAACTGCAAAAATTGCTGCTTTACAGTTTAAGGTATCGAAAACGGTTTCAATTAGAATAATGTCTGCACCGCCTTCAATCAGCGCATGAGTCGCTTCAATATAGTTTTCTTTTAGCTCATCAAAGGTGATATTACGAAAGGCAGGGTCATTTACATTAGGTGAAATTGAACAAGTACGTGATGTTGGCCCAAGCACACCTGCTACAAAGCGCGGTTTATCTGGAGTCGAATACTTTTCACAAGCCGCTTTAGCTAAACGTGCTGCTTCGCGGTTAATCTCTGGAACAAGATCTTCCATGTGGTAATCAGACATTGAGACACGCGTGCCGTTAAAGCTGTTGGTTTCAATAATGTCTGCACCAGCATCAAGATAAGCTTCATGAATACCTTGAATGATTTGAGGCTGTGTCAGAACTAAAAGATCATTGTTACCTTTTAAGTCATGTGCCCAATCGGCAAAACGCTCACCACGGTAGTCTGCTTCTTCCAATTTATGGCGCTGAATCATGGTACCCATTGCACCATCAATAATCAGAATACGTTTGGCAAGAAGCGCTTTTAGGGTGGCAAGCGTGGACATATAAAACCCCGATATTGTACGAATTTAAAAATGCGGCGCTATTGTAACAGAATAGTTGCGCAATAGATGACCTATAACGACCCATCATTCACTGTAAATCATCCCCTAAACAAGTACTTTATGACAAAGTGGCGAGTGATTTTTCATCAAATATTCATCAAATGATCATGATATTGAAATATTTCATCTCCAATATTCGGTTTTATGACAATTGTGGTGTTTAAAAAATAGCCGTTTAGGTAATTTTTTAGATCTTTTTGCTTCAAAAATAGTCATAAATTAGATGGGTGGGGACTTATGTAAGTTATTGTATTTTTATAAAAAAATAAAAATCGTAGAGGAAAGGTGCATCAAATGAGGTCAAAATATGAAAAATTGACTTCATCGGGCGCTGCTTTGTCATATAATTGTCATAATTTAATTTAAGAATACAGAGGATTTTTTTATCCTCTTACCGTCTGCATGAATTCTAATCTACCCCCTGTTTCGGATTCAAAACTTGCGGCAAACCTGCAAGTCAAATCGACGAATGTACATGTCCCGACACCTAAATTTTTTATGCCGGTGTTTCTGACGATTATTGTTGCAACACTTATTTATATTGGATTTCAGGTGAGTGCTGATTTAGCACATGTACCACCTTTGAGTCTTTATTCAGTTATTCTTTTATCAACTGCACTCTTGATTGCTTTAGGCTTTGAGTTTGTAAATGGCTTCCACGATACTGCAAATGCAGTAGCAACAGTGATTTACACCAATGCTTTACCAGCACCGGTTGCAGTCATGTGGGCTGGTTTTTGTAATTTCCTTGGGGTAATGGTTGCAAGCGGCGCAGTCGCTTACGGCATTATTGCATTGTTGCCTGTTGAACTGATTATGAATATGGGCAGTGGTGCAGGTTTCGCAATGGTTTTTGCATTGCTTATTGCTGCGATTCTATGGAACTTAGGTACATGGTTCTTAGGTATTCCTGCTTCAAGCTCTCATACCTTGATTGGTTCAATCTTGGGTGTGGGTATTATGAACCATCTATTGAGTGCATCGACTGGCGTAACAACCAGTGGTGTAGACATGGATCAGGTGATTAAAGTCGGTAAGGCATTATTATTTTCACCTTTAATTGGTTTTGCTTTTGCAGCGATTGTATTCTTGTTGGTTAAAACTATTTTTAAGCGCCAGTTAGAATTATTCCAGCCGCCTGAAGGTAATAAACCACCACCAGCAATCATTCGTGCAATTTTAATTTTTACCTGTACAGGTGTAAGTTTTGCACATGGTTCTAATGACGGCCAAAAGGGTATGGGACTCATCATGCTGATTTTGGTTGGTCTAGTGCCGTTGGCTTATTCATTAAATAAAAACCTTGATACACAACAAATTCAATCATTCCATCAGCTTTCTTCTCAAACTGCCGTATTTTTGAATCAAAATCAGCCAGAATTAACCGATGAAAAAGCACGTGTTATTCTGACTACCTATATTCAAACTAAACAGCAAACTCCGGAAGTTATGCCTGCATTGGCAAGTATGACTGATCATTTGGGTGAGCGCGTTTCTAGCTATAGCAACTTAAAAGATATTCCTGAAGCTGCAATTAGCGAAATTCGTAATGACATGTATTTAAGCACCACTACATTTAAACGTTTGGATAAAGCGGATGCTTTACCAAAAATGGATCAATCACAAAAGAAACTTGTGAAAGAATACCGTAGTAGCTTAGATTCATTCTTACAATACATTCCAACTTGGGTAAAAGTCGCGGTTGCTTTAGCACTTGGCCTAGGCACAATGGTGGGTTGGAAACGTATTGTTGTGACTGTAGGTGAGCGTATTGGTAAGCATCACATGACTTATGGTCAAGGGATGTCTGCTGAGCTTGTCGCAATGAGTACAATTGCAGCTGCCGATGGTTTAGGTATGCCGGTTTCAACAACACACGTTTTAAACAGTGCTGTTGCGGGTACGATGGTCGCGAATAAATCAGGTTTAAACTTTAATACCGTGAAGACAATTTTATCTGCATGGGTATTTACTCTTCCTGCAACAATCTGCTTGTCAGGTGGTTTGTACTGGTTATTCTTACAGTTTGTATAAAAGCATTTAAAAAATTAAAGCCACTGTTCACAGTGGCTTTTTTATTTGTTTAGTTTTTAAAATTAGGACTATTTTTCATATACATTCATCTATAAATTAATAAGTTGTTATAGGTTATCAAACAGCTTTATAGGCTGGGCTTAAACTTTTATATCAGGATATATTATGAATGCGGTTCAAATAGATCAGTTAAAACAACAATTTCCACTTATTGAAACACTTCAAGCCTATCAAGAAACATTTTGGTTTACACCTCATCGTTATCCTTTAAAAGAAGCTTTAGAAAAAGTTGGACTAACCGCTAAGGATGTAAGTGAAGCAGAAGCAAGACTAGCGCGTTTCGCACCTTATTTGGCAAAGGTATTTCCCGGAACTCAAGCACAACACGGAAAAATTGAATCAGATATTGTTGAAATTGCTCATATGCAACAAGCGCTTTCTTCAGCGAAACAAGTACAACTTAATGGAAAATTCTGGCTGAAAAAGGATAGTCATTTACCTATTTCAGGTTCTATTAAAGCACGTGGTGGTATTTATGAAGTTCTTACTCATGCTGAAAAACTTGCCATGCAGGCAGGATCACTCAAATCAGAAGATGATTATAGTAAATTAGATCAAGATTCATTTCGGGCTTTCTTTTCTAAGTATCAAATTGCAGTGGGTTCTACAGGCAATCTTGGACTTTCTATAGGCATTATGAGTGCCAAACTCGGCTTTAGAGTCACTGTTCATATGTCGGCTGATGCGAGACAGTGGAAAAAAGACAAACTACGTTCCCTGGGCGTTAATGTTGTGGAATATGCGAGTGATTACGGCGTAGCTGTTGAAGAGGGGCGTAAAGCCGCAGAGCAAGATCCTCACTGCTTTTTTATTGATGATGAAAACTCAACAACATTGTTTTTAGGCTATGCCGTTGCAGGAATACGTTTAAAACAGCAATTTGAGCAAAACCAAATTAAAGTCGATGCTGAACACCCATTATTTGTTTATTTGCCGTGTGGCGTCGGTGGTGGTCCTGGTGGGGTGAGTTTTGGACTAAAACTTGCTTTTGGTGAGCATGTACATTGTATTTTTGCAGAACCAACCCATTCGCCGTGTATGTTACTTGGTGTCCACACAGGTTTGCATGATCAGATTTCAGTAAATGATATTGGTATTGATAACGTTACTGCAGCAGACGGTCTTGCGGTAGGGCGTGCTTCAGGTTTTGTCGGTCGTGCGATGCAACAGTTAATCGACGGTTACTACACCATTCATGATGAACGTTTATATGAGCTCATTGCGCTTTTAAATCAAACTGAGAATATTCAGCTGGAGCCTTCTGCGGTAGCAGGCATGATGGGACCGTATTATGTTCAGACTAACTCTGATTATTTGGCTTTACATCAGTTAACAGCTGAGCAGTTGCAGCAGGCAAATCATGTGATATGGGCGACTGGAGGCGGTATGGTGCCACCTGATGAAATGCAAAAATATCTATCGCACTTTCAAGGTAAATAAAGACACTTTAGAAAAAAGCCCAATTCTAGGATTGGGCTTTAATCAAATTATTTTTTAGATGACTTTCTAAAAGGTAGCTTTTCGGTAGCAAAGCCATAAATTGCAGCGAAAGGCAGGGCAGTTCTTGCTAAATAAGCCACACGCCATAATCCACCATGGTTAGCACCTTCCATCATCAGCTCAAGTGGATGATCCAATACAGTTTCAGGATTTGCCACAGAAGACTCATTTCTTAAATCATGAATCCAGAGCGCTGCCATAATGGCATTGGTGGTTTCAGGGCTAAATGCTTCTACATCGAAAAGCTCTGCGCCATTAAAAGCTGCTTTCAGCAATGGATTTTTAGTCACTGAGTGAGTTGTTGTCGATGGTGCAATATTAATGCTGACACGTTGCCCTTGATGGCGAGCCAAAATTGCACGCCATTGTTGAATACGTTTTGCCAAAGCATAGTTTGGTCCTTGTTCAACCACTAAACAGTCAGCAATACCATAAGTTTTTCCATTTTCACATGTAACCAAGTCTTGATATGGCGCTTGAAAAAAACGATTGAGAGAAAGTGTGGAAACACCTTTCACAGCTAATTTTTGTATTTTTTTGCGTGCTTTAAATTTCTCTTGAGCAGCCTCTGCAACTTCCTTTGGTACTGCATAAACATCGGTTGGTGTACACATAAACATAAGGCTCGTATCAGGCTTATGCTCGCTTACATATTGCATGATACTGTCCATGGCCATGGAAACACGGACATGCTTTTCACCATCTAAATAGGCGATTGCTGCCAAATCTAACTTTTGTGGAAACTGAACCAACCACTGCGCAATTTCTGGTAATTGAGTCAGTAAATTTGCACCTAGCTTATCTTTTAACTCAGAAGCTTTTGCTGAAGAATCAATTGATTCAAAACATGGTGCAATGAGTGTGGCATTCCCTTGTTGAATCGTATTTAAGATTTTGCCCCAGACTCGTGAGTTTGGTAAATCTACCGCAACAATATTCGCTTTCCATTTAGCTAACCAAGGGAGAGGACCTGCTTCTGACGCAGCTCCAAACAGCACCATGGTACGGTCAGATAAATCGAACCATTCTGGGTGAGCAATAGCTTCACGCAAAGCCTTTGCATGGCTTGGTTCAATAATACCAGCCACTTCCCAGCGTTGAATTTGGTTTAATAAGCTTTGTCCACTTAATTTTTGTCCTTTATAAGGAACATACCATTCAGGTGCTACGTCACTTTCACCTTTAAGTTTTACTGTATAAAGTGGTTTAGATGAAGCAATATGAACGGCATCTTTTAAAAGGTAGTGTTTATTATCACGATAATAATCAAAAATATGGTGAGCTTTATGCAAACCTTGCTTCGCAATAGTAATTGGGTTGTTACTGTTAGAAATTCCTTGTTTAACAAGTGCTTTAAAATATTCAGGATAGTTTTTTCGCCAGTTTTTTTCATTCAACACTTGTTGTGCGGTTTTATTATCTACAATAGATAAAGCCTCTGACAAGATCTCTTGGCCTGTAAGAGATGTGCTTTGCTTTTTTGTTGAGGCGTGTACCGGAAATTGTAGACCTTCGACTTGACTTGTGCTGGACATAAAATATCTCGTTTATACGACTGGGTTAATATACAGATGTATACATTATCTATGCCAATGAAAGGAAACGAGTGGCAATAACTGACAAAATAATATTGATTATTTGTGTGATGAAACTTGAAAGAGAAAGTTATTATGATAAATTCATCTCATTTTTGTCTGAATTTTTTTCACATTTTTATAGACTTACGTTACATAAATGATTATTTTGTATTAAGCAAATACATCAGCTTTAACCTGAAGGTAAAATGTTCAAAATGTATCAATAATAGAGATACAGAAATGATTAAAAACTAGACTTTTTTCTTAAGTGATAAGACAAGTCAAACGAAATAAGAAAGAATTGGGGTGAAACTAGATAGAAGACAACGTAAGATTGTCTTTTAAAAATCTTGGGGATATGGTGATTTTTTTTACACCATAATTTTCTAGTTTCATCCCATCTATTTTTGGGCTGGAACCCTCCATTTAGTATTCAATTTATCAATTGATTGAAGCCTGTTTCTTTAGAGTAACTTCAAAACTACTTTAAAAGAGGGTATTTCTAACAACGACCTTTTTTAGCTTGTCCTGGTGGGCAAAAGTCTCCAGGGTGTCCGTAGTGTGGTGAATCTGGGTCAATCACAATACTACCGTCGGGAGTATGGACTGCACAGGCCGATAGAGACATCGTGAAAATTGCTGCGGCGCAAAGAAGTAAAGTTTTCATGTTGTTCTCACTTTTTTATCATTCTCATTTGTACTATAAAAATATTTTGATTATTTTTCGATCTAATTTTGGTTAAAAAATATCTTTAAACAGCCTAATTAAGAAGAAATTAAGGAGATCGTAAAATTGTTCGAAATCCAACATGTGTCGCAGCTAAATCAAAATCCTGTGGATAACGGCTACTACTACGATAACGGGAACAATAATTTTGAGCACAAAGAAAAGATCCGCCTTTAATTACATATTGGGTACTAGTGATTTGTTGTTGTCGTAAATCAGAATAATTTCCCATATGTTGGTCATGAGCACCTTGATATGGAGAGGACGTCCATTCCCATACATTTCCAATCGTATCAAATAGTTTGAAATAGTTTGATGCAAAACATCCAACGGGTGCAACACCTTTAAAGTGATCTTGATTTAGGTTTTGAAAAGGGAATTCACCTTGCCAATAATTTGCTTGTGGATGTTGGTGTTCATTGGTAGGAGCTTGATGTAAAGGAGTATCCGTTTTTGAATTGGCTTTAGCTGCATATTCCCATTCTAGTTCTGTGGGTAAATCACGTCCTAGCCAGACTGCATAATGTTCAGCATCATTTTTACTTACATATCGCACAGGCTCATTAGGATTTGCTACAGCGCCTTTATCACCATTTGGGGTTTTCCACGTATATCCTGATTTTAATTGCCACCATTGCTGTGGATGATCAGAATCTGGTGAAAAAACAGCAGCCTGCTTTTGTTTTTCGGCATCGGTAATATAGCCTGTTGCTTTTACGAAGCTTGCAAATTGGGCTACGGTGACTTCGGTCTGATCAATCCAAAATCCTTTAACTTCTCGTTGTTTTGTTCCAAAATTAAGTTCATCGGGATAGGCTTTCTCAGAACCAAAATTAAAATGCCCATCGGCAATTAAAACCATCCCAGCTGTAGGTAGTTTGAGCCACCCTTGAGGCAGTCCTGTGTAGTGTTGACACTTTTCAATAGAACCCAAGTCAGCTAAAGAAGTTGGTTTTTGAGCCGAAGATGTAGACTCAGAAATTTTTGAAGATTGGCTACAGCCTGTCATAAAAGACAGGCCGATTGTGATAACTAAAAATGGTTTTAATCTCATTTGGCGTTATATTCCTGCACACCATTTTTCTCAGTATATTTTTGATAGACTGATAACAGCTCTTGAACTTTAGCTGGGTAAAGCTGTGCAACGTTTTGTCTTTCACCCCGATCCGTTTTAAGGTTATATAACTCCCAAGTTCCTGTACCTAATTCAGGGCGTCCTTGGAGTGCAATTTTCCAATCACCTTGTTTTGCATATTTACTACCATGTAACTCATCGGCAAAACTAAAATTGGCAGGGCGAATCGTAGTTGTTTTATTTTCAAGTACAGATTTCCATGAGTAGCCAGTTGGCGTATTGATAGTACGTCCATTGTATTGGCCTTGAGGTACTGGAATATGAGCATAATCTAGTAAAGTTGGGAAAACATCGAGTACAGATGCAAAGCTATGATTGGTTGCTTGTGCTTTTTTCTGATTCGGTAATTTCACAATGGCAGGGGCTGTCGTTGCACCTTCACCCGCCGTGTCTTTCCACAAGTGAAAAGGTGCGGCACTCACTTCGGCCCAACGTGGTCCAATATAATGATACGAAGTAGGTGTACCTACGTTTGCTACAGAGTTATCAAAACCAGATTCACTGCCATATCCTCCACGTACAAAACCTTCTGCGCCATTGTCTGAAACAAAGAAAATTAAGGTATTGTCATAAAGATTATTTTGTTTGAGATATTGAATAATACGACCTACATTGGCATCGAGATTCTCGATCATGCCCGCATAAATTTCCATTTTACGGGCTTCGAGTGCTTTTTGTTCAGTTGTTAACTCATCCCACTTTCCATATTTCTGTGGGGCATTTTGAGTTGTAATTGGTTCTGCTGCCTCAAAGTTTGCAGGAATAATCCCAAGCTGTTTTTGCTTAGCAATACGGGCATTACGAATTGCATCATAACCGACATCATAAACCCCGCGATATTTTTCGCGATATTCGGCTGGTGCCTGAATTGGCCAGTGAGGTGCTGTGTAGGCAGCATAAGCAAAGAATGGTTTACCACTATTTTTGCCTGAATCTAAGTAGCTTAGTAATTTATCGGTAAAATAGTTCGTCGAGAAAAAGTCGTCAGGCAATGCTGAAACAGGAACAATTTGTCCATCTTCGGTATAAGTTGAATTTCGTTTAAACGCACTTGGAGCCTGCTTAAAGTGATGGTCTAAACCTTGTAATAAAGTAAATGAGTGGTCAAAACCTTTAGCATGTGCATTAGTTTCAGATGTTAGTCCTAAATGCCATTTACCACTGATGTACGTGCGGTAACCATTGTCTTTAAGTACTTGTGCAATCGATAGCGAGCGTTCGTTTAAGTAGCCCTCATAGCCTGGTTGTCCCTTTAAATGGTCAGGTGTGAGCTCAGCCATTGCCCCAATACCAGCTAAATGGTGATCAGTACCAGAAATGAGTTGAGAGCGTGTTGGCGAACAGGTCGGGGCAGTATGATAATCCGTTAAAAGGCGACCTTCTTGAGCCAAACTATCAATATTCGGCGTATGAATTTCACCACCAAAAGCCCCTAAATCTGAATAGCCTAAGTCATCAGCCATGATAAATAAGATATTGGGTTGCTTAGGTGTACTTACGACATTTTCTTGATTATCGTTGTCATTACATCCAGCCAAAGATAAGCTAAATAATGCAATGGAAAGGCTAGATAAAATTGCTTTGTACTTCATTGTATCATCTGAATTATTAAAAGAATTGGCATGAGTTTAATCAGATGGTTTTTGCAAACAAAACAACGAATTGATCAAAGAAAATCAGAAAAAAGACTGAGAATTTATGCAGATAAATAAATAAGAAAAAAAGAAAAGCCCACATCGGGCTTTTCGTTGTTTTATTCTATTTAGAAAGGAAGGCGAGTAAGTTGGTCTAGGAAATGTGGAATAACTTTAGGTTCAAGTAAAATGGTAACGATGATCCCGTAAGCTGCACCCCACAAATGAGCACTATGATTGATATGACTATTACCTCGTTTACCTGCCCAAATACTGTACGCCACATATAAAATGGCGAAAATAATAGCGGGTACGGGAATGAAGAATACAAAAATCAGCTTCCATGGCTGAAACAGAATATAAGCAAATAAAACTGCTGAAACAGCACCTGAAGCGCCTAGACTGGCCCAATTCGCATCGTTTTTATGTTGTAAATAGCTTGGTAAAATCGCGAAGATTAAGCCACCTAAATAGAACAACACGAAACCCATGTCATAAAAATATTGGCGATAAAAACTTTCAATAATACTGCCAAAGAAGAATAGGGTAATCATGTTGAAAAGTAGATGTGTTCCATCGGCATGAATAAAACCATGCGTGATGAAACGATCAAACTGCCCACGTTGCATTGCTGGTGGCCAAAAGATCAGGCGGTTCATTACATTTTGATTGCTAAATGCAAGTAAAGAGACAATGACCGTAATAATAATAAGGGTAATGGTATGGTTAAACGGCAAATGCAACATAAGAAATATTTAAAAAATGATCAATACTGAGGTCAATAATGCCATTAAAAACTTAACTTGAAACCCTGTTGTGTATAAATCCGACAAATTTAGTTGATTTTTTTTAAATCTACCTCATCTTCGGTTAATATAAAGGCATCAGCTTGAGGAATATTGTTATGTCGACTGAGAACACCAACACTGCTGTTGCAGAAGAAATTCCAAACCTTTTGATTACACCATCTGCACAAGAGTATTTGCACGATTTACTAACGAAGCAAAATACTCCGGGAATTGGCGTTCGAATTTTTGTTGAGCATCCGGGTACGCCACGTGCGGAATGCTGTATGGCATATAGTGCGCCAGAAGAAGTGATTCCAACGGATTATAAACAGGATTATCCTGATTTTCCTGCGTATATTGATGCGCCATCTATTCCTTATCTTTTAGATGCCGTAATCGATTACAACAAAGACCGTTTTGGTGGTCAGCTCACTTTCCGTGCTCCAAATTCTAAAGTTCCACGTGTTGGTCCAGATGCTTCAATTGAAGAACGTATTACTTACATTCTTCAAGCAGAAATTAACCCAGGTCTTGCAGGGCATGGCGGAAATTGTAGCTTGGTAGAAGTACAAGATGATCCAGAACACGGTTTAACTGCTGTATTAAAATTTGGTGGCGGTTGCCAAGGCTGTTCAGCAATTGACGTTACCTTGAAACAAGGTGTCGAAACCACTCTAAGAGAGAACATTCCTGAGCTTCAACGTGTGGTTGACCAAACTGACCATACGCAAGCAGAAGGTGCTTATTTCAAATAATTAATTTATTTGAAAAGTGAAATAAAAAAGCCTCAAAATGAGGTTTTTTTATACCTATTAATTGAAAATAATTATCAATATTATTTATCTTTTTATTTAATTTTGTTACATTTGTTAAGGTGAAATTCACAATTTATCCATTATTTGATCTGCTGGAGCAGGATATGACTAAATATATTTTCCAATCTGTATTATCTCTATCGATATTTACAGTTATGTTTCCTATGGCTTACGCTTCTGAAAATGAAAATAATTTAGTTGATTCTTCAAGTGAAAATAAAAAAGAAGTTACCCAATTAGAAAAAATAGTCGTAACAGCGAGTGGTTTTGAACAAAATATAAAAAAGGCAGCCGCTTCTATTTCTGTTTTAACTCAAGATGAAATTAATAAAAAAGCATATCGTGATGTAACTGATGCACTTAAAGATGTACCAGGCGTGGTTGTTACTGGTGGTGGGAGTTCATCTGATATCAGTATTCGCGGAATGGGTAGCGCATATACCGTTATTATGGTTGATGGTAAGAAAGTAAATACACGTTCTGTGCGACCAAATAGTGATAATTCAGGTATTGAGCAAGGTTGGTTACCGGGAATCGAAAGTATCGAACGTATTGAGGTTATTCGTGGTCCAATGTCTGGCCTATATGGTTCAGATGCGATGGGTGGTGTTATTAATATCATTACTAAAAAAGTTGCAGATGTTTGGAACAGTTCGGTTAAGTTAGATACAACGATTCAGGAAAATAATAAATCTGGAAATCTTTACCAAGCCAATACTTATGTGTCGGGACCATTAATTAAGAATTTACTTGGATTAAAAGCCAACGGCACATTTTCACAAAGAGATGAAGATGAAATTATTGGTGGTTACAACAAACAAAAAATTCGTGCAGGAGGGGCGACTTTAAGCTTGACTCCTAATGATCAACATACCATTGAGCTTGAATACCAGCGTTCTATCCAAAATCGTAATGCCACAATTGGTAAAACAGTTTCACCTATTCAGACCGGTCGTAATCCACCAGCAGATTCATTAACAGACTATTATCGTACAGAATATAGTTTAACGCACCGTGGTGACATCGGTCCTGTAAAGACTCATTCTTATATTCAGCGCGAAGAAAATAACAATCCATCTAGAAATATGGAAGCTGTAAATACTACATTTAACACGCTTAATCAGATCACACTCGCAAATCATGCGCTTAGCGTGGGCGGAAGCTATTTAAAAGAAGAATTAGACGATTTAGGTAACCAGTTAAAAGTAGGTGGCTCACAACCTGTTTCTAATTTAGATCGTTATAGCTGGGCATTATTTGCAGAAGATGCATGGAATATTATTGATCCTTTCACTTTAACAATGTCATTACGAATGGATCAGGATGAAAAATTTGGAGATCACTTTAGTCCTAAAATATATGGTGTATGGACTTTAAATGATAACTGGATTATTAAAGGCGGCGTATCAACAGGTTATAAAACACCTGCACTACGAGCGACCGTAGCAGAATGGGGACAAGCTACAGGTGGTAGCAGTTCTGCTGGAGTGATTGTAGGTAATCCAAATTTAAAACCAGAGAAAAGTACCAACTATGAGCTGTCATTCGCGTGGGATAATTTAGATAATTTGAATGCTGGCTTAACGATTTTTAATAGTGAATTTAAAGACAAAATTACAGAAGTTAGAACGTGCTCAGGAGATGCAGGTGCTCGCGAGTGTAAGTGGTTAGGTCTAGATTTTGATTTTGTGAGTCAACGCACAAATGTGGATAAAGCCAATATGAGAGGTGTTGAAGCGACATTTGGTTGGTTAATTTCACCAGATTTAAAAATGAATGCCAATTATACGTATACCGATACTGAGCAAAAAAGTGGTCAATTTAAAGGTCAACCTTTAAATGAAATGCCGGAACATATGTTTAATACCACTTTAGATTGGCAAGTTAATGACTTAGTCAACATGTGGAGTCGCTTGAATTTCCGTAGTAAAACTTCTGAGTATTTAAGCCGTACCTCAATGGCTGAAGGGAAGCCTGCTTATGGACTGGTTGATGTTGGTATGAACTATAAGCCGACTGATAAAATCCAAGTTGCGGCAGGCATCTATAACTTATTTGATAAAGACATTGATGTAGCAACTTATAATTATGTCTTAGACGGACGTCGTTATAATTTAGGTATTATTTATAAATTTTAATTAGTTAAATAACAAAGGCGCTTTAAGCGCCTTTGTTATTTAAAATCTGTAATGCTTTTTCAGAATAATAAAACTTCTCTAAGTACACACGGGCACGACGTCTTAAATGTCCAGTTGTGACTAATTGTTGTAGTACGGGTACAAGCAATGCGGTCAGTTCATGCTTCACTAAACTTTCGTCAATATTGAGGTCACGAAGTAACAAGTCAAAATTACGTTCCTGATTACGTACATACCAAGTGTAAATTCCATCATGTACTTGTTGTTTTAAATAATCGGTTTGACGAATGTGGTCCCAGATTTCATGTCCTAAACCAACCGTTTTTGATAAGTCTTGAGCTTCTACATAATTTTTTAAAACAGACAGCGGCATCGTTTTAACTTTATGCCAAACATTTGCCTGAAAATGGTAGAGCTTATCATTGTCAAAATGTTGGTTTAAAACACGCTCGCTCATTTGGCTGAGTTTTAAAATATTCTTTTGCAAATAATGATTAATCGTGTCATCTAGATTTGAATCGGTTACGGTTTCTAAAACAGATTTCCCCATTTTCATGAAACGACCTACACCTGGGACACGCTTTGACATAGACTCATCTAAATAATCATGCATTGTTTGCTGAATCAATTGAGTCAAAAGTGCTGAAAAGGCAGGGTTATTCACAATCGTTTTAATCAGTTTTTTTCGGTGCTGCTCTTTACTCGCAACGTACTGTGCAATTCGGTCAATCGTTAAAACAGGAATAACATCTTCAACAGTTGCCGTTTCATTTGCAGGATGAATCAGCGCAAAACGAATATGCTCAGCGATCTGTTCAATCAGAAAATCAGAAGCGGGTGTATCTAGAATCTGCTTTTGAATCAGCCGTTGAATCTGTTCAAAAGTCCAAATGTGTTGTAATTGCCGACTTCCCAACCAATGATAAAACTGCTCAAACTCTTGTTGAATCACTTGAGTCTGAGCAAATTGCTCATCTAAAAAATCTAGATGAGCTTCAATAAGTTTTTCAATGATGGTTTGGGTAGACATAAGGTCTCACAAATTAAAAGTTTTATTTAAGGGGTAGTCGTTTTTAAAGACTGGTTTGCTTCTACTTTCAATAAAAACGGTACATATTGTTGAATGACCAACTGTTCAGCTTCCAAAATTGGCATATGACCTACGTTTTCCAAAATAATGGGAGGTTGGGCATTCTTTAAAAGCCGTTTCAGTTCATTTGCGACTTCTACATTAATAATTTTATCTTGTTTACCCCATAAAATGAGCGTCGGTGCATCAATCGTTTTGGTAAGTACGGCAAATGAATCTGGCGTATAAACCTTATTAAGTGCAATTAGTTGATCAACCAGTTTTTGTGTTTGAGGTGCCTGATCAATCATCAACTTTTCTTGAGCCTGCAAAAACTCTTTAGGAATAAACGGAGGATTAAACATGGTTTGTTTTAATAAATAATTAAAGTCACCTTTTTTAGATACTAAGAGTTGTTTTAGATAAGCAGGATCTTTTAGATAAATTGTGTTGGCTGAACGAAAAATACCGCCGCTATCTACTAAAAATAAACTTTTGGTTTCAAATGGATATTGTCCAGCATAGAGCAGGGCAATAGAGCCGCCGAGTGAGTGCCCAGCAATGTGGATCGGACCTTTTAAATTTGCAGCTTCAACAAATCGACGTAATTTTTCTGCAAGATTTGGTACCGAATAATCGAAGTCTTGGGAAACGATAGTTTCACCACTACCCGGTAAGTCAGGAATAATGACATGATAATTTGTTGTGAGATAACGGGCTACTCGGTTCCAGTTATCACGGCTGCCCGCTAGGCCATGAATGAGGAGTAAAGTTGGTTTTGTTGTAGAGCCGCCTTCGCTATATGACCAAGTCACATCGCCTACTTTTAGACTTTTACTTTGTAAACCCGCCCAGCTACGTTCTTGTTGTAAAACATTCTGGAACGTCACATCAATATTGTCGGCTGCCTGGACTTGAGAAATGCTCATGACTGACAATAAGCTACAAGCTACAGTCAGTGCGGTAGCAGTTTTTTTCATAGAGGCTTTAATTGATGTGGACAGCCTTGTCATTGATTTCATCCTTGATGCTTAAGCGAGTTTGAAAAATTATTGAAAAACTTTGCCAATGAGTCATTTGCCAAATGTTTGGAATGAAGAAAATTATAGTCAATCGGAGAAGCAAAGTATGTCTATTTTTTCGCTAAACAGCAGGGAATTGCCGTAAAACCTACATTAAATAGGATGAGGTGCTTTTCATTTTTTTCATGAAAAAGGATTTATTTTTTGTCAGTGACATTCAAATTTTGACACATTAAAATGCTTTCTAACCTTGAAAAAACAATGGAAATATAAAATGCCTACTGCGCAAGAAGTTTTAGATCGTCTGAAAGCTGGTAATCAACGATTTGTAAATGGAAATACTTCCCTTGCAAAAACCTTATCGCATCATGAACGCGCTGAAATGGCAAAGGATCAAAATCCTTTTGCGATTGTATTAGGTTGTTCAGATTCACGTGTTCCAGCAGAAATGGTATTTGATCAAGGTCTTGGTGACTTATTCGTAATCCGTGTTGCTGGTAATGTGGTTGCACCTTCACAAGTCGGTAGTGTCGAGTTCGCTGCAGAGCGTTATGACTGTCCGGTTGTAGTGGTATTGGGACATAGTCATTGTGGCGCGATTCAAGCAACAATTGATACGTTAATGAATCCTGATCACCCGCCATCATCTAACTTAATGTCGATTGTGAACCGTGTTCGCCCATCAGTTGAAATTTTAATGCAAACTGATTTAAAAAATGATTTGAAAAAACTTTCATGTCATGCGGTGCGTTCAAACGTTTTTGCTTCGGTAAATCAATTACGTCATGGTTCGGCTGTGTTAGAGAGTTTGATTGCAAAAGGTGAGTTGATTGTTGTTGGCGCTGAATATTCACTAGAAACTGGTGAAGTTACTTTTTTTGATTTCTGATCATATTAAAAAGAATACTTAAAGATAAAAGGTGCCTATAGGGCACCTTTTATATATGGATAAGCCAAATTAAGTAATTTTGACTGGGCTTGAGCATTTGGATGAATCAAATCATTTTGCATAAGCTGTTTTTGACCCGCAACGCCATCTAGAAAGAACGGTAGTAATTTCACCTGATATTTTTGGCTTACAACTTTATAATTATTTTCAAAAGCCTTGCTATATGCAGCCCCATAATTTGGCGGGATTTTCATGCCAAAAAGAATAACTTTGGCTTTTTGTTTTTGGCTTAGTTGAATAAGTTGATCTAGATTTTTTTGAATCATTTGAGGTGGTTGACCACGCAAGCCGTCATTTCCGCCTAATTCAATCACAACTACGTTGGGCTTATAGGTCTGCAGTAATTTAGGTAGTCGTGCTAAAGCGCCGCTGGTTGTTTCTCCACTAACACTTGCATTGACCACTTTATGTTGTTTGGGATACTGTTGGTCTAAGCGTTTTTGCAGTAATTGTACCCAACCTTGTTTGGGATCAATTCCGTAACCGGCACTGATACTATCTCCTAAAATCAAAATAGTTTTCGCCGATACAAGCATGGGCAGCATACTTAATGAGATGAGCATGATGCTTTTAGAACCAATCAAAAAAGATTTAGACATTTGTACTTCGACCCTGATTCTGAATACATAGGACTTTTTACATCATGCCACAACCCATCATTGCTGCCCATCAAGTTACACAAACTATTCAGATTAACCAAAATCAGTTTACGATTTTAAAAGATATCGATTTAGAGATTTTTGAAGGGGAGCAGGTAGCAATTACGGGACGTTCTGGCTCAGGTAAATCAACATTATTGGGAATTTTGGCGACTTTAGATCAGCCATCAGAAGGAGAGATTTGGTTGTGTGGACAAGCTGTTCATCAGTTAACAGAGGAACAACGTGCCCAGATCCGAATGCAGCATATTGGTTTTGTATTTCAGTCTTTTCAACTTTTACCTCAGTTGAGTGCGCTTGAAAATGTCATGTTACCTTTGCGATTGCGTAAAGATTTTGATTATAAAACCGCAGAGAAAAAAGCTTTAGATTGGTTGCATCGAGTAGGTCTTAGTCGTCAAGTTGAACAAACACCTAAAGTCTTATCTGGAGGAGAACAGCAGCGTGTGGCAATTGCACGAGCTCTCATTGCAGAACCACAAATTATTTTTGCGGATGAACCGACAGGAAACTTAGATGGTCAGACAGCACAAGAAGTTGAAAGCCTACTCTTTGATTTAAACCGAGAGTTAGGTACGACTCTGATTCTGGTGACTCATGACCGTAATTTAGCGACCCTTTGCCAGCGTCATATTGAATTAGATGATGGCCGATTAAAGACAGTACAGGGTGGTTAACTTATGCGTAATCTTCTAAAACCACTTTTACTACAAAGTTTTCGCACAGGTGGGTTGTACCTGCTTATTATTGCCTTATCACTTGCGATTAGTGCAACAACTGCTCTGAAATTTAGTAACGACCAAGTTAAAAATGCAGTAAGTCTGCAAGCTTCACAAATGCTGGGTGCCGATTTAGTTCTTTCAAATAATGAGCCGATTGAGGCCGCATGGAATAAAAAGGCGCAGCAGCTTGGTTTAAAGCAAACTCATGTCACCATGTTTAGTTCAATGGCGCATACCCAAGATCAGTTTGTTATGGTCACTGTAAAAGCGATAGAGCCCATATTTCCACTAAGAGGACAGCTTGAGATTAATCCCCATGCTAAAGGCATTCAGTCTGGAGAAGTCTGGCTAAGCCAAAGAGCGGCAGATTTATTAAAAGTAAAACTGGGTGATGCTGTTTCTATTGCTGACGCTACCTTCCGTTTTAGCGGTGTGATTGTGCGTGATTCAAATCAGGAACTCGGTTTTTCAGGCTTTTCGCCAACTGTCATTATTCATCAAGCCGATATTGCTAAAACGCATGCGATTCAAACAGGCAGCAGAATTGACTATCGTTTATTAATGTCGGGTAGCCCTGAACAGGTTCAAAGTTTTTCAAAGCAATTTAAGCAACAGCATCAAACCTCTAAAGAACCAGATGAAACGGTTGGTTTGCGATTGCGTGATGCAAGTGAATCAAATAGTAGGTTATTACGTCCGCTTGAAAACCTAGATACCTTTTTGCAATTGGCCAATATTTTAACGATTTTATTGTGTGGGATTGCCATCGCTCTAACGAGTCAACGTTATGTGCAGCAAAACCAAGATCATATCGCTTTAATACGTTGTTTAGGTGCCAGTAAGTTCCAAATCTTGTGGGCATATATTGGATTGCTTTGTGTTGTCAGTGCGATTTCAATTGTGTTGGGAAGTCTGTTAGGTTTGATCATGGGTTTTGGTCTGCTGCAACTTATGCTGCAATTGATTCCTCAATTAGAGCTAAGTTTTTCGGTCATACCACTTTTAATCGGGCCTTTACCCATTGCTATTTTTACGAGTGTGATCGTATTGCTTGGTTTTATTTTGCCAAGCATCTGGGAGCTTTTAAATACACCTCCAATTCGAGTGATTCGAGAACAAGCCAAATCTCGTAAATCTTTATTTTTTATGTTTTTTGCAGGGATCACTAGCCTGATCGTTTTTAGTTTGGTGTTGAGCGAAAACTTAATGCTCAGCATTCTGGTTTTGGCTGCCATTATTATTCTTTGTATTTTGCTTTACGCCGTTGTTTGGTTATTGCTTCGTAGCTTAAAAAAGCTGAAAAATCGTTTGTCTTTTTATATTCGGTCTCCATCGCAAAGTGCCTTACAAATTACTGCATTGGCTTTAGGGTTAAGTCTTATTACAGTGTTGAGCGTATTAAGAACAGATTTATTGGAGCGTTGGCAGCAACAACTGCCTGAAGGTACGCCGAATCAATTTGTTTATGGATTGCCTCCATTTGATTTAAAAGCCTTTGAGCAACAGTTAAAGCAACATGGTTGGCAAAGCACGCCGTTATATCCAAATATTCGTGGCCGACTGATAGCAAAGAATGATGTGCCTTTTTCAGAAGAGGCGATAAAGCAAAATAATTCTTTACGCCGTGAATTGAATTTGACTCAATCAAATCTATTACCGAATGACAATGCAATTACAAAAGGACAAGCCCAGTTTAATGGCGTGGGGCAAGTTTCAGTCGAAAGTAAAACTGCCGAAAGTTTGGGAATCCAAATTGGGGATAAGCTTACTTTTAGTTTGCCCGAAGGCACATTGCAAGCCAAAGTTGTCAATTTTCGGAGTGTAGAGTGGGAGAGTTTTAGCCCTAACTTTTTCTTTATTTTCTCACCGAAAACCTTAGATGAAAATGCTGGAAGTTACTTGGGTAGCTTTTATGTACCTAAGCAAGACCAACCTAAAATGATCAATATTATTCAGCAGTTCTCAAATACCGTATTTATTGATGTTGATCGAATTTTAGATGAAGTAAAACGCTTAATGAATGTTTTGGTTAAAATAGTAACTGTACTGGCAGCATTAGTCGGTTTTTCGGGTGTATTAGTACTGATTGCTTGTTTAAATCTGTTAATGGATGAGCGATGCCGTGAAGTTGCTTTACTACGCTCATTTGGTTTATCTAAAAATAAAATGAAGCAAATGCTTAGTTTTGAGATTGGGTTCTTAGGTCTGTTAGCAGGCATAGTTGCCTGCTGTTTTGCAGAAGTGATTAGTGCCATTGCTAGTTATAAAATGAATATGGCCCTACAGTGGCATATTGAAATATGGCTGATTTTACCTCTTGGTATGATGCTGGTTTGCGCCCTGATTGGTCGTTATCGACTAGGTTACCTGTGCAATTTACCGCCTTTACAAAGTTTAAGAGAGTTAAATCAATTGTAGGTTAAGGAATAATGTCTGGGTTCTGGATGATGATTTCATGCCAGAGTGGAAGTAACGGTGAATTGATTTGTACACAGTACATATAAAAACCACCTGTAATAATTACTGCTCCTAATAACCCTAAGATTTTGAGAACATTTTTTAACTTGCTGACATAGCTTAAGTACCACATTAGGGCAAGGAATGCTCCAATAATCATGCCGCCAATATGCGCGGCATTATTAATACCCGTTGCGACAAAACCAAAAAAAAGATTGATGGCCATAACCATTAATAAGGCTTTTTTATCGAGTATGTAAGCTTGATGCGGAAGCGGAGGGAATAAAGAAAGAACAGTTAACGCAGCACCTAATCCCATTACGGCACCCGAAGCACCTGCACTGACATGAGGAAGTAAACTCTGATCGAAATGTTGTAGTAATTCATGTCCATTTTGAATCGTCATATAACTACTGAGAAGGCTACCGAATAAGCCAGCAAGTAAATACATGCCTATAAAGTAGAAGCGACCAAATAGTGACTCAGCAACATTACCGAAAATATAGAGTGCCCACATGTTAAGCATGAGGTGAACAAGACCAAAATGAAAAAACATGCTGTTAAATAAGCGTTCAGGCTGCCCAGAAAAAGTAAGTGGTGTAAAATCAGCACCCCAATGAATAGCATCTTTCATGGCTGGGTCGCTAATATCGACACCAGTTGCAATTTGCCAGACAAACAAACCTACATTAATTAAGATCAATAGGGCGGTCAGCCACCAAGTTTGTACATTGAGTTTACGATTAATGTGCGGAGGCTGATATTGAGTCATGCTATGCTTTTGTTATATATAAACATGCTTAACAGCTTAACATGAAAAAAGTTGGATACAGGAGATCAGGACGAACATGAAAGCTTTTATTGTTCGCGTGTTGTTAATTTTTATTGGGGCAATTCTCCTCATTCAACTTTGGATTTTCTCAAGTTTAGTCTGGTGGCGTACACATGAAGTTGATACCACCATGTTTATGCGATTAGATTATTGGTCAGATACATCCGAGCCGATCATTCATGAGTGGCTTGACTATGATGATATTAGCGACAATTTCAAACATGCGATTTTAGCTGGAGAAGACGCAAAATTTATCCACCATCATGGTTTTGACTGGGAGGGGATTCGTTTTGCTTTAGAGCGTAATAATGAAGAGGGTGAAGTAGTTGCTGGTGGTTCTACTGTGTCTCAGCAACTTGCAAAGAACTTGTTTTTATACAATAAGCGTTCGTTTATTCGTAAAGGCCAAGAAACTATCGCAACTTGGATGATGGAACGCATGTGGTCAAAACGCCGAATTCTTGAGGTGTATATGAACTCTGTAGAGTTTGGAAAGAATTTATATGGTGTTGAAGCTGCCGCGCAATATTATTATGGTAAAAGTGCTAGAAGCTTAACGCGCGAACAGGCTGCTTTTTTAGCCGCGTTATTGCCAGATCCGAAATATTACCAAGATCACCGCAACGATCGTAAACTACAATATAGAAAACGCGTTATTTTACGTTATATGAATAGCACCCAGATTCCTGAATAATGATGTTTAAAGATGTGTAAATTTTTTAGTTTTTACCAAATTGTCATATTTTTGCAGCATACTGTTTTATAGAGATTTTGGCTGGATAGAGAATTGAGTTAGACATGAATACAGCGATTACACCAACGACCCCAATAGAATATAGTTATAATGACCGTTATATAAATCGTGAATTGTCTATTCTTGACTTCCATTTGCGCGTATTGGAGCAAGCGGTAGACCCTTTACATCCATTGCTCGAGCGAATGAATTTCTTGCTCATTTTTTCACGCAATCTAGACGAGTTTTTTGAAATTCGCGTTGCGGGGGTAATGGAGCAATTTTCTCTAGGCAATGAAAGTCGTAGCCCTGATGGTTTAACCCCACGACAAGTCCTACAAAAAATCTCTGAAACTGCTCATGCCGCGATTGAACGTCAGTATCGTATTTTAAATGAAGAAATATTACCTAAGCTACGTGAAGAAGATATCTGCTTCCTCCGTCGTGGTGAGTTAACGCCCGCACAGTCAGCATGGATTAAGAAATATTTCCAAGAGCAAGTTGCACCTGTACTAACACCAATTAGCTTAGATCCAGCGCATCCATTCCCACGTCTCGTCAATAAAAGCTTGAACTTTATTGTGACTTTAGAAGGTAAAGATGCTTTTGGCCGTCAAATTGATTTAGCTGTGGTACCAGCACCACGTTCATTACCTCGCGTGGTTCGACTGCCAGATGAGTTAACAGGTGGTAAAGAACATCACGTGATGCTATCTGCCATTATCCATGAGCATGTGTCAGATTTATTCCCAGGAATGACTGCAACTGGATGTTATCAATTCCGTGTTACACGTAATGCGGACTTGGCATTAAATGAAGATGTTGAAGATTTAGCAAAAGCTTTAAAAGGTGAATTAAGTTCTCGACGTTTCGGTCGCGCGGTTCGTTTAGAAGTGACTCATAACTGTCCACAGCATATTTATGAGTACTTATTGGAAGAATTTGATTTAACCGATGAGCAATTATACAAAGTTGATGGTCCTGTAAACTTGGCTCGTCTGGTTTCAAATTTTAAACGCCCTCATTTGCGTTATGACTCGCATACGCCGGTTGTGCCTAAAGTGTTTAAAAAGACCGAGAGCATTTTCTCGGCAATGCAGAAGCAAGACATTTTGCTTCATCATCCATTTGAATCTTTCGCTCCCGTGATTCAGCTACTTCGTGAATCTGCTCGCGATCCACAAGTGTTGGCAATCAAGCAAACACTTTACCGTAGTGGTGCTGACTCTGAAATTGTACAGATTTTGGCGGAAGCTGCGCGTAATGGGAAAGAAGTGACTGCAGTGATTGAATTGCGCGCTCGCTTTGATGAAGAGTCCAATATTGAAGTCGCTAACGTTTTACAAGAAGCGGGGGCTGTCGTTGTTTACGGTATCGTAGGTTATAAAACTCACGCCAAAATGATTATGGTGGTACGCCGTGAAAACAACAAACTGGTGCGTTATGTTCATTTAGGAACAGGTAACTACCATGCGATGAATGCTCGAATTTATACAGATTATGGTCTCATGACGACTGATAAAGATCTGTGTGAAGACGTGCACCGCATATTCCAAGAACTCACGGGTATGGGCAAAATGGCGAAATTGAAAAAGCTATTACATGCGCCATTTACCTTACATGCTCAACTCATCAACTTTATTGATGAAGAAATTGCCAATGCTAAGGCAGGACGTAAAGCTCAAATTATTGTGAAAGTGAACGCTCTAACAGAAGTTCAATTGATCAATAAATTATATGAAGCATCTCAAGCAGGTGTTCAGATTGACCTGATTATTCGTTCTATTTGCTGTTTACGTCCGGGTTTACCTAACTTATCGGAAAATATTCGTGTACGTTCAATTGTAGGACGTTTCCTTGAGCATACTCGTGTTTATTACTTCAGCAATAATGGTGATGCACGTATTTACTGCTCAAGCGCAGACTGGATGGATCGTAATTTATTTAACCGTGTTGAAGCATGTTTCCCTGTTGAAGATCCTGCACTGAAAAAACGTATCTATCAACAAGGCCTCGTGAACTATTTGCAAGATAATCAGCAAGCTTGGTTACTACAGTCAGATGGTACTTGGGTGCGTGCTGAGCCAGCAGAGGGTGAAAAATTGCATAATGCTCAAAGAGCACTATTGGAAATCATTAAATAATGTATTTTCAGGATTAAATAAAAGCCGACATTCTGTCGGCTTTTTAATGCATTGAAATTCAAAATAATTTAATTAGTTTTTCTAAATGGTTGTTGGGTAAACGATAATAATTTGAAACACAGCAAGATGTTTTAAAAATATGTGATTTTTGCCATAAAACATTGAATTTTAAAAATATACAAATCATGTGAAATCTACTTTAATACGCCGCATTAAATATACTTAAATTTGGTAAATGAATAAAATGCAGTGCTTTATTAGAAGTTTACTTATTAAAATACTTTTGGGGATAATACCAGTGACCGCTTACGCAGATCAGAAGTGTTATGGGGATATCATTGTATTTCAAAGGTTTGATGATCAAGTAATATATCCTTATTTTGCGCCAGCTTCTAATGATAAAGCTAAAAAAAGTGAAGTGAGGAATAAAGCAATAATTATCCAGAAAAGAAAACAAAAGCAAGATGAGTTTTTAGCTCACAAGAAAACTGAGGATGTTCACACAAAGAAATTAGAAGAAAAGAAAAATTCTGAAAATAAAAAACAACTTGATGCTGCGATCGCTAAAGAAATTTTAGAAAATGGTGAAAAAAAGTGGATGGTACAGGTGGCGCTAGCTTCTAACCAAAATAAAGCAAATCGTGTTCAATCTCAGCTTGAAGCAAAGGGCTATAAGGTCGTAACCAGCTCAACGACTAAAGGAATACGGGTCATGATAGACCCAGCCAATGATTATGCTATCGCACAAATTATTAGAGAAAAAATTATTGCTGATAATAGTTTGAATATGCAATCTGCTTGGGTGTTTAAGTGGGCATCTCTTACAGCTCAGTAAAATAAAAAGGAGTCCGAAGACTCCTTTTTTTATTCGTGTAAGTTTGTGGTGATTTTTTGCATAATTTGCAGTAAGACATCAAACTCACTTTGTAGCGGTGTGCTTTTACGAGTGACTAGCGCTAAAGTCCGACTTGGGGCATCTTCAATTGGTTTAGCAGTAATTTGATCATTAAACTTGATCATACTGTTATCAATTGCAATTTCTGGTAAAAGCGTAAAGCCTAAATCAGAAGAAACCATTTCCACCAAAGTTGGTAAAGAGCTTGCTTTTAAACGGTTGTCGTTTTTACGTTCACCGATAGGGCAAGCACTTAAAACGTGATCACGTAAACAGTGACCTTCTTCAAGCAAAATTAATCTTGATAAATCAAGATCATCTAGAGAGTTTGCTTGTAAAGCATTTGCATCTTGTTTACTACACACAAGGTACAAGTTTTCTTTCGAGATTTCAGCGACTTTTAAGCCTCTAGTATCAAACGGTAGAGCAAGAACAATCATGTCTAGATTACCGTGTTCTAGACGCTCTACAATTTTTTCACTTTGAGCTTCATGCAGATGCAACTGAATTTTAGGTAACTGCTGATGCACTTCATCAAGTAAGCGTGTCAGGATAAAAGGTGCAATGGTTGGGATAACACCCAAATGCAAATCACCTGTTAACGGTTCACTCATTTCACGGCTCAAACGCATTAAATCTTGAGCATCTGCTAGTAGTACACGGGCACGAGCAACAACTTGTTCACCCAATGGTGTTAAACGCACATTCTGACGGTCACGCTCTACCAGAACGCCACCTAACAATCGTTCAAGCTCCATGATGCCGCCTGATAACGTCGATTGCGTGACAAAAGAGCGGCGTGCTGCTTCAGTAAAATGCAAAGTTTCCGACAACGTAACTAAATATGATAGCTGTCTTAGTGAGGGTAATGCAGCCATAGTGTCCTAGTATGATGATTTAAAATGATGCGCAAATAAACCGCTAAGCTGTGGAATAAAATGTGCAGGGATATCATGCCCCATTCCATCAATTAATTCAAACTTAGCACCGGAAATTGCTTTTGCTACAGCCTTACCATGACTAGGTGGAAGCAAGCGATCACGAGAGCCATGTAAGACTAATGCGGGTTGCTTAATTTCACGGTCCAGCTGAAGTAAGGAGCCTGTACATAATATTGCTAAAAACTGTTGAAGTACACCAGCAGGATAATAGCTACGTTGATAAAGTTTGCGTGCAGTTTGCATTGCTTCAATCTGGTTGACGTAACCAGGTGAACCAATCAATTGAAATAATTTTAAACTGTGATTAACAATACCATCTTCGTCACGTGACTCGGGTTTGCCAATTAAACTTAAAAGTTGTTTAGGAAAAGGAGGGGGTAAAAAAGGCTGATTATTACTGGTAAACATGAGCCCCAGTTTCTCAACCTTTTCAGGGTATTTTGCTGCAAGAATTTGAGCAATCATCCCGCCCATTGATGCACCAATGACATGCGTTTTAGTCACTCCTAGGCGATCAATAAGCATTGATACATCATCTGCCATATCATGCAGTGTATAAGGTGCACCTTGATTACTTAGCCCAAGTGCAAAGCGACCCATCAATTTAACCGTATTTAATCGCTTACCTTCATGACGCACTTTTGATGAAAGGCCAATATCACGATTATCAAAACGAATAACACGAAAACCTTGATCAATGAGTGATTTACAGAAGAAATCCGGCCAGAAAAGCATTTGAGCCCCAAGACCCATAATTAACAAAATGGTTGGATGATCCGGTTTTCCACCTACTTCTACATGTAGCTCAATACCATTGCCTAAGTTGACTTTGGTCTCTTGCATGAAAGATGTGTACGGTGAAATGTTAAACTGTAAGGCACTATTCATGTTATTCATTCCTCAAAGGAATACTCACAAAAGAGTATTCCTGATTCAAACCTTATGCTTGAGCTGGAATAAGATCTGGAACAAGCTTTGTTAAAGTTAAGCGTTGTTTACCTGCCGTTGCACCTAACAATACGAAACCACGCAATGTTCCATCATTGTCAATTGCTTTAGCAAGCATACCATCGTCGAACTCTTCTGTTTCCCAGTTCACTTCTACATCCACTGGAGCTGGTAACACTGTAAGTGGTGCTGCAGGAGTTTTTACTGCAACTGGCATAGCAGGGTAGTGCACGGCAGTTTGTTGTCCGCTGAGGGTTTTTGCAAGAGCACGAGCTTGCTGCATAATTGGCATTACATACGGAAGTAGCGTGCCATTTACTTCTGCACAATCCCCAATCGCATAAATGTCAGCTTGATTCGTTTCAAGTAAACTATTGGTAATAATGCCACGGCTTGTTTGAATATCTGCACTTTTCGCAAGTGAAATATTTGGCTGTAAACCAATCGCTGAAAGAACAATGTCGGCTACCAAAGTTTGGCCGTTTGCGAGTGTAATCGCATAGTCTTCACCATTATTAATTTTGCTGACTTTTTCAACGGTTGTGCCTAATGCAAATTTAACACCAGCCTCTTCGAGGTTTTGCTGGAATGCAGAAGCAATATGACCTGGCAACAAGCGACCTAATGGTTGAGGTGCCAAATCAATGACAGTGATGTCATATTCACTGTGAAGTAAGTCATTGGCAAATTCACAACCAATTAAACCGGCACCCAAAATAACAACACGTTTGTCTTTACGTTGAGCTAGATTTTCACGGAAAGCACGGTAATCAATTAGCGAGTTCACTACATGAATGTCATCACTACCATCACCTGCAATTGCAAGACGAATTGGGTTAGCACCAACCGCTAAAATCAGTTTTGAGTAGGGTTGATTCGAAGTTACCCCGTCTTTTTCAAGAACAAGCTCATGACGTTCAGCTAAAATTTCTTTTACAAAAGTGAAAGGCTCAATACGCATATTGAGCTGGGTACCCATTTTAGCAGCATCACCTAAAGCAATCTGTTCAGGTGCTTTTTTACCTGCAAACGCATTTGATAATGTTGGTTTTGCATAATTCACTGCATCATCCGCACAAATCATCACAAGTTCTTGCTCTGGGCTAAGCTTACGAAACTCACGTGCTAAGGTATAACCCGCCATGCCTGATCCGATAATGACGATAGGATGCATTTTTCTCTCCAGAGTTAGAATTGTTTATTTAATACGGTGATTGGTAATATTCGTAAAAAAGACCATGTCAATCATGGCCTTTTACTTTAAATCATTAGATTTCGATCATTTCGAAGTCAGCTTTTGAAACACCACAATCAGGGCAAGTCCAGTCATCAGGGATATCTTCCCATTTTGTTCCAGCTGCAATGCCGTCTTGTGGCCAACCTTCTGCTTCATCGTAAATCCATCCACAAACGATACATTGATATTTTTTCATGAGACTCTCCGCACTGATAAGTTTGCTCAAAGCTGCCTTTCAGTAAAACTATTCCATCTATTAATAATGTAACCACGATCCGGTCAATAATAACCAATGTGCCTTTGATCGGATATCAAATTTTTACGCAGTTCTACATTTAATGTAAAGCAAATAACGGAGTTTAATCATTCGTAAGCAAAGATGAATGGCAGGTTAGGACAAATAAGTGGTTATTTAGGCAAAACTTGAGCATAAACTAATAATAACTAATACATTCTTAATGTTAATTTAAAACTTAATGTTGTTTGTGAAATTATTGAGAAATAAAAAGTGTCTGCTCATTTAAAAGATTTATATAATAAGAAAGCTAAATAACAACAAATAAAGATTCAACAGATGTCATCATTAAACGCGAAAATTAAAATTCGACATCATAAAAATGGAACAAATCAGGGAAATGAACTATGGAAAATTTAGAATACGAAGTAGAAATTGAGGCGCCTATAGAAAAAGTATGGGAATTACTTTGGAATAACGAGACATATAATGCCTGGACAAAATTTTTTGCTCCAGATTCCTCAATGCGTACTGATTGGCAAGTCGGTGGTAAAACCTATTTCCTAGATGGTGAAGGTAATGGCATGGTTTCCACTATTGAAGAAATGAAAAAACCAGAAATCTTAATTTTTAAACATTTAGGAATGATTAAGGATGGTAAGGAAGATTTAGAAAGTGAAGAAGTTAAAGGTTGGAGCGGTTCATTAGAAAAGTATTTTTTGAGCCAGCAGGATAATGTAACTACTTTAAAAGTCGAATTAGCCACCTTACCTGAATATATGGGTATGTTGAAAAGTGGCTTCGTTCAAGGTTTTGACGTAATCAAGAAATTGGCAGAAGGAAAATAGGCAATCGTCATCAATTTAAGCCAAATATCTTTTATAAATTTTCATAATCAAATCATTGATACGAGAAGGATAGGCCAAACGATGGTGTCCGCCTTCAACCGTTTCAATATTCATGTAGGGTGCAAGTTTTTCTTGAACCTGATACATATCAAGTTGCTCGTCTCCTAATTCTAAATAGGCCATTTTAGGATTAGAGAGGATGAGTTCATCTTCTGACAATTGAGGGTAGTCAGGTCGAAAACTAGGTGTAAGACTTGGATTCGCCACAATAACAGCTAATTTATGTTGAGCGGCAGTTTTTAAGGCCCAATATCCTCCAAGGCTGTGACCAACCAGTAAATCAGGTTTGATCGTCTGAATAGCCTGATGATAAAAGTACTCAACAGATGCATAACTTAAGTTACGATAATCAACGTCAATACAAAATTTTTCAGGATGTAAAATGGCGTGGAACTTTGTTGATTCACGAGAAGAATCCAAGCCATGTAAAAATAGAATTTTCATTATTTGCGACACAATCTCATTGATAAAATACAAGGCAAATAGGGCCTTTGAATATCGAGGTTATTTGGATTTTTTTATATTTTACTAAAAGCTTTTAAAAATGATCTTAGCGATTGGTCTAAGTCATTTTGTCTTTAAAAAGTACTGCTCTTTTCCATAAATTGTCTTTTTTCATTTTTGTTTGATTGAAATCATTCGAAAAACTCCTGCAATCTGTTAAGCTATGCCACTTCATTTTTACTTAATCGAGGCAGAGATGACGCAACAAAACGCTCAATCGACTTCTGAACCAACTATTTCCGAAAACGATTTAATTGCACAGCGTCATGCCAAATTAAAGCAAATCCAAGATGTTGCAAAGGAAACTGGAAAGAGTCCTTGGCCAAATACTTTTAAGCGTGAACATTACGCTGCTGATCTACAAGAACAATTTAAAGATCAGTCGAAAGAACAAATTGAAAGCGCTGAGCATGTCTATGTAAAAGTGGCTGGGCGTGTCATGTTAAACCGTGGTTCTTTCATGGTGATTCAAGACATGACAGGTCGTATTCAGTTATATGTTGACCGTAAAGGCTTACCAAAAGATATTCTTGAAACCATTAAAGGTTTAGATCTTGGTGACATCATTGCTGCCGAAGGTTATATCGGACGTTCAGGCAAAGGTGACTTATATGTTCATCTTGAAGGTTTTGAACTTCTTACAAAATCTCTTCGTCCGTTACCAGATAAATTTCATGGCTTAAATGACACAGAAGTTAAGTACCGTAAACGTTACCTTGACTTAATCGTGAATGAAGAGACACGTAAAACTTTTGAAATCCGTGCCAAAGTTGTTGCAGGTATTCGAGCATTTTTAAACAATGAACGTTTCATGGAAGTTGAAACGCCAATGATGCATGTGATTCCGGGCGGTGCTTCTGCGCGTCCATTCGAAACACATCACAATGCTTTGGATATGCCTTTATTCTTACGTATTGCACCTGAACTTTATTTGAAGCGTTTAGTTGTTGGTGGGTTTGAACGTGTTTTTGAAATCAACCGTAACTTCCGTAATGAAGGGGTATCAACACGTCATAACCCTGAATTCACGATGATTGAGTTCTATCAGGCATATGCTGATTATAAAGATTTAATGGCATTGACTGAAAATATGCTTGAAAAGTTGGCTTTGGATATTCTAGGTACAACTGATGTTCCTTACCAAGGTGAAGTATTTAGCTTCAAAGGACCATTCAAAAAAATCTCTATGTTCGATGCGATTTTAGAGAACAATCCGCAGTTCACACCTGAAAATGTAGGTGATCGCGAGTTTCTTGCAAAATTTATTCGTGAAGAGTTAAAAGAAGAAGTTAAGCCAGGTTTTGGTTTAGGCAAGCTTCAAACGATCGTATTTGAAGAAACTGTTGAGACTAAACTTCGTCAGCCAACTTTTATTACTGATTACCCAGCGGAAACTTCTCCATTGGCGCGTCGTAATGATGACAATCCACACGTTACAGATCGTTTTGAATTCTTCATCGGTGGTCGTGAGTTAGCAAATGGCTTCAGCGAGTTAAATGACCCGATTGATCAGGCTGAACGTTTCCAAGCTCAGGTAGCGGAAAAAGACGCAGGTGATGATGAAGCAATGCATTACGATGCAGATTTTGTTGAAGCACTTGAATATGGTTTACCTCCAACAGCAGGTGAAGGTATCGGTATCGATCGTTTAGTTATGTTATTTGCTGATGCGCCAAGTATTCGCGATGTAATTTTATTCCCGCACATGCGTCGTAAAGAAGGTTAATCTTCTAAGATGCAAAAAGGCAGTATTTATACTGCCTTTTTTATTACTTTTTATATCTAGAAACTTACCTAATTATACTAACCTTAAGATAGCGTTAAAAAATGTAATTGCACAGTTTAACAATTGCAAAGTTGTGATAAAAAATTTAAGGTGTTGCTCATAAATAACTTTGAGAATTGGCTGGCATGTTTCTAAGAAAAACACTTTCGATTGCAATATTGGCAACTGCTTCATCCGCTATTTTTGCACAAGGTTTAGTGCTAAATAATGAAGACTTACGTACCGACTTAAATTGGTTAAATCAACAAGGTGTTATCAATATTAGCACTTCAACTTGGCCGTTAAGTGGTGATGAAATTCAGCGTGCGCTCTCTCAGGCAAAAGTGTCTCATCCAGCTCAACAAAAAGTTATTAACTCAGTTCTTAATGCATTAAAAGCAGATAACAATACAGTTAAAGTAGGTGCTTTTGCTGAAACTGATATTAAAAATATTCCACAAGCATTTGGGGATAACCAAAAAGCTCAATATCAAGGTTCATTAGAGTTTAATGCGGGTGGTGAAAACTGGGATGCTAAAATCCGAGTAAATGCAGAAAAAGATCCTCAAATTGATAATGGGCAAGACGTTAATGTTGAAGGCTCATATGTTGCAGGTAAACTTTGGAATCAGTGGGTAGTAGCGGGTCAAATTCCAACATGGTGGGGTCCAGGTCATGATGGTAGCTTAATTCGTGGCGATGCTAGCCGCCCAGTTTATGGTGTAACGGCACAACGTGCTGTACAAAATTCTTTTGAGACAAAATGGTTATCTTGGATTGGTCCTTGGCAATATCAAGCTTTTGCTGGTCAATTAGATGATTATAAAGCAGTTCCAGATGCTAAATTAATTGGATTACGTTTAACTGCACAACCATTACCATATATCGAGTTAGGTGCATCGCGTGCTATTCAGTGGGGTGGAGACGGTCGCTCAGAAAGCTTTAGCTCTTTATGGGATGCAATTAAGGGTAATGATAATGTCTATGGAGATACCGAAAATCCATCAAATCAGTTGGCTGGCTTTGATGGTCGTTTGTCATTGCAACCGTTGTTGAATATTCCAGCAAGTATTTATGGCCAATATGTAGGTGAAGACGAAGCTGGTTATTTACCATCGAAGAAAATGTATTTAGCTGGGGTTGACTATTCATCTAGCTATAACAACATGCCTTATCAACTTTATGCGGAATGGGCTGATACACGTACAAATGGAGATGTAAAGAGTATCTCTTATACGCATTCGGTTTATAAAGATGGCTATTATCAACATGGTTTCCCGTTAGGCCACGCGATGGGTGGTGACGGGCAAATGTATTCAGTGGGTGGGGATATCCGCTTTGATGTCATGAACCGTTTAAGTGGTCGTGCAATGGTGGTTAAAGTTAATCAATCTAACTTGGCAATCAATAAAGCATTCCCTAAAGACGATGAAATTAAAGCCCTTGATTTAACTTGGACGCATTTCATCAAACCTGATCTTCCATTAAAAATTAATGGGTGGGTAAGTGACTCGGATCTTGAGGGTAATGATGCAGGTGCATCTATTGGGATTGAAATTCCACTAGAACGAAAAATGTTTGGTTTCTAAGATTAGATTATGTTTAAAAAAAGGGAAGCTAATGCTTCTCTTTTTTTATGGTTTTTAGAGAAATCTAAAGACTAGAACATGATTTGCTTAAGTTGAATACACAAGCTACGATTGTGAAGTTATGCAGATGAATCAGCATATTACATGTATATGATTAAATCGAATATCAATATGAAAAAACAAGCAAAAGGAATCGGTTTTAAATCACTATAATGCATAACTAATGCTATAAGCCATATAAGGGCTTGTGGTTAGATTATCTATCACGAAAAATTGGAGTTGTTATGGCACTCGTTCCTCCACATGGTCTTCTAGGTGGTGGTTTAATACTACTTCTAGATTTTATGGGCAAAATGGATAGAGAAGGACGTGTTCATGACTGAATCAAGACTCACACATCTCAAGCAACTTGAAGCCGAAAGTATTCACATTATTCGTGAAGTTGCTGCAGAATTCGAAAACCCAGTCATGCTTTACTCAATTGGTAAAGACTCGGCTGTTATGCTTCATCTTGCGTTAAAAGCATTTTATCCAGCTAAACTTCCATTCCCATTATTACATGTAGATACGGGTTGGAAGTTTAAAGATATGATCGCATTCCGCGATAACATGGCAAAAACTCATGGTTTTGACTTAATTGTTCACCAGAACAAAGAAGGCCGTGAAGCTGGAATCAACCCGTTCGATCATGGTAGTTCAAAATATACAGATATTATGAAAACCCAAGCTTTAAAACAGGCTTTGGATAAATATCAATTTGATGCTGCTTTTGGTGGTGCACGTCGTGATGAAGAAAAATCACGTGCTAAAGAGCGTGTTTACTCATTCCGCGATAGCAAGCACCGTTGGGACCCGAAAAACCAACGTCCTGAACTTTGGAATCTTTACAATGGTAAAGTGAACAAAGGTGAAAGTATTCGTGTATTCCCTTTATCTAACTGGACTGAGTTAGATATCTGGCAATATATCTATTTAGAAAATATTCAAATCGTTCCTCTTTATTTCTCTGCTGTTCGTCCAGTAGTAGAGCGTAGCGGTACGTTAATAATGGTTGATGATGAACGTATGCGTTTAAAAGAGGGTGAAGTTCCACAGATGAAGTCTGTACGTTTCCGTACACTTGGCTGTTACCCGTTAACTGGTGCAGTTGAGTCTGAAGCAGATACGTTACCTGAAATTATCCAAGAGATGCTTTTAGCCACGAGTTCTGAGCGTCAAGGTCGTATGATTGACCATGATGAAGCGGGCTCAATGGAAAAGAAAAAGCAAGAAGGCTATTTCTAAGACAATTTCTAAATTTGTGGAGTTTGAGCAATGTCTCATCAATCAGAATTAATCAGTCAAGATATCTTAGCCTATTTAAAGCAACATGAACAAAAAGACCTTCTACGCTTTTTGACTTGTGGTAACGTAGACGATGGTAAAAGTACGCTTATTGGACGTTTACTCTACGATTCAAAATTGATTTATGAAGATCAATTGCAAGCAGTAACGCGTGACAGTAAAAAAGTAGGAACTACGGGTGATGCACCAGACTTGGCATTACTGGTAGACGGTCTACAAGCAGAACGTGAGCAAGGTATTACCATTGACGTAGCTTACCGTTATTTCTCAACTGAAAAACGTAAGTTTATTATTGCGGATACCCCAGGGCATGAGCAATATACCCGTAACATGGCAACAGGTGCGTCAACTGCGGACTTGGCAATCATCTTGATTGATGCGCGTTATGGTGTACAAACTCAAACTCGTCGACATACGTTTATTGCAAGTTTGCTGGGTATTAAAAATATCGTTGTTGCAATCAATAAGATGGATTTGGTTGAGTACTCTCCTGAACGCTTTAATGAAATTCAGAGTGAATATGATGCTTTCGTAAGCCAGTTAGGTGATCGCCGTCCAGCCAATATTCAGTTTGTACCAATCTCTGCTTTAAATGGCGATAACGTTGTAAATCCGTCAGCTCATACGCCGTGGTACAAGGGACAAACCTTGATGAGCATTCTTGAGTCGGTGGAAATTAGTCGTGAGTCGAACAAACACGAATTTCGTTTCCCTGTTCAGTATGTAAACCGTCCAAACTTAGATTTCCGTGGTTTTGCAGGTACGATTGCTTTAGGTGAAATCAATGTGGGTGATGAGATTGTTGCCTTGCCGTCAGGTAAGCGTTCAACAATTAAAGAAATCGTCACATTTGATGGAAATCTTGAGCAGGCTGTAGCAGGCCAAGCGGTTACATTAACTCTAAATGATGAAATTGATATTAGCCGCGGTAACGTTTTGGTGCGTGCTGGCGAGCAACCATTAATTTCACGTAGTGTTCGTGCTTCAGTAGTATGGATGAATGAACATCCGCTCGTGAAAGGTAAGTTGTACAACGTTAAGATTGGTACACAGACCGTTCCGGCTAAAGTCACTAATATCCATTATCGTGTGAATGTGAATACACTTGAACACACACATGTGGAAGAGCTTGAGTTAAATGCGATTGCAGATGTTGTGGTTGAGTTCGATGCGCCAGTTGTATTTGATCAATATCAAGATTCTCGTTATACAGGTTCGTTCATCTTTATTGACCGCTTAAGCAACGTAACTGTTGGTGCGGGTATGGTTGAAGCTGCTGTTGAATGGACTGCGCATAGTAATCCTGTAACAGCTGAAGATCGTGCTGCACGTTTAGGTCAAAAGCCAGCGGTGATTGGGATTTCTGCACAGTTAATCGAGAAAGCTCAAGTTTTAGAAAGTTTATTGATCCAACAAGGTGTAGTTGCGATTGCAAAAGCTGATCTAACGGAAGAGCAAGTTGCTTTGCTGCGTCAAACCGGTGTAACTGTTTTAACGACAGTTGCTGAAGGGACTGATACTAGTATTACAACCGAAAATGTTGATGAGTTGGTTGAACAAATTATCGCGTTAGTACGTTTATAATTCGTTAAGTTCTTCAAAAGCCCTGAGTATTCAGGGCTTTTTTATTTTTAAGCGATAATGACCATATTCGTGAATATCAACAATAAGCAAAGTGTGTCAAAATACGCTCCTTTATCGATAGCACCGAAGGTCTTTCTATGGTTGATGTAACGCCAGCCCAAATCTTAAATCGCCTTAATGAACTTAAAACAGTAAATCTGGCGGAAGAAGCACAGCAAATTATCCGTGCGGGTGGCAAAGCCGGTAGACAAGAAAGCCATAAAAATGCCTTAGTTGTTTTACATCAAAATTTTGAACGTCATTTTATTGAAGCTGTGACCTTAGTGTTTAACTTATTCCCAGCTCAAGAAAAGAAAATGCGTTATAAGAAAGATCGTATTCGTCTTTTTAAGCAACATGGGATTGATTACAACCAGCTTGATGGTGCGGATACTGCTCAAGTTTTGGCACAAATTGCACAAGCGATTAGCTATGATGATGCAATCGTTACTCAAGATTTGCACGATATCTTCCCATTTTGGAAAGAAGGTTGGCCAATGGTTCAGTTCGATAATGCTTATAAAATTTTAGAAGAAGATATTACGTTGCATTTTCATATTGTGTTAGATCAATTAATTGAATATGTAGAAAAATAAAAAAAGCCCCGTTTGGGGCTTTTATTTTAGAAGAATAATTAAAGTGTGCTAAAAAGTGGGAAAACACCAATCACTAAAGCGGTCCCCATCAAAACCATACATGTTATAAATGCCCACTTGAGAGTGAATTTTTGATGGTCTCCAAAATCAACTTTTGCAAGGCCACATAACAAATAGGTGGATGGAACAAGAGGTGAGAGCAGGTGCACTGGCTGACCGATAATTGATGCACGCGCAATAGCTTCTGGGCTAATACCGTAATGCGAAGCAGCTTCAGCAAGAATTGGTAATACACCATAGAAGAATGCATCATTTGACATAAAGAATGTCAAAGGCATACTGACTAGAGCGGTAATCGGTGCGAGATATGGCCCCATGCTTGGAGGAATCATTGCGACGAATTCCTTAGACATCGCCTCAACCATACCTGTACCAGATAAAATACCTGTAAAAATACCAGCCGCAAAAATTAAACCAACAACTGCTAAGACACTATCTGCATGCATTGCAATACGTTTTTTCTGCATATCAACATTCGGATAGTTAATGAGCATTGCAATACAGAACGCTATCATGAATAGCACCGACATCGGTAAAATACCTTTGATTAATGCAATCATGAGAATAATCGTGAGTACCATATTCACTTTACGTAAATGTGGACGTGTCGCTTCAGGATCTTTTGATACCGTAATGTTGTCACCATGATGACTTTCAAGCTCAATCACGCCTAAACGTTTTTGTTCATAGCGACCATATAGGTATGCCAAGAAGAATAACCAACCAATACTAACGATCATTGGAAGAATCATTGGTACGAAAATATGGCTCGGATCAACTTGAAGAGCACTCGCAGCACGAGCGGTAGGACCACCCCATGGCGTTAAGTTCATTACACCACTACAGAGCAGCATCAGGGCTGTCATAATAAGAGTGTTCATGCCTAGACGTTGATAAAGTGGCAACATTGCAGCGACACAAATCATATAGGTGGTTGAACCATCACCATCTAAAGAAACGAGAGTAGTTAAAAAGACAGTTCCTAGGGTAATTTTTAAAGGATCGCCTTTAACTTTTTTTAAAATCCATTTAACCGGTGGGTCGAAAAGACCTGCATCGATCATTAAGGCAAAATATAAAATTGCGAATAAAAGCATTACGCCAGTTGGCGCTAATTTTTTGATGCCATCCAGCATCATCTCACTGAGACCTTTGAGTTCAATATGACTTAAACTTTCAAAGTAATGACCTAGGCCCCAAGCAATGAGAGCGAAAAGAAATGGGATGAGAATTAAAGCAATAATAGGGCTTAAACGTTTGGACATGATTAAGTACATGAAGCACAAAATCATGCCAACACCAAGTAATGTCAGCATACAATCAATCCTTTGCCTATAGTTTTACTGAACAAGTTTATTCAAAACTCTGACCTTGGTTATTCTTATTAATTTTTATTAAAAAGACAAATAATATATTTAGTTTATTTGGTTAATATATATTCATTTGAAAGGGTATATATAGATGAAATACTGAACATATATATTAAGATTATAATGGTATTATAATAAATGAACGTCATTATAAAATAGTATAAGAGTATTATAATTATAAAAATTATATGGCATTTTTTGAAATTATATATGTTTTGATGAGTGAAATGAGAAGAAGAAGCATTTAGGGGCTTACTTTGAGCTAAGTTACATAAGTTTGTTTGCAAAGTAAATGGGGCTTAATCACTTTATAGGCAGTTAAGAGATATAGATTATTTTATTAATTTTCAGTATTTAAGCTTTAATAGAGTTACTAAATAAAATAATAATAC
>NZ_LRPE01000012.1 GCF_001605885.1 Acinetobacter lactucae | reverse complement strand
TGTTTTTTTATAGATTTTATTGGTGAGAATCACAGCTAAAAATATAGCTAAATTTATATGTTGAATTGAAATGAAAATATAAACACAAAATACTAAAGTCTATTATTTAATTATTTTAGAGATTCATCTTAAAAATTAAATTTAATCTATATTCAATAAAAAATCACCAAGTCAGAATTAGCAAATTATTTGCCTCCTGATTTGGCGATTGAGGCTTTATTTTAGTGGTGGGCGCTTAGATAAAAAATTAATTTGTGGCTGGAGTTGAGCGTGGTGTGAGAATGAAATGAGCGATTACACCAATACAAATACCCCAAAAAACTGAGCTTAATCCAAGAAAATGCATGCCTGATGCCGTGGCTAAAAAAGTAATAAGCGCAGCATCACGTTGACTGTCATTTTTCATGGCAACAGAAATATTGGTGGCAATGGCACCTAACAAAGCTAAACCAGCCAGTGCTGCAACCAACTCTTTAGGAAGTAAGCTAAAGAGCATGACAATACTGCCAGCAAATAAGCCTCCTAATATATAAAAAATTCCATTGGCGATTCCTGCGATATAGCGTTTTTCTTTAAGTTCATGTGCATCTTTACCCATACATAAAGCAGCGGTAATTGAGGCCAGCACAATGGTAATTCCGCCGACACAGGCAACAGCTAAAGAGGCAATACTGGTAACAGTAATAATCGGTTTGGCTGGGGTGTCGTAACCACTGAGTTTCATAATTGCCATGCCCGGTAAAAATTGACCGGTTAGACTGACTAAAATGAGAGGAACAGCGAGGTTGAGTGTTGAGTTCCATGTCCATTCTGGGCTAATCCACTGCGGGATCGCTAAACTAAAGCTCACATCAACCGGATTCATTTTGCCTAACATGAGGCTTAATAAAACACCGGCAGCCAACACCCAAATCATGGTGTAGCGTGGCATTAAACGCTTGGCAATTAAAAAGACAATGAGCATGCTAAAGACAATAAAGGGCATGCTATCAGATGCGGTAAAAAGACCAATACCAAATTGAAAAAGAATACCAGCCATCATGCCGGCAGCGACATCTTGCGGAATCCACTTGAGTAATTTGTCGAAGTAACCTGTAACGCCAATTAAAAAAATAACGATGGCAGAAGTAATATAGGCAGCTACTGCTTCATTCAGTGAGACGTTTGGAAACAGGGTAACTAACAGGGCCGTACCGGGTGCAGACCACGCGGTTATGACAGGCGTTTTATATTCAATTGAAAGATAAATACCTGAAACGGCGGCACCAATTGAAATTCCCCAAATCCATGACACCATCATATCGGTGGACACATGGGCACGCTGAGCTGCTTGGAAAAAAATAATCAGTGGGCCTGAGTAAGAAATTAAAACTGCAAGAAAGCCAGCAACTGTTGCTGATATAGACCAGTCATTTTTTAATATCTTTAACAGGGTTGTCATTCTTTGATTGCCTCCATGCAAATCATTTTATTTACCCAATCATGTAAAAAGATCAGGGTTAACCCTGATCTCCACCTCCGACCGAAATAACCGATCCAGTCATATACGATGCTTCATCTGATGCAAGAAATAAAATTGCATTCACTTGTTCTTGAATTGTGCCATAACGGCCCATAAATGTTCGATCTATGGTTTGATCAACCACTTGCTGCATCCAGTCTTTTTCATTTTGACTTAACGGATTGGCGTTACGTGGCACTTTACGAGGTGGTGCTTCTGTTCCTCCCGTTGCAACGGCATTGACTCGGATCCCGTCTTTGGCATGTTCAAAAGCAAGCGATGCTGTTAGGGCATTTACACCGCCCTTAGATGCAGAATAGGGAATACGATTAATACCACGGGTTGCAATTGAAGATACATTTACAATAACCCCCGATTGTTGCTTAATCATGGCAGGCAACACAGCGCGGCAGCACCATAACGTTGGAAACAACGAGCGATTTACTTCTTTAATGATCTCTTCTTCGGAAAACTCTTCAAAAGGTTTCATCCAGATCGCGCCACCCACATTATTAATGAGGATATCTACCCGACCATAGTGTTCAATGGCTTTTGCAACTACCGCTTGTGCACCTGCATAGGTTTCAAGGTCAACATTAATCGTGACAGCATCGCCACTTGTACTCTGAATCTCTTTGAGAACGTCTTCAACATATTCAGAGCGGTCAGCCATGATGACTTGGCCGCCTTCAGCTGCGACTTGTAGTGCCACGCCACGACCAATACCTTGGGCACTACCAGTGACAATCACAACTTTATCGGTAAATCTTTGACGGTTTGACATAGATAAGTTCTCCACCTGTTAATTCGCAGAGAATTTTTCAAACAAGAAATTAGCAGGTTTGATATTTTCAGTTTCTAACCAGCCACGTACAGCTTCTACCATTGGTACTGGACCACATAGATAAACATCGACATCGCCACCGTTTAACCATTCATTTTCAATATGACCAGTGACATAGCCTTTGCGTTCATGGTTACTCTCAGGGCTTGCAACTACAGTTCGATATTCAAACCATGGGAATTTAGCCTGTAACTCATCAAGCTTTTCTAAAGCAACCAAATCAAAGTCATTAGTGACGCCAAAAACTAAACGAACAGGCTGTTCTGAACCTTTTTCTTCGAGTACTTGTAGCATCGACATAAATGGGGCAATACCAGTACCACCTGCCAGCATAAGCACTGGACGTGCTACATTACGTAAATAGAAGCTACCGAATGGACCGATAAACGTCATTTTGTCGCCAGCTTTAGCATTCTTGCTTAAAAATTCACTCATCTTGCCATTTGGTACGTTACGTACTACAAAGCCAGTTAAGCGGTTGCCTGGTTTTGAGCTAAATGAATATGAACGTGTTTCGCCAGTTTCTGGAATTGCAACATTCACATACTGGCCTGCAAGGAAGTGAATGTCTGGTTGGCCTTCATCAAGTTGAATATCAAATGTGATGGTTGAATCTGATAAGTTTTCGACGCGGGCTAAAGTACCTTGGAAGCTATGAATTTCTGTTTTGCAAACATCTGACGACGCTTGAATCTGGAATACGGCATCTGAAGTTGGGCGACATTGGCAAGCAAGAATATAGCCTTGCTCTGCTTCTTCAGGGGTTAACGCATCTTCAATATAGGTTTCTTCTGGCATGTCATAACTACCGGACTCGCAAAAAGCGCGGCAAGTTCCACATGCACCATCACGGCAATCCAAAGGAATATTAATTTTTTGGCGATAGGCTGCGTCAGATAGGGTTTCGCCCTGAGCTACGTTAATGAAACGTGTAACACCATCTTCAAATTGAAGTGCAACATTGTGGTTTGACATGGCATGTATCCTACAAAATATTTGAAACTTTTACCCTCAGCCAACCATCCGTTTAGCTGAGGGGGTATGTCTTAAAGGTGATAGATATCAATTACTTGGTTAATGTAGTCATTTTTCAAAACAACATACTTGCTCAAGATTTTTGGTTGATCACCTGAAAAATCGATCACATAACGTGACATACCGAAATAGCTGTAATTTGTCTTGTAACGGAAACTCAAAGTATTCCAGTTAAAGCGAACAGTGATTTTGTCGCCATCACGCTCTACGACTTCAACGTTGGCAATATTGTGGCTTGTGCGTGTGTCCGGCATGGTTGCAGATGAGCGCTCGGTTTTAATACGGAACACGCGATCTTCTAAACCTTGACGGTCTGGGTAATAAATAAGTGAAATTTCAGATTGCGGATCTTCAGTTAATTTGTCGTCATCATCCCAAGCTGGCATCCAGAAAGATGCTTCCGGTGCATAGCATTCAATCCAGTCATCCCATTGTTCATCATCTAAAAAGCGAGCTTCACGATAGAGAAACTGAGCAATATTTTCTAAAGTTGCTTTGTCTTGAGCACTCATGCTGTTTCTCCCTGATCAGCAATTTCTTTCTCTGATGCAATCGCGTGTTTCATGGTTTGCAACCAATATTGATGTTGGGCAAGATAAAGACCCTCATCTTCAGTTTTAATCCCACTTAACATTGGTTTTAAACCAATTTCGTTTGCTGCATCGTCTGGTCCATAAATCCAGTGTTTTGAACCACGGCACATGTCATTCCATTCAAGTGCAATACCTGCGTAGCCTGCCTGACAAGCACGGAATTCTTCTAAATCGTCTGGTGTTGCCATTCCTGAAGCATTAAAGAAATCTTCATATTGACGGATACGACGTGCACGAGCTTCAGGCGCTTCACCTTTAGGCGCGATACAGTAAATAGTGACTTCGGTCCTATTGACCGAAAGTGGGCGAAGTACACGAATTTGCGAACCAAACTGATCCATCAAATAAACGTTTGGATAGAGACACAAGTTACGTGAACGCTCAATCATCCATTTCGACATCGCTTCACCGTATTTTTCGGTGTACTCGTCTGCTTTCGGGAAGTTTGGACGGTCTTCTGGGTTTGCCCATTGTGTCCAAAGCAACATGTGACCATTTTCAAAGCCATATGAGCCACCGCCTTGTTTACCCCAAGAACCTGCACTCATCGCACGGATATTATCGGCAGCTTGAGTTTCTTTACGGTGCTGGGTTGTTGCTGCATAGTTCCAGTGAACAGCAGAAACGTGATAACCATCGGCACCATTTTCAGCGGTGAGTTTCCAGTTGCCTTCGTAGGTATAGGTAGATGAACCACGTAACACTTCTAAACCATGTTCAGATTGGTCAACAATCATGTCGATGATTTTGGTGGTTTCACCCAAGAACTCTTCTAGTGAAGGAACATCGGGATTTAAGCTACCAAATAAGAAGCCTTTGTAGCTCTCAAAACGAGCCACTTTTTTAAGGTCGTGTGAGCCTTCTTTGTTAAAACAGTCAGAGTAACCAGCTTCACTTGGATCTTTAACCTTGAGTAATTTACCCGAGTTATTAAAAGTCCAACCGTGAAAAGGACAGGTATAAGTCGCTTTATTACCACGTTTGTAACGGCAAAGTTGTGCTCCGCGGTGTGAACACGCATTAATCATGGCATTAAGTTCGCCGTTACGGTTGCGGGCAATAATGACCGGCTGACGACCAATGTGAGTGGTGTAGTAGTCATTATTGTTCGGAATTTGGCTTTCGTGTGCTAAGTAAACCCAATTACCTTCGAAGATGTATTTCATTTCGAGGTCGAATAGGGCTTCGTCAGTAAACACTGAGCGATGAAGTTTAAATTCACCTGTATCGATGTTATCGACAAGTAATTCATCAATACGGTCAAGATGGCTAGTATTGATTACAGGAATACGTGGCATGTCCGTTCTCCGACTTTCCAAAAGTGTGGAAGTCACCAAGGCCTTAGCTACTCTCTTAAGGTCTTGATATCCTAATATTGTCAATGAAGCGCCTGAGTGCGCTGGGTGTTTAACCGGGAATTGATGAAGATGAATCACTGAAAGGTTGGCAAGAAGGCTTTTTCACAAAGCAATTCAACACTTCATCGGTTTGTTGCTTGTATATACCTTAAAAGAATGGTTAAACTGTGTCTAAGACTGAATTTGCATTTTTTTATATCTTAAAGGTATGGAAGCCTGATGGAACTAAGACATTTACGGTATTTTGTGGCTGTTGTTGAAGAACAGAGCTTTACGAAGGCGGCCGAAAAACTATTTATTGCTCAACCACCTTTGAGTCGACAGATTCAAAATCTGGAAAGCGAGCTTGGAATTCAACTGTTTGAGCGAGGGAGCCGTCCTTTACAGACAACCCCAGCTGGACATTTCTTTTATCAGCACGCTGTTAAACTTTTGTCGAATGCTGAAGAAATAAAAAGTATGACCAAACGTATTGGTCTGATCGAAAGAAGTATGACCATTGGTTTTGTCGGGTCTTTACTCTACGGTTTACTGCCACGAATTATTTATTTATTTCGTCAACAGCAACCTCATCTGAATATTCAACTGATGGAGTTAAGTACAACTGAACAGTTACAGGCATTAAAAGAAGGACGTATTGATGTTGGATTTGGACGTTTAAGAATTAGTGACCCTGCTGTTAGACGTATTCTGCTACGTAAAGAACGTTTGGTGGTTGCTGCACATACAAGCCATCCCATAGCTCAGCGTACAGAAGGGGTATATCTAGCTGACTTGATTGATGAAAAGATGTTTATGTATCCCACATCGCCTAAACCCAACTTTTCCACCCAGCTTTTGAACATCTTTGCCGAGCATAGTTTGGTTCCGAAAAACTTGCATGAAATACGGGAAATTCAATTGGCTTTGGGTCTAGTCGCAGCGGGAGAAGGGATTTGTATTATTCCAGCAAGTGCCGACACCATCCGTTTTCCTCATTTAAACTACATTCCGATTTTAGACAACGGCGCAGTCAGCCCAATTTTCATTACGGCACGTGCAATGGATCGAAGTGAAGACTTACAGCTTTTGTTTGATTGTATTTATCAGGTTTACGATTTAGAAGGGATACCTTATCAACGTACTGTCTTTACACTCGATCAGAACCCGATCGATGATTCAAACGGTATTGATTTTTAAATAAAGCAGGGCATAGCCTCAGTGGTTGAAGCTATGCGTTGGTGTGTTTTAGAAAGCCCAAATCAGTTTTAGCCAGCTGGTGTGGCCTTCGGGGCGATATTCGACTTCGGTTTCTTTTAGAAATTTGGCTTCAATAGACCAGTTTTTATCAGCATATTGAATGCCTGGACCAATTGCAAAAGCCTGTCCTTTAAACCCAATATCACTTCCGTTTACTTTGTCATCTGTGGTTTGTTTAAAGGCATAGCCTTCAACTGCAACTTTGAGTTTTGGATTAATGCGAAAACCCAAGCTATAGTCACCCGCAATGTATTGTCCAGACTGGTAGTCGGTTGCGTCGTTGCGGGTATTCCAGCTATAAGACAGTTTAGTAGAAAGATCTAAACCTGCCGCGTTGGCATAACTATAGGCAATAATCGGTCGAATGGTGTGATAGTTTTTCCCGAGATTGGCTTCAACTGGATGTGTTGCACTTGGAGTATAGTAGTCACCAGTCCCGAGCACGGTTTCCAAGGCCGCAATCCAGTGATGATTTCCTTGATGCCAGCCAAGCATACCACCCAAAATTAGGTCTCCAAGTCCTTGATTTGAGTCAGCCATTCCATTCACTTTGAGCCTTAGATCCACCAATGGCTGAGCTGCATAAAACCCGAGCTGTCCATCCATAATTTTTTGATCGGTCATCCAGACCAACCGCGGAACCACGGCGTTGACATCAACATGGAACTGATCGGGACCATTTTGAAACCCTGATGCGTGATAATTTTGATAATAACTGAGTAAGTAGATGCCAGCAGGTGGTAGAGCACCCGCCATCATACCTTCAGCACCTAATGCAAAAGAGTCAGAGCCATTTTCTGTTGCAAATGCAGACGGAAAGTAAAGGGCGCTGATTACACCACATATGATTGAAGAAATTTTGTTATTCATAGAATGTCCTATTCTGTGTTGTTTCGCTTGTCACTAAAAAACGTTATTCCTTAACGGTTTTTAAAATTTGAGTCTGATTAAGCTAAAAATTTGGGATACAGAACTCCTATGAGCTTTACTTTTGTAAATCACAAATACAAAGCTCATGTAGATAAAGCAGTTTGTTTGAAGGTTTGTCTTTAGATGTGCTTAAACAAAGCCGAACGCGATTGTCCAGCAGCGCCATCGGCTGCACTTAAGAAACGTTCAGTATGAATATCTCGTTCGAATAGACGACTTTGCATGAGTGTTGAAATTGCAGAGTCAATCATGATCGGTGGGCCGCACAGATACGCTTTGTGTCCACCACATCGATTTTCAAAGTAATCGGCAACAGCCTCGTGCACAAATCCGGTAAATCCAGTCCATTGATCTTCTGCTTTTGGGGTATTAAGAGCAGGTATATAACGGAAGTTCGAATAGTCTTTTACAAGTTGTTCAAACAATTCTCGGTTATATAGTTCTGCCAAGTCTCGAGCTCCCTGAAAGAGGTAAATCGTGCGACTATCTCCAGACTCAAGTAAATCTAAAATCATCGATTGTGGACTTGAAAGACCTGAGCCACCAGCAATGAAGATGGCATTTTGATCATCTGATTTTCGTACAAAAAATTGACCGTAAGGGCCTGAAATATCAAGTTGATCACCTGTGGCAAGTTGTTCATGTACATATGTCGTCGCTGCACCACCTTCAACTTTACGAATATGCAGCTCAACAATGCCGACTTCACTTGGCGAATTGGCAATTGAAAATGCACGAGTTCCTTCAATGTTTGGGAACTGGACATTAATATATTGACCCGCTTGAAACTCGATTGGACGATCTAGCTGTAGCCGAACACCTTTAATAGTTGGCGACAGGTCTTTTATTTCAATAACGGTCGCTTGATAGTCTTGAACCAAATGACCTAAGAAATCTGGGTCTTCATCGACATCGGCTTCAATAACCATGTCGGATTGTGGTTTGCAGCAGCAGGCAAGCACCTTGTTTTCATCGCGTTCAATATCCATGAGCGCAAATGGCGAAGCTTCACCCACATCATAAAAACCGTCGGTGACTTGAACCTTGCATGTACCGCAAGTGCCATGACCACAGGCAAACGGTAACCAAACGCCTTGACGTAAAGCGGCATCTAAAATGGTCTGGTCATCTTCTACTTCAATGGTTGTTCCGATCGGTTCAATAGTGACTTGATAACTCATGACACACCTCCGAATTAAACGTAGCTGTCGTTATAGCCATTTAACTCTGGCGTAACGAAACGAAGTAATGACTTATGCCCAAAACCAAACTCTGCCAAGCTTTGTGTACTTTCTGGGCTAATTGTTTGACCATCTAAGGTGTATTGCACTTTTGACCAATTAATTTTGGCAAAATCTGGATGTTGAGCAAAACCACCTGTAATTTGTTGCTCAATCAACTGTCCAAAAGTTTGTTGAGGTGAGGCAAGCACGGCATGTGCCGAACAAAAAAGTGTGTGATGATCCCAACCCACGTAAAGTACGAATTGATCGCCATAGTTTTTTTGCAAATCAAGTGGTTCAAATTGATAGTTGTTGTGTATCGCGCGAATAGTCATGTTCAATCTCCTTATTTCCGATCAGGCAGCTTGATGACTGCCTGAACAATTCCTTGTGCTTAAGCTGCGTTGCCTTTCCATTTTTTCCAGCGCTGTTGGTCTGGTGAACCTTCAATATCTAGATTGTCGGCGCCCACATTCATACGGTAATAATCACGGAGCATAGTTTCGAAGTCACCGCCACCACAGTTGCCTTGCAAAATTTGATTTACAGGTAACCATGCTTGTATATATTTCTCAGGCTCGCGCTCGAAAATGTCATGACAGCCATCTGAGCAGGTGTGATAGCGTTCGCCTTGGTAAATGCTATGGCGATAACTAAACTGAGTCGGATCATCGCCCATTTCGGTAAAGGTCATTGGAATCTGACAAACTTGACAAAGCTGTGGCAAACCTGCGCTGTAGAAGCGTTTCCCTTCAGCTTCCATTTTGCGAGCCAATTCCCATTTTGGACGGTAGTATTTATCGAAAGTGTCTGGATATTTAGCAGATAACCAATCCATTTCTTCGTCGGTTGGAATCCATGTATGGAAACCAGCAGCATGACCAAAGTTATAGAAAATCCACCATGCCTGATGTGAGACATGCTCTTTTTCTTTCACAATGACGTCGCTATATTTCGGCATACGAATGCCATAACGACTTAAGTCTTTAAATAGGGCGCCGCCTGCCTGTTCAAAATAAACTTCCCATGCTTCTTTCCAGGACATCACTTTGTTTGGCAGCATGTAATCCATCATCATGCCCACAATTGAAAGCAAACGAGTTCCGCGCCAGAACCATTTATCAATCCATTCCTGCACAATCGGAACATTGTCTTCATGCTGTTCGAGCAAGAATTTTACGATTTCAAGACCAAGTGTCATGTGGCGCGCTTCATCTGACTGCGCACTAAAACCAAAGGTTACGGTTGCCATATCGCCGTTATAAGCGGCTCCCGACATGAATGGAACAAACAGCAAATTGGTAAGTACATATTCAAAAGCAAAACTAATCGCTAATAAAAATTCGAAAGGGCCAGCAGAACGGGCATCTTCAAAAAATGATTTAGGCACAGACAAATACCAAACGCGGTCATGCATATGCGCCCAGTCCTGAAAACCATCAAAGAACTTGTTGTAATGGCTCATGGCATGAATTTGAGTCTGTACATGACGCAGCTCATCAATCGACTGCATCTGAGAAGCAATACGTGCACCAATACCACTAAACTGGCGACCTACATTGGCATAGCCTTGATAAGCCTGATATTCAAGTGGGGTTACCGCTGTTAAAAAGAGTTTGATCGCATTTAAATAACGTTCATTGCTGACATTCATCTGACCATTGTTTTGAGCAAATGCATCAAAAATGGCATAAAGTTTTTTCTCTTTTTCTGCCTGATATTTCCAGTAAGCATCCATAGTTAAACGGAATGGATCTTCCCATTTCGACCAGTCGGTAATTTTGATGCCTTCAAAATCTTCATAAGGGAAGGCTTCTTTACGGTCAGCATAAGAAAAGTCCCAGTCCAGATCACGGGTTAATGCGCGGTAACGATCTTTAGCATTTAATTTTTTGCTGATTTCTTTGGTTTGAGTTGTCATGATTGATCATCCTTAAATCTTTGTTAAACAACGTCTATGTTGTGATTAATTCCAGTGAAGGCGGAAAGTATCATCATCTTCTTCGACGTTGCCGCCCAGCGTAATCATGTTGAGTTGTAACGATTGGATGTCCCAATCTTGGCCTAGTTTTTCAGATACGGTTTCGGCTTTAATCACCAAATCAGTTTCACTTTCAATTCGGATCATGGCGGGTAAATACTGAATTGAAGCTTCAGGGTTATCTTCTTCAATCGCCTCAATGATGTAGCGTGAATTATCGTTGTCTTGTAACGCGAGATAGACTTTAGACATGTTGCTTCTCCTTAAGCATTTGCCAGTTCTGGTTGTAGGCCGAGTTTTTTTGCACGTTCAATAACGGCTTGTTCTGCTTGATCGACTGCATCTGCTGTTAAAGCTGCTGTTGCCCACGGCGTAAAGGCTGCTTTTACTTGAGTTAAAGACTGAGTGAACCATTCATTTAATAGCTGTTTGTTGTGATCGGATTCTGCTGCTGCAGTTTTAATGACAGTATCTGACCACTTACGTAAATCACCTAAAGTGTCTTTCATAAATTCTGTCAGCATGGCTAAGTCGCGAGCATTTTGACTCACTAACCACTGATCAAACTGTTGATAAACAAGCTCTGTCACAAAGCCGTCAATAACAAGATTTTGTAATAAGAAAAGTTTGAAGTAGTCTTGCTCGGTGAGACTTTCTTCACACAGACGGCGTAAGCCTTGCCATGCAGGATGTTGCATCCAAGCCTGTTTTGCCTGTTGTAATGAATCGCCGCTGTTACCATCTAAAGCTAAACCAATCCTTGAGATGTACTGCGCTATGCCTAAATGATCCATCGCGGCATAAATACAGGCTTGGGTAAGCACCGTGCCATATCCATAGGCACTGCCAGACATCATGTGTAAGTTTGCAGTTTGTTCAACGTGGCGAAATGGCAATAGGCATTCAATGACCTTGGCTTTGACTTCATCAGACAAATGTTCTGCAAGCTGACGTTTTTCAAAAAAAGCAAAATTACTTTCTGCAGTGTCTTGTAAACGTGCACGGTGCTGAACATAAGTTCCATAATAGAATTGACGTGGATCTTTAAATGCATACCAATCATGCATTTGCAGGGCAGTATGGGTTTTGTCATTTAAGGTCTTTTCAGGTTTCCACAAAGGACGATAGTGAAAGTTAGTTTCTGCTTGTACATCGAAACTTACTTCTTGATATCGAGTTGCTGGCTTACTACCAAATCGTCTTTCGATATAGGCATAGTTCTGGCGGATAGGTTCGACATTTGACGTTTTGATTTCTAAAGTCATGGCTTTATCTCCTTATATTTTTACATTTGATCATCGTGATCGTTGCTATTACGTTGCGTGCCGACTAAGGGTGCTTCAGTGCCATAGCGCCATTTTTCTTCCTGAGCATCATTAAAAGCTTGCTGCTCTTGGGTCATTTCAACCACTTGATTGGTCTTACAAAAATCATTAAATGCATGTTTAGGCAAAACCAGTTCCATAAATAGACTTGGGTCATGAATGGCAAAATCGAATTCGATAAACTCTGCGTTTAAGTCGCCAGTGACCCGAATATATTTGGTTAATGCTTCGACTTGAGGTTGCGTCATGCTGTACTCCATCAAGACATGGTCTTGAAATTGATGAATGCTCCTTGCTTTCACTATTAGCTTTACAAAAGCTATGCCAACTTTATTTTTATTATTAAAAACAAATGATTAAGGTTTTTATGGAAAGTAAGGCATTTTAAAAATTCACCATTTCATGAATTTTTTTGAATGGTGAAATAGAGATATTCATGATTTGATGAAGAGGACCGTAGAAATTTCTTTTTAGATTGTTTGAGGCTTTAAATGGAGAGATTTAGACATACTTTTTTAGTATGAAGTTATGTCTTTAATGTACTAGGACATTTATCTGGTTCTTCGATAAGATGAGATGAAACCTAAATGTGTTTAATGGATTAAAACAGATCACTCATGGCTCGAGTAAAATACGATACAACGGGACGATACGCAGATCATCCGCAAGAAATTCACGATTTGCTTTCTAAGCTGCATTTTGATACTGCCCACGGCCAAATCTGGTTTGATGAATATCGGATGCTGCTTTTACACACCAGCATTATGGGATATTTGCGTAAAGATTTAGCACACATGATTGGGCTTGAGCGGACTAAGCGTTTCTTTATTCGATTAGGGTATCAAGCAGGGTTAAAAGATGCAGAAGTTACAACAAAAATGCGTCCCGATTTAAATGAACACGATGCTTTTATGGCGGGTCCACAAATGCATGCGATTCGTGGAATGGTGCAAGTACAGGCTAACCAGCTCAATTTAAGCCACGATAAAAAACAGTTTTATGCCGATTTAAACTGGCTTAACTCTTTTGAAGCTGATGTGCATTTAGAGCATTTTGGTCCGAGTGATGAACCTTCATGTTGGATGTTACTTGGCTATGCTTGCGGATATAGCAGTTTTGCGACGGGCATGACGATTATTTATCAAGAAATAGAGTGTAAGGCCTGTGGCGATGAGCATTGCCGTATTATCGGTAAGCCTTTAGAAGAGTGGGAAAATGCAGATGAGTTGATTCAGTTCATGTCTCCTGAACCCATGGAAAAAGAACTTATTGCGTTGCAGGCTGAACTGTATGAATTAAAAAAATCAATTTATAGCGACAGTGAAGCCGATTACCAATTATTTAGTTCTGTGGGTAAGTCAGCATCTTATAAACAGGTCTGTGCATTATTAACCAAAGCAGCAGGTTCAAAGGTTTCTATTTTGCTACAAGGCGAAACAGGCGTTGGTAAAGAAGCTTTTGCACGAGGTGTCCATGAAAATAGCCAAAGAAAAGACCAACCTTTTATTGCGGTAAACTGTGCAGCGATTCCACCAGAGTTAATTGAGTCCGAATTATTCGGGGTAGAAAAGGGCGCCTATACAGGAGCACATCAGTCTCGCTTGGGTAAGTTTGAACGAGCTAATGGCGGTACGATTTTTTTAGACGAAGTCATTGAGCTTTCACCTCGTGCACAAGCAGCACTATTACGCATTTTGCAGGAAGGTGAATTTGAGCGAGTAGGAGATTCACAGACACGTATTTTAGATGTCCGTGTAATTACAGCAACCAATGAAGATCTTGAGCAAGCGGTGAAAACAGGCCGCTTTCGGGCAGATTTGTATTATCGCTTAAATATTTTTCCAGTGCAGATTCCGCCTTTGCGGGAGCGGCGTGAAGACATTCCTTTACTGGTCGAACACTTTCTTCATCGCTTTGAAAAAATGTACGGTAAAACCATTCAGGGTGTAAGTGAAAAGACCAAAGTTTTTATGCAGCAATATGAATGGCCAGGCAATATTCGTGAGTTGGAAAACTTATTAGAAAGGGCGGTTTTATTAACGGACGATCAGCAGCTGATTAAGTTAAATGCCATTTTTCCACAGATCAAGCATGACCCAGAGCAGGCTGTAGCTGTTGAAACTGACTTTGAGCAATTATTAAAGGCAGAGTTTAATTTAGAAGAACATGAGAAGCAGTTAATTTTAACGGCTTTAAAAAAGGCAAATCATAATGTGTCTGAAGCGGCACGTTTATTGGGGCTAACTCGGGCAGCACTGGATTATCGAATTAAAAAATTTCAGCTTTGAGTCAATATCAACACGCTCAAAAATAAAGGCCTAACTTTAAACGTTAGGCCTTATTCATTATTGCACTTTCGCTGGGAAACCATCTTCATCCAGCGCTTCGGTAATTTTATCGACGCTTTCACTGCTTTCAACAGTCACGATTTTTGTCGCTAAGTCTACATCTACTTTTGCATTTGGATCGACATCTTGAATCGTCGCAGTCACACCACGAGCGCAGCCGCCACAAGTCATATTTTCAATAAGTAATTTCATATTCATACTCCATCAAGAACGAGATATTTGTTTGGATAACACTGAGTCTAAACCTTGTCATGATTGTAAAGTCAAGACCAATTTTTTAAAAAAAATATGCTTGACCTTCCCATGATGGGAATCTGTATGCTCGATACAGAATATTAAATTTTGCAGATTTGCAGAGGTGTTTAATGGACTCAAAAAACACAAAATTGCCAGCATATAGTGAAACACTCTCAATTGAGGGAATGACATGTGCCTCTTGTGTAGGTCGTGTCGAAAAAGCACTTAAGAAAGTTGAAAATGTAGAAATTGCCAACGTTAATTTGGCAACAGAAAAAGCAGTTGTTTATTCAAATCAACCTATTCAGCGCGAAGCACTGGTTAAAGCAGTTGAACGAGCAGGTTATGATGTGCCAAAAGCTGCACCAGTAGAGTTGTCTATTGAGGGCATGACTTGTGCCTCTTGTGTTGCCCGTGTTGAAAAAGCGCTTAAAAAAGTAGATGGCGTTCAAGAGGCAACCGTCAACTTAGCAACAGAACAAGCTTGGGTACAGGCAGATACTTCAGTCAATGTCGAAGACTTAATTCGCGCCGTTAAAAAAGCAGGTTATGACGCGAAAGCATCTGAAAAAAATCAAGATGAGCAACTCGATAAAAAAGCGTCAGAGTTAGATCAGCTTAAAAAAGATTTGATCATTTCGATTGTATTGGCTTTACCTGTGTTTATTTTGGAAATGGGTTCACATCTCATTCCAGCTTTTCACATGTGGGTCATGCACACGATTGGTCAATATAACAGTTGGCTTTTACAGTTTGTTTTGACCACATTAGTACTCGTTTTTCCTGGTCGCCGTTTTTACCAAAAAGGGATTCCAGCCTTATGGCGTTTGGCGCCAGATATGAACTCGCTGGTCGCTGTTGGAACTTTAGCTGCCTACAGTTTCTCAGTCGTGGCAACCTTTATGCCGCAGGTATTACCACAAGGCACGGTCAATGTTTACTTTGAAGCGGCTGCTGTCATTGTCAGTTTAATTTTACTTGGACGATATTTTGAAGCCAAAGCCAAAGGACGCACTTCACAAGCTATTCAGCATTTAGTTGGAATGCAGCCTAAAATAGCCCGCATTCAGCGTGATGGACAAATAGTGGAAGTTGCAGTTGCCGAAGTAGTGAGTGGAACTATTGTAGAAATTCGTCCGGGTGAGCGTGTGCCAGTCGATGGTGAAGTGGTTGACGGACACAGCTACATTGATGAATCTATGATTACGGGTGAGCCTGTTCCTGTTGAAAAAATAGTAGGGCATCAGGTGGTCGGTGGTACAGTCAACCAGAACGGTACTCTAAACATTCGGGCAACCGCAGTGGGTAGCTCATCTGTGCTTTCACAAATTATTCGCATGGTTGAACAAGCTCAAGGTTCTAAACTTCCGATTCAGGGTTTAGTCGATAAAGTCACCATGTGGTTTGTACCGGCTGTCATGTTAATTGCTGCAATTACTTTCTTGGTTTGGTTTATTTTTGGGCCAGAACCTGCGTTGACTTTTGGTTTAGTGAATGCTGTTGCGGTACTGATTATTGCTTGTCCTTGTGCGATGGGGCTTGCAACACCAACTTCTATTATGGTCGGTACTGGTCGTGGTGCCGAGTTAGGGGTTCTGTTCCGTAAAGGGGAAGCTTTGCAGCTTTTACAAGAAGCGCAGGTGGTTGCAGTTGATAAAACGGGCACACTCACCGAAGGCAAACCGACACTGACTGACTTTAATGTGCAATCTGGCTTTGAACGTAAACAAGTGCTAACTTTAGTTGCCTCGGTTGAAGCCAAGTCTGAACACCCGATTGCACTTGCGATTGTTCAAGCAGCAGAAAGCGAAGACCTAAACTTATTACCCGTAACAGCATTTAACTCGATTACAGGTTCAGGTATTGAAGCGGAAGTTTCAGGTCAAAAAGTACAAATTGGCGCAGACCGTTATATGCACCAACTTGGTTTAGACACTAATTCATTCCAAACGATTGCTGCTCAATTAGGTGAAGAAGGCAAAACACCGCTATACGTTGCTATTGATCAGAAACTTGCTGCAATTATTGCTGTTGCAGACCCTATTAAAGAAACCACCTATGCTGCGATTGAGGCCTTGCATCAGCTTGGGTTAAAGGTTGCAATGATTACAGGAGACAACCGTCATACGGCGCAAGCAATTGCCAAAAAGCTGAACATTGATGAAGTTGTGGCAGAGGTTTTACCCGAAGGCAAAGTGGACACAGTTCGCCAACTGCAAAAACAATATGGGCGTTTGGCCTTTGTAGGTGATGGCATTAACGATGCACCAGCCTTGGCGCAAGCAGATGTCGGTTTAGCCATTGGTACAGGAACAGATGTTGCGATTGAAGCTGCCGATGTTGTGTTGATGTCAGGCAGTTTAAAAGGTGTACCAAATGCAATTGCATTAAGTAAAGCAACTATGCGAAACATTCGCCAAAATTTGTTCTGGGCATTTGTATATAACGTTGCTCTGATTCCCATTGCAGCAGGAGCACTATATCCAGCATTTGGTGTATTACTTTCACCTATGTTTGCAGCAGGTGCGATGGCACTTTCTTCGGTTTTTGTTTTAGGCAATGCATTACGCTTAAAACGTTTTCATGCGCCAGTACAGTAAGGGTGCTGAAAATCAACTTTTGGTTTAAGATCATGACAGCAGCTCTTAAACCAAATTTAATATTTGAGGTGTGAGATGAATATCGGTCAGGCATCCAAACATTCGGGCATTTCGGCGAAAATGATTCGCTACTATGAAGAAATCGGTTTACTTGAGGCAGCTCAACGTTCTGCTTCTGGTTATCGCATTTATTCAGAAACAGACCTTAAGACTTTGAACTTTCTCAAACATGCCAGAGAGTTAGGTTTTTCATCAGAACAGATGAAAGAACTTATTTCACTTTGGAAAAATACCGATCGGCATAGTGCAGAGGTGAAAGCCTTAACTGTTAAACACATTGCCGAATTAAAGCAAAAAATTGCTCATCTCCAAGAGATGGTTAATATCTTACAGGCCTCTGCCGATGATTGCTGTGGTGACCAGCATGCTTCTTGTGCCATTTTAGATCATATTGAAAAAGGGGTGGGCGTAAACTAAATCCCATAAAAATAAAAAGGTAAAATCATGACTTATACAGCTACTTGTCTTTGTAATGGCATTCAACTCAACATTAATGCTGAATTAACTCCCATCATGGTTTGTCATTGTAAGCAATGCCAAAAAGCACAAGGGGCTGCTTTTGCTGCCATCACTCAAGTACAAAAAAGTGATTTAAATATTGTTCAAGGTGAAAATCTTTTACAAGCTTACTTTGCTTCTCCAAACAAAAAGAGAATGTTCTGTAAAACTTGTGGTTCACCAGTCTGGAGTGAACGTTTAGATAAACCTGAGGTAGTGCGTTTAAGGGTAGGGCTGATTAATGAAGAAATACCGACATCAGTGATTTCTCATGCTTTTGTGTCTTCAAAAGTGAAGTGGTATCCAATTTGCGATAATGCTCGCCAATATCCAAATGGAGTAGAAGACCTTTAAATATTAAGGTCTGATCATATTTTATTCATTTGTAAAAAAACGTGAACAGCACTAGCCATGAATAAATAATGTGCTATAAATATACCTAAGGTAATCGTAATATCTCCTCGATCCACAGGGAAACTTGGGACAGGGCAAAAGATACGATAAGACCTTACATATAGCTAGCAAAGAGCAAACAAGAGTTGGATAGACACAACGCTTATATTGCTCACCGTTGCAGAAAAGCCCGTGAAACGGGCTTTTTTAATGCCTGTAGAAAACCTATTTTTTATGTGGAAATATCTTATATTTTTAAACTATTTATGAAAAAGTAATGTAAAAATAATAAAATATTTCAAATATACAGACTTTTCTGTATTGCAATTTTTTTTTATTAAGGGTACATTTGGTTAACGGTTTAAAGTTCAAGTTTAATAATGAACTCATGGTCGTTGTGGGAGATCTAAGAGCCTGCATTCTTCCCCAAGATGCGGGTTTTTTTTATATCTATAAAAAAGTAATTCTTAAATAATAAAGATATAATTTATTGTTATTTAAAATATTTTAATAAGCCTACGATCTAAAGATTGCGTAGGCTTTAAATATGTAAAAATTATTTAGGCACGATAGGCTAGACAAGCCTGAGCACAAGCTAAACATGCTTTTGCACAAACCTGACAGTGTTCATGATCATGTTTGCCGCATTCTGCTGCACAGAGTTGGCATGCATTTGCACAAAGTTGCATTGCTGGTTCTGCTAACTCAGAGTTTCTTAGTTCTAAAGAAGTACAAAGCTGGCAGGTTTCTACACATGTCATGCAATGCTTAATACATTCACGCATCATACTTACATGTTCTTCTTGCAAACATGCAGCTGCACAAGTTTTGCAAGCAATCATACATTCAATGCAGGCTTGAATTGAGGTGGAGGTATCACAAAATAAAGAGGAGTTTGTTTCTTGTTGAATTTCCATAAGAATTCTCCTGTCGAAGACTATTATTAAAAAACAGAATATTTTTATCTTTTTTATTTTATAAAATCATTTCTTTAATAGGGGCATTTGAAATGAAAGGTCTACAAACACTCAATAGGGGTTAACCTCGTATAAGAATGTTACATCTACTCTGTTTAGATCGGATCGAGATGAGGAATATATAAAATTAGGTTCAAAATTTGATGCGATATAATACTTTTGGCTAATTTCTTATTGTTTGAAAATTGTGCAAATTATCAGTGTGAACTTTAAGGGCACACGAAATGGAAAACGTTAATCAATACGCTCACGGAGCTGAGCATGAAGTCCACATACATTGCAAACGATCATTAAGCACTTTAATACTGAGTATGCTCGTATTAATTACAACTGGTCGTTAAAAGAAAAAGCACCTTCGGGTGCTTTTTCTATATGAGTTTCAAGCTAAGAAGTAGATTTAGGAGTTTATAAAGCCACGGCGTTTTTTGTAGGCTTTACGGTCATAAGAAGGGATGTTTGATTGCTGGAGATCAATCGCAAGTTGCTTCTTGCGTTGAAACTGAACTTCGCTTAGAAGAGCAGCATAAATTTTGGGACGATCAGTTTTAAACTTTTCTACATCCAACGGAATCGTATCTTCATTTTTGACAATGTACAGCACAGAGCCATTGCCATTCATTTCATAAACCGTCCAACCCACTCGTACCATGTAGAGTCCGGTTTTTTGATTCTTGCCTAAATAAGATTTAAAACCATCTGGATGAGGGCGAACATAAGCATTCATCATGCTTCCTCCATCATCTGATTTATGTGATGAAAGCGGCGATCAATGAATTGATGGGAGCAGGACATCATATTCAGTAAAAATCACGATTTCTAGTTGTTTATATATTGATCAATTTTCAAATTTCAAGTAAGAAAATCGATTAATAAGTAAACTAAATAAGTGCGAAATATTAAAAATAACAGCTTATTTTTTTGAGAAAAAAAGCTTGATTTAGTTGTTTCAGGAGGAGAAAAATAGCGATTATTCTATATTTCTGTGATGGATTTTGCATATTTAAAATTATTGAAATAGTAAGTGAATTTGTAGTCAGGTAGAGTTAATTATTTGTTTTAGAATTAAAAAAATAAAATTCAATATTTCTTGTTACAACCATTATGTCGACAATAGATATTCCTTTTTGACATATTTCGCCTAGCATAACTAAAGAGTTCGTTGCCTATGGTGTCATTTATGTTTATTGGACTTGTTGTCACCATTTTGTTGACTCCAGGCCCAACAAATACATTGTTAGCCTCGGCTGGAATACAAGCAGGGGTGAAGCAGTCTCTTAAACTTATTCCTGCTGAAGTGATGGGCTATCTCATTGCAATTACTTCATGGGGTATTTTGCTTGAGTCAGTTTCACATTTTATCCCTTGGCTTCCTGCCTTATTAAAGTTAATAAGTGCAACTTTTATTCTCTACCTTGCATTTAAACTTTGGATAACATCAACACATGACATTAAATTAGACAACCCCTTGATTACGCCTAGGGCTTTATTTGTTGCAACACTTTTAAATCCTAAAGCTTTACTCTTTGCTTCTGCTATTTTTCCACATGCAGCATGGGAAGTGCTTCACGTATATTTTGTTCATATTGCTATTTTTTTATCATTAATTACACCCATTGCATTTTTATGGATTGCTTTTGGAACCGTATTAATTTCAAATAAAGTAACTTGGTTAAACCAACGTAATTTACAACGTACGGCTGCATTTATTTTAACTTTTTTTGCTATGCCAATCGCCTATTCTGCGATTAGCTCATTTTAAACTTAACCCATTATTTATATTAAAAAATTTATTTTTCAGGAGATTTTTATGACAAGATTAAAAGTAATTATCAAGGATCAGTTTGATAAAGAATCAATTGCTTTGGCAAAAGTTAGATCCATGAATGATCACGCACTTGAACTTCATAAGAGCGTTGAACATATTGAAATTAATGATGATATTATTTTACCGAATATGGATTTGCTCTATGAAAACCCTAAAGACGGCAAAATCTATCAGTTAATTGGTCCATTCAGTGAGGAATAACTCTTAAATTAAATTTAACAATAACCATGAGCAGAGTTTGTATTTGGTATGATCTCATTAGAAGTTGTTCTAACTAAGATGTGGTGAAAATTAAGCCAAACTAACGTATAGACACAATTAAAATATTGAACATCTAAAATGGTTATGGGACTATGCCTTTGTGAAAATGTGACCTAATCCACATTTTTGCATTTCAGGATTAAGTGGATTTCACTAAGCCCATTCCTTCAATGAGAAGTAGGAGTGGGCTTTTTTTATTCTTTAAATGTCTCATCTAAAGCTTGTTGAACCGCTTCAATGCGTGACTTACACGCTTTATAAGCTGTAATCGACTCTTCAACAATTTTCATTAAATTATCGATATCTGGGCTTTCTTGAGATTCAAGTAATTCGGCATTTTTCTTCAAAATGTCATGACCATCTTTAAACGTTAACTCTTCATTCTTCATTTGGAATCACCTGTGTAATGTTGGCTTCAACTACACCATCTTGCATCTCAATGGCAATGGCGGGGCTTGAAATTTGATGTATAGAGCGAATCGCTTTTCCTTCTGATCTAACAATTGCGTAGCCCTTGGCTTGAACCTGTTTCGGGTTTTGCAAAAGGATTTCTTTCATTAAAGATTCAATTTGGGCTAATGAAAATTTAACTTGTTGTTGTGAGCTAAACTGAATACGTTCCTTCATCTGGTCAAGCAGACGATGTGCCGAGTTAAGTTGGCCTTGTGCCGAGGCTTTAATGTGATGAAGCAGTTGATCATTCTTGCTTTGATAAATCGTAATTTGATGCTGAGAAAGCAGTTTAATCGTTTGTAGGCTATCTACAGCTTCTTGTACGCGTTCAACAATATGGTTGCGAATACCAGCAATCACTTTACTAGGCGTATCAAATGAGCGATGGGCAATTTCATCAAGAATTGTACGGTCTTTTTCATGCCCAATGCCCACCCAAACGGGGACACTGCGTTTGCAAAGTAGGGCCGCAAGTTCATAATCATTTAAATAAGCTAGGTCATTTACAGCACCACCACCGCGAATAATCACAATCAAATCAGGCGGAAAGTTAAACGTGCTGGCCCATTGTCTTAAACCTGAACCTAAAGACTCAATCAAGCTAGTTGCAGCCGTATTTCCTTGAAATGTCGCGGTGTGATATACAAAATGGCAAACCCCATTTCGTTCAAGAGCATCTGCATCTTTTTTAAAGTCACCTAAACCCGCAGCATTTTGAGGGGCAATGACTAAAACATTTTGAATATCAAAAGGAGTGGGAAGAAGTTTATTTTTATGGATTAAACCTTCTTGAGTAAGTCGTTCAATAATTTGCTGATAACGTTTAGCAATTTCGCCCAATGTAAAGCTTGAGTCGATCTCTTCAATATTGACTGAAAATCCATATTGAGGATCAAAACGTGCTCTAATTTTGATGAGCACATTTAAGTCACTTGAGATTTCGATACCAGTTTCACGTTCAAACTTTAGAACAATTTTACTTGCTGAAAATTTCCAGATCGTGGCTTTACAGCTGGCAATGACTTTATCCGTCTCTGCATCTTTTTCTGCGAGTTCGAGATAATAATGGCCACCTTTAACATTTAAATTTCGGATTTCTGCTTTTACCCAAACCGGCTCATCAAAAGCCACACGTATGACTTCCTGAACTGTGCCGAGATATTCACTAAGGGAAAACTGAGGTTCAGACATACGAGCTAAAAATTAAAGGGCCAAATTAGATAGTATAAAAGCCACCCAACCAAGGCAATTGTTGTTTATGAATATCAGGTTCTGTTTAAAATAAATACAACAATTTAAACAATTAAAAGCTGGAAATTGAGATAACTGTATAGACCGAATGGTTAAAAAGAAAAATTAATAAAAAGAGAATTCTTAATAATTACAACCGATTAAAAAATAAAGTTTGCTTTATAAAATATATGAGCGTATAAAGCTTACTTCCAATTGCGGGGTGGAGCAGTCTGGTAGCTCGTCGGGCTCATAACCCGAAGGTCGTTGGTTCAAATCCGACTCCCGCATCCAAAAATATTATGCTCTGTGATGTACCACTTTTCATAATACGAAAATTATGAAAAGCAATTAGCTTATAAATAACCCTATATAAAGCTAAATATTAAATTCTAGACGAAATGTCCATACCCTAAATCTAGCGTTCTAATTACATACCGTAAAATCACATGAGCTCAGTGATGAGTGAATGATTGTGAATATAGTAAATGAGTGGCAGATTGCCACAGCCGTAAATGGCAATGAAATTAATGTGAGGATTGTTCCTCATGTGCGTAAGCAAAACTCTCTCGATGGATATCGTTGGGTCGAAGTTGGTAAAAAAATTCAACTTCAGTCTGGTGAAGAAATTGAGTTAAACCAAGATGGTAAAAGCTTCTATACCGGATTTAATCAACTTTATCGTTTAAATACATATTGTTGATAAGACCATGGTCATAAAGCAAGAAAACCTATCTCTTTTAAAGGAGATAGGTTTTTTTATGTCTATAGGGTATGAAAATAATTAAAGTTATAAAAAAATGAAAGCAAATAAAAATATTACATTATTATTTTAGCTATATTTAATAACTAAATTAACCTGCTCGCCAGAACTGGCGACCCATAACCTTAAAGTTTTTCCCGTTCTCTTCAGTTACCCGTCGATCTCTAAATTTTTCATTTAAGCTATGCAAAATTAAAGAACCATCTGCTTCTTTAAAAATTTGCTTAATCATTCCTTCGCCAGCAAAGTAAACCGCATAAATCTCCCCATCAATGACTTCAGTCTGAGAGATATCAATACCCACCAAATCTCCATCTTTAATGTAGTCGGTCATGCTATCGCCCTTAGCTTTAATAATACGCATACATTCTTGAGCAACACGTTTTTCTTTAAAGAATGAGGCAGGAAAAGGAATTTTTCCATTAATAGCATCAAAGTGAAATTCAATAGATTCGCCAGTCCCGCAAGAAAAGTTAGCTTCTACTACTTCAATCCAGACATATTGCTCAGTAGATTCTGCACTCACCACAGTAGGGCTAAATACATCGCTTTCACTAAAAGAATCTTCAGTATTCCCAGTTGTTAACCAATAACCATCCACACCTAAAAACTGGGCGATTAGAGGGAGAAACGCAGATTTCAAATTTTTCCCAGACTCTAAAGCCTGATAAGCAGGCTGAGACATCTTTACGGCCTCTGCTACTTCAGCCTGAGTTTTTTTGGCTTTAAGTCTAGAGTCTTTTAAACGGTCTTTCAGAGCCATAATGATTACACCAGTAAACTTATAACAAATATATAACTAAAGTTATATCGAGTAAAACAACTATAGTTATTGACTAATAATAACTATAGTTATAATATCAGTTATATCTTCAAATGAATAGATAAAGTTTAAATCGTATCTAAATCAAGATTTATCGCTTTATCAATGAGTTGAGATAAAAGCTAAATTTATTTTGTTTCTATAGGTAGCAAAATAAAAGGGAGATAGCTCAAATAATATTTGCAAACTGGCTATCAAAACAAAAATTGGAATAAAAAAAAGCCCGATTCCGTGGATCAGGCTTAATGTTCGTCGATAAAGGGTATCAAGAACATGAAGAATCTAACAAAGATTGCGAGCTCTAACAAAAGTTTCCGATATACGGCAAAGCCTTATATGAACTTTTTGGTCAAAAAATTAAAGTATAAAGAATGCTTAATTCTAAAAACTTTAATACTTTTTTACATTTTTAGAAAAGGAAAGATTTGATTATAAATTAGTAGCTTAATTGCATGCGGTTTGGATCTTTATCATTGTTGTACCAGATGAAACGTTTCGAACACACATTTGTAGCAATAGCTTAGCTATATTGCTCAAAGAATGTATCAAAACTTTAAGAATAACAAACGATAAAGATGCCTTACTAATCGAGTGAGTCGAGTTGGAGATAGTGAATGACTACAGCAATGCAGAACAGAGCTAAACAACTTAAAAATGCAAAACGTGGAGGGTATGTCCCAACAATTGCAAAAGACGTAAACAAATATAAGGTACAAAAAATAAAAAGAGCACTCGAGGAGGCAAAGCAGATTGTAAATGAGCTTGAAGATGAAGCATTCGAATTCGATGATCAAGTCTCTATGCAAAAAGCGATCGGTGCAATCACAGTGATTGAGTTGATTGAACAAGCCTTAAACGGTGCACACTAACAGGCTTTAGCATACAAACATTCTTTCTTGGACCCCTGAAATATGGGGTCAAGGATAAGTTCGTCTTGCGATTTAGCGCGGTTTAAGAGCGTTAGTGTTTTTTATTGACTGTAATAAAGAAAACTAAGGGTGTTTAAAACCTGAAAACAACAAGCTGATTATTGCGCTGAGTTTTCAAGTTACACCCTTTAAAGCAGGACAATGTCATGGAAACAATTTCAACCAGTGGGTTAGCCACATTTTTAAATTTTTATAGTATTGCAATTATGGTGGCTTTGGCAGTCAGCTTAGTTGTGGCAGTTGTATTAATGATGCGTTTTCCTCGTTCTCCACAAGAATGGATTGTTGCTCTCATCTGTACCGTAGTTTCAAGCCTGACAGGAGGTTCCTTTATTATTATGAAATGGAACCTACATGAATGGGTATCCAATATTTGGGGAATGATTACCCTATCTGGATTCTTCTTCATTTGTGGTTTGCCGGGCTGGGCTATTGTGAGATGGGTATTTAATTTCATCAATAAACAAGAAGGTAAAACGATTGTAGAGGTCATCAAAGACTTAAAAAAAGCAAAAGATGATCTTCAAAATAGCTAAAGACAGCTTTAAACATATAGGTAAAATAAAATGAATATCGATCAATACTTAGAATCAATGATCCGCCGAGAAGGCGGATATGTTAACCATCCATCAGATCATGGTCATGCGACTAAATTTGGTATTACAGAAGCAGTTGCTCGATCAAACGGATATCAAGGTGATATGCAAGATTTACCATTAGCCGTGGCTAAATCTATTTATAAGCAACAATATTGGTTTGAGCCTCAGTTTGACCAGATTAATGAGATTAGCCCAGCTATTGCAGAAGAGTTATTCGATACCGCTGTAAATTGTGGGGTGAGTTTTGCGAAGCCTTTATTACAACGTGCTTTAAACCTGTTAAATAAGCAGAGTAAGGAAGGCTGGCCAAATCTTGCTGTAGATGGCCAATACGGGCCTCTTAGTTTGCAAGCACTTAGCTCCTATTTAAACCGACGTCATAAAGAGGGAGAAAAAGTGTTAGTGCGTATCTTAAATATTATGCAAGGGCAGCGTTATATCGAAATTACAGAGAACAATCCTAACTACGAAGAGTTCTTTTACGGTTGGATATTAAACAGAGTGACACTCTAAAAATGTATTAGATGAAAACATGTTTAAAGATCAAAAGAATTAAAAAGCCTAACCATGAGTTAAGGCTTTTTAATGAATTATAAGGCGAGTAATGATTTATTGGGTGATGAGTAAAACTGCAAGAAGAAAGAAAATAGCACCACTAATTTTATTGAGGATGGAAAAATTATTCCCAGCTAACATCTTCTCTTTAAAAATCGAAGAGAAATTTGCATAAACTAAATGAATTAAAAATCCAATAAAACAGAAGGTTAAAGAAAGAATTAAAAATTGATTTAAAATTTCTTTCTTTATGTCAATAAATTGAGGGAAGAGCGCAATAAAAAATACAATTGTTTTAGGATTCAGTAATGATGCAAATAGGCCTTGATAAAACAGTTTAGATTTACTTACAGCTTGATTGTTTTGTTGATTGCTTATTAACTCTTGTGTTGGAAGCTTTTTGGTGAAGTTTTTATACCCTAAATACATTAAATAAAATGCACCAATAAACTTTAAAACGGTAAAAATAGTAGGATTACTGGTAATAATAAGTCCCACACCACTAGCGGAAATTACCGCAATCACAAACATACCAATAATTAAACCACTTATTCCAAATAAAGCAGTTTTAACACCATAGTTAATTGAATTTGTGACAGTAAATAAAACTCCCGGTCCTGGGCTTAGTAGGGTAAGAAATGCAATTGTTATAAATACTAAAAGACCGCTCACGCTGATATATCCTATTTATCAATTGAAGCAAGATTGTGTGGTTACTTTAAATGAGAAAATAATCGATGTATACAGAAGGTTATGTATATTTAAGTCTTAAATAGATTAAATATTTAAAATATCGATTTATATAAAATAAATAGGGCAGATAAAACTATAAAAGTGAAAGCAACATAAACACACAACGTTAAAAATTGAGCATGTTAGTATGCTAAGTCTATATCTCAAGAAATCTACAGTATGACGAAAAATGAACGGCAGTTTAAATCTGGCGAGTTTCAATTTTCCTTTTTATCGTTTAAATATTGGGGTATATGGTTTCTAGCTTTTATTCTGATGTTATTTGCGATGTTACCTTGGGCTATTCAATGGCGCCTCGCCGATGTCCTTTCAAAAATAGCTTGGAAATTTTTAGGTTCAAGACGCAAAACGACGCTACGAAATCTGGAAGCTTGCTTTCCCGAAAAAACACCTTTGCAAATTGAGGCAAAAGCTAAACAGGTTTTTGTTGATACTTTAACGGGTGTATTTGAAGCTCTAAATGCTTGGTATTGCCCAAATTGGTTTAAAAGCCGTGTTCACATAGATGGTTTAGAAAATTTAACTAATAATCAGGAAAATGGCGTACTTTTATTAGGTACCCATAGTACGCTTTTAGATGCAGGTGGAGCGGCGTGTACTTTATTCTTTAATATGGACGTGGTTTACCGACCTCAAAATAATCCGTTTTTAGATTTTCTGATTCATCGTAGTCGTGCGAGAGTGTATAAAAACCAGATTGCTCGAGACAACATGCGTGGACTCATACAAAACCTAAAACACGGCCATGCAATATGGTATAGCCCAGATCAGGACTTTGGCTTAAAACAGGGTGTCATGGCATCATTTTTCGGTATTCAAGCCGCTACTGTTACAGCACACCGCAGACTAATGGATATCTCTAAGGCAGCAGCTGTCCCTTTATATTTTTACCGTAGTGGTGATATCCGTAATCCTCAATACCACGTTTTGGTAGAGCCTAAACTCGAAAATTTTCCGAGTGGTTGTGAAGTCAGTGATGCTGAAAGGGTAAACAAGATTATTGAGAATCAAATTCGTATTGCTCCTACACAATACATGTGGTTTCACCGACGCTTTAAGACACGTCCTGCTGGTGAACAGAAGTTTTATTAAGGATAAAGAAGTATAGATTTTTGTTGCTTTAATTATGTTGAATATCGATTGCAAATGATTTTGAAGCGTGTATTATCGAGCATAACTAACAAAATATTCTTGTCATCATAAATTTCTCTTTTCGTAGTTTTATTTATAATCCTTCGGTTTTCAGTCATTTAAGTTTTCACGTCTATTTTTTAGTTAAATTGGTTTCCCCAATAATAAGTTATAATATTTTAAAGATTCAGGATTAAAACATGTCTAATTCTACTGGTACAGTAAAGTGGTTCAATGAAACTAAAGGTTTTGGTTTTATTGCAACTGATGAAGGTAAAGATATTTTTGCTCATTTTACCGATATTCAAACACAAGGTTTTAAAGTTCTTATCGAAGGCCAACGTGTTGAGTTCACTGTAGTACAAGGCAAAAAAGGCCCACAGGCTTCAAATATTGTAATTCTTCAAAATTCATAAAAATAGAGCGTCTAATTGATTTAAATATATTATTTAAATAAAATATGTTTAAGTCTAAAGCGTTTTAGTAGAGTTTAAAAAAGCCCACTTCACTTTTTGTGGGCTTTTTATAAGTTTTAATCAAACTTAGATTTAAAATAAAAAAATTATAAAAATACTCTCTTAAAAGTGCTTCTAAATTTTATGTTAAAATATAATTTACTAGGTGTATGGTATTAAAATGGATATTTGTATTGGCGGTATTTTTGACGGTCAAAAAATAGAAAATCATAATGATTTTTTTAAGATTGAAGAGCATTACTCAGACAATAGTTCCCGTTACGTTAAGCAGCACTTTCACTTGTTTGGACAGATTTTTACTTTTTGGGTTTGCGAAGATATTGATTTACAACAAGCTATAAGAAAAGCAGAGAGAATTTTAGAAAATAAAAAAGAAAGTATTTGAATACCTTAACTATTAGGTTCAGCCTTGTTTATACGCTTAATTGAACTATTATTATGTTCTCTTAATCTTATATAAGAAGTTTTTACAATACTGTATCAATACTTACATACATTAAACAATTATTATGTGGTATTTACTATCGAAGCTACTACATTAGGCTTAAGCTAAAGTTGTTTTATTTATTGCGCAAATAAAACAAAACCCATTTTAATAATATATTTATTAAAATGGGTTCTTTATTCAGGCCATCATTATTAATTTAATATCCATAATTAAAGTATAGATAATATTTATTGTTATAAGCCTCTCTTAAGAAAGGAAAACATTTTAAATGTTAAGTGCAGTACAACCTAATATTTGTTTTATTGGCAGTAGTAATTTAGCTTTAGCTTTGATAGGAGGACTGGTTTTAAAAGGATTTAAAAAAGAAAAAATACACTTGATTGAAGAGAAGAAAATTAATGATACAAATGCCTTAAAGCAAAGGGAAAATGGATTAAAAAAAGCTGAAATTGTGGTTTTGCTACTAGAACCTAAACAGTTAAAAGAAACACTTGTACCGCTAAAAAAATGGTTGGCAAGTAAAATTATAGTTTCCATGATGGCTGGGGTTGATATTGCAAGCTTATCCAGTTTGACGGGGTCGAAAAAAATTGTTCGTGTGATTTCAAATCCACCTGTACTTACGCATACGGGTACGCATGTACTTATTGCTTCCGAGCAAATGGACCAACTCGATAAAGACGTAATTGAAACGCTGTACTCTGCAACGGGACAGACTTTTTGGGCACCATCGGAAACTCAAACCGATGCAATTATTGCGCTTTCTGGTTCGGGACCAGCTTACTTTTTCTATATTTTAGACAGTATGATAAAAACAGGGGTTTCTTTAGGGCTCGATAAACAATTTGCTCTAGATTTAGCACTCCAAGCGGCTAGTGGTGCAGTTGAAATGATTCGTAAAAGTAATGTTCCGCCAGCGGATTTGTGTGGAAAGGTGACATTGGCTAACGGAATTACCGAATCAGCACTCAGAATGTTTGAACTAGGAAATGTATCTGATGATATACGTTTAGCAATGAAGGCCGCATATCATCGTAGTAAAGAAATTACTTCAGAAATTATTTCTGAGGTTAGCTGACTCTTGTTTAGCAAACTAAGCCTTTAAAAAGTATTCCCAAATAATGAAACCTAAGCCAAACCCAATAAAAGAGTAGAGGGTAATAATAAAGAATACAAAACTGGCTTTATTTTTTTTCTTCAAAATGTTCATGGCGATGCCTCCAATTCAGATTAATTACATTTTGAAGAAGAGGAGGCTGTAATCATAGATACAGAATTTTTTAAAAAAAATATAACAGAACTTTAATCTGTTATATTTTCTTGGTTTTCCCTTAATAAAGATTTTAAAATCAATAAATTAAACACTTATATGTAAGTGTTTAACTCTTCTATTCAATTAGCATTAAATCGGCTGTATTGGCAGATTTGAGAGGGCGTAGGGCAAAGGTCGAACGGGTGTGGCGTATTCCTTTAATCGAGTAAAGTTTCTTCCTTAAAAATCTTTCGTAATGGTCAGCATCTTTGACTGCTACTTTAACCAGATAATCGTAGTCACCTGTAACAAGATGCGCCTCAACAACTTCAGGTATATCTGCTAATGCTTCACTGAAATTTTCTAGCATTTCGTCATCGTGGCGCTCTAAAGTAATTTCAATGAAAAAGACTTCGTGAATACCAATCGCTTTTTGGTTTACGTTTACTGTATAGCCTTCAATAATTTTTAAAGTTTCTAGACGTTTCAGTCGTGTCCAGCATGGAGAAGATGAGAGACCTACTTCTTCGGCCAATTGGGCAACGGTTAAACGGCCATTTCCACGTAATGCAGATAAAATTTTCCGATCTATACGATCTAGTGTGTATTCTGTTCTGTTCAAAATATAAACCAAAGAAGAATCTTCTGATAAATCTAAATATACTTTATTTTTATGCTGCGAACATTTAAAAATATTAAAAAATACAGGAAACATTTTGAGTCAAAGGTACATACACTATTTCTATGCATCAAACCTTTCTGGATAGAGGTTGAGATGGAGCAAAGAGCACTGTTTCAGTAAGGGTGACTAAACAGTGCTCTTTGCGGATTTGTTATAAATTATTAAAAGTATTTTCATGAACTGGTATAACGTATGAAAACAAATTAAATAATAACTTTTATTTATTAATTGAAGAAAAACTAATCATTATTTTTTATCTAACTTTTCCTTTATGTTAATTTCATTGCATATAGGAGCAAGGTTATGATCACCCAGCACGATATAAATCAAAAACAATACCAAAATAAATCTATCGATTATTTAAACAGCCAAGCTCACTCTCAAGGAATTGAATTTAATAAATTTATTAATGAAGTTCAGAAAATTGAAAAGGCTGTGGTTCTTGATTTAGGCTGTGGTGGTGGTCATGTCTCCTACAATGTTGCTCCACATGCTGACCTTGTTTTTGCATACGATTTATCTCATGAAATGTTAGATACCGTGTCTAAGGCTGCCAGTCAACGCAAACTAAAAAACATCTTTGTGCAGCAGGGCATTGCTGAAGATATGCCTTTTAGCGATCAGCAGTTTGATGTGGTTATTAGCCGATATTCAGCGCATCACTGGCAGCATGTTCCGACTGCCATGAAGGAAGTAAACCGCGTACTTAAGCCAGATGGCATTGTCATTTTCGTAGACATTATTAGCTCTAGCTCGCCCATATTAGATACGTTTTTACAGACTATCGAAACTATTCGAGATCCAAGTCATGTACGAAACTATAGTGTGAAAGAGTGGGTCTATTTCATTGAAGATGCGGGCTTTGACTTGGTAGGCTTAGATAAACAAACGCTTGCGTTAGACTTTGATAGTTGGGTTCAGCGTATGAAAACCCCTGAAGATCAAATCAAAACTTTACGCTATTTACAGGAAGGTTCATCTGACCTTGTGAAGAAATATTTCAAAATTCAAAATGACGGTAGCTTTGAAAGCCATGTGGGTTATTTTGTCTTTAAGAAATTAGGGTTTTAAAGCGCTGAAATGAGTAAGGGTTTTAGTAGATTAGAAATGAATTAAATATCACTCGAACCCTTTTCTTGAATTATATTAAAGATCGCTATAAAACAAATTTAATATCATTTATTTGATAAAAATTAATCACCCAATTTTATTAAGGTGATTAAGTATTCAAAAGAGAAGAGGGTTATGCCATTTTCTTTATTATTAATAGACACTTATAAATAATTATTATTTAATACGCCCGCAATATTATCACTAATACTTTTAATAACTTTTTCGGGGAAATAATGCGTAATCTTTTAGTAACAATTTTCAATTTATTCGTAGCAACATCAATTTATGCTGCTCAAGAGTCTAGAAATCTTCTAGAGCAAACACAGTGTGAGAAAGCAGTAGAGCTACATGGTTTTTTAAGCCGTGCTCAACTTGATTGTAATTATCACTATTATTCGGAAGAGTTAAAGGAGGCTGCTGCAAAATGCACTAAACATGATCTCGGCGAAAAATACGGCAGAGAAGTCATGAAATTTGGTATGAAAGAATTTGAAGTACGTAAGAAGGAAGATACAAAAGGCCACTTTTGTCATAAGGTTTTAAAAGAGTTTCCAAAATATATTAAACAATAAAAAATAAGGTTTTAAAAACCGATTCTAGCAAGCCGATAAGATGGATTTAATTATCCATTTTATCGGTGTATTACTTCATATAATTCGCCAATTAAACTAGATAATAAACTTTAAGAATTCACCTAATATTACATTGACACTTAAAATTTCTCTTATTATTCTCTGCGGTGGAACGGGAGGGGGACATCTTCGGATGTGCTGATTTTTGGGTAAATCAGTCTGCTAACCCTCTTTTGTTCTATTATTATTTTTACTAAATAATGAATTTCTAATATAGTAATAAAATATTCTAATCCAATGAAAAATAATATTTATTCAATTATTTTCTATCCAATATCACATTGACACTCTAAACCCCTCCGATTATCCTTTGCCTGCTGGCCACATTGCCAGCCGACTTTGACAGGTCGGATAGCCAACGCACACGAAAAAGTTTTTCTTTTTTGTGGGCATCCCTGCGTGCCCCCTCTGCGGTGGAACGGGAGGGGGACACCTTCGGGTGTGCTGATCTTTTGGCTATCAGTCTGTCAACCTTCTCTCGTTTCACCACCATTATTTGACAGTAATGTAGTGAAGCTTCTTTATAGCCAAAGGAGTCCGCTCATGCGTACTATTTCTTCTTTATTGGCCTTTGCCAAAGTCTCTCTATTCATACCGCTTGAACAGTCTTTAAAACGGTTTAATCGACTCTAGGTTTTCTACGCCTTAAGAATCGTTACAACTAAATCATAGCAACTATAAAACTTGAGATAGGTGAGCACGCCATTTTGTGCGGCTTTTGCATGCCTGTTTTTAGCACTCATTTTAAGAGTGACGGCATTTCTATCTCTTTTATATACAACAAAAAATTATTTTAAGCGGTATATCTATGCCAAATTTACAATCTTCCTTTACAGCATTGAAAGTGCTTCACACAGCAAAAGACTTATTTAATCAGTATGGCTTTCATAAGGTCGGTGTCGATCGAATTATTAGTGAAGCCAAAGTTTCCAAAGCCACTTTTTATAATGTCTTTCACTCCAAAGAACGGCTGATCGAGAGGTGTATCACTTTCCAAAAAGACACGCTAAAAGACAAAGTGCTTTCAATTCTCTATTCCTATAATGAACTGATGGTGCTCGATAAGCTTAAGCAAATTTACTTTTTACATGCGAGTTTAGAAGGGCCATATCATTTACCATTTAAGGCAATGTTTGAAATTAAAAGGGTCTATCCCAAGGCCTATGGCGTTACAATCGAGTACCGAACTTGGCTCATCAATGAAATTTATAAACTGCTTTTAACCGTCAAAACTACGGCTTCGATTGAAGACGCTTACATGTTTTTATGTATGATTGACGGGGCGATGTTTCGGCTTTTTGAAAAAAATAACATCGATGAAAGTGCGCTTGTTCGATTATTTCTTTTTAATCTGTGTCGGTCTAAGTAGCCCATAAACGAAAAAAGCCTCTAAAAAGAGGCTTTTCTTAGCATTAAAATAAGCGTCTAGCTTCATTACACAGGTTTTGCAGTTTGTGCCATTCCTTCAAAATATTGAACCGCAGGTGATCGAGCCATATAAGCTAAAGCTTGCTCGGTGTCTCCCTCATGAAGCGGGTTAAATTTTGGAGAAACCCATCTTAACGTCGCTTTCCATAAATATTTAATGGTCGGTAAGTTGTCTGAGCGAGTCGCAGTTTTCTCAAATTCACGAATAATTTTGAAGTAGCCGCGGCGCATTAGTTTTTGAATATCTTCGTGCTCTAAATCCTGCTTACCTAGACTACGGGCAAAGTCAGCAAGGAAGTAAATAAACAGTGGAAAAACCGCCGCCATAATCACTTGGCGCGACACATAAAAACCAAATTTGTTTGTTAAGAGATGCTCAAATAAATCGTAAGCAACACAGCGATGTTCAACTTCTTCAGCCAAATGCCAGCGGAATAAATCTGCCATAGCAGGGTCGGCTTTGTCCCAAGACTTACTATCGAGTGTCCACTGACCAATGGTTCCGGTAAAGTGCTCGATTGCAGCAATCACGCCTACTCGGAAAAGTAACCAATATTCATCAAGCTTTTCGCCTTTTAAAAATGGTATGCCTAAAGGTTTGTCACCTAATAAAATGTTAAAAACAAAATGGGCACGGTTAAGTGTTTCTTGAATGTCGTAACCATTTTCGCGTAAGAAATCTTGTGCTTTTTCATGGGCACGTGCATGCGCAGCTTCTTGGCGGACAAATCCGATGACTTCTTGTTTTAATGTTTCATCGGTAATCAAGGGCAGGGTTTTATTAAAGACTCGGCAAAACCAAAATTCACCAGCCGGCAGGAGCATGTTGATGCCATTAGCGACATGTGAGCATAGCGGATCATTCGGCATCCAGCAGACGGATGACTCTGCAAAATCAAAATGTACTTTTCTGGCTTTAAGCTGATGATTCCCTGTGAGCATATCCGTCACCCTATTCATAATTGTTCATTTAATGCGAATGGGTCATTTTTAGCATTCAGTCAACTTAATCACCATGTGCTTAAGGGACAAAAATATTCTTTGAATGGTTTGTTCAGATAAAAAGCAACCTAACTTGGTGATTTTGGGGCTTATGCAATAAAAAAGGCTCCTTAGTTAAAAGGAGCCTTCATTTTTATAATTTAGGCTTGAAATAATTTAAGCCTACTCATTTATATTTATATAGTGAAATATTTTAATTATAAATGTCCACGGTGAATAACTCGCCGTGCTTGAAGCTTAGATCGCTTGCCACTGATCTTTAACTTCTTCTGAATTTTTATTCAGAATGACTTGGTTTTCTTTCACTTCCCCAATCCATGCCGTTGGGATAAGGTGATGTTGATCGTTTTCATCTCGAGTTAGCTTTAATTGATTTTCACCTTCAAGATGATCGACAGTCCCTACTTTTGTGCCACATGAAGCAATAACGTCGGCATGTTTTTTAATATCATTAATATTTAAAGTATTCATTTTAGACCTCTTCTTTGGAAATAGAAAAACGGTAGAAACTAAATTACTTTAAATAATGGGCAAAATGTTGAGTTTTTAATAAACCTTACATGATCGGATTATAAGTTCACTTAATAGGTGCATTTGAATAACAATGAAATAATTAGATATAAATCTAATAATATTTATCTTTTTATTACAATTTACGTGTTTAATTAAACAGATGTGTTCAGATAGTGTTAATTCAATACTTTTAAATAATTAATCGTAATGAATATCAAAATACCTATAAACATGACGATATTGAGTATCTTAAGTGAATTTGAAGCTGCCCCAGCTGAAGTTAAAAACAAGCTGCGAGTTAGTTTGCTCTATCAATTGATCAATGTAGCGAAAAATTTACCCCATCCAGCTTCGGGTCATACCTATCAACGCTGGCAACTTTTTGGGCAGATTGCTGGGGTTGATTTAAGTCTAGCTAAGCTTTTTGAATCTCATTGCGATGCCTTAAGTATTTTAAATGAATTGGGCTATCAACAAGAAATAGATAACAAGAGTTGGGCGGTTTGGGCAGCCGATGGCGGACCAGCGCCTTTGCAAGTCACTAACCAACTTTGTAATGGCATAAAACCTTGGTGCTCTGGTGCTGAGTTTATCCAAAAAGCTTTAATGAGTTATAAAGATCAGCAAGGGCAGGCGCAGCTTTGTATTGCCGACTTAAGCCATCCATCTATTACGACCGATTTAAACCACTGGCAGGCGGTAGGCATGCATGCAACACAGACCGCGCAAGTAACTTTTAAAAATACGCCTGTTCAATCGGTTGGTGAGCCAAACAGTTATTTGAAACGCCCAGGTTTTTGGCATGGTGCAGCAGGTGTTGCGGCTTGTTGGTATGGTGCCGCCGTGCGTCTAGCTGGTTATTTGCAAGAAAGCTGTCAGGCAAATCCTAACCCATATAAAAAATTATATTTAGGCGAGGTCGCTCAGCAATTAGAAATCACCAAACAATATTTTCAATATGTTGCTGAATTGATTGACCATGAACCAACGCTAAGCCATGAGCGGGAAATACGGATATTACGAGCCCAAACAGAACAATGCTGTCTGAGCATTATTGAGCGAGTAGGGAAAGCCTTAGGCGCTCGTCCTTTTTGTGAAGATGCGACATTTGCTCAGCTCATGGCAGATTTGCCTGTGTTTATACGACAAAGTCATGCTGCTTTTGACTATGAACAAATTGCAGAACTCTGTGTGTCGGAGCAAAGCCTATGGGAACTTTAAAGCATCCTTTGGTTGAAGACCGTGTTATTTTTGGTGAGGGCACGGCCAAAGAGCAATGGTTAAAGGCATTTAAAGATCATCCGCTAGCGCCTTTAGATCTTGAGTTATTTCGTTCTAAAAGGGTGGTGATTGTCGCTCCACATCCTGATGATGAAGTGCTTGGCTGTGGTGGGTTAATGCAGCAACTCATCGAACTAAATTGTAAGATTCTAATTTTAGCTGTGAGTAACGGCACACAAAGCCATCCTAACTCTACAAAATATCCTCCAGATCAGCTCAATGTTCTTCGTCCGCAAGAAAGCTTGGTTGCCTTGAAGTGTTTAGGCGCAGCAGAGTCAACCGAGCATGTAGAGTTTAATTTGTTAGATGGTCAGATTCATTTACAAACCGAGCAACTCTGGCAGAGTTTAGATCAGATGGTTCAAGCCGACGATATTCTAATTTGTAGTTATGAGTTTGATGGACATCCAGACCATGAAGCAGTAGGGAAAACCGTACAAGCTTATGCGACTGCGAAGCAATTACTATGTTTACACGTATTAATCTGGGCTTGGCATTGGGCAAAGCCTTTAGACCCACGAATTGATTGGCACCGAGCAAAAGCATTTTCATTAACACAAGAACAGCTAACTAAAAAACAACAAGCAATTTTGCAGTTTAAAACCCAACTAGAAGCAGATGAAAGCACGGGGAATGCCGCAGTGCTATCTCCAAGTGCGATTAATCGTCTTTTAATGCCTTATGAGGTTTATTTGAGTGATTCATTCTCGCATGTACTTTGAAGATTTATATCGTCATAACAGTGATCCATGGGGCTATGACACTCATTGGTATGAAGCACGTAAAAGACAAATTTGTCTCGCACTGCTGACAAAACCTCGCTATCCAAAGGTGCTAGAAGTCGGCTGCTCAAACGGACATTTAAGTTTTCATTTGGCAAAAAGAGCTGAGCAATTGATCTGTATAGATGTTTCTGAGAGTGCTGTTCGCTTGGCATCTGAACGTCTAAAAGAATTTGAGCATGTTGTTGTTGAAAATAGAAAAATACCTGAAGACTACTCAATTCAAAAATTTGACCTAATTTTAATTAGTGAGATGGCCTATTACTTGTCAGCAGATGAATTGCACCAGTTTATTGAAAAGTTAAAACATAGTTTAAATGATGACGGTGAAATTCTGTGTTGCCATTGGCGACATGAAATCCAAGATTTTGAATTAAATGCTGAGCGAGTTCATCAAAGTTTTCAGCAACATTTTCCATTTCACCACTATCTCAGCTTAAACGATCCAGATTTTATGATCGATTTGTGGACGGCCAATACTTCCTCTTTAGCACAGCAGGAAAAACTAAGATGAAAATAGGTATCGTCATTCCAGCGCATAACGAAGAATACTATCTATCTGCCTGTCTGCAATCTGTTCAGGTTGCGATAGATAACATCAGTGGTTATGACGTAGAAGTGCTTGTTGTACTCGATAGCTGTACAGATCAGTCGCGGTTAATCGTACAAAGCCATCAAATCAATTGGATTGAATGCGACTATGCATGTGTTGGGCAAGCGAGAGACTTAGGTATTCGCCATTTAATTGAGAGAGGGGTTACATGGATTGCATGTACAGATGCAGACACGGTCGTCAGCCCTGATTGGCTACGCTACCAAATCCAGCATCAACCCACAGATGCAATTTGCGGCACTGTAACGCTAGACGATTTTAGTCATCTCTCTATCACTAAGCGGGAAAAATATTTAGCACATTATCAAGATGAGATGGACCATGCGCATATTCACGGGGCAAATTTAAGTTTTAGCGCAGAGGTCTACCTTTTGGTCGGTGGCTTTGAACCTATTTCATGTCATGAAGATGTGTCTTTAATCAAAAAATTGATCAAGCATTGTTGCAATATTACTTGGAGTAATTTGGTTCGAGTGACAACGAGCAGTCGCTTAAATGGACGTGCGCCGCAGGGATTATCTTACTTTTTAAATAATCTCTAATGATTTAAAGCATGACCTCGCCCAATATAGAAATGTTCTTTAAATTTTTAGAGTCATATTTAATATTGATGATGCTACCGACTTTATATTTATGATGATTTTTTTCGGCGATAAGCACCTTTAGATTTTCAGTAATGATTTGGCTTTGCTCAGTTTGAAATTTCAATTTGATATAACATAAAGGGCGATATTGCACCTTAGCTAATGAGTCTTGAAAATATACGACCTCGGCAGAAGTCATTATTCCTCGCTTATAAATTAAAAATCTTTGAACCAGACTTTTAAGAAAAAAGATCCAAGCAATATAGATAAAGAATAAGCTAAACCAGACCACACCAATAAAAGTCAAAAAATCAGAAAACTTCACTCACGAGAACCAAAATAACTTGTTTATCGTATTATTCTAGATGAACCGATAGGCTCGATCTACTTTATATAATTGGTCTAAACCATAAGCAGGTAAGGTTCTAAAATTAACAGATCATAATTAAGTTCGGGCAGGGTATATAACTTAGTTGTTGTATTTATGACTACATATGTAAACAAACCTTATGATCAAATGCCTTAGCCCTTAAAATTACTGAAAATAAAGTTTTAAGGTGTATAGGTTTGGATTTTTTAAATTTTTTTCGCGATATTCGGGGTGAGTTAAGCCAATATCCTTGGCTAGAGATGTTTGTTTCACTCACTATTTTGATTTTATTTGCAGCAATCGCAAATTTTATTGCCAAACGTATTATTGTTCGGGGCGTTCGTCATTTAGTTACAAAGCTTAAATCACCAAATCAGTCTATTTTTGCTCAGCATAGCGTCATAAGAAGATTTGCAAATATTGTTCCTGCTGTTGTGATTATGAATGGTATTGCAACCGTGCCTCATCTATCTCCAAAGTTCATTGCTTTTGTAGAGATGGCAGCGCAAGCATTCATTTTTCTCACACTCGCGCTTACGGTCAGTGAAATATTAAATATATTTAATCTGATCTATCAGCGTAATCCAAAATCTAGAAACAAACCGATTAAAGGTTATTTACAGCTCGTTAAACTCATTTTATTTGTGGTGTGTGGCCTGATGATTTTGGGAACATTCCTTAAAAAGGATGTGTTCACTTTACTTGCAGGTTTTGGTGCGATGGCAGCGGTATTAATGCTGGTTTTCCAAAACACCATTTTGTCTTTAGTGGCGAGTGTCCAAATTGCTTCTTATGACATGGTGCGCATTGGTGACTGGATTGAAATGCCATCTTTAAATGCTGACGGTGATGTCATTGATATTTCACTGCATACTGTAACTGTTCAAAATTTTGATAAAACTTATACCACCATTCCGACCAATAAGCTGGTTACTGATACATTTAAAAACTGGCGAGGCATGAGTAACTCAGGTTGCCGTCGAATGAAGCGCTCACTTTTTATCGATCAAAGTAGCGTGCATTTCATGAGCGATGAAGAGCAGCAAAAGCTCAAAGAGTTTTTACTGTTAGACCAATATCTTGATGCAAAGCAATCTGAAATTGAAGAGTTCAATAAGCAATTAAGCAATCAATCTCGTTACAACAAGCGCCGTCTAACCAACATTGGAACATTTAGAGCTTATGTGGAATTTTACTTGCGCCAGCACAAGGGTATTGCTCAAAACCAAACCATTATGGTTCGCCAGTTACAGCCAACAAGCCAAGGTTTGCCGTTAGAAATTTATGCATTTACCAACACGATTGCATGGGTTTCTTATGAAGCAATTCAGTCAGATATTTTTGACCATTTAATTGCGATTCTTCCTGAATTTGGTTTACGTGTTTACCAAGCGCCTTCGGGTCATGATTTGCAAAGATTAACGTCAGAAATTAGCCCAACCGAAGTTTAATTCCCACATTAGATGTAAAAATTTGCTTCATTAAAAGCTCTCATTATGAGGGCTTTTTTTAATCTATTTCTTTTGTGCCTTTAATTTTCAACACTTATTTTCAAAGTTCTAATAAGGCATTTGACTATTCTGACATAGCATTTGTCCTTTAAAGATATTAACAAGTTCTATTTTAGAACTTAATGTGTAGTTGTCTTGAGTAAGAGAAAAAGAACATGCAACCAAACACATTCAAAGATATGGCATCAAAAACTTTATGGCCATTATTTCCACGCCGTGTTGCCTTTGACTGGAATCATTCCCCGTTGCACTGGATTCCTCAGTCTCCGCTTGGAAGTCATGCTGTAAATCATTTCAGTTTTACTTTGGTGAGGGGGGAATACTTTTTCTGCCGTATTTTTAACAAAGCATTGCCATTTGTTACCGATGAAAAATTAAAAAAAGATGTAGAAACTTTTATTCGTCAAGAAGCCATTCATGCTCAAGCGCATAAAGAGTCCATTGAAAAATATATACAACGTTATGGCATTGATACTGAAAAGCAGTATGAGCGAGTAATGGAATTATTTGACTACATGCTTGCAGATAAACCGTTTGGCAAGGTTTTGCCACAGCGTATGCAAAAGTCTTGGTTATTGTTCCGTGTAGGCATTGTTGCTGCCGCTGAACACTACACTTGTGCATTGGGTCAATATGTTTTAACGAAAGCACATTGGGAAGAAAAAGGTTGCGATCCGGCGGTAAGTGATTTATTTACGTGGCACTGTGCAGAAGAAGTTGAGCACAGAACAGTAGCTTTTGATTTATTTGAACATTTGGGTGGTAGCTATGCATTGCGGGCTGCAATCATGAGTATAGTGGCACCCATTTTTACTTATTTAATGGTTAAAGGAACACAAGAGCTAGCTGCAGTAGATCAGACGATACCTAAGTCCCAACAGACTTTAATCCATCCGAATTTTTGGAGGGAGTGGTTTAAAGCAAGCGCTCAAGGACTAGTACCAAGTCCTGTATGGTTTATCACAATTGCTAAAAACTTCTTTAAGCCTGCGTACCATCCTTTCTATGAAGGTTCAACCGAGCTTGCACTGGATTATATAAATCGCTCACCAGCAGTCAAACTCTATGAAGAAATACAAAAAGGATTGGTGAGCTAAGATGAATACAAATATTGAAAAACAACAAAGATACATTCAGGCTGCTGATGTGACTCTATCTGTTTATGAGTGGGGGAAGTCAACAGCAGATCTTGAGACCTTAGTTTTTATTCATGGCTATCCTGATGAGGCGCAAGTATGGGATGAACTGGCTTCATTACTGAAGTCTGATTTTCATATTGTCACTTATGATGTTCGAGGTACAGGTTTATCTGGTGCTCCATTATCAGAAGCAGGGTATCACATGGATTATCTCGTTTCTGACTTGAAGGAAGTGATTCAACAAACAAGTCCTAATCAACCTGTACATCTAATTGGACATGATTTAGGGGCATTACAAGGGTGGGCTGCTGTTCTTGATGACAAATTAAAAGATTACATCAAAAGCTATACGGCCTTAGCACCGAGTATTGATCATGCCGGCATGTGGTTCAAAGAAAATCTGAACAGTAAAGAGCCTGCGAAAATGTTTGCTGCTGTCAAACAAATGGTCTCTTCGAGTTATATGCTCTTTTTTAATATTCCAATTATTCCAGAGTTAAGCTGGTATCTGGGGCTATCAAAAATATGGCCACAAGTGGTTTCTCAACTCGAGGGGAAGAAGGTTACACGTCATCCTAATCAACTTAAAAATGGAATACGTGGTTTAGGCTTTTATCGCCTAAATTTATTCAAGCCATTATTAAATGCACAGAAGCGTTATACATCAGTGCCTATACATGTCTTATCAATGACTAAAGATCGCTTTGTGCCCCAGCATATTGTCGATAAACAAGACCGATGGGTGAATTCATCTTTTACACGTACCGATATTCCGTTAGGTCATTGGGGGATCGCAAGCCATCCGGATTTAGTTGCAACGCCTATTCGTAATTATATTCAAAAGCTGACTGCGTAAAAACAATAAAGCTGGAGGTCTAAAATGAAAAACGAATTAAAACTGGCATCACCCTTTACTTTAAAAGATGGCTTTACACTCAAGAATAGGCTGATTAAATCGGCTTTAAGTGAAGGACTGGCCCATCCAGATGGACGACCAAGTAAAAAGTTGATTCAACTATACCGAACTTGGTCGCAATCAGGAGCTGGGGTTTTAATCACGGGTAACGTGATGATCGACTCTAGAGCAATTGGTGAACCGGGCAATGTTATTATTGAAAATGAAAAAGATTTTGCCTTAATCAAAGAATGGGCAGACGTTGCTAAATCGGGTGGTAGTGAAGTCTGGATGCAAATAAATCATCCGGGTAAGCAGGCAATTAGAGGGTTGAATAAAAGGATTGGGTATTTTCAAAACTCGTCGATTACGTGCTTCTTAAAATTATAAATTAATGTTTTATATCAATGAGGATATAAGTTATGTCAGCAACTCATCAGATAAAAATATCGAGATTCAGTTTAGTCGCAAAATTTATGGGAATTAGCTTTCTTTTATTTTTTGCAGGGGCAGCACTTCTCATCTTTTTAAATATTCCTGCAATTTTACTTCAGTTTGAATGGGGTAAATTTCTTGTTCGATTAGTTCGCTGGGGAGAGTTGCATGGTGGAGGTGAGCATTACGAGTTGATGATCTCAGCTATCTATATTGTATGGGGCTGGTTTTTATTAAAAGCCGCCAATGAACCTCTAAAAAACTATATGTTTTTTGAATTTACTATGATTGCAAATATTGCTCACTTTGGCGCGATGTTGATTATGGGGCTAGTCATGACACACGAATCTCCACACTTAATTGGAGATGTATTGTTGGGGTGGGTTCTTCTATTAATTTATATTTATTTTTGGTTGCCTGTTAGAAAAATATATAAATCAGAGAATAGTTAACGTATTTGACTTAAAGCCTAAAAGTTAAAACGGAGAGCGAAAATTGGATCTGCTCTCCTGATTATAAATCATCCGGCAAACCAAATATTTTGATGATCACACATTGGGCTCAAATGTTTAATGCGGAGGTTGTCTTGCTGAAAATTACCAAAACCTCCAGCAATATCTAATTCACTGCCTATAGCGATATGCTTGCCTTTATAGCTTAAAGTTTGTTTTTTAGAGTCCCACTGAGCAGTGTGTTCAGGGAAGATAATCAGGATATCGTTCACATAAAGACATTCTTGTTTTAACTGTAAAGCTCCTTTTAGGCGTGCTGAAGCAGAAATACCATTAGATTGATAAACAGGGAGTTTTACGGCACTCATATCTTCACCTGCTTCTTGCTGCTGACAACCTGTAAGAAGAGCAAAGACAACTATGCAGATTAATTTATTATTAATACCCAATTTTGTTCCTATAGGGGCTTCCATATATTTTTGATAGTAATGGACTAATGTTGCATATCAATCATTAGATTGTTAGAGAAGATTTCATTCCATTACCGCTTGAGCTTAACAAATTAAGACTTAAGAACTTTATTCACTGACGAGAGTCATCCTAAATTATAGTTTGTTTATTTGTATATTGTTATCTTTTTCATTTGTGTCTTGAGCAGCGGTGTGTCGTGTCATCCACCAAAATATGAGCGCCAACAAACTAACACCTGCACCTAAGGCACACACGCCAAACCAACCAGCATAGGCGTAAGTCGCTGTGGTGCTAATTGCACCGAGTCCACTACCCACTGCATAAAAGAGCATGTATAGACCAACAAGACGGCTATGCGCTTCTGGGCGAGTGCGAAAAATTATACTCTGATTGGTCACGTGTAGAGCCTGTCCACCCAAGTCTAGCAATACGATGCCAATTACTAGCGCCCAAAGGGAGTAGGCCATAAGTGAAAGTGGGCCCCAAGCGAGCAGTAATATTACGAGTGCTACTAAGCTTGTACGCTGAGCATATCCGCGGTCAGCCCAGTAACCCGCACGTGCAGCAGCCAAAGCACCAATCACTCCAACAAGTCCAAAAGACCCAATTACAGTATGCGAGAAGCTATAAGGCGGCTCGCTTAATGGTAGTACCAATGCGCTCCAAAAAATATTAAATGCCGCAAACATGAGTAAAGCTAAAACACCTCGCACTTGGAGTACTTTTTCTTGTCGAAGCAGGTTTAACATAGACGCCAGAAGCTGCGGGTAGCGCATGGCACTGGGTTGAATATTTAAATGAGGAAGTCGTTTCCAAAGGGGGAATGCAATCATGAACATGATGATGGCTGCACAAAAATACACACCACGCCAACCCGCTATATCGCTAATTCCTCCTGAAAATACACGAGCAAGCAGTAACCCAATAAACACACCACTTTGTGCAGTACCAACAACATGGCCCTGTTCATGTGGGGCAGCAGCACTTGCAGCATAAGCAATAAGCCCTTGAGTCATGGCTGTGCCGAGTAAACCCACCGCAAGCATTCCTATTAAGAGAACAATGGTAGAGTGAGCAAAGCCAACCATGAGCAAAGCCGAGATCAAAGCCAATAACTGAATAGCCATTAAACGACGCCGATTTACCAAATCACCCAACGGCACTAAAAACACCAAGGCTAGGGCACAACCTATTTGAGTAGCTGTAACCACACCACCAATGGCAGCATGACTAACATTAAAGTCCTTGGCTAATATGTCGAGCAAAGGCTGTGCATAATAGACATTTGCTACGCTTGCACCACTTGCAATAGCGAACAGAAAAATTACGTTACGAGGTATGATCGAAAGCGGTTTATCGCTTTCTGCGCGTGAAGTTGAAGATACAAGAGATGCTTTCATGGGCCAAAATCCATTCAATCTAGTTTTAAAATGCAACTAGTTGAATGTTAGACCTGCTAGTTTTAAAATGCAACTAGATAACTTGTTACTGATGATTGGTAAGGAAACTCAATGGCGAACTCTATATTGTTAAAAGATGAACCTTGTCCTGTTGCGCGTTGCGTCAATCTCATTGGAGATCGGTGGTCACTGCTTATTGTGCGTGATGCTTTTGATGGAATGCGCCGTTTTGGAGATTTTCAGCGAAGCTTGGGCGTTGCGCGAAATATACTTTCTGACCGACTAAAAAAATTAGTCGATGCAGGTGTTCTTGAAATGCAAGATGCTTCAGATGGCACGGCTTATCAGGAGTATGTATTGACCGCTAAAGGAGAGAGTTTGTTTCCAGTAATTGTAGCTTTACGACAATGGGGAGAGCACAACCTATTTGAAAGTGGAGAGCACTATTCTCTATTAATTGATAAAAATACAGGTCAGCAAATTCCATTTATGGCGCCAGTCGCAGCAGATGGAGAAGTGCTAAAAGCTTCTGACACTCAAGTGCAAAAGGTGAAATAAAATAAGACAAAACAAAAATAACCTTTTTTAACTTAAATTTGGGCAGATTAGTTGATAACCTTGCGCGTCAAATTAAGGTGAGATTATGAGATTTATATTCCTCTTTATCAGCGCAATTTCAATTCAATGTTATGCAGCATCAGAAGCAATGGAACTTCATTACTGTGAAACTGTGAAGAAAGCAGCGAGTGGCGTGATGGATGCAAGACAACATGAAGTGCCAGCTAAAGAGTTACACGACATCGCCAATCATCTTGAAGAGCAACAAGCCAAACAACTTTACCAAGAGCTTATCAAATCTGCATATTCTTCAAAGCTATTTGAAGACCCTCTCATTAAGTCAAAAGCTGTCGAGAACTTTCAAACCACTTGGCATGAGCAATGTTTGGCAAAAGAATTGGCTAAAAGTATGTGAGGGTTAGTGAAAATAGCTAACTAACCGATACTAAAAACCGCTTAATTTTTTTTAAACTACGTGGTTTTTTAATTTTAGAGCGGGAAGTGGAGCTCAAACTCATAACTCCAGCTATGGCTGGATCAAAAGAGTTTTACCGGCATTACTTCTGGCGCATATAGTAATCCAGTCATGGCTTGAGATGGTACGAGAAGACTATTCGCAGTCAGATGCATGTAACGATGTTAAAAGTGGCTTGACAGTGTTGCATTGTCGATATTGGATTATAAATTTTTAAATTTGTTTTACACAGCTTGGATAAGTGTTCTTTGTATTTGCATATATATAACAAAATAATATTTTTCGACGGAAAAATACCCATTGTGGACAGGGAAGTTAAATTTTCCTCTTGAAACACTTCATTTATCCTGGCACTCTTGCTTTTACAAAAAAAGGTGTATTTGTGGTATGACTGCCGTTAGCTCTTCTTTCAGATTTTTAGATGTATTTGCCGGTGCTGGAGGGCTTTCCGAAGGATTTATTCAAGCTGGTTTTATGCCGGTAGCGCATGTGGAAGCTGATGAAGCGGCTTGTGCTACTTTAAAAACACGCCAAGCATATCATTGGTTAAAAGATAATAATAAAGTCGATATTTATAAAGACTATCTAGAAGGAAATATTACACGTAATGAGTTTTGGGGAATGGTGCCTAAAGAGGTTCTAGACTCAGTTATAAATGAATTTATTGGTCCTCAAAGTTTAAAATCTATTTTTGAAAAAGTTGATAAATTTTTAAATGGTAAAAAATTAGATATTATCGTTGGTGGACCACCTTGTCAGGCGTATTCAGTCATTGGAAGAGCGCGTGGAAATATGGAAAATGATCCTCGTAACCATTTATATATTTATTACGCTGAATTTTTAAAAAAATATGAACCTGAATATTTTGTTTTTGAAAATGTACTCGGGCTCCTATCTGCAAAAGATAAAAATGGTGATTCATATTTTAAGAAGATGTTTAATCTCTTCAATGAAATGGGTTATGCTGTTGAATATAAAGTATTAACTGCTGCAGATTATGGGGTTTTACAGAATAGAAAGCGTGTAATTCTAATTGGTAAAAGAGGTGTAGAACACAAGGAATTCTATCCAGAGCTTTTGAAAATTGATTTAAATGCTATGGTTTGGGATGCATTGGAAGATCTACCAAAAATAAAAGCTGGCGAAGGAAGTCATTTACCTTGTGAAGTTTCCCAAAATTATAGTCATTGGTTATTACAAGCAAATATACATACAGATTTACCAGTAACATGGCATCAAGCTCGTCCAAATACTACACAAGATTTGGAAATTTATCGTATAGCAGTGGATATTTGGAATAATAGTAAAAAAAGATTAAATTATAATGACTTGCCAAATAAATTAAAAAGTCATAAATTTAGTGAATCTTTTACTGATCGTTTTAAAGTGGTCGCTGGTGATTTAGCTGCATCTCATACAGTAGTTGCACATATGGCAAAGGATGGACATCATTATATTCATCCTGATATTGAGCAGAATCGCTCTTTAACTCCACGTGAGGCTGCACGACTACAAACTTTTCCTGATGATTATTTCTTTGAAAGTCAAAGTGGGAAACCTAGTCGTACGAGTGCCTATAAACAAATTGGTAATGCTGTGCCCGTTCTATTAGCAAATAAAATTGCAGAAAAAATTATGGAGTATTTAAATGGCTGAAGATAAAAGAATTATAATAAGACCAGCTGGGCGACACATACTTACGATTGGAAGAGAGCTAATTCAAGACCATGCCGCTGCAATAATAGAATTAGTTAAAAATGCTTTTGACGCTGATTCACCAACAGTAGATATAAAAATTAATAAAGATAATTCAAATAAAAATTATAAAATTATCATAACTGATTATGGTCATGGTATGTCTCGTGATGATGTATTATTAAAATGGTTAGTTCCCTCTACTGATGATAAGCTGAAGAGAAAATCCACCAGAAATGGACGAGTAATGCAAGGCCGTAAAGGAGTCGGTCGATATGCGGTAGCATTATTAGGAGATCTTTTAAAAATTCAAACAGTAACTGAAAAAGGAGAATGTACTACAGTTTCTTTGTGCTGGAGTGAGTTTGAGAAAGCCCAGTATCTAGATCAAGTTGATATTAAAGTAGAGACAATTACTGATAATAATTTGAAGAAAGGTACAACAATTGAGATTTTTGGTGATGAAAAATTTTATGGTGAATGGACTGAAAAACAAGTTAATAAATTGATTTTTGAATTAAAAAAGTTGGTAGTGCCTTTAGATTTAAGCAGAAGTAATGAAAATAAGAATTTAAATTTTAATATTTATCTCGAGGTAGAAAGTGATAACAATGATGAGGTGATAAAAAAAACTGAAATTAAATCATATCCGATTGTAGATTATTTTGATTATCGAATATCTGGAACAGTTGAAAAAGATGGTACAGGGAAATTAATTTATTCTTGTCAAAAGACAGATAATATCCCGAATGAAGAAATCAGTTTCCAATTTAAAGAAGCTGTAACTATTGATAATAAATCTTATATGAGAAACTCTCCACTAAATTGTGGAAAGTTGATTTTTGATATTAGGGTTTATGACCGTGATCCTGAATCACTGTTATCATTAATTAAGCGAGGAAGCCTAACTAAAAATATTGAAAATACTCAATTAGAATTGGGTGAGTCTAAGGGGAAGAAAAAAGTTCAAGAGTTTACTAAGACTGATGCGAAAAATTTATTAGATGAATACAATGGTTTGGGAGTTTTTAGAAATGGCTTTCGACTTAGACCATTAGGTGATCCTGGATATGATTGGTTACTATTAGATAGCCGACGTGTTCAAAATCCTTCAATGAGAATAGGTATTAACCAAGTAATTGGTTATGTGAAGATACAATCAGAAGAAGACTCTAATTTAATAGAAAAAAGTGCTCGTGATGGTTTAAAAGATAATAGAGCCTATGAGGATTTAATGAATGCTACTCAGCAAGTAATTGCTGAGTTAGAAACCCGAAGATTTAATTATAGAAAAATTAATGGACTTTCGAGACCTGCTTTAAAAATTGAACAAGAATTCGAAAAGTTATTTAATTTTGATGATTTGAAGTTTGATATTAAGAAATCTTTAGATGAAGAGGGTGTCTCTTTGGAGACCTCTGATAAAATTTTAAAATCTATAGATGAGAAATCAAAAGAGCAGAATAAAGCCGTAGAAGAAATACGCAAAGCCGTTTCTGTATACCAGACTCAAGCTATGTTAGGAAAAATTATAAATCAGATTTTGCATGAAGGCAGAAGACCTTTAAATTTCTTTAAAAACGAAATACCTAGTTTTAAATTCTTCTTACAAAGTTATATTGAAAACAATAATGAAGATGATTTGAATGAAATTTTGAGTATAGCTGAAGGAATTAATAAAAACTCAAAAGATTTTGTAGAGCTTTTTAGCAAAATATCTCCTCTAGCCGCTGCAAAAAGAGGAAATAGAAAGCAAGAGTTTGTCTATAAATGTATTGATGATGCTTTAAAATTATTTTCTAATGATTTAAATAATTTAAATATTGAGGTTAAAATTAATATAAATAAAAATCAAACCCTACTTTGTTGGAAGCAAGATATAGATATTATATTTGCGAATTTAATTGAGAATAGTATCTATTGGTTAAGTCAGATTAATGAGTCTCGTAAAATTGAGATATATGAAGGCTCCGATGAGGGTAAACCAATAATTTTATATAAAGATAATGGACCTGGGATTGATGTAGATAGTATTAAATCAAATGCTATTTTTGAACCAGGTTTTACTAAAAAGACTGAAGGTACTGGATTGGGGCTTTCTATTGCAGGTGAGGCTGCCGATAGAAATGGTTTGGAGTTAAAAGCACAAGAGTCAGATGAGGGTGCTTTATTTTTGTTGTTAGGAAAATAATATGAATTATTTAAAATTAGCTTTAATTGAAGATGATCAAACTACAATTGAAACTTTTGAAAGATCCTGTAAGGTTTTTGAGAGACAGGTTAAAGTCAAAATAGATATTATTAAATGTAGAAATTTATCTGAATTTGAATCAAAAATTTTAGATATTATAGGTTGTGATGGATTAATTGTAGACATGGCATTAACACAGGCTTCAGAAAATGAAGAAAGTGGTTTGCAAGTAATTGAATATTTTTCTAATAATAAAATTATTATTCCAACAGTGGTCTTTACTGGTACACAAGATCCGGTAATATCAAGCCATCCCTTCATTGATATAATGGTTAAAGGGGAGGTTGCTAATGAGGAAATTATAGATAACTTTCTAAAAATAAAATCTTCAGGAATATTAGATATTTTAGGGGGGAAAGGATTGTTAAAAGAATACATGTATAATGTTTTTCATAATAATATTAATAAACAAAAGAAAAGATGGATTGACCATTCAGGAAATAATTTGGAGGAAACAAAAAAAGCTTTATTAAGACATACAATAAATCATTTATTTCAATATCTTGAAGAAGATTCAAGCAAAGTTTTTGTTGAAGAAATGTATATTTATCCGCCTATTTCAAAAATCATAAGCCCCGGATGTATTGTTCGTAAAGATAAAACAGATTATTTAGTTCTTACACCTGCTTGCGATCTCGTACCTAGAGCTTACAAAGAAAAAGATGAAAATGGAGAGGTTAAAAAATCATCTGATGGGGAACCTGTAATTACCATGAAACCAAAAACTAATTGTGTTCTTTTAGCTGAAATTCAACCTTTAGAAAAATCATTACAAGAAGTTTTAGAAATGGATAATTTGTCCCGCTCACCTAAAACTATTAAGAAGTGTTTAGATAAAATTTTTAAAGATGTCTTGGAGTACTATCACTTTTTACCAGATGCTTTTGATTTTAAGGGGGGGACTGTTCTATTTAGATCTATTACTTCAGTCGAACCTGAAAAATTAGCTAACGAATATAGCTCAATTATAATTCGAGTTTCCCCTTTCTTTTTAAATAATATTCAAGCTAGGTTTTCTCGCTATTATGCGAGACAAGGACAACCAGATATTGATTATTCTAGTTTTATGGAAGAAAAAATAGCTATGTATGTATGACGTGAATACTTAAAAACTATATGAATAGTATGGGGGGCTATACAATTTCTTGATTTTTTCTAAATAAATTAATTCTTTAATAGGGGGTAGACTAGCCTTCTATTAAGAAATTATTTGTTCATTTATTTCTAGTAATGGTTCTGAATCCAATAGCCATTTTGTAAGGATATCTATAAGTGCTACAGGATCTTTTTTAGAACGACGTATCGCACACTCCCATATAGTACATATTCTCCAGCCGCTATTTAAAAGAAGGTCTTTAGCTTTCAGATCATTTTCCTGATTTTTAGAAATTTTTGCTTCCCAGAATTCGGTACGGCTAGCCGGTAACTTGAACAACCGACAATTCTGATGCCCATGCCAGAAACAGCCATGTATAAAAATGATAGCCTTGTATTTTGGTAATACAATATCAGGTTTACCAGGTAGGTCTTTGCGGTGGATACGGAAGCGGAAGCCCTGTGCGTGAAGAAGGCCACGGATGAGCAATTCTGGTTTTGTATTTCTTCCTTTAATATTTGACATCATACGGCTACGCGTTGCGCTATCGACAATATCTACCATTATTGTTTATACCTTATTTTTTAATAACGATCAGTTTAGCAGTACTTGAACTTATGAAGGATATATACTTTTTTTGCTTTATAGTAGGTGAGATGTAAATGCATATCACACCCGATAGTTAGAAACTCATGGAAAGATGAGTTTTGATATTTCATTGTGTTGCAGCAGAATATAAGTTGTTTATTTAATATGATTTTGACTAGTCAAAGCTAACCACCAATCCATAAAAAAACCACCTAATTCTTTCGAATTAAGTGGTTTTTAAATTTTGGAGCGGGAAACGAGACTCGAACTCGCGACCCCAACCTTGGCAAGGTTATGCTCTACCAACTGAGCTATTCCCGCAATGTGAGCACATTATAGAGTGTTTCATTAAAGTGTCAACACTCTTGTGATCTAATTGAACGTTTAATCAGCACGACGCCAAACTGTACCTTGGCGAGTATCTTCAAGTACCACACCTTGGTCGAGTAAAGACTGGCGAATACCGTCTGCTTTAGCAAAGTCTTTTGCTTTTTTCGCATCAACACGTTGTTGAATGAAATCTTCAATTTCAGCATCAGACAAAGCAAGCGCTTCTTGTCCAATATCTGATTTTAAGAAATCATCTACATTGTGTTGTACCAAACCTAAAATGTTGGTGAGGTGACGTAATGTCGAATAAAGCACAGTCGCTTGGTCAGCTTGCTCTTCTTTTACAGCACGGTTTAATTCTTTGTTTAGTTCAAACAATACCGCCATTGCTTCAGCAGTATTGAAATCGTCACACATCGCATTGTTAAAACGTTCAATAAAGCTTTGATCAAGCGTTTCAGTTATCGTTTGACCGTACACTTGTTGGTAAGCTTTAAATGAGTGATAGAAGCGAGTCAAAGATGTTTTTGCTTCTTTGAGTGCCACATCAGAGAAGTTCACAGGACTACGATAGTGTGAAGACACAATAAAGTAGCGGATCACTTCAGGGTGGAATTTCTCCATCACGTCACGAATTGTAAAGAAGTTGCCTAAAGACTTAGACATCTTTTCACCATCAACGTTAATGAAGCCAACATGCATCCAGTAGTTTACATATTGTTCGCCAGTCGAAGCTTCACTTTGCGCAATTTCATTTTCATGATGCGGGAACATTAAATCTGAACCACCACCATGAATGTCAAAGTGATTGCCTAAGCAGCAAGTCGACATTGCAGAACACTCAATGTGCCAACCCGGACGGCCATTACCCCAAGGAGATGCCCAAGATGGTTCATTTTCTTTTGCATGTTTCCAAAGTACAAAGTCAAAAGGATGTTTCTTTTCAACTTCTACATCAACGCGTTCACTTGCGCCAGCTTGCATATCATCAAGCTTACGACCAGAGAGGCGACCATATTTCTCAAATTTAGTGACTTCAAAATAAACATCGCCGTTTGAAGCAGGGTAAGCAGCGCCTTTGTTGACTAAATTGCCAATCATATTTTGCATCTGATCAATATATTCAGTTGCTTTAGGTGCTTCATCAGGTGCTAAACAGCCTAGGTTCGCTGCATCTTCATTCATTGCATCGATAAAACGAGTGGTGAGTTGTTGGATTGTTTCACCATTCTCGTTTGCACGTTTGATGATTTTGTCGTCAATGTCGGTAATGTTGCGGATATAGCGAACTTTCCAGCCTTGACTACGTAAGAAACGAATAATGTAGTCAAATGCAACCATAACTCGAGCATGCCCGATATGACAGTAATCGTAAACGGTCATACCGCATACGTACATATCGATGTGACCTTCTTTGCGAGGTACAAATTCAACTTTTTTTCGTTGCTCAGAGTTATATAAAACAAACGGTTGCATAAGGGTTTTCAAACACTCAACAAAAACAGTGTTACATCATAACTGATGCATCATTTTTCACAAAGGTTTATGCAAGAATTTTATAAGCTTGTGAAATCTTATACATTTAAAAACGTGTAGGTGATTGAGTTATGTTAGAATGCCCCCAAATCTTTTGATTAAAATCACCGATCTTCACAAGAGATCAGATCAATTATTTTGAGTCAAACTCGTATGCCCAATCCTACAGATTTCCAAAGCAGCGCATTAGCAACATTGCGTATTGAGCAACAAGCCTTAGACGTGTTAGCAACACAAATTGGTGACAGTTTTAACCGAGCTTGTGAAATATTGTTACAGTGTAAAGGTCGTGTTGTGATCACTGGCATGGGTAAGTCAGGGCATATTGGCCGTAAAATGGCTGCTACTTTTGCCTCAACTGGCACACCATCTTTCTTTATGCATCCGGGCGAAGCTGGACATGGTGATTTGGGGATGCTGGTTCGTGGTGATGTTTTAATTGCGATTTCCAATTCTGGAAAAAGTGATGAAATCATGATGTTGATGCCGTTAATCAAACATCTTGGCGTACCGCTCATTACCATTAGCCGTGATGATAAAGGTCCAATGCCACAAAACGCTGACATTGCTTTAACTTTAGGTGAGTCAGACGAAGCATGTCCATTAGGTTTGGCGCCTACCTCGAGTACGACAGCAACTTTAGTTTTGGGTGATGCACTGGCTGTTGCTTTACTTGAAGCACGTGGTTTTACCGCAGATGATTTTGCTCGCTCGCATCCAGCAGGAGCGTTGGGTAAACGCTTACTTTTACATGTGAAACATCTGATGCATACAGGCGATGAACTGCCAAAAGTTTCACCAGATACACCAATGAATCAAGTGCTTTATGAAATTTCTAATAAGCGTTTAGGCTTGACCACAATTGTAGATGAACAAGAACATTTGCTTGGTATTTTCACCGATGGTGACTTGCGCCGTTTAATTGATAAACAGCAAGGTTTTGATGTGAATTTGCCTGTTTCAGAAGTGATGACAAAAAAACCATCAACGATTTCTCAAGAAGCACGTGCGGTAGAAGCTCTACAACAGCTTAACCTGAAAAAAATTAGTCAGTTTGTGGTGGTCGATGACCATAATAAAGTGATTGGTGTAATTAGTATGCATGACCTTATTCAGGCAGGGGTAAATTAATCAATGGCATCTTATGCATTGTTAGAACAAGCACGTCATTTACAGGCATTGGTTCTGGATGTTGATGGTATTTTGAGTGATGGCTTTGTAACGTTAACTAATAGTGGCGATGAAATTAAATCATTCGATATCCGTGATGGTTTAGGCATGAAGCTTGTGCAGCAAGCGAACATGAAGGTCATCATTATTACAGGCCGAAAAAGTAATATTGTTGAAAAACGTATGTCTGATTTAGGTGTAGATCTAGTTTTTCAAGGGCGTGAAGACAAAGGTTCTGCGCTGCGTGAAGCATGTGCACAGTTTAATATTTTGCCTTCAGATTGCTTATATATGGGCGATGATTGGCCTGATTTGTCGGCTTTTGCAATCGCAGGTATGAGTGTTACTGTGCCAAATGGTCACGAAGAAGTACGTCGCCGTGCGCATTTGGTTACGCAATCGATGGGTGGGCGTGGTGCTGTGCGTGAAGTCTGTGATATGTTGCTGATCGCAAAAGGCATTTACCAAGAACTTCTTGAAAAATATCTTGCAGTACCGCATTAATAATAAGATTACTTAAAAAGGTAGGCTATTCCTGCTCATGGATACCAGAGTTTTATCAATTGTTGCTGTAGTGGTTGCTGCTATAAGTGGTGGTTACTACTACTATAGTGGCAAGGCAAAAAAACTAGACATTGGTTCTGCCAAGAATATGACATATTCAGCGCAGGGCGTCCATTTGACTCAAACTGATGATCAAGGCAATTTGTATATTCGTGCTGAAGTTCGTCAGCTTGAACAGGATATGCAACAAAAAACATCAAAGTTGGATCAGCTTAATGCCTCGATGTATAAAGATGGCAAAGTTGATGCAACATTCTTTGCAAAACAGGCAAATGGCTACGATGATAACCGCAAAGTTATTTTGTCGGGTGATGTGGTCGCAACTAAACTGGCGCCACAAGGGAAGATTGAATTCCGTACCGATGAGTTAACGGGTTATCCAAAAACCAGAGAAATTGAAACAGACCATCAAGTGGTTGTTCAATCTCCGCAAGGCGATTTTGTCAGCAAAGGATTAAAAGCTAATTTGAATAATGGTCAGTACGAATTTTTTAATATTCGAGGAAAGTATGTACCAAAGTCTTAATTTAAAACGTTCTTCAGCTTTCCTAAAACAAGCTGCGGTAATTACATTCGTTGCTTTATCATCTGCTTCGACTTTTGCTTTACCGTCTGACCGTAACCAACAAATTTCGTTAGTGGCAGACCGTGCAACTTATAATGAGAAAACAGGTTTAACGACTTATACGGGTAATGTCGTAATTGAGCAAGGTACGATGAAGCTTCAAGCTGACTCAATTGTTGCTACGCTAAATTCTAAACGCGAAATTCAAACCATTACTGCCAAAGGTAGACCATCTAAATTCCAACAGCAAATCAGTGCTGACAAGGGCGTTGCACGAGGCGAGGGTCAAACCATTGTTTATAATGCAGATACAGGCATTATTACTTTGACCGGTGGTGCATATTTATATCAAGATGGTTCAAGTATTCGTGGTAACTCATTGAAATATAGTATGAATAAAGGTGATGTTGAAGCTCAAGGTTCCTCATCAAACCGTGTTCAAATTATTATTCCGCCATCAACTTCAAAAAGTTTCCCAGGAGCGCGTGACTAATGCAACAAGCTCTTCAACCCCAAACTTTGTGTATTAAGCACTTAGCAAAAAACTATAGTAAACGTTGGGTCGTCAAAGACGTATCTTTTAGTATGCAAAGTGGACAGATTGTTGGTTTGCTTGGCCCGAACGGTGCAGGAAAAACAACAAGCTTCTATATGGTTGTTGGGCTCGTGCGTATGGACAAGGGTGAAATTCACCTTGATGATCTTGATATGTCTGATTTAGCAATGCATGAACGGGCACGTAAAGGAATCGGATATCTTCCGCAAGAAGCTTCTATTTTTAGAAAGCTGACCATTGCTGAAAATATTATGTCTATTTTAGAAACACGCAAAGACTTAAATAAGCAACAGCGCCAGCAACGTCTTACTGAATTATTGAATGACTTTAAAATCAGTCATATTAAAGATTCATTAGGCATGAGTGTGTCTGGTGGTGAACGCCGCCGTGCTGAAATTGCACGTGCATTGGCTGCTGATCCTAAGTTTATGTTACTTGATGAACCATTTGCTGGTGTCGATCCAATTTCGGTTGGAGATATTAAAGACATTATCCAGACCCTAAAAGATCGTGGTATTGGTGTGCTCATCACTGACCATAACGTACGTGAAACTTTGGCAATCTGTGAACGTGCATATATTGTGAGCGAAGGCTCAGTAATTGCAGAAGGTACGCCACAAGAAATTCTGGATAATGAGCAGGTACGTAAAGTCTACTTAGGTGACGATTTTACAGTTTAAACAAAAAAGTTAATCTGTTTGGCTAAAAAGAGGTCAGTGCCTCTTTTTAGCTTTTTTATATTTATTTTTTAAAAAACAATAATTTGGTGGCTTCATTTGATTGAAAAATAATGTGTGAATTATTCCTGCATTTATGCTTCTTTATGCAAAAAAATATGTAGAATGTAAAAGCTTTTAAACGATAACAAACAAGATCAACAAGACAAGCATGATTGGATATAACCAGAGAAGAGTAAAAAGGACATGTAAAAAGCCGGCTTTCCTGAAAGGGTTGATGCTTTTAACTACATTGCATGTACCTATGGTGATATATGCTGCTAAACCAAGTGAGCAATATCACACCTTGAAAGACAACTTGTCACAACTTTTTACCCCTAAAAGTAGTGATGAATTTAAAGTCGCTAAGATGCAAGAGTTGAGTAATTTTAAGCTAGATCGTTCTAGAGTGCAGGAGTTTCCGACTGTTCAACTCAATGATAGAGCAGCTTCATCTTATTCAAGTTTGCCATCTAGAAAAATGACTCTGCAGGAAGCGGTGAAAATCGCGATCCAACGTAACCCTGATATTTCCCAAGCTATTTCAACGTTAGCTGGCCAAAATGCTGGTATTGATGTTGCGAAGGCGGGTTACTATCCACAAATTTCAGGTGGTATTACCACAGGTGATTTGGGTAGTGGGGAGCGTGGTCGGCAGTTATTGACTTTAAACGCAACGCAAATGCTCTATGATTTTGGTAAAGTGAAATCTGGCGTATCGGTGGAGAAAGCCAAGCTGCAAGTCGAGCAGGCCAATGTGTTGGTCAGTATCGATGATATTGCACTTGATGTCGCACAGTCGATTATCAATATTCAGCGCTATCTTCAATTAAATAAAATTGCCGAACAGCAAATTGCAGGTATTCAGCGAATTCAGGAAATCGCTAATTTACGTGCAAACGCAGGTATTAGTAGCCAAGCCGATCCAATTCAAGCCCAATCTTATTTGCAAGCTGCTCAGTCTGGTTTGATTGCTCAACAATCATTGTTACGACAATATCAGCAACACTTAAGAACATTATTGGGTGGCGATGTTTCTCGAACAGGTTGGATTATTTCAGATGATTTAGTGAAAGTTTCTGATTTATATGGCGAACCTGAGTTCAATACCATTCCAAAAATGATCGCTGCACAAGCGGGCATTGAGGTTGCTAAAGCCCAAAAAGAGCAGACACGTTTAACACGTTATCCAACGTTGGCAGTTAAAGGCTCTTTAAGTCAGGCGATTAATGGCAAAAATCCAAATAATGATGAAGATGACGGCCTATATAGTTCGGTCATGCTTGAAGCCACCAGTCAGTTTTATCAAGGTGGAGCAGTTTCTTCTCAGGTAAAAATGGCAAGTTATGCAGAAGAAGCCGCTAAGTCTAAAGTGAATTCTGTCTATCTAGATGTGCTTGATCAGATTAGAACCAGCCGTGAGCAAATTGAAAATAAACAACGCCAAATGCAGGTTTTAGCCAACCGCCAAGCAACTACGGTTCGTACACGAGAGCTTTATCAAGAGCAGTACAAACTCGGGACCCGTTCATTGGTCGATTTATTGAATGCCGAACAGGCCATTCATAGTGCTAACTCAGAACTCGAAACTGCACGTTATGATATCTACAGCAGTATTGTTCAGTACATTGCAGCAACAGGACGTTCTCGCCAAGCTTATGACTTAAATAATATTTCAATTCAGGGGTTCGAAGTACAACCATGATGACAAAAATAAACTACCAGCCCTGGTTACAGGCGGTCTTAACGATTGCTAAACATTATAGAATTGAGCCTTCAGAAGAAAGAATTCGTTTACAACTTGACTGGAACCAAAATCAAAACCTAGACGATATTTTACAGCTCATTACACGTCAGGTCGGACTCAATTTACGTAAAGTACCTTTTTCTTTAGAGTTGCTTAACCCATGGCGTTTACCTGTCATGGTTGAGTTCAATGATGGACAGATCGGTGTCATTGATAAGGCCGATACACAAGGAAATGTCAGTATCCAGTTTAGTGGAGATCATGGCCTTTCCCAAAATTTAAGCTTAGATGTCTTAAAAACAACAATTAAGAATGTCTATATCCTGCGTCCTGAAACCTCTATTCCCGACGCACGTATTGACGAATATATCAAGCCATATGAAGCAAGCTGGTTCTGGTCAATTGTTCTAAGAGACTGGAAGCGCTACGTTGATATTATGTTTGCCTCGCTTATTGCCAATGTACTGGCGCTAGCGACCATTATTTTCTCAATGCAAGTCTATGACCGTGTTGTACCTTCACAGTCTATCCCGACTTTATGGGTGTTGGCTGGTGGTGTACTGATTGCTGCCATTTTCGAGTTCACCTTACGTATATCACGAGTGTATTTGTCCGATATTATTGGTAAACGTGCCGACTTGCGTGTTTCTGACCGTGTATTTGGTCATGCATTACGCATCAAAAATAAAGACCGTTCAAAATCTACCGGTAGTTTTATTTCACAGATTCGTGAGCTCGAAGGTGTTCGTGAGTTAGTGACTTCAACCACCATTAGTGCGATTGCCGATTTCCCATTCTTTTTCCTGTTCCTGATCATTTTTGCGATTATTGGCGGAAATTTATTTTGGGTGATGTTGCTGGTTGTGCCGCTCATGATTTTGCCGGGTATTTTAGTACAGAAGAAACTGGCACAACTTGCACAAGAGGGTATGAGAGAATCTTCAATCCGTAATGCAATTCTTGTTGAAGCGGTGCAGGGTATTGAAGACATCAAGCTATTACGTGCTGAGTCACGTTTCCAAAACCAGTGGAACCACATGAATGAAGTTTCAGCCGATATCGGGATGAGACAGCGTAAAATTGTCGGAACCTTAATGGCATGGACTCAAATGCTGCAAGGTTTAACTTATGCAATTGTGGTTTTGGTTGGATGTTTTGCTGTGATGGAAGGTGAAATGACCACAGGTGCATTAGTGGCCTGTTCTATTTTATCTTCACGCATGTTAGCGCCGATTGCCCAAATTACAGGTGTTTTAGGTCGTTTACAGCAAGCGAAAGTTGCAAAACAAAGCCTGGATGAGCTCATGCAGCGTCCGATTGATCAGGCTGACCGTTCGCATCTGGTACACAAGGCAGTTTTAAATGGCGACTATGAACTAAAAAATGTCTTGTTCCAATATGGAGAAGAAGACCCGAAACCAAGTTTGGCCATTCGTCATTTAAAAATTCGTGCTGGTGAAAAAATTGCAATATTGGGGCGTAATGGTGCGGGTAAATCGACGCTGCTTCAGCTTCTATCTGGTATGCAAGTTCCAACTCAAGGCGCAGTACATTTAGATGGTCTCGATCTTTCGTTAATTGATCCGTCTGATGTACGCCGTGATATGGGCTTACTCAACCAGAATGCGCATCTTTTCTACGGTACGATTCGTGAAAACCTCACTTTGGGCGCACCGCTTGCAACGGATGAAGAGATTCTTCGTGCATTAGTGGTAACGGGTGCACTACCTTTTGTTCAAGAGAAAAAAGAAGGGCTTGATCACCTGATTTTAGAAGGTGGTGTTGGTTTCTCTGGTGGTCAGAAACAAGCATTGTTACTGGCTCGTTTGTTGATTCGTCAACCTAACATTTTATTGTTAGACGAACCGACAGCAGCCATTGATGACGTGGCAGAGAAACAACTGATTGATCATTTAAAAGGTTGGCTGGCACATCGTACTTTGGTCGTTGCAACACACCGCCGCGCTGTATTAGAACTGGTGGACCGTATTATTGTCGTGAATGAAGGCAAAATCGTGATGGATGGTCCAAGAGATCAGGTCCTGAATCAATCAACAGCCCAACAAAAACAAGTGAGCCAAGGGGGTAATTCATGAGCGAACCACAACAAGAACAACAACTCACCCGTTCAATGAATGTATCTTATAGTGAGCCACCCTTACCACGTGCCAGTTTAGTGATCTGGATTGTGGGCATTGGCTTAGTGATTTTCTTTATCTGGGCGTGGGTATTTAAACTTGAAGAAGTTTCGACCGGTACAGGTAAAGTCATTCCATCTTCTAAAGAGCAGGTCATCCAGTCTTTAGAAGGCGGTATCTTAACCAAGCTGAATGTACAAGAAGGTGACATTGTTCAAAAAGGCGAAATTCTTGCTCAGCTTGATCCAACCCGTTTTGCATCAAATGTCGGTGAATCAAGATCTTTACTGATCTCGGCTCAAGCAACAGCAGCGCGTTTACGTGCGGAAGTAAATGGTACACCTTTGGTTTTTCCTGAAATTGTGATGAAAGAACCAAAGCTGGTACATGAAGAAACAGCGCTATATCGGTCTCGTCGTGCAGATTTAGAACAGACCATTGCTGGCTTAAAACAAGCGTTACAACTGGTACAACAAGAATTGGCGATGACTGAACCTTTAGTTGCTAAAGGTGCAGCAAGTGAGGTCGAGGTTTTACGTTTACGTCGTGAAGCCAATGACCTTAGAAACAAAATGAATGATGCGCAGAACCAGTATTATGTTAAGGCTCGTGAAGAGTTATCAAAAGCCAATACTGATATTGAAACGCAACAACAAGTTGTACTGGGTCGTACCGACAGTTTAGATCGTGCAGTGTTCAGAGCACCGGTACGTGGTGTTGTAAAAGAAATTGCAGTCACTACCCATGGTGGTGTGATTCCGCAAAACGGTAAATTGATGACGATTGTACCGATTGACGAACAGCTGCTTATTGAAGCGCGTATTTTGCCGCGTGACATTGCTTTTATTCGTCCGGGCCAAGAAGCATTGGTTAAGATCACAGCCTATGACTATTCAATTTATGGTGGTTTAAAAGGTAAGGTTACGGTTATTTCACCAGACACGATTCGTGATGAAGTGAAACAAGACCAATTCTATTATCGTGTTTATATCCGCACTGATTCCGACAAACTTTACAATAAAGAAGGTAAGGCTTTTGGTATTACACCGGGTATGGTGGCAACAGTAGATATTCGTACTGGTCAAAAAACGGTACTCGATTACTTGCTTAAACCATTTAATAAAGCCAAAGAAGCGTTACGAGAAAGATAATAAAAAAAGCCCCGAGAGATTCGGGGCTTTTTTTATAGGTTTGATTCTATTAAATTCACGTTATAATTTGATTTTTATTATGCTTTATTTAATTTATGGCTTTTACGATTGCATCACAGATTACATTTGAAGAAGAAATTAAAAAAAGTAGATTTCAGGCGATTGCTGCGCCAGTAGAAAATGAACAGCAGGTTAAAGAATTTTTAGAACACAATAAGGATATCTCGACCACTCACCAATGTTGGGCGTGGAAAATTGGGCATAACGTACGCTTTAATGATGATGGTGAACCGTCAGGAACAGCAGGCCGTCCAATCTTGGCGACTATTGAAGGGAATGACCTGACCAATATTATTGTGATGGTTAACCGCTGGTATGGCGGTATAAAACTGGGAACAGGTGGTCTTGTTAGAGCATACGGTGGCTGTGCTGGACAATGTTTATTGTTGGCTGAACGTATTGAACTCATTGCCAAGAAAACGATTTACTTTTCTTGTCATTTTAATGAGTGGGCGATATTCCAATATGAGCTTACTCAACAACAAATTGAATATCAGGAAAGCTACACTGCTACGGGTGTAGATATCGAAGCAAGGCTACAAATACATCAAATTGAACCGCTCGCCTTAAAACTTAGAGACGTAACACGTGGTCGTGAAGAATTAAAAATTGAAGAGGAATTAACAGATGACTGATTCCTTATTGAAATATCGTGAGCAACATAAGCACCGCTTAAACTATATGCCATGGTTATATTGGAGTTTAAAACCTAAAAACCGTGCTTGGGCTGAAGAGTGGCAAAAAGAATATCAAGCTTATTTAATGGATATGGAAACTGTTGAGATTGGTGAAAATTGTTTTATTTCACCACTAGCACATATTTTTGCTGAACCAGGTCGCAAAATTATTATTGGGGATAATAGTTTTATTGCGGCTGATTGCACCTTGCATGGACCGCTGGAAATCGGTAACGAAGTCGCGATTAACCATCATTGTATTTTAGATGGTGGACGAGCCGGCATAAAATTGCATGACCAAGTCCGTATTGCAGCATATTGCCACTTATATGCATTTGATCATGGGATGCAGTTAGATCGTCCACTTTACCAACAGCCTGTTAGCTCCAAAGGAATTGAAATTGAGCAGGACGTTTGGTTGGGTGCTCATGTGGGCATCAAAGACGGTATAAAAATCGGTAAACATGCTGTGGTCGGGATGAATAGTATGGTGACCAAAGATGTTGAGCCGTACCATATTGTCGGTGGGAACCCAGCAAAATTTATTCGTTTAAGGGAATAATGCAGTCTTAAGAATGTAATAAAATGTTTGATCTTTAAACAAAAAAGTTGGTTTTTATACATAAACCTTAACATACCAATTTTTATCTATGTTAAGTTAAAGCTAAGTTTTAATAATAATCTCCAAGGCAAAAGACCTGAAGAAGAGAGGCTAACATGAACCGTGTTATTGCGTGTATTGATTCATCACCGTGTATTAATGCTATTGCGGATGCAGCAGCATGGGTTGCTAAAGCAACCGGACGGGAACTTGTATTACTACAAATTCTGGACTATTACCCAGCCAGTTATCATCTTGGTGAAATTAGTGGGGTAATCGGCTTTGAAAGCAATGCAATGCTACTAAAAGAGTTAGCTGAGCTAGAGCAAAAACAAAGTGAACTCGCGTTAGACTATAGTAATAATTTACTCCGCCATATTTCTGATCTTATTCAAGAAAAACATGGAATTACCAGTTCAAAAATCCAAGAAAAAGGCGATTTTCTAGAACAAAGTTTTAATCTCTTACACGAAAATGACATTGTGATTTTAGGTCGAGTCGGGGAGCGAGCTGCCGAAAAACATAAACCAATTGGTAGTAATGTCGAAAACTTTATTCGTGGGGCTAACTGTACAGTTTTGACGATTGGTGAAAACTTTAAAGTCCCAACCCGTTTTATCTTTGCTTATGAATACTCGCCAACTTGTCAAAAAATGATGCGCCGTATTGCTCAAAGTGACTTATTGCGAACATTGCAATGTCATTTGGTGTATGTAGGTGATCATCCAGAAATATTAAATGAACCTGAGCATTACCTTAAACAAGCGGGCCTCGATGTTGTCACTGTTTACCGTTATGGTGATGTCGCGCAGAATATTCTAGAGTACCAACAAGAGCACGGCATTCAAATTATTGTGTTAGGGGCATTTAGCCATAGCAAAATTCACCAGTTCTTCTTGGGAAGTATTGCGACAACCATATTCCGAAACGCGACTGTACCGTTACTTGTGGCTAAATAATAAGATTTGCATATAGTTATCCGCAAATCTTGTGGATAACTATATGGAAAAGCAACAGTAATAAAAGTAATTAATTGATTATAAATAATAAAATAAAAAAGATGATTTTTTAACCATTATTTCACAATTGCAATTGCGAAGCCATCATGACCTTTTGAGCCAACCGTTTGTAGGGCTGTACAAGACAGAATTTGTGGATGGTTTTCTAAGGCTTTAAACATTTCACGGATGCCTTCAATACTCGGTTTTTTATTGTCAGGATTTAAAATATCACCTGCACGAATAACATTGTCGAGCACGATAATCGTACCTGATCTTGAAAATTTCAGACTCAATTCTAAATATTCCGGATAACCCTGTTTATCAGCATCAATGAAAATAAAATCAAAAGGCTCGATAGATTCAGGATCAATTGCAGATAGGATATCTGCGGCACGACCAGCTCGAAGATCAACTTTTACAGGAAGATTGGCATGGTCGATATTTTTTTGAGCCATTTCTGCATGAGTAGCACGGCCTTCTATTGTGAGTAAATAACCATCTTCAGGTAAAGCACGGCCTAACCAGATGGTACTGTATGCAGCAAAGGTTCCAATTTCTAAGACTCGTTTGCATTTATTCATTTGAATAAGCATCTGCAAGAACATACCTTGGTTAGGTGCCACTGCAAGATGATTTGAAAAGCCGTGTTCGTCGGTATTCTTTAATGCATATTCGAGTCGCGGGTCTTCGGGAATTAAATGTGAATCGATATATTGGTCAATGTCTGTCCACATCTGCTGCATAATCAAATTTACCTATATGTTGATCGGGCTATTTTAAACGTTTATGCATAGAGTGCAAAAATCTTCGGTTGAAGAAATTTTGGTTGATTGGGAAATGAACAATAAAAAAACTCCTTTCAGTTGAAAGGAGTTTTTTAAATTAGAAATTACACATCGAACTGTTTCGGGTGAGGTCAGGTCCCCAAGTGCGATAGCCTTGAGTATCGATATGAATCTGTCCTGAACTATATAAGCCAATACCCATATTTAAGCTTTGACCATGCTGAGCCCAGAACTGACAAAGTTTAAACTTGGTATTTTCGATAAATGCATAATCTTGAGCTTGTGGGAACTCAGGACCAATACGGAAATCGATTGCCGAGTTAAATAAATGTTTAGATGAGCTTGCGCCGCCTGCACATTCATTTAAAGGTAAGTCGCGGTAAACTGAGGTCACTTCAAAGTCGGTGAGAACTTTTGCTGCAACTAAATATTTAAATACGCGTAGGGTAGATAAAGAATTTCCCCATAGTTCGCGGTTAGGTACAGCATATTCAGAGCGTCCACATTTTTGCCAATCACGTGCTGAGCGTAATAACTCAAAACTTGGCACAATGCCTGCGACGTTGTTTCGGGTTAAGAATTTTTCGTATTCACGAACACGTTGGTAATTTTCACCAGAACTTAACCAGCTTCGATATGAGGCAGGCTCAACTTTAGGGGGAATTGGGCGCTCAATAATAACGCGCTCTTGTGGAATAAAGATTCGTTTACCACTTGGAGAGGTTTTGCCTGTTGTTGTGTGTTGGGGAGAGCTGACACAACCTACCATAACCGCTGGGATTATGCATAAGGGCACCAGACTCTGCAAAAACTTCCGCATAAGAAAAATTAAGCACTTATAAATATTGCGGCTATTTTAATGCAAAACAGTGCACAAATTACGAGGAATTTGCAATGAAATGTTTGAATAGGGTATAAAAAAGATCAGCGGTTGCTGATCTTTTTTGAAATTACTTTTCAAGATATTGTAATTTATCAGGTTTGCCGTTCCATTCTTCACGGTCCGCTGGCTGGTCACCAATTTGAGTAATGTTAGGCCATTTTTGAGAAAGGTCAGCATTTAATTCAATAAATACTTCTTGACCTTCTGGTAACTCATCTTCAGAGAAAATTGCATTTGCCGGGCACTCTGGTTCACATAATGCACAGTCAATACATTCATCCGGATTAATCACTAGGAAATTCGGACCTTCGTAAAAACAGTCTACAGGACAAACTTCTACGCAATCTTGGTATTTACATTTAATACAATTTTCAGTGACAACAAAGGTCATGGCGACAGCTACCTAAAAAATATGGTTTCATTTCGAATAGCTTATTTTAGGCAAAAAAGGGGTAAACAAACAATTGCTTTTATTGATATTCTTTATTCATGCATATGAAGATAAGTTAATACGTTGATAATCAAACAGTTCTTCCAACCTTGTGAAGTGCTAATCTGTAAAATTAAAATAATAATATATTTTATAAAACAATAACTTAAAAAATATTTGATTTAGTTGTTTAGATGTCATTTAAGTCAAGGCACCTATTTTAATAAATGCCTTAACTTTTCATTTTTTCTTTTACAAGTTTTGATTTTCTGTTTTTTACTAAAAAAACCTTAAATTTTTAAAGCTAAACGTTACACAGTAAATGGATATCTTCGGGTTCGAGCTGCCAAAGTTGTTGATCTGGAGCACTTAATGGTTGCGCGCCATGTTTCATATAGAAGTCTACAGTGCGGCGACTTGGAGTTGCTGAAATATACAATTGTTTTGCGCCGAGTTGCTGGGCGGATTCTTTTGCGACTTGCATCAGTTTGGCACCAATGCCTTGACCTTGCTGATCGGCATCAACATAAAAATAGTGGAGTAATTTAGCTTGAGGATAGTCAGCTATCCCTTGGTTTGATACCACACTCACGCCAACGAGTTTTTCTGTAGCATCAAATGCACCGACAAATATTGAACCTTGTGCAAAGAGTTGTTTGAGCTTAGGTGGATCATTTTCTAGATGATATGAATCCCAATGTTGCACATCAAAAAAACAATCCACCAATTCAAGCTGTTGCTGGTTTTGAATATACATTTGGGTGATTAATTCACGGCGGCTAATCTGCTGCCAAATAAGATCGATTTCTGAATTTTGTAAAGATCTTAAGATCATATAAATATTATTCTCCGATATGAATAAGCAGACCTAAGCCTGCTTATTCGGAAGTGCTTTATTAAGATTTGAGGGCAGCTTTCAGCTCATAGAGTTGTTCAAGTGCCTGACGAGGCGATAAGTTATCGACTTCAATCTGCTTAAGTAAATCTAGAGCAGGGGATGAAACTTCGATCTCAACTACTTTTTCTATGATTTGTGAGCCAGCGTTTGCATCTGGTGGAGCAAACAAATCATTTTGAAAACTAGTTTGTAGATGTTGTTGCTGCTGTTTTTCTAAAATGCGCAAACGCTTCTGCGCTTCTTTAATAACATTGGCAGGAATGCCCGCTAATTTTGCAACTTGTAAACCATGACTTTGGCTTGCAGGACCTTGCTGAACCTTATGCAATAAAATCAAGTTACCGTTAAGCTCTTGTGCCGTAACATGGTAGTTATCAATTCCTGCTTCACTACCAAGTTCGGTTAACTCAAAATAATGAGTGGCAAATAAACATAAACATTTTACACGTTTAGTTAAATCAACTACGCATGCCCATGCTAAAGATAAACCGTCGTAGGTACTGGTTCCGCGGCCCACCTCATCCATTAAAACCAGCGATTGATTGGTCGCGTGGTGCAGAATTTGCGAAGTTTCAGTCATCTCAACCATAAAGGTAGATTTACCTGTAGATAAATCATCGGCTGAACCAATACGGGTAAAAATTCGGTCAATTGGACCAAGTTTGACGGCCTTAGCTGGAACATAACTACCGCAATAAGCAAGTAAACTGATTAATGCCGTTTGACGCATGAAGGTTGATTTACCGCCCATGTTTGGACCGGTAATAATGGCCATACGGTGCTGGGCATCAAGGAAAGTATCATTTGGGGTAAATGGCGCTTTATTTAATGCTTCAACGACAGGATGGCGGCCTGCCTGAATTTTAATGCCCGTTTCCGGGGTAAATTCAGGACGTGCCCAATTGTTTAGACGCGCTTGATGAGCAAAGTTTGCAATCACATCAATTTGAGCAATTGCTGAACTCATCATTTGTAGATGTGCAATATTTTCACGAAGTTTTTCAAGTAAAGCTTCGAATAATGCTTTTTCACGCGAGAGTGCACGTGACTCGCTCGACAGGACTTTATCTTCAAAACTCTTTAGCTCAGGAGTAATGTAGCGTTCAGCATTTTTTAAAGTTTGACGACGGATATAGTCGGCTGGGGCTTGTTCTGCTTGAGCACGAGTGAGTTCGATATAGTAACCACTTACACGGTTATAACCGATTTTAAGGGTATTAATGCCTGTACGTTCACGCTCTTTAATTTCTAAATCAATTAAGAATTGACCTGCATGATCACGAATTTGACGTAATTCGTCGAGTTCAGCATCATAACCTTCTGCAATTACATTGCCATCACGAAGTAATACAGGAGGGTTTTCAACAATCGCTGCCATTAAGTGTTGATGAAGTGCTTTAAAATCTCCAAGTTCTTGATCAAGTTGAACTAATAGCTTAGATTTCTTTGCCTGAATGACTGGAGTTAACGCCGTTCTTAGAGCTGGAATTTGTGCACATGCATGACGAAGCTGCACTAAATCACGTGGTCGCGCACTACCTAATGCAACACGGCTAAGCACACGTTCAATATCACCAATTTCTTTAAGTACTAAACGAACTGGGTTTTCGTGATATCCCTGAATGAGTTGCTCAATCGCATCTAAACGCGCATCAAGTAATGCAGTATCACGCACAGGTTGCATCAGCGTGCGGCTGAGTAAACGGCCACCCATTGCAGTTTGGCAGTCATTTACCAGTTGGAATAATGACGTTCCGTGTTCAAATAATGGTTCAATAATTTCTAGATTACGGCGCGTGATTGGGTCGAGCGCAATAAAGTCAGTGCTTTGTTCAAGTTGGATTGAACGAATATGCGGTAATGCAGTTTTTTGGGTTTCTTTTGCATAGTGAATAAGTGCAGCGGCAGCAGCTTTGGCTAAAGGCAGTGGGTCTAAACCAAAGCCAGAAAGTGTTGATACCGTAAACTGATCACATAAGGTTTTTTGTGCATTATTTAGGTTGAAGTCCACATTCGGACGTTTAGTGACAGGGCAATCTAAGTGCTTTTTAATTTGTTCAATAATATTGGTATCGACTAAATCTTCATCAATCAAAATTTCACTTGGCATTAAACGCGCAAGTTCAATAGGCAATTGTTCTGGCTTGTAATCTTGTTGTTGAACTTTAAAAATGCCCGCGCTCAAGTCGAGTAAAGCAAAACCAATCTGGTTTTGATGAATGCATAACGAAACGAGATTAGATGATTGATAACTGCTGAGTAATGCATCATCAGTTAATGTACCAGGAGTCAGAATACGAACGACTTTACGTTCAACAGGGCCTTTACCTGTCACTTCTCCAACTTGTTCGCAAATGGCGACAGTGCGCCCAGCTTTGACAAGGCGAGCAAGATAACCTTCTGCCGAATGATAGGGAACACCTGCCATTGGAATAGGTCGACCACTGGCTTTACCACGATGGGTTAAAGTGATGCCTAAAAGTTTGGCTGCTAAATGAGCATCTTCAAAGAAGAGTTCATAAAAGTCACCCATACGGTAGAACAGCAACGCATGTTGATAGTCCGTTTTAACTTTGAGATATTGCTGCATCATAGGTGTATGAGAAGATAAGTCAGCCATGATTTCAGCGCTATTCATGCGTATTAAACCCTTAAAAAATCAATAATATTTTACGTTTGGTCATCTAACCAATTTCAAGTCTTTTAAAGATGGATGTTATTCAAGAAAAGAACACAACTGGATGAACTTTGAGAATTGGCATCCATAGTATAAAGCGAATTGGAGTCACTCCAGAGGAGTAATGGTAACAAATTTGAGTGATTGAAAAAAAGAGCAATGAAGTATCGGAATATAAGACTAATAATTAGTCATTAGAAACGGGGGGCTTCTATACAAAATAATATAAAAACAGCAAGTATTACTTACTCAAGTATCATTTTAATTCGATTGATATTTATACAATATAGTTGCAAGGTCACAAGGATATGAACTGATGAAGTTTCTAAAGTTTCTCACTTTTAGCACGATTCTTACGTTATCCGCACATAGCTATGCGACAGTGGGTGGTGGACAAAAGATTGAAGTATTGGGTTATCAGGCAAAAGAGAGAAAACTTTATGTATTAAGACATTATGAAGATGGTCGAGGACGTCTACCACAACTATATTATTATCTGTTAAATAGTAAATCGCCTGATAAACTTATTGAAGTTAAATCTCTATATATCAATCCTAAAACTCATAAAATTGATTATGATCAAGATAGTATGGGGTTTAATAAGGCTCTAAATAAAATTAAAAAGAATTTAACCCCTTTGATCGTAAGTAAGAGTAAGACTGTAAAAATTCAAACCTTAAAAACTCATCAGAAACAAATATCGGCTTGGTTTGATCCTTCGGGAAAGATCACCCAATATAAAACAGACTATGTTGTAAAATCACCGTCTTTACAGAGTAAGACCCATAGCGCGGTTCATTACACCAAAGCAATAAAAATTTCCCAAAATTATAGTGTGCCTAAACAAAATAAAAGGTTGGTTGTCGTTAAATATCTGGGGGTTCCAGAAGAAACTGGTTACGATATTGAAGATCCGGTTTTACTGCTACCTATGAAAAAATAAGTTTAACAGTAAATAATTTTGTTGGTTCAAATCGGCAATATACACAACACCTATGTATATTCCGATCAAAAACTATTCCCATTAGGCTGTTTTATTTCCTCCTTTATAAACTGCAATTTAACAATAACTTATTCATTATTTAGTCTTACTTTTTCAATGATCTAATTTAAAACAAATGGCATTTTGTGTGCTTGACTGCAATAAATGTGAAGCTTATCCTTTGCCTGCTGGCCACATTGCCAGTCGGTCGTCGCGGACCGTCCCTTAAGGGCATTAAAAGTTTTAAACTTTTAGTGTGTACACCCTCGTGCCCCCTCTATGGCGGAACGGAGGGGGACACCTTTGGGTGTGCTGGAGTCTTAAGGCCAGTCCGCGAACCCCCTTCGTTCTGCCACCATAATTCTAATGTTTTGGCAGAACTCCCAATAAAAAGGAGTTGGCTTTGCACATCCATTATTTCTTGGCTCTCAATGCCAAAAGCTATAACGACACAGCTTAAACTTTTAAAGCAGTTTGATCGCCGTAAGGTGTTCAGGCTTTAAATTACTTCGTCTTAAAACTTACTCAACAATAAAACTTGAGATGTGCCACGCACAGTCTTACGGGCTTTGCTGTGCCTTTTTTTCTCCCGAAAAAGTATCTCATTTAGAAACAACAAGAATTTATAACGGTAAAACTATGCCAAATTTAGTGCTTTCTCCTCGTGCCATACACGTCATCAATAAGTCGATTAATTTATTTCACCACCGTGGGTTTCATACGGTTGGAGTCGACCGTATCGTGAAAGAGTGTGAAGTTACCAAAGCGACTTTTTATAACTTCTTTCAATCAAAAGAACGGTTTATTGAAATCTGCCTAATTGTGCAAAAAGAACGGCTAAAAGAAAAAGTAGTTTCAATTGCTGAGTACGACCAAGGCCCCAACGCTAGGAATAAACTCAAAAAGCTTTATTTCTTACACACCGATGTAGAGGGGCTGTACTTTTTATTATTTAAAGCCATTTTTGAAACGAAACTGATTTATCCAAAAGCCTATCAAGTAGCAATTAAATATAGAACGTGGCTGATTAATGAAATCTATAGCCAGCTTATAAAACTAAAAACCGATGCGACTTTTCAAGACGCCAAACTGTTCTTATATATGATTGAAGGCGCAATCATTCAGCTTTTAGACTCAAATCAAGTGGATGAGAGGGAAAAGGTGTTGGATTGCTTTTTTAAACCATCTATTTGAATCTAATCATCATTTAAATAATAGGATGTATGGTTTGCTTGATTTTTGATAGATGAGCAGACCATAGACACTGTGCGACAAGGTGAACTCATTACTCCGAAAGAATTAAATTATCCGATCTAACCTTTTGTTTATATTATAAAAAAATAATATTTTGACTTTGTTGGCATATTATTGCTATTTTATTTTTACGATAGTCGTAAATCGATTACGTATATCATAATTAAAATGGATTAATTTAAAGCATGTCATGGAGAAGGGAATACCATGAAAGAAGTTGCATTAAGTGATTTGATCAATCAGCAGAAAGTTGGGCGTTATCAAAAATTTATTCTGATCACCTGTTTATTACTGATGATTATGGATGGCTATGACATTCAGTCCATGGCCTACGCCGCTCCCATGATTATAGAAGACTGGGGCGTTCAAAAAACCATGCTCGGAGTTGTGTTTAGCGCCAGCTTATTTGGTTTGTTTGTCGGATCATTTTTATTAAGTTCACTCTCTGATCGTTTTGGCCGCCGTCCCATCTTACTGATCTCGACTTTTATGTTCTCGGTATTGATGCTGGTGACACCACATGTAGGCAATATTGAGCAATTGACTGCAATCCGCTTTGTTACAGGAATTTTTTTAGGAGGGATCATGCCAAATGTTATGGCTTATAGCTCCGAAATTGTTCCATTCAAATCTCGTATTTTTACCATGATGGTCATTTCTTGTGGCTATACGGTAGGGGCAATGTTAGGGGGCGGTATATCCGCCTTACTAGTTCCTTGGGGAGGCTGGCAGGCAATTTTCTATTTTGGCGGTATTGTTCCTTTAATTATTTTCTTTATTACATACTTTAAGCTGCCAGAATCTTTATATTTTTTGAGTGAAGATAATAAAAATACTCCTAAGATTTTATTTTGGTTAAAGAAGTTTTATCCCGCATTAACATTCAATTCAGAAATAAAAATCATCAATAACACTGAAGTTGAGGTTAAAAAGTCGCCGCTTGAGTTATTTAAAAATCAGCGCGCGTTTTTTACCTATTCCATCTGGATCATCAGTATTTTAAACATGATCAGTCTATATTTTCTGGCAAACTGGTTACCGACTTTGGCCAAAGAATCAGGACTCTCACTAAATCAGGCATTGATGATCGGTTCCACTCTACAATTAGGCGGTACGGTTGGTAGTGTTGTGATGGGCCTTAAAATCGATAAGACAGGATTTTATAAAGTATTAATTCCTGTTTTTTTGGTTGCAGTGATGAGTGTTGCTTTAATTGGCTATGCGGTTAACCATATTGTTTTATTATTTATTATCATTTTTATTGCTGGCTTTGCCATTGTTGGTGGGCAACCTGCCATTAATGCACTGTCTGCCAGTTATTACCCAGTTTCACTTCGTACTACAGGGGTGGGCTGGAGTATCGGAATTGCCCGTTTGGGTTCGGTCATTGGGCCGCTATTTGGTGGCTACCTTTCCCAATTTCTGGTCATTACCCATTTATTCGTGATTGCTGCAATACCTTCGCTACTCGTCATTATCATGCTAATGATTCAAGCTAAGTACCGATCATAAAAAACTATTACATGCATCATGCGCATATTGACTGTAATTATGATCGGTAAGTAGATATAAGAAGTTGGTTAATGCTAGTTCATGAGCTATTTAACTCGATACCACGTTTGATTTCGACCAATCGCAGAGATACCAATGTATCCACGCGCAGTAAGTTTTTCACCATCTGGTGATACTGTTAGGCTAAAGCGATAGGTCTTATCTGACTGTGGGTCGAGGATAGAACCTTTGTCATATTTATTTTGACCCACACTTTTTAAATTTTTGACGATGGTTAAGCCAATCAAAGATTTGTTTTTGTAGGTACCTTCACACATCGTACATTTGTTAGCCTCACTTGAAACAAGTATTTTTTCGATGTTTGCAGAGAGGTTGCCATTTTTATCTTGGTTAAATCTTACCAGCGCTCGAGGTTGATTGGTTGCATCATCAATGGTTTTCCAAACACTGCCATGTAGTTTGTCCGATGCAAATGAATGAACCGAATAAAGGCTGAATAAAATTAATAATGAATATTTTTTCATATCAATGGTTTCTCGAATTAAAAATAAATGGTTTTAAAGGCTAGAATTATTCATTTTAAATTTAACTTCACAATTTTCTTAGTATTGAACTGATAAGCTAAACAATATGTAAAATTATATTCTATTTGCCGAAATATTATTTTGATCGGTTTTTTTATGCAATTGCGAGAATGGACAGAATGATTAAGTAAGGTTTAAAAGCAGATTATAAATTACTGATAATTTTTAGAAGTAGTGGGGTGATTAAAATGCATACAGTTTGATAAATAATGACAAAATTTACGCTTAGGAGAAATAAAAAACATCCACTACTTTTTAAATTGGTTAGATTGCGCGTAATTCATCACAAATTACAAAAATAATATGCAAATCATGTGATTAGTATAGATTGACACTGTGCAATATTAAGTCTTATAACTAAACAATCCTGAAACTGTTTCTTTAATAGGAACAGAAAAAACACAATATAAAGATGAATAGTCATTAGAACAAAAAGATAAGGAGAAGACATGAAAGTCATTCAATACGCCTTATTTTCTCTTATGGGAATGCTGACAATAGATAGCGCAGTTGCTGGAAATGCATCTACATCATTAAGGGTCAGTTTAACCATTGTAGAAACCTGTGAAGTTTCAACGGAGGGAAATTTAGATTTTGGTTCAGTTGTACGTTCTCAACCCGTTGCTGCGGCAAGAACAGATGTATCTGTCCAATGCAGCAAAAATACGCCGTATCAATTGGCTGTAACTTCAGACAATAACTTTGAACTTAAATCTACTACCAGCCCAGCATCTGTTGCATATGTACTGTACCAAGATGCGGGCCACACTCAAATTTGGGGAGGGACGGCGGATAAAATACATTCAAGAGTCGCAACAGGAATGAAAGAAAATATTCCTATTCATGGGGTAATTACATCGAGTACCAATGTTCAGGCAACCAAGTATGAAGATTGGGTTCGTGTGAATGTTATATATTAATCGTGAAAAATAAAATAAATATCAAAACCTTAATTTAGAAAAAGAAAACCCGTTTTTAGCGCAGAATAGAGTATTTTAAAAAGCTACACCACATTATGGTGTAGCCAGCTGCTTTGATAGAACTAAGCACCACGCATTAGTGCTGCTACTGCTTTTTCCAAAAATTGTAGAGTCACTGGTTTGAGCCAAGTTCCGTCAGCAAGGCTTGGTTCATTTTGCATTGCTGTACGGATTTTTTCTTGAGTACTTGGGTTTTTGCCAGCATAGCCTTGTAGCATAGAGAGCCATTGTTGTGCCAAATGCTTTGCTCCTTCGCTATCTGGTGTGACCTCGGCATCAATCAATTTTTCAATATCGACTAATAATTGAGGCCATTTTTTCATCTCACGAATGTAATTTTCTTTTAGAAAAGCAAACTCATCGTCAGATAAATAACGGGCAAAAATACTCAGCTTACTCTCAGAAAAAGCTTTAAGTAAAAACTCAACCACTTCTGGCGTTACACCTAATTTTTCCTGAAATTCAGGCTCGGCCGAATTTATGGCATTTAGTTTAACTAACCATTCAGGGTTAGCTCGCGTGTTATGCTCAAGAGTTTTCATCCACTTTCGAGCTAAGTTTTGAGCTGCTTCACTGTTAGATGGTTCGCCAGCATTAAACAGTGCATTTGCTGACTGAGTTAACTCTTGCCATTCTTGGTGACTTTTACTGCCTGCTTGTAAGAAAGTCAGTTTTTCAAGCTCTTCTTTTGTAAAGTATTTCTCAAACATCGCTATAAGCTCCAGTGTTTTTAGCCAATCCTCCAAACCAAGCTCCTCACCACTTATGATCTGAGATTTAAGTTTGCTGAGCTGATTTCGCAAATTCTTTTGCTCTGTCAGCCTTTGATCAATTGCTTGAATCTGCTGATCAATAATCGGTAAAAGTGCAAGATTGGGGTCTTCAAGAACCGTATGGATTTCGGCTAACGACATTCCCAGTCCTCGTAATGCTTGAATCTGATGCAAACGAGTAATGTCTTTACGGGTGTATAGTCGATAACCAGCATCGGAACGGACCGAAGGCTGAAGTAAACCGATATCGTCATAGTGATGAAGGGCACGGACAGTAAGTCCTGTTTGCTTAGCCAATTCACCAACTTTTAACAGCATCTTTTTAGCTCCTTCTTCCTTAGGCGTGTTTTATGCTAGGGGCTTACGTTACGTGAGGGTCAACTACTTTAAATCATATTTTTTCATTATTTTCGCTTTAATAGATATTCAAGTTTATTTGATCCGTTTTCGGAATATCTTAAGAGATTATTAAACCAGTTTTTATTGGATAAAAATGACTTCAAGCCATTTCAGGCATAGATTGGCAATATATTTAACAAATCAGCAGCAATCGATACTCGCCATCTTTTTCAACAGGCGCTCGATGAACACAAGGCAAAACCTTTTGAGTTGGATGATCTACTGCTAAACGCCAAATATGTCCCGTACCTAAATTTACAGGTTGGGCATTGGGTTTAGGCTGATAATGCAAATCAAAAAAATACTCTGCCAAAAAGTCTTCAAATTCACTTTCTGGGCCGTCATGTAACGCTTTTAGTTTTTCTCGAATTTCCGGAATTAAAACTTTTTGTTCAACTTGGTGATTGGGCACAATATCGCTAGCAGCGCCGTGATAGGTACATAAGAAGGTATCGGTTTCAATGGGGGAGCGATCAACATGAAATGAATATACATCTGTTGAAATGAAATCTAGGTCTTCATCGCGTTCATAATATTTAAGCAAATTAAGTACAGGTGAGGCACCAAATTCAGTTAACTGCTGCATATCTTCTAAAATAATTTCTCTAGCCAAATTACCTTTTTCTGAAAGCTGTAGCGCTAATAAGTCTTCAACGGAAACTTCTGTAATATTTTCTTTTAACTCAAGTTTATTCACAACTTCTGAAAAGTCGCCCACCAAATTTCTGTACCAACAAATCGCATTTGTATCTCCTTGAAACTTTGTATTTACAAGTTCAGAGAAACTAGACACTTGCCTAATTTGTTTGCTGTCAGAAAAAGCATTCTTCATATAAGAATTAGATAAACCAGAAGCCGAGGCGCATAATATACACTGAGCTATCTACCGTGGCTAAATGATATTTTTCATTAAATAAGTTAACCGCTGTTGGTAATCAAACCTTGTGTAGCCTAGTAGAGGTATGTATCGTTAGGGGATGATCCTTTAAAAGTATAAGGCGTTGGATAAGCAACATCGTTCAATTAAACAACCAGACTGTACCACCACAAAAACAACACCGATCTCAGGATGAGTCGTATAAATAACAAGGAATAAAACATGAAGTTTTATTGGTGAATATTGATAAGGCAAATCAATGATCAAAATTGGGGTTTATGAAGAAATATTTTACGGTTGATTTATTTATGTTAGCTTCGTCTTACTTTAAAAAACACAAAAAAAATTACCGTGCTGTAAAGGACCAACAGCTTACAATCGCAGCAAAAGCCAATATTTTTATTTGCATCATTTTTTGTTTGTTTTGGACTCTATATTTCGCATTTGCACAAATGTGGTTGATTGTGTCTATGGACATCTTTTTTACACTGATTTCCATTTTTAGCTTTTTTCTTATCTATATAAACCGTATTTCAGCAGGAATTCTCCTTTCACAAGCCGTTCTGCTGGTGTTTCCGGTCGTGTTTTGCCTATTTTTTGATATAGCTACAGTTGATCGGCCGCAAGTGGCTCATTTATTTTTACCCGCTGGGGCGATATTGGGGTATTTAAATTACCGTAGAGATCCAAGCTTTTTACAATTCATTTTAATTTTATTGTCGATCGGGTGCTTTATCTTTTTTAGTGGCAGCTCTTTTAATCTTGAGAGTGCGATACCACTACCTGAGGATATTCGGGATCATGGCGGATGGATTGCGACCTGTGCTGCCACACTCATGATTTGTATTTCAATTTACACCATGCAATTAGAGATACAAACAGAAAACACCATGGTGCAAGACCTGCGCTTAGCTCTTGCAAAGGAACAATTTGAGCTTTTTTATCAACCGCAAATGAATGCTTCTGAAAAGCTGATTGGCGCGGAAGCCTTGCTCCGATGGCATTGTCCTACTTTAGGGTATATTCCTACAAAAGACTTTATTCCTGCGGCTGAAACTTATGGGTTAATGCCAGAGATTGGGGAGTGGGTATTGGCTCAATCTTGCAAAGTTTTACAAGATTGGAGTAAAAAAGCCGAGACTAAAGATCTTACGCTTTCAGTCAATATTAGTGCTGATCATTTTATGCAACCCACCTTTGAGCAAACTTTGATTGATTTGGTTATGCAATACGGCATAAATCCATCTCGTCTTATTTTAGAAATCACTGAAAATATTGCTTTAAATAATTGTGTAAGCATGATCGAAAAAATGCATTTCCTTTCAAAAAATGGAATTCAACTTTCTCTTGATGATTTTGGTACAGGTTATTCATCTTTAAGCTATCTACAAAAAATGCCGATTAAGCAAATCAAAATTGATCGTAGCTTTGTACAGGCTGCTTTGGAGGATAAGCGTAGTAATAAACTCGTCACTGGCATTATTAAAATTGGACTAGATTTGAACCTGCGAGTGTTAGTAGAAGGCATTGAAACGACTGAACAATTTAATGCTTTTAAAGACAATGGATGCACTGAGTTTCAAGGTTATTTATGGGGACGTCCAATGCCTTTAAATGACTTTTTAAAACAGTTATCTCAATTCAAAAAATAAGCAAAAGAGTTATTTAAGCGTTGAGTTATAGAAAGTAAAAAGAGTTCCATATTGTTTAGAAAAGTTTAAATTAATTTAAGATATGTAATAACAGCTAAACATTAATGGTGAAAGATACGGATATTTATTAAACGGGTCACATCATGTCTAGCTTTAAAATAAATACACTTTTACTTTCTCTTATTTCTTGTTCGGTCTTTTTTACGGGTTGTAATGACAGCAATAACTCAGATGATAATTCGACAGCAAATCAAGAAATACCTGCAGCACCTAAGGGTGTGGGCTTTGAAGATACTGCTCCAGTCCCATCAAATATCACGACCATTGTAGATTCATGGGCGACCAATCAACGTGGTGATGCTAGATATGCCACAGTTGAAACAAATGCTGGGGTACGTGTGCTGAGCGGTTTTTTAGATGTATGGACGCCATCTAGTTTATTTGTAGATGCGGGCCAATCTGCTGAAGCAAGAGATGGTTTTCCAGCGGTAATTGAATCAAACTGGACAGGCTTACCAGGTGACAGTACGGACGGTACAAAAAAGAATGTAGATGTATTGAACTACAACATTAATTATTCAATTCAGACTACACAGAAACGTACAGAAGAAGAAGCTATACGTGCCTATTTAGATGATAGACGTGGAAAAAGTTATAGCGTAACGACAGGGATGGGAGCATTAACTGATCCGTGGCGAAAACTCACTGGGCAAACCACCACAATCAATTCGGTGCCAGCCGATGCAACACAAGTAAAATACGATGATAAAGGCAATAATAGTGGGCTAACCACAGCCGATGGAAATGCCAATTTCGGAAAAGTCGTTGAATTTGTGCAAGCGATGGGGAATAACTCATCAACAGAGTCGGCAAAGCGTTTTTATAAATATGCTCGTCCGTGGCGTTGGAGTTCAGAGGTTATTGTAGTACCTAGTTTAGAGTCTGCAAAAAGTAGTACACCTACAACTGATGGTGGCTTCCCAAGTGGGCACACTGCCGAAGCTGGCCGAAATGCAATCGCGATGGCATATTTAGTGCCTCAGCGTTATCAGGAACTGATTGCACGTGGTTTAGATTTGGGTGATTCACGTATTATCGCGGGCATGCACTCAGCGATGGACGTGATTGGTGGGCGACTTCAGTCGATTGCCGCAGATGTTGCCAACTTAAATGCCATGACGGTAGAGCAACGAAAAGAAGCTTATCTACAAGCTCAAACGCAGCTCATGAAAGAGACCAATAGTTCAACGTTTGAATCATTTTATCGTTTGGCGAAAACACCTTATGACGCGAATGACCGTTTCGCCGATCTTGAAAAATTAAAACAGCAGGTGAATCACTGGATGACCTATGGTTTTAACCAGATTGGCGATAAAACAAAAATAGCTACGGTGCCTAAAGGAGCAGAGGTGTTATTAGAAACTCGACTTCCTTATTTAACTGCCGATCAGCGCCGTGTGGTTTTGAAATCGACTGCGCTTGCTTCGGGTTATCCGGTCATGGATGACGTTGAAGGCTATGGCCGCTTAAACTTGTTTAAAGCTGGTGCAGGTTATGGCACTTTCGATGGCGATGTAAATCTGACCATGGATGCGAGTTTAGGTGGTTTTAATCAATATGATCAGTGGAGTAATGATATTACGGGTGCGGGTAAACTCACCAAATCAGGTACAGGAACTTTAGCGCTGACAGGAAATAATTCGTTTACTGGCGGTATTGATTTAAAACAGGGTGGTTTGGAAATATTGTCTGAGCATGGTGCTGGTCAAGGCGATATTTATATGCGTGAAAATAGCTTATTAAAAACCAACTCAGCTAAAACAGTTACCATTGAGGGTAATCTAACTCAACTTGCAGGAACAACATTTAACATCACCTTCAAATCGAATGTACTTCCAGCCGTTCAAGTGGCAAATACGGCTACCCTAAATGGAACATTGCAGCTTGTCACAAAAGACAATTTAGCGGCAGGAACATATACGGTGTTATCGGCTAAAAAAGTTCAAGGCACCTATAAAAAAGTGACCTTAAATGGTAAAGATATTACGCCAATCTATCAAAATAATAGCGTTAAGTTTACGGTGTCTTAATAGAAAATTGGGCCACTCCATTAAACATTTTTGAAGAGTGGCCCGACTAATTAATGTGCTTAAATGCTGGAAACAAAACTATCTACATATGAATTTTACTATAAATAGATTTTACCTTTTCAGGACTAATTGCCAGCATGTGAATAGCGCCATGAATCATTCCATCTAACAAATGAAAGTTTACTTGAATACCTGCATCCCACAGTTTTTGAGCATACCTTTCACCATCATCCCGAACTGGGTCATATTCGCAAACAAAAATGGTTGCATCAGGCAGTCCATCTAAAGACTGAGCAAGTAAAGGGCTTACAAGGTCATTCTGTTTTTCACTTTCATCTTGCACATATTGATCCCAGCAATAAACCATTGTGGATGAGTCCAAACCATAACCTTCGGCATATTGGTGATAAGACTTGCTACTCATCGTGGCATCTAAGGCTGGGTAAAAAAGGAGTTGATGACTCACCTTAATTTCTGGATGTTGTTTTGTCATTAAACATGTGGCGGCAGTTATGTTTGCGCCCGCACTATCTCCACCTACAGCAATACGGTTTTGATTAATTCCAAACTGTGAAGCATTCTCGTAGATATAACGAAATGCCGTAAAAAAATCATTTAAAGGTGTAGGGAACTTAAACTCTGGTGCCAAACGATAGTCCACAGAAAATACAACTTGTTGAGCGGATTCTGCTAACAACCGACACGAGCGGTCCCATGCGTCTAAACTTCCTAGACACCAACCTCCACCATGAGCAAAAACTAAAGCGGGCCGTTGCTCAGTGTTTTCTAGAGAATAGGGAATATAAACGCGGACTTCGATTTTCGCGCCATCTGAAACAGCAACATGAAAACTTTGTTGATAGCTTGCATCTTGCTCAATGCCTTGCTGATCAATAATGTCCTTATTAACTTGTTCTCTTAACGCTTGTAACGAGTTTGCACCTTGTGTGGTTGGTCTAGATTTAAGCCAACTTTCAATTTCAGCAAGTAGAGGCATAGCGTTCTTCCTGCTGTAAAAAGTCTAAAATGAGTGAGCTAAATATTTCTGACTGTTCTTCCATAATGAAATGGCCACAGTCTTTGACAATCGCACTGGTTAAATGCGGTGAAACCTTTTTCATGGTTTCATAAGGTGCATTATCTGTGGCATGTTCAGCACCAATGGCTAAAACTGGCATGTCTAAACTTTTAGTTTCTCTAATTTTGTTTTGACGTATGGTCTCTGGAATAGAGCGGTAATAATTAAAACCCGCCGTTAAACGACCCGGAATTTTATAGGCTTCAATATAAGTTTCAGTCGCAACTCTATGTTTATGCCATGACCATTTATCAAACATATAATTTAAATAAGTATCTTCACGGCCCGCGATTAAAGCTTCGGGTAAATCTAGGGTTTGGTTAAACATGAAATGCCAAAGAAAAATGTTTTCACTCGGCTCAACAAAAATAGGAGGTGCGGGCGCTAACCCGGGAATCACAGCTTCTGTTACCGCAAGACGAGTCACTGACTCGGGAAAGTCAGATGCAAGCGCATAGGCAACCCACATACCAATGTCATGACCAACAACCGAATATGTTGGATATTCAAGTTGAGTCATGAGCATTGATAAAATTTTAGCAATACGCCCCGTATCGTAACTTCCATCCAGTGGAGCTGAATTTCCGGTTCCGGGTAAATCAATTGCGATTGCTCGATAACCTTTTTGCGCCAATTCAATCATGACTTTGTGCCACGCGTACCATGTTTGCGGCCAGCCCGGAATCAGTAATACCGCTGGGCCTTCACCTAGGGTGACATAGTGTAATTTTTTGCTCTCGATGTGAATATAATGATGATCGAATTCGTTATGTGGGTTTTCATTGAATAATTGAGTTTTCATGTTGATCTCTTAAGATTCCTTAAATCCCTAATAACTGATTAATTTGTGTCTGATTTACAGGGGCAGCAGCAAAGTCATCAAACACTTTATCGGTGACATGAATAATATTTTGCTTAATAAATTCGGCACCTTCACGTGCGCCATCATCCTTATTTTTAAGACAGCATTCCCACTCTAATGTGGCCCAGCCTTCGTAGTCGTAATGTGCTAACTTTGAAAAAATCGCTTTAAAGTCAACTTGACCATCACCCGTAGAACGGAATCGGCCCGCTCGATTTCCCCAACTTTGATAGCCGCTATACATTCCTTGGCGGCCTGTTGGGTTAAATTCGGCATCTTTAACATGAAACATGCGAATGAAATCTTTATAGATATCGAGATATTCCAGATAGTTCAGTTGTTGCAAAACAAAATGGCTTGGGTCAAAAAGAATATGGCAACGTGGATGGTTGTGAGTCCGCTCTAAAAACATTTCAAATGTAATGCCATCGTGCAAATCTTCACCAGGGTGGATCTCATAGCAAAGGTTGACGTCTTGTTCATCACAAGCATTCAAAATAGGAAGCCAACGACGCGCCAATTCATCAAACGCCGTTTCGATGAGTCCTAACGGTCTTTGAGGAAATGGAAATACATAAGGCCATGCCAAAGAGCCTGAAAATGTCCCCATGTCTTTAAGACCTAAGCGGGCAGATGCCTGAATTGAAGCGAGCATTTGTTGTTTTGCCCACTCGGTTCTGGCTGCTGAATTACCATGTAAATGAGATGGGGCAAAGTTATCGCACATTGAGTCATAAGCAGGATGCACAGCCATTAACTGCCCAAAGATATGCGTCGTTAACTCACTAATTTTTAAACCATGATTTTTTAAAGTACCTAATATTTCATCGCAATAATCTTGGCTTTCTGCTGCCAAATTGACATCAAATAAACGCTTATCCCAAGCAGGAAGCTGTACCGCTTCAAAGCCTTGGCCTGATACCCAAGCAGCAATATCTTTTAGACGGTTAAAAGGGGAAATGTCATCACTGAATTGAGCAAGGTGAATACTTGGGCCTTTGATCGTTTTCATAATAAAACCTAATTAGTTGTCGATCGACAAACAATAGGCTTAATTTTTGAAAAAAACAACTTTTTATTTGAAAATCAAAACAAAGCGAGACTATTTTGAATAAATCTCATTGATTTATTTGTGAAAATATTTTTTTCGAATAATAATAAAAAGAGGTACTAAATTTGATAAAGGGTCATTATGGCTGGCAGACCAAGAGAGTTTGATCGAGAAGAAGCCCTCGTAAAGGCGAGAGATTTCTTCTGGCTTCACGGCTATGAAGGCACATCCATGTCAGATTTAGTTGAAGTTTTAGGGATTGCATCTGCTCGAATTTATAAAGCATTTGGCTCTAAAGAGGCTTTGTTTAGAGAGGCTGTAAATCACTATGAAAAAAATGAAGGTAACTTTGCCTTAAACGCTTTAAAACAAAAAAATATTAAGGATGCAATCAGTCAATTATTTGAAGATGCGCTAGCACTTTACACGCAAGCCAACCATTCGTATGGATGTATGGTCGTGTCGGCAGCGAGCGTGTTAGGTGAAGAAAACCAAGCTGTTTTAGATTGGATGAAAACGCAGCGTATTGCACGGGCCCAAAGTCTAGTCGATCGATTTGTTCAAGCAAAATCAGACGGTCAATTGGTAGCAGAGGCTGACCCTAAAACCTTAGGGCAATATTACGCACTTGTTCTGCATGGATTATCGGTTCAAGCAAGAGATGGATATTCTAAAGAAGAGCTTTCTCAGGTCATTGATTTTGCATTAAAAAATCTAGATCAATACGTTGTAAATGCCTAATTAATTTATATTTATTAAATTTAAGATATGTTGGCAGAACTCTAAATATAAGAGATCTACCTTATATTGATTTTTTTATTAAACAAACTTAGTAACTAAGAAAGGCAATCATTTGTCGTATTGGATACAAATTTGGAATATCCGGATATAAAAAATATTAAATCCATACTATAAGTTGATTATCGAAGATAGTGATCGATATTTCAACTACTTACATGATGGATTTTCGTATGAAAAATGGAAGTTTTCGTTTAGCAATCGGCTTAAGTACTACCATGCTATTTGGTATGGGACTGGTTCATGCAGCACCTGAGGGTGAAATGAAAGTCACTCTACTCGGAACAGGAACCCCGATTGTTAATATCAATAGATTTGGTATGAGTACTTTAGTTGAGGCTGGCAATCAAAAGTTATTATTTGATGTGGGTCGTGGTGCAGTTATTCGTCTTCACCAAATTCAAGTGCCTTTAAGAGATATTAACTCTATTTTCTTTACACATATGCACTCAGACCATTTAACTGGCTTCCCTGATTTATATGCGTCAGCTCCGTTACCGACTGACGATGGTCGTAGTAAAGCTCCAATTTCAATTTATGGACCTGTTGGAATCGATAATTTTGCACGCGGCATTGAAAAAGCTTTCACAGCTAATAATGAAATCCGCTTAAAAGGTGGGGAAACAAACGAGCCAGCTACTAAAATCAGTGATCACTTTTTACCAGAAAAGGGAGGAGTCGTTTATAACAAGGATGGTGTAAAAGTCACTTCATTTCTCGTAGATCATGGACATGTAGAACCAGCTTACGGATTCCGTGTAGATTACGCAGGACATTCAGTCGTGTTATCTGGAGATACCACTTATTCTTCAAATTTGGTTCAACAAGCCAAAGGTGCTGATTTACTCGTGCACAGTTTATCGATTGGTAGTCGTGAACTTGAAAAAGCTCATCCAGAATATGTTCAGCACTTCTATTCATATCTTGCAAATACTGAAAAACTAGGTCAAGTACTCAATGAAACTAAACCTAAAGATGCGGTAATTTCACACATTTCTTTATATAGCAAAGGCAATATTGGCAGAGCGAGTGAGAAAGAAATTCTTTCGAGAGTAAGTGAAAACTATAAAGGTAAATTCTTATTAGGACAGGATCTAATGAGCTTTGTTATCAGTAACAAAGGTGTTACCCGAGTACCGTATGATCCAAATATTCGACAATTTGAACCCGTCAAACAGAATTAAAAATTAAAAAATCCTCCTTTGTGGGGATTTTTTTAATTCCAATTTAGGATGTTTCAATACTTAGTGTAAATACTTTATAAATATTATTTCTACTCTTTAAATGTATTCAACTTAATCATGAGCGGTAACCCAAGACTATTTAATAAGCTAGTTCGAGAATTTGGTACATTCTTACTTTCTAAATCAATAAGCTCAATAAATTCTTTATTAAATTGTTTTCTAGGATATTTTTCTAAAATTTCATTTTTAAAAGATAAGGGGAGTTGATAGAGACCGTCACTAATCACATCACAGGATGCGCCTTGCTGTAATAGTGTAATTTCTGCTGGGTCAGAATGATCTATATAGCCGTTCATATGTAAGCAGATAGCATCTTTAATAACTTCACTTTTCTTTTCATCAAAGCTATGTTCTTTAGCCTTTTGCTCAAAATGTTTAGCACTCTCATAGGTAAAACAGTTACAACCTTTACTATGAATATGTTGCTCAGTTAATCCAATATCATGAAAAAGTGAGGCTATTAAAAGTGACTCATGATCAAATTGCTGCTTTTGTATATTACCTAAGGCGCCTCCCCAGAAATAAGTTCGCCATGAATGATTGTAGATAGATATATCTGCTTTAGCTTCTAGTTCATCAAGTGCAGCTTTAACCATTTGAGTATCTGGTATTACGATCTGATCCATATCAAAATCGTTGGAAGTTTTGAACCGAAAGTAATTTATTTTTATAGAGGCCATAACACTAGGCAGCATAATTTTTTGAATTAACTTAATTTTATTTTTAAAGCTGAGCTGACCATTTGTAGTTTGCATCCAGTGATACGAACCAATTCTTGTAATTTTCATTATTAAATCTCATTTTAGAGTAATTACTCTAAAATATTATCATAGATAATTTTTTGCAAGTTGTATCTCTTAAGACCTCGATAGAGCTTTGATTGATAGAAGTTTTATAAACCCCACTTTAACAATAAATTTTAATTATTTATCCTTACTTTTTAATGATCTATTTTAAAGCAAATGTCATTTTGCGTGCTTGACTGTAAAAGGGTTGGGCACTATCCTTTGTCTGCTGGCCTACATCGCCAGTCGGTTTTGACGGACCGTATCATAGAAGCATTAAAGGTTTTTACTTTTAGTGTTTAGCCCCTCGTGCCCCCTCTACGGTGGAACGGGAGGGGGACACCTTCGGGTGTGCTGGCTCTATGACCAGTCCGTCAACCCTCTTTCGTTCTGCCACCATAATTTATAATGTTTTGGCAGAACTCCCAATAAAAAGGAGTTGGCTTTGCACATCCATTATTTCTTGGCTCTCAACGCCAAAAGCTATAACGACACTACTTAAACTTTTAAAGCAGTTTGATCGCCGTAAGGTGTTCAGGCTTTAAATTACTTCGTCTTAAAACTTAATCAACAATAAAACTTGAGATGTGCCACGCACAGTCTTACGGGCTTTGCTGTGCCTTTTTTTCTCCCAAAAAAGTATCTCATTTAGAAACAACAAGAATTTATAACGGTAAAACTATGCCAAATTTAGTGCTTTCTTCCCGCGCCATACACGTCATCAATAAGTCGATTCATTTATTTCACCATCACTGCTTTCATACCGTGGGAATCGACAGAATTGTGAAAGAGTGTGAAGTTACCAAAGCGACTTTTTATAACTATTTTCATTCAAAAGAACGATTTATTGAAATCTGCCTAATTGTGCAAAAAGAACGTTTAAAAGAAAAAGTGATTTCAATTGTTGGGTACGACCAAGACACAAGCGTGACCAATAAACTTAAAAAGCTTTATTTCTTACACACCGATGTAGAGGGACTTTACTATTTATTATTTAAAGCTATTTTTGAAACGAAACTGACCTATCCAAAAGCCTATCAAAACGCAGTGAGATATAGAACGTGGCTCATTAATGAAATTTATAGCCAGCTTAGAGCACTCAAAACTGATGCGACTTTTCAGGATGCAAAGCTATTTTTATATCTGATTGAAGGCGCAATTATTCAGCTTTTAGGCTCAGATGTGGCAATTGAACGGGAGAGAGTGGTGGAGTGTTTTTTGTTCGGATTTCAATAATTTTTTGATTATTTAATAGCCTAAGTGTTGAAGCATGGTATGTCATTTTTAGACAAGATTAATGTCATTAATGCACAAGTCGGAACAATATAATTATGTTGAAATCAGATTTAACAAATAAGGTTGAAATGGGTGAGTAAGCCTAAAATTATTCAGCTAAATAAATATTGAGTCGAGCTAAGAAATAATCATCTTGATAAGTTTTTAATTATAAAAGCATAAAACTAAAGAGATGATTAATTATTTTAAAGGAAAGGATTCTATGTATATATCTAAACAAGGATGTATAGGTATACTCGTGCTTTTATATAGCATAAGTACAAATGCAGAAATTAGTCTAAAAGACAATTTTAAGTTCACAGCTAATTTTATTGATTTAGCGATGTATAGCCAAGAAAGTGCGGTAGATGATAATTTTACTAACTCAGCAGGTTTATTTCTAAATACCGACATTAAATTAGCGAATGAAAATTATGATTTAGGTGTTTTAAAGGCACAATATGTATTTAATGGCTTAAATGATGATGCACAATTAAATACCTCAAACAATTGGTTTGGTGGAGTCGGAAGTTATGTCGGAGGCGCAATTGCTGCCAATGATTTGGCTTCATCCCAACTTAGTTTGCTGACTTGGGATAAGTATTGGAGCAATAAGAAATTATATACTTCTATTGGACGTACCAACTTAAGAAGATATTTCCTCTATAACAATTGCCAAAATATCTTGTTGTGTACTGACCCGATTAAAGGGGCAATGGGTTCATTGCCGACTAACTATGCGTATTGGGGCGGCTATGCTAAATATAATTTTTCAGACAATATCTACATGCATGCAGGAGTTTTTGAAGTAAACACAGATGATTATGTTTATAAGAAGAAAGGATTAGATTTCTCCTTTCATCATCAACTAGGTTACAGCCAAGTATATGGTGTGGGATATAAAGATAAAAATAGTAAAGCAGAGTTATTATATTTTTATAATAATTCTGAATATATTAATATATATACACAAGAAAAATATAATGGTACAGATGGTTTAAACTTTAGATTTAATCATGATTTTAGCAATCAAAATATTCCAACTGTATTTGGTGCTTACTCGTATATTGATGGGAAAAACCAACCTTATAAAAATTATTGGGAGCTTGGTTTAAGCTATAAAATTAATCAAGGTAAAAATCATTTAGGTGTGAAATTTGGTCAATCTAAACTCAATGATGACTATGTTTTAATGACCCAAAAAATTAATGGTAATGATAATAAAACAACCTCATTTCTTTCTTTAGATACCGATATTAATTACAAACGTCTAACTTTAAGCCCATTCGTACAATACATCTGGAACCCAGATAACTACTACCGTTCTACAGGAAAAACCTTCAACAGCAATGTGATTGTCGGTTTAGTCACTCAAATTAAGCTCTACTAAGGGAAAAAAGAGATGAAGATTACAAAAATTAGCTTACTATTCACAGGTCTATTCGTCAGTAGTGTCGCTTGTGCTGAATATAGCTGTCAGCAGTTAGAACTAAAAGACTGTCCAACCACCGTAGATAAAAAATTACCTGATCCACACGATATGTTGACATGGACACAACAGCAAAGAGTAATTGGCTTTCGAAATACATTCCGTAGTTATGATGGCAGTGTTTTTCACCCTGACAAGAAAAACGTGCTTGCGCTACCAAAACTTAAGAACAGCATAAAAAATAAGGATATCCATTACTCGGTAGATGGGAAAAACTATAATTTAAATGATTACTTAAAAAGCCAAAGTGTGGCAGGTCTAATTGTATTAAAAGACGGTAAAATTGCTTATGAATACTATGGGCAAGGCAATAATGATACAACGCTATGGACCTCACGTTCAGTTGCAAAATCTATTGTAGCAACGCTGATAGGGGTCGCTATTCAACAAGGTAAAATCAAATCGGTAGATGACCCCATCATTCAATATTTACCTGATTTGAAAGGAACTGCTTGGGAAAAAGTGTCATTAAAACAACTTTTACAACACACCTCGGGTGTTGAGTGGAATGAAAATTATAAAGATCCAACTTCAGATTTTGCAAAAATGACTTACTGTGAGGCAGCCAAGGATCCAGATGCTTGTGTCTATAAAAATGTGAAAAATTTGAAAGCTAAATATGAACCAGGAAAGGTATGGTCATATAGCACTGGTGGGGCATATCTAGTGGGTAAAGTCTTAGAAGCAGCAACGCATCAGAATATTGCTAAATATCTTGAAGATACTATCTGGAAACGAGTAGGTATGGAGCGAGAAGGTGTTTGGCAGTCCTATACCCGCAATCAAGTTGACATGGGTGGTCATGGGTTTAATGCAACTTTGCGTGATTACGCACGTTTCGGACAATTTATATTGAATGACGGGCGCGTTTCTAATGGAGACAAAATGCTACCCGAAGGTTGGACGGCGCAAGCAACCGAATGGAATCAAGCGAAAGGTTCTGTATCTGAAAACTATCCGAACGGGATCTATGGTTTTCAATGGTGGAATTCACATGCAAAAAAAGGGTCGCCTTTAACTACTCAAAATTCTGATGCAACTTTTTGGGGGCTAGGCATCTTTGGACAAATGTTAGCTATTAACCCTAAAGACAAGATTGTAATGATGCAATGGAGTACATGGGAAACTGCAATGCCATCCGCTCAACTTGATAATGAAAAAAGTTTATTTTTTAATGCAGTAACTCAGCATCTTACTCAGCAAAAATAAGCATTTTTTATGTGGTTTAGATTGTCACTAAATTTTAACTTGATATTTATTTACGACAGTTTTAGAATCCGGCCAACGAATTTTTCAGGAGCTTCATTGTGAGTACTTGCTCGAGTGACACTAGTCGATCGGTAATAGTCTAAGTATCCCCTGAAGTCCTTACAGACCTCTTCTTGTGGATACAAGAAGAGGTTTTTTTTATATTTCCTCTCTTTTAATTTCTATTATCAACCCATGATTTCATCATGATTGGTTGCAAGTTCTTGCATGCGCTCTTTTTTTATGGGAGTGATGCCAGTGTTATATACCCTAAAGAAAAGATCACTTATTTCTAGTTTTTGCTTGTTGGCTTTTTCTACTTCTAGCCATAGTGGGCGGCCTATGGCTGTTGATGATGCAGCTCTTGTTTCTCCACAAACTTGCCAATTAGAAACATGGGTGCAACATAATCCTGACAGTAAAGAATATTGGGCAGTACCTGCTTGTAATTTTGGTGGCAATTTTGAGTTTGCTGTAGGTTTGGGCAGGGTAAACGATGACACTGAACATGCCAGCTATGCAACTTTACAAGGTAAAACCTTATTAAAACCGCTACAAACCAATGATTGGGGAATTGGATTTTCATTTGGAACTCAAATGAATACCAAAGATTCTTCACAGAAAGATTGGTCCGTAAATGTACCTTTGAGTATTTCAACGCTAGAAGACAAATTCTTAGTCCACCTTAATCTCGGCTGGTTACGAGAAAATACCACCCATAAAAATCAAACCACGTGGGGAATTGGAACAGAAACACAACTGGCCCAACCATTAACGCTCACTGCCGAAGTCTATGGTAATGACCGAAATGACTCTTTTTACCAAGCTGGATTTAAATACATGATCTATAAAGACTTTGTTCAATTAGATGCAAGCTATGGCAATCAAATTTCGAGTCATGACGATGCATTTTTTTCTGTTGGATTTGTATTCCTTACAAATACCTTTTTACCTTAAATTTCTTGGAGTGCTAAATGAAAAAACAGCGTAAAAAACCTGCATTTCTCAATAGTATGGAAAATGAGATTATTTTAGCAGTATCAATGCTTTATGCGATTATTGTTACGATTATGATCATTGTTCACTATATCCAACCAAGTGAACAAGAAACTCGCTCATCTTCCACTTCTGTTTCACATACCAGCAAATAGATTTATTTAGCTCATTCATTACTCAGGAGCAAACATGATCACTAGTTACGTAAAATCAGGTAATACATTAGCTATGCTACAAGGATTACCACTAGATATTGATCAAAACCTAGTCTGGGTTCAAGTGCATCTACCCACGGCAGATGAGCTGAAACTATTAACAGAAACCTTTTCCATAGATATTGCTAATAGTAATACGGGAGAAGTTGAAATTGATGATTATCACTATATTAGATCCGAATTATTAACCCTAAGTGCAGAATGCCATCCTACTTTTGGGAAAGTATTATTTATTTTGGGTGATAAAGTATTAATAACGATTAACTCTACTGAAAATTTCAGACCCTTTGAAAGTGCTTTACGTCGTTTAAACAGAAAAGCTTCTTATCATGAGACACCTCGATCAACATTGCGTGTATTACTCCAAATCGCAAACGATAATACGGATAATGTAATAGATTGTATTGCCGAAGGATTAAAAGAAACATCAGACGAGATTTTTCAGATCTCGGAAGGTCGTGGAGAAGATGGTAAAGAGTTAGGTGTACAGGATCTATTAGAAACAATTTTTAATTTAAATCAGAGAGAAGAGCTGATATCCAGATGTTTGGAGTCACAACTTTCTTTAATGCGAGTAGTACGATATCTAAATGGCGAAGTAGATAACATCAGTGAAGTAGAACTTCAGATTTTAGTCTCTGAACTCGCTGGTGATGTTGCCGAAGTTAAGGAATATGCCTCATTTGAGTATGAAAAAGTACGATATCTGCAAAATGCGGTCACCAACATTATGAATATTAAACAAAACCAGATTGTTAAGGTCTTTACCATTATTACTGCTGTGTTTTTACCACCAACATTGGTAGGTACATTTTATGGAATGAACTTTGCTGTAATGCCTGAGTTATCTTGGGAACATGGTTTTTTATATTCTATGATTCTGACTCTAGCTGCCGCAATCCTTCCTTTAGCTTATATAAAACATAAGGGTTGGTTACGGTAATTCATATTTAGAATGTGCTCTTTTTGATAATGAAAGAGCACAATATAATTTAGAAAGATACAGATATTTTTTGTTTTATAGATTGTTTCATTATTTTTTGATTTCATCTAAAACATAGAGTAAAGTTCACTCGCAAGATATTAAATAAAATGAATGGCTTGTTATGAATATTATAAAAGGTACTAATTTTTGGAGATTACTTTCTATTATACTAGGTTTTATTATTTTTCTAGGATTGTATTATTTTTTTATAGTATATCCTAAGGATACAGAGCAAGCCAGAACAAGATTTTCAGAAGAAGTCATGGCTTCTTTTTTTTGGATGGACTTATCTGATGAAGTGGAAATAAACAGTATTATTTTAAAAGAAGGGCTGGAGTTAAACCCCATTAATGATCAGATATACATTAACGATCTGAATGGATTAAGTTCATTTTACACTTGGAATGGTGAACATAAAGAAATGAAAGATGTCTTAAATAAATATTCTGAGTATTCATATTTTGGTAATAATGGCATTCGAGGATTATGCTTAAAGCTTATGTTTGTACAACAATATAATCAAAAAATTCAGCAGAAAAATTATTCTTCACCAAGGCTATTAGCATCAAAAAATATTAATAAACGTAATCTGGAAACTATCTCTCCATGGTTAAATGATATGAAGGCTTTTGATAAGTTTTATAAAGCTAAACACATGATTCCAAATTGTAAAATATAGATATGGCTTCTAAAAGTTTTCTTTCTACGCTTGCACGGAAAAGTAAAGAAAATAGAGGAAATATAGCCTTATGCTCTATTCTTTTTATTATTCCTTTATTTGTATTTCCTGCTTATCCAAAAAATGAATGGCAGTACGAGCTATATCAATACATCACACAGACTATGCATGTGACTGTTGGTACGAAAGGCCCATTACCGTTTTTTACGATTCTTTATAGCCTTTATATAACCATAGTCATGTTCTTTGTTGGTTGTGTTATCTGCTATTTTTTTATTAAAAAATATGGGGTTAATAAAACTTATCAAGAGGAAATTTATAAAATATTTTTTAAAGCCGAATTTAAATCTTCAAAAAAATACCCTTGGTTAGAGAAACCTTTAATCAAAAAGACATTAGTCTCAAGTTTATTTGCCCTATGTTTTGTCATGGGAATACTTCACTTTATTTATGATGATATTACTCAGCAGAGGCCCAGACGTAGAGGTGGACTTATAGTATTGGGGTATAATTACAGAGTCGGGATCATGTTTTGGGAAATCATCACAACTTTATTTAGTATATTTCCTATTTTTTATTTTGGTCTTTTATTCTTATACATCATTAATTATTTTTTCCGCGGGCTAGGTACAGGTAAGGTGACTATTCCTATAAAAGTACCAAGCAAAAAACAAAAACGAAGTAGGAAGGTGTGATATTTTCTTTTTGAACTGATTAAACACATTTCACTAATATATCAATAAATGTGACAGAATCTAACTTTTTATAACCTGTAAATGCGACTATCCTAATTGGACTTGAACACATCCTTTTGAAGTGTTCGTCTTTTCGTTAGATTTTAGGTATTTAAAAAATGAATAAAATGCACGTAACTTTAGCGGTAATTATTGGCTTAATTGTTGGTGGTGTAATCGGTGCTCTAGGCTACTCTAAAACTGCTGCACGTTATGACGCAATGACCACAGCATGTGTCATGGTAAATCAAGCGGTTGAACATGGCATCTTGCAACCAGAACAAGTCAAAGAGCTTGGTGAGCTCACAGGCCAAAGCCTTAAAAAAGATTATGAGTCAGTTGCCTCTAAATTTAAATTCTCTGAAAAGCAATTAGGCAATGCCTCTGAAGGATCTCATTGTAGTCAGTTTATTGTTGGTGTAAATGCCGCAAAATAATTTAAAGGAAGCCCACAGTGTGTGGGCTTTTTTTATACTGTATAACTATATCAATTGACTATGTAATGGCTCAGACATTATTTATGAATAAGCTCCAACATATTTTTAAATAGCACACTATCTTTGTCGGCAAGGGTATTTACAATGTCAAAATGATTATGTCCTTCATCTTTTATTAATGAAACGGCTAAATCTTTTTCTTTGCAAATAGAGTAGAAAAAATTGGTTTGATTATGGAAACCTTGTGTCTCTAGCTCTCCTACACTAAGTAGAAGTGGTGCGGCATTTTCTGGCAATGGTAAATTTTCATAAGGGCTGAGTTCAGTTGCTTGTTCTGGACTGAGTTTAAGCCATTCATTAATGTTGGTATCACACAAGGGGAATAAATTATAAAGCCCACTTAAGCCAAGGACCCCCTTAATCACATTTTTTGGCAAATTAAATTCTTCTTGCCAACGATCACTCCAAAGCATAGCAACTAAATGCCCTCCAGCAGAACTTCCACCTACATATATTTGTTCAGGGTCTATGCCATAAGTTTTAGCATTTTGGTAAATCCAGGCAATCGCTGTTCTTACTTCTCGCACAATTTCAAAAAGCGATGCGTGAGGGCAAAGGCTATACTCAATCGTGGACACGGCTATACCATGTGCGACAAAATTTTCAGCCATAGAGCAAGCATCATCTTTACTTTGTGCACGCCAATAACCACCATGAATATAGATGAAAATCGGAGAAGGTTGTTTCTTTGCTGGAAAAATATCTAAGGTTTCTCTTCTAGCTAAGCCGTACTGTAGATTATACAACCCTGTAATAGCATCTTTGGATTTCTGAGCAAGTCGTGCATATTCCTTCATACAAGAATCAAAATCATCCACTGAATTTCTGGCGTTATATTGAATTTCTCTTTCTTGAAGATTTGAAAAGAATAGATCAGTCATGTAAACCTCGATAATAATTTATTTAATTAAAGGATAATAATTAATCAGTACTGACGACTTTAAATTTTTGCTTAGAGATATTTAGTTCGCGATACCATTTAAGTGCTAAACAAATAAAAGCAATAAAGGTAGGTATGGCTAAACTTAAGAAAATTGAACTCAAATCTAGATTCAAAGTAAAAATTAAAGAACCTAATAGTGATCCTAAAATTGCTCCAATACGGCTTATTCCATGCATCCAAGAAACACCAGAGCCTCTACAGTTCGCAGGATAAAAGAGAGTAGCTAACGGAAACAATGCTGTTTGGGCACCTGCTAATAGGCCTCCAATCATAAAAATCAGAATTGAAAATAGGGCAATGTTTGTATGGGTAAAGCTAAGAAGAATGAATAATAAGAAGGCCGAGAAATATGAAGAAGTAATCACTTTGGTTGGATTTAATCTATCCATAAATCTACACATGATTATGGCTCCAATCACGCCCCCAAATGGGAATAAAGTAGACATAAGACTTAATTGTTGTAGATCAAAACCAACAGTTTTTAAAATTGTCGGCATCCAGCTTGTAAAAAGATAAAACACTAATAAACTCATAAAAGAGCAAAGCCATAACATTAATGAACCAAATAAGTATTTGCTAAAAATATCTTTAAGTGGATTATTCTGTTCAACAACTTCCTTTTCAGCTATAGATAAGACAAGCTCTTTATCAATTTTTTTACCATGTATTTTTTCTAAAATTAAAAGTGCTTTATTCTTTTGGTTATTAATAATAAGGAATTGTGTGGATTCAGGGAGGGTAAAAATGAGTACAAGGGTAAGTAATGCAGGTATCAAACCAATAATAATGAGTAATTCAGACCAACTAAAAATTTTTAATAGATAAGCAGAAAGAAAGCCTCCAGAAGATACTCCCATTAGAAATCCACAACCAGCTAAACCCGTGAGAAAAGCTCGATGCTTTTTAGGCATATATTCTGAAACGATTGTACTTACATTAGGCATTGTCGCACCTAAGCCAAGTCCAGTGATAAATCTATAGATAATGAGTTCTGTTGTATTGGTCGAGTAAGCAGAGATTATTGTAAATATAGATAAGATTAGCATGCTGATAATCATAATTTTCTTTCGGCCGAACTTATCTGCAAAAATTCCTGATATTAAGGCGCCAATACTCATACCGATTAAAGCCGCACCAAATACAGGAGCTAGTTCGGCCTTTGAAATTTGCCACTCATCCAACAAAGGTGGTGCTATAAAACCTATGATTCCAGTATCAAGTCCATCACAGTAAAATACTAAGAAACCTAAAACAAAGACCACCCATTGGAGGGGAGCTAATTTTTCTCTATCTACGATAGTGTTCACATCTATTTTATTCATATGTATCCTTGAAATTTGTTTTAAAATTCTTGTGAAACAAAGAAGAATTGCCGTACTCAATAAGTTTTAAACATTCCTAACTGCTCAAGATTTATTCTTATTTTTATCTATGATGAAAAATATCCATTTCATCCGTATCTATATCCACTAATTCCAAATGCATACATTCTGCTTATCCAATTATGATTACACGGGTTGGATATCAGTGGATGAATAAACGCTACAAGAACAACTGAACATATTATCTACAAACTGCTATAATCATGATCATCACAAAATCTAACTTAAGCTTGCTCCAAGAGCAGGCTTTTTGTATGCGCAAATAAACCTGCTAGGAAATATGAAACGTTATCTAAAACAAATTCAAACCACCACTTCTAACTGGACCACAGAGCAAGATTGTTTCTTGATAGAAAATAATTCTCTCTCAATATATGAACTTATAGAACATTTACCTTTTTCCGAAGAGGAAATACGAGTACGTAGAGCTGTGTTAGGGCTAGTTCGACGAGATAAGCAAATGAAAACATATTAGTTTTACCAAATGGTAAAAATTAATATGAAAGTAAATATTTCAAAGTATCTCTATTCAAGCATTTATTTTGTGGATGAATTATCAAAACCATAATTTTTTTCGGTGTTTTTTTGGTGCAAATTACACAAAGCTTTAATTACTTACAAAGCGAGCCAATAAGATTACCTTTACTTACATATCTTTCAGCATAATCAAAGTCATAAAACATTCACAGATCAGCACTTTATAACAATAGGATGGAGAGAGGTTAATGCCAAAGTATCTAGCTGTAGCCGAAAAGGTTTATAAAAATATTAAAAAAGATAGCTTATTCACTGATGACATTACTCAGAACCTAAACTGTTTAATTAGTCAGATTCGAAAAGCGATCAAAGGAACGGAGTTTAAGCTCAAGTTCAATTATATAGACTTTGAAGAAAACTTAACTAAGCCGTTAAGTGAGTGCAAAGTCCAAATTGATCTGAGTGTTATGCCAAAGTTCGCAAATGAAGGTGAATATCTTCTTTGGTTGGCTGGTTTTATTGAGCGAATCACAGAAGGTGGAAAACCTAAATTACCACCAATTTCGCACTTTTTACCACCAGGTTTTAAGATGTCGAAAGATTCATTCCCAGTAACTGTTGCTCCTCCAAAAGAAGAGCATGCAGATATGATCATCAATTATTTTAAATCTGAGGATTTTATTAAAACCAATAAAATTCCTTCATAAAAGAATATAGAAGTGAACGTCCACCTTACTTCTATATACCTGCTGGTTTAAATTCAGCGACCGCCTTCTGGGGCGGTTTTTTTTTGTCTAAAATTTAAAGATGCTGCAATTCTTTCTTTCCCTTAATCTCATATTTAGGGAAATAATAAATGTATGAAAATGTGCTAATATTTAATGTTTTATAATAAATATCAGTATATTAGTTATATCTTTTGATAAAGATAAGTATACACTTTTCACATAAGCAATGTATCAAGTAACGCAATTAAACATTTGGCTGATCATAATCATTAAAAAAAGAGAATTGAGAATGATATGAATGAAAATGCCGAGCTTATAAAATATATAGACGTTGCTGAAAATGTCTATGAACGTGTCTATAAAAACAATCAAGTTTCAAATAATTTGATTGTTAATCTCAACCGAATTATGGCGGAAATTAAAAAGCAAGCCCAAGAAAAAGATCTGAAGTTAAAATATAATTCTATCGACTTTGAGTATTGTTTGAGTTTGCCTTTAGCTGATAGAGATATAAAAATCGACCTCAGTTTAATTCCTCACTTTGAATACCGTGATGAATGCATTTTATGGCTAACTAACTTTATTGGAAAAATTAGTGTGCCTAAAAAGATGACGAGGCAGAAATTAAGTTTTCACTAGAAAATTAGAGTTTATAGAGATATATGAGTCATCACTAAAAGACTAACAACATTTAGTCTTAAACAGTTATGCTTTATTGCAGAACGATATTTCATAATTAGAAAATGACATAGAGCACTTTAAAATGAAAAAGTTTGCAATAACCTTTGCTGTTTTGGTTCAACTATCAACCTATGGTTTAGCCAATGATTCTACGGGTTACGTAGGGACAGGTGGGATTCAATATCTCAAAAATTCGCAGATTGCCATGCACAGCGAAGATCTATTTATCAGTAAAAAACTGGTTAAGGTCGATTACGCCTATAAAAATTTAAGCAATAAGGATGTAACGGAAACGATCTTATTTCCATTACCACACATTGATAATTTTTTTGAGTCTGATTTTGCTCATACAGAACAGCTTTTAAAAAGTTTTAAGATTGTGGTGGATGGTAAAAATATTAAACCAGAGATGCATGTCAGAACGTTTATTCAAAAAGATGAGAAATCACTTCTAATTGATGTAACGGAGGAGTTTAAGCAATGCGGTTTTAGTGAAAAAGATATGTTAAACCCATGGACTCGTACTAACTATGATTATGAATATTATGTAGAAAAGCTAAAGCATTGTGATAAACCACAGATACAGAAAATTTTAGCCAATTTTAAAAAAGATGATGTTATTCCATGGTCATCTCAAGTGATCTATAGCTGGAAACAAACCTTTAAAGCCAATAGCTTGACTAAAATTCACCATGAATACAAACCTCTGGTCGGTGGTTCTGTTGCTCTCTATCCAGATGAATATAACCAGCAATTTTGTATGAATAAACAATTTAAGCAGGGCTTAAAAAAAGCCAGTGCAGAAAATTCACCATTTAGTGCTTTGGGCTATATTTTGACGACGGGTGCAAATTGGGCAAAGCCGATTGAAAACTTTAAGCTCACTATTGAGCGAGATAAATATGAACTGGTTTCATTTTGTTGGGATGGACCAGTCAAAAAGATTAGCCCAACTCAATTTCAAATGACTAAAACCAAGTTTGTACCTAAAAAAGACCTAGATATTATTTTTGTGAGAGTGCGATAATTTCATACAAGCTTTTGGTTTGACCAAATGACCTCACTATTGATTGTGTGTCATGAGCTAAACATGGCATACAATAAGAAAAGAGACTGGATGTTGCTGTCATGAGTATTCTGGGCGTAATGGTTAATTAGAGCAGTTTCTTTTTAATCCAATAATCTAAACTGAAATAACGGCCGCCTCCAAGAACAAGCAGTGCGAGAAGCATGACTAAATACGTAGCGGCAAACTCAATCCCATTATTTAAAATTACAAACGAGCCACTGGACGTGAGCCAGTCATAATTGCCGTAGGTTTGTAAGATTTCACGAGCTTTTTCTAGCTTTTCAGCGGAGGCCAAGACCTGCATATTTGCAAAGGGAGCATTCGGATCAGCAATTGCTTGCCATCCATTCGGTAGGTGTACCGTAAATATGGCAACCAACATGGTAATAATGAGCGGAATGCTAATTAAGCGAGTAAACAGACCAAATGTTAAGAGTATTGCCCCCGCGAGTTCAGTGGTTGTTGCAAGCAGTGCCATTAAGTACGGGAAAGGAAGTCCTAGCCCCCAATCTGAGTTGCCAAACCATTCTACAATGTCATTGAAGTGCGTTAATTTATTTGTGCCTGCCATCCAAAATATAGGAACTAAATACAAGCGAAGAGCCAGAGCGGCGATGCCGTCTACATGTTGTAGAGTTTTACCCAGTTTTTGATAATATTGAGATAAGCCATAAATAAAATTCTTCATGATAATTTCACATCCGATGCGATTGACTGTTAATTAGTCGGATAAAAGCTGTATTTCTTACATAAAAAAAATTTTATTTACGGTGTAATAAAAAAGGATTTGGTCCGTCTAACTATACGTACAAATGTACAAACCGAGAATTTATCTTCTAAAGGAATACTAACATGAACAAACTTAACTCAATGACTTCAGTGGCGGCATTATTAGCACTTTCAGTTGCTGGCGCTACACAAGTGGCTGTAGCAGCAACCCCTACAACAACCGAAGCACATGCAACCAAAGCAGCAGATGGAAAATGCGGTGAAGCAAAATGCGGTGCTAACAAAATGAAAAACCACGAAAAGTCTGCCGAAGCAAAATGTGGTGCAGATAAAAAAACAGCTGATGGAAAATGTGGAGCAACCAAAAAAGCAGCGGACGGCAAGTGCGGTGCAGATAAAAAAGTCGCTGACGGTAAGTGCGGCGCTAAGTAAACAATCTGATCATGGATGATGTCGGCCTTCTGGTAAGTGTCGGCATCATTTCTAAAAGGAGAAATCACCATGATGGATTTGGCTGGCGTAGGGCTTGGTTTAAGGCGTGATTTTATAGATTCGTTTTTAGATGCAAAAACATATCCTGACTTTATCGAAGTTGCTCCTGAAAACTGGCTAGGTTTTGGTGGGCGACATGCGAAATTACTCGCACAATGTGTTGAAAAAGCCCCATTAATTTGTCATGGCTTGTCATTGTCTATTGGCGGTCCTCATCCACTGAATCTTGAATTTATCGGCAAAATAAAAAGCTTTTTAGAGCAATATGATGTTTCGATTTATTCTGAACATTTAAGTTATACAAATGATGGGGGCTATTTATATGATTTATTACCTATCCCCATGACAGAAGCGGCTGTTAAATATGTGGCTGAACGTATTTTACGTGTACAGGATATTTTAGGAAGAAGATTAGTCATAGAGAACGTTTCTACTTATTTAATGCCAAATGCTGAAATGAGTGAAGCTGAGTTCATCCGTGAAGTTCTTCAATATGCAGACTGTGATTTGCTTCTTGACGTAAATAATGTCTATGTCAACAGTATTAATCATGGCAGTGATGCGTTTGGGTTTATTCAGAAAATGCCAAAAGAGCGAATCCGTTATTTACATATTGCAGGGCATGAACAAGTTCAGAAAAAATTATTAATCGATACGCATGGCGCAGAAGTCAGTGACCGTGTATGGGAACTATTGAGATATACCTATCAAGTGTGTGGTGTGAAAGCAACTTTACTTGAGCGCGACTTTAATATTCCATCATGGCAAGAGCTAGAAGAGGAACTAGCCAAAATTAAAATGATTCAACAACAGGAGAATGGCTATGAAGGGAAATCAAGTATCCTTCCAAACCATGCAACACCAGTTTTGTGACTGGGTTCGAGATCCTGATTTGGAATTACCTCAAGCTCTTCCTGCCGAACGAATGCATATTTATCGAGACTTGCTTTTTAATAATGTCTGCTCATTTATTGATTTAGTTTATCCCGTGGCTCGTGCGATGTTGCCAGAGTTAAAGTGGCAACAATTACTCTCGGAATTTTTTCAAAAAGCCCAGTGCCGCTCACCTTTGTATAATGATATTTCTCTAGAGTTTAGAGAGTATTTGACAGATCAGCAGCACCCAATATTGCAAGAATATCCTTGGTTGGCTGAGTTGTTGCAGTTTGAATGGCTTGAGTTGTATTTAGATACTGTTGAAATTGAAAAAGTAGTCTTGCAGGAAAACTGTGATTGGCAGTTAACCACGAAGGTATGGGTATTGGTTTATCAATATCCCGTTTATACGTGGACAACTTTAATGACTCCAGAACAGGCCGAGCTTATGCCTGGCGCGATTATGGTCTGGCGAGATGAACAAGACAAAGTATGTATTGAACAGCTTTCACCCTTGGTTGCTATGGTGGTTGAACAGTTGACTCAAAATGTAAAGCTAACTGATCAAGATATTCATACACTCATTCAATCTGTACTCACTGATTTGTCTGAACATGATATTTATCTGCAAACTCAAGAACTAAAAGCACTGTTAACCCGAATGCGATTAATTCAAGGTTCCCATGATTTTAAAGAGGTATCAGGATGACTTCAGCGGTGGCATCAGATCATGAAGAAATAGGGGATCAACTGCATAATCCAGCCTTTTTACAAGACTTAAGACAGCAAATGATTAAATTTGCTTTTTTACAGTTGTCTTCGCTTCCGCAAGCTGAGGATGTAGTGCAAGAGGCATTAACGAGCGCTTTTCAACATTTAGATTCATTTAAAGGGCGGGCTGCGTTCAAAACGTGGGTATTTGCCATTTTAAAAAATAAAATTATTGATGCGATTCGGCAAAAATCCCGTTTGGTCGCAATGAGTGAATTATTTAAAGATGAGGAAAGTGAACTGAGTATTGATGCACTGTTTGATGCTTCTGGGCATTGGCATAAATATGAAGCGCCTCAAGCATGGCAAAGCCCTGAAGAAATGATGGAACAGGCAGATTTCTGGATAATTTTTGAAGCTTGCTTAAATCATTTACCCGCCAGATATGCGCAAGTTTTTATGATGAGAGAAGTGATTGAACTCAGTTCTAACGAAATCTGTAGCAAGTTGGAATTGTCTATCTCAAACTTTAATGTGTTGATGTATCGGAGTCGTACCAGACTACGTGAATGTTTAGAAAATAAATGGTTATTGAAGGAGGATTGTTCATGCTGACATGTCGACAAGCCACTCAACTGTTGTCTGAAAAACAAGATAGGCCTTTGTTTTTACGTGAGCAAAGTAATTTACAACTGCATTTATTGGCATGCCGATCATGCCGCCGTTATGCAAAACAGATCAAAACAATTAGTCAACTTTCTAAAGCATTTAAAAGCTTTGATGGCTAACTTTATTTAAAAATTTATTTATTACTAGCCTAATCATGCTAACAACTCCCATACTATAAAAGTAAAGGAGTTTTTTAAGACAGGATGAAACGTGAATTTAAAGAATCTTGAAGCATTTTATTGGGTTGTGACTTTAAATAGCTTCAATAAGGCTGCGACTAAATTACAAACCACCCAGCCTGCGGTCTCTCAAAAAATCACATCTCTTGAAAATGAATTAGGCTTTAAAGTTTTAGATAGAAACTATCGGCAGTTTAAACCGACTCATAAAGGCTTAACTTTATTTAAGTATGCCGAAAAATTTATGCGTTTAGAAACAGACCTAGTCGCTGAACTGACTGAAAATCAGCATTTGACGGGCACCATTCGTTTGGGAGTTTCCGAAACTATTGTTTATACATGGTTGGTTGAATATATCGAAAAGGTTCAACAAGAGTTTCCAAAAATTTCAGTAGAAATTGTGGTAGACCTTACACCCAACTTACAAGAAGGCGTTCGGACAGGTGACTTAGACATGGCCTTTTTACTTGGGCCAACTCTAGCTTTTGAATGTATTGAACAGACTTTGTGTGACTTCGAGCTAAGTTTCTTGGCTTCACCTTCATTTAAAGGAGGGGTTGCTCAAATGTCTTTTAAAACTTTAATGTCACATACCATTTTAACGTATCCAAAAATTACCTATCCCTATAAAGAATTGAAAGCAAGAATGAAAGAACAAGGGATCGATGAACCACTTTCAATTACCAGTTATTCCTTGGCAACTTTATTGCGTTTAGCCGAGCAGGGCTTAGGTATTGCTGTCGTGCCAACCTTAACGGCGCTAAAAGAAATTACCGATGGCCGACTAGAAATATTAAATACGCCTATTCAATTAAAAACGTTTCATTTCACCTCAATCTACATTCAAGGAAACGATGTTGCCTTAAAAGAGAAATTGACTGAAGTTGCAGTTAAGGTCTCTGAATGTGCTATGAAAAGACTCAATGAGCAAATTAAAAAATAAGCGCTATTCTTATTTCTCATAAAATATTTTTTCTTATTTTAAATAGGCTGCTTACATGCAAAGTCATAAAAGCAGCTTATTAACTTTAATAAGTAAAGCTTATCCTGATTTTCTAAAAATTAATAAATTATTTAAAATCAAATACTTGAATTTTTAATTTTATGTAAAAAGTCTTATTGTTCGTAGGGATTAGCTATGTTTTTATTTTAGACACAAGATTTGATCACCGATTGTGTTGATTGGGGAACAGGGAATCTTTGTCATTTTAAAGGATTAAAGAATATCGTTTGGGACGAAAATGGTGTTCTTGGTTCAACTTGAAAATAGCGTTGTTAAGCTCAAATGGATGAGGAACGCATTAATATGTCTTTACTGAAATCTTCTTTTTTATCAGATCGCCAATGGGCCATTGTGGCCTCGATCTTTATGATGGCGACCTCGGCAATGGGGCCCGGATTTTTAACCCAAACTGCTGTATTTACAGTCAAGTTAGGCGCGGCATTTGGCTTTGCCATTTTAGTTTCCATTTTGATTGATTATGTGGTTCAACAAAATATTTGGCGAGTGGTAACACTTACCCAAATGCGTGCATCAGACATTGCCAATAAAGCATTACCGGGTAGTGGTTATTTACTGGCGTTTTTGGTGATTTTGGGTGGTTTTTTCTTTAGTGTCGGTAACATTGCAGGTGCAGCTTTAGGTTTAAATGCACTTTTTGGCCTCGACACAAAGTGGGGCGGTATTTTAAGTGGCGCTTTAGCCATTTTGATCTTTGCCTCTAGAAAAGCAACACTTGCCATGGATAAAAGTATGATCGTGTTGGGATTGCTTAAAATCCTGCTGATTATTATTGTGGCCGTTATTGTAATGCCTCCTGTTGGGCAAGCTGTACATCAAACCTTCGCTCCAGATCAAATCGACTTTGCCATTATTACTACCATTGTCGGGGGTACAGTTGGTGGCTATATCTGTTACGCGGGTGCACACCGTTTACTCGACAAAGGCGCGGTTGGCCCTGAAAATATTGATGAAGTTGCTAAAGCTGCGACTAAGGGCATTGTTGTGGTCGGCATCATGCGCTATGTGCTGTTCTTGGCTTTTTTAGGTGTGGTGGTAAGCGGTGCAACGATTGATTTAGCCAGCCATGATGCCAATCCTGCAGCTCAAGCATTCCAATATGCAGCGGGTACATTTGGTTTTAAATTATTCGGCTTAATTTTCTGGGCAGCCGGCATTAGTAGCACGATCGGCGCAGCATATACTTCAGTGTCATTCTTTACTGCATTTAAAAAGAACTTAACACCAAAACAGACCAACTATACGACCATTACCTTTATCGCATTGGCTTTATTGCTCTATGTGTTATTGGGTGCAACTCCGGCAGGTCTACTCATTTTTGTAGGCGGTTTTAACGGATTGGTGTTGCCAATTGGCCTTACAATTTTTGTGTATGTTGCCGCGTGCCGTAAAGATTTAATGGGTAATTACAACTATCCAAAATGGTTGCTCATTTTGGGTGGATTAACATGTTTGTTGACGTGGTGGATGGGCTATATGTCGTTTACGACAGTATTTAACTATTTGACCAAGCTTTAAGCCAGACTGCGTAAAGTGATAAAGGAATAATGCCATGTTTGTAGATTTAAATAGTGATTTGGGTGAAAGCTTTGGCTCATGGAAAATGGGTAATGATGATCAGATTTTACCTGTCGTGACCAGTGCCAATATTGCGTGTGGCTTCCATGCGGGCGACCCGCTCGGCATTCTAAAAACGATTCGTAAAGCAGTTGAGCTGGGTGTGACCATTGGTGCTCATGTGTCTTATCCAGACCTTGTGGGTTTTGGCCGCCGTAATATGGATTTATCACGTGACGAACTCATTGCCGATGTGCTTTATCAAATTTCCGCACTCGATGGCTTGGCTAAAGTGGCAGGCTCAAAAGTGCAATATGTTAAACCACATGGCGCGCTCTATAACACTATTGCACATGACCAAGCTCAGGCAGCAGCAGTAATTGATGCAATTCAAATGTATAACTCTGAACTGGTTTTAGTGGCTTTGGCCGGGTCGAACTTAGTCGAGCAGGCACGTGCGGCTGGTTTAAAAGTTGTGTCAGAAGCTTTTGCAGACCGTGCTTATAACAGCGATGGCTCACTGGTGTCTCGTCGTCTAGAAGGTGCGGTTTTACACGACTCGGCATTTGTTGCGAGCCGTGTGGTTTCAATGCTTAAAAATGGTGGGGTTGAGTCAATTGACGGCGTATTTACCCCAATTCAGGCCGACACGATTTGCTTACATGGCGACACCGACGGTGCGCTAGAGATGTCGGCAGCCATTAAAGCCGAGCTTGTAAAAAATAATATTGAAATCCGCCCGTTTGTAAATAAAGCATAAGGATGAGCACCATGTATAAGGATATTAAAGTCGACCCAGCTCAGCTTGAAGCCGCTTTAGATGCGCGTTTAAAAATCCGTGCAGGTTTTGATAAACCAACGGCAGGCATGGCGGCTGGCATGACGCAGGTCAACATGATTTCGGTGCCAAAAGAGTGGGCATATGATTTTTTACTATATGCACACCGTAACCCGCAAAGTTGCCCAGTGCTTGATGTGCTTGAAGAAGGCATCTACGCAACTAAGCTTGCCGCAGATTCTGACATCCGAACCGATTTCCCGCGCTATCGCATTTGGAAAGATGGTGAAATGGTCGATGAAGTGACCGATGCGAGCGAGATTTACAACGCCCATCCTGATTTGGTGACTTTCTTAATTGGCTGTAGTTTTTCGTTTGAAACAGCTTTGCAAGAAGCGGGTATTGAAGTTCGCCATATTCATGACGACACCAATGTTCCGATGTATTTGAGCAACATACAGTGCCAACCAGCAGGGCGTATTTCAGGAAACATGGTCGTTTCTATGCGACCAATTCCATCGCATCAAATTAGTGAAGCGGTAAAAATTACAGCACGTATGCCAAGCGTGCATGGCGCACCTGTACATATTGGGCACCCTGAAAGCTTAGGAATTTTGGATGTAAATAAGCCTGACTTTGGTGATGCTTCTCGTATTGAAGCAGGTGAAATTCCGGTGTTTTGGGCATGTGGGGTAACACCGCAAGCAGCAGTCATGAACTCGAAAATTCCTTTTGCGATTAGTCATGCACCGGGTCACATGTTTATTACCGACATTCCTGACCGTGCTTGGATTGGCTAATTGGGCTAAAGAAGAATTAAAAGGATAAGCAAATGCGTTTTTTATCGGTAAACGCCGATTGTTTTCTGATTGAGCTTACGAGCCTTGAAGAAACTTTGGCGTTATACAATAAATTGCAAAATACGCAATTGAATGGAATTAAAGACTTAGTCCCCGCTGCAAAAACAATTTTGGTTTTTTTTAACGAGATCGAAACCAACTTTAAAATGCTGGTTGCATCAATTCAAAGCCTCAAAATTGATTCTGGATTTGAGCGTAGCGGCCAAGAAGTGATTGTGCCGATTCGTTATGATGGCGAAGACCTCGCTCAGGTTGCCGAGTTACAAGGGCTATCTGTGGCTGATGTGATTAGAAAACATCACCAAAGCGTGTGGAATGTGGCTTTTATTGGATTTGCGCCGGGCTTTGCTTATATGAGCAGTCCCGATAAACCTTTTACCGATATTCCACGCTTAACGGTTCCGCGTAAAAAAATACCGTCAGGCTCTTTGGGTTTGGCTGGAAAATACTCTGGAATTTACCCAAAAGACAGTCCGGGCGGCTGGCAGCTGATTGGGACTACATCGGAAAAAATGTGGGATTTAGAGCGGAAAAATCCAGCATTGCTGTTACTGGGCATGACCGTTCATTTTGAAGATGTCACACATCGTCCAACAACTGTAAATGTACCACAGCAAATCACGCGTACAGTTGAGCCGAAACAATCTGTGCCACTGTTTACGATTATTACGCCAAGTTTACAAATGCTTATTCAAGACGAAGGGCGCTTAAACCAGACCAAGATTGGCGTTGGTGTGGCGGGAGCAATGGATTTATCTGCCATGCACAGTGCTAATCGTATTGTGGGTAATCCAACCGATACACCAGTCATTGAAGTTTTAAATGGTGGCTTAAAAGCCAAAATGCAGCATGCAGGTGTTATTGCAGTTGCAGGAGCCATCTCAAACATTCGTGTGAAATTTGCCGACGGGCAAACCGCAGACTTTGCAAGTTATCAGCCAATTGATTTGGATGAAGGCGATGAATTTCAAATTCTGCCACCGACCGCTGGCTTAAGAAACTATCTGGCAGTTCGTGGTGGTATAGACATTGAACCTGTACTTAATAGTACTTCGTTTGACAGCTTGGCGGTGTTAGGGCCAGAGCCTTTAAAGCTTGGAGATACTATTTATCAAGGGCTGGTCAAAGCAGCCAATATTAACGTAAATGAAGTGGGCAAAAGTGACTTACCGCGAGCTGGCGAAGTCGTTGAGCTAGATATTGTGATGGGACCACGCACAGACTGGTTTGAACAAGACAGTATTGAGCTGCTGTGTCAGCAAGAATGGCTCGTGACCAATGAAAGCAACCGAGTTGGGCTAAGACTTTCAGGTGAACAGCCTCTAATTCGCAAAATTACCCATGAACTGGAAAGTGAAGGCACATGCATTGGTGCTTTGCAGATTCCACCGAGTGGCCAGCCCGTTTTATTTATGAATGATCACCCTTTAACGGGTGGATATCCGGTCATTGCCTCAGTTGCTAAACACCATTGGGACTTGGTGGCACAGATTCCGGCGGGTTGCCGCATCAAATTTAAAAAAATTGCCGAATTTACAGATTTTGAGAATGAATGATGAATACAGAAAAATTATTGATTGCTAACCGTGGTGAAATTGCCGTTCGTATTATCCATGCTTGCCGTGATATGGGTATTTCATCGGTCGCGTTATATGCAGATGATGACATCGGCAGCATGCACGTCGAACTTGCAGACGAAGCATGGGGCTTGGCTGGTGCAACTGCCAGTGAAACCTATTTAAATATTCCAGCCATTATCGAAGTTGCAAAAAAATCGAAAGCGACTATGGTTCATCCGGGTTATGGCTTTTTATCTGAGCGTGCTGAGTTTGCTCAAGCTGTGATTGATGCGGGCTTAAAATGGGTCGGGCCATCACCAAGTGCGATTGAAAAACTAGGCGATAAAATCGAAGCGCGTAAAATTGCTGCTTCAGTTGGTGCGCCGTTAGTTCAAGGTACACAAGACCCACTCAATAATGCAGAGGAGGCTTTAGCGTTTGCTAAACAGTTTGGTTTACCGATTGCCATTAAAGCCGCATTTGGTGGTGGTGGTCGCGGCTTAAAAGTTGCGTGGAAACTCGAAGAAGTTCAAGAGCTTTATGAGTCGGCAGTACGAGAGGCAAAAGCTGCCTTTGGTCGTGGTGAATGTTTTGTCGAGCAATATCTTGATAAACCGCGTCATGTAGAAGCACAGGTGATTGCTGACCAGCATGGCAATATTGTGGTGCTAGGTACACGTGATTGTTCATTGCAACGCCGTAACCAAAAGTTAGTCGAAGAAGCGCCAGCGCCATTTATTAGCGATGAGATTTATCAGCAAATTTTAACCTCGGCAAAAAACATTTGTCAGGCCGCAAACTATGTCGGTGCGGGAACAGTTGAATATTTACTGAGTCGTGACGGCAAGCTTTCATTCTTAGAAGTAAATACCCGTTTGCAAGTTGAACACCCAGTAACCGAAGAAACATCAAAAGTCGATTTGGTGGTTGAGCAAATTCGCGTGGCACAGGGCCGTGAGCTTTCTATTAAAGAAACCCCAAAAGCACAAGGTCATGCGATTGAGTTTCGTATAAATGCCGAAGATCCAGCACGTGGTTTTATTCCAGCCTTTGGTGTGTTGAGTTTATTTGAAGCGCCGTTTGGTCATGGTGTACGGGTTGATACAGGTGTTCGGACTGGGTCATTGGTGTCTAATCACTTTGACTCACTGATGGCAAAACTGATTGTGACTGGTCCAACCCGAGAAGTTGCAATTGCCCGCGCTAAACGTGCTTTAAAGCAATTTAAAATTGAAGGCGTGGCTTCGGTTTTAGATTTCCACCGTGCAGTACTTAATGAACCTGACTTTACCGATGAATTTAATGTACATACGCGCTGGATCGAAAACGACTTTAAACAAGAGTTAAAGCCAACTAAACGGGGCGTTCCAAACCATCAACAACCAATGCTACTCAGTTATATTGAAATTGATGGCAAGTTACACCGTTTAGGTTTACCAGCAGGGATGTTTGCACAAGGCCCAGCTACCGCTGTTCAGGCACAAACAGCCGAGCCAGAAGTCAGTGCCGAGCATTTACTTGCTCCAATTAATGGTGTGATTAGCACTTGGAAAGTTGAAAATGGAGAGCAAGTTACCGAAGGCCAAGTGGTTGCCATTATGGAAGCTATGAAAATGGAAGTACAAGTACTGGCGCATCGCAATGGTGTGATTCAGCTTAGTGTGGAGAAAGGCGGGACCTGTCATGCAGAAACTGTGATTGGTAGCATTGAGTGAGATTTAAATAAGAGATTTGCCCTAATTGAGCGTGACTTTAATGTGGTCAAAGCCAATGCTTATTTATTCACTTAGTGAGTTGTTTTTCACGGTACTCGTTAACTATTTTCAACTTGAAAAATAGCGCCAATTATGAGATATTTGTCACAGTTTAGTGATACCAAAAATTAATCACTGTATTGAAAGCTCGCATATGCGGGCTTTAATTTTTAGCCCAGTTTAAGCATTTCTCACTTAATGAGCTGGCAGCATAAAAATAATTTGAGAATTTGGCATCCACTCAAAGGCGAATTGAAGAAAGCGAATGAAAATTCTACCTTCATCTGAATATGATCAAATTCTAAAATACAGTGTCTATTGGCTCGTCATCTCAATTGTGATTGGAGTCGTAGCAGGGCTAGCCTCGACCTTAATTTTTGTTGCCTTTGATATTTCAAACAAAGTCAGAAGTCTGCATCAATGGCTCATCTACTTTTTGCCTTTTGTGGGTTTTGGTATTGGTTACCTCATTAAAAAATATGGATCGCCGATTGAACGGGGAACTCATTTACTGATTGATGAAATTCACCAGCCTAAGTCGTTTATTCCAAAACGAATGAGCCCTATCATTTTTATCACCTCAATTTTAACGCAGTTGTTTGGTGGTTCGGCAGGGCGTGAGGCGCCAGCAGTTCAGCTTTCGGGTGCTTTAATTGACCACCTGAGCCATATATTAAAAATCTCGGAAGATAACCGAAAAATTTGCTTAATCGCCAGTATTGGCGCTGGCTTTGCAGGGGTGTTTGGCTTGCCTTTGGCAGGTGCAATTTATGGTTTAGAAATTACAGCTTTAGGTAATTTAAGATACTCAGCTATTTTCCCGTGTTTTGTGTCGGCGCTTATTGCTTCGACCATTCCTGAACTATTCGATATTGTTCATCCGCATATTTTTTATGTGATTAGTGAGTTTCCAGCCATTCATTTTGGCACGCTCATGAACTTAATTGTGGCAGGTCTGATCTTTGGTTTGGCTGCACGTTTCTTTATTGCTGCCATTCATTTTGCGAGTGACGTCTTTTATAAATATATTCGCTATTTGCCATTAAGAACGATGGCGGGTGGTATTGTCATTATGCTACTTACGTTGTTCACTGCGCATCAGCAATACAACGGTTTGGGTACAGATAAAATCATTTCATCTTTTTATGTGCCGATTGAGTTTTACGACTTTTTTAACAAGACCGTTTTTACCGCCATCACTTTAGGTTCAGGCTTTAAAGGTGGTGAAATTACGCCGTTGTTTTATGTGGGTGCGACATTAGGGAATGCTCTAGGGGCAGTTTTAAACCTACCAATTTCATTGCTTGCAGGCTTAGGTTTGGTGAGTCTGTTTTCAGGGGCAAGTAAGGCACCGTTAACATCTATTATTTTAGCGATTGAGCTATTTGGCATGAATGTTGCCACTTACGCCATTATTACTTGTTTATTGGCAGCGCTATTTTCTGGCAATTGCGGGTTGTATCGCCGTAAAAAGTTGATGGATTGATTAAGCCTTTCTAAGGAGTTGAGTGTATTAAGTTAAACCAAGAAATTTTCTATTTTCACTAGAAAGTGAACTTAAGTTAATATTTAAACCACCAACTCCGTATATTCTATGGAGAACTTTCTGATGTAAATCAATCATGTGGTTTTCAAGTTCAGTATAGTTAGTAATACAATCTGAGTATGCAGCTTTATATCCAGATATACGTGATTCAATAGCAATCCCAAGATTAGCTAACTTAATATTACTATCCAGTAGTTGTTTGATTGAGCCTAATTGTAGTAATTCCGTACGGATCATTTGTAATTGTTCATTTGTCAAAATAAGCTCATAGTCAGCATTACATTTTTTCTTACTTAAACCTAATCTCAAGAACTCAACTGTTTCGTTTGGGTTGTAAATTACTGTCTTTGAATTTAATTCACCAAGTAGGGGAATATCTAAATCTAATTTTTTTAAAGATGTACGGCAAAAACTGTCAATTTGTTCACATTCATGCTTACTCTTAGCAAAGAAAATTAAATCATCGGCATATCTTACAGCCCTAAAACCAGTAGCTTTAATTTCATTATCAAAAGTTCCTAAAAATAAATTTGCAAAAAAAGGAGACAAAGGCATTCCTTGACGGACACCATGTCCTCTTCTAATTCCAAGTTTTTTAATCCTTGATCCTTGAGAATTTGAAGTAATTTGTACTTCACGATTTATTATCGAAAATAATAGAGGATGGAGGGAGCGATGTTTAACTAAAGATTTAACTTTTTCCTTAAGTTTTTCACGGTCTACATTATCGAAAAATGCAGTGATATCAGTTTTATAAACCCAATTATGCGTCTTGCGAAGTTCACAGGCTTTCTTAGCCGCATCTTTAACTGTTTTTTTAGTGATAAAACCATAGCTTATACCATTATCAAGTTGATTATGATAATAATTGTTCAGTACATTTAGTAAGGCTCGTTGTACTATACGGTCTTCAATAGTCGGTACACAAATTAACCTATATTTACCATTCGATTTAGGAACTAAAAACGGATGGAGATCACTAAATCCATAAGATCTATCTAACAACTTTTTTGAAATTTTTTTCAATAGCTGTTTTTTATTGTGATTAAAATCATTGAGGCTTATGTTGTTTAAATCCAAAGAGCTTTTAGATTGTTTTTTTGAATTTTTCCAAATATGGTCCCAAGCTTCTTCAAGATTAGCAAGGCTCGCGACCTGAACTAATGCAGTTTTTACTTTTTTTGTCATCGTAATTCTTGCCGCAAATGTCTAACCCTAGGTTTGCGTTAAAGAGGTGGAATCTCATCCCGACTCACCACGTCATGCGCGAATGAATAGGCCAGAGACACGCCAGATACCCATGACCAACTAGTGACCGTGGTATCAGTATGCCGCTTGGATACGTGCAGCGCAACTCGCAAAGAGATGCAAACCGTAAACCGTGCAGCCGCCGCCGAGCAAATGAGAATGAGACGCAATATTAATTTATTTAGTTCACTCAAATCAAAATCCTCCCAATAACAGATGTATAAATGACTTAATAAGGTACAAAGACCGTATAAAAGCCATCCGAAAACACAGCCAGAGTGAGGCGACGACTTACGCGCTTCCCCATCCGTGCTCATGGGCTGCCCCACACGCTCTTTACCCGCCTTCCCGACATTACCTAGGAAGAAGACGGGTCCAAACTAAGAATCTCATCCCGACTCACCACGTCATGCGCGAATGAATAGGCCAGAGACACGCCAGATACCCATGACCAACTAGTGACCGTGGTATCACATTGCCGCTTGGATACGTGCAGCGCAACTCGCAAAGATGAAAATTGGAAGCTACGTTCTAACAATAATGAGGATAATGGTTTATTTTTCAAGAACAAAATCAAATTATTTATAAAAATTAAATCGACTAGTTTTTTATCTAGGTAAGATGTTGGTTTTCTATATTAGTATTTATTCGATTGTCCATTTACTTAAATTTTTCTCAAAACTCCAACCGCTCTACTTTAATACAATTGTCATTTCCCACGCTTGACGCCAACCAGAGCGAATACTATCCTTTGCGTGCTGGCCTACATCGCCAGTCGGCTTTGACAGGCCGCCATCATCTAGAACATCAAAAAAGTAATTTTTTGGTGTTGAACTCGTTCGTCCCCCTTCGTAGCGGTAGGACGGAGGAGGGACGCCTTGTGCGTGCCAGTTCCTAGATGACTGGTCTGTCAACCCGCCTTCGTTCTGCCACCATAATCATTTGACAGTGATTAGGTAGAACTTCTATTTCATCTAGGAGTCCGCTATGCGTACTAATTCTTCTCATTTATTGGCCTTTGCCAAAATCTCTCTGTCTATACCGCTTAACTGGTCTTTAAAACGGTTTAATCGACTCTAAGTTTTCTACAACCTTAGATCATTACGACTCAAAAATCATAGCAACAATAAACCCGAGATAGGTAAGCACAACTTTATTGTGTCGTTTTTGCATGCCTTTTTTTTGCACTCATTTTAAGAGTGACGGCATTTCTATCTCTTTTAGATACAACAAAAAATTATTTTAAGCGGTATATATGAACAATTTAGAATCTTCATTTAGAGCACTACGAGTGCTGCACACGGCAAAAGATTTATTTACTCAAGATGGGTTTAACACGGTGGGGGTTGACCGAATTATTGCTGAGGCCAAAATTCCCAAAGCGACTTTCTATAACATCTTTCATTCAAAAGCACGACTCATCGAGATGTGTTTAACCTTTCAAACGGATGCGCTCAAAGTAAAAGTCTTTTCAATTATCAATTCATACAGTGAACTTATGGTGTTCGATAAACTAAAACAAATTTACTTTTTACATGCCAATTTAGAAGGGTTTTACCGTTTACCATTTAAAGCAATTTTTGAAATTGAAAAGTGCTATGCAACGGCTTATCGGGTGGTTGTTGATTATAGAAACTGGTTTATAAATGAGCTTTATAAGCTACTTCTTACTGTCAAAACTACCGCTTCAATAAAAGATGCGCACATGTTTCTATTTGCAATTGATGGGGCAATGGTTCAGCTGTTAAGTGCCAATAGCGTAGATGAACGGGATAAATTACTAGATTACTTTTTATTTATGCTATCTGAGCATTCAACTTAAATCTTAAATACAAAAAGCCCGTAACTGGGCTTTTTCTTTTAGATGCGGTGATTAAAACTTAAGTTTCTTAAGCCCACGGCTCACGCCATTTTCTAAAGCTTTTTTAATAATAAGTCCAATGAAGGGTACGCGGCCTTTAAAGCTAATCGAGTAATCTAAACGACTTCGGTTATTTCCCAAGTCAGTAAATTTCATGACACCACGGTGAGCTTTAATTGGGCTAATGCCGCTGGTAATTGCATACTCGATCAGTTCATTTTCTTTATAAACTAAATTTGTTTCTACAAATGAAGGGGTCAATGGAATAGACATTTTGCGCGCAGAGCCAACACCATTACGAGCGTCTTTTCCGTTGCTAATGCGAGTCACTTTAGCAGGAGCAAAAAGTTTACTTAGGTTTTCATGCTCACTTAAAGTCGCGAAGACCTTGTCTACGGGTGCATCAAATTCTTGTACGATGTTGATTTTTTGAGTTTTTAACATCTTATTCCCTCTAGAAATTATTTTGACATTGGTAATTGTCAGAATTTGGATGTTAGCACGCTTTGGGCAATGGGGGAATTCTTCTTCGTCGGAGTTATCTTAAGTCCGAAAAAAGCATTGCGATAAATCTACAATGCTTTTTGGCCTTTTCTTAATTTTTTAAAGTAAGGTTGAATCACAGACCAGTTGGTTGAAACCCAGCAAATAAATGAACCCGCCGTCACCATTGCTGTTCCTTGCCAAAAGCTCATTGAAAGTTGAGTTTGTAAAACAAACATGGCCAAAATAGACGAAATAATCGGGGTGAAATAAGAGGCCACCACAAGCATGGTAATGTTTCCATGAATAATGCCAATGTTCCAAGCAGCATAACCAAAACCCATGGCAGCAGATGCCACTAAAAGGGTGAGGAGAGCTGGAATATCCATTGAAGGAATGGCAAATTGCCCAGAGACGAGCAGCTTGAGCCATAGGGTGAGTGCGACACCAACAAAGAAAATGGAAATGGGATTTTGCCCATTGCTCATTTTTTTGGTGATTACACAGTAAAAAGCCCAGATGATGGCACCTGTAAATGCCAAAATATAGCTCAGTGGGTTGCTATGAAAATTATCGACAATACTATTTAGACTAAAATCGCCATTTCCGGTCTGAATAAAAACAATGCCGAAAATTGAAAGCATTAGACCTAAAATAATAAGGAAATTAAACTTTAATTCCTTAAAAATAACAAAAGCTAAAACCGTTAAACTCGGCCACAGATAGTTAACAATACTAATTTCAATTGCTTGTCGCGCTGTCTGAGAATAAGCAATCGCAAATGAAAAGCATACCTCATAAGCCACGAACAGAATTGTGCCAAATATTAAGTATTTTTTAGAGATCTGCTTAAAATCTGGAACTTTGAAAATGGCAAGCAACAGTAGCGCACTTAAAGAATAAATAAAGGTAACACCTAGCTCAGGCCCAATGGCGGCACTGACTTGCTTCATCAGACCGACCAGAGATGCCCACATGAGAATGGCACTTAAACCAATTAATGTTGCTAGATTTTTTGACATAAAATTCAGTAAATAACGGTTAAAAAATGGTAAAAGATTAAGTTGTACTAATGAAAGGAATCAATTTTCAAGCTAAGGAATATAGGACAAATTATATAAAATATAAACAATTAAATTTATTGATTGGTTGAATCTGCTATGTTTATTTAAGCATTCATTTGAGTAAAGAAATTTCGGATAAAACAACATTTGTACGAGGAAAATATGGAAGTCATTAAAACGGTTGGTGTTGTTGGAGCAGGTGTAATAGGTGCAAGTTGGACGGCCTTATTTTTATATAAAGGATTTAAAGTTAAGGTTTACGACCCGTATCCGATCGATGAAGCGGTCTTTAAAAATAGAATATCTGCAAATTTAAATGATTTATTGGTTTTAGACCAAAACGCTGAACCCAGTTATTCTCAGCAAGATGTACTGCTTCATCTGGAAATTTTTAATCACTTAAAAGATGCAGTTTCAGATGTAGATTTTATTCAAGAAAATGCCCCGGAACGTCTGGATATAAAACAACAGCTATATCAAGAAATCACAGCATATTGTCCTGAACATACCATTATTGCTTCAAGTTCATCGGGCTTAAAAGTGTCTGATTTTCAAAAAGAGGCCAAACATCCTGAACGTATTTTATTAGGTCATCCTTTTAATCCGCCTCATCTTTTACCTTTGGTCGAGATCGTTGGCGGTAATTTGACAGATCCCCAAATTTTGAAACAGGCTTCTGAGTTCTATAAACAACTGGGCAAAAAACCAATTGTTTTAAATAAAGAAGTAAAAGGGCATGTTGCAAACCGTTTGCAGGCTGCGCTATGGCGAGAAGCTTTTTCATTGGTTGAACAAGGCGTGTGCTCTGCCGAAGATGTCGATGTCGCGATTACCAGTGGGCCGGGTTTAAGATGGGCACTATTTGGCCCCTACATTAATATGCAGCTTGCCAACCAAAAGGGCTTTAAAGAAGCAATTCATCATTTAGGCCCACCAATGACAGAATGGTGGAATGATATGCACACATTTCAACATTCAGACGAGACAACAGATTTATTGGAAACGGAAACCAACCAGCTTTTAAACCAATATAAAGATGTCGATTTATACCAAACCAGAGACAAAGGTCTAGTTGATATTTTAAAGCTCAGACAGCAACTCAAGTTAGATTAATTCAAATTTTTAAGACAAAGCCAATCATCTTAGTGCATGGATGATTGGCTTTTTGCTGGGTCAAATATCAAAAACAGCCCTCGCAAAAACTAATTTACATTCATTAAATGTTACTGAAATCTCTGTCGCGTTGCATTTGCACTATATGCCTTACGTGAAAGGTAAGAAACGTTGCAAACCGTAAAGAAAGCCTCCTCATAATCAAATGACATGATAGAAAATAGAGGAATAACAATATGCGCGCTCTTACTTACCACGGTGCAGAAGATGTTCGAGTAGAAACTGTAGCAGACCCTATTATTCAAGAACCAGATGACATTATTTTACGAGTGACTGCCACAGCGATATGTGGCTCTGATTTACATTTATATCGAGGCAAAATCCCTAGAACCGAGCAGGGCGATATCTTTGGGCACGAATTTATGGGCGTGGTTGAAGAAGTCGGCCCAGCCGTCACCACAGTGAAAAAGGGTGATCGAGTGATTGTTCCTTTTGTGATTGCCTGTGGTGAATGTTTCTTTTGCCAACTAGACCTGACCGCTGCCTGCGAAACCACTAATACAGGGCGCGGCGCAATTATTAATAAAAAGCAGATTCCACCAGGTGCGGCTTTGTTTGGCTATAGCCATCTTTACGGCGGTGTGCCGGGTGGGCAAGCAGAATATGTGCGTGTGCCAAAAGCCAATAAAGGCCCTTTTAAAGTGCCAACCTCATTGTCAGATGAAAAAGTACTTTTCTTGACTGATATTTTACCGACTGCTTGGCAAGCCGTGACCAATGCCCAAGTGAAACGTGGCTCAACCGTTGCAATTTATGGTGCTGGTCCAGTCGGACTATTAAGTGCTGCTTGTGCCAAGATGCTTGGTGCTGAAAAGATATTTATGGTCGATCACAATGACTATCGATTGAACTATGCAGCGGCAACATACGGTGCCATTCCAGTGAATTTCGATGAAGTCGATGCGGCCGAGTTTATTATTCAGCATACCGACAATTATCGGGGTGTCGATGCTGTGATTGATGCGATTGGCTTTGAGGCAAAAGGCAGTGTCATTGAAACAGTTCTCACCAATTTAAAACTAGAAGGTTCAAGTGGCGCAGCACTGCGTCAATGCATTGCTGCAGTTCGCCGCGGTGGTGTAGTGAGCGTACCGGGAGTATATGCAGGCCCGATTCATGGTTTCTTGTTTGGCGATGCTTTTGATAAAGGCCTGACTTTTAAAATGGGCCAAACCCATGTACATCAATATTTACCGCAACTCTTAGAACTGATTGAGCGTGGCGATTTGTCGCCAGAAACCATTATTACCCACCGAATGAAATTAGAAGATGCCGCAGAAGGTTATCGTATTTTTAATGAAAGAGAAGAGGACTGCCGTAAGGTGATTCTGCTTCCTTAAAATCTCAATCTCATAATCAATTTTTAAGCCTCTTAGTGAAAGGGGCTTTTTTCTTTTCAAGATGCACAATTTTTAGTGCAGCTTTTTATTTTTGAACTTAAACCGCACCTAAACAGCTCAAGTTTAGTATTACTTTTAACCAAAACCGTAATACTAAGCTGGCATGTCCTTTGCATAGTCATAAACAATCAAAAGTGATCTAGGGTTCCGGTACTTAAAGTATGACTGGACCGAGAGTTCACGGTTCCTAGCGAACTACACGGAGGGATAAAAGCCCGGGAGGAAGTCTAAAACTATCCGACAGGAGTAGCTATGAACACTGCAATTTATCATAACAATCAGGCGATTTGGACCGAACTTTTACCCGGAGGACATCACTGGTCGGGTCGTATTCAAAAAGGAACTATTCTTAAGTTTACATCGCTTGGCGCTCAGGCAAATGTTTCTTTGTTTTGTGTAAATGCTGCCGATGTGCTTGAACGTTTTAACATGCCCGACAGTTTAAAAGGGCAACACACCGCTTATTTAAAAGCTTCCAATGTGCTCTATTCAGACCTAGGCCGTGTGATGGCTTCCATTGTTCATGACGATCACGGCTGGAATGATGCACTTTGTGGCCCAAGCCGACCAGAACAAATTGAAAAGCAATTCGGTACGCGTACATTTCAAGATGCCCGCAATGATATGTACCAAAACGGCTTAGATAGTTTACTCATTGAAATGTGTAAATACGGACTTGCCAGCCAAGACCTGAGTGCCACCGTTAACCTATTTTCTAAAGTTGTACCAGATGAAAACGGCGTTTTGTCTTATGTCAGTTCTGACAATACCGATCAAAGCATTGAACTGCGCTTTGAAATGGACTGCTTAATATTTTTATCTGCTGCGCCGCATGGTTTAGATACCAGCCCAAGCTATCAACCTGCCGATATTCAACTCAGTTTATTTAAAGCCAATTCTCTAACAGACAGCGATATTTGTCGTGATGCATGTTCGCAAAATCAGCGTGCGTTTCAAAACACAGCCCGCTACTACGCGCTTAGCAATATTTAAATCAGGAGAAGCATCATGACAGTTTTACAATCATTTGAAAAAGCAGTTTTAAATGAAGTTTGTCCTGCGGGTGAAGCGTGGATGTGCGAGGTTAAAAAGGGTCAGTATTTTCGAATTATTGATCTTGAAGGAAACCAAGCGGTCGATACTTTGTTTATGAGCGCCGAAAACCCAACTGAGCGTTATAGCGCAATGGATACTTTGGCCATCAACCAACACATTTATTTAGAAAAGGGCACCAAGCTCTACAGTAACTTTGGTCGTCCAATTGCCGTTATTCATGATGATAACTGCGGGCGCCATGACACCATTGGCGGGGCTTGTTCATGTGAAAGTAATACGGTTCGCTATGCACATGAAACGTATCCTATGCATAGTTGCCGTAACAACTTTATGTATGCCTTGGCAAAACACCCGATTGCAAAAAAGCATGGCTTAAATGTCCGTCATATTGGCCCAAATATTAACTTTTTTATGAATGTGCCAGTTACGCCAGACGGTCAGCTTAAATTTGATGATGGAATTTCAGGGCCGGGTAAATATGTCGAAGTTCGGGCAGAAATGGATTTGATTGTTTTAATTTCCAATTGTCCACAGCTCAATAACCCATGTAACGCCTATAACCCAACCAAAATTCAGTTGGTTGTCCGCGAAGCGGAAGGGGTGTAAGCATGTTTAAAAAAGTTCTAATTGCCAACCGCGGTGCAATTGCCTGTCGCGTGATTCGCAGCCTTAAAAAACTCGGGATCGCTTCGGTTGCAGTTTATTCGGAAGCCGATCGTGATTCTTTACACGTGACTTTGGCCGATGAAGCTTTCTTGATTGGACCTGCACCTGCCCATCAAAGTTATTTAAATATTGAAAAGATTCTTGAAGTAGCAAAACAGTCGGGCGCAGAAGCCATTCATCCTGGTTATGGTTTTTTGTCTGAAAATGCCGAGTTTTGTGATTTGTGCGAAAGCCAAGGTATTGCTTTTATTGGACCAACTTCAAGCCAAATGCTCGATTTTGGTTTAAAGCATACTGCACGTGAACTCGCTATTAAAAGCAATGTTCCTTTACTTCCGGGCAGTTCGCTACTTGCCGATGAAGCTGAGGCTTTGTTTGAGGCAGCCCGTATTGGTTATCCGGTCATGCTGAAAAGTACCGCGGGTGGTGGTGGTATTGGCATGCGTCTAGTCTGGAATGAAACAGAGTTAAAAGATGCCTACCAAACGGTGTCTTATTTGGCGCAGGTCAATTTTAAAGATGCAGGTTTGTATTTAGAAAAATTTGTACAACATGCACGCCATATCGAAGTGCAAATTTTTGGTGATGGGAAAGGGCAAGTTCTAGCCTTGGGTGAACGTGATTGTTCGGTGCAACGCCGGAATCAGAAAGTCATTGAAGAAACACCTGCGCCACACCTAAATGAACAGCAACGTGACTATCTGCAAAAAGTTGCCATTCAATTGATGCAGTCGGTGAACTACCGCTCGGCAGGCACAGTTGAGTTTGTCATGGACACCGAAACCCAAAAATTTTATTTCTTAGAGGTCAACACGCGTTTGCAAGTTGAGCACGGTGTGACCGAGCAAGTGTTTGGTGTCGATTTAGTCGAGTGGATGGTGACATTGGCAAGCGGTGACTGGTCAGCACCCACTGAAAAGTTAGAGCCAACAGGACATTCCATTCAGGTTCGTCTTTATGCTGAAGACCCGATTAAACAGTTCCAGCCGAGTGCGGGTTTACTCACTCATGTGAAATTTGACCCGAAAGCACGTGTTGAAACATGGGTAGAAACAGGTTCAACGGTGTCGTCTTTTTATGACCCAATGATTGCCAAAATTATTGTGACTTCTGCAACACGGGACCAAGCCATACAGGCAATGAGTGCTAGTCTTGCCAACACGCAAGTGGCAGGCATTGAAACTAATTTAGAATATCTACAAAACATTATTGCTTGTGATGTGTTTGCTTTAGGTACTCAAACCACTCGTTTTTTAAATACGTTTGAATGGAAAACTCAAAAAATTGAGGTGTTGCAAGCTGGTATTCAAACCGCTATTCAGGACGTAACTGGTCGATTAGGTTATTGGGATGTTGGGGTGCCGCCATCAGGTGCCATCGATCCACTCAGTTTAACTGTGGCAAACCAGCTTTTAGCCAATGAGCCAAATATGGCAGGGCTTGAATGTACCTTACAAGGGCCAACTTTAAAGTTTCATTGCGATAGCCAAATCGTAATTACGGGCGGTGATATGCCGTCAAAACTTGATGGTGAATTGGTGCCGATGTGGCAAACCATCAACGTGAAAAAAGGCCAGATTTTAAAATGTGGGCTTATTCACTCAGGTTGCCGTAGCTATATAGGTGTGAAAGGTGGTTTCGATGTTCCTGATTACTTAGGCTCACAAGCAACTTTTACTTTGGGGCAGTTTGGTGGGCATGCAGGCCGTAATTTATTAATTGGCGATATGTTGCCAATTACGGAATATTCCGCTCAATCGACCACCGCCTTAGCTCAAGCACAAATTCCTAGCTTTACCCAAAACTGGGAAATTGCAGTGATGTATGGTCCACATGGCGCACCAGATTTTTTCACCAAACAAGATATTGATACGTTCTTTGCCAATGAGTTTGAAATTCACTATAACTCAAGCCGTACAGGCATTCGCTTAATTGGTCCCAAACCTGAGTGGGCACGTGAAGATGGTGGCGAGGCAGGCTTACATCCTTCCAATATTCACGACAATGCTTATGCGATTGGTGCGATTGATTTTACAGGCGATATGCCAATTATTCTTGGTCCCGATGGTCCGAGCTTAGGCGGTTTTGTATGTCCTGCGGTAGTCATTCATTCTGAGCTTTGGAAAATCGGGCAACTTAAAGCAGGTGATAAAGTCAAATTTGTGCCTGTGAGTTATGCACAAGCAAAAGCACTCGATCAAAAATATCATCAAAGTTTAACTGCGACCGATACAACTCAGATCGATTTCAACCCAACCATTCAAGCAGAACCCAACACGTTAAAAGATGCAGTTTTAGCTACTTTAGAAGGTGAAACTGATTTACCAAGCGTGACCTATCGACCAGCAGGAAATAGCTATTTGTTGGTGGAATATGGCGAGTTGGTACTCGACCTAAATTTACGCTTCCGTATTCATGCGCTCATGCAATGGGTTAAGGATCAAAACATTCAGGGCATTATTGACCTAACACCGGGTATTCGTTCACTGCAAATTCATTTTGATTCAATCCGGCTCGATCAACTGGAGCTTTTACAGAAACTTCAACAAGCAGAAGCCGAGTTACCCGATATTCAAAATATGCAGGTGCCTTCACGTACTGTCTATTTGCCTTTGGCTTGGGAAGATTCACAAACTCAACTCGCCACCGAGCGCTATACGCAAATTGTTCGTCCAGATGCGCCGTGGTGCCCCGACAACGTCGAGTTTATCCGCCGTATTAATGGCTTAGCTTCCAAGCAAGCAGTTAAAGATATAGTCTATAGCGCAAACTATTTGGTGATGGGTTTAGGCGATGTGTATTTAGGTGCTCCCGTTGCAACACCGCTCGACCCACGCCAACGTTTAGTCACTACAAAATATAATCCGGCACGAACTTGGACACCTGAAAATGCGGTCGGCATTGGCGGTGCTTATATGTGTGTGTACGGTATGGAAGGGCCGGGCGGCTACCAGTTCGTTGGTCGTACCACTCAAATGTGGAGTCGTTACCGTAAAAATGCCAATTTCGAAGATGGCAAACCGTGGTTATTACGCTTTTTTGACCAAGTTAAGTTTTATGAAGTTTCTGAGAATGAACTTCTGCAAATGCGCGAAGACTTTAAAGCAGGTCGTCTAAAACTTCGTATTGAAGAGGGCGTGCTCAATTTAAAAGAATACAACGAGTTTTTAAAAACACATCAAGACAGCATTCAAGCCTTTAAAGACATGCAACAAGCCAATTTTGAGGCTGAGCGCCGCCGTTGGCACGAAGCGGGCTTGCAAGAATATATTTCTGAAAGTCTAGATGCGGTTGATGAAGGCGAAACCGTGGTTATTCCTGAAGGAGGCTGTGCAGTCGAATCGCACATGCCGGGCTCAATCTGGAAAATTGAATGTGCATCGGGAGATATTGTTGAAGAAGGTGCGACCCTTGCGGTGATTGAGGCAATGAAAATTGAAATTCCGATTATTGCGCCGGAACGCATGAAAGTTGAAACCATTACCATTGAAAAAGGGCAAACCGTAAAAACAGGACAAGTGCTATTTACCTTGGCACCTGTCGCTTAAACCAAAAGAGAGCATCAATATCGATGCTCTCTTTAAACCTTATGCTTCGGTCAAATGCTTTAATACTTTATGACCATGTTCAACTGCCTCTAATTTAATTTTCGACTCTGGGTTACCTGATAAAGGCGAAACGTCATAAAGCAAGTAAGTGGCGCTTAACTGCATTTGTGTATATTGAATTGAATGTTGAACCGCTTTTAAAAAGCTATCGATTAAGTTTTCTTGGTCGTTCACCATGTTGGCTTCTGTTTGGCCGACCGTCATACTAATAATGACTTTTTTGTCTTTTAATTTATCGCCCTGAGAGCCATAGGCAAACTGATAAGTAAAAACTTCATCAAACCATAATTTCAAAATTGCCGGCATATTAAACCAGAACATTGGATATTGCAGAATGATGGTGTCATGGCGTAACAACGCTTTTTGTTCAGCACTGACGTCAATTTGATAGTCTGGATAAAGCTGGAAAATATCTCGGACTTCAAGGTCTGGATAGGTTTTTACGAGTTCATTCACAATCGTTTTATTTGCAATTGATTGAGCGTAGTAGGGATGGGCCAAAATAAGTAAAGCCATGAGAGTGCCTTTTAACTATAAAAATAATAGTCACTATAATTTTTATAGTATTGGCGTACAATAACTATCAAAGTTGATAGGTAGTGTTTAAAAATGGCAAATACTGAAAATACATGTGAAGTCACGGTAAATGGAAAAACTTATCCATGTCATATCAGTATGGCTATGGATTTAGTGGGTGGAAAATGGAAATGTGTGATTTTGTATTATTTAAAAGATGGGCCAAAACGCTTTAATGAAATCAAGCAACTCATTCCCACAATTACTGAAATGACCTTAAGTCTTCAACTCAAGCAGTTAGAGCAAACTGGCTTAATCTCTAGAACGGTTTATGGTGAAAAAGCACCGATCAAAGTTGTTTATGAAATGACAGAGTTTGGAAAGACTTTTAGGCCAGTACTAGATTCTTTATATGTATGGGCGCATAGTTTGATTAATCTATCTGAAGAGTCAAAATTAAAACTTAATTTATTGTGATTTAATTAATATAAAAGATTGGTTTTATTGCTCACATAAATTAGCCCCATCCCTGTGCATGGGGCTTTTTTCTGCCCAAAAAACACTCATAAATACCCATTTAATCCATCAAAACCATGCTTAAAAGCTGGCACATTTTCTGCATCTCTTATCAGTAATACAAAAACTGAATTTGGTAATACCAAGCTAGAGGTGTGATATGAACGATGTAAAACCTGTGGTTCAACCAATGCAAACTTTAAAAGCCTTTTTAGTCGAATTGCTCAGCGTACGCGCAGGCGTATATATCAAACAAAACAATTATCCGACTAAAACAAAAGGATAAGACTGTGGCAAAACAAAAGTTAGCTCGAATTAGTATTACCGTGCCTGAATCGACACTCAATGCACTCGACCAAAAAATTGTCGAGCAGAATTATGAGAGTCGCTCGCAAGCCATTGTCGACATGATTAATAAACACCTGATTGCAGAGCAGGCGCAGGCCAATGAAGTCATGGTGGGCACCTTAACGCTACTTTATGATGCTAGCCAAATGACCTTGCGTAATCAATTGATCGATTTACAACAACAGTTTTTAGCACAGGTGATTAGTTCACTTCATATCCAGCTCGACCAACAAAAGATATTGCAAGTCATGTTAATGCAGGGTGCAAGTTCTGAACTCAGACAAATTAGCCAGCAATTTATTGTGCTGAAAGGGGTGATTAAAGGGCATTTAGAACTAATGGATGCCGTAATGCCGCCTATACAGCAAAATGACTAAATGAGGAGTAGCGTGTTGAAAAATTTATGGACCATCCAAGACTGGGAAACAGCATATCAAAACGGGCAAATCCATCTTAAAGATTTGTTTGGCTATGTTGCAGAAATTAAAAATGATGATAATGCGTGGATTGAAGTTGCCTCGAACGAGCAGATTCAGGCACAAATTGATGTTTTAAAAGACCAAAATATTGCTGACTTACCTCTATATGGTGTGCCATTTGCAGTTAAAGACAACATTGATGTCGCTGACTTTCACACTACTGCTGCCTGTCAAGAGATTCAATATTTAGCGACACAAGATGCTGCCGTAGTAGCCAAGCTAAAAAAAGCAGGGGCAATTGTGGTTGGTAAAACCAATCTCGATCAGTTTGCAACGGGACTAGTTGGCGTTCGCTCGCCCTATGGTGCAGTAAAAAATAGTTTTAACCCCGAATATATTAGTGGTGGTTCAAGCTCTGGTTCGTCGGTGGTGGTCGCCAACGGTATTGTACCTTTTAGTTTGGGGACAGACACGGCGGGTTCAGGTCGTGTTCCTGCAGGCCATAACAATATTGTGGGTCTTAAACCAACAAAGGGCTGGTTTTCTACCACAGGTTTAATCCCTGCATGTCGAACCATTGATGTCATTTCTATTTTTGCGCTGCATATTGATGATGCTTGGACAGTTGCCAGTTTAATGCAGGGCTATGATGAAACAGATGAATATTCACGAGCGCATCCAGCCAATGTACCGACTCAATTTTCTAATCGAAAAATAGCTATTCCAGCTCAGCTTGAGTTTTATGGTGATATTGAATCTGAAAAAGCCTTTTTAGTTGCAGTCGAGCGTGTTAAAAAACTGGGTTACGAAGTTGAGAGTATTGATTTCAGTGCGTTTAATGAGCTTGCTGTCGCACTATATAACGATGCTTGGGTAGCGGAAAGAACAGTCGCCGTTGAACGCATGACAACACGTGGAAAGGCTCATCCTGTTATTGCTCAAATTATTGCGCTGGCAGATAAATTCAAGGCAACAGATGCACTTCAAGCCGAATATAACCGCGCCGTACTAGCTCGAAAAATTAATTTGGCATTACAACCTTTTGATGCATTGATGGTTCCGACAGCGCCAACCATTTACACCATTGCCGAAGTTGAAGCCGACCCGTTGACTAAAAATGCACACATGGGGGCCTATACCAACTTTGTTAATTTTGCTGATCTTTCTGCTTTAGCTTTACCTAATGTACTTCGTGAAGATAGCCTACCAAGCGGCGTAACCTTTATTGCACCGGCTTGGCACGATCAGGCACTCGCCAATTTTGCGCAGCTTTGGCAAGCCGAAACATCGCTGAGTTTAGGTAAATCAACTCAACATTATCAAAAAAGTCTAGAGATTAAGTCGAATCATTCAGTACAGCTTGCCGTTGTGGGAGCACATTTAACAGGCATGCCCCTTAATTTTCAGCTCACTAGCCGTAATGCCACTTTGCTCAAGAAAACTCAGACGACAGATGCTTATAAACTCTTTGCTTTAAAAAATACCACACCACCAAAGCCAGGCCTACAGTGCGATGCAGCAGGTACGTCAATTGACGTTGAAGTGTGGGATGTTCCTTTAGCAAATTTTGGAGCCATTGTGGCTGAAGTGCCTGCACCACTTGGTATTGGGAACCTGAAACTAAAAGATGGAACATGGGTCAAAGGCTTTATTTGTGAAGCGTATGCCATTCAAGATGCAACCGATATTAGCCATTTTGGAGGCTGGCGAGCCTATATACAGTCACTCAATCAAACCGCTCAAAGTGTTGTTAGTAAAAATGTTGGGGAAGTTTCTATATGATTAAAAAAGCGTTGTTATCCGTATCTATTTTATCGGCAGTTGTATTGGGTGGATGTGACAATACGGCTAAAGTGCCCGAGGCTAAACAAGATGCTCAGGCAGCCGCAAATACAAAACCAATTACCATCGGCTATAGCGATTGGCCGGGCTGGGTGGCTTGGCAAGTGGCTATTGAAAAAGGCTGGTTAAAAGAAGCAGGGCTAAATGTAGAGTTTAAATGGTTTGATTATTCGGCTTCTCTTTCGGCCTTTTCAGCAAATCAGCTTGATGCCATTTTGGTCACCAATGGCGATAACTTGGTAACTGCTTCGGGTGGTACTCAAGGCATGATGATCATGGCAACAGATTATTCTGCGGGCAATGATGTCATTATTGCAAAAGAGGGCATTAATACCATTCAAGACTTAAAAGGAAAATCAATCGGTGTCGAAAAAGGCTTGGTTGATCATCTTTTGTTAGCAACAGCTTTGACCGACCATAACATTAAAGCGAATGAGGTAAAGTTGGTAAATTCAGCAACGAACCAATTACCTCAAGTGTTTAATAGCCCCGATATTTCTGCGATTGCTGTTTGGCAACCCGTTGCAGGTCAGGCATTAAAAGCAGTGGCAGGCTCTAAAATTATCTATACCTCTAAAGACAAGCCGGGTTTAATTTATGACACCTTGACCGTCAACATGAGTCATTTAACCGCTCATCAAGAAGAATGGAAAAAAGTCATTCAGGTGTGGGACAAAACAGTTAAATATATTAATGACCCTGCAACCCATGCAGATGCAGTTAAAATCATGGCAAACCGTTCAGGTGTCGACCCAAAACAATATGAGTTGATGGTCAGCGGTACGCATTTATTAGATATCAATGCCAATAAAAAAGTATTTGCTAAATCTCAAGGCTTTGACTCGATTTATGGCTCTAGCTATCACGTCAATAAATTTAACGTTGAAAACGGTATTTATAAAACTGAACAAAATGTAGATGGGCTAATTTATCCGACACTCATAGAACAACTCAAATAAGCCTAGTAAATAAAAAAGCCCAAGTTCAACTTGGGCTTTTTAATGTCTTTCTTATTTTTCTGAACTGACCTGAGTCATACGCGGTATTTTCGGCAAGTCTTGTAAAGCTGGGTCAAGTTCATCTTCTTCAGCATGTACCAAATAATCAACCCGTGAACGGAGCTGTTTAAACTCAGGTGTGCTCATTAAATCGAGCGAGCGGGGACGCGGTAAATTAACTTCAATAATTTCTTTAATTTCACCGGGGTTGGCTTTGAGTGCCACAATTCGGTCTGCCAGTAAAATGGCTTCATCCATGTCATGGGTCACAAAAATAATGGTGATATCAATGTTTTGCCATAAATCCATTAAGTGTTTTTGCATTTTTTGACGAGTGTGTGGGTCAAGCGCACCAAAAGGTTCATCCATGAGTAAGATTTTTGGTTGATTAACCAAAGCTCTAGCAATCGCAACGCGCTGTTTCATTCCTCCAGAAAGTTGATGTGGATACTGATTTTCATATTTCTCTAAACCAATAATATTGATCCATTCACGTGCTTGCGCCTCTGCTGTCATTTGACTAGCTCCACGCATTTGAGGACCAAACATCACGTTTTCTTTTACAGTTTTCCATGGGAAAAGGGTATAACCCTGAAACACCATGCCACGTTCAGGACATGGGCCCGTAATGCATTCGCCGTCTACTAAAACTTCTCCACTATGGTATGGGTCTAAACCTGCAATAACACGGCTTAGAGTCGATTTGCCGCAGCCAGAAGGTCCAATCACACAAATAAATTCTCTTTTATGAATTTTTAAATCGAGTTTATTTAAAACAGTGCGTTCGCTGTGACCATGCTTAAAGACTTGGCTCAGTTGTTTAGCTTCCAAAATAACAGGACGTTCATAAATTTTTTGAAAGTATTCATGTGCGTTAAATGTTGAATCGTTCATTATTTTGCTCCTACTTTCCAAGTGAACATCCGCTCACCTAACTTCATTAATAGCCAGTCACAGACCAGACCAATCACCCCAATAATCAAAATAGCTGCATAGACATTGTCAAAGTTTTGATAGCGAGCCTGTTGGGTAATAAACCACGTAATACCTGAGGTCGTACCAATCAACTCTGAAACAATTAAATAGGTCCAAGCCCAGCCCAGTAACACACGTAAGTCACGGTAAATATCAGGTAAGGCCGCAGGAATCACCACGTGAAATAAACTTTTGAGCTTATTGGTACCAAGCGTATAGCCAGCTTCAATTAAGCTTCGATCTACCATTCGGGTGGTATTAGCAATAATGAGAATTTGCTGAAATAGCGTACCAATCACAATAATCGCAATTTTAGGCGCGTCATTAATCCCTAAAATTGCCACTGCAAGTGCACCAAACGCAGGTGCGGGTAAGTAACGGAAAAACTCAACAAACGGTTCTGTTAGTAGGGATATCCGCTTAGAAAAACCACACAAAATACCCAGTGGAATTCCAATCAATGAAGAGATAAAAAAAGCTGAAAAAACCAGTTTGATACTGTGCCATAAACTTTGGTGAAACCACGGCGAATCAGGTTGTTCAGGTGGCGTGGTAAAGGCGGTGACCAAAGCCTTAGCGACTTCATGGGGAGCGGGTAAATAAATCGGATTGACTAAAGTACCTTGTGGTGGTGCAGAATCTCGATTGACTGCATTTTGTGCTTCGAGATAGAACACATTTTTATCAACGCGACTTCCTACTTGTAGGTAAGGAACACTTCCCGAACTCGTGATTTGTACTTGAGGATGCCAAACAAAAGGTAAGTAACTGATTGCGCACCAAAGACATATTGGAATAACGAAAGAACAAATACTGAGAATCAGCTTGTTCTTTCGCGTAAATTCCTTTGCAACATAACCCATATTGAGAGCTCCCCATTTTGATCAGTATTACGATTTTCATAAAACGTAATATTGTTAAGCAAAATAGGTGCCATCTTTAAGGAGCTCCAGATGAGTTAAGAAGACGAGGGAACTAAAGTTTCATGTAAATAAACCCAATAACATTTTTCGCCTTCTACTTTAATGCAGGCTGTTGAAGTGCGTAATGTTTCGGTTTCATCAGTTTGCTGATGTTCCTGATATTGCACCCAACAATAATTTTCAAATTCGTATAAAGCTGTACTCTTAATAATGTCGATTTTTAAGGAGGGTTTCTTTCCAATATTTTGACTAAATAAGCTTTTAACTTCGGCTAAGCCAATACTCTGACCTTGAACCGTGACCATCTTAAAATTTTGATCAAAGCTATCTAAAAGCGGACTCAGGCTTTGCTCTGCATTTTTTCCTGTAAATACGTTCTCTATTAAAACATGTAGGTCAATGACACTTTGAATGGCTTGGTCCATTTGTCTAGACATGGGTTTTCTCCTTTAAAACGGGAATGAGTGAAAGTAGGCAGAGCAAAGCTGCAATTAAAAAAGTATGTTGATAGCGAATCAGGTGGATTGAGCCAGACATTAAGTTATATATTGAAATGAGAACAACAGTGCCGACACTAAATGAAACTTGTCGATTAATATTCCAGAGCACACTGCCTTGTAATAAATCTTGGCCTGAAAAATCAATCAATGAGCTAATTTGGGCAATGTTGGCACTTAGACCGCCACCCATACCCATCAATAAATAAGCAATCACTAAAAAGCTCAAAGGACTACTGTTTGAAATACAAAACAAAAGAAATATGCCAAAGCTATGTAGGGTTATTCCAATAATAAGAAGAGACTTTTTTCCTAACCGTTGATAGAGCAAGCCACCACTAATCATGGCAGTGAGTGCCCCAGTTGCATAGAGCAACATGAATAAACCAGTTTGTTTTGCATTAAAGCCAAAGTTAAGCTGCAAATTAAAAATATTGAGTAAATTTACGCCTGTAAAAATACCAGGAACGGCGTAATAGACAATAAATGCATTACGTAAATTTTTATTTTTTAATAACTCAAGATTAAGTACAGGATGGTAAATTTTTTTCGCATGTCGAATATAAAAAATAAGCATTCCAACTGAAATTAGAAAACTAGTTAGAGCGAATGAGGCGTTATGGTAATCACTATAAAATGAAAAGGAGAGTAATAAAGATAATAGGCTTATATTAAAAATAACCAAACCTTTTATGTCTGGTTTTTCACTCGACACGTTCTCTGTTTTTTTAATCCATACCCATGCCAGAGCTGCTGTCAGTAAAGAAAAAGGAAGGTTAGATAAGAATACCCATCTCCAATTCAATGAATCAATAATCACGCCGCCAATCGCAGGTGAAAAAGCTGGTGCAATTAAAGCAATTGCCATAATTAATGTAGAAATGCGTTGGCGTTCTTGGTTCGGGAATAATGCATATACGAGAGCTTGCCCGACTGGAATTAATAAGCCTCCAGCTATGCCTTGAATAAATCGCCAAAAAATTAAGCTATAAATCGATTCGCTAAAGCCAATAAAGCAAATGCTTATCGAAAATAAAAGCATCGAATAATACAATAACTTTTGGTTCCCAAGTTTGGTGGCTAACCATAAACTCATGGGCATAATTAAAATGAGGCCGAGAATATACGCATTTGTTACCCAAGCGACCATGGATTGGCTAACTGAAAATGACGATGCAATATTGGGCAATGCAATTGCAGACATAAAAATGTTGATGCAATCAATAAAGAACCCAAGTAAAAACACTGTTGCTATTTTATATCGATAAGACATACCTACCTCCGTGCAGGCAGGGTAAGATCCAGCTCTTTTATTGTCGATGCAAGCGAAGTAAAATCATTGTTTGATAATTTTAAACAATTGGCTTAATTGTGCAAAAAAACCTCAAGCAAATTACCAGTTTTTTACAGGTCGTTGATTCCGGCTCTTTTACCAAGGCGGCTGAAATTTTAGGCTTAAGCCGATCAATGGTGAGTATTGATATAAAACGATTAGAAAAGCAGCTAAATACAACTCTATTAATTCGCAACACCCGTAATATTGCTTTAACTGAAATTGGTCAGCATTTTTATAAAGATTTTAAACAAATCCAACTTCAGATTGATGAGGCATTTGAACGAAGCCAACACTTAGGTACAAGCATTACAGGCACTTTACGGTTTTCATCTACCAATGAGTTTGGCCAACGTTTCATTCTGCCTTTACTTCCTGAGTTTTGTCGGCTTTATCCACATTTACGCTTACAATATTCGTTTAATTCATCTCTCGATGATTTAGTCACTGAAAAATTAGATCTTGTTATACGGTTAGGAAATTTAAAAAACTCATCTCTAAAAACTCGAAAAATTGGGGAATATCCAATTTATATTGTTGCTACTCCGCAGTTTATAAAAGACCACCCTATAGAAAATATATCTGATTTAGCGGATGTTCCTTGGATTGGCCACACCTTATTAAATTGGCAAGATTCACAATATATTTTGCAAAACAGTTTAGGGGAGCAATATTCATTACCTTTTATTCGAAGTCAGTATGAATCAAACTCGGTGACTGCAATTCATCAAATGGCTCTTTCATCTTTAGGTGTAGCGATTTGTCCTGCATGGTTAGTTGATGAAGATATTCAACAAAATCGCCTAATTCGGTTATTTCATGACTTTTCATTACCGCTACAAAGTATTCAATTACTTTATCCTCATACCTCTAATTTACCGGCCAAAACGAGAGCGTTTATAGATTATTTAATAGCCTGTATTTCTTTCAGTTAAACTAAAAAATATCTAAGTCATGGAAGATAAGCTATTTTATATAAATAGACAATTCTGTCTGTTTTTTATAAAATATCGATGATTATGACTCAGTTTTTATAATAATGATGTCCCATAAAATATTTCAAATTTTAGATAGTTTAGGATTGGTCGCACAGAACCGCGTTCTTCATGTGCAATTTTCCAACGCATCATTAAACAATCAAGTTTTCTTGCAACGGATCGAGGGCGAACATACCCTCAACCAAGGTAGCGTTGCTGAGTTACTGTGTCTGTCGACGAACGCGCATATTGCATTAAAACAATTTATTGGTTGTCAGGTGGCCATCGATCAGGTGACTGACACAGGTCAGTTTTTTAGAACGACAGGTATTATTACCGAAGCGAGCCAAGGGCAAAGCGATGGCTCACTCACTATTTATAATTTAACTTTAAAAGACCCAACTGCACTCTGGCATAAACGCCGTAATAGCCGCGTGTTTATGAATAAAAGCGTGCGCGATATTAGTGAAATTCTGTTTAAAGAATGGCAGGGGAAAAGCCCGCTGTTTGCTTCAAGCCTAACACTCGACACGGCAGGCTTAACGAAAGACTACGATGTACGTCCATTTGTGATGCAGTCAAACGAAAGCGATTATGACTTTTTAACCCGTTTGTGGCGTAGCGAAGGCATTAACTGGCTGGTCGATGAATCACAGCTTTTTGTCACTGACCCGAATGCATCCATTCAGCCACAAGTCTTGCGCTTAATTGACGATAACCAGCACTACCAAGCCCTTGACCGTCGTAGCCTACGCTACCAACGCAGCAGTGCGACAGAACAGTTCGATACCATTACCCAAGTTAAAGCTGAGCGCCGTTTGCAACCGACCTCGGTTCATGTGCAACGCTGGCAAGCCGATGCCCTACAACAAGAAGAAGGCAGTGGCAGTGTTCAAGGCAAACAAAAGCACAGCGAACACTATGACAATGCCAGCCTGAACCTTGAAGATGCATGGCATGTTAGCCCTGCGTGGATGCAGGACTTAAAAGGTGAAGACCAAGCCACCGCTTCAGGCAATAGCCAGATTGAACAGCTTAACCAGCATATTAATGCTTATCATCACCTGAGTTCGAAACAGTTTACCGTTTCAGGTAACGTCCGTGATGCACAGGTCGGTTATTGGTTTGAACTTAATGATCACCCAGAACTCGACCAACATGACAGTGCCGACAAAGAGTTCTTAATCTTAAGCAAGCATTACTATAACCAAAATAATTTACCGAAAGAATTACAACAGCAACTTGAGCGTCTGCTACCAAAAGACAAGCTTAAGGCCGTCCAACTCGACACGCAAAACCCTGAGCAACGCCATTTTGCTGAGCTGAATGTTGTTCGACGCAACATTAAAGCTGTGCCTGAATATAACCCGCTAGAGCACCGTCCAGCGGCTTATCCGCAGCGCGCTAGAGTGGTGGGGTTAGAAGGTGAAAGCATCCATGTTGACCAGTGGGGCCGCATTAAAGTCCGTTTCCTGTTTACCCGAGCTGATGACCATAGCCATGACGGTGGAGCTGGAAGTAACGCCAATGACACCGACTCCGCTTGGGTTGATGTGCTCACCCCATGGGCAGGCGCAGGTTATGGCGCACGCTTCTTGCCACGTGTGGATGAAATTGTGGTCATCGATTTCTTTGATGGCAACGTTGATCGTCCATTTGTGGTGGGACGCATTCATGAGGCTGAACGTCACCCAACCCAATTCGACCAGAAAGGTCAGCTACCCGACACTAAAAAATTGAGCGGCATCCGCTCAGAAGAAGTCGATGGCAAAGGCTTTAACCAGCTACGTTTTGACGACACTACAGGTCAGATCAGTGCCCAGCTCCAAAGCAGCCATGCGGCTAGCCAACTCAACTTGGGTAACTTAAGCCATCCAAAAGACAAGGTGGAAAGTGATGGCCGTGGGGAAGGTTTCGAACTTAGAACAGACCAATGGGGCGCGGTTCGAGCAGGCAGTGGTTTACTCGTTAGCACTCATAAACAGGATCAAGCTCAAGGCGTACATCTCGATGCAAATGAGGCCAAACAACAAATTGAGAGCGGCCTCAATAATGCCAAGGCACTCAGTGAAGTTGCCAAAAATCAGCAAACTGATCCATTGGAAGTTCTTGAGAACTTAAAAATCTTCATAGAACAAATTGAAGAAAAAGATCAAGACAAAGCTGCCGCTTTTAAGCAAGCCTTGATGATATTAACCGCACCTAACAGTATTGGTCTAGCCAGTAATGAAGACATTCACCTAAATGCAGATGCTCAGTTAAGTCAAACTGCTGGTGATAGCATTAATCTGACCACTCAAAAGAACCTGATTGCGCATGCCCAAAATAAAATTAGCCTTTTTGCGGCTCAAGAAGGCGCAAGACTCTATGCAGGCAAAGGCAAAGTTGAAATACAGGCTCAGGGTGACGGAGCTGATTTAATTGCCCGTAAAGCTGTGCAGATTATTTCAACAGAAGACAAAATTGAAATTAGTGCTTCTAAAGAAATCGTTATCACGGCGGGTGGATCTCAAATCAAGATTAATGGTTCGGGAATTTTCCCTGTCACTGGTGGCAAGTTTGAGGTAAAAGCTGGGCAGCATTTGTTTATGGGGGGAGGGAATATTCAGCCTAGCTTACCATCATTACCTGTTTTTGAATCCAAGCCACAGGATCTATTTTTAGAATATTTTCATGCTGATGGTACGCCCGCAAAAGCTTCTAAATATACGGTAACACTCTCTGATGGTTCTAAAAGAACTGGATTTTTAGATGAAAAAGGGCAAGCTTTTATTCGAGATGTTCCTGTTGGAAAAGCACAAGTTCTTTACGAAACTGTATTTAGTGAAAATGAGAAATCAGGTGCGGTTGATGACAGTTGGTTTTCTAATTTTATTCAAACCAAAGGTGTTAAGTAATGGTTGAACAAAATAAAACACCTGAAACAGGAAATGAACAGTTTTGGCAAGGTTTAAGTGGTAAATCTGCATATATTCAACAAGAGTTTATCCAATCTTCTGAGTTTTTAAGTCTTGCATTAGGTGAGTCTGAATATGGTGTAGCGAGACATGCACCTTTAGAAAAAAAAGATCAAACCCAATATGCTTATGTATCAAGTCATTTTTCAATTGAAGCATTACCTGAATCTGCAGGGTTTCTAGATAAGTTTCAACATGCGATACAACTTGCATTTGCTGTAAAAGTACAAACAGATATTAATCTTGCAAATAACATTAATAAGATAATTGACGAAAATATAGAAGATATTCAATATATTTTTGGATTTATCAGCGGTGATTTTAATAAAGATCCTACTGTTGCCCAAGTCATTGTGGGTGGCCTCATCAGTATGATCCCAGTTGCTGATCAGATATGTGATATCCGGGATTTATTGGCCAGTGTTATTATTTTATCCGATGAAAAAGAAAGAACATCTGAAAATTGGATGAGTTTAGCCTTAGTGGGAATCGGTGTAATTCCATTCTTTGGTTCAATTTTTAAAACTATTGCTAAGTTGATTACTAGTAAAGTTATTAAAACAAAAGATGAGTTATTTAAAGCAATTGAACAGTTGGAATCTTATTGTCGAAAGCTTGGATATAAACCATTTTGGGGAGATAACCCTGAGCGGTGGCTGAAAACCAAACCTTGGACGGAAATAGGTACAAATGCAAAAATAGTCCTTAATCAATATCTTGCAAAACTACAATCACTTTTACAAATGTATGGTAGTCGTAATACTGCTAAAATGACTGGGTTTGATGCCCTAGCAGATAAATACGCGGCTGCACTTAAAAGTATCATGGCTCAGATTGGACGATATATTGATGACCTATGTCGTCAGATTGAGAATGCTTGTCATGAGATTATGGGGCAACCAAAACTAAGTGTGGCAGGTGGACATAGTAATCGAATGGATATTCATATTGGTGGGAGCCCCAGTCAACCGACTCGAGCTAGCCATACACAGCCATCTAATAAAATTGCTTTTGCCAAGATGAAAGAGCACAAGGTTGGATGTTTTGATCCAGTAAATACTCCTAAAGCTCGGGCCAATGCCCGTAAAAATATTGATTTAGGACATCCACCACAAGCCAAGCGTGAAAATTGGTCAGAAGATCAATATTTAAAGTGGGAAACCGATCGCCAGTTAGAAATGCAACAGAATGCTTTAAATAGTATGACGGCAAAAGATTACGAGAAAGGTCGAGAGCTTTTTAAGCAAAATGGTCGAGGGAGTGGTTTGGATCAGATTCAGGCTAGAACAAAATATGAAAAAGAGCTTAAAGATAAATACTATGAACAATATTCTAAAGACCCTAATATTTCAGCAATAGATGCTATGACTAAATCTGAGAAAGATGCTAAAGATGTAATGTCGACCATGGCTGCATTACATAATCCAGATCAGATAGCAGCAGGAATTATGAGTGATGCGCCTATGGATATAGGCTTAAAGAATGTAAATTCATCTATTGGTAGCGGCTGGGGCAATAAAGCGACTGGAGAAACCGTGAGTCGTGCAGGATCTATTGATAATGCTGTTAAAGGGCTTGATCCAAGTGTGAAAGATGCAACTAAACTCAATGTCAAATTAGAGAGATGTAAATAATGTTATCAGAAGTTGTGTTAAAGAAAATTAATGATCATCTGGATTTTTTTAATATTCGATTTTCAAATATTAAAGTAGGTAAAAAGCCAACACTTGAATTTATTGCTCAGCATCAACATACTTATCATGAATATTTATTTTATATTTGGGAAAAATTAGGTTTTGCATCGTTCGAAAATGGGGGATTTTGGCTTGTTAATCCCTTGGATTATGAAGATATTTTAGAACTTTGTTTAAAAGATACCGATTTCCCCCACTATGATGAATTTTATGTAATTGGTAGAAGCGCTTTTGGTGATTTACATGTAATAGGCAAAAATACGAGTTCAAAGTTGACAATAGATATTATTAATTTAAGAATTTACCCATCAATTAAAGATATTCCAAATGTAGAAGATATAGACCATTTAATTTCATTTTTATCTACTATTGTCATGAAGGCGAAGAATGAAGATATAGATATTTATGATAAAAATGGAAAATTACTTTTTGATCGTTGCTTAACAAATTTAGGTGAAGTTAACGATAATGAAATCTATGCTTTTGAACCTCCAGCTGTATTGGGTGGACCACAAGTTATTGAGAATATGAAAAAAGTAAATTTATTCCAATACATCCCTTTTGTAGCTCAGCTAGATAAGTTTCAAGTCATGTTGGATATTGCCAAGGAGGTTGACCGTTTGGGTATCAAACCGAAAGGTTAATTTTGCCTAATAAACTATATGCTATAAGAGTAATTAGAAAAGGGAGCTAGGCTCTTTTTTCTATATATAAATTCTTCAAATAAAATTTGATAGCAGTTTTACATAACTCTGAAAATTACTGGAGAAATTGAAAGTAATGTAGCTATCAATATGACGCAGCGGGTTTAATTACTAAGCGTATTGACCCATTAAATCAAACCTTGAAATATCAATGGGATCGTTTAAGTCGCTTAAAACGTTTAACGAATGAAAATGGCGCCAGTTATGAATTTATTTATGATGTTGCGGGTCGATTAGTAAAAGAAATTGATTTTGATGGCAAAGAAACTGTTTATAAGTACGATGAATATAATGGTCGTTTAACTAGTAGCATTGAGGTCGCTTCTGCCTATGGTCAAGATTTCAAAGATCGTGCCGCACCTAAAGACCGTATTCAGCAATTTATTTTTGACAGCATGGGACGTTTAGAACAACGTACAGCAGGATATGGCTACCAAGGACAAGAGCTTGAAGAAAAGCAAACAGAAGAATTTTCTTATGATGGCTTAGGTAATCTAGTTCAGGCTAAAAATGCCGAAACTAACTTGCAATGGTTTTATGATGCAGCAGGCAATTTAGTTAAAGAACATCATCAAGATGTTGTGACTCAGAAAACTGCGGTGTGGAAACATGTCTATGATGAATTAAATAATCGAATTACAACCATCCGACCAGATGGACAGAGAGTAGATTGGCTGACTTACGGGAGTGGACATGTCTATGGCATGGCTTTAAATGGCGAAGATGTTGTTAGTTTTGAGCGTGATGATTTACATAGAGAGACATTACGCCATTATGCAAACGGTCTGAGCCAACAACAACGTTATGATGAAGTTGGACGTTTAACTCAGCAATTAATATTGAATGGGCATGACAAAGGTTATCAGGCCCAAACTCAAAATAATGCCATCCAGCATACTAATCAATTGATTGAACGCTTATATCACTACGATAAAACAGGTGAGTTAACGCTCATTAAGGATACTCGTCGTGGAACCATTCACTATAAATATGATCCTGTTGGGCGTTTATTAGAGGCAACCAGTAAGCTTGGAAAAGAGACATTTAATTTTGACCCAGCAAGTAATATTCTAGATCGCTATAACAGTACCAAAGAGCGATCTTCACGGCACATTTCTGATGAAAAAGGTTATGGCTATAACCGTTTAGTCAATAATGTCGTGCAGGAATATCTTGACCAACAATATCAATATAATGCTTTTGGACAGCTGATTCGTCAAAAGTCATCACAAGGTGATTTAAATCTTGAGTGGGATGTATTGGGGCGTCTTATTCGTAGCCGAAATAATCAATACACGGCGAATTATCGTTACGATGCTTTAGGCCGACGTATTCAAAAAAGAAGTAAGCATTACTATACAGGGCAAGAAAAAAATATTATTTATGGTTGGGATGGTGATACTTTAGCTTATGAATCTAGTGCTGATATAATTAAACACTATTTCTACGAAAAAGACAGTTTTGTACCTTTGTTGCAAGCGGTGTATCATCACTCAATTGAGCTACATCAAACCCAAGACTGGACAGAAAAAACATATAGTATTTATAAAGACCCTCTTTGGAATACAGTAAAACAAAGCCAAGGTTTTGATAATGTATGGTTCTATCACTGCGACCATTTGGGCACACCGCAAGAAATGAGTAACCATAGAGGCGCCATTGTCTGGAAAGCTCAATATAAAGCTTGGGGTGAGTGTAAGGTAGAACAGGCTAAATCAGATTTCTTTGAAAATTCAGAGATTATAAGCAACAACATCCGTTTCCAAGGTCAGTATTTTGATGGCGAAACTGGGCTTCATTACAACCGTTATCGTTATTATTCGCCGTATGTAGGACGGTTTATTAGTAAAGATCCGATTGGATTGCTGGGTGGGTTTAATGTTTATGTTTATGCACCGAATCCTAATAATTGGATCGATCCATTAGGTTTAAGCGGTTATACTAAAGATGGGAAAGGCAATACTATTCAATTAGATGCTTATGGTATTCCTGATAAAGAAAAGTTTGAACCGAATCCTAATGTTACGAAGCCTTATAAAAGACCTGTCGGAACTACAAGTGGCCAAAGAAAGTCAGTACAAGGAAAGGCGTGTGTAGTATGTGGAAGTACAAAAGGGGTACAAATACCCGATCATAAGGATGCATTAGTAGTTGAATACTATCGAGATGGTAAAAATGATTTGACTTTACAAAATGATGTAAAAGCAGTACAACCCCACTGTCGTAACTGTTCTTCGACTCAAGGTGGTAAAGCCTCGGGGTTCTCTAAGGCAATGAACAAAAAGCTAGGATTTTAGGTAAAATATGTCTGTAATTGAAATGCAAAAAAATATATGTGAAAAATTTAATTCTAAATTTGTTCAACCTTTGGATAATGAAATGGTTGCTGTAGCTTTGGATTCATTAGGAAAAATACCAATTACGGGAATACGTAATGTATTAGAAGAGGGGGAAAATATTTCATGGTTTTTTTATTGTGGGGAATTTTCTGAAGATGATGATTTCTTTAAACCAATACATATATCTCATTTAGAAAACTATCTTCCCGAAGTTATTCCTTATTTGGCGTTGGAAGAAGGGTTTAGATTTGTAATAGATAAACAGGGTTACGAAGATGTATGGAAGGAAGAGTAGAAACTCAATTTATATTTTTTAACTTCTAAAGATATTTATTAGTTTTTTATGGAAACTCTATAGGATATAACTGTAAATAATTAAGTAATTTAAGTATGGAATATAGAAGTATAGAATTTGATAAAATTGCTAAAAGCGAACAGCAATTACAGTCGTTCTCATTTATTGGCATTAATTATGATAAAAAATTAAAAAAAGCATTAACAGAAGAATATAAAAATCCTTCTGTTGTTGATATTAATATGCTTAAAGATCTTGAGGATAAATATAATTTGGTTCTTACCGAAGAATATAAGAATTTTTTATTGGAAACGAATGGTGGGGTACCTTCAAAGAGTATTTTTGATCTTACAAAGAAAAAGGATATTGTTATAGGACATTTTTTTACATTGTACTCTAAGGTTGAAATGTACACCCTACAAAATAATAATAATTCTTTAATTTCCTTTCCTGTGGGATATTTTTTAATAGGTAACACAGTGAATGGGGATTATATTTTAATAAATTTAATCCTTAATGATAGTGATTATGGTGCAATCTTTATATTCTTTCATGAAAAAGATGAGTTGAAGAAAGTATCTAACTCATTCAATGAGTTTTTAGATAAATTACATGATTGATGTTTATTTTGATATGTTCTGATAAGAAAATTATATTAAGTGTAGAGTAATTTTAAAGTTTTATTAATAAATTATAAAATATTATTTAAATAGTAGTGCTTTTAATGTGACTGCTTAGAAGCACTACTTAAAAACTAGTTACTTTAAAAGGTTAATTTGTGACTTTTTATATCATTTAGCCCTCTGAGTATACTCTTAAAGATTTTTCTTGTGATTTGAAAGGAAGGTAAAACATCTGTTGATTTAACTAAAGCTGATAGAGAAATTAAATCGGCTGTAAAATGTGGATAAATTACTGTAGCTCAGTCAAAAGTATTGATGCGTGCGGAATTGCAAATTATTGGGCAAAAAATTTTTGGAGGTTATAGATAATGGATTCATGGCATAAGTTATATTTAGAAAAGTTAGTAAATTTAATTGTGGATGAGTTTCTAGTTCTTTATGAAAATTATAATAAAGATGAAGATAAAATATATGCTTTAGCATTAATTACTGACGATGATGCTTTGACAAATTATATAATGATATCGACAGAACGTACTAGAAATACTGTACATGCAGGAGTTGAGTGGGAACCACATTCATGGATGCAGGGCTTAAGTGATGATGATACTTTTGGAGTTAGAGCTTTTACTCCAATTATAATGGAACATTATGAGAATGATATTGCTCCAAAGTTACAAAAAGGGTTTGATTATGATGTGGAATTTAAAGAAAACTTAGAGCTCTATGTATATGCTTTAAAAGAGGCAAAAAATAAATTAATAAAAAAAATAGGTAAAAGTATTGAAGAAATTGTTTTCTTTGTATCTATCTTAGGAAATCCTGATATAGAGATATCCACTGCAAAAGAAATTAATACTTTAACTAAAAATCTAAAAGACTTTTTAGAGATAAAAAAATAATTTTAATATGTAGAAAGACACCCTTAATTTGGAATAAATAATTTTATTATTATTTTTCAATAATAGGGTGTTTTATATAAGTTAGTTATATGAGTAAATAAATGAAAAATTGGGATCAAGTGACTAAAGATGCTAGTGATTTTATTTCATTCTTAGAACAAGGAAATTTCTTTAATAAATCATTTCAGATGAGTGGAGATTATAAAATCATTACTGATGCTAAGGTTGGTATCAATTATGCTACGAATGATGACTTTGATACTTTTGATGAGTGGGAAACTGTAACGGATACGCCCAACGTAATTCCAGATGATTTTGAATGGAGTGATAAAATTAAGTATAAGTTAAAACAGAATAATTATTTTGATTTTGAACAAAAAGAATTTAATGGTGCTAAAGAAAAATGGGTTTATGGTGAAGCTTGTATACTTACTGAATTAATGTACAGAGATATAGGGATTATTTTTCAGTGTTATGCGAATGATTTTTTCCCAGAAATCTGGAAAAAAATTCTTGAAGTCTATTTAAATGGTGGGTTTCCATGTGGTTGGGATGATTATCTACCTCATGGTAAATTAGTAGTTTACTCAAATAACTGATTTATTTTTTGTTTTCTGAAAAGTATAAGGTTTATAATGTTTATACTTTTCATAAGTGTTAATTAAATTTGGAATGAATAAAATTAAAAAATCTATAAGCTTGTGGCATCTTGATGATAACTATTTGTCTTTTTTAGGTAAATTTAAAGAAATAGAAATTACACCCGATATTATAATTTTTGGATATGAAACAACATTAAAAGAAAATCAATATCTTCATGAAAATTATCCTGAAATAAGTGAGAAGGCTTGGGTGATTGGTCGTACAGGTCAAGGTGATGAGTGGTTTTTAGATAAGTCAAAAAATAATATCTTGTTTTATGATCATAACCAAGGAGAGTATTTGCATGCTAATCAGTTTCTAGATATGAAAATTAATTTTGAAAACTTTCTTAAAATGGCATTTTCTTATCAGAAACTTGAAGAAGAATTGGATATACATGAAGAGCTTAATGAAATTGAACAAGATCAATTTAAGAACTTAGTCAATTCTATTAATGAGGGTTTATATGAGAGATATCCATTTAAATATTTTTAAGTTTTTTATTTTATAAGGTTAGATAATATTTAATTTTCATAAGTAGATATAATACATGATCATCCAATATCAAAAGATCGATAAAATAAATATCTAAAGAGGTCATAATGAGTATTTGGTGGAGTATTGATATTAAAGATGGAGTTATTAGTCATGATTCCATTTCTTGGATTGATGATAATTTTGAAATAAATGAAGATACAGTTTTTGACTTGTCTGAAGATTTATTACAAATTTCTTTTAATAACAATAAAATATTGGATGTCGGGTGGTATCCAGATCTAGAGGTAGATGGTTTTTTTAAAATTGTATTGATAAAAGATATGAATTGGGACTCACCTATAATTGAAAAAGAGTGTGGAGATATAAAAAGTTTAAAGGAAAATATATCAAATATTATATCTAATAATATTTAGGTAGTGAACACGTTACTAATTGGGGGGACTCCTCTTTAATATACAAAGCATTAACAGGAAAGAAGTGGATGCAAGAATCCAATTTTGATTTAAATGCCAATATTGAAGAATATTTAATCAATTGCGGTTGGTATAAAGGAAGAAAAACAGATATTGAACACACCGTAGAAGCATGGAAAGCAGATAAATATAAAATTTTTAATTCTGCTATAGTCTTTGTGCAAAGTTTTAATGGATTAAATATAGCTCATGAGGCATATAAAGGAAAAGAAAAAGATTTTTCCTATTTTAACTTTATTAAAGCAACAAAAGGTATAGATCCTGCCTGGATATTTGAGGAGTATTCATTAAAGGCAGGAAGTGACCTTTTACCAATTGGATTGGGCTATAGTGAACATTTAACATATTTTATAGATCCATCATTTAAGTTTTATGGTGGTTATGATGAATATTTTTGCAAAATTGGAGATTCAGTTAATAGCTTTTTTAATAATATTTTTTATGAAAAAAACTTTATTCAATTGTAAGTAATTAAAAAATTAACAGTCAAATACTCTAAAAGTTTTGACTGTTAATTAATGTATAGAGGCAGATATTTATGCTATGTATATTAAGTGAAAAGGCAATTTATTAGATGAAGATAACTTTATAAAAATGATCTTGTAATAGATGACTTTTTTATTGCTAGAGATACGGATAAACCTTATATCTATGTGGTAAGTCAAAAATTTGTAGATACTATTAATAAATTTAAATTAAAAATGAATTTCTTAGAATACTAAAATATTAATAACTTTTAAAAGTGAATTAATAGCGTAAGTTTTTAATTCACTTCATATCTTTATTACGTTTATTATCTTCATCCACTCTTGTATTCATATGGTTAAGTTTCCCTTTACAAAATAGACAGATGTTTCTGTATTATATAAAATAATGCCAATCCTGACAAAGTTTTCATAAAAAAAGATGTTATCTCATATACATAGAATTCTAGAAGATTTGGGTATCAGCTCGCAAAAACGCGTGCTTCATGTTCAGTTTTCTAATCCATCGTTGAATACTCAAGTCTTTTTACAAAGCATTGAAGGGCAGCATCAGCTAAATGAAGGACTGACTGCTGAGTTATTTTGTCTTTCTACTAATGCTCATATTTCATTAAAACAATTTATTGGTTGTCAGGTCGCAGTCGATCAAGTAACTGATCAGGGGCAATTATTTAGAACTACAGGAATTATTACAGAAGCCAGTCAGGGGCAGAGTGATGGTTCATTAACTTTTTATAAACTGAGATTACAAGACCCAACGGTGCTATGGCATAAACGCCGTAATAGCCGTGTGTTTATGAATAAGAGTGTACGGGACATCACTGAAATTCTATTTACAGAATGGCAGAACAAAAGCCCATTGTTTGCTTCTGCCTTAACTTTGGATTTAAAAAACCTAACTCAAGACTACGATGTTCGACCTTTTGTCATGCAAAGTAACGAAACGGATTATGAATTTTTAACCAGACTTTGGCGTAATGAAGGCATTAACTGGTTAATTGATGAAGCTCAGTTGTTTGTCGCTGATAGCTCGGATGAGATTCAACCGCAAAAATTACGCTTAATTGATAATAATGAATCATATTTAGCATTAAATCGAAGAAATATCCGTTATCACCGCAGTAGCGCAGTTGAACAACAAGACAGTATGAGGAGTCTCGTGCCAACCCGAAGCTTGCAATCTACAGCCGTACATATACAACGCTGGCAGGCTGATGCTTTAAGTCAAGAAGAAGGCATGGGAAGTGTTCAGTCAAAGCATAGTCATAGTGCTAATCAGGATAATGCGAGTTTAAGTCTAGAACAGGCATGGCACTTTAGTCCTGCTTGGATGCAAGACTTAAAAGGTGAAGATCAAGCCACCGCATCGGGTCACAAGCAGCTAGAAAAACTCAACAATAATCTATCTGATTATTATGCATTGCAATCAAAATATTTTCGTGCACAAACTACGGTACGTGATACGCAAGTTGGCTATTGGTTTGAATTGAATGAACATCCAGAAATAGATACACATAGCGGATCAGACAAAGAATTTCTGATTATTGGTAAAAGCTTCTGTTTACAAAATAATTTGCCTAAAGATTTGCAACAGCAAATCAATCAACTTTTTAGTCAAAGCCAATGGCAAAACAATCAATCAGGGCTAAATGACCAGACTGAACGTCAGGGTAATCAGCTCATCTTGTCGCGTAGAAATATTAAAACTGTTCCTGAGTATCATCCGTTAGAGCACCGACCAGTAGCTTACCCACAGCGTGCTAGAGTGGTGGGGCTAGAAGGTGAAAGTATCCATGTTGACCAATGGGGACGCATTAAAGTCCGTTTCCTGTTTACCCGAACTGACGACCATAGCCATGACGGTGGTGCAGGAAGTAACAACAATGACACTGACTCGGCTTGGGTGGATGTACTCACCCCATGGGCAGGCGCAGGTTATGGCGTACGCTTCTTACCACGTGTCGGTGAGATTGTTGTCATCGATTTCTTTGACGGCAACATTGACCGCCCGTTTGTGGTGGGCCGTATTCACGAAGCTGAACGCCACCCAACCCAGTTCGATCAGAAAGGCCAATTACCCGAGACTAAAAAACTCAGCGGCATCCGCTCCGAAGAAGTCGATGGTAAAGGCTTTAACCAACTCCGTTTTGATGATACTACAGGCCAAATCAGTGCCCAACTACAAAGTAGCCATGCGGCAAGCCAACTCAATCTCGGTAACTTAAGCCATCCAAAAGACAAAGCGGAAAGTGATGGCCGAGGTGAGGGTTTTGAACTTAGAACAGACCAGTGGGGTGCAGTTCGAGCTGGCGGTGGTTTACTGATTAGTACCCACAAACAGGATCAAGCCCAAGGCGTACACCTTGATGCAAATGATGCCAAACAACAAATCGAAGGCGGCCTCAACAATGCCAAGGCACTCAGTGAAGTTGCTAAAAATCAGCAAACTGACCCATTAGATATGCTTGAGAATATTCAGACTTTCTTAGAAGTTCTCAAACAAGAAGACCCTAAAAAAGCTGCTGAGTTTCAATCAGCAGTGATGCTGTTGGCATCTCCAAAAAGTATTGCTGTAAGTAGTAATGAAGATATACACCTCAGTGCAAATGGTCAGCTCACTCAAAGTGCCGGAGATAGTATTAATATTAGTACGCAAAAGAATATAGTGAGTCATGCGAGCCAAAAGATTAGTCTATTTGCTGCCCAAGAAGGTGCTCGACTTTTTGCTGGCCAAGGCAAAGTAGAAATTCAGGCTCAAGGTGATGGCTTAGATGTCATTGCTCGAAAAGGCGTACAGATTACTTCAACCGAAGACACGGTTTTTATTACTAGTCCAACTGAAATTAATCTGACTGCAAGTGGATCGCAAGTTAAGTTGAATGGTTCGGGTATTTTCCCTGTTACGGGTGGTAAGCTTGAGGTGAAGGCGGGGCAGCACTTATTTATGGGGGGAGAACAAGTTACTCCTCCTAAAAAGCAGGAAAATAAGCCTTATTATTTGACTTTTGAAATTACTGATTTAGATGGAAAGCCAGCGAAAAATGTAGAGTATATCGCTTTTAGAATGAATGGTAGCCGGCAAAAGGGGCGAACTAATGCTCAAGGTTTAACTCAAAGATTTGAAACTGATGGCTCAGAACAAATTTCTATTCATATTAGTGATGAAAATGCTTCTAAATATAAACTAGTGGCAAAAGGTTAGAGATATAATGACTCCTTATACTACGTTTGAATATACAATAGTCTTTTATAACCAAAGAAATAGAGAATTACCAAATGTAAAATACAGCATAACCTTTTTCTGTGAAGATGGAACAAAAAAGACTTATGAGGGTACTACAAACCCAAAAGGACAAACAAAACCAATTCCATTAAATCAAAATGGAAAATTACATATTTTTGTTGAGGGGCATGAAACTATTTTCAGCCCTAAAAAGACTATAAAACCTATTTTGGCTGAAGGAAGCAATATAGTTGAAGTAAACTCCATAAGCCTTAAGAATAATGCTTTTTTCTTAACAAAAGCTCAATATGAACTCAAGCAGAGAAAAGCAAATAAAGATTTGGAAGAGCTAAGAAAAAATGCTAAATCAGTTAAACAAAAAAACTTTTTTAATTTGTCAAAAATACAACCAACTTTTCCTTTGGATTTAGCAGAAGAATTAAATGAAAGAGTTAATATGTCTTATGAGGAATATAAAAAAAAGAATACTCGTATTGTAAGAAAAACAAAATATCTTAAGTTTAAAAACTATGCTTTATATAGATTTATTGATAGCGCAGGGAATGGGATTCCAATTGTAGATTATCAAATCTTTGCTCAAGACCAAAGTAAACCCTTGGTTAATTTGAAACCTGGCCCACCTGATAAAAAAGGGTATACCCAATTAGCTTATACACATTTGAAGAGTAGAGTTACATACACTTTAGGATCTACTATAAAAAATAGTGAATGGTATGAGCCAATAACTTGTGTAGATAAACAAGTTATTTATCAAATTATTTTTCCGACTTCGACAGCGGTGACTCAGCCTGATATTAATCATAAGGAAAATATGGGTGCAAGACAAAAACCGCCTATAGTTATTAATCCGTGTACCAATGAAGTGCTTGTTTTGCCGCCTGCAGTGTATGCTGAATTTGATAAAAAAACTAAGATATTGTCTGATGCAGTGAAGGACGTTCACAAATCTAATAAGGATCTAACGCAAGCAATCCAAAGTCGTGATTTGGAAGAAATTAAAGAATTGGAAAAGCGGTTAAATATAAATCAGGAAAAGGCCATTGAAAAAATTAACGGTGAATTTAAGCAAAGAGCTGATTTAAGAGAAGTCTGGGTGGTTGAGAGCACGGGTAAAACAAACGAAAAAGCATCTAAATATAATTTAAAACGACGTTATTTAAAGGTTACTGAATATGAGGAGTTAAAAGCAAAGCGTAGGAACCCTCAGACAAATGTGGATGTAACTGCGAATCAATATACAGTACAACAACCTGCACAAATCCGTAGTAGTTTTGAAAAACTTTCACAGCAACTTTTGACAGCAAAGGGGAATGTTGGAAGTGATGAGAAAGCTGTTTATAACCTAATAGGAGGTTTGGGGGGCGAAATTGCAGAAGAATACAAAAATAGTAGAGATATTACGGTTACCCAAGAAGCACAATGGATGCGCATGGTCGCTGGAGCAAGTGGTGAAGGGTCAATAAGTGCTGCGCCAAAAGGAGTAAGTATTAAGACTTCTGGAGATATGTCTACTAAATGGACATTATTTGAAGGAGTGAAAGAGTGGCGTAAATTTTATCCGTGTGAAACAGGCTGGAAACTTGAATACGATAACTATGATTTAGGAACAATCCGTTTTTTAATTGGAGCGGAGATATCTGGTTTTTCAGGAGCAAATTTAGGGATCGCTGGTAATCTATCCGTTGATATTTCTTATCAAGGCACAACTCAGGTCATAAAGGCTGCGGTAAGACCACCAGAAAGATCGATGAGTCAGATGGTAGACGATAATAAAAAGCCTATGTTTCAACCTGCGCAGGGAAGTTTGAAAATAATTGGTGATAATCAGGAAAATGCGCAGAATCAGGGCAATATAGGTATTAATGCATTTGCTGGAGTGCAAATACAGGGTCTACTTAAAGGGGCAGTAGAGTGGTTTAAGCCTAAGGGGGATGGTAGTGGTGAAGGAGAGTTTGTTGCAATTGCTTCAGCTGCAGCAGGAGGTGGTGTTAGTGCAGGCGCTGGCGCCCAAGGTCAATTTCAAATCGGCTATGATCAAACTTCAGGTAATTTTAAAATATTGGTAGCGGCTCATTTGTGCTGGGGTGTGGGAGCGAAAGGAGTTGCATCATTTGTCGTAGGAACGGAGCATTTTTTAAGTTATCTTGGTTTTATAAAATCCCAAGTTGCCCATGCCGGCTTTAAAACACTTCTATATATAAATGAAACGGCTTTTTTGTTAGCTTCTCGCATCCTTGCACTATGTATTGGAGATAATCATGCCTTAACTAAAAGTGTAAAAGAACTATCTCTAATTTATAACCAATGGATTAATAGAATTGATATTGATCAAGGTCGTTTAAATACTGCTAAGAATCTTAACTCGAGTTCTGGTAAAAAAGAATTACTTTATGCTACTCCTGAAACTAAAGGAATTCTGCTGTACGCAGTATCACACTGGACCGATCTGACCACTCCTATTTTTGATCTTAATATTGCTTTTATGGATATGAAAGTTGAGTTTTTTCCAACACGAAAAACAGCAGTGATTAATATCTTAAAGACATGTATTTCTACTGAAGAGTGGGAGAATACGATTCAACATATCCATCCACAAGGTAAAAAACTTACAGAAAATCAATTGGGTAAGGTGGAGGGGGATATTATTCGCTTTCTTAATTATGGAAGTGATGAAAAGTATGCGGAAGATGTAATACGTTGTTTAAATTCTGGTATCGAATATCAAGGTACCAAAATTAATGCATGGCTTCAGGATTATTTAAAATATCGTAAAGGAGCAAAAAAAATAGCAGGTTCTTTGAATTATATGTTGGTAAAAAATCAGGACGATATACGTTTTAAACAGCTCCAGATACAACAAGCAATTAGGAGCGATTCAGAAGAGGTTACTCTAATAGCGAGTAACTTGAATATTTTGGCGCCTTTTGATCAAGATAGTGGAATAATGGATAAGCAAATATATAAGGTTTAATTATATATTTGCTTAATCAAATTTCTAATAATTAACCGCGCATCGCACAGAATTAAATCGATTTAAGTCTATGTTATATTTTTTAATATCAGGATCATTAGATAGTTTAGGATCTTCTACAGGATGAATGGCATGGCGACTAAAGGTAAATCCGCCAAACATTTGTAAATTTTGTCCATCAGATGGTTCTGAACTTCGTACAACTTTAAGAGTTCCTTTTGCAGGCCCTTTAGGGTTTTTTTCAGGAGATCTACTATAATACTGTGGGTCATACCAATCAAGCATCCACTCATAATTATCAGTAATCATGTCATATAGCCCTAAAGGGGTAGCCGGAAATTGTTGCAATTCTGGTATTTTCTCATCAGCTTTATATTTTGTTATTAGTTCTTGTCTTTGTTTGAAACTCCAAACATTTCTACCATTATCGATTTTACCGTTGTCTGTAGGATAAAGAATATATTGTCCACGATTTCTTGCTGCATATTCCCATTGGGCTTCTGTCGGTAAATCCATTTTTAAATTAAGTTGTTTTCCTAACCAGTGGCAATAATTTTGGGCTTGTTGCCAATTGATACCAGCAGCTGCAGTGGGAACTCGCTCATTCATTGAGAACTTATCAAACTTCCCAATTTTTTGCTGTCCAGTAACTTCAGTATATACATCGAAATCAGCATACGTCGCTTTTGTTGCACTTAATGCATAATTATCTAAAGTGACTTTATGTAAAGGTTTACTATCAGCATCACTATCGTATGGTAATTTATCCGGGCTTTTTTGCTCACCAAAATCCCCCATCATAAAAGTACCACCTTTAATCTCTACAAGATTCTTTTTGGTATTATCGAGTAGTAGTTGCAGCTTCTTTTGTTGCTCTGATGAGAGATTCTGTTTAGTTGTAGCAATTTGCCCTTGCTCTGTATTATTTGTCGATTTTGCACAGGCAGTTAACGTAATACTCGAAAGTAGAATGATTGCTAAATTTTGTTTAATCATCTTATTTAAAAATCATGTAGTTGAGTGGTGATATAATTATTTTAGTGAGAGTCACAATAGATATAAATAGAGGTTTTGTTATTTGCGTATAGAAATAATATAACTTCTTTAGAGCGTGATCATTTCAAGAAGTTTATGTAATAAATTTTTCTTATTTTCCTATTTATAATATTTTAGACAGCTTTAGATAAAAGCAATAAAAAGTGATTCAGAAGAGGTTACTCGGATGGTGGGTAAGTTGAATGTTCTTGTGCAATGGAATAGTGGAAAAGCAAATATATAAATTTTAATTATATAGTCGCTTGATCAAATTATTAATAATTAACTGCACATCTGACAGAATTATTTTGATTTAAGTCAAGATGATGTTTTTTTGTTAATTCATCTTTAGCAGCTTTAGGATCCTCAATAGGGTGAATAGCATGTCTACTAAAAGTGAAGCCTCCAAACATTTGTAGAGATTGTCCTTCAGAAGGAACTGAGCTACGTACAACTTTGAGGCTACCTTTTGTCGGTCCTTGAGGGTTTTTTTCAGGAGATTTGCTGTAATACTGTGGATCATACCAGTCTAGCATCCACTCATAATTATCAGTAATCATGTCATGAAGGCCTAGAGGGGTTGCAGGAAACTTTAACAGCTCAGGAATATTTCTAAAAGCGTTTAATTTATTTTGTTGATTTTGACGTTGTTCAAAACTCCAAACATTTCTACCATTATCGATTTTACCGTTGTCTGTAGGATAAAGAATATATTGTCCTCGATTTCGCGCAGCATATTCCCATTGAGCCTCGGTCGGTAAATCCATTTTTAAATTAAGTTGTTTTCCTAACCATTGGCAATAATTTCGGGCTTGTTGCCAATTTACTCCTGCTGCTGAATTGGGAATTCGATCTTGAATTGATAGTTCATCAAATTTACCAATTTTTTCTTGGCCAGTAATTTCTGTGTAGATATCAAAGTCAGCATAAGTTGCTTTTGTTGCACTTAATGCATAATTGTCTAAAGTAACTTTGTGTAGAGGTTTACTATCTGCATCGCTATCGTACGGTAATTTATCCGGACTTTTTTGCTCACCAAAATCCCCCATCATAAAAGTACCACCTTTAATCTCTACAAGATTCTTTTTGGTTTTATCAAGTAGTTGTTGCAACTTCCTTTGTTGCTCTGATGAGAGATTTTGTTTAGTTGTAAATGTTGGGGTTTGCTCTGGGTTATTTGTTGACTTTGCACAAGCACTTAAAGCAAGGCTTGAAAATAAAACAACAGCCAAATTCTGTTTCATCATTTTCTTGGAAATCATTAGGATGTGTGTATTAATGTATACTTTAAAAGAAATTAAATTTGCTATAAAGATGTAGTATGTGAGTACTTTTAATTAAAAGTAATACATTTATATGAATTTACTTCAATCACGAACTGTCTCTTAATAATCTAAGTAGATTAAAAAAGTCCAGCTGCACATCATCAGTACCAGTAATACTAAAAACTTTACGAGATCAGCTAGTATAAAAGCCATCGCTCTTTTGATAAGAGATAGTAGTTTTAAAACTGAAGTAAAAGATATACCAAATAGACAGATTAGTCTTGACAAGTCGATTTTTATTTATACCGAGTTTCTAGTTTCATAAATTTGAAATGTATCTTTTACAATCATTTAATCTATTTATCTTTTTTATTAGATAAAATTTTTTTAAGAAAATGTTTCGTAAATCTTAACTAAGTGATATTTATGATAATTTTTAGTTTAGTTTTAATTTTTATTTAATCTATAAAAAACAGCTACTTATTTTTAATTACAAAAAATAACAATATTATATTTTTATAAGAATAACTTTATTAAGCTATATTTTATAAGCATCTTAACTATTTACTTTTAGTTTAAGTTGATATGATTTTTATATAAAATATGTTTGTTTATATGATAAACTGCGTCTAAATTTTTTGAATATAAGGTTTTTAGACTGATTTTTTAATGTTTTAAGAATATTAACTTTTCGGTAAAGCCTTGAATAAATAAGAAAACAGAGGAATGAAAGTTGTGTTGAAACGAAGTATTTTGATACTTTTTTTGACTGGAAACATTATCGGTCTATCATATGCTCAAGCAGCAGAACTAGAGCCTGTAAAACTTAAAAAAAGTTGTATTAAGAAGAACCCTTTAGCTGAAGGTCAAAATGATCCTGAGTTATTGAATATTTTTAAACAAGTTTGTGATAGCGATAATACAACTCAAAAAAATGATTTATTAGCTAAAGCTGCTATGCGGTTTTATCAGACCAATCAACCAGTTAAAGCATTGAATTTAGCAAGTCAATTGCAAAGTCAAAATATACGCGGTTCATTAATAACAGATGTCTTGTTTTTATCTGGTGTGAGCATTGCAAATAATTCTTTGCAGCAAATGCGTACTCAGGAAATGAGATATTTAAGCAATGATGTGACTTATCCTCCTGCAAAGCAGTTAATTGAGAATATTCACACTGCGATGCCTGCTCCTGATCCATCGAGTTTTAAAGCAAGTTCTGATAGTAGCTCAGATGATAATGAAAAGAGAAGTTATAAAAAACAGTATGTAACGCGTAATAAAGCGAGTACTTCTAGAACTTCAAATAAACGAGTATCAAGCCCAGCAAAGACGACTACAGTAAAACCTAAAACTGCACCTGCAGCCACTGTTAATAAATCAAAAAGTTCGCCTTTTGACCCTTTAATTAAATAATCCGGAATAGAATCTTATGGCTAAGAGAGAGAGCGTACAAAAGAAGCTTCAGCGAATTCGACCTCCACGTGTTCAGCTTACATATGATGTCGAAATTGGTGATGCAAAAGAAGCGAAAGAACTACCATTTGTTGTAGGTGTGATGGGTGATTTTTCGGCTGCATCTGAGCTTGAGCGTACAAAATTAAAAGATAAAAAATTTATTAATGTTGATTTAGATAACATTGATGAAGTTATGGAGTCTTTGTCTCCAAGAGCTGCTTTCCAAGTAGATAATACGTTGACAGAAGAGGGCGGTAAAATCGCTGTTGATTTAACATTTAAGTCAATGGAAGATTTTCGTCCGGAAAATGTTGTTCAACAGGTTGATCCATTAAAAAAACTTGTTGAAGCACGTGAGCGTTTAACTGATTTAAGAAACAAAATTTCTAACAGTGAACGTTTGGAAGATTTACTTGATGAAGTTCTTAAAAATACAGATCAGATTCGTAAATTGAGTGCGGAGGCTGATCATGAATAATACTCAATCTGCAGCAATGCCACTTGTTGAAAATGAACAAGCTACGCTTTTAGACTCGATTGTTGAAGAAAGCCGTATTGCTCGAAATGAAGAAGAACATTCGCGTGCAAAAAGCTTAATTGGTGAACTTGCTAAAGAAGTAATGGCAGGGACAATTACAGTTTCTGAAAATATGACTTTATCAATTGATAAGCGTATTGCGGAAATTGATGCTCTGATTTCAAATCAATTAAGTCAGATTATGCATAATGAGCAATTCCAAAAGATTGAATCAACTTGGCGTGGTCTTTATTACTTCTGTCAAGAGACTCCATCTAACCCTCTTATTAAAATTCGTATGTTGAATACGACTAAGAAAGAGTTAGTAAAAGATTTCCAAGGCGCTACAGACTTCGATCAAAGCACTTTGTTTAAGAAAATCTATGAAGAAGAATACGGTTCTTTTGGTGGTGCACCATACTCAGCATTAATCGGTGATTTTGAATTTGACCGTACGCCTTCTGATATGTATTTGCTTGAGCAAATCTCTCATGTTGCTGCAGCAGCCCATGCGCCATTTATTTCGGCCGCTAGCCCAAGCATTCTTGGCCTTGAGTCATTTACAGATATTGACCGTCCTCGAGATGTTTCAAAAATCTTTGAAACGGCTGAATATGTTCAATGGCGTTCATTCCGTGACAGTGAAGATGCTCGTTATGTCGCTTTAACATTGCCACATGTTCTTGGTCGTCTTCCTTATCATCCAAAGGAAGGAACAGCTACAGAAGGGTTTAACTTTGCTGAAGATGTTTCGGGCGCGAACCACAATGAATATTTGTGGATGAACGCTGCTTATGCTTTCGGTACTCGTTTAACAAATGCATTTGATATGCATGGTTGGTGTGCTGCAATTCGTGGTGTTGAGGGTGGTGGCTTAGTTGAAGGCTTGCCAGTACATACATTTAAAACACAAGATGGTGAAGTGGTATTTAAATGCCCAACAGAGATTGCAATCACTGACCGCCGTGAAAAAGAATTAAGCGATTTAGGCTTTATTCCTTTAGTTCATTGTAAAAATACTGATTACGCTGCTTTCTTTGGTGCGCAATCAACTCAAAAACCTAAAAAATATGACAATGATACAGCAAATGCTAACTCTGCTTTATCGAGTCAAATTCAGTACATCATGGCCGTTTCACGCATTGCTCATTATTTAAAAGCAATGATGAGAGATAAAGTGGGTAGCTTTGCTTCTGCAGGAAATGTTGAAGCATTTTTAAATGAGTGGTTGTCACAGTATGTATTACTTGACGATGGTGCTTCTCAAGAAGCAAAAGCTCAATACCCTCTACGTGAAGCGTCTGTAAAAGTTGTAGAAGATCCTGCTCAACCAGGTCACTACAAATCTGTGGTTTTCTTGCGACCACACTTCCAGCTGGACGAGTTGTCAGTTTCTTTACGACTTGTCACTGAGTTACCTCAGTCCTCAAATTAATAAAGGTCAGCGAAAGAATAACTTTAAATTACAAATAGGAAAGTTCTAAATGAAAGATATATACGTTGAGTTTCGCGGTAAATACAAAGTTGACGGAGAGTCTCGTGACGCTGAGCACAAAGGCTGGTTAGAAGTTAACTCTTGGTCTCACAACATTCGTCAACCTAAATCTGCTACTTCAAGTAGTGTTGGTGGTCATACTGCTGAACGTGTTGAACATTCAGATATGGTTTTTGTTAAAGACCTAGATGCAACTAGCCCAAAATTATGGGAAGCATGTTCAGCTGGTTATACATTTGATGAAGTACAAATCGACTTCTACCGTGCAAATGGTGATAAGCGTATCAAGTACTTACAAATTAAATTGAAACATGTTCTAGTTTCTAGTGTAACTCCAACAGTTAATGAAGAAGGTGTTCCAACAGAAGCGTTTGGCTTGAAATACGCAGCTGTTGAATGGACTTACAATCAACAAGATATTAACGGTACTGCTAAAGGTGCTGTCACTAAGAAATGGTCACTTTCTAACAATACTGCTTCTTACGCGGCGTAATTGTTTAAGTGAATATTTGGTGGAGGCTGACATAAAGTTAGCCTCTGCTGTCTTTAAGCATGCTTGTTGTGAACTCGAATGAATTTAGATCGGCTTTATCCCTATGGATTTCGTTCAACTTTGTTTGACCGCTTAATTCCTGAAAGTGAAGATTATGCAAAAGGTCTTTCTATTCAGCAATTAAGAGAATCGGTAGCAAAAGATTTGGAAGACCTACTTAACAGTCGAGTCGCTAAGTTGGATCATGTAGTCGATGATTATCCGCTAGTTAAAAAATCTATACTTCAGTTCGGTATTATTGATTTTGTGGGGCTTTCTACAGCTAATCCACTAGATCGAGACAAGATTTGCCAATCAATTGAACAATCAATTGCAGCTCATGAACCCCGGTTAAGACAAATACGGGTAGAGATGTTGTTGGATGGGCACAATATGGGGGCATTGTGTTTAAGCATTCAAGCATATCTAAATATTCATCCACTGTATGAACCTGTCGTTTTTGATGCATTGTTAAAACCGACAACGCAGCAATATGTAATTTCAGCGAGAACCTAAGCATAGTGGGTGTGTTGTGATAGAAGAGCTTTTACCTTTTTACGAAAAACAACTACAGGAATTTGGTCAGCAATCTCGTGAATTTGCCCAAAAATATCCGAAAATTGCTCAGCGTCTATCTTTAAATCAAGAGCAGATCGATGATCCACATATTGAACGTCTTATACAGGCTTTTTCATTAATTTCGGCTCGTATTGATAAAAAGCTTGCTGATAGTTATGACGTATTTACACGTTCCTTATTTGAGGTAATGTTCCCTCAATACTTACGTCATTTTCCGGCTTGTTCTGTAATAAGTTTTGAAGATATAAATAAAATAAAGCAGCTCACAGAAGCGCATATTGTTCCTGCACACACAGTCTTAAAGTCTCGCAGTTTTAAAGGCGTTCAGTGTGAGTTTAATACCACGCAAGAAGTCAAATTACTCCCGATAAGCTTGCAAGCGCTAGAGTTCAAAAGTACACCTAGTGCCCATATGCATTTAAGTCAAAATGCGACTTTAACTTTTAAATTTGAAATTTTTAATCGTGCTCATGCGTGTTTAATAAACGAAAAATTACCTATTTATTTAGATGCAATTTCTAATTTTCCACTTCAAGTACTAGATAGTATTTTTAAAAAGAGCACAACTTTTGCTGTTAAAATAGGACAGAAAATTGTTGAATTGGACAAAAATCCATTTGAGTTAACAGGTTTTTCAGAGCAAGAAAGTCTATTGCCACTCGATCAACATACTCATCATGCTTATCGTTTACTGATGGAATATTTTTGTTTTCCTGAAAAATTTAATTATCTGAAACTCGATTTAGGTTTTTTAAAGCGCTTATCTTTAGAAGAAAGTAGTTTTGAACTGCTTATACATTTTAAATTAAATTTAAATGATCAAGCCATAGTTCGAAATTATTCTGAATTAAATGTCGCTAATTTTAAGTTGTTCACTACACCAGTCATTAATTTATTTGAAAAATATGCTGAACCTCAAAAAATTGTACATAAACAATTAGAATACCCACTGATTACAGATGCTCATCATCCTGAGTTTTATCAAGTCTATTCAATTACTGAAATGAATATGGTTCGCGAAAAAACGAGTCAAGAAGAAAGCTATGTTCCAGTACTGCCTTTTTTTGCGATGAGCCACTATCATTCTGACACGGCACGTTTTTTCTATTCGGTGAATTATCAAAAGTTACAGCCCAATTTTGTCGAAATGGGTTATTCAATTATTTCAAAAAACTTAAATCCTTCTTCAACACGTTCGGATTTTATTAGTACTAAACTATTATGCTCAAATCGTGACTTACCACATGAAGCATTAGGACAGTCCAATAATATATTAAATCTAAATGATAGTAGTTTGGCTCGCCGTGCCATTGTTTTAAAAAGACCTACAAAACCTTATCAATTTGGTCAAAGCCAGAGTGAGCAGTGGCGTGTTATTTCGCATCTTTCATTAAATAGTTTAGCTTTAATGAAAGGTGATGCGGTATCTCATATTAAAGAGTTACTTGCGTTATATAACTTACCTTTATCAAAAGAAAATTATCTAATTATTGAGTCAATCAAACATCTCGAATTTTCACTCACTCACAAGCTTGTAGATGGAAAGCCATTCCCAATGTTTGTAAGAGGGGTAAAAGCAGAATTACAGATTGATTCATCGGTATTTAGAGGTCATAGCCTATACATTTTTAGCCAATTGTTAAGTCGTGTTTTTAATTTAAAGGTTCAAATTAATAGTTTCGTTGATTTGGTTGTTAAGGATTATTCATCTCAGCAGGAGTTATACCAATGCAGTCAGAACGTTGGTGGCAAGACTCTTCTGTAACAGCTGAGCTCTTTACAAAGCCCAAGTCTTTTGAATTTATTCAAGCCACACGACTATTAAGACATGATTCAAGTCGTGCAATGTGTTCATCTTGGAGTGATCATTTTAAGTTTGAGACATCCTTTAATTTAAATTTTCCTGCTACAGAGATTGAAAATTTAGAATTAACGGACGAGCGAATTTATATTACGAATTTAATCGTTGGTCTTACGGGCATACAAGGTGCTTTGCCTTATACATATACGAATAAAATTAAACAGGCTCCACGTCAGCAACGAGCTGAAACTAAAGAGTTTTTAAGCTTATTTAATCATAAGCTTACTGCTCAATATGTAGAGTCTAGTATTACCTATAATCTGCCGATTAGATATGAGATAGAACATAAAAACGATTATTTAGATATTCTGCATGCTTTGAATGGCTATGTGCGATCACAGCATCAACAAGCTGATCTGGATGAATATTTTGCAGAATTTTCAGGATTAATGCAGGGACAAAATAATACAGTCCATGCATTAAAAACGATGCTGTCATGTATTTTTAAACATGACATTACGATTAAAGAATTCGTACAAGAATCTTTTAAATTGGCAAGTGACCAATTAACAACGTTAGGTGGAAATCAGCCGAGTTTACTTGGTGTTAACACCTTTTGTGGGGAAACCATTCAGCAGATTGACGGAAAAATTGAAATTCAAATTGGGCCATTAAAACGTCAGCAATATCTAAATTTCTTACCAAATCAAGAGTTAAGTTTAAAGCTTAAAAAGCTCGTGGAAACTTGGTGTAGCCCAACTTTATCGATAGATCTGCGGCTTATCTTGGATGAGTCAGAAATACAACCCATTTGCTTAACTCACAATAACGGGAGTGGTTTAGGGCAGGGTTCTTTTCTCATATCACGACAACCAAAAGTACATAACCATGAAACTTGCTATAGCCTTATTGGAGAGAAAATATGATTAAAAAAATATTACTCTCATTCATTGCTATTTTTTCATTGGTTAGTGGAATTATTATTTTCTACTGGCGTGATGTTCAATATAATCCAGATAAAGGAGATTTTTTCCTTTATTTCTTGATGCTACCCGCAGTTATTACTTTGGTGATCTTATCGCCATGGTTAGTTTATAGCGCTTATAAGACTTATAAAGACAAGAAAGAACAAGCTATAAACCAAGATAAAGATGATACTAGTCAAAAACAAAACGCAGTAGCTGATCAACCATTAGAACAGCTAGATTTTAATATTTACTCTGCTTTTGCTTTACATGCATTAGGTGAGAATGAAAGCATTATTGAGCAGCTACAAAACTTTAAAAGTCCAGAGCTGGATGATCAACTGTTAAATTCTTACGGATTGCCTCTTTTATCTTACCGAATTAAAGATCTGGATGAAGACAATCGTGAGGAGAGTGAATATGCTTCTCCACGACAAGTTCGTATGATGTCATTGATAAGACAGCAACTAGAACAAAATATAGAAAATTTATATCTTCTAGCCGAGCATTTAAAACGTTCAACTTTATTTTATGAATCGCAACAGGCCCGTGAATATCACATGCATCCGGCATGGGTAGATCCTGAGTCTGAATATGATGATGTTCAAATGCCGATTGTAGAAGTTTATCGTTTAAATCGCTTAAATCTACACATCCTTCTTTCGGAGGATTTATTACATATCTGGAATGATGATCAAAGTAATGAATTAATTTTAGAATTCTTTGCTGAGATTGGTATTCCTGCTCAAAAGCTCCATATTGAATATCATTTTTTTGGAGAGCAACTCGCTTACCAAGAGTTGATCCACCTATTAAAGGGTATTCATAAAAGAGAACATGAGATGTTCTTTTTGGTCGTAGCTGATTCTGAAATTGATCAGGATCTGGTCGATGAAAAATCTTGGATGATTAAAGATTATATTCCTGCTGAATTTGGGGCAAGCTGTTTACTGGCCGATCCTTTAGTGAAAATTCAGGAATTAGAACCTTCTAAGGCACTCAAAGTTGTTGTGGGCCAACAAGATACATCGAAGCTTTTTAATAATTTTAAATTCAATGATTTGCCTCAGCATGAAGGTGAGGAGCCTTATGTACTGATATTGTCAGATCAGACCGATATAAAGGTTTCGAAAAAATTGCAGCAGCACTTTCTTCAAACGCCTGTAGAACCGCATCATTATATTTATGTGAAATCTTCATTAGGGCATACCCAACATTTAGCTGATATTTATGGCTTTATGCTGAGCATGCATTTTCCTGAACATATCATTCCTTTTGTCTTTGGAGAAAATACGGTGTCAGCACATACATTTGTGCAATCTGTCACTGAAAATTCAGAAGATGATGCGATGGTGTTGAATAACTAATTTAAACTTTGGACTTAGAACGAGAATAGAATGCATACAATTTTAGGCTACTTGTGGCAGTACATCACGAATCCTAAAGCAATTATCGCCGTGTCATTGTTCGTGGCATTGATGTCTTCATATACTTCAATTCCTCGTCATATATTCTGGGCTTTAGCAACTGCCTATGCTTTGGGTCTTATTGTCTATGGTATCTATTGGCTTATTCAACGAAGAAAGCATGCTGCTCAAGGTGAAGAGCTAGCTGAAGCAATTGAAAAAGATAACCAAGCTGAATATGGCAAAAATAAAGATAAAGAAGAACTTCAGCTTATTAATCAACAAATGAAAGAATCAATTCAATTGATTCGTAAATCTAAGTTGGGTGATAAAAAAGGGAATGCTGCACTATATGAGCTTCCTTGGTATATGGTTATTGGTAACCCGGCAGCAGGTAAAAGTTCAGCCATTTATAACTCTGGTTTAAAGTTTCCGTTTGAAGAAACGCATCAGAAAATGGTATCTGCTGGCTTAAGTGGTACTCGAAATTGTGACTGGTTCTTCTCAACAGAAGGTATTTTGCTCGATACAGCAGGTCGTTATTCTGTTTATAGTGAAGATTATTCTGAGTGGTTAGGTTTCTTAAATATTTTAAAGAAGAACCGCTCTAAAGCGCCGGTCAATGGTTTGATTCTAATTGTTAGTATTGCTGAGCTCATTAGTCAAAGTCCTGAAAACTCATTAAAGCTTGCTAAAAACTTACGTGCTCGTATCCAAGATCTAACAGAACGTTTAGAAGTGGTTGTACCTGTTTATTTAGTCTTCTCAAAGATGGACTTAATTGCAGGTTTTACCGAGTTCTTCGAGTTTTACGAAGCTCAAGAATACAACCAAGCTTGGGGAGCAACGCTTCCATATGAACAGAGTTCTTCACATAATGCTGTAGAGTTATTCGAAAAACATTACAACATTCTTTACGATGGTCTAAAAGGGGTAAGTTCGACTCATTTAAGTCGCCGTCATTCGCAAAATATTTCGCCAAGCGTAATGACGTTCCCGTTAGAATTTAAAACGCTAAAACCAGCTTTAAAAAGCTTTATTGGTACACTTTTTGAAGATAATCCATATCAATTTCAACCTGTTTTCCGTGGGTTTTATTTCACCAGTGCTTTGCAAGAAGGTGTAATTGAAAGTCCAATGACTGAACAAATTGCCCAAGAATTTAAGCTTACTCAAATTGCTCAAAGTGATTTAAAAGATTATTCAAAAAATACCCCTAATCATGGCTATTTCTTAAATGGTCTATTTTCAGATGTTATTTTAAAAGATAAAGATCTTGTTAAGCAGCATGTAAATACGGGCAGAAAACGTCAGCGCTATATTGCTTTTATTGGTGCTTTAGCGGGTGTTTCAATTATTTTAGGTGTATGGGTTTGGTCTTATCGTAATAACCAACAATTAATTGGTGAAGTGCAAGCTGACTTAAATAAAGTAGTTCAATTAGAAAGAGCTTCTGGTCAGCAATTGTCTACTCAATTAGAAGCTCTGCTAATTCTTCAAAGACGTCTACAGCAGTTAGACGAGTTTGATGAAAATAGGCCACTTAAATTTAGTTTTGGTTTATATCAGGGCAATGAGCTTCGTGAAAAGCTAAAAGCCGAATATTTAAAAGGTGTTAAGCAAATTGTATTAACACCGACACAGCAAAACATTGCTCAATATTTGCAACGTGTAAAAAATAATGAAGCAACTTTAAAAGCGAATCATACGAATGTTGAGATCAAGCAAACTGCTCAGTCTCAACAATATTTGGAACCTTCAGATACCAATCCGCAGGATGCTTATAACGCATTAAAAGCTTATTTAATGATGAGTAATCCACAATATATGGATGCAAGTCATCTAAGCGATCAGGTTACGCGTTTCTGGCGCTCTTGGTTAGATGCAAATAAAGGTCAAATGCCGCGTGCAGATATGATTCAAGAAGCTGAACAGATCTTGTCGTATGCAATGACCTTAGCAAATGATAAACAATTCCCAGTTTTAGAAGCTGACTCTCAAATTGTTGATCAAACACGTCAAGTATTGCTCTCGGTTGTTCGAGGAATGCCCGCGCGTGATCGTGTTTATAACGAAATAAAAATGCGTGCCGCGGTACGTTTCCCTGCGTTGACTGTAAGTCAGATTGTAGGTGAAGCCAATAAAAATGTTGTGTTAGGAAGTTATGCATTGCCTGGCGTATTTACTCAAAAGGCATGGAATGACTATGTAGAAAAAGCAATTGAAGAGGCTGCAGATAAGCCAACAGATAGTAAAGATTGGGTGCTAAATAGTCGTCAATCTGATGATTTAACTTTCTCAGGTAGTCCAGAGCAAATTAGAAAGCAGCTAACAGCGCTTTATAAACAAGAATATATTGCGGAATGGAGAAAATTCTTAAGCGGTATTCACTATGCTAAAGCTGGTCAATTTGCTCAGCAAGTTAAAAATATTGATGTCTTAGGTGAACCGCAAAATTCTCCAATTAGAACATTAATTGAAAGAGTAGCAGTCGAAACAAACTGGGATAATCCGGTTGTTCAAGCTGAGCTCGCAGCTCCACAAAAAGGATTTATTGCATGGTTTAAGCGTAAAGTTTTAAATCATGATGATAAGCAAGTAGCTAATCAAGTGGCAAATAATGCTCAAGGCGCTATTTCTCAAGAATACCAAATGTTCTATCAGTTGGTTCGCAAACGTGATGACCAACAAGGTAAGTCATTACTTGATGAATATATGACAAATTTAGCTCTAGTTCGTAGTAAGTTTAACGAGCTTAAGAATGCGGGTGAAATTGGACCTAATGCGATGACATTAGTCAAGCAAACCCTTAATGAGCAAACGTCTGTATTTAACCAAACTCAAAAAATTGTCGATGAAAAAATGGCGGTTGGTTTCAATGAAATTGATCAGCGATTACTACAAAAATTGGTAGCTAGTCCACTTACGCAAGCTTTTGAAAGTTTAATTACACCGACCCAAGACGAAATTAACAAATTATGGGTAATGCAAGCTTATCAGCCATTTACAGCAAATCTTGCTAAGAAATATCCATTTAACTCATCAGCTTCTTTGCAGGCGACAAGTAGTGAAATTGGTCAAATCTTGGGTGAGAACGGTAGTATTTCTCGCTTTGTCAAAGAAAGCCTAGATCCATTTGTGATTCGTCGTGGTTATACATTAACGTCTAAAACTTGGAAAGATTTAGGAATTAGTTTAAACCCTCAATTCGTCATGAATTTCCAAAGATATGTTTCACCAGCCAATGGTATGGCAACAGGTGAGTTGAATGCTCAAGCTCCTGCGGCACCAGCAACCAACCAATCGAACTTCCAGTTCTACCCAATTCCAAACCCACAGTTACTTTCATATACCGTTGATATCGATGGTCAGCGTATGACTTATGAAAATGGTGTTCAGCAGTGGGTTAACTTCATTTGGCCAAACCAAGGAAGTATTCCGGGCGCTCGTATTACAGCAGTAGATTTACAAGGTCAAACGCATACGATCTTTGATGAACCTGGTGAGTATGGTATTAACCGTTTAATTGATAGTGCTCAGCGTAAAGAACAAAATGGCGGATTTGAAATGCTTTGGCGTAGTAAAACTGATCCATCTTTATTTGTAAAAATGAATTTCCGTCTCATCAGCAGCAATTCAGGCAGTATCGGTTCAAGCCGTGGTTATGCAGGCATGCAACTGGTGGATAAAGTCACTGCTGACAAAGCAGCTCGTGTGGTATCTGCTCAGCAAGCACCAGCTCAAGCTGCTCCAGCAAGAACTGAAAATCCTGTTTCAGCACTCGCTCAGCCTTCTGCGGGAGTTAAACCATGACATGGAAAATAACCTCTATGCGAAAGGAGGAGCAATAATGCAAACATTAAAAACCACTCCTTTGTATTACGGCAAAAGTCCTGCACGAGGTGACTTTTTAAAAACAAAAGGTCAGAATGCGCTAATACAATTACTTGATCAGTGGATTACTGAAGCATTGGAATATGCAATGCAATCGGGCAGCTTTAAAGAAGCTTATAACACATTGCCTTCACTGGATTTCTTTATTGCAAATCCAAAAGAAAATATGTTTTTAGCGGCGAACCTACTGGCAAGTGAAGATAGTTCAGGTCGGTCTTTTCCAATGGTACTGAGCCATTTATTAGAAATTGATTTGCCATATGATAATTTGCTGTATGCACCTTATAGCTATAAACATGTACTCGTTGATTTATTCCAAAACAATCGTGCTTTAAAAGGAATTAAAGATTCAGATCTATTACTCGGAAAATTAGGTCACTTACAAAATCAGATTCAGGTTTTAACTGAACGCGAGTGTGTAGGTTTCTATGAAAATCATACGATGCATTCATTTGCTCAACTCATGAAGTTAAGTATTTATGAATTGGCGCAAAGTATGATTGGGCTAGGATTATTACTTCAGCCAATTTTACAAAATGGAACCAGTCGCTTAAATAAAGTTTTAATTTTGCCTATTAATAATCCTGCTTACAGTTATGAAATAGCAGCCTTTTGGGTCAGTATTATTTGTCGTTTTTTAAAAGAACATAATACTGAGGTGCTGATAGGTTTGTTACATCGAGAGCAACCGGTATTATTCTTCGGTTTTCAAGGAGCTGATATTTTAGCTCTTAGCGATATTTTTACTCAGAATATGGATAGTAAACACTGGGTTTCTTTAATAGAAGCACAATGGATTGATACTTACTTGGAACAGAATGCTGGTTTAGCTACGCTAGAACAATCATTATGCCAACGCCAATTAAGCTTAAATCAAGGTTTAAAACTATTTAGACAGACTTTTTTGGGTGAATGAAAATGAATCAACGATATCAAACTAAACTTTCACAGCTCATAAAAGGCTGTTTTATCTATGCAATAACTAACTATGCTTTAGCTCAGCCGATTGTCGTAGAAGGTGTAGTTCCTAACGAAGCGAGTAAACAGGCCATCTTATTAAAAATGCAGTCTGTTTATGGTGCCGATCAGGTTGTAGATAAAATACAAGTAAGACCGGTAGCTGCTCCAAATGGGTGGAGTGACTCGGTGACGCGAGTGATTACCCCCGATCTTAAAAAGGTTTCGCAAGGGAAATTAAGCGTAAATGGTACTCGGTTTGAGTTGAGTGGAAAAATGCTGAATCCAGCAGATATCCAACCTACAATTCAATCTTTTCAAGGGTTAGTGCAGCCACCATATCAATTATATTCGCAATTATCAGTCAATCAGGCTGAGCAAAAAATCATTGATGACGCACTTAAAAATCGAATTATTGAGTTTGAATCTGGTAGTGCAGTTTTAACTGATGCAGGTCAAAAAATTCTTGACGAGATGGCTGTTGCTTTAAATAAAGTAGGCGGTAAAAAAGTCAAAATTATTGGTCATACTGATAGTTCCGGTGATGCGACTAAAAACTTAAAACTTAGCCAAGATCGAGCATTAGCAGTAAAAAATTATTTGATTAGTAAGAGTATTCCTGCTGATCATTTATCTACAGAAGGCTTAGGTTCATCTAAGCCAGTTGCAGATAACACTTCTGCGGAAGGAAGAAAGAAAAACCGTCGGATTGAGTTTACTGTTCTATAAATATAAGGAGAAGAACATGGCTAGCCCTTACATTACGATTGGATGCCCAACCACTGGTGGAGGGCAAGTCATTTCAGGAAACAGTACATTTTTAATTGATGGAATTGCAATTGCTTGTGTAGGAGATAAGGCAACTTGTCCGTTACACAAAACGGTTTCTACGATTGTATCGGGAGATCCAAATATGCTTGTTATGGGAAAATCCGCAGCACGTGTAAATGATTCATTATCATGTGGCTGTAAATTATTGCCAAAACAGAGTTTAGTTAATCAAGGATAAGGGTAGAGATATTTTTATATAGATATAAATATCTACTAAAACATATTAACGCTTGAAATGATGAGTAGTTTGTCTGATAAAGCTGAATTTTGTTAATATACAGGCATTATGATTTTAAGCATTAAATTATTTAAAAATATTGAGAGTAATGATGAGTAATTTAAAAATTTTAATTACAAAACTTTCTACAGTTGCACGAACTGCTTTAGAAAAATCGGCTAATGCTTGTGTTATTCAACAAAATTACGAAATTGAAATTGAGCATTTATTTTTAGAATTACTTAATCAATCTTTAGAGAATGATTTAAAAATTTTATTAAAAAAATATAAAATTTCATCTGAAGCTTTAGTTGATGATTTAAAAGAAACAATTTCTCAATTACCGAAAGGTAATACTCGAACTCCTATTTTTGCTAAATCTATTGTACGTTTGTTTGAACAAGCTTGGTTATTGGCTTCGGCTGAACAAAATCCAGTTATTCGTAGCGGTCATCTATTAGTTGCGTTATTAACTGCGCCTGATTTATATCAAATTGCAACGAGAGCTTCGAGTTTGTTCGATCTTTTACCAATTGATTCAATGAAACATAAGTTTCTTGAAATTTGTGAGAAGAGTGTTGAACAACAAGATGAAACAAAAACATCGTCTGATGAACCTGAACCAATAGACACAACTGTAGCAAATACCAAAACAGCTAAAACACCTGCGCTTGATCAATATACGATTAATCTCACTGAAAAAGCGAAAAAAGGCGGTATAGATCCAGTTATTGGGCGTGAATATGAAATTCGCTTAATGCTCGATATTTTAATGCGTAGACGCCAAAATAACCCGATCTTAACTGGAGAGCCAGGCGTTGGTAAAACAGCCGTGGTTGAAGGTCTAGCTTTAAAAATTGCTCAAGGTTTAGTACCAAACGCTCTTAAGAATGTCCATTTGCATGTACTGGATATGGGCCTATTACAGGCGGGTGCAAGCGTTAAAGGCGAATTTGAAAATCGTCTAAAGCAAGTGATTCAAGAAGTTCAAGCTTCTACTCATCCTATTATCTTATTTATTGATGAAGCGCATACTTTAATTGGTGCTGGTGGACAAGCAGGGCAAAATGATGCTGCAAATCTTTTAAAGCCAGCGCTTGCACGTGGTGAATTACGCACGATTGCTGCGACTACTTGGGCAGAATACAAACAATATTTTGAAAAAGATGCGGCATTGAGCCGACGTTTTCAGGTGGTGAAAGTAGAAGAGCCAACCGAAGAAGTTGCGGTAGATATGTTGCGTGCGATGATTCCAGTCATGCAGCAGCATTTTAAATTACAAATTGATGACGAGGCGATTGTTACAGCGGTTCATTCTTCACATCGATATATTAGTGGTCGCCAACTTCCGGATAAAGCAATTAGTGTTCTTGATACGGCTGCAGCACGTGTTGCGTTGACCCAAAATGCTCAACCAGTAAAGCTTGACCAGTTAAAGGCCCAAGAACATAACTTAAAACTTGAACAGCAAATTTTAGAAAATGAGCATCGTCAGATTCCAATTCATCATGAACGTTTAGAAACTTTAAAAGCTCATTTAGAATCTTTGCAAAAAGAAATTCATGAAACCGAAGAGCAGTGGCAAAAAGAATTAGAACTTGTTCATAAAATTCAGGATTTAGAAGCACAAAATCACGCTAATGAGTCTGAAGCTTTCGATCAGATTAATCTACTGCGTAAAGATCTTGCTGAAATTCAAGGCCAGCAACCATTAGTATTTGAAAGAGTAAACTCTCAAATTATTAATGAAATTATTTCTGATTGGACTGGTATTCCTGTTGGAAAAATGGTCAATGATGAAATTAAACAGATATTAACGCTTGAAGATAAATTGGGCGAGCGTGTAATGGGGCAAGATTATGCACTCACACAATTAGTTCAAGGGATTAAAACTTCGAAAGCAAAACTTGAAGATCCGAATAAGCCACAAGGTGTATTTCTTTTGGTTGGCCCAAGTGGTGTAGGTAAAACTGAAACTGCATTAACTTTAGCAAATGAATTATATGGTGGTGAGCAGCATTTAATCACGATTAACATGTCTGAATATCAAGAAGCGCATACAGTATCTTCATTAAAAGGTGCGCCTCCAGGATACGTCGGATATGGTCAAGGGGGCGTTTTAACAGAAGCTGTTCGCCGTAACCCTTATAGTGTTGTGTTGCTTGATGAGATTGAAAAAGCACATAGTGATGTTCAGGAACTATTCTATCAAGTATTTGACAAAGGTACTTTAGAAGATGGTGAAGGACGAGTAATTGACTTTAAAAACACGACTATCTTGCTGACATCAAATGCTGGTTCAAGTGCCATTATGCAGGCTTGCTTAAATAGACCTGTAGAAGAATGGCCTACAGCTGAAGAGTTGATGGAGCACTTAAAACCAAGTTTATATAAACAGTTTAAGCCCGCATTTTTAGGCCGAATGAGAGTTGTACCTTATTTCCCACTGCATGATGATCTCCTTGTACGAATTATTAAGCATAAGTTAGGCAAGATCACCGCAAGAATTGAGAAACAATATGGAACACAAGTCCAGTATTCTGATGATTTGGTAGAGCTACTCTTAAGCCGTTGCACAGAAGTCGATAGCGGTGCACGTAACGTTGATAATATTTTAAATTCTACAGTGTTACCTGCATTGGCTACAGAAATTTTGGTGGCTTTAGCAGAGCAAAAACTACCAAAAATTATCATGATTGATGCTAAAGATGACGAAATTCAATATGTACTAGACCCGGTTGCAAAAGCTGCTAAAAAAAGGACTAGTAAAAAATTGAAGTCAGAAGTTTAAAATTGAATAGAGCTAAAATTAGATGAATATTGATATTTCTGAACTACTTGAACCCATTAGTGATAGTTTGCCTTGTGGTGACGACTTTTCATTTTCTAATGAATTTCATGAAATAAAAAAAGCGAAGACACAAGATGATCTATTGCTAGATCAAGGTGATTGGGTTGCTGAGCGCAAACAAGCAGATTGGGACTTTGTAGCAAAGAACACAAGTGTTTTGCTAAAAGATAAAACGAAAGATATTCGTCTATTAACTTGGCTCTTAGAAGCTTGGACTCATCTTTATGGTTTTGAAGGTATGGCGAAAGGTTTAACTTTAAGCCATTCCATGCTGAATCAATACTGGCAGGAAATTCATCCTGTTATTGAAGATGATGATTTAGATCAACGAATTGGTTTATTACAGGGTTTAATTAATCAACTTCCGATGTTGTTAAAGAAAGTTCCTTTAACCAATACGGCTCCTTATTATAATTTGCTTGATTACGATAACTTTCTCTATCACGAAAATGTTCGCCGTAAACAAACTGAAGAGTATGACAGCCAGTCGGGACCATCGGAATTAGAACAATTCGACCAAGCTATTTTTAATACGTCTAAAACTTTTCAATATTCTAACTATCAAGATTTTAGTTCAGTGTTAACTGAGTGGGATGTTTTAAAGCAAACTCTCGATCATTTAATGGGACTAGATTCGCCAAGTTTTGCTGCGATTGATTCAGCATTTGAGACTATTCACAGCACATTACGCAAGATTTATAAAGCAGAAGCTTTTGGTGCAGGACTTGCACCAATCCAAGAACAGGCTACTGTCATCACGAGTTCATCTATGGAAAATCAAGCGCCTGTACAAGTTGTTTCAGCTCAGCCTGCTTTTCAGCCTCAAGCACAAACGCACTTGGCTAACCGAGAGCAAGCAATGAAAGTGCTGCAAGAGATTGCAGATTACTTCCAAGCAAATGAACCTCATAGCCCTGTGAGTTATATGCTTCAAAAAACGATTAAATGGAGTCAAATGCCATTACATGAATGGTTAGCACAAGTCATTAAAGATGAGCATCCATTACAAATGGTTCAGGAAATGTTAGGTGTGCAGCCTAAAAATGAATATGAATAAAGATTGGTAAAGACATATGTTTAAAGCTGAAAAAGTCCTGTGGGGCGAAGGTTTATTTTTAAGACCTCAACATTTCCAAATTCAAGATACCTATCATGAACAACGCCTAAATCATACGGTTCGTGCAGTTGTGCCTTTTTCGTATGGTATTCAGAAGTTAAGTTTCGATGAGGCTCAATTGAGCACACATATTCTTGCTCTTGAGTCTGTAGAGATGATCTGGCAAGACGGTGAAATTTATCAGGCGCCTGCATACGATCTATTGCCTGAACCAATTTTACTAGATGATCTTAATTTACGTGGTGAGATGCTAATCTATTTGGCATTGCCACTTTTACAAGCAAATAAGCAAAATCTCATTGATCAAAACCAAGCACAAAAGGGCAGATATCAATCTCACCTTGTTGAAACGCATGACCTATTTACGAATGCTACCGAAGCGGATATTAGTTTGCTACGCCGCCGTGCTGTTTTTAAATTATTAGATGTGCATAGTAATCCAGATCATAATTTAGATGGTTTCTTATATCTGCCGATTGGAAAAATTAAGCGTCAAAGCTCTGGTGCTTTTGAAATTGACCGAAAGTTTATTCCACCAATTTTGCATGTGGATGCCTCTGAAACACTCATTTCAAACTTAAAAAGAACTCTGAATGTTATTAAGGCAAAAATTAAGACGATTCAAACCAATAACCGAGAAAATGAACAGAAATTAATTGAATTCCGTTCAGGCGATATTGTTTCTTTCTGGTTAGTAAATGCCTTAAATACAGCTCATGCTGGTTTAAATCACTTTGTACAATATCCACAAATCCATCCAGAACGGTTGTTTTTCGAATTATTGCGTTTAGCAGGTTCATTATTAACTTTCTCGACAGCCTATGATGTTGATCAGCTGCCTGCTTATAAACACCATAATTTACAAGAAAGTTTTACTCAGTTAGACACGATTCTACGTGATTTACTCGATACGATTATTTCAAGTCGTTATATCAGTATTGCGCTTAAAGAGATCCGACCTTCATATTGGGTGGGAAGTCTTGAAACCGATAAAATCACTCGAGACACTCGACTTTATATTGCTGTATCAAGTAGTGCTATGCAGACCCATGAGTTAATCCAGATCGTACCTTTACGATTCAAGATTGGTAGCACTTTAGATGTAGAGCAACGTGTAGTTGCTGCATTGCCTGCGATTCCATTACATCACTTAATTCAAGTTCCAACTGCAATACCAGTACGTTCTGGTGTGAGTTATTTTGAAATTGAACCGCATCACGAGCTATATCAGCGCATGTTAGATTCAGAGACGATCTGCATTTATGTTCCAGCTGGTTTCCAAGATATCAGTATTGAATTGATTGCGGTTATGAACGCTTAACGGTAAAGGAGAGAAAAATGTCACAATCTACAGGCGCTCCTTCTTTATTTGACGATGGGCAAATCGGGACGGGTGGAAATAACAATAGCCAGTCGCAAACAAAACTACAGGCAATTAATCTTATTGATTTATTGCATGATGGCTTTTATTTGATTTTTTTAATTCGAAATCAATATGTACCGGCAGATCCACAGCAATTCCGTGAAAAAACCTTAAATTTGCTTAATCAATTTGAGCAACAAGCTAAAAAATTGCAATTTTCAGCTGATGATATTCATGATGCTAAATATGCATTTTGTGCATTAATTGATGAAACCATCGTAACACAACAAGATCCAAGCTATTTTAATTTACAGAATGCTTGGTTAATTAGTCCGTTGCAATTGAGCTTGTTTGGTTCTCAGTTAGCGGGCTATCGCTTTTTTGAAATTTTGGAGCAATTGCGAAGCCGTGGCAAAGAACGCCTAGCTGCTCTTGAAGTATTTCATTACTGCCTTTTACTTGGTTTTCAAGGTAAGTACCGCATTGAGTCTATCGAAAGTCTGAACCATTTAGTATCAAGAGTGGGTGATGAAATTGACTATTTAAAAGGGAAAAAAGTTGCATTTTCGCCGTTCTCGGCAATTCCCGATCAAATACGAAATATTATCCATCGCGAAGTACCTTTCTTTTGGATTTTGATCTTTTTATTGATTTTTGCATTACTTACCTTTGCAGGCTTAAGATTTATGCTGAACAATCAAAATGATAAAGCATTATCTAATTATCAAAATGTGATTTCTGCTCCGCAAGAGCAAGCGCATATTACAATTTATTTACCTTGATGATGGTACGAAATGGCTCAGGAAAAACCAACTTCTATTCGAGTTTTACAATCGAATAAAAAAAAGCCGAAATCACCACTACTTTATATTGTGATTGGTGTAATTGCAGGGGTGTTTGTCAGCATCTCGCTATTCCTGTTCTTGTCTCAACCGAATTCGTCAGAATCAGCAGCAATTGAGAGTAAATCAACAGAAGAGCAAATTTTAAATCAAGATGCTGCTCATTCTTCTGATGAACAAAATCAGGTTGCTGTAAGTCAAGACAACGAAACAGACTCAATGAGCCGTGATGGCTTTGAACAGCCAAAAGATAATGAATTAAGTAATATCTTTAAACCTGTTCCCCATAAAGCTGTTGCTGCGAATGAACAACGAGTTTCCCCATTTGATGAACAGCTAACAGGTGAGAAGAAAGTTCAAGTTGTGCCTCAACCACAGACAAGTGTAGTTAAAACGACTCAACCTAAAGTACAGCCAGCTCAGCAAAAAACAATGGGTAAGCCGCAGCAGCAAGTAGCACAGGCTAAACCCGTAGTTGAGAGTAAAGCTCAAGCCGAACCAGAACCTGAGGTTGAGCCACCTAAGGCATCGGTAGATATTAAAATTACACGAAGTCCTTTTGCCGTGAATTAATGAACTGATGATGATCTTTCTCATTTTCTTTTGCTTTACATGCTTGGCAATTGGTTTAGCATTTTTAATGTCTTATGAGCTAAGGAGTAGAAGCAAAGATTTCGTCTTGTCATTACTACCACAAGGCCGTAAACAGCTGAATCAGGTGAAGCAATTTGCTCAAACGATGAATCAGGCAGCTGCTCCTGAAAAATTACAATCTCATTGGCATTTACAGCAATGGTGGATTGTAATTGCAGGCTTTTTTTTGTTTGCCAGTATATTAATTTTTGCTTTTACTCGTCCCATTAGTTCAACTCGAATTGAAGCTGAATATCTGAAAAAAACTGACCCTCAAATCTATGCACTTTTAAATGGTGAAATATTATCACCACCACCAGAAGTAGATGAAAGCTTAATTGAGGCCGCAATTGTTGAGGCGACGCAGTTAGAGCAGCAATATTCGTCTCAAAATAGTGGAGCTATTAATTCTTCACCGATTGATAATGCAAGTTTCGATGGTCGAGCTATTCTGGACACGACTTTGGTTGATCGTAAATGGGACAAAATGAACCCACGTTATAAACAGCGTTTACTCATGGTGTTTAAAATCATGAAAGAACAGTATGGTTATGAGTTGGTTCTATTAGAAGGTTATCGTAGCCCAGCACGTCAGAATATGCTGGCGGGCAATCCTAACACGACTAGAGCGAGAGGTTACCAAAGCTATCATCAATTTGGTTTAGCTGCTGATGTAGCATTTAAACGAAATGGGAAAGTCGTTATTTCTGAGCGGGATCCATGGGCGATGCAAGGCTATCGGTTATATGGACAAGTTGCCGAATCGGTGGGGCTTACTTGGGGTGGACGTTGGAAATCTATCCAAGATTATGGGCATACCGAATTCCGTATGCCGGGCTTAAGAAAAACTCAAGAAATGGCGGAAAAACTTATTGCTGAAAGTTCGAATGACATAAGTTAAACATTGATTGAGGATTGAAAACGTTTTTGTAAAACAGTCGTCATTTTATCTACAAGCTGGGAAATTATCCCAGCTTTTTCCCATGTGTAAATTGAAACGACCATAGGTGGCACAGCCCCGAATGAGTTATATCGATGTACTTTACGTCCATTGGTCGTAGCTACAGGCAATAAAGATAACCCTAATCCTGTTTCAACACTGACTAACACGCTTTCTAGGCTACTACCAGTAAAAGCAATATACCAACGTCGCCGCTCACGTTCTAAGGTTGCGAACATTTCGTCGCGATAAAGTCCTCCTTGAGGAAAAGTGACTAAACTCAAGGGGTCAGTCCATGGAGTCTTTGAGTTTTCACTTGCAAACCATGCCATCTCTTCTGGGAATGTAGCGTGGTGATCAGCACTGGCCGCGGGTTCTTTGACAATAATAATATCGAATTCACCATTCCGATACCGTTCTGTTAGGTTCCGACTTAAGCCAGAGGTTACGTCTAAACGAATGGAACGATGCTCTTTGGCAAATATACCGAAAACTTCAGCCATTGCAGAACTCATCATATCTTCTGGTAAACCAATACGAATAGGAATACTTCCTGCCGGATCTTTAAGTAGGGCCTCAGCTTCTTGTTGAAGAGTCAAAATCCTTTGCGCGTACCCAATCAGATATTCTCCCGAAACGGTCAATTTGAAAGGTCTTGCTGTTCGATCTATAAGCGCATGACCGACTGATTCTTCAAGCCGTGCTAACTGCTGACTAATCGTTGACTGAGTCAGGTGTAATCGATCGGCGGCCGCGGTAAAACTGCCCGTTTCAAAAATAGTCACAAAAGCACGTAAAAGGCGAGGATCAAACATATTAAGCATCGCTACGTTTAAAAGCAGATCAGATAAGTATTTATAATCTTAATAGTATCGATTAAATAATTTAATTTCCAAATACTTTTGGTGATGTTTATTCTATTTGCAAAATGTTTTGCCATAAATTTCTATTGGGAGACCAGCATGCGTAAGTCACTAATATGGATGAATCTGATCGTCGCGTTAGGGGCTTTAGGTTTTACAAATATGACGAATGCAATGAGTGAGTACCCTTTACATCAGGCAGTAATAAATAACGACACTCATTCTATAAAAAAGATTTTATCTCAAAAGGCTTTAATTGATGAGCGGGATGAAACTGGTTCTACTGCTTTGATGGTCGCAACAAGAGCAAATAATGTACATGCTGCTCATATGCTGATAGAGGCGGGTGCGGATGTAAATGCAAAAGATAATATTCAAGACAGTCCGTATTTGTACGCCGGCGCACAGGGATATTTAAAAATTCTAAGAATGACACTCATGCATGGTGCGAACTTAAAAAGTACTAATCGTTACGGTGGGACTGCGCTCATTCCCGCAGCGGAGCGAGGCCATGTTGAAACAGTTCGTACATTAATAGCGGCTGGTGTAGATGTTAATCATGTTAATAATTTTGGTTGGACCGCATTGCTTGAGGCCATTATTTTGGGCAATGGAGAATCAAAATATCAACGCATTGTAGAGCTTTTATTAAAAGCAGGTGCCGATCCGAACTTAGCAGATAAAGACGGCATTAAGCCATTACAACATGCACGTTCACGAGGCTACCGCGAAATTGAAAAAAGACTTCTTGCAGCTGGTGCAAAATAAAAAGTGAGAGTACATGATGGAAAAAGGTGAACAGTTTTTACGTAATGCGATTGAGCTTGCCTATAACAATATTGAAAAAGGTGGCAGACCATTTGGAGCAGTGGTTGTAAAGAATGGAGAAATTATTGCTTCAGGCGTAAATCAGATTCTGATAACTAACGATCCCACCGCACATGCCGAATTACTAGCGATTCGTGCAGCCAGCCAAGTTTTAGGATCTGCCAATTTAGAAGGCTGTTCTGTGTATGCAAGTGGCCATCCATGCCCAATGTGTATGGCTGCAATGCGTTTAGCAGGTATCAAGTCGGTGAGCTATGCATATTCTAATGAAGATGGAACACCATTTGGTTTGTCTACAGCCGAAATATATATTGAGCTTGCCAAGCCGTTTTCTGAGCAATCAATGAAAATTCAATATATACCGATCAGAGTTGAAAACCGTACTGATCTTTATGTGCATTGGAATAATTATCAAGCCAAGAATTTAGGCTCAGAAGAATGAAGCAGTCTGGAGTTTTTTTGACTCGTCCCATGCTTGTTGTAACGGTAGCTTTGGTGGGCCTTAATTTAAGACCATTTATCACAAGTATTGGACCACTGATTGCCAATATTCGAACAGCCACTGGCTTAAGCCTACAAGGAATGGCGCTACTTACTTTGCTACCGATGATGCTTATGGGGCTTGTTGCATTTGTTGGGCCAATATTGCAGAACTATGTGGGCGAACGAAAAGCTATTCTCGGTGCATTACTTGCCATTTGTGCGGGATGTGCTGTGCGTTTTTTATTACCTACAGCCCAAGGATTAATTATTAGCGCAATAGTAATTGGATTTGGCGTTGCGATGATACAAGCGGCCTTTCCGGGCATGATTAAACGAGAATTTAGCCAATACATAGGTCCGATGATGGGGCTTTATTCAGCTATGCTCATGGGCGGTGGGGCGTTAGGAGCATGGTTAGCTCCCATAATTTCAAATATAACGAGCCTTTGGTCGATTGGACTGGCTTTTTTTGCTATTCCAGCTTTATTTGCATTTATATTGGCACTGGCTTTTTTACCATCAAAAGTTAGCTCATCCATTCATCGTGCGCCCGTAAGAAAGTTATTAAATCAACCTCGAACTTGGTTATTAATGGTTTGCTTCGGGCTTGTAAATGGTGGTTACTCATCAGTCGTAGCTTGGTTAGCGCCTTCCTTTCAAGATCAGGGTTGGAGTGCAGCGCAAAGTGGACAACTACTTGCTTTACTGGCCTTGAGCCAAGCAGCTTCAGCACTTATTTTGCCCGTTTTAGCAAGAAAATATAAAGACCGACGTCCATGGCTATGGTTTACGTTAGCTATGCAAATGGTTGGGTTTACGGGAATGGCTTTTATGCCTGAGTTTGCTTCTACACTTTGGGCAATTTGTTTAGGCGCGGGTTTGGGAGGATGTTTTGCCTTAACGCTTATAGTTGCATTAGATCATTTTGATGAGCCGATTTATGCAGGTGCTTTATCTGCACTGATGCAAGGCGGTGGTTTCTTATTGGCAGCAATTCCGCCATGGATTATTGCAATTTTGCATGATCTTACGGGGGCTTACAAAGCGGGATGGCTTTTCCATTTAGCTAGTGTGATATTAGTAGTTATTTTAGTGATTAGATTGGCTCCTAAAAGTTATTTTAAGCTGGGTCTGTGAAACGTTGAGTTAACTGAGAGTCTTTTTATAGAGAATTACCGATTCTAAAACACAAGTAAATCAGGAAATAGTGATACGATAGAACTGAAAAATTTCCGCTTTTAAATGAATACAACAATATTTGATTTTTATGACTTCTTCTTTGAAACAGCTTGCTTTATTCAATCAAGGCCTAGGAAAAACTAGTCGATTTGCACAAGGCTTGGAAGGCACTTTACAGGCCATTGAGCATTTAGGATATGTGCAGATTGATACCATATCGGTTGTAGAGCGAGCTCATCACCATATATTGTGGAGCCGAGTGCCTGATTATGATCTAAGTCATCTCAATAGTTTGGTACGCGAGCGCCAGATTTTTGAATATTGGTATCATGCCGCATCTTATCTTCCTATGAAAGATTATCGCTATGCACTGCCTGCCATGATGTCTGTGAGGAAAGGGGAAAGCCGTTATTTTAATAGAGGCGATCAGCAGCTCATGAATGAAATTTTGGCGCGTGTTCGTGCTGAAGGAAAAATTCGTCTCCGTGATATTGATAAGAATAATAAAAAGAGTTTAGGAAACTGGTGGAATACTGGACCAGGCCGCCGTGCTTTTGAGCAGTTATATATGCAGGGTGACCTGATGATCTGTGAACGTAACGGAATGGAAAAAGTCTATGATTTGACCGAGCGCTGCTTGCCTGAAAATATTGATTTAAGTATGCCTACGCTTTATGAATATGCGCAGTATTTATTTAATAATACGCTTCGAGCACATGGTGCATTTACATGGAAACAATTGGTTCATTTAAAGAAAAATAATTTAAAAGAAACTATGCGTGCCGTGCTGGAGGAATATATTGACGCAGGTGTAGTATCTGCAATTAAGCTTGAGAATGGTCAAACGCTATATGTTGATGCCGCTGCAATAGAACAAAAGCTTAATACTGAGTTCGGTTTAAAAATACTTTCACCTTTTGATAACTCGCTTATTCATCGTGACCGTTTAACTTCTTTATTTGAGTTTGATTATCGAATTGAATGCTATGTACCAGCGGCTAAACGGGTATATGGTTATTTTTGTTTACCGATTCTATATCAAGATGAGTTAGTTGGCCGATTAGATTGTAAAGCGCATCGTTCTATAAAAGAGTTAGAAGTAATTAGTCTGCATCTAGAAAAAACAGTAAAAAATAAGGAGCTTTTCTTTTTCGAATTGGAGCAAGAGCTCATGCGTTTTGCAGCGTTTAATCAATGCTCAACTATTAATGACAAACTGATAAAGCTTATTCTTGCTAAAATTTAAACACCAAAAGCACTGCAGCTTTTGGTGTTTTCATTTTTTTAGTTCAAAGGCATACGATATTCAATAATTCCTGGTTTTTGTGCAATCCAGTCATAGAGCTTTTGGGCTCTTAGATTGGTTTCTTGAGTATGCCAATATAAACGGTCACAGTCTTGTTCGATTGCTTGCTTCTGCACATATTCAATGAGTTGCTTACCAATATGTTGCCCACGAACTTCAGGTGAAACATAAAGGTCTTCTAAATAGCAGTAATTATTTTCTGCCCATGTTGAACGATGAATAACATAGTGCACAATTCCCAAAACTTGCTCGTCTTGTTTGGCAACAGCACAGTACATAGGTTCATTCTCATCGAAAAATCGTTCCCACGTTACTTTTGTGACATGAAGGGGTAAATTTACTTGATAAAAATTTTGGTAGGCAAGCCAATATTTTTCCCATTGCGTATAGTCTTGCTGTTGAACTGGCACGATTTGAAGATCTTGATTTTGCATAATAATTGCACTCTGTTTTAAAGTAATAAAAATCGACAATTAGAGTGTAGTTTTGAGAGTGGTATTTTATAAGATACACTTTTGATATTTTTAACAGTACCAGTTTTGATATGGCCGCTTCGATTTCTGCATCTTTTCCACATTTAATTTTGCCAAAAGGCCAGATTAAAGATGGGCTATATACGGCTTTGCGTGATGCAATTTTAGATGGAAGGCTAACTGCCGGAACAAAATTACCCTCAAGTCGTGCCTTGGCAGAGATGATGTCAATTTCAAGGAATTCTGTATTAGCGGCTCTTGAACGATTACTGGATGAGGGATATTTATTTACCAAACCAAGTTCGGGAACCTATGTTGCTGAGGTCGTACCAGATCAGTTAATACATGTTCAAGAAAATTCAAAGAAAACATCTAAAAATAATCATCAATCCTTGAATATTAATCCGAATATTGAAGCTTTATTGGATTCATGGCGAAAGCAATCGTGGTTAACGCAAAAGAAAAAGATGTTCCATGTGGGGGTAGGTTGTATTGATTTATTTCCTCATCAACTTTGGGGAAAGTTATTAACACAAGCATGGCGGCAGTCATATTATCAGCTTGGACAATTTTACGACCCCCGTGGCTATCTACCTTTGCGTCAGGCAATTTGTGAATATGTCCGCTCCACTCGAGGGCTGAACTGCAACGAAGAGCAAATTATTATCGTAAATGGCACGCAGCAAGCTATTCATTTAACGGCCTATGCCTTACTTCAAGCAAATGATGAAGTGTGTTTGGATGAGCCGGGATATGATGCAGCTTTTAAGATTTTTCGAAGTTTTGGTGCTCAGGTAAACTTGATCGAAAGTGATGAAGAGGGAATGCAAATCTCTGACATTACAGATCATTACTTCAAAAGCAAACTTGTTTATACGGCGCCTTCACATCAGTTTCCTTTAGGGGGAACTTTAAGTTTAGCTCGACGTTTTGCTTTATTAGATTGGGCAAACAAACAAGAAAAATGGATTTTTGAAGACGATTATAATAGTGAGTTTCGCTATGGCACTCACCCAATTCAAGCACTACAAGGTTTAGATCAGCAGCAAAGAGTCATTTACTCTGGTACTTTTACCAAGATGATGTTTCCGGAGTTTCGCTTAGGGTTCATGGTTGTACCCGAAGCATTAATTGAAACCTTTAGTGCAGCTAAATACTATACTGACGTGAGAAGTTCATATTTAGAGCAAGTCGCTTTAGCTTTATTCATTCAACAAGGCCACTATGCTCGACATGTACGTAAAGTTCGAAAAGCATGCTATGAGCGTCAACAAGTATTGATTAACGTTATTAATGAATACCTTTCAGATGTACTGGATGTTCAGCCGACAGATTCAGGTATTCATCTTATATGTTGGTTAAAAGCATCATGGACTGAGAAGGAGTTTATTTCTCATTGCTCGGCATTGGATTTGGAGATTCAACCTCTATCAAGATATTGTCAACTTGAGTCGAAAAAAGCAGCAGTTCTGTTCGGCTATGCTGCACATCAACCTGAGGAAATAGTAGAAAATATTAGGAGACTAGCTATCAGCATTAAAAAGTAAAATAGCTAAACTTTTCAAATTAATATCTGGATTTTAGAGCGATTTTATTTTTAATGAGAAGGGTAAAATATTTATACGATTTTAATATTTTGATGAAATTTTTAAAAATAGAAAAAATTTATTAATCTTATTTTAAGCTAACTTCATTATTCTAATAATATCAAAGCTCAGTACAGTACACCTTTTGGCCACATTCTCCAGATGTGGCCTTTTTTTATTAGCAATAAATATAGCTTAGAATGAATTAATTTTTTAAGAGAAATAAGATTTAATTTTCTTCCATGGCATTACTATAAAATTTAACACCTAGTTTAATTCGGTCTCGACCATTACTCATACGCCAACGATTGGTGTCACGTAAAGAATATACACAGCCACAATATTCCTGCTGGTAGAATTCTTCACGCTTACTAATTTCAATCATTCGACTAGAGCCACCATTTTTGCGCCAGTTATAATCCCAATATTGAATATCTGGATAATGAGAGGCTGCTCGAATTCCGCAGTCATTAATTTGAGCCATATTTTTCCAACGGGAAATTCCTAACGAACTACTGATGAGGCTAAAGCCATGTTCATGTGCATACAGGGCAGTTCGCTCGAAACGCATATCGAAACACATGGTACAACGAATACCGCGTTCTGGTTCATCTTCCATACCTTTAGCTCGAGCAAACCAATTATCCGTGTCATAATCTGCATCGATAAATGGAATATTATGCTTTTCTGCAAAACGAATATTTTCTTCCTTGCGGATGAGATATTCTTTTACTGGATGAATATTAGGATTATAAAAAAATATAGAAAATTTAATTCCGGAATCAATTAATGCTTCCATGACTTCTCCTGAACAAGGAGCACAACAAGAATGAAGTAATAATTGATCATGTCCAGATGGGAGTTTTAATTTTAAACGTTGAGTTGACATAATAAAAAATTAAATTGCAATTCTAATAATTATATATTTTTATTTTGTATAATGTGAAATGAATTATTTTCAATTAAACATGAAATTCATTTAATATTTAAAATAATTTATTACTGTATTGAATGTTAAATTAAGTATAATGAAATAAGTGGATTATTAAAATTAATTATGAAATCATATTTAAATTTACTCACTAAAACACTATATGATGTGATAAAATATATATAAATTTAATATTTTTAAAAATAATAATATTAAAAATTATATAGGTAAGTAATTGATGTTTATAAGTATAATTTGAAATTTTTATGTTTTTATTGTGATATGTGTCACAATAAAACCTTATTTTTTCAATTGAAATATTTCTTTAGATTTGTGGCTTTAATAAATCTATAC